>DATJUX010000042.1:0-38496 GCA_035502095.1 Burkholderiaceae bacterium
CAAAAGCGGTTTACAACCCGAAGGCCTTCTTCCCGCACGCGGCATGGCTGGATCAGGCTTGCGCCCATTGTCCAAAATTCCCCACTGCTGCCTCCCGTAGGAGTCTGGGCCGTGTCTCAGTCCCAGTGTGGCTGGTCGTCCTCTCAGACCAGCTACCGATCGTCGCCTTGGTGAGCCATTACCTCACCAACTAGCTAATCGGGCATCGGCCGCTCCCATAGTGCAAGGTCTTTCGATCCCCTGCTTTCCTCCGTGGAGCGTATGCGGTATTAGCCAGTCTTTCGACTGGTTATCCCCCGCTACGGGGCACGTTCCGATGTATTACTCACCCGTTCGCCACTCGCCACCAGGGTTGCCCCCGTGCTGCCGTTCGACTTGCATGTGTAAGGCATGCCGCCAGCGTTCAATCTGAGCCAGGATCAAACTCTTCAGTTCGATTCCTATGGTGGACACACTCGCGTGCGTCCAGAACTCACTTGCGGAATTGAGGTTGTCGGTTCTTTCGAACCTACCTCTACTCTTTGGTGAGCGATCTTTGACTTGAGCTGCCACCGCTTCCGGCGTGAGACCGTGCGCAGTGGTTGCGCCGTCAAACAAGCGCCCACACTTATCGGCTGTTTCGTTGTTAAAGAGCGGCTGCCTGAGCCGGTTCGCCGACACTCGCAGGCGATTCCGGTACTTGGACACGCCGAGCGCGTCCGCAAGCAGCAAAGAAGCGGAATTATGGCGGCCGCAAAATGGGTTGTCAAACCGCTGCGTTGCGGCAGGCTTGGCAGCGGCGCAAGTCGTCGGCTAACCGATTGAAACTGCAGGGGGAGTGCCGGCGCGCTACTTGTTGTGGAACTGTGGTTTGCGCTTTGCGACAAACGCGGCCATGCCTTCCTTTTGGTCGGCAGTCGCAAACAGCGAGTGAAACATCCGGCGCTCGAAGAGCACGCCTTCGGCGAGCGCCGACTCGTACGCCCGATTGACGGCTTCCTTGGCCATCATCAGGGCGGGTGACGAGAATCCGGCGATCTGGGCGGCCATGCTCAGCGCCTCGTCCATCAGCTTGGCCGCGGGCACGACGCGTGACACCAGGCCGGCTCGCTCGGCCTCCGCCGCGTCCATCATCCGTCCGGTCAGGACCAGATCCATCGCCTTTGCCTTGCCGACGGCGCGCGGCAGACGCTGCGTTCCGCCCGCTCCGGGAATGACGCCGAGCTTGATCTCGGGCTGGCCGAATTTCGCCGTGTCGGCGGCGATCACGATGTCGCACATCATCGCGAGCTCGCAGCCGCCACCCAGAGCGAAACCGGCCACCGCGGCAATGACCGGCTTGCGCACGCGACGCAACGTCTCCCAGTTGCGCGTGATGTATTCAGCCTTGAACACATCCATGTACGACCAGTCCTTCATCGCGCCGATATCGGCCCCCGCCGCGAACGCCTTGTCGTTGCCGGTGATCACCATGGCGCCGATACCGTCATCCGCATCGAATTCGAGCAGCGCCGATCCAAGTTCGTCCATCAGCGTGTCGTTGAGCGCGTTGAGCGCCTGCGGGCGGTTCAGCGTGATCACACCCACTCGCTCGCGGCGCGCCGTGAGGATGTTCTGGTAAGTCATCTCGAACTCCGCGGCGGGGCTATTCGCGGCCGCTCGGCGGCGGCAGGTCGATGTGATCGACGATGCTGTCGCCCGCCAACGGCCGCGAGTAAAAGTACCCCTGCGCAAAATCGCAGCCGATCGAACGCAGGTATTCCACCTGCTCCGCCGACTCGACGCCTTCGGCGACCACCTTGAGCCGGAAGTGCCGCGCAACCGCGAGCATCGCGTGCACGATCGCGCAGCTGTCCGCATCGTGCGGAAGTCCTGCCACGAACGACTGATCGATCTTCAGAGTCGAGATCGGCAGCCGCTTGAGGTACGCGAGATTGGACCTGTTCGTACCGAAATCATCCAGGACGAGACCGATGCCAAGCGAAGCAAGCTCCGCCATCACGTCGTTGTTGATCTCGTTCTCGCCCACCAGCGTGCGCTCGGTGACTTCCAGAATAATCATCCGGGGCTCGATGCCGTGCTTGCCCAGAGCGCTGCGCACGATCAACGGCAGCACTGACGAACCGAGCTCACGTCCAGCGACGTTGATCGAAACCGGAATATCGAAACCCGGACGCTTCTCGCGCCAGCGGCCGATTTGCGTGAGTACCTCGTTCACCACCCAGCGCGTGATACGTTCCGACAGCCCGCTCGCCTCGGCGACGCCGATGAACCGGTCGGGCGTCAACAGTCCATAGGTCGGGTGCTGCCAGCGGATCAGCGCCTCGAGGCCGACGACGCGACCGCTCGTCATCTCCACTTGGTGCTGGTATTCGATGCAGAACTGCGCCGCCCCGCCCTGCAGCGCCTTGAGCAGCTGGATGCCGAGCTGGACGTCGCGCGCGTCGCGTTCGGCACGGATCGGATTGAAGAAGCTGAACTGGTTGCGGCCGTCGCGCTTGGCCTGGTACATCGCCGCGTCGGCATTCTTCAGCAGCGTGCTGATCTCGCGCCCGTGCTCGGGAAAGAGCGCGACGCCGATCGACGCCGACACCTGCGTGTCGACGTTGGGCACGAGATCCGTGCGATGCAGGGTCTGGGCAATGCGCGCCGCGAGCAGAGCCACTTCCTCTCTGTGCTCGAACTGCTCTAGCAGCACGACGAATTCGTCGCCGCCCAGCCGTGCAACGACACCAGCGTCGCCGACCGTCTCCTTCAGCACGAGCGCCGCCGACTTGATCAGCGCGTCACCGACCAGGTGTCCGAGGGTGTCGTTGACATCCTTGAAGCGGTCGAGATCGATCAGCATGACCGCGATCCGGCGATCGCGGTTCGATGCCGTCATGATCATGTCCCGCATCGACTCGCGGAGCAGGTTGCGGTTGGGCAGGCCGGTCAACGGGTCGTACCACGCCAGCTGCTCGATCCGGATCTCCGCCTCCTGCCGCTGCGAGGCCTCCAATGCAAGTGCGACGAGCAGCGCGGCGGTCGTGACGAAGCCGATTTCGTCGTTGTCCCAGGCGCGCGGTTCGCGATCCTGCACCCGCAGCACCCCCTGCACCTCGCCGTCGAGAAGCACCGGCGCATCCAACGTCGCGCGCGCCGACGCCCATCGCGCATCGCCGGTGGCCGTGTGCAGGAGCGGCGACATCCGCATATCGGAGATCACCACCGGCTGACGGGCGCGGAACGCAGCGAAGTACCCGGGAAATGAAGCCGCCGACAACGCCGCACCGATCCAGTCGCGCGAGAAGCGCTCGCGCGCACGGTCGTAGTGCGCCTCGCAGCGCAACTCGACGGGATCCTGGTTCAGCCGCCAGAAACTGGCGCTGCCCGCCATGAGCGTCTCGGAGCACATGCGCAGCGTTTGCGCCAGCGACTGCGCGAGATCGCCGCGCGTATGAATCGCTAGGTCGAGCAGCCGCTCCTGAAAATCTACCCGGCGCGCTTCGCGCTGGGCCGGCGCCTGGACACGCGTCGCCGGAGCCTCGCCGCCGGCATGCTCTTCGGTGACTTCGACTGCCGTCAGCATCAGGCCGCCGATTGCCGGTTCGTTCCTGCAATCGCGCACCACGACCCAGAAATCCTTGACCTGCCCCGCCGCGTCGACCGCACGCACCTTGCAGGCGGGTGCGCGCGCGCGATCCGATTGGGCCGCTGCACCGATCGCCGTTTCGAGCAGATGCTGATCGTCGGCCACTGCGAACGCCGAACCGTGGCGGCCGATGAAGTCGTGCTGCGTCAGGCCGAGCGTACGCACGATGGCCGGCGACTGGTAGCGCACGATCCCCTTCGCATCGAGCACCATTAGCAGATCGGTGCTGTTCGTGGCGAACGCGATCAGGCGCTGCTCGAGCAGGGTTGCGCGCGACTGCAGGCCGATGCGTGCACTGGCGTCCTCGCCGACGATCGCGACCGCGCGCAAGCGGCGGTCGAAAAGCCGGTTCGTGATACGCGCGCCGAGCCAGCGTGCCGCACCCGTGGCGCTATTTGCCCGCAACCGCCAGACGCAGTCGCGCACATCGGGCCCGGTCTGGGCGCCGAACTGCTCGACGATCGCGCGCAGCTCGCCGCTCGCCGATTCCTCGAGCAGCAGGTCGAATGGCACGCCCAGCACCTCGCTCGCCTGCAGATCGGGCCAGATATCGGGGGCGGCGCTGGCATTGACGACGCGCCGATCCGAGCCGATCAGCCACGCGGCGCCGCCCGGACCGTGTGCCGTCGCCGAGCGCTGCGCCTGCAGCGCCGACTCCGCGCGCGCGGCCGCACGCTGCGCCGAGATGTCCTTGACCGTGATCGCCGCCACGCTCTCGTTCTCGAAGCGCAGCGCCTCGGCGTCGAGCTCGAGCGGGATGCGCCTCCCATCGACGAACGTGGCGATGGTCCGCATCTTGACGTTGTTGCCGTCCTGCAGGCGGGACCAGAGACGCGACCACCTCCGCGCGGCATCGCGCGGGCGACGAAAAGCGAGGAACACCGACAGGTGCCGCCCGATCACTTCCTCGGCACGCACACCGACGAGCGCGAGTGTGGCTTCGTTCGCCGAGAGGATCTGACCGGACGCGTTGATGCAAACGGCCGCAAGCGGCAAATGGTCGAACGCCGCCTGCTTCAACGAGGATTCGACTGCGGACTGCCGCAGCGGAACAACGGAGGACGCCAGAGCTGCCTGCTCGTCACAACCTTACACCGGAGCCGCGACCGGGCACCCTATCGGAGGCTGGGAGAGCGATTCATTGTGCCACGCCAAGAGCGATAAGCAACACTGTCGGCGTCGCGTCCGCGGCCTTCCGCCCGGCTCGGTAGACTCGAATGACCCACCGTTACTGTGCACCTGAGGAGATCCTGATGTTCAAGGCGGTCTATCTCACCCGGCCCGACGACAAGTTCTCCGCCGCTGTAACCGACCTCGACGAGGCGCAACTCGAGCGCGCGACCCCCGGTTGCGAGGTTGCGCTCAACGTGGAGTATTCGACCGTCAACTACAAGGACGGCCTGGCGCTCACCAACAAGTCCCCGATCGTCCGGGTGTGGCCGATGGTGCCCGGAATCGACGCGGCCGGAACGGTGACGGCCAGCACGCACGCCAGGTGGCGCGTCGGCGACAAGGTCATTCTCAACGGTTGGGGCGTCGGCGAATCGTATTGGGGCGGGCTGGCCCGCAAGGCGCGGTTTCGCGGCGACTGGCTGGTGCGCGTACCTGACGGCCTCGACACACGTCGGGCAATGGCGATCGGAACCGCCGGCTATACGGCGATGCTTTGTTGCCTCGCGTTGCGGGACCAGGGCGTGACGCCCTCCGGCGGCGAAATCCTCGTCACCGGTGCGAGCGGCGGCGTCGGCTCGATTGCCATCGCGTTGCTTGCCGGGCGCGGCTTCCGGGTCGTCGCCTCCACCGGCAAGCTCGCCGAGGCCGACTACCTGAAGGGGCTCGGTGCGGCCGAAGTGGTGGATCGCAAGGACCTCTCCGCGCCCGGGAAGCCGTTGCAGAAAGAGCGCTGGGCGGGCGTCGTCGATTCGGTCGGCAGTCACACGCTCGCCAACGCATGCGCGCAGACACGGTCGGAGGGCGTCGTCGCCGCGTGTGGCCTGGCACAAGGCATGGACTTCCCGGCGACCGTTGCCCCGTTCATCTTGCGAGGCGTCAAGCTGCTTGGCATCAATTCGGTGACGTGCTCGCTGGCTTTGCGCGAGCGGGCCTGGGCAGCGCTCGCGAACGAGCTCGACCCAGGCCGGCTGGAAACGATCACGCGCGAGGTCGGGCTCGCCGATGCGTTGATCGTGGCGCAGGACATCGTCGCGGGCAGGGTGCGCGGCCGGATCGTGGTCAACGTCAATGCATGACATCGGGAGCGCGCACCGATCCGGAATGACCGCGGGCTGCTAACTTGCGCACCTCCATGGAGGGGATTTCGATGAACCAACTCAGCATCAACGGGCGCGACGTGCAGGTCGAGGTCGATCCGTCGACGCCTCTGCTCTGGGTGCTGCGGGATGCGCTGGGCATGACCGGCACCAAGTTCGGATGCGGGATCGCGGCGTGCGGGGCGTGCACGGTCCACGTCGACGGACAACCGACGCGCTCGTGTTCGATTCCAGTCTCTGCCCTGACCGGCAGGGCGATCACGACGATCGAAGCGATGGAGTCCGACCGCATCGGCAAGGCCGTACAGGACGCGTGGGTCCGCAACGACGTCGTCCAGTGCGGCTACTGCCAATCCGGCCAGGTGCTGGCGGCGACCGCGCTGCTTAAGGCGAAGAAGGCGCCGACCGACAAGGACATCGACGAAGTCATGGCGGGAAACATCTGTCGCTGCGGCACCTATGTCCGGATTCGCGCCGCCATCAAGGACGCGGCCAAGGCCCTTGCATAGGAGGAGCGGCATGGAATCGTTGATGAATCCCCGCGCGTCAACCCTCCCGGGAGAGTTGACGACGTCGCAAGCGACGCGGTTGTCGCGCCGCCAGTTCCTGCAGGCCACGGGCGTGGCCGGTGCGGGCCTGCTGCTCGGCATCGCGCTGCCGATCGGCGGGCGTTTCGCGCTCGCGCAGGAGAGCCGCAAGTTCGTCTATCCGCCCGCGGCGTTCATCCGGATCGCGCCGGACGACACCGTCACGATCCTCATCAACAAGCTCGAGTTCGGGCAGGGCGTGATGACCTCGCTGCCGATGCTGATCGCAGAAGAACTCGAGTGCGACTGGAACAAGGTGACGGCCGAACACGCTCCGGCAGCGCAGGTCTATGCGCACCCGACGTTCGGCATCCAGATGACGGGCGGATCGATGTCGATCTCGTCGAGCTGGCAACAGTTCCGCATCATCGGGGCGACGGCGCGCGACATGCTCATCACCGCCGCCGCGCAGAAGTGGAAGACCGACAAGGCGCACCTCGACACACGCGACGGCGTGGTGATCGAGATCGGCGGCCAGAAGCGCAAGGCCACCTACGGTTCGCTCGCCGAGGCTGCGATGCAGTTGCCGCCGCCCCAGCGCATCGGTGTCAAGGCCGACGCCGCCGACTGGAAGCTGATCGGCAAGCCGACTCGTCGCATCGACTCGCGCGCGAAGGTCTCGGGACGCGCGATGTTCGGCATGGACGTGCGGCTGCCCGGGATGAAGATCGCGGTGATCGCGCGACCGCCGGTGTTCGGCGGCAAGGCGAAGCAGTTCGACCCCGTCAAGGCGCGCGCCGTTCCCGGCGTCGAGGCGGTCGTGCCGATCCCTGTCGACCGCGGCGGAACAGGCGTGGCGGTCGTGGCGACCGGCTACTGGCCCGCACGCCAGGGGCGCGAGGCGCTCACCGTGGAGTGGGATCTTCCCGCCGGCGTCGACAGCACCGAGCAGCTCGCGCAGTACAAGCAGCTCGCGCAGCAGCCGGGCCTGGTGGCACGCGCGGATCCCGCGACCGACGCCGTGCAGGCCGTCGCCAAGACCCTCGAGGCGGTCTACGAGTTCCCGTATCTGGCGCATGCGCCGATGGAGCCGCTCAATGCGACCGTCGAGTTGCAAGCCGACAAGATGCGGATCTGGTGCGGTTCGCAGTTCCAGACCATCGACCAGGTGCTGGCCGCGCAGGCAGCCGGACTCAAGCCGGAAGCGGTCGAGCTCATCACCACTTTCGCCGGCGGCGGGTTCGGACGACGTGCCAATCCCTCCGCAGACTACGTCGTGGAGGCTGTTCAGGTGGCGAAAGCCATGAAACAGGCCGGCATCGAGGCGCCGGTGAAGGTCATCTGGTCGCGCGAAGACGACATGCGCGGCGGCTACTACCGGCCCGTGCACGTGCACCGGGTCGCGGTCGGAGTCGATGCGAAAGGCATGCCCGCCAGCTGGCAGCACACGATCGTCGGCCAGTCGATCCTCAAGGGCACGGCGTTCGAGAAGGCGATGGTCAAGAACGGCGTCGATGCGACGATGATCGAAGGCGTCGCCGACACACCCTACAAACTGCCCGCGATGCAGGTCAACGCGCATCACCCGGAGCTCAACGTTCCCGTCCTGTGGTGGCGCTCGGTCGGCCACTCGCATACAGCGTTCGTGATGGAGACCATGATCGACCAACTCGCCGCCGCGGCGAAGGTGGATCCGATCGCCTACCGCCTGGCCCTGCTCGATGCGAAGGACAGCCGTCATCGCAACGTGCTCGCATTGGTGCGCGACAAGTCCGGCTGGGGCAAGGCACCGTTGCCCAAGGGGCGCGCCCGTGGAGTTGCCGTACATGAGAGCTTCGGTTCGGTCTGTGCCCAGGTCGCCGAGGTTTCGCTCGACGGCGACACGATCCACGTGCACCGCGTCACCGCGGCCGTCGATTGCGGTATCGCCGTCAATCCCCTGACGGTCGAAGCGCAGATCCAATCGGCGATGGCGTTCGGTCTTTCCGCCGCGCTGTACGGCCGTGTCACATTGAAGAACGGCCAGGTGGAGCAATCGAACTTCAGCGACTACCCGGTCCTGCGCCTCAACGAGATGCCCGAGTGCAGCGTGCACATCGTGCCGAGCAAGGAAGCGCCGACCGGAATCGGCGAGCCGGGCACGCCGCCGATCGCACCGGCGATCGCGAACGCCGTGTTTGCCCTCAATGGGAAACGTCTGTCGCGCCTGCCGTTCGACCTGGCTGCGGCGTAGACGGCACGAAGTCTCTCTGCGTCGTCGCGCGGAATCCCGCCAAGACGGGTGCGCGACGGGCTCGGGATATCGTTTGCGGCAAAATCCTCCAACGCCTGGCGACGGATGCACCGTTGCTGACGCTGCCGTCCGGCGCCAATCCGCGTCGAAGTTCGAACCAGGAGAAGTGCATGTCGCTCGTTTCCATCCCCCGCCTCGCAGCGATCTCGTGCGCAGGGGCGGCGCTCTTTGTGGTCGGGGGCGCGCTGGCACAGCCGAAGAGCCGTGCCGATTGCGAAGCGTCTTACAAGCCACAGGTCGGACAAAGTGGAAAGGACGTCGTCTGGGTGCCGACGCCTGACGAACTGGTCGACAAGATGCTGCGCATGGCCAAGACCACTGCGCAGGACTACGTGATCGACCTCGGCGCCGGCGACGGCAAGATCGCGATCGCCGCTGCCAAGAGCTTCGGCGCGACCGCGCTCGGCGTCGAATACAACCCGGACATGGTCAAACTCGCCAACTGCATGGTCCAGGTGGAAGGCGTCGCCGGCAAGGCCAAGATCATCCATGGCGACATCTTCAAGGAGGACTTCAGCAAGGCGAACGTCGTGACGATGTATCTCCTTCCGGAGCTGAACCTCTGCGTCCGTCATCGTGTGCTGGCCATGCGGCCGGGCACGCGCGTCGTCTCGCACCAATTCACGATGGGCGACTGGAGCGCGGACGAGTCGGCCGAATTCGATTACCGCACCGCGTACCTGTGGATCGTCCCCGCCAGGGTCGCCGGCACCTGGGCCATCAAGGACAACGGCGGGTTGCAGGCAACCGTGGCGCTGAACCAGACTTACCAGAAATTGACCGGCGAAGCGACGCAGGGCAGCGCCAAGCAGCCGCTGGTCGGAGCAGCGCTGCGCGGCGACCAGCTGACGTTCGCATTCAACGACGACAAGGGCGTCACGCGCACGTTCACCGGCACCGTGAAGGGCAATCAGGTCAGCGGCACGCTGCGCGCAGCCGGCGGTGGCGAGACCCAGGCCACGGGAACGCTGCAGGGGAGCCCGGGACCCGCCCCGTGGGCGCAGATGGCGTCCGGTTGCGAGCGGTTCTACAAGCAATAAGACAAAACACAACAGCATGCACGCCGGCACATCCCGGCGGCCGGCGGCGCACTTACCGTAGAGCGATGCACCAGCAACACGCCCTGGATCGGGGGGACTTGGTATGAGTTCGACGACGAGTCGAGGCGCCGCACCCCGGATCGCCACGCCCGCCCAGGCGCTGTCGGTCTTCGATGCGGTGATGATCATCACCGGAATCGTCATCGGCGGCGGCATCTTCGCGTTTCCGCCGATCATCGCGAGCATCGCCGGATCGCCCCAGTGGATGTTCATCGCCTGGGTGCTCGGTGCGATCCTCTCGCTGATCGGCGCCCTCTGCTATGCCGAACTCGCGAGCACGTTTCCGACCGCGGGCGGCGACTACGACTTTCTCACCCGTGCCTACGGGAAGGATCTGAGCTTCTTCTTCGCCTGGGCGCGCGCGACGGTCATCCTTCCCGGGCCGATTGCGCTGCTTTCCTTCGTCGTCGGCGAACACCTGACGCGCGTCGTGTCGCTGGGCACGTATTCCGCCGCGATCTACGCGGCGCTGACTGTGATCGTGCTCACCGCCGTCAACATTGTCGGCCTGCGCGACTCGGCGCGGACGCAGAACGTCATGACGGTGCTGCTCGTGATCGGGATGTTCGTGATCGCTCTCGCCGGCACGTTCGCCCCGGCGCCGGGCACCGCGACCGCGACGGCGTTCGAGGGCCCGATGCCCGCGGCGTTGGGCAGTGCGCTGCTGTTCGTACTGTTCGCGTTCAGCGGCTGGAACGAAGCGGCGTATGTCTCCGCGGAGGTCAAAGGGGGTCCCCGTTCCCTTGCACGCGCGCTCGTGGTGTCGATCGGACTGGTCACGCTCGTCTATCTGCTGTTCGTCTGGGGCCTTCTCGCCGGCCTGGGATTCGAAGGCCTGAAGGCAAGCAAGGCGCCCGCCGCCGATGTCGCGAACCAGGCGTTTGGCGCCGCGGGGGAAAAGATCGTCGGAGCGGTGGTGTCGCTCGCCGCTCTGACGTCGATCAACGCAACGATGCTGGTCGGTGCGCGAACCAATTACACCTTCGCCAATCACTGGCGGATCGTGCGCTTCATGGGGCGGTGGGACGGCACGCGCGGGGTTCCGGTCGCGGCCTTCCTGGTCCAGGGCGCGATCTCGCTGGTCCTGGTGCTGATCGCCGCCAGGGAAGAGAGCGGTGTGCGCACCATGGTCGACTTCACGTCGCCCGTCTTCTGGTTCTTCATCATGCTGACCGGCGTTGCCCTGATCGTGCTGCGCTTCAAATTCGCGCACGTCACGCGCCCGTTCAAGGTGCCGCTTTACCCCATCCTGCCGCTGGCCTTCATCGCGACCTGCGCGTACCTGCTCTACTCCAGCATCACGTACGCCCAATCGCAGAAGGCGGTGCACGTCGCCTTGTACGTCATGGCCGCGGGCCTGATCGCGTGGATCATCGCCCGGCTCAAGCGCGACCCGACGTGACCGCCGTGGCGCAAGGATCCCGACCGGCGGGCCACGATTGCTCGCCGGACTTCCGCACCAAGGGTTGATGACCGAAAATAGTCGACCCGGCAAGCGCCGGACAACGGCGAGTGAGCGACCTACCCGGCCATGGACGGAATCGTCGGCATCCTGCTCGCAGCGGGCGTAGGGCAGCGCTTCGACCCCACCGGACGGCGCCTCAAGCTGCTCGAACCGGCGCCGGCTGGACCTCACGCAGGCGTGCCCCTGGCGCTCGCCTCCGCGCGCAACCTGCTCAACGCCGTCGGCACGGTCTACGCGGTGGTCCGTCCCGCCGACGACGATGTCGGCCAGCAGCGGCTGCACGCCTTGTTGTCAGATGCCGGGTGCAGGCTCGTCATCTGCGAGCAGGCGCGCGAGGGCATGGGCGCTTCGCTCGCCTGCGGCGTGCGCGCGACCGCCGACGCCAAGGGCTGGGTGATCGCGCTCGCCGACATGCCCGCGATCGAGCCCGGCAGCATTCGCGCCGTCGCGCGGGCGCTCGCGGAAGGTTACGACACCGCGGCCGCGTTCTTCGGCGAGCGCCGCGGTCACCCGGTCGGCTTCGCCAACTCGCTCTACGCCGAACTTGCCGCCCTCAGCGGAGACGACGGCGCGCGCCGCATTCTCGCGATGCAGCCGCCGCATCGCGTCAGCGTCGCCGACCGTGGCGTGCTGCTCGACCTCGACACGCCCGCGGGGCTCAAGGCGTCGCTCTGATCGGGCTCCACGGCTAAGGGAGGAGAAATGCCCAAGGTACAGGTATTCAGGCCCGCAGACTTCGAAAAGAACGACCCGCCCGACCTCAACCAGTTCAGCCCGGTGCTCCTGGCCGAAGGCGACTCGTGGTTCACGCTCGGCGCGATCCCGTCGCACAACCTGCTCGAGAACCTCGATTTCCCCGGCTTCGGCGCGGTGATCAACCTCGCGTATCCCGGCGACACGGTGAGCGCGATGGAACGGGCGCTCAAGAACGGAACGGCGCAGCGCCGGATCGACGTCTGGGCCTCCGAACTCGGCCGCTGGATCGGCGACTCGGCGGCGTACCCGCTGAGCGCGATCCTGCTTTCGGGAGGCGGAAACGATCTCATCGATGCGTTTCCGCACCTGCTCAAGTCGCCATGCGACTACGCCGGCATCCGTGCCGACAACATCGCCGATGCGCTCGATCTTGAAGCGCTGGTCAAGTTCGACCAGTTCGTCACCGCAAGCTTCACCGGGATCGTCAACTTCGTCCGCACTCATGGCGGTCCGAACGCGCACGTGCCGATCTTCTGCCACACCTACGACTTTCCGACGCCGAACGACGCACCGGCGACGATCCTGGGCGCCCGGATCGGCAGCGCGTGGATGTATCCGCGTCTGGTCCAGTGCGGCATGCCTGCGGCGCTGTGGACGCCGCTGTCGGATTTCCTGCTGCGCCACCTGGCCACGCAGCTGAAGAGCCTCGAGCTGCCCGACTTCCATGTCGTCGCCACGCTCGACACGCTCACGCGCGCGCAGCCCGGCGCGCATGGTGAATCGGGCGACTGGGACAACGAGATCCATCCGAACCGCTCCGGCTACAAGAAGCTCGCGCGCAAGATGGCCAGGGCGATTTGCGACGAACTCGGACTGCAGGAGAAACCCGGCGACTGACGCTCGCTACACTGCGCGCCCACGATTCCACGAATGCCGCGCCGAGGCGCGCGGGGCGCCTCCATGACCGTCGGTTACGCCGTCCGTCCGGCCCAGCCGGGCGCGCACCTCTTTCACGTCACCGTCACCGTCGAAGAGCCCGATCCTGCCGGGCAGCGCTTCATGCTGCCGGCATGGATTCCGGGCAGCTACATGATCCGCGAGTTCGCACGCCACATCGTGCGCATCAGCGCAGTGAGCGGACGCGAGCGCGTCAACCTGCGGAAACTCGACAAGCACACCTGGCGCGCGGATCCGGTCGAAGGCGCCCTCTCGCTCGCCTACGAGGTCTATGCATGGGACCTTTCGGTGCGCAGTGCGCATCTCGACGAGACCCACGCATTCTTCAACGGTGCGAGCGTCTTTCTCCTGCCGCTCGGTTGCCGCGAGCAGCCCTGCCGCCTCGACATCCTTCCGCCGCAGGGCCGGAAGTACGCGAAATGGCGCGTCGCGACCGGACTGCAGCCGGCGCCCTCGACACCGCGCGGCGCGTTCGGCACGTACCTCGCCGCCGACTACGATGAACTCATCGATTGCCCGGTCGAAATGGGCACCTTCGAGTCGGTGGAGTTCACGGCGCTGGGCGTGCCGCATCACGTCGCGATCACGGGACGGGTTCCGAAGCTCGACGGCAAGCGCCTCGCCGCCGACCTGCAACGCATGGTGGAAGCGCACATATGCACGTTCGAACCGCGCGAGCGAAAGGCGCCGTTCGAGCGCTACACGTTCCTGACGCTGGCCGTCGGTGAAGGGTATGGCGGCCTGGAACATCGCAACTCCACCGCGCTCATCTGCCGCCGCGACGACCTGCCGTACGCCGGCATGAAGGATGCGAGCTCGGCCTATCGCACCTTCCTCGGCCTCGCCAGTCACGAGTATTTCCACGCCTGGAACGTCAAGCGGATCTGCCCGGCCGCGTTCATCCCCTACGACCTCGAACGCGAGAACTACACGCAGATGCTGTGGATGTTCGAGGGCTTCACGTCCTACTACGACGACCTGCTGCTCGCCCGCGCCGCGCTGTACTCCGAGGCGCAGTACCTGGACACGCTGGGCAAGACGCTCACCACCGTCACGCAGCGGGCAGGTCGGCTGAAGCAAAGCGTCGCGGAAAGCTCGTTCGACGCTTGGATCAAGTACTACCGGCAGGACGAAAACGCGCCCAACAGCGTCGTCAGCTACTACCAGAAGGGATCACTGGTCGCTGCGGCGCTCGATCTCACGATCCGCGCCCGCACGCAAGGGCGTCGCTCCCTCGACGACGTCATCCGCCTGCTCTGGCGCCGCTACAAGGCGGCGGGCACCTCGTACGCCGGGGTCGAGGAAAGCGAGTTGCCCGCCGCGGTCGAGGAGGCGACCGGGCTCGATCTCGGACGTCTGATTCGCGCGTGGAGCGAAGGCACGCGCGACATCGACTTCGTGCCGCTTCTCGCGCCGTTCGGCGTTGCCGTCGAGCGCGGCCTCGCGCTGGAGGAACCGCACTTCGCGCTGCTCGGCCTGAAGACGCGCCGCGAAGGCGCCGACTGCACGATCGCCAACGTCTTCGACGGCGGGCCGGCCCAGCAAGCGGGACTGTCGGGCGGTGACGTGATCCTCGCCCTCGGTGGGTTACGCGTGCGCTCGTCCAATCTCGATGGCCTGCTGTCGCGTTACGCTGCCGGTGACACAATCGACGTGGTGGCCTTCCGGCGCGACGAGTTGCTGCAGACGCAAGTCACACTCGCCACGAAACCGCCGCCGAAGTACACGCTCAAGGTCGACCCGAAAGCCGGTAAGGTTGCCCAGCGCCTGCGCCGGGGCTGGCTGGGCGCTTCGTGAGTTCCTTCGTGTGGCGCGCGATAGGCTGATGCGGAAGACCGTGTCATTCCGAGCCGCAGGCGAGGAATCGCGGCCTCGAAAGGAAAAGACCTTTGACGCCGATCTACGCGGATCAGCGCAGATAAAACGGTAGTGCTTGATCCGCATCATCCGCGTCTGCATTTCTGGCCGCGCGCAGCGTCGAGATCCGCCTCGCGCGCCTCGGGATGACAAGTCGGCAAATTTTCCTCGGTCCGGCTAGCGCTCGCTCCAGTCGATTACGCCGCGTCCGTGGCGCGCGAGATATGCGTTCGCCTGCGAGAAGTGCCGGCAGCCGAAAAACGGCGACGGAGGCCTGCGCGCGGAAAGCGGCGACGGGTGGTTGGCGCAAAGTCGGACGTGTGGATTCCCGGCGCGCGTGATCGTCCCGGCTTTCGCCTGCGCGTGGCTGCCCCAGAGCAGAAAGGCCTTGGGTGCCGCATCGCGCGCGAGCGCCTCGACGATGGCATCGGTGAAAGTCTCCCAGCCTTTCTTCGCGTGGCTCGCCGGGCGGTCGTCCTCGACGGTGAGGACGGCATTCAACAGGAGCACGCCCTGCCGCGCCCAGCCCTCCAGGTTGCCCGAGGTACGCGGCGCGGCGCCGACATCGCGTTGCAACTCGAGGAAGATGTTGCGCAGGCTCGGCGGCGGAGGCACGCCGTCGGGCACGGAGAACGCGAGTCCGTGCGCCTGGCCGGGGCCGTGATAGGGATCCTGTCCGAGGATCACCACACGCACCGCCTCGAACCGGGTAAGCAAGAGCGCGCGCAGCGGCGACGGCGGATAGATGATCGCGCCCGCGCGCTCGCGCTGGCCGATGAATTCGAGCAGCGTTGCGCAGGCGTTCGAGCCGAGAAACGCCTCGCCCACCGGGTCCCACCCGCCGGGCAGCGATGCGAGTTGTTCGCGCAACCGCGCTTGAAGCAAACCGGGTTCCGTCACGTGCGCTCGGCACCGGGAAGCGGGAGGCGAGCGTAACAACAGCAGAACGCGTGCGGCCATGCGCTAACCTTCGCGAACCCCCGACTGTCGCACCCGCCCATGTCTGCCGCCATCAACGCGGATCAAGCCACCGACCGCAACATCTCCGCCTCGCTGCTCCTCAACGCCGCGCACGCGCTCGATCACCTCGTGCTGCTCATCTTCGCGGCCGCGGTTGGCGCAATCGCCGCGGACTTCGGCTTCGCCCGGTGGGAAGACCTCATGCCCTACACGGCCGGCGCCTTCTTCGCATTCGGCCTCGGGTCGCTGCCGGCGGGTCGCCTCGGCGATACCTGGGGGCGGCGGTCGATGATGCTGGTGTTCTTCTTCGGCATCGGCGCGGCGCTGCTGCTGGTCGCGCTGACCCAGAACGCGGTGCAGATGGCGGTCGCGTTGACGTTGGTCGGTGTTTTTGCGGCGATCTATCACCCAGTCGGAATTCCAATGCTCGTGCAGGGCTCGGCGCGACCCGGCCGCACCATCGGGATCAACGGCCTGGCGGGAAACCTGGGCATCGCGCTCGCGGCGCTCCTGACCGGGCTGCTGGTCAAGTACTTGGGCTGGCGCGCCGCTTTCGTTGCGCCGGCGCTGCTGGCGTTCCTGCTCGGTTTTCTCTTCGCGCGCGTCGCGCCCGAAGAAAGCGCACCGCCGGCACGCCGCGCGCCGAGCAGGGGTGAACTGCCGCCCGGCGTCGTCGCGCGCGCCCTTGCGGTGATCACGGTCGCCGCCACCAGCGCGAGCCTCATCTTCAACTTCACCACCAACGGCAATGGCGAGATGCTGCGGCAGCGCATGCAGGCGGTGATCGCCGATCCCGCCGCGCTCGGACTGCTGCTCGCGATCGTCTACACGATCGCGTCGTTCGCCCAGCTGATCGTCGGCCGCCTGATCGACCGTTTTCCGATCAAGCGCCTCATGCTTTCGATCGTCGCCTTGCAGGTCCCGCTGTTTGCCGTCGCCGCGTATGCGCAGGGCTGGACGTTCTTCGTGCTGGCGATCCTGTTCATGGCGTTCGTCTTCGGCGCGATCCCGTTCACCGACGCGCTGGTCGTGCGTTACGTCGATGACCGCATGCGGTCGCGTGCGGCGGGAATGCGGCTGGCGATTTCCTTCAGCATCAGTTCGATCGCCGTCTACCTGCTTGGCCCGCTGGTGAAGGCGTCCGGGTTCGCGTTCCTGCTGCTGACCATGGCGGCGATCGCCACGCTCACGCTCGCCGCGGCCGCCTGGCTGCCGGGCCTTCACAAGCACTGAGGCTGCGCCGCTACGCGAACAAGCGGGCGAGTTCGGCACCGGGGTCGGGCGCACGCATGAATGCTTCGCCGACCAGGAAGGCATCGACGCCGGCCGCCCGCATCGTGCGCACGTCTCCGGGCGCGAGAATGCCGCTTTCGGTGATGACGGTGCGCTCGGCTCCGATGCGGCCGAGCAGGTCGAGTGTCGTGCGCAACGACACATCGAACGTGCGCAGATTGCGATTGTTGATCCCGACCAGCGGCGTCCGCAGTTCCAGCGCGAGCTCGAGTTCCTGCGCGTCGTGCACTTCCACCAGCACGGCCATCCGCAACGCGTGCGCCGCCGCTTCCAGGTCACGGAGTCGCTCCCTGTCGAGCGCCGCCACGATGAGCAGGATGCAGTCCGCGCCCCAGGCGCGCGCCTGGGCGACCTGGTAGGCGTCGATGATGAAGTCCTTGCGCAGCACCGGCAGGGCACTCGCGTGGCGCGCAGCCTCGAGGTGTTCCGGGGCGCCCTGGAAAAACCGCACGTCCGTCAGCACCGACAGGCACGCGGCTCCGCCTTGCGCGTAACTGGCCCCGATGGCCGCCGGATCGAAGTGTGCGCGCAACACGCCGCGCGAGGGTGACGCGCGCTTGACCTCGGCAATCACCGCAGCGGAACCGGCGGCGATCTTTGCGCGCATAGCGGCGACGAAATCGCGCCCGTCGGCACGCGCCTCGGCACGCCGCAACAGGGCCCCGTAAGGCTCGGCCTGCCGCGCTTGCGCAACCTCCTCGCGTTTGACCTCGAGAATCCGCCGCAGGATGTCGCTCATCCCTTACGCCTCGTGCCACGTTCTCGAATCGACCGGCGCCTGCTCGCGCCGGTCGAACATCCCGTAGTCGCGCAGGACCGAAACGACACGCAGCCGGTACTCGTCGAACACGCGATCGCGCCCGTGTTCCTGCGCCGAACGATGCGCGGCGAAATTGCGCCAGCGCGCCACGCACTCCTCGTCGCGCCAGAACTGCAGCGACAGCATCTTGCGCGGGTCGGTGAGGCTCTGGAATCGTTCGATCGAGACGAAGCCCTCGAACTGCTCCAGTTCGGGTTTCAGCCGCGCGGCAATGTCGAGGTATTCGTCCCGATGCCCCGCGGCCGGCCACACTTCGAAGATCACGCCGATCATGGTCCGCCCTCTCCTCATCCCGCGAGCTTCTGCGTCGTACCGACGAATTGCTCGAGTTTTCGCTTCGCCGCGCCGCTGGCGATCGTTTCGCGCGCCAGGCGGATGCCGTCGTCGATGCTCGCCGCGACATCGCCCGCGTATAGCGCGACCCCGGCGTTCAGCACGACGATCTCGCGCGGCGTGCCGGCGGTGTTGGCGAGCGCTTCGTGGATCATCGCGAGCGACTCGGTGGCGTTCGTCACCTTGAGGCCGCGGTTCGAGATCATCGACAGGCCGAAGTCCTCCGGGTGGATCTCGTATTCGCGCACTTCGCCGTTCTTGAGCTCGCCGACCATCGTCGCCGCGCCCAGCGACACTTCGTCCATGCCGTCCTTGCCGTAGACCACCAGCACATGGCGGCTGCCGAGCTGCTGCAATACCCGCACCTGGATTCCCACCAGGTCGGGATGGAACACGCCCATCAGCTGGTTGCCGGCGCCGGCCGGATTGGTGAGCGGCCCGAGGATGTTGAAGATCGTTCGCACGCCGAGTTCCTTGCGCACCGGTGCGGCGTGTTTCATCGCCGCGTGGTGGTTCGGCGCGAACATGAAGCCGATCCCCGTCTCCTCGAGGCAGCGCGCCACCTTCTCCGGCGTGAGATTGATGTTGGCGCCGAGGGATTCGAGCACGTCGGCGCTGCCGGAGCTCGACGACACCGAACGCCCGCCATGCTTGGCGACGCGGGCGCCGGCCGCCGCGGCGACGAACATCGTCGCGGTCGAGATGTTGAAGGTGTGCGCGGCATCGCCGCCGGTGCCGACGATGTCGAGCAGGCGCTGCGGATCGGCGACCGGCACCTTGGTCGCGAACTCGCGCATGATCCTGGCAGCGGCCGCGATCTCGCCGATGGTTTCTTTCTTGACCCGCAAGCCCATCGTCACGGCGGCGATCTGGACCGGCGACAGTTCGCCGCTCATCAGCCTGCGCCAAAGCGCGAGCATCTCGTCATGAAAGATCTCGCGGTGCTCGATGCACCGGACCAGAGCTTCAGTCGTCGTGATCGCCATGATCTCGCTCCTCCTCTAGATTCGGGCGCCGCCGAAGTCGAGCGTCTCCAGCGTCTCGGCGCGCTGCCGCAGCAGCTCGACTTCGCAGGCAAGGCTCGCCGCCTCACCGGCAAGGACCAGTTGCAGGCCGTGACAGTGCTCGAGCACGTAGAGCTCGAACGCACGCTGCGACCGCTTGAGCGCCCCGCGCGCGGCCGACGCTTCGTCGCCGAGCCCGGCGATCGCCTGCTCGATGCCGAGGAACTGCTCGAGCATGTCGTCGGTTGCCGCGTCGCGCGCTTCGCGCAGGCAGGCAAGCACCCCGGGCGGATTCACCGCGTTGCCCCCGCACTCCTGCAGGACGCCGGCGCCCGCCGTGCTCGCTACGCTCGCCAGGACGATGGCGGCGAGCGGCTTCACGCGGCACCTTGCGCCAGGAAGTTCCTGAGCATCGCGTGGCCGTGCTCGGTCGCGATCGATTCGGGATGGAACTGCACGCCCTGCACGGGCAGGCTGCGATGACGCAGTCCCATGATCTCGCCGTCGGCGGTCCACGCCGTGATCTCGAGGCACGCCGGCAGGGATTCTCGCGCGACCGCAAGCGAGTGATAACGCGCGGCCGTGAACGCCTGCGGCACGCCCTTGAATACGCCTGCGCCGGTATGCGCAACCGGCGACGTCTTGCCGTGCATGAGCACGCGTGCACGCACGACCTCGCCGCCGAAGGCCTGACCGATCGCCTGATGGCCGAGGCAGACGCCGAGGATCGGCATGCTCCCGGAGAAACGCTCGATCACGCCGAGCGAGACACCGGCTTCGTTGGGCGTGCACGGCCCGGGCGAAATGCAGATGCGGGCCGGTGCAAGGCGCTCGATCTCTTCGAGCGTTATTTCGTCGTTGCGCGCGACCTGCACGTCCTCGCCCAACTCACCGAAGTACTGCACCAGGTTGTAGGTGAAGGAATCGTAGTTGTCGATCATCAGCAGCATAAGCGGCCCGTCTCACTGAGCTCTTGCATCGTGCGTTGCGGTGACCCGCGGTCGCTCCGGACTTGTCCGGTCACTTGCCGGTGAAGTACTGCTTGAACGCCGCCACGGCGCGATCGACGCCGGCGGCGTCGACATCCAGATGCGTCACCAGTCGCATCGGGTTGCGTGGAAGCACAAGCACGCCGTGGCGCGCCATGTGCTCGGCCAGCGGCGCGGTGTGCTGGCGCGGAAACTCCAGGAACAGCATGTTGGTGTGCGGCCCGTTCATGCGCAGTGCGGCGATGCCGGCCAGTCCGCGCGCCAGCCGGTCGGCGTTGGCGTGGTCCTCGCGCAGGCGCTCGACGTTGTTCGCGAGTGCATAGAGACCCGCTGCGGCGAGGATTCCGACCTGACGCAATCCGCCGCCGAGCATCTTGCGCACCCGGCGTGCGCGCACCACGAACTCGCGCGTGCCGAGGACCAGGGCGCCGATCGGCGCGCCCAGTCCTTTCGACAGGCAGATCGTCGTCGAGTCGAACCCCTTGCAGACCCGGGCCGGAGCGACCTGCAGCGCCGCCGCGGCGTTGAACAGGCGGCTGCCGTCGAGGTGTGAACGCAATGAATGCCGGCGCGCGATGGTCAGCGCCTGCGCGCAATATTCGAGCGGCAGCACCCTGCCACTGTAGGTGTTCTCGAGCGCGAGCAGCCGCGTCGCCGGCAGGTGCACGTCGTCCGGGTTGATCGCCGCCTCGATCGCCGTCAGCGGCAGGGTGCCGTCCTCGGCGTTCTCCAGGACATGCGAGTGGATCGAGCCGGCGACCGCCGCTCCGCCCGCCTCGTACGCGTACGAGTGCGAGTGCGAACCCAGGATCACTTCCTCGCCGCGCTGGCAGTGCGTCATCAGCGCAACCAGGTTCGACTGTGTCGCCGAAGGACAGAACAGCGCGTCGGCAAAGCGGAGGCGCTCGGCAGCCACCTGCTGCAGGCGGATCACCGTCGGATCGTCCCCGAAGACGTCGTCGCCGACTTCGGCCGCATACATCGCCTTGCGCATGCCCTCCGAAGGGCGCGTGACGGTATCGCTGCGCAGGTCGACCCGATCATTCGACATCGAATCCATCCTCCACCTGCTCGGCCGCGCGCAGGACGGCGCGCGCCTTGGCCTCCGTCTCGCGCCATTCCATTTCGTCGATCGAGTCGGCCACGATGCCGGCCGCTGCCTGCGCGTACAGCACATTGCGCACGATCACGCCGGTGCGGATCGCGATCGCCAGGTCCATGTCGCCGGCGAAGGACAGGTATCCCACCGCGCCGCCGTAGATGCCGCGCTTGACCGGTTCGAGTTCGTCGATGATCTCCATGGCGCGCACCTTCGGCGCGCCGCTCAGCGTGCCGGCCGGGAAGGTCGCGCGCAGGACGTCGAGATTGGTCAGGCCCGGGCGCAGCTTGCCTTCGACGTGACTCACGAGATGCATCACGTGCGAGTAGCGCTCGATCACCATCTGCTCGCTCACCGTGACGCTGCCGACCTGTGCGATGCGCCCGATGTCGTTGCGTGCGAGATCGATCAGCATCAGGTGCTCGGCGCGCTCCTTCGGATCGGCGAGCAGTTCGGCCGCGAGCTGCGCATCCTGCTCGGGCGTGCCGCCGCGTGGCCGCGTGCCGGCGATCGGACGGATCGCGACAAAGTGTTCTTTCGCCCGTTCCTCGCTGCGCACCAGGATCTCGGGCGAAGCGCCGACGATGTGATGATCGCCGAAGTCGTAGTAGTACATGTAGGGCGACGGATTGAGCGTGCGCAACGCGCGGTACAGGCTCAGCGGTGCATCGGCGAACTGCTTGGTGATGCGCTGCCCGATCTGCACCTGCATCACGTCGCCCGCCGCGATGTACTCCTTGCAGCGGGCCACCGCTTTGAGGTAGTCGGCCTTGGCGAACTCGCGTGTCTCCGGCCGGCGCACGCTGGCGCGGGTGTGCGGCGGCTCGATATGCCGCGCCAGCCGCATGCGCAGGTCGCGCAGCCGTTCGCGCGCGCGCTGGTAGCCCTCGGGGTGGCTGGCGTCCGCGTAGACGATCAGGTAGGCACGCCCGCTCAGGTTGTCGATGACGGCCAGCTCTTCGGTGAGCAGCAGATGGATGTCGGGCAGGTTCAGGTCGTCCGGCTTGGTGCGCGCCAGCTTCTTTTCGATCAGGCGCACCGTGTCGTAGCCGAAGTAACCCGCCAGCCCACCGCAGAAGCGCGGCAGCCCGGGCCGCAGTGCGACCTTGAACTGCGCCACGTAGCGCTCGATGAACGCGAGCGGATCGCCGTGATCGGTGCTCACGACGCGGCCCTCGGTGACGACCTCGGTGCGGTGCTTGCCGCCGGCATCGATGAACGCGCGCAGCGCGGTGCGCGCGGGCAGGCCGATGAACGAATAGCGGCCGAAGCGCTCGCCGCCGACCACCGATTCGAGCAGGTACGAGTTCGCCCGATTGGCCAGCTTGAGATACAGGGACAGCGGTGTGTCGAGGTCGGCGAACGACTCCGCGATCAGCGGGATGCGGTTGTAGCCCTGGTTGGCCAGGGCCTTGTATTCCAGTTCGGTCATGCGTTGCTTTCGAGAACGCTGTGCGTCCGGTCGGGACGCTGCGAGGGTCGCTCCGGAAACCCGGATGAACGGGCCGCGGCCGCAGAGGGCGGCGGCTCAGGCGCGTTCAGCGGCGCCAGCGCCAGGCTCCCTGGGCGTGCCAACCGCGGGGGCGTGCCCAGAGTTCGAGGTCGATCCGTTCTTTCGAAGTACCCATCGCAAGCTGGCGATCCGAGCCACTCAGTGCGTCGCGTCTTTGTGCTGCGCTTCGACCAGCAGCATCGCGGCGTCGAGAAGCGAATCGACTATAGCATCGACACCCGGGCGATCGGCCAGCTCGGCGACGCTGCCGCCCTCGTTGTACCCGGTTCCGACGAGGATCACCCGCATGCCGGCGGCCTGCGCCGCGAGGGCGTCGTTGACCGAGTCGCCGATCATGCGCGCGGCCGCGACCGGGACGCCGAGGTTGCGGCAGGCGGCAAGCAACAGATCCGGGTTCGGCTTCTTCGCCTGCACGTCGTCGCCGGCCACGACGGTGTCGAAACGCGCGGTGAGGCCGAGGCGCTCGAGCAGCGGCAGCGTGAATTCGCGCGGCTTGTTGGTCACGCAGGCGAGCTTCAGCTCGCTGGTGCGCAACAAGTCCAGCGCCTGCGGCACGCGGTCGAAGACGATCGTCTCCTGTCCGTTAGTCGCGTGGTAGTAGCGATTGAACGCGGCGCGCGCCTTGACGAAAATGGTTGCGTCGGCCTGGCCGTCGAGGCGATCGGTCAAGGCGCGGTGCACGAGGACATCGGCGCCTTTGCCCACGAAGGCCGCGATGCGCTCGACCGGCAGAGCGGGCAGTCCGAAGTCCGCGCGCACCAGATTGGCGGCGGCTGCGAGATCCGGGGCGGTGTCCATCAACGTGCCGTCGAGGTCGATCAGCACGGCGCGCAACGACTTCACGTCCACCTCACGCCATCGAGCGGCGTTCGCGGTCGTCGGCGCGTTTGCGCGCGGTCATCGCTGCGTCGATCTGCTTGCGCATCGCCTCGATGACCGCCTTGTAGTCCTTGGTCCCGAAGATGGCGCTTCCGGCCACGAACGTGTCGGCGCCGGCCGCGGCGATCGAGCCGATGTTGTCGATCTTCACGCCGCCGTCGACTTCGAGATGGATCGTGTTGCCGCTCGACTGCCGCCACGCATCGATGCGCGCCCGCGCGGAAGCCAGCTTCACCAACGCCTGCGGGATGAATGCCTGGCCGCCGAAGCCCGGGTTCACCGACATGATCAGCACGAGATCGAGCTTCTGCAGCACGTGATCCATGTAGTCGAGCGGCGTGGCGGGGTTGAAGACCAGTCCCGCCTTGCAACCGTTGTCGCGGATCAGGCTCAGCGTCCGGTCGACGTGGCGCGACGCTTCCGGGTGAAACGAAATGACGTTGGCGCCCGCCTTGGCGAACATCGGCACGAGCGCATCGACCGGCTCGACCATCAGGTGCACATCGATCGGCGCCTGCGTGTGCGGCCGGATCGCTTCGCACACGAGCGGACCGACGGTCAGGTTCGGAACATAATGGTTGTCCATCACGTCAAAATGGATCCAGTCGGCCCCCGCGGAGACCACATTGCGGACTTCCTCGCCGAGACGGGCGAAGTCCGCTGACAGGATGCTCGGCGCGATGCGAAACTCGGAATCCATTCACGACCTCCCTGAGGCCAATCGATTGTAAGCGGCAGACGAGAGACGGATGCACAAGTACGAATTCACCGTGAGCGCGGTCCCGCATTACCTGGCGGAGCAGTCTGCGCCGGACGAGGACCAGTATGTCTTCGCCTATACCGTGACGATCCGCAACACCGGTGACGTCGCGGGCAAGCTGATCTCGCGCCACTGGATCATTACCGACGGGGACGGCGAGGTGCACGAGGTACGGGGCGAAGGCGTGGTCGGCGAACAGCCGGAGCTGGCGCCCGGACAGTCGTTCGAATACACGAGCGGCTGCCCGCTGACTACTCCGGTCGGCTCCATGAAGGGCTCCTATCAATGCATCGCCGCCGACGGCACGCGCTTCGAGGCCCCGATCCCGGAATTCGTGCTCTCGGTGCCGAGCCGGCTTCATTGATCGTCGTCGGCGGGCGGCTTGCGGCCGTGGAACATCGTCCACCAGACGATGACCAGCAGCACAACCAGCGCCAGCAACGCTTCGAGGTAGATGAGCCACATGCACGCAGGTCTCGCAGGGATCGCGCGTCATTCTAGGTCGACGCTCGTCGCCGCCTTCGTGCTGGCGGCGACCGGATGCCAGACCCCGCGCGTCGAGGCACCGCCGCCGCGGCCGCAGATCAAGACGGTGACCCTGGCGCGGTACGAGCCGAGCACGCTGGCGCAGGCTGCGCCGGTGAGCGATGCGGATCTACTGGCCGTATGGCCCGCCCTGCTTGCTTCGTGCAACGCCTTCGATCGCTCGCCGAGGCGCGAGAAGTGGGCGACGCCTTGCGGTGCGGCCCGCCTGGCGGGCGCCACGGACCCGGCCGCGCTGCGCGCCGTGCTCGAGGCGGAGTTCGCGGTGTTCCGTATCCTCGTCGAGACGCGCGAGGCGAATAACGGCACGGCCGAGCCGCGCCTGCTGGATCTCTCCGATCGCGGGCGGATGACCGGCTACTACGAACCGGAACTCAACGGCAGCCGCACGCCGAGCGCGGATTTCACGGTGCCGCTCTATCGCGTGCCGGACGACCTGCTGACGGTCGATCTCGGCTCGGTCTATCCGGAGCTGCAAGGCAAGCGTGTCCGCGGTCGCCTGTCGGAATCGGGGAACGGAAAGCGCGTCATCCCGTACTGGACGCGCGCGGACATCGACGGCGCGTCGCGGCTGAGCGGCCAGGAACTGCTATGGGTCGACGACCCCATCGAGGCTTTTTTTCTGCAGATCCAGGGCTCGGGAAGAGTTCGCCTGGCCGACCCCGCGGGCGACTTGGTGGTGCGCGTCGGCTACGCCGACACTAACGGCCAGCCCTATCACTCGATCGGCACGTGGCTGATCGACCGCGGCGAACTGACGCTCGAGAACGCGTCCATGCAAGGCATCAAGGCGTGGGTGCACGCGAATCCGCAGCGCCTGCGCGAGTTGCTCGACCAGAACCCGAGTTACGTCTTCTTCCGCGAGCTCCCGCTCGGCGACGCATCGGCCGGCCCCGTCGGCGCGTTGACTGTCGCGCTCACCGCCGGGTATTCGGTTGCCGCCGATCCGCAGTTCACGCCGCTCGGCGCACCGCTCATCGTGCGCACGACGCACCCGGTGGACGGAACACCGCTCGCAAGACTGGTCATGGCGCAGGACACGGGCGGCGCGATTCGCGGCCCGTTGCGGTTCGATTTCTTCTGGGGCACCGGCAAGGCGGCCGGCGACATCGCCGGACGCCAGCGCGGCGATGTTAACGCATGGATGCTGGTACCGAAGGGCACGCGCCCCGAGGAACTGTTGCCGTCGCGCTAACGCTTGGTGGTCGCATTCAGGCGTTCTTCGATCTTGCCCGCGGGCACGGCGCCGGGCAGCCGGCTGCCATCGACGAACACGATCGTCGGCGTGCCGCTTACGTCGAGCTTCTGGCCGAGTGCCAGCGTTTGTTGCAGCGGATGCTTGCAGTCCGCCGCCGCCGGCGGCGGCAGCTTGCCGTCGCCCATGTATTGATCCCACGCGGCGGCGCGATCCTTCGCGCACCAGATGTTCTTCGACTTCTCGAACGAGTCCTGCGACAGGATCGGATAGAGGAACGTGTAGATGGTCACGTCCGTCATCTTGCGCATGTCCTTGTAAAGGCGCTTGCAGTAAGGACAGTTCGGATCCTCGAACGTCACCATCACGCGGGCCCCTGAACCGCGCACGACCTTGACCGCCTGGTCGAGCGGCAGCGACTTGAAGTCGACGCGCAGCAGTTCGTCGCGACGCTTCTGCGTCAGGTCCTCGCGCGTCTTCGCGTCGATCACACGCCCGGCGAAGACGTAGTCGACGTTGGCGTCGACATAGAGCAGCTCGGCGCCAAGGGTCACTTCGTACAGGCCGAATGGTGTCTTCGTGACCGAGTCGGGCTTGGTGCCGATGCGCGCCTCGACGAGAGCCCGGATGCGATCTTCGACCGACTGCGCCTTGGGCGCTTCGGTCGCCGCGCCCGCCTGCGCGGGCGCCTCCGGCGTCGCGGTTTGGGCCGTCGCCGCGCCGGCCACGAGCAGGAGAGCACCGATCCAACGTTTCAGCATCGCTTGTCCATTCCAATCACGAGAAACCCGCGTTCAGCCCAGTGCGTGACGGATCAACGCACGCTTGAGCGGCCCGATCTGGTTCACCAGCGCCATGCCGCCGTTGCGCAGCCGCCGGGCGATCGGGTCATCGACCTCGAAAAGCCGCGCCAGGCCGTCGGTCGTCATCCGCATCAATCCGATCGGCTCGGCGCGCCGCCGGGCATAGCGTCGCAGGATTACCGGGTCGCCGGTGTCACGAAAAACCTCGCGGCCCGCCGTCACGGCAACCAATTCGGACACGTCGGCAAGCCCGAGGTTCAATCCCTGGCCGGCCAGCGGATGCACCACGTGGGCGGCATCGCCGACCAACGCCACCCGGGGACCGACCAGGCGCGCCACTTTCAGCTGCCGCAAGGGGAAGCCCCGCGCGCGCCCTAACGGTGAGAGATCACCGAGCATCGCCGCCGTGCGGGCCGTCACCCGGCGCGCCAGGTCGTCGCTCTCGAGTTCGAGCAGCTTCGTCGCCAGTTCCGCCGGCGCCGACCAGACCAGCGACACGGCAGGTTCGCCCGCATGGTCCGGCAGCGGCAGGAGGGCGACCACCCCTTCGGCGGTGAACCACTGGAACGCCGTGCCGTCGTGTGCGCGCTGCGCGCGGAAGTTCGCGACCACGGCGGTCTGCCCATAGACGTGCTCCTCGGCCGAAATGCCGGCGGCGGCACGGACCGCGGAGCCGGCACCATCGGCCGCGACGACGAGCCGGGCCCCGATCGTGCGCCCGCCGGCCAGATCGACTCGCGCGTCGCCGCCTTCGACGCGCATCGAAACAAATGACGCGATCTCGCGGTCCAGTCCCGCGGCAAACGCGCAGGCCGCAGTCAGTACCCGCAGCAGCTCGGCCTCCTCGCCGATCGTCGCCAGGCGCTCGACCGCCGCGCCGTAAGCATCGAAGTCCAGCTCGTCGCCCGCGTCGCCGAAGACCCGCATTCGGGCCACGGCCTGCATGCGTGCGGCATCGACGTGCGGCCAGACCCGCAGCCGGCCGAACAGGGCGATCGAAGATGGCGCGAGCGCATAAATGCGCTCGTCGAACGGTGCGGCAGCGGAGCGGGCAAACACGCGGGGCGCGGGCCCGACGAGCGCGACCTGAAGGCCGGCGTGCGCGAAGCCGAGCGCCGCGGCCATGCCGGCCACGCCAGCACCGACGACGACGACGTCCTTCGTTTCAATTGCGGCACTCATGTCGGTCTTAACGCACGGGTCGATCGGCGCGGATTGACTATGGTCTCGGGCAGCGCGCCGCGTCGACATGATAGGCAGTCGGCCGCCGCTAGTGTGATCACTGCCCGACTCCCAGGGCATTCACCCTGCGCTCCTCGGGGCGCGAGGATTAACTTAGCGTGGACCGCTCTGGCGGTCGAAGCGGAGGTCGTTGTGCGCGCGCGTGAGGCTGCGGAGCACCCCATCGCGCCCGGTCCGAGTTCGTGGCGACGATGAGCCATGCCCTGCGCACGCCGCTGAACGCGATCCTCGGGTGCTCGCAACTGCTCGCCGGCGATCCCGCGGACGCGCTCACGGACGGGCAGCGCGAGCGCGTCGATCGCATTCACAGCGCGGGGCACCGCCTGTTGAGAAGGTGATCAACGATGTGCTGGACCTGTCGCGCATCGAAGCGGGTACGATGAGCGTGACGGTCGAGGTGGTCGATGTGGCGCCTCTCATCACCTCGACGCTCGAGGCGCTGGCACCGGCGGCGGCCGAACGGGAGGTGACATTGGCTGCCGGGTTCGAAACAGACGCGCCGTCGCGGGTTTGGGGAGATCGTGCACGTCTGCGGCAGGTGCTGTCCAACCTGATTGCCAATGCCATCAAGTACAACCGCAGCGGCGGGCGCGTCGACATCGTTGCCCGTCGTGCTTCGCACGACCTCGCGCAGATCGTCGTGCGCGATACCGGTGTCGGCATGAGCGACGCCGAGATCAAGGGCCTCTTCCGGCCGTTCAATCGTGCCGCCCGCTCCACGGGAGAAGCGGGGGGCTCCGGGCTCGGCCTCGCGGTGGCCGCACGCCTGGTGGAGCAGATGCACGGCACGCTGCACGTAACGAGCACGAAGGGCGTGGGCAGCGAGTTCTGCCTCGCGCTGCGCGAAGTGCCCGGCGGCGCTCGTCTGCGCGGAACACGCGGGGCGACGGTACGCGAGCCTGCCGTGCGCGAAGACGTGCGCGGCAGCGTGCTGTACATCGAAAGCAGCCCCGCGAACGGCAGGTTGGTCGAACAACTTCTGCATGGCCGGCCGAATGTGCGCCTCTACAAGGCGCCGGACGGTGCGACCGGGCTGGTGCTCGCTGCCGCGAGCCGGCCCCAGCTCATCCTCGTCGATCGTCGCTTGCCCGACATGGACGGGCTCGAAGTGCTGCGCCAGCTGCGTGCCCAGCCGCAGACGGCTCGCACGCCGTGCATCGCCCTCTCCGCGCCGGCGCTTCCGCCCGAGGCGGAGCGAGCCAAGTCGGGCGGCTTCGAACCTCATTGGACCAGGCCGCTCGACGCGCGCGAGTTCCTCGCCGGGATCGATGCATGGCTCGGCAGCGAGCCCGCAGCTCGTACCTGACATGAACGACATCGACCCGCGGACCCACGCTGCCGAGGCATCGTTCCTCGACGGTTCGCGCGCTGACCGGCACGCGGCGCCCGCGGAGTGGCTGACGCTGCTCGACCAGTCGACCGGGCCCGCGTGCCTGGTCGATGCGGCGCTCAACGCGATCGCCGTCAACGCGGCCGCGGCGCAGGCGGGCTTGACGCCGGGGGCCGGAATCGACCACGTTCTTGCCGCACTCGCCGAGGCCCGTCCCGTGCACGACGCGCCGAGAACGGTGCGCTGGCAGCGGATCGGCGACCACCGGATCGCGGGCTGGCTGGTCGAGGCGTGCAGCGAGGAGCCGGGCACCGAAGCGGACTTGCAAGGAGAAAGCGGCGCGGCGACGACGCATCGGCTGGGGGCCAACAACCTGCACCTGCAGGAGGAGATCGGCCGGCGCCGCAAGCTCGAGCGCCAGATCCTCGCGGTGGCGGAGAGCGAGAAGCAGCGCATCAGCCTCGAACTGCACGATGGCCTCGGGCAGCACCTGACCGGTGTCTCGTTCGTCGCGCGCACGCTTGCCGACCGGCTGGGCAGCGCCGACCACGCCGAGGCCAAGGAAGCCGAATGGCTGGTGAAGCTGCTCAACGAGGCGATCATCCGCACGCGCGCGCTGGCGCGCGGCTTGTGGCCGGTCAGCCTGGAGCGCGACACGATCGCGCATTCGATCCACAAGCTGGGCGAGGACCTCGAGTCGATCTTCGGGGTCTCGTGCACGGTGCAGATCGTCGACGAGCCGCGCATCCCGTCGCAGTTCGCGGCGCATCACGTGTTCCGCATCGTGCAGGAAGCGGCGACCAACGCCATCAAGCACGGCCACGCGCGGCGCCTGACGTTCCGTCTCGAAATAGTCGGCGATGATTTCGTGTTCTGCGTGATCAACGACGGACTGCCGCTCGATCCGGCGCAGCTCGCCGCCGGCGAAGGGCTCGGCGTCGTCGGCATGCGGCTGCGTGCCGAAGCCGTCGGCGGCCACCTGTCGATCGAACCGCTGCCGAGCGGCGGTTCGGAAGTGACGCTCGCACTACCCGGCGTTGCGGGCATGCATCGGTCCTGCAGGGGAGACCAACCGTGAATGATCAACACAAGGCGCGCATCATGATCGTCGACGATCATCCGATCGTCCGCCATGGCATCGCACAGCTGCTCAACGGCCAGACCGACATGGAGGTCGTCGCCGAGGCGGAGGACGCCGAGTCGGCGATGCGCCAGCTGCGCGACCAGACCTTCGAGCTGCTGATCGTCGACATCTCGATGCCGGGCCTCTCAGGGCTCGACCTGATCCGGCGCATCAAGGCGAAAGATGCGCACCTGCCCATCCTCGTGCTCTCGATGCACGACGAATCGGTCTACGCCGAACGCGCGCTGGCCGCGGGCGCGCGCGGCTTCCTGATGAAGCACGAGGCGACCGACAAGCTGGTCTCGGCCGTGCGCAAGCTGCTGGGCGGCGGCGTCTACCTCAGCCGCGCGCTCGAGGAGCGCATGTTCCAGACCTTCGTCGGCGGCCAGGTCGTCGACGAACCGTTGAAGCGCCTTACGGAACGCGAGTTCGAGGTCCTGCAGCTGATCGCGCAGGGCCTGACCTCGGCGCAGATCGCCAAGCGCATCAACCGCTCGATCAAGAGCGTCGAGGCCTATCGCACCGCCATCCGCTCCAAGCTCGGCGCCAAGTCGACCGTCGACCTGGCGCGCCTCGCGCTCGAGTATTTCCCGACCGCGCCGCGGTAGGTCGCCGGACCGGCGCGCGGTGCCGTCCGTTCGGATTCACCCGACGGCGGGGCGGGCGGCGCCGGTGCGTGCTCTATCGTTCGTCGATCCGGTGCCGGCTCGGTCGAGGCACCCCGACTCCCAACGTCAAGGTTGCGCCTCATGGCTGGTCGCAAGATTCCGGCAATCCTTTTTTCTGCCTGCGTGAGCGTGGCGGTCAGCGGCTGCGGTGGCGGCGATTCGGCGACCGCTTCGCCTTCGCCCACACCCACTCCGTCGCCCACGCCGACTCCGTCACCGGCTCCCTCCCCCACTCCTTCCCCGACGCCGAGCCCGACACCGTCACCCACGCCGTCACCCTCGATGGCATGCCCGACTCCGACCGGGCGCGTGCTCGCGGTCGGCCCCGGCAAGACGTACACGGTGCCGAGCCAGGCCGCGGCCGTGGCCCAGGACGGCGACACGATCCAGATCGACGCCGGCGACTACCAAGGCGACGTCGCGAGCTGGAACGCGAGCAACCTCACGATGTGCGGCATGGGCGGGCGCGCGCGCCTTTTCGCCAACGGCAACAACGCCGCGGGCAAAGGGATCTGGGTCCTGAACACGCCGACCGGCTCGACCACCACCGTGGTCAACGTCGAATTCCACGACGCATCGGTACCGGACCAGAACGGCGCCGGCATCCGCTTCGAAACCGGCAACCTGACCCTGCGCAACACCGGCTTCTACGACAATGAAGACGGCGTGCTCGGCGGCGCCACGGGTACCACGGTGACGATCGAATACAGCGAGTTCGCGCACAACGGATTCGGCGACGGCCAGAGCCACAACATCTACATCAGCTATGCCGACCTCGTTACGGTCACCGCGAGTTATTTCCACCATGCCAACGTCGGCCACAACTTCAAGAGCCGCGCCAAGGAAAATCACATCGAGGACAGCTATTTCCTTGACGGTACCGACGGCAACTCGAGCTACCTGCTCGACTTCTCGAACGGCGGGCTGGTCTACATGCGCGGCAACCTGCTGCAGAAGGGACCGAACGCGGAGAACTCGATCCTCGTGTCCTACAACGCCGAAGGCACCCACTGGGCGACCAACACGCTGACGATGGTGCACAACACGGTCGTCACCAACTACGGCAGCGGCACGTATCTCTACGTGCCCGGCAGCACGCAGGGCGTGACGCTCACCGCGAACCTGTTCGCGGGCAACGCCTCGCTGATATCCGGCGGCTTCGCATCCGCGTCGATCCTCCAGCAGAGCAACCTGATGACGGGCGCGGCCAACGTGCCGAACGCGGCCAACGCGCAGTTCTGGCCGGCGGCGTCGTATCTCAGCCAGATCGTCCTTTCGACCGTGCCCGATCCGCAGTACACGAGCGATTCGCCGCAGCCGATGCAGCTGCGCGCGATCAATGCGGCGAATCCAAGGAATGTCGGCGCGCTGCAGTCGGCGCCGTAAGGCACGGTTTGTCATTCCGGGCGAAGCGAGGAATCTCAGCCTTGGCACGGCTGAGTCCTCGCCTCCGGCCGGGAATGACACCACAGCCGCTACGACTCGCTCTTCAGCGCCCCCACCTGCTCGAACAGCGTCTCCGTCTGCCGGGTGATCTGCTCGGCCATGATGCGCGCGCGATTGTCGATGCGCTCGGCCGCGCGGTTGACCGTCTGCGCACTGGTGCGAATTTCGTCGAAGCCCTCGACCTGCTTCGTGATCGCCGCGATCGCCGCATCGATCTTCTGCATGCTCGCCGCTTCCACGCTCGAGCGACGCCCGGCGCGCACCGACAGGGCCTTGGCGCAAGCCAGCGCCGCGAGCAGCACGACGTCGCTCGTTTCGTCGTCGGCATCCCAGACCACGATGACGTCCTGGCCGTGCCGCGCGAGCGGCTCGATGCCCGGCGGGGCGGTCTTCTTCGAATGCACGAACACGCAGATGCCGGCGCCGCGGTTGCTGCGTGCGGTGTCCGCCTCCACGAGGGTGGCGGGCAGGCGATAGGACGCATCTTCCTTCGCTTCGACGACGATGCGTGCGCCGGGTGCTGCACAGTCCTCCGATAGCGTGATCACGAAGTCGCCGGTCTTGCTGCGCGGGATGTTCCCGGTCATGCTGCTCACGCACTCGATCACGTCGCCGGCGGGCTGAACCAGCCGCCGCAGCGCCTCGCCGACCGCTTCCTCGAACACGCGGCCGTGCGTCGTCGAGCGCGCCTGTTCGGTGCGCCGCGCATCGATGCGCTCGAGAATCCGCAGCACCCGATCCTGGAAACCCTGCGCCTGCGCACGTTGCGTCTCGTAGTGGTCGTTGACGATGCGGGCGAGGCGCGACAGCGCCGAGCCCTGGTTGTCGAGCGAGAACTCGCTGGTAATCTGCTGCTGCGCCTTCTGCACCTGGCCGACGAGACGCGACAGCGCGCCGTCCTCGTTGTCGAGCGAAAACTCGTCGACCACCGCTTCGACCTGTTCGGCCAGCGCCTTCTGCAGGTCGCCGTGCCTGGCACTCAGTTCTCCGAGCAGGCGCCGCAGCGCGCCGTGTTCGTTGTCGAGGCTGAACTGCGCCAGCACGGCATCCGATTGCGCCTTGAGCGTGTTGTCGATGCCGGCGCGGATCGACGCGACCAGCTGGTTGCCCTCGCCCGGCGCCAGCAGCGCGAGCAGCGGGCTGTTCTCGCCCAGGTGCGTGGTGAGGATCTCGTCGATGCCGCGGCCGGCGTCCGCGACCTTGCGCTGGATCACGCCCGCAAGTTCGCCGTCTTCCGCCACGAGGCGCGCGACCCGGTCGCTGAACTGCCCCGAGCGCGGATCGAAGTAGTTGGCGAGCGTCCGGCCGACGATGGAGTCGACCAGCTCGCGATGCTTCTCCAGCCGCTCGCCGAGCAGGGCAAGCAGCCGCTCCGACTCGCCGCGCACCGCGGCCGCATCGACCGTGCCGCGCGCCGCGCGCAGGGCGAGCACACCCACCTTCAGCGCCGTCAGGGCAAACTGCCCGCGCGGCCGGCCCTCCTCGTGCTCGAGCAGCGCCTCGGCCGTCTCGGCGTCGGCGACCACGAGGTTGAGGTAGAGCGGTGTCAGGGCGCTCGAGGCCTCGATGTGTGCGGGGAAAACGGGCTCGTTCACCGGTGCCTCCGACTGGTTGCTGGAGGCATTCAAGCAGGGGGCGGGCTCATGGGATGAGCCTGGGGTGCGGAGTCGGGTGCTTGTGCAGTGCCTATCCTTCCACCCGCCGCGACAGCACCCCTGCCGCCCTTTCCGACAACACGACGATCAGCTTCATCGATGCGCGCGTCATCCCCACGAACAGCTTCCGCTGCATCAGGTCGTCCAGCTCCCCGAAATCCACCTCGGTCAGGATCACGCACGGCGCCGCCTGTCCCTTGAACCGATACACGGTCTCGATCAGCAGGTCCCCGTCGGAAAACTCGGGTGCTCCGAGCAGGTCGTACCGCCCGGTGAACGAGCGCAGCACGTGCGGTCCGATGCGATCGAAGTGCATCAGGTACGACCGGTCACGCCCGCTGAACGTGACGAGCGCGATATCGCTCTTGCGAAACCCGGCCTGCAGGGCGAGCGAGACCGCACGCTTGGTCGCTTCGAGCAGTCCCGGGTCGCCCGTGTAGGTCAGCAGCTCGACGTTCGCTCCGGCGATCGGGCTCGCGGCCTCGATCCTGCGCCGTGGATCGAGCAGGCGATTGAGGTAAGCGAGCACATCGCGCGGACTGCGATAGTTGGTGTCCGCGTGCAGCGTCACCCAGCCGTGCAGGTCGACCGCCGGCCGCCCGTAGAGGTTCTGCATCGGATCCTCGAGCCACCACGCGCGGCCTTCGTATTTCAGGCGCGCGAGCAAGGGCGCGACCCAGGCCGCGGCGAAATCCTGCCCTTCGTCGACGATGAGATCGTCCACACGCTCCTCTTCGCGCACCGGGAGCTGAGCGAAGCGCCGCTCGAGCTCTTCGAACGCCGCCGGGCCGGCAAACTCGAGTCGCTCGCCGGCGGCGCGCAGGCGGCGATCACATAGCTGATGGAACGTCGCGATCTCGACTTCCGCCGGTGCGACACGCGCCAGGTGATCGGCGAGCGGCCGGTTGAAGCAGACGTAGAGCGCGCGCCGGCCGGCGCGTGCGGCATCAGCGAGCACCGCAAGCGCGAGCTGGGTCTTGCCCGACCCTGCCGTGCCCATCACGCGCAGCCGGAAAGGATCGAAGTCGAGCCTGCGAGCCCACGTCGCAAGCCCGCCCGAGAGGCGCGTGACGAGCTGCTCGGCCTGGCCGAGCATCGCGCTGGCATCGGGCACCAGCCGCAACTCATCGGCGAAGAACGCGCGCAGCCTGCGCGCCAGCGACTCGCGCGCCGTCGCCGGCGGCAACGCTTCGACGATCGTTGTGCACAAGCGATCGTGGCGCGTCGCATCGACGATGCGTTCGGGGGGAACGCCGGCCGTCCCCGGATTCCGCACCGTGTAGTCCGGGCAGTACAGCAGGTAGTCGATCGTGGTCGGCTCGCCCTGCAGCACCGGCGCGAGGCGCTTCTGCAGGTTTTCCAGCGTGCGCCCGAGTTGCACGGCGACGCTCTTCCCGCCGCCCGCGTAGACCTTGAGCAGGCCGTCCGCGGTCTCGCTGAGGAAGCCGGACTTCTGCTCGACGAGCAGGATGCGTGCGTCCGCGCTGACGATCACGAAGTCGATCTCGCCGAACGCCGCTCGCTCGTGCCCGACGCGCGTCCAGTGCACGCCGTGAAAGACGGTCAGCCGATCGGGCAGGCCGGCTTCGAGCAGGGCAAGTGTCTCGATCTCCCGCGCCGCCGCGCCCGTGCGTTCGAGCGTGCGCCAGTCGGAGGGAAAAATCTTCGCCATCAACGAGAGTCTCTGTCCCTACCCCGCTGCCCATCACTTCTCATACACCTTGCGCGCCGCCGCCAGCCTCGCCACCACCTTCCTCCGCAGCTCCGCCGGCCCGATCACCTCGACATTCTCCCCGTGCCGCAAGATATCCATCTCGATCTCGTTCGACTGCGAATACGGCACCCTGAGTTCGAACCGCCCGTCCGCAAGATCCCGTGTGCGCTGCGCTTCGTGCCAGAGTTCGGAGCGCACCCAGCGTGCCGCTTCCTGCGAGAAAACGAGCGTTGCCCAGTGCAGGTCCTTGCCGCGGTAGATGCCATATCCGCCCGCCGTCTGCTCGTCGACCTGGCGCAGCGAGACGTCTTTCGCCTTCGCCTCGGTGAGCACGGCGTTCTCGATCGAATCGAGCGCGAACATGCGAATGCCGTCCGACGCGTGGCACCACCCGTCCAGGTACCAGTTGTTGCGATAGTGCACCAGGCGTTGCGGCGAGACTTCGCGCGTCGAGCGCTGGTTGCGGGAGCGCGTGAAATAGTCGATGCGGATGCGCCGTCGCGACATCAAGGCCCGGCCGACGAGTTCGAACCACTGCACGACCACGCGTCGCCGCTGCGACGGGACGATCTTTACCCGGCGGATCACTTCCTGAGCGGGTGCGGCGTCGCTTTCGAGTGCCCGTTCGAGACGCGCGAGCAGCGGCTTGATTCGCGTGCCCACCACGCCGCCGGGATCGAGCGAATCGAGCATCTGGTGCATCGAAATCAGGGCGAGGATCTCGTCGGCGGAGAACCACAGCCCGGGAAGGTGGAAGCGCGGCCCGACGCCTGGTTTGTCGAAGCGGTAGCCGCCGGCGTCGCGGTCGAAGACGATCGGCGCATGGAGGCGCTCGCGCATGAATGCGAGGTCACGCTTCAACGTCGCCAGGGAGATCTCGAGCTCGCGTTGCAGTTCGCGCACCGCGACCACGCCGCGGTCGGTGATCAGCTCGTTGATGCGATAGAAACGTTCGGTGGCGTTCATGGGCGGCGGCAGGATATTCGACCCGCGTTTCAGGCTGCGCGGCTTTTCTTCCAGTACGTCCAGCTCACCACGAGCACGATCGCCGCCGACGCCAGCAGCGGCGCGTTGGTCGTTTTCAGCAGGAACACGGCGAGCACCGCGCCGAAGGCGTACGACAGCCACGTCGTGCCAAGCAACGTGGCCGGCGGAGCCTTGTCTGCATTCATGGCGCTCTTCGGGCCTGCGATGAAATCGAGCGCGGCTTCGCCCAAGCGCGCCAGCGTGCTGGTCACCACCACCGTGCTGACCGTAACGCCGCCGAACCTGCTGATCGCGGTTGCCTGGATGCCCATCGCGCAGGCGACCAGGTCGACCGCGAAAGGAAGCTTCGGATCGACCAGCGCAGAGACGGCGAGCAGCACGACTTCGAGCAGCAGCGGGAGCCAGGCATTCGCGGCGACCCGCAGCAGCAGCCGGCCGAGCATCGCGCCGGCGAAGAATGCGACGAACACCGAGGCCCGGTCGAGTGCCGTCCAGTAGTCGGCGGTTGCGAGCGACATCCCGGTCAGGACCGTGTTGCCGGTCATGTTGGCGGCGAACACGCCGGAATGGACATAGCCGATCGCATCGGCCATACCGCATGCGACGCAAAGGAGCGCCGCAGCGCTCGCGTCGCTGTGAATCCAGCGCGTGACCAAGTCGCCCTCCTCCCGCCCGATCGCGCCGCGCGCGGCGGGCGTGGTAGTCGTGCCGCGCAGTTTGCGACATGTCGCGAGCGGCCGAAGTGTTCGATAGCCGGAATCGACGATGTGCACTTCGATCGCCGGAGCATTCGCGAGGCGGACCGTCTCTTGGGCGCCACCGGCGGCACGGCGTTGCACCGACCTGGGCACGCCGCGCGGCGCCTTCCGCAGGGAGCGTTCAGGTAATATCGCGCGCTCGCGAAGGCCAAGTAGCTCAGTTGGTAGAGCAGAGGACTGAAAATCCTTGTGTCGGTGGTTCAATTCCGCCCTTGGCCACCAAACACTTCAAGCACTTACATCACCTCTGCAGCCCGCGCAAAAGTCCTTGCGGGACTTTTGCGGGACTCACCTCGCAAGCCTCCGTTTTAGAACAACAAGTTCGGGCTTCCGTCCGCCGCTGCCGCACACACGGTCCGCTGCCTCGATGAGTTTCGAGAGTTCGGCGGCCGAGTAGTGCGTGGTGATGCGCGAAGAGCGGTGCCCGAGCAGATCCTGCCGGTCTTCAAAGCTCACGCCCGCGGCGCGCAGACGGCGCCCGAACGTGTGCTTCAAGTCGTGGACCCTGACCTGCGGCAGACCCGCCGCTTCCCTTGCATGCAACCATCCCTTGTTCAGCATGCGCGTGGTGGGTTTGCCCTTGTACGTGAACACGTGTGTGGCG
>DATJUX010000043.1:0-458765 GCA_035502095.1 Burkholderiaceae bacterium
GCACGTCATGTCCCGGTTGATGGTGGCATCCGACCGCTCGCGCGTGGCGTTCCTGCGGGTCTTGCTGCGGCCGACGAGCGCCTCCGTGGCCTCGAGGCGCTTGCGCCACGCCTTTACATCGCGCGCCTTGAGCTTGGATAACTCGATTTTCGCAATGGCGTCGCCGTAGACCAGCCGGCGCAGCCGGGATTGCGTCTCGGCCTTCTTCTTCTCGTCCCCGATGTTGGAAACGTACGCTTCGCACGCCTGCTGTACGGTGGTCACGGCCGGACTGACGCCCGCGTCGATACTGTCGAACCATTCGGCCGCCAGACGCGCCGCCTGATCGAACGCCGATACCTTGCCGTCGAGAATCGACCCCAGCGACCGATACAGCTGCCCGCCTTCGCTGTTGCGATAGCGGGCGATCCAGGTACCGGCACCGGACGCGAGCGCCCGATAGCCGAGATAACATCCATCCCGGATGCGCGCCCAATAGGGTTCGCGCCGGGGGGCGAGGTCGCGGCGCTGTGTCTTGGTTCGGATGTCCGTCGCCATCGTGAATCCCCATACGGAAACTGTACGGAAATTCTACTGCGGACAATGACGGACGACAACGGACAGTTTCAGAGGGAAAACAGTTACTTGTATTGTTCGCTCGCGTTCGCTGGTGTGCTTGGACCGGCCTTCACACGGCAGGGGTCACAGGTTCGAACCCTGTACCGCCCACCAGCAACGCGAGCCCGGGGCAACCCGGGTTTTTCATTTGTGCTCGGGGTCGACGCGGAATGAACGCCCAAGCTGCAATGTTTCACCTGAAACCGGACGCGCTCGCGCAGTGGGCGGCGCGCGTGTTCTCCGCGGCACGTTGCGGCACCGACGAAGCGCAGACGATCGCACGCTCGCTGGTCCAGTCCAACCTGTACGGCCACGACTCCCACGGCATCGCGCTCGTGCCGATGTACCTGGAAAGCCTGCGCGTTGGCACCGCGCGCGCGGGCCAGTCGGTGCGCATCGTGGCCGATCTCGGCGCGCTCCTGACGCTCGACGGCCAGCGCGGATTCGGCCAGGTCGTCGCGCGCCAGGCGATGACGCTCGCGATCGAGCGTGCTTCGAAACACGGGTGCGCCGTGGTGGGCCTGCACAACGCGCACCACATCGCCCGCATCGGCGAATGGGCCGAGCAGTGCGCGACAGCGGGGCTGACATCGGTGCACTTCGTCAACGTGCTCTCCCCGCCGATCGTCGCGCCGTGGGGCGGCACCGAGGCGCGCCTCGTGACCGACCCGTTCTGCGTCGGTGTTCCCCACCAGCCCCACCCGTACGTTCTCGACTACGCGACCAGCGCGATCGCGGCGGGCAAGGTCAAGGTCGCCCTTGCGCGCGGCGAGCCGGTGCCGCCGGGTTCGCTGATCGACGCGAGCGGCGCGCCGACCACCGATCCGAACGCGCTCTACGAAGCGGGAGCGCTGTTGCCGTTCGCGCAGCACAAGGGTTACGCGCTGGCGGTGATGTGCGAGATGCTGGGCGGAATGCTGTCGGGCGGCGAGGTGTTGAGCGACGCCCATCGCCCGAGCACGATCAACAACATGCTCTCGCTGGTGTTCGCCGGGGACTGGCTGTGCGAGCCTGCGCGCCAGCGCGAGCAGATCGCGGCGCTCGAACGCTGGGTGAAGTCGGCGCGCCGCACCGACCCCGCGCAGCCGATCCTCTTTCCAGGGGAACCGGAGCGCCTGACCGAGTCGCGCCGGCGCCGCGAAGGCATACCCATCGCGCCGGCAACCGTCGACACGCTGCGGGCGGAAGCTGCGCGCCTCGGCGTCGCCGACGACCCGTTCGCGGAAGCGAGGACCGCTTGAGCGAGACCCGATACGACGCCGGCGAACTCACGTGGTTTGCGACCACGCTGTTTGCGCGTGCGGGTCTGGCGCAGGACCGCGCATTCTGCGTGGCGGAGCTGTTGGTCGAGGCGGATCTGCTCGGTCATTCGACCCACGGCCTCGCGCTTGCCCCGGGCTACCTGAAGGAACTCGCCAACGGCACGATGGCGACGAGCGGCGATCCCGCGGTCCTGAACGACTTCGAGGCCACGGCGGTGTGGGACGGCAAGCGGCTGCCGGGGCTCTGGCTCACGCGCGAAGCGGTCCGTTCGGCAGTCGCGCGGGCGCGTCGGTTCGGCATCGGATCGATCTCGATCCGCAACAGTCATCACATCGGCTGCCTGGCCGTGTTCCTCGAGGAGGCGGCGCGCCAGGGACAACTCGTGATGGTCGCGTCGTCGGATCCGGCCGTTCGTCTGGTCGCGCCCTTCGGCGGCATCACGCCGCAGATGACGCCCGATCCGCTCGCGGTCGGAATCCCGACCGGCGGTGATCCGATCCTGGTCGACATCAGCACGTCGATCACGACGTTCGGCCTTGCGTTGCGCCTGCGCGACTCGGGCAGCCGGTTCCCGGGGCAATGGGCACTCGACGCGCAGGGCGACCCGAGCGACGATCCGAACGTGCTCGGTGGCGAGCCGAAGGGCAGCCTGCTTCCGGTCGGCGGCGTCGATCACGGGCACAAGGGTTATGCGCTCGCCCTGATCATCGAGGCGCTGACGCAGGCGCTGAGCGGTTTCGGTCGTGCCGATGCGCCGGCGGGTTGGGGTGCGTCGGTCTGGGTGCAGGTGTTCGATACGTCGCGCTTCGCCGGCCGCACCGCGTTCGAGCGGCAGACTGCGTGGCTCGCCCAGGCATGCCGCAACACCGCGCCGCGTCGGGGCGTCGATGCCGTCCGTGTTCCCGGCGAACACGCGCTGGCGCACAAGCGGCGCGCGCAGGTCGAAGGGGTGGCGCTTTTCCCGGCGATTCTTGCGGCGTTGGCACCCTGGGCAGAGCGATTCGACGTTCGTCTTCCCGAGCCGAAGGCGGGCAGCCGCGAGCGCATGGATGGCCGGACCTTCCCCTCCTCGCGGTGACGCCATGACCGTGCGCACGCGCATCGCGCCGAGCCCGACCGGAATGCTGCACCTGGGCACCGCGCGCACCGCGCTGTTCTGCTGGGCGTTCGCGCGCCACCACGGGGGCGAGTTCATCCTGCGCATCGAGGACACCGACCTCGAGCGATCGACCGAGGAGGCGGTCGCCGCGATCATCGACTCGATGGGGTGGCTCGAGCTCGACTACGACGAAGGTCCAATCCGCCAGACCGAGCGGCTCGATCGCTATCGCGAGGTGATCGATCGGCTGATCGCGCAGGGCAAGGCCTACCCCTGCTACGCGAGCAAGGAAGAACTCGACCAGCTGCGCGAGGCCCAGATGGCGCGCGGCGAGAAGCCGCGTTACGACGGCCGCTGGCGCCCGGAAAACGCGCGCGGCCGCCAGCCGCCGGCGGGCGTGGCGCCGGTGATCCGCTTTCGCAACCCGGACGCGGGCACGGTCATCTGGAACGACCTCGTGAAGGGGCAGATCTCGATCGCCAACACGGAGCTGGACGATCTCGTCATCGCCCGCGCCGACCTGGTGCCGACCTACAACTTCGCGGTGGTGGTCGACGACATCGACATGGCGATCACGCATGTGCTGCGCGGCGACGACCATGTCAACAACACACCGCGCCAGATCAACATCTATCGCGCCATCCTCGGCGACGATGGGCCGCTGCCGCAATTCGGCCACCTGCCGATGATTCTCGGTCCCGACGGCCAGAAGCTTTCGAAGCGCCACGGCGCGGTGAGCGTCCTGCAGTACCAGGAGGACGGTTTCCTGCCGGAAGCGCTCTTCAACTACCTGGCGCGGCTCGGATGGAGCCACGGCGACGACGAGAAATTCTCGCGCGAGAAGACCGTGCAGTGGTTCGACCTCGCGCACGTGAATCGCGCGCCGGCGCAGTACAACATCGACAAGCTGCTCTGGCTCAACGGCGAGTACCTGAAGGAGGCCGACGACGCGCGCCTGGCGCAACTGGTGGCGCCACGGGTCGAGCAACGCGGAGGCCACATCGCCGGGACGCCGCTGATTGCGGCCGTGGGTCTTCTCAAGCAGCGCGCCAAGACGCTGAACGAGCTTGCCGACGAAGCGATGCTCTTCTACGGCCCGCACGTTGCCGACCAGGCGCTGCTGGCACAGCACCTCGTCGGCAGGAGCCTGGAGGCCGTGCGTGCTTTCCTCGACCGGGCACCTGCCATCGCATGGGAGCGCACGCAGATCAACGGGCTGCTGAAGCAGCTGTTGGCGGAGCAGGCGATCAAGATGCAACAGCTCGCGGTCCCGCTGCGTGTGGCCGTCACCGGCCGCACGCAGACGCCGTCGGTCGACGCCGTGCTCGAGCTGCTTGGCCGCGACGCGGTGCTCGCGCGACTGCGCGTTTCGCTCGCGAAGGTCGGCGTCTAGGCCGACATCGAGGCCTTCGCGTAGTCGAGCATGCCCTGGAAGTCGACCACGACCGCGGGCTCGCCGCCGACGACCCACGCGTCGTGGCCCGACGGCAGCAGCGAGACGTCGCCCGGATTGCAGTCGAACTCGGTGCCGTCGTCCATCTTGATGCGCAGCACGCCGGACACGTGATACTGGAAGTGTGGCGCTTCGCAGCTTTTCGTCTTGGCGAGCGGCTGCACCGACGTCGCCCAGCGCCACCCGGGCTCGAAGATGGCACGCCCGATGGTGGCGCCGCCGATCGTGATCAGCTCGACGCGGCCGCGCGGGAATTCGCGTACTTCATCGGGCTTGCCGAAGTTCTTCCATTCCGCGGCCACGTTGCCGTGGGCGAGCGTATGCGCATGAGTGTGTGCCTGGTTCATTGTGATCTCCGTTGAGGATCGGGAGATCATGGTGTGCGCGCAACGCTGCGCGCGAAATGGGCAGGATTGCGTAACGCGGGTCAGGACTCGAGATCGTCGAGCAGGCGATCGCACGTCGCTTCAAAGCGTGCCACATCGCCGTACGAGCGCGCGATCATCATCGCACCCTCGAGCCCGCCCAGCAGCGTCTGCGCCACCTGCGCCGCCGGGCCGGAAAAGCGCAACGAACGGTCGCGCTTGCCTTCCTGCAGCACGGCGGCGAGCCAGCGCTCGTTCGCGTCGAAAAAGTGCCGCACATCCTCGCGCATCGACTTGGGCAGCGTGGCGAACTCGGCCGCAAGCATGCCGCACAGGCACATACGGTTGTTGTCCAGCACCTCGCGGTAGAGCGCGGCGTACCGGCGCAACTTCGCGCGCGCGTCCTTGCTCTCTTCGTCGATCCGCTGCAGTGCCGCCAGGAAGTTGCGCTCGTAGCGTTCGATCAGCTGTTGGCCCAGGTCTGCCTTGGCCGGGAAGTGATAGTGCAGACTCGCCTTCGTCACGTTCAGCGCGGCGGCGATGTCGGCGTAGCTGAAGCCATTGAAGCCGCGCGTCTGTACCAGCCGCTCGGCGATGTCGAGGATGCGCTGCGACGTGTCGGCGTTGGCCACGGTTGTCCCGCCTTGCAGTTCGCTGGATCGAAGCTGACGATATCACTTACCTACTGGTTGACAAGGTACTTACCAATTGGTAAGTTGCATCGGTTCGAAGGCGCCGGATATGTTGCAGGTTCGGGACGCACCGCAGCCGATCCACCTCTCTGCAGGCGACCTGCGCGACGCGCTGGCAGTGCTGAACGCGATCGGCGAAGCCTGCGCGGGTGGAGCCTCGTTTGCGCGCGAGGGCGTGAGCAACCTTCCGGGTCTGGTCGCCTCCGAACTCACCACGCTATCCGTGTGCGACCTCGATAGCGGCCATCGCGCCGTGGTGAGCGACCGGCCGGGCGCCATTTCCCGGCGCGAAATCGAAGTCTTCGACCACTATTTCTACGAGCACCCGCTCGTACGCGAGCACGGGCAGAACCCGCGCGCGGTGACGCGCCGCATCGACGATCTGGTGCCCGCGCGGGAGTTCGAGCGCACGCCTCTCTTCAACGACTACTACCGCGCGATCCGCATCGACCATGCAATGGCCGTGCCGATCCACGTCGATCGCCGCCTGCTGGTGAGCTTTGTCTTCAATCGAAGCGAGCACGGCTTCAGCGATCGCGACCGGGCATGCCTGGAGCTGATCCGCCCCCATCTCGGCCACCTCTATCGGCTGACCCGCGCACTGGACGACGCCCGCACCGCGCCCGCGCCGGACCGCACCACTCCTGATCTGCCGCTTACTGCACGGGAGCGTGAGGTGCTGCACTGGCTTGCAGGCGGCAAAACCGATCGCGACATCGGCGAGATCCTCGGCATCAGTCCGCGTACCGTCCACAAGCACCTGCAGCGCATCTACGAGAAGCTGGGCGTCGAGACGCGCACGGCAGCCGTGATGCGTGTGCTCAGCTTTCGCAGCTGAGCTGCGCGCTTCAAGGCTCGGCGCTGCGCGCCGGGTCGTCGCGCGGCAGCACGTCGCAGAACATCTCGAAGCGCTTCCATTTCGGAATGGGCGGCGTATAGCTCGCGCGCGGCACGTAGGCCGAGGTTTCGGTGATGCTCATGCGGTGGATGTAGCGCGGGCAGTTCGGAAAGATGCGCGCCGCGCGCACCCGCACGATCAGTTGCGCGCCGGCAAACGACGGCAGCAGCGGATCGTCGTCGGCGATGGACGCGTGGCCGTTGACGCGCAGCCGATTGGGCCGCTCGAAGTCGATGAACAGCAATGCGACGGCCGGGTTCACACGCACGTTGCCGAGGCTGCGGAACATGCCGTTGCCGTCATAGCTGGGAAACGCGAGTTCGTCCGCGGCTGTGACGCGTACGAAGCCGGCGTCGCCGCCCTTGTACGAACAGTCCGGGAATCCCTGGTCGTCCGCGGTGGCGAGAAAGAAGAACACGCGGCTTTCGATGAATTGGCAGTCTTCGGCCGTGAAGGCAGCGCGCGAGAGCCGCTCGTCGAGCCGGTCGGCCAGCCGCCTGGTGTCGAAACGATCCTGCAGTTGCCGCATGCCCGCGTGATAGGTCGGGCGCGCCTCTCCAGGCGGTGCGCTCATTTGTTGCTTCCCGGCGGTGTAGTAAACGAGATCGGTTGCAACACCTGCGTGTCGACCTGCAACTTGAACAGATCCGGGCGTGCGTAGTGACCCACGACATCGAGGCTGCGCCGCGCCATGCCGACGCGCTCGAGGTCGATCTCCGCATAGAGCACGCCGCGCTCTTCATGCAGCGGGCCGGCGACGATCTTTCCGCCCGGTGCGACCACGACCGAATCGCCCTGGTTGATCCACTCGTCCGGGTTGCGATACATCTCGCTCTTCCCGGCCAGGCTGTCGGGAATGTCGCGCGCCTGGAACGCAGTGCCGCAACTCACGACCCAGCAGCCGCCTTCGCGCGCGATGTGCTGCATCGTGGCGATGCAACGGTCGCCAGTGTCGTAGGTGGGCGTGACGTAGAGTTCGATGCCCTGCGCGTAGAGCGCGTAGCGCACCAGCGGCATGTAGCTTTCCCAGCAGATCAGCGTGCCGATGCGGCCGACCGGAGTGTCCACGACCTTCAACCCGGAGGCGTCGCCCTGGCCCCACACCATGCGCTCGGGGTTGGTCGGCATCAGCTTCCGATGCCGGTTGAGCAGGCTGCCGTCGGCGCCGACGACGACCACCGTGTTGTAGAGCGTGCCGCCGCTGTACTGCGCATCGCGCTCGTGGATGCCGCAGACGACCGTAACGTCGTGCTCCTTCGCGGCCGCGGTCAGCGGCGCAAGATCGTTGCCGCCGAGCGTGACCGCATTGGCACGCAATTGCGCGTGCAGCCTTTCGGTCAGGCCCATGTCGGTGCCGGGACGCAGGCGCCACATCCACGCGGGATACCCGGGCACGAAGGCTTCGGGAAACACGACCAAGCGCGCGCCGCCGCGCGCCGCCTCCCCGATCGAAGCAGCCGCGACGCTCAGCGTCGCTTCGCGATCGAGAAAGACCGGCGGGCGCTGGATGGCGGCGACGCGTGGCATGCAATCAAGCGGCCTGACCGGCCAGCACCCACTTTTCGCCGAGCACCTGACCGTCGCGCACCATCGTCAGCGTGCCGTCGAGGCGGTGCCCGCGCACGATGCCCTGCCAGCGCAGCTTGCCGTACTTGGGACTTTCGGTTTCGGCGGAGAACGTGACCGTGTCGCCCGCCGCAACGGTGGTGTATGGCCCGTCGCCGTACTCGTAGCGATCACACGCCGTCGAGCGGAAGCGGCCGTTCTTGAATATCAGCGAATCGGCATCGCCGGACGTCTTGCCGCATTCGAGCACGATGCCGTCGAACGTGCGACCGTCGAGCGGATCGCGACCCCCGGAGGCGGGCGCGACGGACAACCGGTTGAGGGGGGAGAACAACGACTGCAGATGTGCGGACCAGCTCATGGGTCATCTCCTTTGTCGCCGGCGAGGGGTGCGCCGGCAGCGAGCCGATCGTCGTTCGGGTCAGCGCAACGAGAAATACTCAGGATTGCGTAAACAGTCTACGCCGCACCAGCACCGTCAATGGAACGCCGCCGTCAGGCGTGGCCGCCCCAGTCGCCGGGATCGTCTTCGGCGGGCGCAGGGGCCGGCACGTCGGCGAGGTTGTTCTCGAGGCCGGCCGACCTGAGGCAGCTCGCGAGGAAGTCGTGGGCATGCTGGCTCGGATCGCGCGGGAATTCGAACACGTCGATCACGGCTTCGCGCAGGAACGTGGCTTCCGCCTCGCCGTGGGCGAACCAGCGCAGTTCGGGTGGAACGTTTTCCAGGACGAACAGGTCCTCGTCCAGCTTGCCGACGAACATCTCCTTCGTGGCGCCGTTCTTGCGCGACTGCGCGGCGTTGCTGATGAACTGGGCGCCTTCGCGGCATTCGGCGGCATCGACTTCGATCGCGTGGACAGCCTGCGCAGCGCAGGTGAGGCAGACACCGATCAGGAACGGTCGCATCGCCGAGCCTCCGGCCGAAGCCGATTGCCTTTTGGATGGCTTTCAGCATGCCCGGTTCGGCCAGGGGTTTCGTCCGAAGAAACACGTGTTACGACACACAATCTTCGATGAATTCCGCTCTCAAGTTTTCGCGCGCCCGTGCACGGCCGCCGCCCGCTCGTCCTTGCGCAGTGCAGCGCGGTTGCGGGCGAAGTGCCCGCGGCTATAATGCGACCCTTTCCGCGTGGGGGTATAGCTCAGCTGGGAGAGCGCTTGCATGGCATGCAAGAGGTCAGCGGTTCGATCCCGCTTACCTCCACCAAGCACCAAGACTGAAGCACCTGAAAGCCCGCCACCTGGCGGGCTTTCGACTGACTGCAGTCCCCTTCGTCTAGAGGCCTAGGACACCGCCCTTTCACGGCGATAACACCGGTTCGAATCCGGTAGGGGACGCCACAAAAATCCTTGTTCTGTCGCGTCGGGGGCGGTATTTCGCGAATCCCCGCGTTCGATGCCAACCTTGTATGCGGACGACACACTCTGCGCGACCGTGATGGTTCGAGCGGCAAAGTGCCCGCTTTGGTTCAAGCTGTTGGCTGCATCTTCAATGCAACCCCGCGTCCAGTCAGACACCAACCCTTATGACCAATGGGTAGGACTTCCGAACTGAGCGGCATTGCCGCCATGCTTGCCGCGACGGCCTCCTTCGTGGTCTGCGATAGCTTCATGAAGGTGGTTGCCGAGGACCTGCCGCCCTTCGAAGTGCTTTTCCTGCGCGGCATCGCGGCCACTGCCGCTTGCGCGGTCCTGCTCGCGCTGCGTCGAGAAGGGGGCGCCCTCTCCGGTGTCCGCAACGGGCGCGCACTGCTCCGGGCCGCCGCCGAAACGTTCAGCGTTCTCTGCTACATCGTCGCGCTTGCCCGGATGCCAATCGCCGACGCGATCTCGATCATTCAGACGGCACCGTTGATCCTCATCCTCGGGGCGGCTCTCGTGCTGCGCGAGAGGATCGGCCCTGCGCGGATCGTGCTTGTACTCGTCGGCTTCGCGGGAGCCTTGATGGTGGCTCAACCTGGGTCTTCCGGGATCTCCTTGGCGGCGCTGCTGGCCCTCGCATCGGCGGTGTTGATCGCGGCGCGCGACTTGATCGGACGTGGCGTGCCGACCCGCATTCCGGTGACCGTTGTCGCCTTCGCGACCACCATCATGGTCATGGCGGTGTCGGCCGCCTTGTCGCTGAGCGTCGAGACCTGGACGGCGCCGACCTCTCGTCATCTCGCCTTCCTCGGTGCCGCGGGCCTTTTCGTCACGCTGGGTCACGCGGGGCTTCTCGCCGCCTATCGCCTCGGCCCGACCACTCTGATCGCCCCTTTCTTCTACAGCTTTGCCCCTTGGGCGGTTCTATCCGGACTCATCGTCTGGGGCGCATTGCCGAACCCTGTGGCCCTGGGCGGCATCGTGCTGATCAGCGTCAGCGGCGTCGCCAACGTCCTGCTCGACCCGCGCCGCGGGCGCAGCGCGGTCCCGCCGCGGTCAACGGACGCTCTGAGCAAGTCCACGCCAGGGCAGCTGAAGGTGACTCTCGACAACAAGCGGGAGTCTCCAGGTATCGAGTAAGCCGGCACACGAGCGGTCACGACCGCGAGTGCTGCTCTCAGCGCACATGAATGCAGGCGGTTGCCGAGGTCCAGTTCCAAGCAGAACCGCGAAGCAGCCTTTGCAGTTCGACCGGTACAGGCGCAAGCGCTGAACAAACAGCGCGTGCAGGCGCCGACGTCGCATCGTCAATGGCGGTTCTGCTCAGAGACACGGGGCAAGGTGTCGGCCCACTTTACGTCGCGCCCCCGACGTCCAAACGTGACAAGCACTAAGGCGATGATTTTTAGGGGAAACACGCCGACTGGCCCGCTCATTGCTCCGTAGAAACCATGTGTTCGCGGAGCGCGTCTGACTGAGCTCAGGCGGTCGCTCCAACCCGCGACGTTAGGGAGGTCGTATGAGCCTGCCAAGAAACTTCATTACCTCTGCAGCGGCTGTGTTGGCGATCGCATTGGCCGCTTCGCCCGCGCACTCGACCGTTCTGATCGATGTCACTGAATCGGCTGGCAATGTCGACGTAGTCGCCAGCGGCAGCCTCGACCTGACCGGCGCGACGCAATTTATCAACTCGACGATCAACTACGCGGCCTACTCGGTCGGAATAATTCCAGGTGGTAGCAACTGGTACGTCGCGCCCGGGTCTGGCGGCAGCTTCGAACTGTTCGAGCTCACTGGTGCAACCCTGCCTTTTGGTTCGAGTTCGGCCTTCTTCAACCCACCGTCTTCGTCATCGGGGGACAGCTTCACCATCTGGGGCTACGGCGGTCTAGCGCCGGGTCCGGAGGTCGCCGTGCCAACCGGATACATTTCCGGCAGCCCGATCTTTGCTCAGATGGAATTCGACGGTCAGACCATCGCCGGCATGACTTTGATTCCCGGAACGTACGTGTTCGATCTTCCCAGCGACACGGTCATCCTCGAGATCGGTGGTGGCACCGTGCCCGAGCCCGGCACACTCGCGCTGCTCGGCCTCGGTTTTGCCGGCTTGGCCTTATCGCGTCGGCGCAGGTAGCAACCGGCGCCGTCGACACAACCCCGCTTCGGCGGGGCCTATCGTTTTTGAGACTGATAGTTTCCCAGCGGCCCTTGCCGGTCGGTCTTGCACCGCCCCGCCACTGCGCACGCGGGTCGCTGCCTTCGTTCCGTTTGTTAGCTTCGTTCCGTTTGTTAGACTCGAAACGCATTTCGGCCCCCTCCCACGACGCGCCCGCGTGCCCTCGACACCAACTCCCGAGAAGGACCCGCCTCCGTCGCGGGATCTCGCACGCGTCCTCCTGTCCGTCCTGACGATCGGGCTGCTGATCGCCGGCAGCCTTTGGGTGCTGCGGCCGTTCCTCGGCGCGACGATCTGGGCGGCGATGGTGGTGGTCGCGACCTGGCCCATCATGCTTGCCTTGCAGAGGCATTTGGGCGGACGACGCTGGCTTGCCGTCACCGTGATGACGCTTGCGATGCTGCTGCTGCTCGTCGTTCCCCTGGTGCTGGCCATCGTCACCATCGTCGACTACCGCGACGAGATCGCGAACTGGCCGGAGGCGATCAAGACCCTCAAGGTTCCTTCGCCGCCCGACTGGGTCGAGCAGGTACCCCTGGTCGGCGCGAAGCTCGCCGCGGAATGGCGCAAGTTGGCCGAGCTGGGCTCGGAGGAACTGGTGGCGCAGGCCGCGCCTTATGCGCGCAGGTTGATCGCATGGTTCGCGGCGCAGGCCGGCACGCTTGGCCTGATGATGCTGCACTTCGTGCTGATCGTGCTGATCACGGCAATTCTGTATGCGACGGGCGAGGCGGCCGCACGCGGCGTGCTTCGCTTCGGCCGTCGCCTTGCCGGCGCACAGGGCGAGAGCTCCGTGATCCTCGCCGGCCAGGCGATCCGCGCGGTCGCGCTCGGGGTGGTCGTCACCGCGATCGTGCAATCGACGGCCGCCGGCGTCGGTCTCGCCGTGAGCGGCGTCCCCTACGCGGCCGTGCTCACGGCGATCATCTTCATCTTCTGCATCGCCCAGCTCGGTCCGATCCTGGTGCTGGCGCCTGCTGTTGCCTGGCTCTACTGGTCGGGCGATGCGGTCTGGGGCTCGGTGTTGCTCGTCTGGACGATCCTCGTGGGTGCGCTCGACAACGTCCTGCGACCGTTGCTCATCAAGCGCGGTGCGGATCTCCCCCTGCTGCTCATCTTCGCCGGTGTCATCGGCGGGCTCGTCAGCTTCGGGATCATCGGCCTCTTCGTGGGTCCGGTGGTGCTCGCGGTGACCTACCGATTGCTCGAGGCGTGGGTCGCCGAGATCGACGCGCCTTCCGACGCGGCCCCGGGCAAGCTGGCGCCCGTCATCCCGGCTGCGCCCGCGCAACGCGAAGCCGCCAAGAAGAAATAGCCAGACCCGGCAAGCGCGGCCAGTCGAGTCTCGGGGCTTCGCCCGGCACGCTAGAAGATCGCCGGCTCCTGCGTCGGCGGGCCGAACGAAGTCTCGAGGAAATCGAAATCGCACCCTTCGTTCGCCTGCCTGATGTGTTTGGTGAACATCCACCCGTAACCGCGTGAGTACCGTGGTGCCGGCTGCGACCACTGCGCGCGGCGCTGCTCGAGCTCGCGGTCGGTGACTCCGAGCCGCAGCGTTCGCGCCGGCACGTCGAGCGTGATCAGGTCGCCGTTGCGCACGAGAGCGAGCGGCCCGCCGACATACGACTCGGGCGCGACATGCAGGACGCACGCGCCGTAACTGGTGCCGCTCATGCGCGCATCGGAGACGCGCAGCATGTCGCGCACGCCGCGCTTTACCAGCTTGGTCGGAATCGGAACCATGCCCCACTCGGGCATGCCCGGTCCGCCCTGCGGCCCGGCATTGCGCAGCACGATCACGTGGTTCTCGGTCACGTCCAGATCCTCGCGCTCCAGCGCTTCCTTCATCGAGGGATAGTCGTCGAAGACCAGCGCGGGTCCGGTGTGGCGCAGGAACTTCGGGTCGCAGGCGCTCGGCTTGATCACGCATCCGTCGGGCGCGAGGTTGCCGCGCAGGACGGCGAGAGCGCCTTCGGCATAGATGGGTTTCTCCAGAGGGCGGATGACATCCTCGTCGTAGACGCGCGCGCCTGCGATGTTTTCTCCGACCGTGTGGCCGCTGACGGTGCGAGCACCGAGATGCAGGAAGGGCGCCAGGCGCGACATCAACGCCGGCAGCCCGCCAGCGTAATAGAAGTCTTCCATCAGGTACTTGGTTCCGCTCGGACGCACGTTCGCGATCACCGGCACCTTGCGGCTGGCGGCCTCGAAGTCGCCGAGGCCGATGTCCCTGCCGGCGCGCCGCGCCATCGCCACGACGTGAATCACCGCGTTGGTCGAGCAGCCCATCGCCATCGCGACCGCGATGCCGTTGAGGAACGATTCGCGCGACATGATGTCGGTCGGCTTCACGTCGTCCCAGACCAGTTCGACCGCGCGCCGGCCGGCTTCCGCGCACATGCGCATGTGGCTCGAGTCGACCGCGGGGATGGACGACGATCCCGGCAGCGCCATGCCGATCGCTTCCGCGATGGCCATCATCGTGCTGGCGGTGCCCATGGTCATGCACGTCCCGTAGGAGCGCGCGATGCCGTGGCTCATCTCCTCGAGGTCGGCATCCGTCACGTTTCCGGCCCGCCGCTCGTCCCAGTACTTGAACGCGTCCGAGCCGGAGCCGAGGGTCTGGCCGCGCCAGTTGCCGCGCAGCATCGGACCGGCCGGCACGAACACCGCCGGAATGTCGAGGCTGGTCGCGCCGAGCAGCAGTCCCGGTGTCGACTTGTCGCAGCCGCCCATCAACACCACGCCGTCGATGGGGTACGCGCGCAGCATCTCCTCGACCTCCATCGCGAGCAGGTTGCGGTAGAGCAGCGCCGAGGGTTTGAGCAGGTTTTCGAACAGCGACATTCCCGGCATTTCGAGCGGCAGGCCGCCCGCCTGCAGCACGCCGCGCTTGACGTCGTCGACGCGTTCCTTGAAGTGGCCGTGGCACGGGTTGATGTCCGACCACGTATTGACGATGGCGATCACGGGGCGGCCTGCCCAATCCTCGTGCGCATATCCGAGTTGCATCACGCGCGAGCGGTGATTGAACGAGCGGAAGTCGTCGCGCGCGAGCCAGCGCGCGCTGCGCAGGTCCGCGCCGGTCTTCCTTGCCATGTCGGTCTCTCCCTGGTCCGTCGCGTCGACCGGCGCTTACACGGTCCGCGCGCGCACGCGCATCGTCAGGCCCACCGGGGCCATGGTGACGCTCAGTGACTCGCGCGCTTCGCGCCCGTCCGGCGTATCGACCGAAACGATGTCGAAGCGACCGAGCAGCGTCGCCATCGCGACCTTTGTTTCCAGCAGCGCGAGATAGCGGCCGGGACAGATGCGCGGTCCGGCGCCGAAGGGCATCGAGATGCGTTTGGCGGCATTGGCTGCCTGCGCTGGACCTCCTTCGCCCAGCCAGCGTTGCGGCAGGAATGCAGCGGCGTCGGGCACGTTGCGTTCGCTGACAGCATCACGGCGCATCATCAGGAAAACCACCATGCCCTTCGGGATGCGCACGTCGCGCAGCGTGGTTTCACGCAAGGCCTGGAAGGCCATCTGCGGCGCAACCGGCTTCAGGCGCATCGTCTCGTGCGCGCATGCCTCGACGAAATCGAGCCGGGCGATCTGCTCCGCGGTCGGCGCGAGAGCGTCGCCGCAGACGCTGCGCACTTCGCTCGTCGCCGCCGCCAGCGCCTGCGGGTTGCGCCAGAGGAGGTGGATCATCCACGCCACGGTATTGGCCGTGGTGTCCTCGCCTGCGAGCAGCATCGTCAGCACGTTACCCGCAACCTGCGCGTCGTCGATGCCGCTGCCCGGCTCGGCCGCCGCGACGAGCATCGCCTCGAGCAGGTTGCCGGGATGCTCACGCAGCGACGGATCGGCCTGCAGGCGGACGCGCGCCTGGGCGATGAAACCGTTCACCGCCGCCTTGATTTCCTCGACGCTGCGCGCTAGCTGTCGATCCTCCGCGGACGGCAGGAAGCGCCACATCGGAATCTGCTTGAAGATCCGCTTGAAGATCGCCGGAAAGAGCCGGTTCAGGTGGTTCTGGATCACGTCCTCGTCGGAATCGAGCGTGTTCACCTCCGAGCCGAACGCCAGCCCGGCAATCGAATCGACCGTAAACCGCATCAGGTCGGCCTGCAGGTCGATGGCGCTGCCGCGTTCGGCGGCGACCTGCCAGCGCGACGCGAGGCGCTGCGCCACGCGTTGCAGCGACGGGTAGTAAGCCTTGACATGCGCCGGGTCAAAGGCGGCCATGACCATGCGCCGCTGGCGGCGCCAGGTCTCGCCGTTGGCGCCGAACACGCCGTTGGGAAGCCCCAGCTCGGTCCACACCTGCTCGAGTCTCGAGGTGCGCCGAAAACCGTCGGGACGATCACGCAGGATCCCGGCAACGACGTCATGGTCGCCGACCACGACGATCCGGCGTTTTCCGAGCTGCAGCCTGAAGAAGGGCCCATACTCCGCACACCAGCGCTCGATCTGCTGGTGCACCAGGGTCGGCTCGATCTGCAGGAGATTGCCGAACACTGGCAGGCGGCGCGGTCCGGGAAGATCTTCAAATTCGCGCAGGCGTCCTGCCACGGCTGCCCGCGGACGTTCGACCGTGCTGGTATCCATTCACGCTTCCTCTGGCTCTGATCGGGCCGTCCGATGCAATCATCACCGATGACCGGACGCTGACACAAGCGTGTCGCCGGGGACGTTCGGGTCAGCAGACGGCAGAGCTAGGCCACTACGTCAGTGTGGGGCGTTGCGTGCGCCGCACTTTTTCGGCGGCGTGGACGTGGATATGATCGACCGCCTCAGGCTGCCGCGCGCGAGCGGCGCGCCGCACGACAGTCCGGAAGCCTGATCGAACCTTACTGTTGCACGGAAAGACTCACCGTTGCTCGACAAGCTTTTTTCACGTCCGCTGCACGAACACGCGGAACCTGCGCAGCGCGTGGCGGGCGTGCAGGCGCTCGCCCCGGACTCCGCGGAGGTCGCAAGCCTGTTGCAAGGCGATCCCGCGCCGGAAGTCCGTGCCGCCGCCGCCGAGCGCTGCGTGGATCTCGTCGCGCTCGGCGTGGCCTGGCGGACGGAGGCCGCACCGGGCGTGCGCACGGCCATTGCAGCGTCCCTCGGCAAAGCGGTCGCCGAGACCTCCGACAGCGCCGCGGCCCTGGCATTGCTCGATGCGCCAGACTGCACCGATGCGATTCGCGCCGCGGTCGTGCATCACGCTCGCGACTCCGCGCGGCGCGACATCGCGATCGCAGGCATCGGCGACGAGAACGTACTGGTCGATCTCGCGGTGGCCGCGGCCCACGCGCCGACACGGTTGGCAGCGGCCCAGCGCGTGCAGTCGCCCGAAGCGCTGCGCCGGCTTGCCGACGCGGCCCAGGACCGCGATCGCGGCGTCGCGCGCCACGCGCGGCGGCGTGTCGATGCGATCAACCGGCGCATCACTCAAGCTGCCGCCGCCGACGTCATCCTGACCGAGGCCGAAGCGCTCGTGGAGCAGCCGGGTCCGATCGTCAAGGTGGCGATCGAGCTGGAGCGCCGCTGGAAGGCGCTGGATCTCGCCGACGACACCGGGCGCCGCGCGCGCTGGGACGCGGCGACACGATCGCTGCAGGCGCGTTTCGACCGCGAGCACGAAGCGCAACGCGCGCGCGTGTCGTTCGAACGCCGCCTGGGCGACTGGCTCGATACGCTGCGCGCCGCGCCGGCGTCCGAGGCGTTGCCGGCATTGCACGCCGAAATGGTTGCCCTGCGCGCGCAGGCTCAGGAGAGCGCCGACGCGACGGCGCTGGCAAAGGTCGAGCAGGGTGAACAGCAGCTTGCGCATTGGGAGCGGGCGCAGGTCGCGCTTGCCGGCGCCGAAGCCCTGGTCGCCGAGGCGGAGCAACTTGCCGCGGGAACCCCGATCGACGACGCGCAGCTGCCGCAGCGCTGGCAGGCGCTCGACCTCGCGGTCCGAACGCCCGCGCTGACGCGGCGTTTCGAAGCGGCATTGCTCGTGATTGAGCAGCGTCGCCTGGCCTACGTACGGGCAGCAAAGGAGCACGAGGGCGCCGCGCGCCAGCAACTGCACGCACAGCTTCACGCGGCGGAGCTGGCGCTCGCCGCGGGACAGCTGCAGGCGGCGCGCACGGCCGCCGACGCCGCCAGGGCATTGAAAGCGACGGCGGGCGCGCTGCCCAAGCCGACCATCCAGCGACTGAGCCGCGTCATCCAGCAGCTGGTCGAGCTGGAACGATGGGAGAGCTTCGGCCAGCATTCCGCGCGCGTCCAGCTGTGCGAGCGCGCCGAGGCGCTTGCCAAGGCGGCGCCGGACCCGGCGCAACTCGCGCACGAGGTGCAGAAGCTGCGAGCCGAGTGGAAGGTGCTCGACCAGCAGCACGCCAACGTGCCGAAGTCGCTATGGGAGCGTTTCGACGGTGCATGCGAAAAGGCGTATGCGCCGGCTGCCCAGCACTTTGCGCAGCTCGCGGCGCAACGCAAGCAGGCGCGCAAGCAGCGCGAGGAGTTCATCGCCCAGGCGAGCGCGCATGCGCAGACGCTGCTCGCCGAGCCGCGCGACTGGCGCGCGATCGCCCACTGGCTGCGTGAAACCGACCAGGCCTGGCACGGCAGCGATCTCGGCAGCGTGGATCCCGCGGCCTGGAAGAAGGTCGACACGCAGATGAAGACGGCACTCGCGCCGCTGCGTGACGCGCTGGCCGGGGCGCGCCGCAAGGCGAAGACCGAACGCACCGCCCTGGTGGCGCAGGCCGTCGCGCTCGCCCCCAAGGCGCTGGAGCGCGATGCGCCCGCACAGGTGCGGGCCCTGCAGGCGCGCTGGAAAGAGCAGGCGACGGCGACGCCGCTCGCACCGCGTGATGAACGCACGCTGTGGGACCAGTTCCGCGCCGCTTGCGATGCCGTGTTCAGCGCGCGCGACAACCAGCGCAAGGAAGCCGAGAACCGCAAGCACGAACATCGGCGCGCTTTCGAGGCCCTCGCGGAGCAGATGGAGCAGCTTGCGCACGCGGGCGACAAGGACGACGCGGAGGTCCGTCGCCTGCAGCGCGACCTGCAGGCGCAATGGAAGACGGCGGTCACCGGATCCGAGCCGCCTCCTGCGGCCCTGGACGGACGCTTCCGGAGTGCGCGCGCCGCGGTCGAAGCAAGTCTCGTCGCGCGGACCCGCAAGCGTGAGGCCGAGGTCTGGCAGGGCCTCCTTGCGCGCGAGCGCCTGTGCGAGGAACTCGACGCGCTGGTGCTTGCCGAGCAGCAAGCCGAGCAGGCGAGGGGCACAGCAGAGCAGGTCCGGCAGCGTTGGACCGGCTTGCCGCCCTTGTCGGGCGCTTGGGAGAAAAGATTGCTCGAGCGCCGCGACGCGGCGCTGCACGCTCTGACCGACGAGGACGCGCGCCTCGACTACATCGATCGCATCGAGGAAGAGAAGCCGGCACGCAGCGAGGACCTGGCGGCGCTCGAACTGCTGCTGGGCCTGGATACGCCGGCCGATCTGCGTGCGCAGCGCCTGGCGGTGCAGGTCAAGCAGTTGCGCGAACGCTTCAAGAACACGCCGGCGAACAATGACGGCGCCGCCGAGGAGCGTCTGCTCGGGTGGTGCGGCCGCCCGGGGATCGCGGACCCGCGCGACCTGCAGCGCTGCGAACGCATCGTGGCCTCGCTGGAGCGGCGACGCTGACGTAACGAAACGGCGCTCGCCGTGGCCATGCACCGCTGGTCGAGTCGATCGGGATTGACGACCGGATGCTTGCGGCGCCATTGTGCGGGTTCAGCGTGCCCGCGCACGACGGCAGATCCGTGATACCTGCGTCCATCGTGATCCGGCTCCCAGCGCTGCGGCGGGCGGCGATGGTCTCGTTCGGGCTGCTGGCTTCGTGCTCGAGCCCGCCGCTGGACTCCGTCTCGGACCCGGAGCGCGAAGCAGCGCGCGGCGCGCCGACCATCGCCGGCATCGGCACCTCGACATTCATCGTCACGGCGCGCGATGACGAAGCGCGCCGGCTGTTCCAGCAAGGACTTCAACTCGACTACGCCTTCGAGCATGCGGAGGCGGCGCGCGCGTTTCGCGCGGCGTTCGCGCGCGATGGCACGTGCGCGATGTGCGCCTGGGGCGTCGCCCATGCCCTGGGACCCAACATCAATGCGCCCGATCGCCGTAATGAACCCGAGATCCGCCGCTATCTGGCACGCGCCCGGGTCGCGGCAGCAGGCACCACTCCGGTCGAGCAGGCTCTGATCGAAGCCATGGCGGTGCGTTACGGCGATGCGGCGCCAGCGCGACAGCGGGCTGCCGCGGCGCGCGCGGAGGCGATGTGTTCGACCGCCGCGGTCGAACGCAGCGTTCCCCCCTTGGAGCGCTCCTATGCGCAGGCGATGAAGGAGGTGGTCGAGCGGTTCCCGCGCGACCCGGACGTGGTGACCCTATATGCCGATGCCGTCATGGTGACGAGTTCGTGGCGCTGGTGGGATCCGAAGACCGGCGCGGCAAACGGTGACATAGAGATCGTCATCGACCGCCTGCAGGAGGCGCTGAAGGAGAATCCGCAGCACACCGGCCTCGCGCACTTCCTGGTGCACGCGGCCGAACAGTCGCCGGATCCCGAGCGCGCCGAACCGGCCGCGGACGAGCTCGGTACGCTCGCGCCGGGCGCACCGCACCTCGTGCACATGCCGTCGCACATCTACGTGCACGTCGGGCGCTTCGCCGACGCTTCGCGTGTCAACGAGCGGGCGCTGCAGGTCCAGAGGACGTACGACGCACAGATCACCAGTGCCGGTTTCACCGCCGACAGGCCCTGGGACTTCCATCACCTGCATTTCCTCTGGTATGCCTCGCTGATGGAAGGGCGCGGCGATGTGGCGCTCGCCACCGCACGGCGCATCGCGGGCATGACGGGCGGGACACCGGAGATGCGCGAATACGCGCGCGTGCTTCCGATGCAAACGCTGGTGCGATTCGAACGCTGGGACGAGGTCCTCGCGCAACCGCGGCCGCCGCAGGGGCTGGGGCTGACCGAGGGCATCCGGGAATACGCGCGCGGCATGGCGTTTGCGCACACCGGGCATCTCGCGCAGGCGCAGGAAGCGGCGCGCAGCCTCGCCCAGCTGCGTGAACTTTCGACCGTCACCCGTGCACGCATCCTGGATCGGCCGTTGCCCGACGAATTGCTGCGCATCTCGGCGGCTGTGCTCGATGGCGCGATCGCTTTTGTACCCGGGGGGCCCGCCACTGCCGCCCAGCGTCGAGCCGCGGTCGAAGCGCTCGAAGGTGCCGCCCGGCTCGAAGACGAAATCGGCGGCGAACCGCCGCGCTGGGCGATGTCGGCGCGCCTTGCGCTGGCCGATGCGTTGCGCGCGGATGGCCGCCCCGCCGACGCCGAACGGGAGTATCGCGAGCACTTGCGCACGCAGCGCGACAACGGCTGGGGTTTGCGCGGTTTGCGCCTTGCGCTGGCAGCGCAAGGCCGGACGTCGGAGGCGGAGGCGTTCGACGAACGCCTGCGCACGGTGTGGATCCAGGCCGATGCCGGCCTGCTGACCGTGCGATAGGCAGGCGCCGGCGCTCGCGCGAGCAAGGTCGTGTTCACGCGTCGTCGCTGTCTCGGGGCCTCTTTCGTCGCGCTGTTCGCGAGCGGCACGGGGGAAACGGAGGAAACGTTTGCCGCCGCGCGCGACCGCATGGCGCGCGAGATCGAACAGGTCGCGCACGAGACCGCGGCCACCACCGGACGCGAAACGCTCGCCGCGAACGTGATGGCGGCGATGCGCAAAGTGCCGCGCCACCGCTTCGTCCCTGCCAACCTCGCGCACGCCGCCTACGAAAACCGCCCGCTGCCGATCGGCGACGGGCAGACGATTTCGCAGCCGTTCATCGTCGCCCTCATGACCGACCTTCTCGAACCCAGGAAGGACGACGTGGTGCTCGAAGTCGGCACCGGTTCCGGCTACCAGGCAGCGGTGCTGGCCGAATGCGTCGGGCGCGTGTACACGATCGAGATCGTGCGCGCGCTCGGCGAACGCGCGGCGACCCTGTTGCGGGAACTCGGCTACGGCAATGTCGAGACGCGTATCGGCGACGGTTACGCGGGCTGGCCCGAGGCGGCACCGTTCGACGCCATCGTGGTGACTGCGGCGCCCGATCACGTGCCGCAGCCGCTGGTCGACCAGTTGAAGCCGGGCGGCCGCATGGTCATTCCGGTCGGCGAACAGAGCTTCGGCGGCCAGGAGCTGCTGCTGCTCGAAAAGAGCAGCGACGGCTACACCATCAAGCGAAATGCGCTCTCGGTCAGGTTCGTGCCGCTCACGCGCCCGCGTTGATTTGAGTCATCAAGTCAACATCCGTCCGCCGGCTCGCATCTGCCGCTCAGCCACGTTGCGCCACCAATCGGGTTGGCGTGGCGTATGTTGAAGCGATCGCAACAGCCCGATAGTTGGTCTTACGTCGATCGGCCAGGCACTCGTCCTCGCACTTCTGTGGAGGAAATACGGCAGGCTGGCGGTGATCAGCCTGCTCGTCTCTCTCGCGCCGGTGATGGCCTTTGCCATCGTCGACGAAATCGAGACTTCGCGCTGGCAGGCGACGCTGATGAGCGTGGTGGCGGGCAAACTCTGGTTCCGTGTCGAACCTGGGCCGAGCGACGCGATCACGTTCCCCGCCACGGGTCCTTACGACGAACGCCTGGGCTACGACCGCCTGCCCGAGTTCATCGCGCGCCTCGAGGAGCAGGGCTTCGCAATCACGGCGCAGGGGCGCATGTCGCCCTGGATGCTCGCGCTCGCCGATCACGGTTTTTTTCCGCCCTATCGTGAGAAGAGCCGGCTGGGCCTCGCCTTGCGCGGGTGCCGCGGCGAACCGATCTTCGCCGCGCGCTTCCCGGAGCGCGCCTACCCGCGCTTCGAGGACGTGCCACGCGTGCTGGTCGATGCGGTGCTGTTCATCGAAAACCAGGGCCTGCTCGATGACCGCAGGCCGACCCGCAATCCGGCGGTCGAGTGGGACCGTTTCGCCGGCGCCGTGGGCGACCAGGTGCTGCACGTGCTGCACGCCGGACATCCCACTCCCGGCGCAAGCACGCTCGCGACCCAGATCGAAAAGTATCGTCACTCGCCCGACGGCCGCACCGAGTCCGGCGGCGAGAAGCTGCGCCAGATGACCTCGGCGATGCTGCGCGCCTACCTCGACGGCGCAGACACGCGCTCGCGGCGCCAGCAGATCGTGCTCGACTACATCAACACCGTGCCGCTGTCGGCGAAAGCCGGCTTCGGCGAGGTCAACGGGTTCGGCGACGGACTGTGGGCATGGTACGGGCGCGACTTCACCGAGGTGAGCCAGTTGCTCGCGGGCGCGCGAGACGCCTCGCCACGTCCGGCGGGCCTGCTGGACGCGCGCGCACGCGCGTTCAAGCAGGTGCTGTCGTTGATGATCGCCGAGCGGCGTCCTTCGTATTACCTGCCGGATGGCGAGCATGCCCTCACGGACTTGACGGACAGCTACCTGCGCCTGATGGCCGACGCCAATGTCATCCCGGCTGCACTGCGCGATGCGGCACTGCCGCTGCCGCTGGACGTGCTCGGTGGACCGGTGCCGCGGGCCGCGATGTCGTTCGTCGATCACAAGGCCGCAAGCGCGGTGCGCGGCCGCCTGTCGACCTTGCTCGAAATTCCGCGCCCGTACGACCTGAATCGCCTCGACCTGGTTGCCGGGACGACGCTCGATGGCGACGCCCAGCGCGCGGCCACGCGCTTGCTGCGCGCCATCAGCGATCCCGCGGCGGCGCGCGACGCGGGCCTGTACGGCTATCACTTGCTGGAAAACGGCGATGATCCGGGCAAGCTCGTGTTCAGCTTCACGCTGTTCGAGCGCAGCGAAGGCGCCAACCTGCTGCGCGTGCAGACCGACAGCGTCGACCAGCCGTTCGACATCAACGAGGGGGCGCGCCTCGATCTCGGCTCGACCGCGAAGCTGCGCACGCTGATCACGTACCTCGAACAGGTTGCGGACCTGCACCGCCGATGGGTCGGGCTGTCGCCGGCCGAGCTTGCCGCGGTGGGCGTGGACAGGCGCGACGCAATCGCCCGCTGGGCCGTCGACTACCTGAGCCAGGCAAAGGATCGCAGCCTCGGCGGCATGCTCGACGCAGCGATGCAGCGCACGTACTCGGCCAGCCCGTACGAGGCCTTCTTCACCGGCGGCGGCATGCATCGCTTCGAGAACTTCGAGCCGGAGGACAACGGCCGCGTGCTCACGGTGCGCGAGGCCTTCAAGCGGTCGGTGAACCTCGTCTTCATCCGCCTGATGCGCGACGTCGTGAACCACGTCATCGCGGAGACGCCGGATGCGAACGCATGGCCGCTGGAACGCCGCGCGGCGACGAGCCGCGCGGCGCTGCTCGCGCGCTTTGCCGATCAGGAGAGCCGCCAGTTCATCGCCCGCTTCTATCGCAAGTACCAGGGCCTGAGTCCCGGGCAGGCCGAGGAACTGCTGCTGCAGAGCGTGCGCCCGACGCCGGTGCGGCTGGCAAACGTGTTCGCGGTGCTGGAACCGGAAGGCAGCGTCGACGACCTGGCCGAGTTCCTCGCCCGGCGCATCGAACGCGAGGTGCCTTTGCCGGCCGCGGTCAAGGCGTTACACGACAGGCAGAGCAACGCCCGGGGCGCGCTCGGCGACCACGCCCTCGTCGCCGGCGTGCATCCGCTCGAGCTGTGGCTGGTCGGCTACCTGCGCCATCATCCCGGCGCGACGTTGTCCGAGGCGAACGCGGCGAGCCAGGCGCAGCGCTACGACGCCTATCGCTGGTTGTTCACGACACCGCGGAAGATCGCGCAGGACGAGCGCATCCGTATCGAACTCGAGCAGCAGGCGTTCGCGGAAATCCTGCGCTCGTGGCGCAGGCTCGGCTATCCGTTCGAGGCGCTGACGCCGTCTTACGCGACCGCGATCGGCTCGTCCGGCGACCGGCCCACTGCGCTCGCGGAGCTGATGGGCGTGATCGTCAACCGCGGCATGCGCCGGCCGGTCAACCGCATCGAGTCGCTCTCCTTTGCACGCGGCACGCCGTACGAGACGCGGCTCGATTACCGCACGCCCGCCGCCGAGCGCCTGCTGGCGCCCGAGATCGCCGACACCGTGCGCCGCTCGCTGATCGACGTGGTCGAGGGCGGCACCGCGGCGCGCCTGAACCACGCACTGGTGCGCAGCGACGGCGAAGTGATCGTCGTGGGCGGCAAGACCGGCACCGGGGATCACCGCTTCGAGGTCTTCGGCCGCGGCGGCCAGCTCGTTTCGTCGCGCGTGGTGAGCCGCTCGGCGACCTTCGTCTTCCTGATCGGCGATCGTTACTTCGGGACGATGATGGCCTATGTCCCGGAGCCCGACGCCGCCAGGTACAGGTTCACGAGCGCGCTGCCGGTGCAGTTGCTGAAGGTGATGCTGCCCGAGGTGGTGCCGGGACTCGAGCGCAGTGCGTGCAGCGCCGACGGCGCGGCGGGAGGCTGAAGCCTGCGCCCGTGGCGTACACCGGCCGAACTCGCACTACGCGGCTAGCCTCAGTTCATGCACTCCACGGATGAATAGATCCTCGGCCGACGGCACGGCGGGCACCGGCTCGACTTTCCGGATCGGTTGCGACTTCGCCGGACTCGCCACGCCCGGCGCGGGCTGGGCGGGGGTGCGCAGCGCCGACGCGGTGAGGATCTGCTCGAGTTCCTGCGCATAACCGGCGATCCGGTCGGCCTGGTCGAGGCCGTTGATGATCTTGCGCGCGTTCTTGTAGTCGCACTGGCCCGGACCGATGAACTGCGCCAGCTTGCGCCCGGTGAACGTGCCGTTGCACATGCCGTACGACATGATGCGGTAGGCGATCTCCTGCTTGAGCGCGAGGTCGGGATCGTCGACGAGCTGGTTGCCGAGGTTCAGGCGCTGGCCGAGCAACTGGTAGTTGCGGCGACCGGTGATCTGCACGTAGCCGCGGCCCCGGAAGAGGTAACCATCGCCGGGCTGGGTGTTGCCGAGTCGCGCGCCGATCGCGGTGCCGGACTCGTACTTGTCGAAGTACGTGCGGTTGCCGCGCTCCATGATCGGCACCCACGTGTTGGCGCATTCGTGCTTGATGGTGGCGAACATGTAGGCGACCCAACGGATGTCCTCGATCGCAGGGTCCTGCTCGACGCTGGACAGCAGCTGGTTCAGGCCGTCGATGGCCGGCGGCGTGCGCGCGGGCTTCCGGAAGTGCTCCACGTACGCCGAAGAAAACGCGCTTCGGTCAAATTGCAGCAAGCGGATTCACTCCTCGCCAGGTGCGCCAGCGCCGCACCAGTCGCCAGGCAAGCGTGTGCAGCCCGAGCGCGTGCAGGGCGCGGTACGAGATCGAAAAGGGCGGCGCCGCGGGCGGCACGACGACGCTGCCGGCGAGATCCGCGGCCGTGAAGGGCAGTCCTTCGGCGCCGAACGCTGCGCCGAAGGCGCGCAGGCCTTCCTGCGCAGAGGTCACGATCGCCGCGGCCGTGCGCGTCGGCCAGTGCAGGATCGCCGCGACGGGCCCGCGCCGCGCATGTGCGGCCAGCGCCTCCGACGAGCCTGCGCAATCGCGGCCGACCCATTCGCTGCCGCCGGTGACGGGTGGCACGAGCGTCAACTCCGTCACTTCGCCGCGCAAACCCGCGGCGGCGATGCGGCGTCCGATCTGCGCCGACACGTTCTGCTCGGGAATCCACCGCACCGGGATGCGCTCGAGCACCGCCCAGCGAGCAAGCGTCTGCGCGATGAAGGGGGGTGCCGACCTGAGCCGCGTGGCGAGATAGCCAGTCCACGCCGCGCCGCGCAAGCGCCCGCGCGGGCTCGGCATGCCCACTCGCCAGCAATCGGCAGCGAGCACGCAAGCCTTCAGCTCCCGCAGAAGCCGCTCGACAGGTGCCGCTTCGAGCCACGTGTCGACGGCGTACACCTCGCACGCGACGGGCAGGTCGTGCAGGACACGCCGGTGCGCTTCCAGCCGGGCTGCCTGCATGTCCAGACCTTCAGGCATCGCCGGCAGGTCGCCCGGCCAGTCCGCTGCGGGGTGAAAGGGAAGGGTCACGCGCATACGCGCTCAGGATCGCGGCTAGTCTTGCGATGCCGGGGGGCGTCTCCTGCCGGATCCACAGCGTCGTTTCGACGCGCGCGTTGGGACCGGTGCTCAGCCGCTGCGCGGTAGCGGACGTCAGCTCGTCGCGGCGCAGGATCAGCCCGGCGGGTCGAAGCCACTTCCACACCCACTCGATGCAGCGGCGATACGCGCCGCCGAGCCAGCTCACGCTCAACTCCGCAGTTGCGCAAGGCGATCATGCAGCGCGCGCAGGTCACGCAGCGTCTCCTCCGAACGCTCGGGATCGACCTCGAGCACGAGGCCGCACGTGCAGGCGATCGGCGTAAACGAGAGCAACTGCTCCATCGTGACGACGAGCCGCGCGCCGCACCCCGGGCAGGGCACGCCGGGCACTTCGGCGAAGGGGACGCTCATCGGCACTCGGCGATCGCCGCTCCTCAGGGCTTGACTTGCGCCGGCGGCGCCACGCTGACGCTGTCGTCCATGATCTTCATCAGCTGGATCAGTCCCGCCGGCAGGTCCGATTGCTCCATCCGGACGCGCACCTTGATGTTGGCATCGACCGAGCCGCTCTCGCTGCCGCCGCGCGAGGGGGCCAGGAAGCCCTTGAGCTCGACCCGATCGGGGGAGAGGAAATCGGCCGACACCGGCGGTCGCGCCTGGGTGTCGCGCTTCTCCGCGCTGCCCGCTGTATCCGTTGCCTGCTGCTGCCCGCCGCCGCCATCTTTCGCGCCAGTGGTGGGGCCTTGCACGGCATCGGGCATGAGCGCGGTTTGATGCTCGAGCGGCACGCGGCTCAGCACGCGGATGTCGAATTCGAAGTCCGCGTGCTTGACCTGCATGAGCGGAATCGGAAACAGCGAGAGCACGGGCACGCGGGCGATGAAGGGCTGCGGGTTTCCGTCCCGGTCCCGGCGTTCGATGCGGAACTCGGCCATGCGCAGACCGCCCAGGTCGTCGCCATCCTGCAGTGCCCGCTGGTCGGCGGGCACGCCGGGCGCTGCTGGCGAAGAGGGGCTTGCTCCCGCTTGTGCCGGTCCGAACCCGATGCGCTTGATGAACTCCGCGCTCACCTGCGCGGCCTGCGCTTCGGCCTGGATTACGGCCAGCAGCGGCGCGCCGATGATCTGGAACAGGTGCAGCGCTTCGGGATCGGTGGGGCGGACGGCCACGACACTCTCCTACTCCGGGCTCAGCGTGCGAATGTTGCGCAGGTCGGCATCGTCGACATCGACCTTCGACCACTTGTAGTTGCGCACCACGGTCCTGATCTTGATGCTCGACACCGGCGCCCCGGGCGTGGCGATGGCGGCAGCGCTCGGGTCGACTGTGATCTTGAAGTCCGGGTACTTGTCGCGCAGGTCGGCGATATCGGCCGCGAGCGCGTCGACCAGTTCCTTGTAGCGATTGCGCGCCCGGCCGACCATCTCGTCCCACGTTGCACCGGCAAACTGCGCCCGCAACGTTTCGACGCCTGGATCCTGCAGCACCATCTTGGTCGCGCTGGTGTCGAGGTCGCTCATCACCGTCTTCACGTCCAGCGTTCCGTCGCTGCCGATGATCTTGTCGACCGACTCGTTGAAGTACTGCAGCAGGCGCCCGCTCAGCAGCTGGCGGTTGTCGTCGGAGAGGAAACGCTTCTCGAAGTCCGCGATCGATGCGCGCGTGGCATCGCCCGCCGTCGCAGCCGCGGCACGCGCCTGGTCGCGGACGCGCTGCATGGTCTCGCGCACGATCTGCACGCTGTACTGGTCGAACAGGGAGCCGATCGCCGCGTTGCGCGAACTGTGCCGGCCGGGATCGAGAGCGACCGCGGTGATCGCGAAATGCAGCGTGATCTCCGCCTCCTCGATGTCGACGCGCGGCACCGGAAAACGCCGCAGCACGCCGTCGGCCTCGTAGACGAAGCTGATCTGGCGCGAAAACAGGTCCGCCGTGAAGCGCGCCTGCGCCACGTCGCGCAGCGCCGCGCCGACCAGCTGATGCAGCTCGGGCGAGGTATCAGGCACGACTGACCGAAATCATGTCGGTCATCATCGAGAGCATCTTGGCCAGACCAGCCGGCATGTCGTCCTGCACGGCGTGCACGCTGACGTCCATCGTGTGCTCGACCGAGTACTTCGACGTGTTGGTGGCGGTCGAATCCTTCTTGCTCGAGACCGAGCAGCCCACGTTCGCCTTCCAGAGCGCGAAGCCGACCGTGGCTTCGGCCTTGGCATCGGCGGCGGTGGAGGAGGTGTCGGACTGCGTCCGGCTGTCGACGGCCGAAATCGAAGCCTTGAAGTTCACCGTCATGCTCTCGATCCGGATGAAGGGCAGCGGCATGATGGTGAGCAGCGGGACCGTGATGCTGGCCGATGTCCCGGCGCCGGCCGCATCGGTGCGCTTGAAGCTGAATGTGATGTTCTTGATTGCGCCGAGCGCCTGGTCGCCCTTGTCCGGCGCCGCCGAGTCGGGGGCGTCGAAGCCGATCTTGCGGATGAAGTCGTAGCAGGCGAGCGCCGCGGCCGCCTGGGCATCGACCGCGGCCTTCAGCGGGCTGCCGACGATTGCACCGAAGGGAATCTGCGACAGAAGGCCGGTGGCCTGGGCTTGATTCGAGGAGCCATTCGCCATGATTTCTCCTTGTTCGTCGGTGGCGGCCCGTACGCTACTCGCCTCCGACCGCCGCGTCGGGCGCGCCCTGCTCGGATCCCTGTTTCTCGGGAGGAGTCTGACCCGACATCACGTCCGCGGCAAGACGGTCAGGCCCGGTCGCGCACCGGTCGCCTTCCCGGTGATCGGGGCACGCGGCAACTTCGCCTCGCCGGGTTCGAGCACGAAATGATGGTCGAGCGAATACCACGCGCCGGAGACACCCGGCGACGGGGCCGGTTCGTCCGCGTGCAGCACATACCGGCCGATCAATGCCCGCGTCACGCCGAACTGGACATCCGTTTCGAGATGCGGATCGTCGCTCGAGTACACCTGAGAGAACTGCGTCTTGAAGCCGGGTTTGTTGATCATGAAGTGGATGTGCGCGGGCCGCAGGTTGTGCCGTCCTTGCGCGCGCAGCAGCGCGCCGACCGGGCCGCTCACCGGAATCGGATAGCCCGCCGGCTTGATGCTGCGAAACGCGATATGTCCATCCACGTCGGTGATGAACCTGCCGCGCAAGTTCATGTCGGCCTGCCCCGGGTCCTGGTTCTCGTAGAACCCTTCGGCCGACGCATGCCAGACATCGACCTCGGCATCGGCCACCGGTCTTCCGTCGCGATCGCGCACCCATGCGTTGACGAAAATCGGCGTGCCCGGCGTGAGTGAACGGACGATCGAGGCGCCATTTTCCGTGCGCGGCGCATCGTCGCGCCAGAACGGGCCGAGCAGGTTTGCAGTGGTTTCGGTCTGTCCGCCGTCGCCGTTGTTGAGCAGGCACACGAGCGACGAAACGCCGAGCGAGCCCGCGGCGAGCACGACCTCGTTGTGCGAGGCGGTCGTGACCAGGCCGAGCCTGGCGACGATCGCGCAGACCTGCTGAAACTCGGATTCGGTCAGTCTCGTGTCACGCACGAATCCGTGCAGGTGCCGCACCGCCGCAATCAGGATCTCGCGCAGGCGTGCGTCGGGTGCCCGTGCGATCTCGGCCAGAACCGCTTCGGTGACTTCGTGCTGGTTGTCGATGATCATTCCATCTCCCTGTCGCGCGCGGCGTCGATCCTTGCCACCCGGTTACACGTCGCGTAGTCTGCCCCGCGGTACGGAACAACCCTGAGCAAGAAGGTTGTGGAGGAGGAGATATGTACCTGCAGACCTATAACCCGCTGGGGAATGCATTTCTCTCCACCATCGTCGCCGCAATCCCGATCGTCACGCTGCTTTATTTCATCGCGCTGCATCCATGGCGCGACGAAAACGGCGTGCGCCATCTTGGCGTCTCCGCACCGTACGCCGCGCTGTACGGCGTCATCGCCGCATTCCTCGTTACCTGCGTTCCCTTCGGGATGCCGTTTCCGACCGCTTTCTCCGCGTTCACGCTCGGGGTGCTGTCGGGGTTCCTGGGAATCATCTGGATCGTGCTGGGGGCGATGTTCCTCTACACCATGACGGTCGTTTCGGGCCAGTTCGAGATCGTCAAGGAATCGATCATCCATATCTCGTTCGACCGGCGGCTGCAGGCCGTGCTGATCGCCTTCTCGTTCGGCGCGATCATCGAGGGTACCTCCGGCTTCGGCACGCCCGTGGCCATCGCCGGCGCGGTGATGGTCGGCCTCGGGTTCAGGCCGTTCCAGTCCGCGGTGCTCAATCTGCTGGCGAACACCGCGCCGGTCGCGTGGGGCGCCATCGGCACGCCGATCGTGACCCTGGCCGCGGTGAGCGGCCTCGACCAGGTCACCCTCTCTGGCATGGTGGGGCGCCAGCTGCCGTTTGTTTCGATCCTGGTGCCGTTCTGGCTGGTCGCAACGTTCGTCAAGATGGAAGGCGGCACCTGGAAGGAAGTCTTCGAGGTGTGGCCGGCCGCGCTGTGCGCGGGCACGTCGTTCGCGATCATGCAGTTCCTCGCCTCGGGCACGCAGTCATTCCACCTGATGACCGACGTGGTCTCGGGCGTGTTCTCCGTGATCTGCACAGCGCTCTTCCTCCGCTTTGTGTGGCACCCGAAGACGCGCTTCCTGCTGCGCGCCGAGCGCGAGGCGCTCGCGCGCGCCGGCAAGAGCACCGGCTCCAACACGGTCGATGCGTCCGAGTGGAAATACAAGTACACGGTCAAGCAGACCGCCTACGCGTGGCTGCCGTGGGCGATCCTGATCCTGTGCTGCGCGATCTGGGGCGTGCCGGATTTCAAGAAGTCGCTCAACAACCTGTTTGCCGGCATTCCCGTTCATGCGACGCTGTTGGGCTCGCCAATCACGGGCACGCTCTCACTGCCGGCGTGGGACATGCCGGCCCTGCACAACCTCGTGCAACGCGCGCCCCCGGTCGCGATCGAGGGTGCCAAGCCCGAGGCGGCACGGTTCGTCTTGAACTGGCTGTCGGCGGCCGGAACCGGAGTCGTTTTCGCCGCGCTGCTGGCGGGGCTGGTTCTCAAGCTCTCCGCCGCCCAGTGGAAGCAGGCCCTCAGCCAGACGATGAGCCGCATGAAGATCCCGGTGCTGGTGATCGCGCAGGTGCTCGGACTCGGCTTCCTGACGCGTTATTCGGGTACCGATGCGGTGCTTGGCCTGGCCTTCACCGGCGCCGGTCCGCTGTATCCGTTCTTCGCCGCGTACCTCGGGTGGCTGGGCGTGTTCCTGACCGGCTCCGATACGGCGTCCAACGCGCTGTTCGGCAGCCTGCAACGCATCACGGCGCAGCAGCTGCACCTGAACGAGATCCTGATCGTCGCTACCAATTCCTCCGGCGGCGTGATGGGCAAGATGATCGACGCGCAATCGATCATGGTCGCGGGCGCGGCCTGCTACGACGATCCGACCGAGCGGGCGCGTTCGCTGGGGCCGATCTTCCGCACCGTGTTCTGGCACTCGCTGGCCGGCGCGGCGGTAATCGGCTTGATCGCGATGCTGCAGGCCTACGTGTTCCCGGGCCTGATCCCGATACCGCCCGTGAAATGAGCGTGGCGGGCGCCGTCAGTTGAACCGATACCGCACCGACAGGCGCACGCTCGTCAGCGGATCGTTCTCCTGGTCGGCGTCCGGTCCGCGGCGGACGTTCAGGGGCACGTAGAGCACTTCGGTCGCCACGCTCCAGCTCGGGCCGAAGTCGTACGCGCCGCCGAGCGTGACGTAGCGCAGGTAGCCGCTCGAAAAGAGATGCGTGCGGTCGCGCACGCCCCCGGTGAGCGCGTCGACCTGCACGTCCAGGTCGGTGTGCACCAGCCCGAATGCCGTGTGCCAGCGCCAGGCGCCCGTGTTCCAGCCCGCGGTCAGGTCGCCGCCGAAGTAGTTCACGCCGTAGGTGTCGTTCGATGGCGCCTGGCACAGGTAGGGGTTGAGGGTCGGATCGGTGACGCCGGCGAGTTGTGCCGGACAGGTGATGTCGCCACGGACGGTCCCGTGCTGGCCGAAGGCGCGCACGGAGAGCGTCCACGGATCACGGTCGATCAGGCGGGTGCCGAAGGCGAGGGCGAAGATGTTGCGCGCGCGTGCCCCATTGAGTTCGAGCGGCGGCGTATACCCGACCTCTGCCACCGAGGCGTATGGCAGGCCCATGGTCAGGCGAAGCCTGCCGAAGACGGGCGTCTTGTTCAGATCCTCGAGCTTCGCGCCGTCGAATCCGACCCGGCGCTGGTCGTCGCTCAGGCGTGGGATCGAGCCAACCTCGCCGGCGAGGCTCCACTTCCACGGCGCCAGCGGCCCGACCTGGCCGAACGAGGTCAGGAACGTCGCCGCGGCGAAGTAGTTCATCGCCCAGGCCTCGGGCCGATCGCCCGCGAGGTGCTCGTCGCCGGTGATGACAGGCTGGGCCTGCGCGGTTCCGAAAGCCGAGAGCGACGCGAACGCGAGCAGCACCCGGCGCAGGGCGCTCGCGACGCCACCTTGCCGCCGGGCTACCCGCAATTGACCGTCACGTCGTGGTTGTGCGACAGGGTCGTGCTCGACAACACGGTCACGGCAGTCATGACCTTGATCATCTGAAGCTGCGCCACGGTGAGCACGATCGTATGGTTGTGGTCGGCGGTGCCCTGGATGTTGTAGGTCATGTCGACCATCGAGTCGAGGTCGGCGTCCGGAATCGTCACGGCATGGCCATGATTGCCGGTGATCACCGTGTCGTGGCATGCGAGCGCTCCAGGCGGCGGCGGTGGCGTCGGCGTCGGCGTGGGAGAGTACCCCCCGCCGCCGCAGGCGGCGAGCACGGCCGCCAGCGCGGAGCCTCCGGCGCTGGCAAACAACAGCTTCCTGCGATTCCAGTTCATGGTCTCTCCTCGTGCACGGCCGCGGCGTCGCGACGGATCGATCCGTTAATTCCCCAGCGCGGGCTTTTGGTTTCGTCGCGGGGCTTGCGCCTAGCGTGTTCGCGCCACGACGCCGGCTGTCCTGTCGCGCGGGTCGCGGATCACGTCGTTGCGGGACGCATGGAGCAGGGCACCGATTGAACGTGTTAGCGCGATCAGGGAATCAACCGTGCTGGCGCAAGCGCGCAGCACCCGCCCGATGCCGTCGTCAAACGAAGCCTCCACTCCCGGATCCGCGCCCGCGCCGCTGTCGAGTTCTGCGAGCGAGGCCGAGCTGCTGGCACGAATCGCACAAGGCGACCGGGCCGCGTTCGAGCGCCTGTATCGCGCGTACCTGCCGCGCCTGACCCGCTTCCTGCAGCAGCTGACACGGCGCCAGCAGGCGGTGGAAGAGGCGATCAACGACACGATGCTCGTGGTATGGCGCAAGGCCGCGCGCTACTCGAGCCAGTCGAAGGTATCGACGTGGATCTTCGCGATCGCCTACCGGAGGGGATTGAAGCTCCTGAAGCGGTTCGACGATCCGGTCGTCGACGACCCCGACGCCCTCGGGAGCGAGGCGGGCGAAGACACGCCGGAAACCGAAGTGCTGCAGACGCAGTTGCGCGCGGTGCTCGGCGCGGCGATGGCTCACGTGTCCGCGGAGCAACGGGCCGTGATCGAGCTCACGTACTACCAGGGGTGCGGCTACCGCGAGATCGCCGAGATCATGGGCTGTCCGGTCGACACGGTGAAGACGCGGATGTTTCACGCCCGGCGGCGCCTGCGCCTGCTGCTGGCCGAACGACGGCAGGACCTGCCATGAGCGGGGGGCGCGCATGAGCGGCCAGGTACTCGGTTTCGTCCGTTCGCCGCACCAGGTGGTATTCGAACTGCTGCCGTGGTTCGTGAATGGGACGCTCGAAGCGGCGGAACAGGCGTCGGTCGAGCGACACCTGCAGGAGTGTGCGGCCTGCCGGCGCGAAGTCGAATGGCTGCGGCAGTTGAGCAGCGCGTACGCGGAGAGCGAGCCGGCCGTGGACTGCGAACGCGCGCTCGCGCGCATCGCGCCGCAGCTGCACCCGAACGACGCGGACCGCACGCGAGCCCCATGGTCGAGTCGACTGCGCGCGGCACTGGCCGGCAATGTCGGGTGGATGCGCTTCGCGGTCGCCATGCAGCTCGGTGTGATCGTGGCGCTCGGCTGGGCGCTGGCGGTGCGCGGCGCCGCCGATTACCGCGGGCTCGCATCGGCGCCGCCGCGCAACTCCGGCAAGATCATCGTCGTCTTCGACCCGGCGGCGCGCGAAAGCGAGGTGCGTGGCCTTCTGCGCGCGGCGGGTGCGCGGGTCGTCGATGGACCGACGGCCGCGAGCGGTTACGTGCTGGAAGTGACCGGTGACAACAGCGCCGTCGCCGCGGCGTTGGCACGCCTGCGCGCCGCCCCGGCGGTGATGCTGGCCGAGCCGTTGCAGGGGGAACGCGCCCCGTGATGCGATTCGCCCTTCTTGCATTGCTGCTTGCCGTCGGCACGGTGGCGCAGGCACAGCCGGCGGACGACGGGGCGCGCGCGGCGCAGGCCGAGCGCCAGATCCTGGTGATGCTGAGGATTCCGCCGTCGCGTTTCCGGCCGGGTTCGAGTTACTCCGGCAGCTACGACGTCAGCGCCGGGCGTGAGGCGCGCCGTCGCGCGGCCGCCGCACTGGCGCGCGCGCACAACCTGACGATGCTCGCGGACTGGCCGATGCCGTCGCTCGGCGTCGACTGCTACGTGATGCAAGTCGCTGCCGGAACGGGCGCGACCGAGGTGGCCGAGGCGGTGTCGCAGGACCCGCGTGCCGAGTGGGCGCAGCCGATGCGACTGTTTCGTTCGCTCGGTCACGACGACCCGCTGTATCCGCTGCAGCCCGCGGCCTCGGCCTGGCATCTCGACGACCTGCATCGGGTAGCGACCGGACGCCGTGTCGTGATTGCCGAACTCGACAGCGGCGTCGAAGTCGATCATCCCGATCTTGCCGGCCAGGTGAAGGCGGCCGAAAACCTCATCACCGGCACGCGTTACGCCGGCGAGACACACGGCACGGCGGTGGCCGGCATCGTCGCGGCGATCGCCGACAACGGGAAAGGAATCGCCGGCGTGGCGCCAGGCGCGCGCCTGCTCGTGCTGCGCGCCTGCTGGCAGAACGGTGATTCGGCCCGGTGCAGCAGCTTCACGCTGGCGCGGGCCTTGCAGATCGCGCTCGATCGCGGCGTGCAGGTGATCAACCTGAGCATCACCGGGCCGCCCGACAAGCTGCTCGCGCAGTTGCTCGATGTCGCGCTCGCGCGCGGGATCACCGTCGTCACCGCGATCGATCCATCGGTTGCCCAGGGCGGTTTCCCTGCCTCTCACCCGGGTGTGCTCGCCATCGCGGCCGACGACCCCGGTGCCGGGCCGTGGCTGCTTGCGCCGGGCCGCGACATCCCGACCACCTTGCCCGGCGCGCGCTGGGGCTTCGTGAGCGGATCGTCCTTTGCGGCGGCTCATGTCTCCGGGCTGGTGGCGCTGGTCCTTGAATATGCGCCGGCACTGACGCCGCAGCAGATACGCACCGTGGTTTCGTCCGTGACGACCGTCGGGGTCGAGGCCCAGCGCGTCGGGCGCATCGATCCCTGTGCGGTCTTCACGCGCCTGACCGGGACCTGCACCTGTTCCTGCGCATCCGCGGCGCGCAGCGCGGGCGTTTCTTCCCTGCAGTGAAAGCGCCGCGTGGTGCGACGGTCGACGCTCATCGCCGGCGTGGCGGCGATCAGCTTTGCGTCCGGTGCTTGGGCGCAGTTGACCGGCAGTGTGTCGCTGCTGTCGGACTACCGGTTCCGTGGCGTTTCGTTCTCCTCCGACCTTCCCGCGGCGCAAGGCGAAGTCAGCTACGACTTCGCGAGCGGCTGGTACACCGGCGCCTTCCTGTCGAGCGTCAAGTTCGACGCGTATCCGAAGGTGCACCGGATGTTGCTTACGTACGCCGGCTACGCGCATCGGATCAGCCCTGACCTGAGCGTCGACGCGGGAGTCGGCTACGCGGATTTTTCTTCCGGCAGCGACTTCGACTACGTCGAGGTGCACACCGGCCTCACCGCACGCTTCCTCAACGTTCAGCTGTCGTATGCGCCGAGCTATTTCGGCCAGCAGCGGGCCGGCACGTACTTCGAATTGAATGGCGGCACCGGGCTCACGGATTCGCTGCGGTTGTTCGGCCACGCAGGCCTGTTGTACGTGCGGCCGGAACCCTACCGGCGCACCACTTCGACGCAGGTCGATGGCCGCGTCGGCCTGCGCTACGACTACGAATTCCTCAGTCTCCAGCTGAGCTGGGTCGGCGTGAACCGGATCAGCCTGGCCTACCCGGTCGACGCATCGCAGGCGCACGGCGCCTGGGTGGTGCAGGTCTCGGCGCTTTTCTGAGCCCGGCGCCGCGCCCGGTCAACTGCGGTTCGCGATCGATCCGGAGCGGAGCTCGCGCCGCCTGCGGTGGGGCGCGATCACATCGCGCTCGAGCCAGCGGTGGAAGCGCACCGCGCTCTGGCCGCTGCGCCGGTCGAGCCACGCGTTCAGGCCACGTTCGCTGAAGACGAGCTCGCTGCGGCCGGGAAGTTGGCGCAAGCCGTCGGCGCCCGCGATCAGCCTGACGCGCGCGGCCTCCGTTGCATGGCCGCGCAGGTCGAGCGCGGCGAACACGTCGGCGGCCACGACGTACACGTGATCGTCGTCGAACAGCAGTCGGACCTGGCGTCCGTCGAATTCGTAGTAGTCGCCGTTCCACGCCGCATGGGGCGCGGCGCGCATCCACCGCCACAGCGCTCCGGCGCCACGGTACAGCGGCCACAGCACCCACAGCGCCAGCATCGGCGCGACCGAGATCCAGGGCAACGCGTTCCGCGTCAGGGCACCGAACACGATCCAGCCCAGCGCGAGGAAAATTGTCAGCACGCCCCAGGCGATCCAGCCCCAGCGCAAGAGCTGCAGGTCCGGTTCCGCGGCAAGGCGCGGCAGGGCGATCCGTCGTCGAGCCATGCGCGAGCTTCTCACATGCCGCGGCCGGCCGTGGCGGCTCCTCTTCGATCGCGTGCACGAGTGGCCACCGGCCGTCATGCTGGGTACGCTGGCGCCTCCGCTCTCGACAGGCAGAACCGTCATGACCCAGGCTTTGAAACCGATGCGCAGCGCGATCTGCCGCAGCAGCGCCGACAACATCGCGGTGCACGGGATGGACCTCACCCATGGCATCCTCGGCAAGGTGGGCCTGGGCCAGATGGCGTTCCTCGAAATCTTCGGGCGCCTGCCCAGCGACTCCGAATGCCGCGTGTTCGAATCGCTGATCGTCGCGCTGGTCGAGCACGGGCTGACACCGAGCGTGCTGGCGGCGCGGCTGACCTATCTCGGTGCTCCCGAGTCGTTCCAGGGCGCCGTGGCGGCGGGGTTGAGCGGCCTCGGCAACACGTTCGTCGGCAGCGTGGAAGGCGCGGCGCGCATGCTGCAGGAAGCGACGCGGGAGATGGAACCTGCCGAGGCCGCGCGCAGGATCGTGGACGGATTCCGCGCGATCAAGGCGACCATTCCCGGCATCGGTCATCCGATTCACAAGGACGTCGACCCGCGCTCCGAACGCATCTTCGACATCGCGCGCGAGGAAGGTCTCGGTGGTGCGCACGTGCGGCTGATGCGCCTGGTCGCGGTGGAAGCCAGCACAGCCTACGGGCGTCACTTCCCGGTCAACGTCTCCGGCGCGATCGGCGCGGTGGCGAGCGAACTCGGCATCGACTGGCGCATCTGCCGCGGCATTGGCGTGATCGCGCGCAGCATCGGGCTGGTCGGGCATCTGTTCGAGGAGATCCGCAACCCGCTCGCGCGCGAGCTCTGGTTACGCACCGACGCGGAAGCACAGGAATGACGGCGCAGGACGTGCTGACGCCGGCCGAGGTGCTGGCGCTCTACCCGCCGCACGACGACACGATCCCGTCGCTCCTGCACAGCCGCTGCCGCACCCGCCCCGGCGCCGAGGCGATGCGCTTCGAGGTACGGACGTGGACGTACGCCGACCTCGATCATGCGAGCGATCTCCTGGGCGACGTCGTGGCCGGCTTAGGCGTGCAGAAGGGCGATCGCGTCGCGCTGGTCGCGTCCAACAGTGACGTCGCGATCCTGCTCTTCCTCGCGCTCGCCAGGCGCGGCGCGATCTTCGTGCCGGTCAATCCGGTGCTGACGGTCTCTGAGTTGCGCTACATCCTGGGCCATTGCCGCCCGCGCCTCATCGTCGCGGCACCGGCCGAAGCAGAGCGAATCGGGTCGCTCGCGGTCGGCCTGCCCGGCGCACCGCCCGTGCTGGACATCGATTCGCTCGGCGCTGCGCAGGCGAGTGCCGCGGACGTGATGGCGGTGATCGCGGCGCGCGCCGGAACGAAGTCGACCGCGGTCAAAATCGATGCGAACGATCCGGCAGTGGTCATCTACACCTCGGGCACCACCGGGCTGCCGAAGGGCGTCCTGCACAGCCAACGCAACTACGTGTGGGCCGGCGAAGCGTTCGTCGAGCGCATGCGCTTGCAGCCCTCCGACCGGCTGCTCACCATGCTGCCCTTCTACCACGTCAATGCGCTGTTTTATTCGTGCGGCGGGGCGCTCGCCGCCGGCGGAACGCTGATCACGGCGGCGGGTTTCAGCGCGTCGCGACTGTGGGACGTTGCCGCCGCGTGCGGTGCGACCGTCTTCAACACGATCGCCGCCGTCGGCAACATCCTCGCCAAGCGCCCGCGCAGCGAGTTCAATTCCGGGCACACGATCCGCAAGATCTACGGCGGGCCGATCAGCGCCGAGATGTGCGAGGTGTTCCAGAACGAGTTCCACATCCCGGACCTCATCGAGGGCTACGGCATGTCCGAGATTCCCGGCGCGTGCAACAACCCGTTCGATGGCCCGCGCAAGATCGGCAGCATCGGCAAGCCGGCGCGCCATCCCCGCCTCGGCGGCACCTTCGTGCAGATGAAGGTGATCGACGAAAGCGGCAGCGAAGTTCCGGTCGGCAAAATGGGCGAGGTCGTCGTCAGGACGCCGATCGTCATGCTCGGCTATCTCGACGATCCGGAGCAGACGCGCGCCGCGTTCCTCGACGGATGGTTCCGCACCGGCGATGTCGCGTGGCGCGACGAGGACGGGTATTTCTATTTCGTCACGCGCAAGAAGGACATCATCCGCCGGCGCGGCGAGAACATCTCGGGCGCCGAAATCGACCGCGTGCTTGCGAGCCACCCGGACATCCTCGAGGCGGCGGCGATCGGCGTGCCGTCCGAGCTCGGCGAGGACGAGATACTCGCCGTGCTGGTCGCCCGCACCCCGCAACATCCCGCGCCCGCGGCCATCGTGCAATGGTGTGCGCAGCAGCTCGCGCCCATGAAGGTGCCGCGGTACATCGTCTTCGTCGATGCCATGCCCCACTCGGCGTCGCAGCGGGTGGCGAAGTTCCGCCTCAAGGAGGACACGACGCTGCTCGCGCGCGCCTTCGACCGCGCGCCCGCGCGGCCGGGCCGATGAGCCGCGTCCCGGCCGGCGACTTTGTTAAGGGAAGGTAAAAGTCGCGCCGCACCGCAGGGGCCGCCGGATACTCCATCAGGGCGAAGACGGCAGGAGGCCGGCGAGATGCCAGTCGATGGACGCGACGCAGAACCGCGCATCATCGCGCCGCGCGCGCAACCTCTCGGCCGACGCCAGGCGCTGCTAACGCTCGGTGCGTTCACGACGATCTACCCCGGCTGGTACACCGGCCGCATCACGCATGTTCACTTCCAGGCGTACCTGGGCGGACAACCTCACGGTTGCGGCCAACGCGACCTCGCAGATCGCTTTCCCGCAAGACGTCACGACTGCCGTCTGGGCGTCGAGCCTGTATGCCGCGTTCGGGCAGAACACGTCGGTCACGAGTTTCAGCGCGGACAGCGTCTTCGCGGACGGCACCGCCTGCCAGATGGCGACTGTCAGCGGCGACGTCGCATCCGGCTTCGCGGCGAACCTGACAGTCGGCATTGCGGCAAGAAGAATCTCCCGCCGCTTCGACCGTATCTGTCTATGATTCACGCGCCGGCGGCGTGAAGCAGTGCAGTGTCAACACGCGCGGCCGGCCGACCCGGTCGTTCGACGCATGATTTCTTCCCCGCTTGCTGCGCGCATCCTGCTGGTCGAGGACGATCGCAAGCTGGCGCGCCTGTTGGTCGACCTGCTGCGCGCGCACGGTCACGCAGCGCTCGCGGTGCACGATGGTCACGCCGGTATCGAGCGGGCGCGCGAAGAGCGCTGGGACCTGGTCGTGCTCGACGTGATGCTGCCGGGCATCGACGGATTCGATGTCCTGCGCCGCCTGCGCCGCGTTTCCCAGGTTCCGGTGCTGATGCTGACCGCACGCGGCAGCGACGCGGACCGCGTCGCCGGGCTCGACGGCGGTGCCGACGACTACGTCGCCAAGACCGCCTCCTCGCGCGAGCTGGTGGCGCGTATCGGCGCGCTGCTGCGTCGTGTCGCGATCGCGCCTCCCGCGCGCACTGCGCAGGTGCTTGCCGCGGGCGACCTGCACCTCGACCTCGACGCCCGCGCCGCGTCGCTCGGCGAGCGCCGCCTCTCGCTGACGCCGGTGGAGCTCGACCTCTTGATCGCCCTGTTGCGCTTTCGCGGCCGCGTGCGCTCGCGCGAGCAGCTGCTGGAGCAGGTGCGCGGACGCGAACTCGGCGCGTTCGACCGGTCGATCGACGTGCACATCGCGGCCCTGCGCCGCAAGCTGGGCGACGACCCGCGCGCGCCGCGCTACATCCGCACCGTCCGCTCCGCGGGCTACATGCTGGTCGATCCGGCAGAAGCGCCGTCGTGAAGGTTGCGGCGCCGCTGTACCTGAAGTTCTGGCTCTGGCTCGCGTTCAACCTGCTGTTGCTGGCAGGGCTGCTGCTGTTCATCGCCAGCCGCGACGGTCCCGGCTGGCGCATGCTGCTCACGGACCCCGTGCGCGATCACGTCGTCACGATCGGTGCCAGCATCGGGCGCGTGCTCGCCGAGACACCCGAGGAGCGTTGGCCCACGGCACTCGCGCAGCTGAGCGAGCTCTACGGTGCGGTGTTGCAGATCGGGCGCGCACCGCGTGACGGTTCGGCCCGCAAGGGTGGGCGCGACGATGCCGCCCCGAGCAAGGAGCCGCCGCCGGGCCCGGCGCACGAGGCGGGTCCCGCGCGCGAGTTCGAGCGGCCGCGGCCACCGGATGGCGATCCGGCAAAGGCACTACCACGCATGGACCAGCGCATGCGTGCCGATGTCATCACCTTGCGCGGCGGATTCGTCGGGCCGTTCCAGGTCACCATTCCGACGCCGATCGAGGCGACGGGCCGGCCGCCGCAGCTGTACGACGTGACGGCGGATATCGGCGATCTTGCGGGCCTCCTCGAATTTCTCGGCGTGCGGAACTGGGTCGTGTATCCGCTGCTTGCGCTCGGGCTGTCGGCGCTGTGGTGGCTGCCCTTCGTCTGGAGCCTCACGCGTGCGGTCACGCGCATTACCCAGACGACCGAACGGATCGCCCAGGGCGACTTCGGCGCGCGCATCGCCGCCGATCGACGCGACGAGCTCGGCCGCCTCGCGCAGTCGGTGAACCGCATGGCGGGGCGGCTCGGCGGCCATGTCGCGGCCCAGAAGCAGTTCCTCGCCGACGTGGCGCACGAAGTCACGTCGCCGCTCGCGCGCCTGCGCGTCGCGCTCGGGCTGCTCGGCGCCGCGCCGCCGGGCTCGCTGTCCGAGCAGACGCTGAAGGACATGCACGACGACCTGCAGCAGATGGCCGACATGCTCGACGAGTTGCTGCTTTTCTCGCGCGTCGACATCGCGGCGCAGAGACGCGCGCTCGGGGCGGTATCGCTGCGCGAGGTGGCCGGCGCCGCCATCGGGCGGGAGGGCGCGCGCGATGCGGTGGTGCTCCACATCGAGCCGGATCTGCATGCAATCGCCGAGCCGGCGATGCTCGGACGCGCGCTTGCCAACCTCGTGCGCAACGCGCGGCGTTACGCGGGCGACAGCGCGATCGAACTCGCCGCACGGCGCGAGGGCGACCGGATCGCCGTTTGCGTGCGCGATCGCGGGCCGGGTGTACCGGAGCACGCACTGGCGCGGCTCGGCGAGCCGTTCTATCGGATCGAAGCCTCGCGCAGCCGCGAGCACGGCGGCTTCGGGCTCGGTCTGGCGATCGTCCGGCGCTGCATCGAGGCCTGCGATGGCGAAGTCGTGTTCCGCAATCGCGAACCGGGCGGGTTCGAGGCAGAGATCCGGCTGCGCGCGGCCAGGCGGGACGTGGTTGCCTGACGGGCGCGACCTTCGCGGGCTGGTCGCTGCGAGGGCCGCCGCGCTACAGCGAGCCGTCCAGCAGGCGTACGAAGGTCGATGTGTCGGGCAGTCCGCGATAGATCACCACGGCGGGAGGTGCGGCGCCTTCGAAGTGCGCCCACCAGAAGCTGGCGCCGCGCAACTCGCGCAACAGCAACGGCAACGCGGCGTGCGCGAAAGCCTGGTCGAGACCCTGCGCCGCGGGTAGGCGCGCCAGTGCGCCGTCGCCCGCGGTGATGCCCGCGTCAGCGGGGTAGAAGGACAATGGCCCGAGGTCGGCCAGCTCCGATTCGAGGCGCTCGACGGTGGCACCCGAGGTCAGGCACTCCAGCGCCGCTGCGCAGGCGCGCTCGTACCACCGCTCGAGCGTTGCCAGCGGCGGGTTGGGCGGCAGCGACGATGCGGTGGCGATCGTGAGCGGGAAATACCGGCCGACGCGATCGACGCTCGGCATCAGGACGCCGAACCAGAAACGCGAATCGATGATGCCCGGCGAGAGTGCGAAGCGCCAAAGCGGCCCGCTCAGATACGTGTCGAGCCAGCCGCTGCCGAGTGCCGCCTGGCTGCTCTCGATCGCGCGCGCGAGCCATGCGTCCCAGCGCTGCGTGAACTCGGTCGGCAGGCGGCGCGAGGCGAAGTCGCCGAGCGCCGGAATCTTGCCGTACCACCCCGCCACCCCGGCGCCGGACGAGAGAAAGTCTTCGGGCAGCAACTGCAGCACCAGGCGATCGCTCCGGGTTCAATCGGGACAGCGGAATTCCTGCAGTTCCTTCAGGCGGAACGGATTGTGCACGCTGCCCGTCGTGACGTCATACATTGCGCGCCTGCCGTCGACCGCGAAAGTCACGCGAAAACGTTCCGGCGTTGCGCCGGGCTCGATCTGCATCCGATCGAGCAACCGGAACAGCGCCCACTGTCCGCTCTCGCTGGTGGACGAATTGCGTCCGGGTTGCGGTGGCGACAGCTCGATGCGCGCCTGCAGGCCGCCACCCGGGCCCGGCCACTGGACGCTGGTTACGATCTCCGGGCCGTTCGCGTAGCTCACAACCTGGCTGTCGATGCTCAGATTGAAACGCTGGATCGTTTCGTCCATGTAACTGGGCTTCAGCTGCAGCGTCAGGGACATCTGGTTGCCGCCCGTGCGGAAGAAAGTTTCCCGGATCACCTTGGCACGCTGAAACTGTCGCAGGGCGCCGGTCGGATCGGACATGCGCCCGGCCGCGGTCTCGCGGAAGCTCCACGTCGGGGTGGATGTGTCGACCAGCGGGAACAGGGTCTTCTGGAAAAAGCCGTCGAACTTGCCGCCCGGTGCGAAGAGAGTGGCGAAGTCCTCCCGCGTCACGTCGTTCGCGCTGTTGGGCGTGAAGGGATAGCGTCCGGTGACCGCCTGCCGGCAGAAGTCGCTGACCTCGGTCTTCATCTGTGCAAAGACGTTGCCCTTGGTCCCGCCCAACACGACGTCGACCGCCGCGGCGGCGACGGTGTTGACCAGTGTGCGGGCGGGCTCCGGCATGCGCTGCGCTTCGGTCCTGGCCTGGTTCGGCGTCTCCGATGGCGGAGGCGGCGTGTTGGCCTTGATCGCCGCGTCGGCGGCGACCAGATCGGCGTTGATCTTCTTGATCAGATCGACGGTGCCGTCGACCGGCGCCGGCTGGTTGGGCGCGGGGCTCGTCGCATACCGGCGGATGGCCGCGAAGTACCGGTCGACCACGAGCTCGGGCGGCTCTCCGGGGCCCAGCACGGCTTCGGCCTTGCCGGGAGGCAGGACCTTGCCTGCGCCCTGCTTGACGATCTTCTTCGTCTCCTCGACCGTCTTCTCGATGATGTTCGACGATTCCGCCGGTCTGAGCGTCGTTTCGCCCGCGATCGCGCGCACCAGCGGCACGAGCGGGTTGTCGGGCCCGGACAACACGCGCGTGACCTCGAGGCTTTCGCGCAGTCCCGAGATATGGCGCAGCTTGATGTCGTTGATGAAACCGTCCCACACCGTGATGTAGTCGTTGAGGTACATGCGGCGCACGTCCTCGATCACCCGCTGCACGAACAGCGGGTCGGCAAGCCTGGAAGGACTCGCATCGCTCGCGCCGAGCACCCAGCGTTCTTCGTCGGCGAGCTGCTTCGCGACTCCGTCGACCAGGCGCTTGAATCCGTTGTCGTATCCGTTCTTGGAATAGAGGCCCGGCACGCCGCGCGTCAGGCGCTGGCCCGCTGCGTTCACGAACACGAGGTCGACCAGGTCGCCCGCGGCCTTGCGCGCGGTGAACTCGGGAAATTCCTTGCCCCCGCCCTGCAGGCGCAGGCGCGTGTAGATGCGCTGTGACAGCGAGACGTTGCGCAGCTGGTCGCGCACCGATGTCACGAGCTGGACGTCCTGTTTGAGCAGGGCGCGCCGCCCGGTGGAACCGAGCAGCGCGTCCAGGTGCTGGTCGAGCTGCGCGCGGTCTTCGGCCGGCAGCGACGAGAGCAGCGTCTTGTTCCAGTCGTCGGTCACGATCTGGCGCACCGCCTCCGCGTCGAAGCGCTCGGGCGTCGTGAGCATGATGTACGCCTTGAGCGCTTCGTAGAGCGCATCGAGGTTGGCGCCGCCGCTGCGCAGCTGCTGTTCGATGCGCGCGGTCAACCGCGGCGGCAGCGTGTCGGCGAGCAGCTGGTCGTAGGAGACCTGCGCCGCGGCCTCGAGCCGGCTGCCCTGGTATAGGCCGAAGCCGTGCGACCAGGGCACGCTTTCGGGCGCGACCTTCGCCGGGAGTGCGCGCGAGGCCGCAAGCGCCGGCAGCAGCTGGACCAGGTCGCCCGAGACGGCGAGCGGGGTGGCATCCACGATCTTGCGCGTCTCGGCCGCGGCCTGCGCCGCCGCGGTGAGGTCGCGCCGATTGTTGCTGTAGCTCGTGAGCCATGCGACCAGGAAAACCGCCGCGACCAGCGCGATGGCGCCATAACAGGCAATCGCGAGCCAGCGGCGTCGCCGCTCGACGGCGAGATTGGCGCCGACGAGCTCCGCCTCCGGAAACACCACTTCGTTGAGCAGGCGGGTGAGGAAGAAGCTTTTGCCCGAGTTCTGGTTCGGCGGCAGGATCAGGCGGTCGAGGCGCAGCTCGCGCGCGATCGCGCCGAGCATGCGATCGATGGGCGTGCCTTCCTGCGTGCCGCTGATGAAATAGACCCCGCGCAGCAGCGGCGCCTCCTCGAACGACGAGCCCTCGAAGGTGAGACGCAGCAGTTCGTCGAGCGCATCGCGCAGGCCGCCGAACTGCTGCGGGAATGCGTAGATGCGCGCACGCCGCTGCGGATCGCGCTCGGCCTGCACGCGGCCGATCACGCCGTCGAGCAGGCGCTGGGTCAGGCGATCGAACTCGGCGCTGAATTGCTGGTTGGCGATGCCCGTCTGCGAAGGCGCGTAGTCGAACGTCGTGCCCCACACCTGCGCGCGCTCGGTCTTGTCGGTGTCGGCGAAGTAATCCATGAAGCCGGCGAGCAGGTCGCACTTCGTGACCAGGACGTACACCGGCATGCGGACGCCGAGCGTTCCGTGCAGTTCGTGCAGGCGCGCGCGCAGCGTCGCCGCGTGCGCGGCGCGCTGGTCGGCGGAGAATCCGAGCAGGTCCGTGACCGAGAGGGCGAGCAGCGCGCCGTTGATCGGGCGGCGCGGGCGGGCCTTCTTGAGCAGGGCGAGAAACCCGTGCCAAGCCTGCTTGTCCGCCTCCGGGTCGGCTTCGTGCGTGGTGTAGCGGCCGGCGGTATCGATGAGCACCGCCTGGTCGGTAAACCACCAGTCGCAGTTGCGCGTGCCGCCCACGCCCTTGATCGAGCCGCGGCCGAGCGAGTTGGCGAGCGGAAACGTCAGGCCGGAGTTCAGGAGCGCCGTGGTCTTGCCGGCACCGGGCGCACCGGCGATGACGTACCAGGGCAGTTCGTAGAGAAACTGGCGGCCGAACTTCCACGACAGCGACGACCAGAAGCCGCCCTTGGCGCCGAAGCGCATCTTGCGCAGCGTCTGCAGCGCGGCCTCGAAGCGTTCGCGCACCTGGCGCGCCTCGGGTGTCTCGGTCGCCACCGCCGGTGCGCCCTGCGCCGCGATGTCGGCGACGACCTGCTGGTTGGTCCTTCGCGCGCGCAAGGCACCGATCACCTTGCTCGCCACGTACAGAAGGATGACGAGTCCGATCAGGATCCAGCGTGCCGCCTCCGACGCGAGCGGCACGAAGCCCGCGATCGAAACGTACGGCCCGACGAACCAGATCACCAGCGACAGCGCCAGCAAGCCGAGCACCGCGAGCAGCCACGGATTCAGGAGCCAGCCAAGCAGCTTCTTCATGGGCGGAATGCCCCCGCCCCGACCCTTCCCCGCGAGCGGGCGAGGGATAAGCGGTGTTCTCCCCTGCGAAGCGGGGGAGGGTTAGGGAGAGGGCCGCAAGCAGGCCGCACTACGTTCCCACCACCAGCGTGATCTCCACGCGCCGGTTCAGCGCGCGGTTCGCCGGCGTGTCGTTGCTGGCGACCGGCTGCGTCTCGCCGCGCCCGATCGCGCGCACGCGTTCGCGCGCGACGCCGTTGGCCGTGATGATGTCGCGCACGCTGTTGGCGCGGGCCTGCGAGAGTTCGAAGTTGGACCCGAAGCGCAACGAGCGGATCGGGCGGTCGTCGGTGTGACCGGTGATTTCCACCCGGCCCGGAACCTGCGCCAGCGCGGCACCGATGCGCTGCATCAGGCCGCGCCGCTCGGCGTCGAGTTCGGCGGCGCCCGGCGCAAACAGGCCGTCGCCGCGGATCACGATCACGCTGCGGTCGGCCTCGTCGCGCACGTCGAGCAGTCCGGCCTTGATGTCGTCCGCCAGCAGCGGTCGCAAGCGCGGACGCGTCGCAGGCAGGATAGGCGGAGCCGGCCCGGCGCTCGGAGCACGAATGGCGAGGATTGCGGCTTCGACCGGCGCCGCGCGACTGCCGAGCGAGGCGGCGAATCCGAAGTACGCGATCAGCAGCACCGCGGCGGCAATCGCAGCCGTGACCCATAGCGGCAGCCACGACGCGAGCACGCTGCGTCCGCGCAGCGACGGCTGCCAGTGGTCGGACAATGCGCGCACCGGCGTGCCGCGGTCGGCCGCGAGCAACTGCGCCAGACGGTCGCGCACCGCCTCGAGTTGCGCCTGCCCGCCGTCGATCACGCGATAGCGGCCCTGGAAGCCGAGCGCGAGGCACGCGTAGATGAGCTCGAGCAGGTCGCGGTTCGCGCTGACGTTTTCCGCCAGGCGGGCCATCAGCTGGAACACCTTTTCGCCGCCCCACGACTCGTTGTGGAACGCAACCAGCAGGCTGTTGCGCGCCCACGCGCCTGAGCCGCCCCACGGCGTGCTCGCGGCCGCCTCGTCGATCAGCGTGCAGAGCACGTAGCGCGCGGCCATCACGCGTTCGGCGGCGATGTTCTGCGCGCGGGCGCGGCGTTCGAACTCGCGGATCGAGTGCGCGATCTGCTCCTTGAGCTGGGTCGGGTTCGCATGGTGCGACGTGGCGCGCAGCTGCGGCACCAGCGCCAGCACGCTGTTGGCGAGCGAGACGAGCGGGTTGAGGCCGACGGCGACCGCCGGAAAATCGTGTGCGACATCGCCCGCGACCGGCGCCGGCGCCCGCGCCTGCGCGGCGGCACGCTGGCCCGGCGTCGGCATGACGAAGGTCCGGCCCGTCGGCACGTCGGCAAACGGATCGTCGTTCGAGGCTGCCATCGCTTGGATTCCGCTATTGCGCCGGACGCGTCATGCCTGCTGGCGGATCGCCCACAGTTCCATCTCGAGGCCGGGAAAGTCGCCGGCTACGTGGATGGCGAGGTTGCCAGCGCGCTCGAACTGCTTCCACAGATCGCCGCTGCGCTCGAGCTCGAAGTAGAAGAAGCCCGCGTGATAGGGCAGCTGGCGCGGCGCGACCGGCAGGTTGCGCAGGCCGATGCCGGGCAACTGCAGGTTCACCAGGTCGCGGATGCGCTCGACCGGGCCGAGCTTGGACTGCGCCATGAAGCGCGCCTTGAGCTGCTCGGGCGGAAGCTGGGCGTTGACGGCGAGCACGAAACTCGCGGTGCGCACCAGCTCGAGATCGCCCACCGCCGCCGTACGCACGCCGTGCTTGCGATCGATCAGGTCGATCGCGATCGCCGCGTCCTCGATCCCGCGCGAGAAGAGATCGCGCAGTTCGTTCATCACCGGCGTGAAGCAGGCGGCCGGATCGTCGTGGTTGTAGGTCGGGAACGTGGCCGCGCGCCGGCCCGCGCCGACGAACGTCGCGAACTCGCCGGCCAGCGCGACACAGTCGTCGTACAGCCGTTGCGGGTGCGCGTTGGCGAGGCGCGCGTGTTGCGAGAACACGGGCTCCCAGCGGTTGAACATCTGCAGCATCAGGAAGTGCGCAACCTCGGCGACACCGTGGCCGAGCTGGCCCATGCGTGCCGCGAGCGACTGCGCGCGTTGCGTGAGCAGGCCGTGCACGTGGCCGGCCATCTGCGCGAGATGCGGCGTTGCCGCCAGCGTGTGCTGGGGCGGGATGAACTCCGTCACCAGGACCACCTGGCCATCGGGGCGGCGCTGCTGCACGCGTGCGCACGCGACGGCGGCGTACGCGGCCGTCGTGTCCTTCGCGCGGAGGAGGCGCAGCTGCAACTGCCCGACCTGGATCGAGGCCGCCTGGTCGGATGCGCTGGTGTGATCGCGCGTGCTGAGTTCCTGCGCGCGATAGCGGGCGAGGCCCGTATCGGTGCCGCTGAAGTCGATCTCGGCGGCGCCCGGGCGCGCGAGCGGGACCGCGAGCATCACGAATTCGTCGCGCATGTCGGCCGCGACGTCGAGCGGAGGCGGCAGGGCATCGAACTCGGGCGCGGCGAAGGGCGTTCCGTCGGGCAGCACGCCGAAGGCCTCGGCAAGCGCGACCCTGCCGAGCGCAAGCGCAGCCTGGTCGACCGCCACGCGCGTGAAGCCCCATGCGTAGGGATGCGCCGCGCGTGCGCGCGCGTCGAGCTGCCGCTCGTGGTACCGCCCTTCCTGCTGGAAGTGGTGCGGCTGCAGGAACATGCCCTGCGACCAGACCACGCGGCTGCGCCAGCTCATGCGCGTTGCGATCCGGTCAGGGCATGACCGTCGCGATGACGGTGACGCCGTCGAGCGCCACGTTGATGCGATTCTTCGCGTTCGGTTTCACCGCGACGCTGGCGCGCCAGACCGCACGCTCGAGATCGCGGAACCCGACCGCGACACCGAGCACCTTGGTTTCGGGCGCCAGCTTGCGCTCGATCTTCTTGCCCTCGCCCGGGTTGAGCGTGAAATCGTCGCGCGCGACCAGGTCGGCGCCGAGCGTTTCGCGGTCGCGGTCGAACAGGCCCTCGTACGTGGCCGCATCGAATCCGGCCGGCGTCTTCAGGTCGAACACCCGCACGACGACCGGCGAGGGCCGGCTCTGCTTGTTCGGATTCAACTGGTTGCCAGCGGCGAGCGTCATCTCGAGGGTGGTCTCCTTCGGCCCGCCGCCACCGAACATGCTGCACGCACTCAGCATCGACACCGCGGCAAGCAAAACCACCACGCGTCGCTTCATCGTCGATCCCCGTCGCTGTTGCCGGACCCGCCCACCGGAGCGAGGGCAGGATAGCGACCAATCCATCTTGCCCGCGATGACTTAGGTAACCCGGTGCGCGCCCGCTCCCGGGCGCGTGACCGGAGTCATGCGGTGCTCACGAGGATTCCCAGTCGAACCCGGTCTTGTGAAACTCGCCGCCGGCGGCCGGCTTGCGCGGACGCTCGATCCAGCAGCCGATCGCCGAATAGTTGTCGTGGTCGGGATCGGTGTTCTGCGCGATGGTCTCGGCCATCGCATCGAGCCAGGCATCCACGCTCGGAGCGAGGCTCAGCTCGGATTCGATCTGGCCCCCAGCAAGACTGTCCCACCACCCGTCCGTGCAAAGCAGGAACGCGTCGCCGATTTCGAGCCGATACGGCTCGACCTGGACGGTCGGCTGCAGGTCGGTATCGGCGCCGAGGGCGGCGAGCAGCCGGTTCTTCTTCGGGTGGGTGCGCGCCTGCTCGGCGGGCAGGTAGCCCGAATCGACCATCCACTGCACGACGCTGTCGTCGCGGGTGACCGCAACGACCGCGCCCTGGCGCAGGACGTACAGGCGCGAGTCGCCGACGTGACCCCAGAGCGCGGTGCCTGCATTGGCATCGAGCGTGAGCACGACGATGGTGGCGTGCATCGACTGCGCCGGCCCCTCGGCGGCGCGCTGCGCTGCCTGCACCGCGTCGTGCGCGTCGAGCAGCAACTCGGCGAGATCGTCGGCATCGACCGGCGGGCGGGCGCGAAAGCCCTCGAGCACCTTGTTGACGGCGATGCGCGAGGCGACCGCGCCGCCGGCGTGGCCGCCGGCGCCGTCGGACAGGACCAGACAGCAATGGCCGTCGTCGCGGTGCTCGATGGCCGTGCAGTCCTCGTTGTAGTCGCGGCCGCCCGCGAACGAGCGGGCGACCGCCGCGATCGAGAACATCAGGGCGGCGCCGTGGGTGTGTCTTCCTGGGCTTGCGACAGCCGTTCTACCTGCTCGGCGTACGCCGCGACGAACGCCTTGCCGAACAGCTCGTGAAAATCGTCTTCCGCATCGCTGCGGATCATCCGGTAGTGCTGCAGGAACAGCTCCCACAGCTTGGCCTTGCGATTCATCGGCAGCAGCGCATCGAGCACGCTCTGGCCGGTGAGGCGCCCCTCGAGCAGCTCGGGCTGGAACCGCTCGAGCACGCCCGCGAGCGCGGCGCGCATGCCGGCCATCGTGCCGATCTGGTGCGACTGCAGGTCGACCATCGCGTCGCGGATCGCCTCCGGTCCGGCCATGAAGCCGCGCCCGGGAGGCTGCAGGAGCTGCATCAGCGCCACGGTCGCATCGGGCGAGAACTTGAGCGGATTGTTGTCGCGCACCTGGATCACCGTGACCGCCGCGCGCAGCTCGTTCTTCGCCGCCGCGCGCACCGCGATGAGCTGCAGCATGCCTTCGATGGCCGAACGCAACATCACGCCGATCGTGCGCATCATCTCCGGCGTGATGCCGCGCGGAAGGGCGATGTCGACCCCGGCCCCGTCGAGGAACCCGCTCCAGATTTCGTCCGCCGTGTAGCTCGACTTCACGGCCGGCCCCGCGGGTGCCGCCGGCGTGGCCCCTCGACGCGCCGCGGCGGCACCGGCGGGCGCGGCCTTCCTGGCGGGCGTTCTGGGTTTCGGTGTCGGTGCGACCGCGGGTGGCTTGAAGGCGCCCGCGAGTTCGGGCACGTGGTTCGACGCTGCCGGCTCGACCGGCGGCGGCGGAGCCGCCGGGGGTGTGTCGAACATCGCGAGAGGATCGAGCGACGGCGCGGGTTCCTGCTTCTTTTCCTGCGCCGCGCCCGGCGCCAGGAAATCGGCCAACGGATCGCGCCCCGGCGTGGCGTCGAGCCCGAACATTTCGTCGAGCGACGGTCCGCCGCTGGGGGCGCCCTTGATCAGGTCGAGCGGGTCTGACGGCGCGAGCGGCGCCTCCTTGGCGGGCGGCGGCGGTGCCGGTGCGAATTCAGCGAACGGATCGAAGTCGTCGGGCAGGCGCGCGTGGCCGGTCTGCGGCGCGGCTTGAGCGGACGGACTGCGCGGCGCGGCCGGAGGCGGTTGCAAAGGCGGCAGTGGCTCGGCCGAAGGACTGAGAAGATCGGCGAACGGATCGCTGCCGCCCTGCGGGCGTCCGCCCGCCGCCCCCGGACCGAGCAGGTCCGCGAATGGATTGGCGCCGACCTGGGCCGGAATCGCGGGCGGCGGGGGCGGTTCCGCTGCCGGTGGGCGCGGCGCGGTCTGGACGCGCCCGCGCAGGATCGTGACCGCGCTGTCGGTCTGCTCGTATTCGACCGTGAGGCGATAGCCGCCGATGCGCAGGTCGTCGTTCGGCTTCAGCGGCACCTTGACCCCGGGCCCGAGCGGCAGCCCGTTGTGCACCACCGGGTTGGCGCTGCCGACGTCTTCCAGCCAGTAGGTGTTGGCGCCGAACGAAACGTGTGCCTGGACGCGCGAGATCAAGCGTTCCGGGTCGGGCAGCGTCATCGTGGCGTTGTCCGACCGGCCGATCGAGCCCCCGCGTTCGTCGAAGCGCCCGACCAGCGGCTGACTGAGCGGACTTTCGTTGAGGCTGAGACCGCGTAAGACGAGATTCATGGCTTGCCGCGCCCGCGTCGCGATGCGGGTCGATGGCAGTAGAAGTGCCGCGCCCGGGAGCGTCAATCAACGAAAGTCATGCGGCGACTACGCGGCGGCGCGCGCGGGGAGAGATGCTACTTCGCCTGCAGGAGCCGCTGCTGCCGCCACGCCGGCGCCGCTGCGTTGAACAAGACGGAACCCGGGGCGGCGAGCGCGAGATGCAACGCCGCGACCCAGCGCCGCCGCTGCCGGCTCGCGCGCAGGACGTGCTGACAGTGCGCCGCGTCGGGCGTCGTGCCGACGAAGTGGCGCGCCTCGAGGGCGAAGCCGGCCTTGTTCGCCTGCCACCACGCCTGGACTCGCGCCGGGTCGGGCCACGCCATGCCCTCGTCGTCGTCGAGTGCGACCACCGGGTCGTCGGGCGAGTCGGTGGGCCCGGCCGGCGGGTTGTCCGGGGGCTTGCTCTCCAGGTCGAGCAGCGCGAGATCGGCGCCGGTCATGATGGCGAACGCTTCGCCCGCGAGGCGCGCGTAAAGCGGATCACGCATCAGCGAAATCAGCCAGTCGATGAAGCGCAGGTCACCGGCGAGCGCGACCGCGTAGATCACGAGGCGGATCGACGCCGGCTGCTTTTCGTCGCGCCGCTGCGCAACACGCTCCAGCAGGGCATTCGCGCGCTTGCGATCGGCGGCCAGCATGGCGGTCGGCAACGCGTCGAAGCGGCGCAACTCGTCGGCGAGGACGAGGTCGGCGCATGCATCGAGGGCGCGCCCGCGATCGCCCAGCAGGACCGCCGCGCGGGCGGCGTGCATGCGCACGCGCGGCTCGGGGTCGTCGAGCAGCGCGAGGCACGCCTCGCGCATGTCGAGCCTTCCCAGCTCGCCCGCGCACCCTGCGGCAACGGCACGCAAGCCGGGATCGCGCGATTCGATGGCGCCGGCGAGCAGCGCGCCGGGATCGACCCGGTGCACGGCGCAGGCTGCGATGCCCAGGCGGCGCAGGAAGCGGTCGGGCGTGGCGAACCAGCCCGCGGAGACCTGGCGTAGCGATTTCGCCGGCACCCAGCCCAGCGCGGAGATGAGGCCGCGGCGCACCTGCGGGAGCGTGCGGGCGAGGGCGATCAACTGCTCGAGGCGTTTCGCGTCCGCGTTTTGCAGTGCGAGCACGGCGACCGTGAAGGCCGACCCGACGCCGGGTTTTGCGAGGCCTTCATCGGCCAGCTTCGCACCGGCTTCGCCGCCCACGAGCAATCCATCGAGATGCGCACGCAGGCGTTCGTCGAGGCGCGCGAGCTGCTCCAGCGTCACCTGGGCCGAACGCACCAGCACCGACCGCGTCTCGCGCAGCGCCACGCAGTCCTCGGTGTGCTGGGCGAGCACCGCCGGAATGACCGGGCGGGAGGCGGCGACACTGCTCATCGTGTCCGGACCTTGAAGAACGAATTCCCGACGCGGACCGCGGGAAGAAAGCGATTCGACAACTGCGTGTCAGTTTGATGCATTTTCGATCCGCGTCAATGCGACAAATCCGCTTTCGAGCGTTCCCCTTGCGCGTGCGGGGATCGGGCGCGTTCCATTCGACCCGAAGGCGGCGCGACTGTCCGATGACCAACGACACTTCATCCGGATCGGGGCTGAACGCAAGATGGGCGCGGCTTCGGGATCTGTCGCCGGAAGACCGGAGGTGTGGGAAGTGAACGCTTCGCACGAGATCTGGGTGCACGACGTCGATCCCCTGCACGGAATCGGAGGTGTCATCCCTCCTGCGGCCGGGCGGACCGTGATCCGCATCGATCGCACGTGGCCGACGATGAGCGTTGCGAGCGAGATCCAGTCGAAGGCGCATGCGACGGGTGGCGCGAGCGTGCTGTGGTTCGTGTTTCACGCGAGTACCGCCAATGCCTCTCTCACCGAGGCCGAGGGCGGCTGGGAGGACTATCTCTTCGGCGGCCTGAGCGAACTCGGCCGCGACGGCGTGTTCTCGAGCAATGTCGCTGCGTTCGGCCTGGCGCTGCGCGGACTGTTTTCCGACTCGATACGCCTATTGGCATGCGGCGCGGCCGCGCGCTGGAACGGCATGGAGATCTGCCGGCGGCTTGCGTTTCACTCGCAGACGGTCGTCATCGCGTCGCAGGACTCGCAGGAGTACACGACGAACGCACGCGGCGAGATTGACGTGGGGGTGTGGGAAGGACGGGTGTTCAAGTTCTTGCCCAACGGAGAGGCGGTGGAGTGGTTCGTGGGGCCGACGGCAAGCGGGTCGATGGCGCCGACGCGGTCGGTAATGCCGCGGGTGACGGGGAGATGAGTCGACGTCTGCGGCGCGTCGCGCTCTGCCACGTGTCAGGACGTCTCCGTGCCAGTCCTCGACCTATCCGATGTGGCGGTCAAGTCGCAATCCTCGAGGTCGGTGCGTCCGCCGAAGCTCGCCGCAAACGAGAGGCGACCTCCAATCGTCACGTGTCGGCACGCGTGAATCTCAGATGCCAAGCCTTCTGCGCCTCGGCATCCTCCAGATCGTCCTCATCTTCGAAGTAGGTGACCTTGCGAGGAACATGAAGGCAGCCGCAAGCCAAGAGGTTTGTGGCCAACCATTGGTATCCCGAAGGGGACTCGCCTGCGTTCTTGTCCAATCGGGTTGGTTCGGACGAGAGCAAAACGAGAGCAATGTCTGGCTCCACTCTCGCAACGTGAACGCCCGCAGGCGTAGTTCCAAGCTCAATCTGTCTGAGCACCGCATCACGCAGTTCACCCTTGTAGGCGTTTAGCCAGAAGGCGCCGGGAGCCCGTCTGCCGATGTCCTTGGCAATCGATGGAACACTGGAAATGTCGAGACCGGGGTATCGTTTTGCGATCTTTTGAATGAGCCGCTGATCGCCTTCCATGGACAGCGTCGCATACGCAGCAAAAATCGGCAAACCAGTTATGAGATTGATGAAGATCGAACGGAAATCATCTCCCTTGGCGTGCAGGTCATTGCGAGGGAAAGTCACGAATACTAGTCCGGCCCACTCTCGGAAGCTTGGATCCTCCAAAGCGTAACCGCGGTACTCGAATGTGTAGTCGGGAACATTGGAGTCATTGCTGCAAACAGACATGCTGCAATTCGGATCGGCTGCGGTGACATCTAGACGCCTAGCAACCGCAGTTCGCGTAGCGTCGGTCCCCGGAAGCTCCTTCCAGTCGCCGCCAGGGTCATTTATTGAGAATGAACGATCCGAAGGCAGCAGTGACGAAAAAGCCTCGAACGCCGCGCGGATCGCACTGCCAGACTTTCTATGCGGCCGGTCCAAGAAGAATACGGCTCTTGCCATCTCGCGCGCGGAAAAGCGCTTCCCCTTCATCACATCAATTGACCGCATCGGCGATTCCTTTATGCGCAAGCCTTTGAGTTTTCATTGATCATCTTCGGTTTCCGACCGGTGACGTCTTCGTAGAGATCTTGTTGATTCATGCCCTCATATTTCGGTGCTGGAGGATCGCGACACCAGTCATGCTTGTTCGAATAGATGGGCCAAGCGGGCTCGCGACTCGTCGCCGGGCACTGGAATTTGAAGTCGTATACATTCTTCACCGGATCGCCAATGACGACGTCAGGAACAATGTGCTTGCCAGGCACACCGGGAATCGCAATGTGGGGATCTGTTCGAGTGTTCTTCAGCAGGTCGCGCTTCGCCTTCTTCTGAAGCTTCTTAATTTCTCTGCTGCAGCACGCATGCTTCTCGCCGCCAGTCTTGAAGCGGTTCCCATCTTCTTCGCACCACTTGCTTGACTTGATCTTGGCTCCATGTTTTCGGTTTACGCGATCTTCGCATTTCTGCCATATCTCGCAGAGCATCTTCTCGAACTCGGGTATGGTCTTTGGGTCTTGGATTGTTCCAGCAAGATCAACCGTGTTCTCATGATTCTGAAACTTCTTGTCCGTCAGGCGGCAGGCATTGCTCCCATCCATCTTCACGTCGAACGAGTACAGGATCCACGTACTCTCCTTCATGAAGGTCGACGACTTCACTCCCCCTGCAACCCCTGCGTTGTCACCATTGGATAGCGAGAACTCGCTACCCTTGGTCGCGATCATCATGCCGCCATCGGCTTTGACGGTTGTGGTGCCCTTGTCGAGCGTGACCGACTGCGAAATATTGGGGTAGGGAATCGGTATTGGTCCGCCCGGCGACGGCGTCTTGCAGACATCCGGGATCGTCGCGATAGAGATGCCGTTGCTGCCCTTGTGGACCAGCGAGTTGGCAACACCGTTGACCTTGACGGTGACCGGCATGTCTCAGTTCCTCGCCGCCCTCTCGCTCCCGGGCGCGGCGCAAGCGAGCAGCGCCGCGGCCCGCTCGCCCATCTCGGCGCTTGCCCACGCAAGCGCAAGCGACCCCTTCGCATACCTCTTCTGACCCGCGGCGCACGCCAACATTGCGTGCAGCAATCCGCCGGCCGCCGACACATCACCCCAACAGTCGGCCGGCGCAACGAAGTCCGACGCGGACTCGAAATGCTCCTTCGTACGCAGCGCCGTGAAGCCGAACTCGTCGGCGCGATATGGCTCGCCGTTCATGTCGCAGTAGATATCCGTGACCTTGCGACCAGGCGGGAGCTTCGCGAGCGCACCACGGAACGCCGCCGTCAAGCCCTCACCGATGCACACGGTCTCCGTCTTGATGCGCTTGGGTTCGTGCGCACTGCCGACGCCCAGGACGCCTGCAAGCGGCTGCAGATTCATCGCGTGCGCCGAGTCCTCGTTGACGAGCAGCAGCGCAGCGCCCGCCTCGCCGGGAACAAAGCCCCAAGCGTTGTTCAGCGGCCCGGCGCCGTGCAGCTGGTCGTTCTCCTCGAGCCACTCCAGCGTCTCCGGCTCGAGCCAACTCTCGACGCCCGCCACTACGCAAGCATCGAGCGCCCCCAGGCTCAACTTCGTGCATGCCGCCTGCACGCCGAGCAAGCCAGCTGCGTGTCCGGCTGAGAACACTGCCAAGCTGCCGAAGACGGATTTGTAGCGACGAGTGAGGCGCGCCGTCAGGTCGGCCGCAATGTTCTCGGCCAGGCCCGGCCGCGGGCTCGGCAGCGCGAGCGCGATCGCCCAACGTGACGGCGAGCTCGGGAGCGTTTGCAGCACCGACATGGCTTCTTCGATGGCGGGAAACAGGAGCGCCTCGAACCGATCGGCGCCCGCGAGGCCGATGTCGAGCCAGGGCGCGATCGCCGCGCGCATCGGCTCGCCTGCGGTGTCGATCATGAAGGGATGTTGCGTGAAGCCACTGATGCCCGCGCGCACGGCGGCCGCGCTCTCCCAGGCGCCCCGGCCGACGGCCGTGCTCGCGCCCAAGCCGGCAATGAAAACCCGCTCGCTCATCTCCGGCTCGTCATGGACTGGAGGCTCAAGCGAGCTCCAATTCACTATCGTCCGTCGCCGGCTCCGCGGTGCTGAGATCGGTCTTCAGCGTGATCACCGTGCGCTCGAGCTTCTGCACCTTGAAGTGGCAGGGCAGGGCGCTGAACCAGACCAGGCTCACCCGCGGCCCGCTCTCGTGATCGGCGTCGAGGACTACCGTGTGCAGCGCACGCTTCTTGTGGATCTCGCGCGAGCCGTCGTAGAAGCGCGTCTCGAAGCCGAGGTGCAGCTTGGGCAGGTTGAACTGCAGACGTCCGTTGCGGCCACGTGGGCTGAGGTTGAGCAGGACGACCGGCTCGCCCCCGCGCAGGAAGCCGCTCGTCTGCTGGTCGGCCGGTGCGCTTTGAAAGAAGCGGTCGTCGAGATCCGCCGCGAGCAACGGTGCCCGCGTCTTCTGCCATTCTTCGTCGTACGTGCCGGCGAAACCGACGCGCGGTTGCCAATGGCTCGCGATTGCGCCGAACCCTGCTGGTGGCGGGCGGTCGTCCCACGACTTGATCAGGTTCTTGGGGTCTTCGATGTTCGGGAGCATCGACCCCTGCGCATTGCGCGAACTGACCGCAAAGCCGGTGCCCACGGGGTTGCGCCAATCCCAGTCCTTGTCGGGCGTATCCGACTTCGCATCGACGCCACCGTAAGCCCGCTCATACACCAGCGGCATCTTCTGGAACGGCACGGGATCGCTCGGGCGCAACGAGCCCCAACGGCGGTCGCCGAAGACACGAACGACCTTCTGCAGCGCGCCGACCTTGAAGCCGCAGTCGACACTCGTCACGGCGGTCCGCGGCGGAGCGTAGGCGTGTCCGACGACGATGACGTCGGTATTGCGCTTGGTGAGGACGAGGTCGGCGTCGTACTTGACGCTGCTCTTGTAGGGCTTGCCGTGGAACTCCGGCAGCCGCAGCACCGGGGGCTGCTCCTTCGACGGGGCGGTGCTGCCGTCATCCAGGATGTCGAAAGTGGCCTTCACCGCGACGAGCCACACTTCGCTGCCGTCGCGGTCGCGCGCCCACCCGCGCTCGGCGGCGAACGGGGTGCGGTTGTCGACTTGCCACATCCTAGATCTCTCGCTCGCGCCGGGCTCAGTTGATGTCGATCGCTGCGCCCTTGATCTTGTTGTGGCCGGTCGACCGGCTCAGGATGTAGTTGCCCTTGATGATCACCTTGCCGGCGCGCGTGAGCGTGATGCTGGCGTCGCCGCAGCGGAGCACCACTTCGCTTTCTGCCTCGATGACCCGCCGCTCGCCGTCCACGCGCACGCTCACCGTCGATGACGGCATTTGTGTCTCGAGCACGGGCGCATCGTCCTGCAGCGGCCTCGGCTCGATGACGCCCACGATGACCGGCTGATGCGCGTCGCCACCCACGAACATCACGAGAACGTCGTGACCGATGTGCGCGCGCCGCAGCGGCACCGTGCTGCGCGCCTGCACCACTTCGCCCGGCAGTGCCGCCAAATTCGCGACCACTGGCTGCTCGAGCACATCGAAGCCGTGCAACCGCCCGAGCGCAGGCGCGCCGGTGTCGAAAGGGGGCGCAGTGGGTTGCGCACTGGAGCTTGCGAGAGAGACGGCGGAAGGCCGGCGCGCCAGTGACGCAAAGTCGTCCGCGGAACCTGCGGTTTCGTCCAGGTCCGGCAATGGCCGGAATGGATCTTCGAGAGCGTCCATCACAGGGACCTTAGCGAGGGTGCCCCAACCGTGGGGCTCAGTTGATGCCGACCTTCGAGCCCTTGATCACCACGTCGCCGCTCGCCTTCACGTTGATCTTGCCCGAGCCGTCGAGCGTGATGTCCTTGCCCTTGATCGTGATCGTGCCGTCCTTCTTCATCGTGATGCTCGCGTCGCCGGTCTTGATGGTGACCGAGTCGGCGGCGTCGATGACGAGGTTCTTGCCCACCGTCAGCGAATCGTCCTTGCCGACCGACGTCGTGCGCGCTTCGCCGACGCTGCGGTTCTCGTTCTTCGAGATGTTCGAGGTCAGGTCCTTGCCGATCGTCATCGACCGGTTCGACCCGACATCGAGCGACTGATTCGCGCCCACGCTCGTCGACTGATCGGCGCCGACATTCACCGTCTGGTTGGCGCCGACCGTCACCGCCTGCGCCGCGCCGATCGCCACCGTCTGCGCGGCGCCGATCGCGATTTCCTGGGCGGCGCCGATCGCGATGCTCTCGTTGACGCCCACCGCGTGCGAACGCTGCACGGCCACCGTCGCGGTCTCGTTGCCGCCGACGCTGATACTGCGGTTGGAGCCGATGGTGATCGTCTCGTTGCTGCCCACCGACTCGGTGCGGTTCACGCCAATGGTGATGGTCTCGTTGTTGTCGACCGTTTCGGTGCGGTCGTGCTTGACGTGCGTGGTCTCGTCGTGATCGATGGTCTTGGTGCGGTCGTGGCCGACCGAGTGCGTCTCGTCGTTTTCGACCTCGATGTCCTGGTTCTTCTCGGCGTGCAGCCACACCTGCTCCGAACCCTTCTTGTCCTCGAAGCGCAGCGCGTTGGCATTGGCCGCGCTGCCGCCCTTGCTGGAGCGCGTCAGCACGCCCGATTGCGTCGGGTTGTCGGGCAGCCAGGGAGGCAGGTTCTTGTCGTTGTAGACGCAGCCCACCGCGATCGGGCGATCGGGATCGCCGTCGATGAAATCGACCACCACCTCGTGGCCGATGCGTGGGATGAACACGGCGCCGAAGCGATTGCCGGCCCAGAATTGCGCCACGCGGATCCAGCACGAACGGTCGTCGGGCGCGATCGCCGCGCCGTCCTTGGCCCTCTTGGCCTTGCCGTAGCGGTCCCAATGGAACAGCACGCGGACACGGCCGAACTTGTCGGTGTGGATCTCTTCGCCATCGGGGCCGACCACGACCGCGGTCTGCGGCCCGTACACGACCGGCTTCTCCGTGCGCCGGGGCAGGCGGAACTGCACGTTGGCGGGTATCGAGGTGAACGTACAGCGAAACGATGCGCCCTGGTCGGCACCATGCGACTCGTAGCCGGCCCAGTGCATGGAGACCGTGCTCGCCGTCACCTGGAATTTCTTGTTGTTGATATCGGTGTCCGGGTGCTGCGTCACCTTGAACGTGGCACCGGTACGGATGCCCTGCGCGTTGGTCACGGCGTCGTAGGTGGCGAACGTGCAGTCGGAGATCTCGCCGCGCAGCTTGGTCTCGGCCGTCGCGCCGTCGAGGTCGACGAACGGGCCCGGGTAGTCGAACACCTCGAGGTCGTCGTGATCGTGTTTGTGATCGACTTTCGCTTCCGCCTTCAGGTCGAGGGTCGAGGTTTCGTAGTTGTAGTCCTGGGCGACGAACTTGCCCGGCAGCACCGGATCGATCGCATGCAGGCTCGCGATGTGCTCGCTGTCGAGGGGGTTGGAGGTCGCCGGATGGAACGGAAGCGATTCGTAACCCGGCGCATCCTCGTGCGTCGACAGCGAATCGACGATGCGCAGCTTCTGGTGGCCGTCGCTCGTGTATTCGAACCAGTAGTAGAGGCCGAAGCGTTCGCACAGTCGGTTGACGAAGGCGAGGTCCGTCTCCCGGTATTGGACGCAGTAGTCCATCTCCGGGTAGCTGCCATTGAGCTTGAGTTCGTAGTCGGCGAAGGCGTGCCGGTCGAACACGCCGCGCAGCACGGCATCGACCTTCATGCGCTGGAAGATGCGGCAATCGGCGGTGCGCGAGAGCAGCCACAACCAGGGCCGCACTTCCGCGACGTATTCGAAGTAGCGGCCCAGGCCGCCGCCGCGCGTGAAGCGTGCGACGTAGCCGTTGAAGAAGCGTTCGCGGTCGTGCGGCAGCTGCAAGCGGACCTTGGCCTGCTTGCCGAGGATCTTGCGTGGATCGACGGCTTTTTCCAGGCTCAGCAGGTCGACCGTCCCGCGCGGCACTTCACCGAGCGCCTCGCTCCACGCCATGTGGCGGAACAGCAGGTGATCGGCTCCGTCGATCGCAATCGACATCGCTTGCGGCATACGCTCGGCCCCGTCAGAACGACTTCGCGCCGGGTGGCGCAAGGGTCCGGTGACTCTAGTCAATCGGGCCGTACAGCGTCTAATGACTAAAGTCCGGGGTACTGAGACGCGGGTTCGCTTCGCTCGGTACCGTGTCTCGTTCTCCCCCCTGGCCCTCCCCCGCAAGCGGGAGAGGGGGGCTTGAGCCTTTTCGAATACGCGCCGCTAATCGAACGCGTACTTGAATTCGCCGCCCGACTCGCTGAGGCCGACGCGCGCGATCGCGGCGCCCTGCGCCATCCGCTCGAGGTATTCGCGGCTGATCGTCGGCAACACGGTATTCGTCAGGATCGCATCCACCACGCGGCCGCCGCTTTCCACCTCGTTGCAGCGGCTGACGATGAGCCTGACCACCGCATCGTCGTAGGTGAACGGCACGCCGTGGTTGGCCTCGACGCGGCGCTTGATCCGGTCGAGTTGCAGCCGCACGATGTTGCCGAGCATCTCGTCGGTGAGCGGGTAGTACGGAATCGTCACCACCCGGCCGAGCAGCGCAGCCGGGAAAACCTTGAGCAGCGGCTCGCGCAAAGCCTTGGCGATGCCCTCGGCGTCCGGCATCAGCTCGGGGTCCTTGCACAAGCTCATGATCAGGTCCGACCCGACATTCGACGTGAGCAGGATGATGGTGTTCTTGAAGTCGATGTAGCGGCCCTCGCCGTCCTCCATCCAGCCCTTGTCGAACACCTGGAAAAAGAGCTCGTGCACGTCCGGGTGGGCTTTTTCGACCTCGTCGAGCAGCACCACGCTGTACGGGCGGCGCCGCACGGCCTCGGTGAGTACGCCGCCTTCGCCGTAGCCGACGTACCCGGGCGGGGCGCCCTTGAGCGTGGAGACCGTATGCGCCTCCTGGTACTCGCTCATGTTGATCGTGATGACGTTCTGCTCCCCGCCGTAGAGCGCCTCCGCGAGCGCGAGCGCGGTCTCGGTCTTGCCGACGCCCGACGTGCCGGCGAGCAGGAAGACGCCGATCGGCTTGCTCGGGTTGTCGAGCCGCGCGCGCGACGTCTGGATGCGCCGCGCGATCATCTCGAGCGCGTGCTTCTGACCGATCACGCGGGTGTTCAGCGTCACGGCCAGCTGCAAGACGGACTCGACTTCGTTCTTGACCATGCGCCCGACCGGGATCCCGGTCCAGTCCTGCACCACGCTTGCTACGGCGTGCTCGTCCACTGACGGGAGCACCAGCGGCGCGTCGCCTTGCAGTGCGGCGAGCTCTTTCTGCAGTTCTACCAGTTCGGCGAGCTGCGCGGCACGCTCGGGCGCCCCCGCGGCGTTCTCGCCTGCCTCCTTGCCGTCGACGGCCTGTGCGCCCTTGCGCAGTTCCGCACGCAAGGCGAGCAGGCGATCGACCAGCTTCTTTTCTTCCTCGTAGCGCACCTGCAGCCCCGCCAACGCCTCCTGCGCCTGCTTCAGTTCCTCGGCGACGCGGGTCTTGCGCGCGGCGACATCGATGCCGATCGCCTCCTCGCGCCCGATGATCCCCTGCTCGATCGTGAGGGCCTCGATGCGCCGTGTCGTGTCCTCGATCTCCGGCGGCGTGGCGTGCTGGCTGACCGCGACACGCGCGCACGCCGTGTCGAGCAGACTTACCGCCTTGTCCGGGAGCTGGCGAGCCGGGATGTAGCGATGCGACAGCCTGACCGCCGCTTCGATCGCCGCATCCAGGAGTTGCACCCGGTGGTGCTGCTCGAGCACGCTCGCCACGCCGCGCAGCATCAGCACCGCCTTTACCTCGGACGGTTCCGGCACCTGCACGACCTGGAAGCGACGGGTGAGCGCGGGGTCCTTCTCGATGTGCTTCTTGTACTCGGCCCAGGTGGTCGCGGCGATGGTGCGCAGTTTGCCGCGCGCGAGCGCCGGCTTGAGCAGGTTGGCGGCGTCACCGGTTCCGGCGGCACCACCGGCACCGACCAGCGTGTGCGCTTCGTCGATGAAAAGGATGATCGGCTTGGGCGAGGCCTGCACCTCGTCGATGACCTGGCGCAGGCGGTTCTCGAATTCGCCCTTCATGCTCGCGCCGGCCTGCAGCAACCCCACGTCGAGCGTATACAGCGAGACTTCGCGCAGCTGCGGCGGCACATCGCCGCGCGCCAGGCGCAGCGCGAATCCCTCGACGACCGCGGTCTTGCCGACGCCCGCCTCGCCGGTGAGGATCGGGTTGTTCTGGCGCCGGCGCATCAGGATGTCGACGATCTGGCGGATCTCCTCTTCGCGCCCGGCCACCGGATCGAGCTCTCCCTTGCGCGCGCGTTCGGTCAGGTCGACCGCGAAGCGCTTGAGCGCTTCCTGCTTGCCGAGCGCAGCGGGCGGCATCGCGGAGCTCGCCTCGCCGGGCGCGCCCTCGGCGCCGCCGCCATATCCGTCGGTAGCACGCTGCGCGTCCTCGGGCGAGCCGCGCATGATCGCGCCGAGCTGCTCGACCAGCGCCTCGGCCTTGACGCGCTCGAACTGGCGCGAGATCGCGAGCAGCACGTTGCGCAGCGACGGCGTCTTGAGGATTCCCACCAGCAGGTAGCCCGTGCGCACGACGGTGTCGCCGAACAGCAAGGAGCCGTACACCCAGCCGCGCTCGACGGCGTCTTCGACATGCGAGGAGAGGTCGGTGATCGACGTGGCGCCGCGCGGCAACCGGTCGAGGGCGCGCGTGAGGTCGGCCGCGAGCGCGGCGCTTTCGATGCCGAAGTGGCGCATGACCCGGTGCAGGTCGGAATCCTGGTTCTGCAGAATCTGGAACAGCCAATGTTCGAGTTCGACGTACGGGTTGCCGCGCAACTTGCAGAACACCGTCGCGCCCTCGATCGCCTTGTAGGCGAGCGCGTCGAGCTTGCCGAACAAGGCGGCGCGGCTGATCTCGGTCATCGGAAAATCTCCCCTCTATGTCGTTCCGGGCCGAAGGCGCGGGATCTCACACGTTCGCCGGGCCACCACCCAGCCCGCGCTCCTCCGGCGCGAACACGAGGTCATCGCGCGCGACACGGTCGTGCGGTGCGCCGAGCCACGCCGCATAGCCGAGCGGCGCATCGGCGCCGAGGCGGCAGCCCTGTACATCGCTCGCCGCGAGCGCCACGCGGATATCCCAGACCAGATCGAAGCCTACATACTGGCGCACCCAGTCGCGCAACGCGCGCACTGCGGTGCCGCCGGGCACGAAGCGGCGATACTGCTCTGCCGAGACGGGGCCGATGTGCAGGCGAAACTTCGACTGCCGGTCCCAGACTCGTTCACCGGCCACGGCGCCGACCCCGATCTGGCAGGCGGCACCGCCGAAGCCGAGTCGCGTCCGGTCTTCGGGTCGCAGCGGCAGCCAGTGGCCGACGAACGTCTCCAGCCAGACCGGCACGCCGAGGATCTGCGCCAGGCTGTCCGCCAGGCCTTCGGCGGTGCGCACGCCGCGTGCGAGCAACGCGATGTGCTGGCGCTTCGTGTCATCGCCGATCGCGTCGCGCTTGCGCGCCGCCGCCGGCGCGAGTCCACCGAGCGCGCCCACGATGGCGTCGATGCGCGCATCCTCGCGCCGGTCGAGCTCGACCGCGGGCTGGGCCTGTGCCCAGCCGCGGTAGAACAGCAGCAGCATTCGGTGGTGGAAGATGTCGACGAACGCGCGCAGGCTGGCGTCGCCGTGCTGTCGCTCCCGGCTGCGCGCGAGTTCGGTGAGATGCAAGGGCAGGGCGCCGTTGGGTCCGAACAGGCCGAACATGCGCACGCCGAGGCGCGGGGCGACGGCGCGCTCCGCCTTGCGCAGCGAGCTCACCGGCGCTGGCGCGAAATCCATCTCGGGGTCCTGCGCAACGCGCACCGGTTCGTCGGCCGGCCGCAACGCGCGTCCGAGCCGCGGCCGTTCGCGCCAGAGGTTCTCGATCCGGCGCAGCAGCGCATAGAAGTCGTGGCGGAACGGCGCCTCGGCGACCGTGCGCCAGAAGGCTTCGCGTTCCGTTGCGTCCGTCGCGCCTGGAGTCATAGGACGGGCCGCGTTCCCGCGCGTGGCGGCCAGCGCTTGATCTCGCCGCGCGTGAGCGAATGCACTGCCGTCTCGGTGAAGCTGTTGATGCCGGCGTAACGCGCGAACAGCCGCTCGAGCACGGCGCCGAGCAGGAACAGGCTGCCGCCCTGGAATGCGAGTTCGTCCCCGGTGACGCGGATCTCGACGCCGGCGCCGAAGGTGAGTGGTCCCGGATGCGGCAGGCGCCGCACCACCTGGCGTGCATCGACGCTGCGCACGCCTTCGATCTGCTTGCGCATGCCGGCATCGTCGCCAGCGTGCAGGCGCAGGATCGAGCGCAACAGCGCCGCGCCTTCGCGCTCGTCGGTGTCGACCAGCGACAGGTAGTTGAGGTTGAGATGGCTGATCAGGTCCCAGGTCGAGACTCCGTCCTCGCGCGCGGGACGCGGCCGCGACGGTCCGCGGACGAGCTGCACGCGCGCGACCGGCGCGCCCGAATCGAGCTGGAAGTCGTTGCGCCCGGGCGCATCGGCGCCGCCGCCTGGCAGGAGAAGCGGCAGATCGCGGTTCGTGACCAGCGCTTCGATCGCGAGCTGGCGGATGTCCTCGCGAAACGGCGCTTCCGCCGGATCGACCAGCGCGATGTAGACCTCGGAGCCGCGATAGGAGGAGCGCGGGCCTTCCTGCCTGGCCGCCGGCGAAACGAGGCGCGGCTCGCGCCGCACGGTGAAGAAGGCCTGCGCCTCCGGCGGCGCGTCGTGAAAAGTCGTGTAAAGCGGAAGGAAGCGCTGTTCGCCGAAGGCGGCGCCGCCGTAGGCGGTGACCTGCTCGATCCGATAGACCTCGTAGTCGATCGGACGCGTGCGATCGGCGACGACATGAAACTCCCACGTCCCTTCGCTGACCTGCACGCGATCGAGCCGCTTGGGCAGCAGGTTGATCGCCGGTGTGCAATGCAGGGCGAGGCTGCCGCTGTCGATCAGCGCCTCGAGCGCCGCATCGCCGCGCTCGAACAACAGCACGATCTCGAATTCGTTGCGCGCGACACGGCGTACCGCTTCGGCGAGTCCGCCGACTTCGAAGAACAGATATCGCTGCGGCAAGGCTGCGTATTCCTGCAGCAGGCGATAGCCGCGGAAGCCGGCGCGTGCTGGCGGCAGCAGCGCTTCGGCATCGTCGAACCCGACCGCGCGCACGCCGTTGGGGCCCGCGGCTTCGAACCAGGGCGCCGGACGCTCGGCGGGCAGCACGAGCGTCCCGAGCAGGCTGCCGAACACGAGTTCGTAGAGGCGGAATGCCGACTCGTCCGGTCCCGAGAGATAGAAGGTCAGCTTGTCGAGCGCGGTCTCCTTGAGCTTGATGCCGTCGAAGGCGCGCAGGCGGATGCGCAGTCCGCCGCGCACGCGCGCGGCATGCGGCAGCTGGGTCAGCGGCAGGTCGGGCGCGAACGAGAAGTACTGCACTGCTGCGATTTCGAGCGGCCACAGCGTGACGTCGTGCGCGGTGCGGAACTGACAGCGCGTTTCGGCACCGCGCGCATGCGTCGAACGCAGGCCGCTGCCGCGCGCCACCGCGACGCCACCGGCCAGCTTGGGTTCCGCGGGATCCGGATGCAGGCGCACCACCGCCATCGACGGCAACGGCGCTGCGAGCGTCGGGCAGGTGACCTCGGTGAGGTGTTGCACGAAGCGCGGGAACTCGGCCTCGATCTTGAGCTGCACCCGTGCCGCCATGAAGGCGAACCCTTCGAGCAGCCGCTCGACGTACGGGTCGGCGACCTCGACGCCGTCCAGGCTCAGGCGGCTCGCGATCTTGGGGAACTGGCGCGCGAACTCCGCGCCCATCTCGCGCACATGGCCGAGTTCCTGGTTGTAGAGGTCGAGCAGGCGCGGATTCATCGCCGCTAACTGACAGCGCGATTGGCCTCGCGCACATTGACCTGCCCGGTCTCGAGGTCCAGTTCAGTGCGGATCATCACCTCGAGCGGCACCGGCTGCGACCAGAGCAGGCCGGTGATCTCGAGCGCGATCTGGTTGTGCGTGTCGAGGACCGACGCCTCCTCCAGCGCGTGGACGCGCAGCGAATCCGGCAGGATGCGCGGCTCGAACAGCACGATCGCCCGGCGCACGTTCTGTTCGAGCGTGGCCACGTCCAGCGTCGAGGTCTGCGCTCCCGCGAGCGGCGGCAGTCCGTAGTTCAGCACCGAGGCGGCGGCGAAGGGCACGCGTTCGGCTTCGATGTCGAGCGGCTGCACCGCGTTGAGGAGCCACGCAAGGTCGCGCAGCACGGCCTGCCGCAATTGTTGCTTGCTGAGGACGCGCGCACTGGGCGCCTCGACCCGCTCCTCGGGGTTGTCGTCGATCAGCCGGTCGAGCAGAGCCGGCTGCAGGCGGTCGCGCTCAGGCGGTGGGCGGGTGGCCATGTGAACCCAGGTCAACGCATGCCGGCGCCGACCTCACGAATCTCCCCTCCCGCGCGCGGGAGCGGGGACGCGGGAAGAAACGATCACCCGTGTCAATTCGCACACCCGCACACCCTAACCCTCCTCCGCAAGTGGGGGAGGGGACAGGATGATTGACCGCGTCTCGAGGAGCGGGAAGTCGTCGTTGTCGGTCGCGAACATCCGTTGGCCGGAACCGATGCCGTCATCGGTCCATGAGGTCTTGCGCGCGAGCCGCACCAGTCCATCGGCATCGCTTTCCGCGCCGGGGTAGCGCGTCGGAATCAGGCCGACGGTCTCGCCGCCATTGGCGAAGATGAAATGCGCCGGCAACCAGACCATGTCGCGCAGGTCCTCGGGAGGATCGATGTCGACCTGCGCGAGCGCCCCGAATGGCATCCAGTAGTACTTGCCGTTGACGATCGCTTCCAGCACCGGTCCGATGCGCGCGTCGGCATCCGCGAGCCACTCGAAGGGTTCGCCGTTGCATGTGCCCGCCGATGCTTCGGCGTCGCCGAGCGCCTCGTCGCGCAGCCGCATGGCGCCCGCCGCATCGCCGCGTGCCTGCGCATGCAGCGCCTCGACGAGCAGTGCAAGCCAACGGCGCGGCTCGCCGAAGGCGAGCGGCGTGGCACGGCCCGCGAACACGGCCGCGCGGACGGCCTCGCATTTGATTGCTTCGCGATAGGTGCCGACCATCGGCAACGCCTGCGAGTCGAGCTGCGCGATGACGTCGAGCTGGCCGAGCGCGCGCTCCCAGGCGCCATGTACGCACAGGAGCTGGAACAGCGCGATCCGATGCCGGCTATCGGCCGGTTGTGCCTTGACCGCGGCGGTTGCCGCAGCCTGCGCGCCATGCGTATCGCCGCTGCGCAGGCAGACGCGGATGGCATCGTCCATGGGGGGTGCTCAGGCGTCGATGGCGAACGTCGTGGCGCCGCCGCGCCCGCCGGCGGGAGTCTGCGGCTTGTATTCGATCTCGATCTTCGCGAACGCGAACGTCACCTGCTCGACCACGTTGCCATGTTCGTCGGCCGCGTAGTCGAGGTCGACCACGCGGCCGTCGGTGAGCGTCACCTTGAAGAAATCCTGCTGGCCCTCGCCCGCCTTGCGCATCGTCAGCACGGCGGTGCGCACCGAGTCGTTGCTGCCGAGCACCGCCATCAGGGACGTCGTGGCCTTGTCGAGGCGCTTGTAAACGGTGAGAGGACGCAGCGAGCGACGCTGGCCCGCCTGGCGCGCCGACCCGCCGCCGCCGGTCGGCGCCGCCGCGGCGACCTGCTGCGTCATGCCCCAGCTCCATCCGTGCACGACGATTTCATCGCTGTGGTCGGTGGCGGCGGCCTCGCCCTTGATGTCGCCCGCGCGCGCCGAGCGCACCGCAAGGAACATGTCGGCACCCGTGGAGGTGCCGACCGCCGATGACATCACCGCCGACATTTTTCGCGTCGTGCCGCAGGAGGCGCGCGAGACGTCAGCGCGTTTCCGTCGTCGCGACGTTCCAGCCGAACTTGACCGATCCGCCGAGTGTCCCCTTTTCGTCCATCGGCTTGTAGTCGAACTCGATGTCGACGTATGAAATCGCCACCGTCTCCATGATCTCGCCGCCGCTCGCCGCGCTGGGCTGGGCCGAAGTGATCATGCATTCCTTCAGCGAGATCTTCATGAAGTCCTTCTGACCTTCGCCGGCCTGGCGCGCGGTGCAGACGATGGTCGGGAAGTGCTTGCCTTGCGCGCAATGCTTGGCGATCACCGGCGAGGCCTTGTCGTACTTGTGCGTGAACACGAATTCACCCGGAATCGCCTTGCCCTTGGCCTGTCCGCCGACCCCCGAGCCCACCGCGGACGGCTGATGCACGTTCCAGCTCCAGGAGATGCAATCGATCTCCCCCTTGTGATCCTTGTGGATGGACTCGCTTTCAACGCCTTCGATCTTCACGTGGCAATCAATGGGCATGGGGACCTCCTGGAGTCAAGCGGATCGGAACGGGTTCACTGTTTCTTGCCCGACGGCAGTTTCGAAACCAGCCGCAGGGACACGGTCAAGCCTTCCAGCTGGTAATGCGGCCGGAGGTAGAACTTGGAGCTGTAGTAACCGGGCGCACCGGCGATCTCTTCGACCACCACCTCGGCAGCGGCGAGCGGCTTCTGCGCCTTCGTCACTTCCGACGAGTTGGCCGGATCACCGTCGACGTAATTCATGATCCACCCGTTGAGCCACTTCTCCATGTCGGCGCGCTCGCGGAACGAGCCGACCTTGTCACGCACCATGCACTTGAGGAAGTGGGAGAAACGCGCGCAGGCGAACATGTACTGCAGGCGCGCGGCGAGCGCCGCATTGGCGGTCGCGTCCGGATCGTCGTATTCGGAGGGCTTGTTGAGCGACTGCGCGCCGATGAAGGCCGCGATGTCCGAGTTCTTGCGGTGCAGAAGCGGCATGAACCCGTTTTTCGCCAGCTCCGCTTCGCGCCGGTCGGTGATCGCGATTTCGGTCGGGCACTTCATGTCGACGCCGCCGTCGTCGGTCGGGAAGGTGTGCGTCGGCAGGCCTTCCACCGCGCCGCCCGATTCCACGCCGCGGATGCGCGCGCACCAGCCGTACAGCTTGAACGAGCGGTTGATGTTCACCGCCATCGCGTAGGCGGAATTCGCCCACGTGTACTTGTTGTGGTCGGCGTTGCCGGTCTCTTCCTCGAAATTGAACTCTTCCACCGGATTGGTCTTCGAGCCGTACGGCAGGCGCGCGAGGAAACGCGGCATCGCGAGCCCGATGAAGCGCGAATCTTCGGATTCGCGCAACGAGCGCCAGCTCGAGTACTCCGGCGTGGTGAAGATCTTGGTGATGTCGCGCGGGTTCGAGAGCTCCTGCCATGAATTCATCTGCATCAGCCCGGGGTCGGCCGCGGCGATGAAAGGAGCGAATGCCGATGAAGCGATCTTGCCCATCTCGCCCAGCAGTTCGACGTCCATCGGGCTGTGGTCGAAGTAGTAGTCGCCCACGAGACAACCGAACGGCTCGCCGCCGAACTGGCCGAACTCCTCCTCGTAGACCTTCTTGAACAGCGGGCTCTGGTCCCACGCCGCGCCCTTGAAGCGCTTGAGCGTCTTGCCGAGATCGGTCTTGGAGATGTTCAGCACGCGGATCTTGAGCATCTCGTCGGTCTCGGTGTTGTTGACGAGATAGTGCAGACCGCGCCACGAACCTTCGAGCTTCTGGAACTCCTCGTTGTGCAGGATCTCGTTGACCTGCGCCGACAGTTTCTTGTCGATCTCGGCGATGATGGCCTCGATCGTCTTGACCACGTCGCTGCTGATGAGCTTGGCGTCGGCAAGGGCCTGCTGTGCCAGCGTCAACACCGCCGCTTCGACCGCGGTTTTCGCCTCGTCGGTCTTCGGCTTGAACTGCTTCGTCAGCAGGTCGGCAAAATCGCCGCCCTCGTAGGCAACGCCCTTCAGCGCGGAGGCCTGGTTTTCTGTATCAGCCATCTGTCCGTCTCCTGCAAACGTATGTCAGCCGTCAAAACGCGGCGTCGGTGTTCCCGGGGCGCCAGGCGGGGTTCCCCGGTACTTCGCGAAGCTGAGATCCCCGCTTCGCGCGGGATGACATGCCCGCTGACGCTCGCGCGTCACTTGCCTTCTTCCTTCGGGGCGGCGGCGGCGATGCTTTGCAGCAGCGCCGGATCCTTCAGTACCTTTGCGATCAGGTCCTCGGCGCCCGCCTTGCCGTCCATGTAGGTGACCAGCCCGGCCAGCTGCTGGCGTGCCTCCATCAGCTTGCGCAGCGGCTCGACCTTGGCCGCGATCGCGGCGGGCGAGAAGTCGTCCATGCTCTCGAACGTCAGGTCGACCTTGATCTCGCCCTGGCCGGTGAGGGTGTTCGGCACCGAAAACGCGACGCGCGGCTTCATGGCCTTCATGCGCGAATCGAAGTTGTCGACGTCGAACGCGAGGAACTTGCGGTCGGCCACCGCGGGTTGCGGCTCGTTCGACTTGCCGGCGAGGTCCGCCATCACGCCCATCGTGAACGGCACCTGAACCTTTTTCTGCGCGCCGTAGAGCTCGACGTCGTATTCGATCTGCACGCGCGGAGCGCGGTTGCGGGCAATGAACGCCTGACCTTTGGTTCCCATGCTTGGCTCCTATCGACGATTGCTCACTTTCATCCGGCGCCCCAGCTTCGGCGTCGTTCAACTGAAGGAGGCACCTACGACGATCCTTCCTTGCCGACCACGTCCTCAACCTGCCGCATGCCATCCGGTGCGAGATCGCGAATGATCTCAAGAAAATTCATCGTCACGAGCCGTTTCGCGCGCTGGATGACGTACGGTGCGGGATGGCTCGGTTCGTTGCGGGCGAACCACTCGCACACCTGGTCGAGCGCCCGCACGCAATCGTCGCGCGTCCGCAGCGCGCCGACCGCATGCGTGCCGGCTCCGGCTGCACTGCCGGTCGCCGCGGCGGCTTCACCTGCAACCGCGTCACCGCCACCCGTCGCGCGCGCCGCCGCGCCCGCGACCGCCTGGGTCAGCTTCACGAGGGCATTCAGGTCCGGCGCTTCGGTCGGTGCACGCCCGTCGAGCACCGTCTTGATCGCCTGCGCATGCGCATGTCCATCGCGCAGCGCCTGCGCCACGTCGGCCCGCTGGGCAAGCAGATCCGCCAGCGCGGCAGACACCGCCCCTTCGGTCGGGGCGGATTCGCCCGCTTCCGGCTTCGCCGCGCCGAAGGCGAGTATCAGGTCGCGCACCCGCAGGCCGGCCTTGCCCAGGCTGGGGTCGAGCGGGGCCAAGGTCATCTCGCGTAACAGGTCGCGCGGGATCCCGTCGTCGCCGACCGTCAACGAGGCGAGCGTGTTCAGGCGCATCATCGCGCTCCCATCGTCGCTGTCGAGCAACGGATACACGCCGTCCCAGTGGCGCTCGATGAGTCCACGCAACAGTGCGAGCCCCTGCACCGCGCCGAGGTAGCCGAACTGCTTGCACGACGAGCGCGCCAGCGCGACCGCGATCCCGAGGTGCTTGGTCCGGTGCAGGAGTGCTTCGCTGCGGCTGGCAACGTCGCGCCACTCGGGTTCCTGCGCCGCGACGACGGTATCGCCGACTGCGCGCTCGGGCTTCCCGGCAGCGGCCTGCTGCAGTGCCAGCATGTCGGGGTCGTACTCGAGGTCCGCCCCGCATGGCAATTCGCCGCTGATAGGCGCCAAGAGGGCTTCGACGTCGAACGCAGGCATCGTCGGCGATCAGCGAACCACAAACGACCCCGGTCCCCGAGGCGAAGCGCGGCTGGGGAGTTGGGGGAGCATGCTGCAAAGCGTAAGGATCGGCCCGAACACGTGATAGTGGTCGAAAGTCACATGGACGATTTGCACGCGGGCGTCAACGCGACAGGGGGGTGATGAGCCGCAGCAGTTCCTTCGGCTGCAGCGGCTTGTACATCACGACGAGACCGCTCGCGTGAGCCAGCTTGACGATCTCGGGCGAGGTCTCGCCGGTGATCAGGACTGCGGGCGTCGTCGCGCCGGTCAGGCGCCGCACCCGCCGCACCGCCTCGATGCCATCCTCGTCGCCCCGCAGGCGCCAGTCGGAGAGAATCAGGTCGATGGGCTGGCGGGTTACCTGGGCGATGCGGCAGGCCTCCTCGACCGTGGCCGCCGCGAGCACGTCGACATGGAGCGGCGTCAGCAGTTCGCTCATCGCGTCGCGAATCGCACGCTCGTCGTCGATCAGCAGCAGCGTCACGTGGCGCTCGATGCGCGGCGGGAGCGTGTCGGCGCCGAGCTGCGCGGCGTCCGGCGCGCCTTCGATCGCGCTCGGCACGAGCAGCCGGAAGACGCTGCCGCGCCCGGGCGTGGACCGCACCTCGAGCCGGTGACCGAGCAGGTCGGACAAACGGCGCACGATGGCAAGCCCCATTCCGAGTCCCTTCGAACGATCACGCTCGGGGTTATCGATCTGATAGAACTCCTGGAAGATCAGGTCGAGCTTGTCGGCGGGGATGCCGATGCCGGAGTCCCACACCTCGATGCTCACCTGACCGGCGCGGCGGCGCGCCGCCACGAGCACGCCGCCGGTGCGCGTATACCGGAGCGAGTTCTGAATCAGGTTCGAAACGATCCGCTCGAGCAACTGCGCATCGCTGCGCACGAGCCGGCCGGCGGCGCGAAAGCGCAGCGAGATGTCGGCGATCTCGGCGTCGCCCGCGTAATGCATGTACAGGCGCCGGAACACGTCGCGCACCGGAAAGACCTGGACATTCGGCTGCACCGCGCCGGAGTCGAGGCGCGAGATGTCGAGGATGGCCCCGAACGAGCTTTCGAGCGCTTCGATCGACTTCATCATGCTGCGGACCAGCGGCTTCTCGGGGATGTCGCGCAACCGCTGGTCGAGGGCCGCGCAGAACAGGCCCAGGGCGTGCAGCGGCTGGCGCAGGTCGTGCGCGGCGGCCGCGAGGAAGCGCGTTTTGTCTTCGCTGGCGCGAGCGACCAGGTTCATCTGCTCGCGCAGGCGCGCCACCAGGTCCTCGTTCTGCAGGCGCGCGAGCAGGGTGGCGGTGAGAAGTTCGTTCTGCTCCAGCGCGAGGCGCAGCTGCACCACGAGCACGACCGCCGCAATCATGCCGAGCACGTTCGTGGTCGGATCGGCGGCGGTCAGGAAACGCGCCGCCAGCGGCAGCAGCAGCGGCACCAGCCACAGGTAGATGGCAAAACGCGAGACCGCCACCATCGGCGTCGCCGCGGTGGCAAGCGCGATCCAGATCGAGATCAGCAACGCCTGATAGCCGGGCTGGTCGGGGAAGAACAGGAACGGCCCGATGCTCCAGGCGAGCGCGCTCGCGCCGAGCGGAACCAGGTACTCGCGCAGTGCGCGGCGCGCGTCAGCCCCCGGCGCGATGCGGCGCCGGCGCACGCCGACGTAGACCACGCGGGCGGCGAGGAGCACGACCAGCACGGCTCCCCACGCGAGTGCCTTGCCGTCGGGCTGATGCACGTGGAACAGCCCGGCGACCGCGACCGCGACCGCCATTGATGCGAGGGCGACCCGCCCATCCTCGGCGTAGAGGCGGCGCACCTGCTCGTCGCGCACGCGCTCCAGCCAGTCGGCCGTAACCGGTGCTTGCGGCGGCGGTTGCGCGATCGTGTCACGCGGGCGCGCACCCTCGACGGCGTGCGGCGGCGGCGCGGCTTTGCGATCGCGGGTCAGCTCGCGGAGTGCTCGTGCTGCCCGGACTTGCACTTTTGATGACCGGCCGGAGCGGCGGCCCCTAGTGGAACAGGCTGATCAGGTGTGCGCGCGAACGCACGTCGAGCGCGAGCAGGATCGCCGAAACGTAGTTCTTGACGGTTCCCAGCGACAACCGGGTCGCGTTGCTGATCTCCTGGTTGTTGCAGCCGGAGAGGATCAGCTCGAGGATCTGGATGTGGCGCGGCCCCAGTTCGGCCACGCGGTCGTAGTAGGACGTGCCCGCCAGTTTCGGAAACCGCTCGCTCAGCGAGGTCATGCCGGGCGCCATCCGGTCGCGCGCGCCCAGGAGCGAGCGGATCGCCACCTTGATCTGGTCCGGCGTCGAACTCTTGAGCAGGTAGCCGATCGCGCCCATGGTCTGTGCCTGCCGCACGACGAACTCGTCCTGGGTGCCGGAAAGCACGGCAATCGGAAGCGCGGGAAATTCCTCCCGCAGCGAACGCAGGCCCTGCAGGCCCTTGGAGTCGCCCAGGTTCAGGTCGAGCAGCACCAGATCGAAGCTGCGGCCGCGGCGCAGGATTTGCTGCGCTTCGTCCAGCGTCTTGCACTGGACCACGCTGCACGCGATGTCGTCGATCGAACCGAGCAGGACGCAGGTTCCGAGGCGCACGAGATCGTGGTCCTCGATCAGCAGTACGGCGCGTTGCGGCACCGCCGCGGCGGCGCCGGCGATCGCGCGCGCGGGTGCGAACAGCTCGCCGGCGGAATCGACCGCCATGCCCGCCACGGCTGAAGGGACCGCACCCATCAACGTTCCTTGAAGCGTTCGAACACGAATTCGACCACCGCAGGAACGCGTTCATCGACGGTGGCCGCCGCGGGCCTCGCGACCGCCCGCCCGGCGCCGGCTTCAGGCGAATACGCCGTATCCGCGCCGTTGGTCGCATGGCGCAGCGGCGGACGTGGCACCCCCGGGAGCGCGGCGGCAGCGGGAGCGTTTCGGCTCGCGGCGGCCAGCTCCGCGTTCGATGCCGCTGCCACGGCGGGCGGCGTGACCACGGCCCCGGATTTCGGCGCCGGAGCCGGCGTGGGGTAGGCGGGCTCCAGGCCGCGCGACCTGGCAATGTCGGTGTTGAGCCAGCCGATGATGACCCATGCCGCGCCGATCACCGCCGCGATGGCGAGGATGCCGATGATCAGTGGAAGGCGCGATTCGCGCCCGTCCTCCGACCGAAGCCGAGGGGCGATCGCCGATTCGTGCTCGGCCATCGAACGCGACGGGTAACGCGCCTCGAACGTTGGATCGCCGGTCAGGTCAGGCGTGGGCGCCATCTCCACCGGCGCGATCGCCGGTTCGCCCGGCGTCGAACCCGCCTTCGAGCCGGTACGCATCGGCAGGTTGCGCGTGGAGACGACCCGCGTCTTGTCGTCGTCTGGCTCGGGCTCCGCCATCGCAGGCAAACCCGGCGCTTCCTCATTGGATGCCGCCGGCGGGGCGGTGCCGAGCACACCCGGCGGCGCGGTCAAGGTGTCGTCGGGCACGGCCTGTCCGTCCATCAGGGCACGCAGGGACGCAATGGTCTGCGGTCTTTGCTGCGGCCGGACCGTCAGGCCGGCGTCGAGCGCGGCAAGGAACGTCGGTGGGAACTGTCGCTCGGCGGATGTGCGCAGCGGCACCAGATCGTCGGCGAGAACGCGCGTGACCGACGGAGTGGGGGCGCGGCCCGTGATCAGGAAATACGCCACCGCGCACAGCGCGTAGACGTCGGTCCACGGGCCCTGTCGCATCGACTGCGACTCGGCGTACTGCTCGATCGGCGCGAAGCCGGGCTTGAGGATCACCGTCAGCGCCTGCGTCATGTCGCCGATCACGCGGCGCGCGGCGCCGAAGTCGAGCAGCAGCGGGGAGCGTTCGTTGAGGACCAGGATGTTGTCGGGCGCGACGTCGCGATGCAGGCAGTTTTCCTTGTGGAGCGTCTCGAGCGCGTCCATCACCAGGCGCAGGAACTGCTCCAGCCACGCCGGGTCGATCGGCTCGGGGTGCTGGCGCGACCAGGCCTTCAGCGTCGGCCCGGAGTAGAACGGCATGACCATGTAGGCTGTGCCCTTTTCCTGCCAGAACTGGTGCACCTTGACTAGCGCGCGGTGCTCGAAGCGGGCGAGCAGCTTCGCCTCGTTGATGAAGCTGCGCAGCCCGGCATCGAAGGCCTCGCGATGCTGCGCCGATGAGCGCACGTGCACCGAGAGGTCCGGGTTGCGCGTGGCGAGCGCGGTCGGCATGTACTCCTTGATCGCCACCTGGCGCTCGAGGCGCGTATCGGTGGCGAGGTAGACGACGCTGAAGCCGCCTTCACCCACCACCCGCTCGATGCGGAACTCCCGCAGCAGGTATCCGGCCGGCAGGTGCCCGGCCGTTCCCGCGTGGCCCACGACAGGCCCGGTGAGGCTGACCGACTCGTTGCCGGACTTCTCGTTCATCGGAATGGCCGCGGCGCGTCGACTGTTGCGCCGAGACCACGCGACGAATCGTCCGGCCGCCAGGGGCCGGGGTCTTGTGCCGCGGATGCGAGCGCGATTGCGCTCAGGGTTGAGGACATCGGGGCGCCTCTGTGAGGAGCGCCCAGCCGGGCGCTCCGTGGCTCACCCGTGCTTGGGGCGCCACTGCGCGAAAATAGCCGCAAACCGCTCGGTCGAAAACATGAATTTGCAGCTTGGCGGGCACGTGGCTTCCTGCCCGACGGCCGGTCGAGCCGCTCGCCGGCCGATCGGCGGCCCACAAACGCGGTCCAAGCCTGCAGACGGGTCCTCGGGCGGGCTGTTAGATTGCATCGGCGCGGGGGCGGGTCATCGAATCGAGGACGTCATGAAGGAAGCGGCAAAACGTTGGATTGCGGGGGCGCTTCTGGCGCTGCCGCTCGGCTGGCTGGCCCCGGCCTGGGCCGGCGAACCTGGCGTTGCGGAGCGGACCGGAAAGGCGATCGACAAGGCCGCCGTGTCGACCGAGAAGGCCTTGAAAAAGGCGGGAGAGAAGACCGTCGAGGGTATCGAAAGCGCCGGCAAGGCGGTAGAAAGGGCGGGCAAGCACACCGGCGAGGCCCTGGCCGACGCGGTCGAGAAGACCGGCCGCGCCGTCACGCACGCCGGAGAGAAGATCAAACCCGCGCCATCCACCTCATCCGACAAGAAATGACGCAACTGATCCGGCTTCCCCAGTGGCAGGCATTGGAGGCCGAGCGCCAGGCGCTCGCGGGATTCCATCTGCGCGCGGCGTTCGGCGCCGACCCGCAGCGTTACGGCCGTTTCGCGCGCACGCTCGCGGCAGGCGAAGCGCGCCTGGTGCTCGACTTCTCGAAGCACCGCATCGAAGCGCGCACCCTTGAGTTGCTGCTGGAACTCGCGCATGCCCGCGGGTTGCGCAAGAGCATCGATGCGATGTTCGCCGGCGAGCGCATCAATGTGACCGAGCGGCGCTCGGTGTTGCACGTCGCGTTGCGCGATCTTTCGAATCGGCCGCTGGTCGTCGACGGTGTCGACATCAAGCCGCCGGTGGCTGCCGTGCGCGAACGCATGCTCGATCTCGCCGAGCGCGTGCGCGACGGCCGCTGGACCGGGCATACCGGCGCGCCCATCACCGACGTTGTCAACATCGGCATCGGCGGCTCCGATCTCGGCCCGCAGATGATCACGGTCGCGCTCGCGCCGTACCACGACGGACCGCGCGTGCACTTCGTCTCCAACGTCGATCCCGAGCACCTGCGCTCGACCCTGGCGCGGCTGAATCCGCCCAGCACGCTGTTCCTGGTGGCATCGAAAACGTTCACCACGATCGAGACGATGACCAACGCGCGCGCGGCGCGCAACTGGGTGGTCAAGGCCCTCGGCACGGAAAAGGCGACCGAACGCCACTTCGTCGCGCTGTCGACCAACGCGAAGGAAGTGGCGGCGTTCGGCATCGCGCCCGCCAACATGTTCGAGTTCTGGGACTGGGTCGGCGGGCGCTATTCGCTCTGGTCGTCGATCGGTTTGCCGATCGCGGTCGCGATCGGCAAGTCCCGCTTCCTGCAACTGCTCGCGGGCGCGCACGCGTTGGACGAGCACTTCCGCACGGCGGAGTTCGGCCAGAACCTCCCGGTGCTGATGGGATTGCTCGGCATCTGGTACGCGAACTTCTGGGGCGCGGCGAGCCACTCGATCGCACCGTACTCGCAGCACCTCGCGCGGTTCGCGGCCCACCTGCAGCAGGTCGACATGGAGTCGAACGGCAAGCGTGTCGACCTCGAGGGCGAGCCGGTCGACTACGAAACCGGGCCCGTGATCTGGGGCGAACCGGGCACGAATGGGCAGCACGCGTACTTCCAGCTGCTGCAACAGGGGCCGGCGCTGATTCCGGTCGACTTCATCGCCGCCGCCGAGTCGCCGTTTGCCGACGACGCGCAGCATCGCATCCTGCTCGCGAACTGCTTCGCGCAGTCGGCGACGCTGGCGATCGGCAAGACCGCCGACGAGGCCTGCGCCGAGATGATCGCCGCGGGGATGAACGAGCAGGAAGCGCGTCGCCTCGCGCCGCACCGCGAGTTCCCGGGCAACCGCCCGAGTTCGACCCTCCTCGTGCGGCGCTTCGATCCGTTCACGCTCGGCCTGCTGACCGCGCTCTACGAGCAGAAGGTGTTCGTGCAGGGCGCGATCTGGGGCATCAACTCGTTCGACCAGTGGGGCGTGGAGTTGGGCAAGCAGATCGCGACCAAACTCGCCGGCGCATTGAACGATGCGAACGCTCCGGTCGACGCGGCCTCCACCGGCATCGTCGGTGCGTGGCGCGAGATGCGTGGGAAGAGCTGAGGCGGACAACACCCCCGCCGTGTCATCCTGAGCCCAAGGCGAAGGATCTCCGCCATCGAGGCGCCGAGATCCCTCACTCCGTTCGGACGACATTCGAGGTGGTTGCCTTCGTCCATCCGCGCCCATCCGCGTAATCCGCGTCCGGCAATTTTCTCGTCGTTAAAATCGAACGCATGTCGAGCGGCTTCGTTCATCTGCGCCTGCATTCCGAGTTCTCCGTTGTCGATGGGCTGGTGCGGATCAACGATGCGGTCGACGCGGCGGTGGCCGATGGGCAGGGCGCGCTCGCGCTGACCGACAGCGCGAATCTGTTCGGCGCGGTGCGCTTCTACTCGCGTGCGCGCAAGAAGGGCGTCAAGCCGATCATCGGTTGCGACGCCTGGATCACGAACGCCAGGGAGCGTGAGGCGCCGCACCGGCTGCTGCTTCTCGCCGCCGATCGCACCGGCTATCGCAACCTGTGCGAGTTGCTCACGCGCGCATGGCTCGAGAACCAGCACCGCGGCCGCGCGGAGATGCGCCTGCAGTGGTTCGCCGAGGGTTTTTCGCAAGGACTGATCGCGCTCTCCGGCGGGCCGCAAGGCGAGATCGGCGCGTTTCTCGCAGCCGGCAACCCCGCCGGCGCGCGCTCGGCGGCGACGCGCCTCGCCGAACTGTTCCCCGACCGCTTCTACATCGAACTGCAGCGTGCCGGCAGGCCCGGCGACGCGGCCTATGTGCAGCGCGCGCTCGCGCTGGCCGCCGAGTGGCGCCTGCCCGTGGTGGCGACGCATCCCGTGCAGTTCCTGCGCCGCGACGAGTTCCAGGCGCACGAGGCACGCGTGTGCATTGCCGAGGGCTACACGCTCGGCGACCCGCGCCGCCCGCGGCGGTACACGGAGGAGCAGTACCTCAAGACGCGCGCGGAAATGGAGGACCTGTTTGCCGACGTCCCCGCTGCGCTCGCCAACAGCGTTGAGATCGCCAAGCGCTGCAATCTCGAGCTGACGCTCGGCAAGGCGCGCCTGCCCGAGTACCCGACACCGCCGGGCGTCACGCTCGACCAGCATTGCCGAGACCTTGCCGCGCACGGGCTCGAACGCAGGCTCGCGCTGCTCTATCCGGACCAGGCGGCGCGCGACGCCCAGGAGCCGCGTTACCGCGCGCGGCTCGACCTGGAACTCGCGACGATCGCGAAGATGGGCTTCTCCGGCTACTTCCTCATCGTCGCCGACTTCATCAACTGGGCCAAGGAGAACGGCGTTCCAGTCGGTCCCGGGCGCGGGTCGGGTGCCGGTTCGCTGGTGGCGTATTCGCTCGGCATTACCAACCTCGACCCGCTGCGCTACGACCTGCTGTTCGAGCGCTTCCTCAATCCGGAGCGCGTGTCGATGCCGGACTTCGACATCGACTTCTGCCAGGACAACCGCGACCGGGTCATCGAGTACGTCAAGCGCAAGTACGGTGCGCAGGCAGTGTGCCAGATCGCGACGTTCGGCACGCTCGGTGCGAAGGCGGTGGTGCGCGACGTCGGGCGCGTGCTGGACTTGCCCTACACGAAGTGCGACCAGCTTTCCAAGCTGATTCCGCACAACCCGGTCGATCCGTGGACGCTCGATCGCGCGCTGGCCGACGAGCCCGCATTCGCCGAGGCGGTGAAGGGCGACGAGGAGTATCAGAGGATCATCGAACTCGCGCGTCCGCTGGAAGGGCTGACGCGCAATGTCGGCATGCACGCGGGCGGCGTGCTGATCGCGCCCGGCAAGCTGACCGAGTTCTGCCCGCTCTATTGCGCTGCGGGCGCGCAGGACGCGGCGGTGAGCCAGTTCGACAAGGACGACGTCGAGGCGATCGGACTCGTGAAGTTCGACTTCCTCGGCCTCACCACGCTCACCATCCTCGAATACGCGTTGGAGTACGTGCGCAAGCTCGATCCGTCGTCCGCGCTTTCGCTGGACGCGATTCCGCTCGACGATCCTCCCACCTACGAGATCTTCCGCGCTGCCAACACCGCCGCGATCTTCCAGTTCGAATCGCGTGGCATGCGCGACCTGCTCAAGCGCGCCAAGCCGGACAAGCTCGGCGACCTGATCGCGCTCAACGCGTTGTTCCGGCCCGGCCCGATGGAGCTGATTCCCGATTACGTCGAGCGCAAGCATGGACGCCAGCGTGTGGACTACCTCGACCCGCGCCTGAAGGAGATCCTCGACGAGACCTGCGGGATCATGGTCTACCAGGAGCAGGTCATGCGCATCGCGCAGACCATCGGCGGGTATTCCCTCGGCGGCGCCGACCTGCTGCGGCGGGCGATGGGCAAGAAGAAGCCCGAGGAGATGGCGCAGCACCGCTCGATCTTCGTCGATGGAGCAGGGCGCAACGGCGTGAACGGCAATGCGGCCACCGAACTTTTCGACCTGATGGAGAAGTTCGCGGGCTACGGGTTCAACAAGTCACACAGCGCCGCCTATGCCGTCGTCGCTTTCCAGACCGCATACTTCAAGCGCCATCACCCGGCCGCGTTCTTCGCGGCAAACATGTCGGCGATCATGGGCGACACCGACAAGGTCAAGGAGCTGGTCGAGGACGCGAGAGCGAACGGCATCGCCATTTTGCCGCCCGACATCAACACCGGCGCCTACCGGTTCGAGCCGATCGACGCGAAGTCGGTGCGCTACGGACTCGGCGGCATCAAGGGAACCGGCGCCGGCGCGATCGAGGCGATCATCGCCGCGCGCGACGCGGGCGGGGCGTTCAGGGACCTGTTCGATCTGTGCGCGCGCGTCGACAAGCACCTGGTCAATCGCCGCGTGGTGGAAGCGCTCGTGCGCGCTGGTGCGCTCGATGCGCTGAATCCCGACCGCGCGACGCTGCTCGCGAGCGTCGGACGCGCCATGGAGAGCGCCGAGCACGCGCTCGCGCATGCCGGCCAGGAAAGCCTGTTCGGCGAACCCGCGCGATCGGACCAGCCGGCGATCGACTACGTGCCGGCCAGGGCATGGACCGATCGCGAGCGGCTCGCCAACGAGAAGCTCGCGCTCGGCTTCTACTTCAGCGGCCACCTGTTCGCCGAATTCGAACAGGAAGCGCGCAAGCTCGCGCCGACGCGGCTCGTGGATGCCAGGCAGGGCGGGCGCGAGTCGGTCCGGCTGGCCGGCATCATCGTCTCGGCGCGCAGCCAGAACACGCGCCGCGGCCGGATGGGCGTGATCGTGCTCGACGACGGCACCGCGCAACTCGAGCTGATGGTCTTCTCCGAGCTCTACGACCGCAAGCGCGCGCTCCTGAAGGAGGACACGCTGGTGTTCGTCACCGGCAAGGTGCGTTTCGACGAATTCAACCAGCGCTACTCGATCAGCGCCGAGGACCTGATGGATCTGGGCGAGGCGCGGTCGCGTGCGGAAGCGCGCCTGCGCATCGAACTCGACAGCGCGATCGACGTCGCCTCGCTCAAGGGTGCACTGCAGGCCTATCGCGTGCGCAACGGCACGCCGCCTGCTTCGCAGGACCGGGCGCCGAACGGAACCAGCCAGGGGTGTCGCGTCGTGGTCGGCTATCGAAACGGGGATGGCAGCGCGGACGTGACGCTGCCGGAAGAATGGCGGGTGCGACCGGACGAGACGCTGCTCGCCGAACTCAAGGCGCAGCCGCGGGTGCGGACCGCGTATTTCAAGTACGGGTGAGGATTCATTCCCTCCCCCCGCTCGCGGGGGAGGGTAGAGAGGTTGGCGGCGAAGAGGGACGCGTTGCGCTTCTTCGCCAGTCGCTAAAGCCCACCCAAGACAAGCGTCCTGAGGCACGCAAGATTGAGAACGGCGCCGACGAAAAGATCGGAAACCATGGCGACGTTCTGGAGTCGATTGCGCTGTCGCTGGAAGACATGGTTGATGCCGGCCAGCAGGCAGAAGAGGCCACCGGCGAAGGCAGCTGGCAGCCGCCACGCCGGCAGGAGAAGACCGGTCAGCGCAACGCTTCCGAGCGCCAGATTTGCGAAGCCGAGTTCGCGAGCGAGAACCAGCGATCCTCTTTCTCCCAATCCCAGGATGACGTCTGCCGTGTAAGCGGGCTGAAACACCTGGCGGAGGCCGGCCAACGTAAGACGAGCGCCGACCGCCCAAAAGCCGAACCACTTGATGGCCAGGGCGGCATGCGCCGCCTGCGGGAGCAGGCTCGTTTCGACCGCGATCGACGCCAAGGGGAGGACCAGCATCAGCGCCGCAACAGCCGCGTAGTACATGGCAGCAGTCGGCAGCCTAGCCCCGAATGAGCACGAGCGTGCCGAGGATCGCGATCGCGCAACCCCAGAGCACGACGGCGACCGGACGAAGACCGGGCGCCCGGGGCAGAGCCGCGAAACGCTGATGGACGAGGCGGTGACCGTCGACGACGTTGGGCGCGGCGAGGGCGGCGACCGCGCCGCAGGCGAGCAACAAAATGCCCACTGCGCGGTGGCTGCCGGACGAAAACACGTAAGCAAGGGCGCCAATCACGAATGACGCCATCACGAATATGACGGCGGCGAGGTTCAGACAACGTTTCATGCTTGGCCTCGCGTCAAGATTGCGGTCACGCTGCCGCTCGGGACTTCGGAGGGCGGGTGCGGATGACGAAGGTTTCGACAGTGCGATCATGAACCGATTGTCGGTTCGTGTGCGTGAAGAACGGCACTAAGCCGAAGCCCGCCTCGATCGAAGACGCCGTATGACCCAGCGCACGCTCGATGCAATGCGACGGCGACATCCGGCTGTGGACCCGGGAAACCACGCGGATGCCCACGAGGCGCTTGCCAAGCGTGGCCCCCTTTCGGATGAACGTCGGTAGCCCGAAGTACGCGACCAGGCCGGCGAACGACAGGAGGGTCACGGGCGTCGAAGGTGAAGTCCAAGGGCTGCACGGACCTGCGGCCTGCGCTTGCAGACCAGAGGATCAGCGCCGCCGGAAAGGGAAATAGATCGCGCTGTCGATCAAGTACGCCGTTGCGCGCGCGCCAAAGGACGCGAGTGGCAGGCCCTGGCGCCGCGCCTGCCACTCGACGTTTTGCGTGTAGTCAACTCGGCGAATTGCGAGGCGGGTGCGCCGGCGAGCACTTCGATCGCGGCGAGCGGGACCACCATGGCGAGGGAAAAGGCACTGCTCGACGCAGCCGGCCGCTGCGCGTCCGGTGCAGCGAAGGATCAGGTGTCGATTTCTGCGCGGGCAAGCGAGTAGCTCCAGCAATATGTGGCACAGCTCAGCTCACCTGCGGTCCGACTTCCGAGATCGCCATCGTGGATCAGTGTCTTCGCGCATTCGGCAACGGCGCTGGCATCGTATCCGGTGAGGATGAGCGCTGAGTCAACGCCGCGATCGGCACCTCTGATGCGCTGCTCGGTCGTCATCGCTGCCATTTGCGATCCCTGCAGCAGGTGGACGCTGCCGAGACCTGGTATGTCGGGAACAGGCGGAAGCCCCTGTTCGAGCAGCCAGCGGTGCAGCGGCGCGGCACGGGCCTCCTCGGGCGTGAAACGGATGAGGGCCGCGGCGCTACCCTGGCCAAACCCGAAGCTGCCGAGTACGGCGCAGAGTCCGCGGGTCATGCCCTTGTAGTGCGGCATCATTCTCCTGGTCCATGGCGTCGGATTGTTCAGCCTTGTGATGTATGGCTCGGACGCCAGCGTCTCAAAGTTCTCAACTTCGTAGAGGACCATGTAGCGAGGCCCGCCCTTGGTGGCTGTCCAACGTGTGCCCCGATGGAAGCCCGGAATCGACAGACGCTCCGGTAGATGCTCGTGTGTGTGCCAGCGATCGTGTTCCGCTATCGCGCCAGCTTCAACATCGAATGACAGAAGCATCGCAGCTGATCCAAGCAAAGGCATCGGGTTCCTTCGGATGTCGTGCGGTGACCCTCGACGCCTACCGTCGAAATTGGCCGGCACGGCTCCACGCTACCGTAGGCGAGAAGCATCACCACTACGCTTTCGCAGAAAGGGTCTTCTTGTATCTGGCTATCACAAAGAAGCCTAGCCCGAACAGCCCGACCGAGAACAACCCAACTGAGAAGACGCCAATGGAGAAGATTCCGGCGGAAAAAACTCCTATCGCGAAGGTGCCAGCGGCAAAGATGCCTGCAGAAAAGTGTCCTGCTGCAATGACGCCTCGGGCAAAGTCGCCAGCAGCGAAGTAGTTCGAGACGAACTGCCCCGCCGAGTAAGGATCCCTTACGAAGAAGACGCCGACAAGAACCAAGATGATCGCCAAGGCCACCCCACCGTACTTCTTCAACGTACTCATCTGTGTCTCCTGATAAGTGTGCTGGCACGGGTGGAGGATGCCCTCCGCCGCCTAAGGCCAGTAACCGGCCTGAACGCCGGGTGCGCGGCTGCCGACACGAAGGCAAGTGTCGAATGAAAAGTCAGGCCTGCCGTTCATGCGGGCGGCTACTCGTTTTCGTCGTCGACGATTTCATCGGCACAGAGATCCTCGACGACAGAATGCATCTCGATCGTGAACCATTGGCGAAACATCGCCAGCGTCCGGTTTTGCGGCCAGTCAGCCTCGTCGGTATGCCATCCATATAGCTCCCGCTCGAAGACCTCTGCGTACGCGGCACTCAGCGACTCCTCCGCCTCATCGTCGTCTTCGAACTCGGGGACGAGATACACCGTCTGCTCGCCTTCTATCGACGGCAGAACGCCGGAATCATCAAGGCCTGCCGCCCACTCGAGAAAAGGCCTCGCAGGGCGCACGATCAATACACCTCGATTCAGCATGCGCGCATCGCTCCTTTAAACCCTAACGCCGGAATCGACCGCGCGACGGCACCGCCGCGCAGCGGACGCCAGCGGGGCGTCCGCGTTCAATGAAATGTTGGGTGGCATGCTCATATATTTGCGCTCGCCCTGCTTTGAACTGATGGCGAACTCAGTGCGGGGTTTCGTGCCACCGCCAGCAGCCAAAAAGCGATAGCGTGCACAGCGCCTAGCCCGGCAAACGTGCCAGCTACCGGAACGTAGGTTCCCACCCCGCCAGCTATAAAAGGCAAGGCGATGATTGCTCCGATCCCTGCGCCACCTACGAGAAAGTGCCAAGCACGGAGCCACCTACGGCGACGCATGGCCAGGAAGACAGGCAGACCGATGACGATCGAGCCGCCGAACGTGAACGTTCCAACGATGATCGCACCGCCAAACGCGCCCGGACGATCGGCGGCAAGGATGAACGCCGGATACGCGAAAGTGCAGAGCAAGAATCCGAGCAACACGCGCCCCACTCTATACCGCCTACCGTCGAGTTAAGCTGCAAAGGGCGCGCCAACGGCGTTTGGGCTTGTCGGCTTTGAATAACGAGTTGGGCCTATGGCGAGACAAACCGAAGCGGCCCGGATGCCTTCGCGAAACATTACTTGGTTCCCAGCCAGTGAACCAGATGGACGAGCGGCTCCACAAGCAGAGCCGCAGTGAAAATGACTAGCACGCGCGTAAGCAAGACGAGCCTCTTCGACAACGCTGTACTTGTTCGGTCCATTGCGTGCAGTGCGTTGACCAGGTCATAGGTGGCGCGAACCTGCACGGCCACCTGATACGAGGCCTGAATTTCCGCCTTCTCCCGCGACTTGTCCGTGAGGACGGACAGCACTTCCCGCTGGTCGCTTGGAGACATGGGTTCAAGGCTTCGGATTTTCTCCTTGATCTCTTCGGACAGCTTGTGATGGTCCACGCGAATCTCGCTTCAGGGGCCTAACCTCAGTGCAGGGCGCGTGCGTCCGTATGGCGGCGTCCGCACATTACTTCGCCGTGCGCCGAAGTACAGCGAAGGTCGCAAGAAAAGTCTCTGTTGTCGCGTATGTTTGGCGTCTCTGCTGCTCGTTTCCCGTTCGTCCTTGCGCACTGACATAGAGTCACTCTTGGTGGAACTCCGCCCGCCGCATCCGAGCTTACGAAGCGACGCGCAACGCGTCTACCGGGTACTCCGCCCAATTCGCCCCTGCCCCATCGCCGCCGCTAGGCGCCTGGGCAGTTAGCCCAGCGTGCGGACGCCGAAGCGACCCCCTTTGCGCAGTCCGGAGCGCGAAGTACCCACCCGACTCAGAACTCGCGCCCTCCACCCGGGCTACCCCTCTCCAGCCCGCCCGGGAAGCGGCGTCGCCGCCGCCGCGGATACTCCCTCGACCCACCGCACCGCGCGCAGATGCAGCCACGCGACGACGGCGCCCAGCAGCGCTCCAGCGATGACGTCGAGCACCACGTGCTGGCGCGTCGCGAGCGTCGAATACACGATGCTCACGCACCACACCCAGTTGCCGATCAGCACCGCGCGGTGGCTGCGCATCTCGCGCAGGATGCGGTCGATCCAGATGCTTGTGAACACGGCGAACGCCACGTGCAGCGAAGGGCATGCGTTGCCGGGGAGGTCCACGCCCTTGATCAGCGAGATCGACGGATGCTGCGCGAGGTCGATCTCGAACGGCGGAACTGCAGTGGGCCAGACAAGGAAGATTCCGAGGCCGATGGCGCTCAGCGCGAGCGTGGCCGCGCCATAGGAGAAGAGCTCGCGGAAGTTCTTCAGTATCGCCGGGGGCAGCGAGACGTACACCCACAGCGACGCGTACAGGATCAACGCCTCGGACCGGAATGCCACGAACCGGTCCATCGTGGTGAGCGGCATGACCGTCACCTCGGCGACCGGGTTGCGCAGCACCCAGAAATACGCGACGAAGAAGCCGGCGATCCAGCACATCGTCCCTGTCGCTTTGATCGGCCACAGCGTGACAAGGCGACGGCCGAGGTCACGCAACCAGTCGCGCAGGGACGCGGGTGGCAATGGATTCATCGATCAGTTCCGGTTCCTCACGGACGCGTGCGCTCGACCGAGAGCCGCGTTTCCTCCAGTTCGACGCTATCGTGCCAGTAGCCGTTGTACTCGGGGCTGTGGATTTCGCTCACCGAAGCGATCAGGCGCGACCGCCGCCGCACCTCCACCGGCGTGTCCGACGCCAGCAGGACTACGCCGGCGAGATCGAGGCGGCTGGCATCGGCTCGCACGCTGATCCCGCCGCTCAGGTCGCTCGCGGTGATGGTCACCTCCGAGTTGGTCGCGTCGACGGCGACATCGGAGCCCCGCACCTGCACATTGAGCATCTGCACGATCGAGTCGCGGATCACGATCCGTTGTGCGCTCAGGTCCATGAGGCGCACCGCCGTGCAGTTGTCGATCACGATCTCACGATAGTGGCCGGCGTACTGGCGATCGACCTGGCCCGTACACCCGAGATCGCGCGCATCTGGCGGTGACTTTTCCGGCGGCGCGGCCGGGATGGGGTCGGTCGTGAGGGCGGTGTTCAGCAAGGAGAGAAACTGGTCCGGCGCCGTCTCCATCGGCGTATGGCCGACGCCTGCCAAGGTCCTTAGTTGCGCGTTCGGCACACGGCGCGCGAGCACCTGCCCGGTGCGAAGCGGCGCGATCGTGTCGGCATCGCCCCAGATGATCTGCGTCGGCTGGCGCAGCGTGTAGATCGCCGCGCTGAAGTCCTCGTCGACCAGCGCGAGCGCGGCGTTCACGCTCGTGCGGTTGTGCAGGATCAGTTCCCATGCGAGGTCGCTCTGCCTCAGCACCCGCGTCGGGTCGCTGGGCATTCCGAAGACGCGCTCGACCGCTGCGCGGCCGAGATCCTTCATGCGCGCGACCGGATCCTTCAGCACGTCGGGCAGGCCCTCGATCGGCAGCAGATCGGTCGTCGAATGCTTGACGAACGCGGTTCGATGCAGGATGCCGGCGGCATCGACCAGGACCAGCCGGCTCGTCGTGTCCGGAAAATCGCTCGCCAGGCGCAGGCCGACCGCACCGCCCATCGAGTGGCCGACCACGATCGCCGGCCCGTCGACATGCCGGGCGAGCACCTGCTGCAGCACGCGCGCGTAGTTCTTCGGCGAGTATTTGCCGAGCGGCGTGCTCGAATAGCCGTACCCGGGCAGATCGATGGCCAGCACGCGGTAGCGGCGCGCCAGCCGTCGCATCACGTCGATCCAGTCGGTGAATCCGTTCTGTCCGAGGCCGTGCACCAGCAGCACGGTGTGCGCCTCCGGGCGGCCGGCCTGCACGACCAGCACCTCGCCGCCGAATACCGGGTCGTGCTCGAGTTCGAGCGTCCAGTCGCTCGGCAGTCTCTTGCGCAGGGCATCGAGCGTCTGCAATGCCTCCTTGCAGTAGGTGCATGCGGCCGGCTTGGGTGGCACCGGCGCGCTCGGCGTCGTGGCCGAAGGTGTCGTCTGCGCGAAGCCGGGTAGCGGGAAAACGACCGCGCTTGCTGCGCCGAACCAGGCGAGAAGGGTGCTGCGCAAGACGCGGATTGCGGCCGCACCCACGAGGCTTCACTGATGGCGCTGGAATGCGAGCACGACGTTGGTACCGCCGAACGCGAACGAGTTGCTGATCGCCGCACGCAGGTGCGGCGCGGCCTCGCCCTCGCCCCGTACCAGCGCAACGGCGCACTTCGGGTCGGGCAGCGTGTTGAATGCAGTGGGCGGGATCTGCCGGCGATGCAATGCCAGCACGGTGATCATCGCTTCCAGCGCCCCGGCGCCGCCGAGCAGGTGGCCATGCATCGATTTGGTCGAACTCACGCGCAAGCCCGGGAGCTCATCGTCCCACACGGCCCGCAACGCGTCGCATTCGACCACGTCGCCCGCGGGCGTCGCGGTGCCATGCGCGTTGCAATAGCCAACCTCGGCCGGTTGGAGGCGGGCGGAAACCAGCGCTTGCTTCATCGCCCGCGCCTGCCCCGTCGCGTCCGGCTTGGTGAGGTGAGTGGCATCGCAACTCACGCCGCTGCCCGCGAGGTCGGCATAAATACGCGCGCCGCGGCGCTCCGCCGCCACGCCCGGTTCGAGCACGAGGAACGCCGCACCTTCGGACAACACGAAACCGCTGCGATCGAGAGCAAATGGCCGGCACGACGTTTCGATGCGCTCGGGATCCGGCTTGGCCAGCGTCTGCAACGCCTGCCAGGCGCGCACGATGGCGGGTACCAGCATCGCTTCCGTGCCGCCCGCGAACGCGAGGTCCACCTCGCCGGCCCGGATCGACTTGCCCGCCTCCGCAATCGCCACCGCCGACGAGGCGCAGGCGACGCAATAGCTCAACACCGGCCCCCTGAACCCGCCGCGCATGGCGATATGCGCGGCCGGCGCGTTGCCCATGCCGGCCGGGATGCTCAACGGCGGCACGCGTCCGGTGGAGGCGTACGAGCGAAACGCCGCTTCGATCGAGATCGCTCCGCCCATGCCGCAGCCGACGAACACGCCGACGCGGAAGGGATCGACATCGCGTGCACCGGAATCGGCGCGCGCCATTTCCGCCGCTGCGACCGCGAGCTGGCTGGCGCGGTCGAGACCGAGCATCTGCATCTTGGTGAACCAGCGCGCGGGATCGAACTCGACTACGCCCGCGACCACGGGGTCGGCGGCGCCGTCCCAGCGTCGCAGGCCGGACCTGCCGGCCATGAGCGCATCGAACATCGCGCCGGGGTCGTCGCCGTGCGGCCCGATCACACCGAGCCCGGTGACTGCTACGGATTGCTCACCGGAGCGCAACGACCGGACCTCGGGATTGAATCGAGCCTGCGACGCTCGTCAGCGCATCGGCACCGCACTGGACTGCGCCGGCGGCGCCGGGCGCGAGCCGCTGCGCAACTGGTCGACCAGGTTCGCCAGGCCGCCGAGGGTGGTCACCTCGCGCGCGGCCTCGAGCAACTCGACGCCGAACTTCTCTTCCACCGTGAACAGGAGCTCGGTCAGGGCCAGCGAATCGAGCCCGCTTTCCAGCACGGACACGTTCGGATCGATCTTGCTGGCATCGATGTCGAACTTCTCCTTGATCAGCTCGCGCAGTTGCTCGAGCGTGTCGCTCATGATGGCTTGCTCCCTCGTTCTCCGCGTCATGTGCGGCGCAACTGCACCCACCCGCTGCGACGCCGCTCCCTGGACGGCGCGGATGATCGTTGTGTACGACGGCCCTATGGTAACGGTTCTGCGGAGTCGACGGGTCATCCGCCGGTCAGCGTGCCTCCGGGCCAGGCGCCCTTGCGGTCCGAACTCGCCCCGGGGCGCGCCGCGCGAGTCTCGCGGCGGGGCGGGAAGCGTGGTCTGGTGTTTCCTCGGCATCGTCCGCGGGCGGCGACATCTCGTGCGCTGCGCGCGCCATGCGCCCGAGGACTTCGCCTGAAAAAGCGGAGGCGTTGCGCACGCCGCTGGCGTCACGCCTCGACGGAGGGGAAGCGCACGCGGACCAGCAGCCCGTTTCCCCCCGGCGAATCGAGCAGGTCGACCTGGGCCCCGTGGCCGACGGCGATTTCGCGCACGATCGCCAGGCCGAGCCCGCTGCCGTGGCCGCTCGCGATGCTTGCGCGGTAGAAGCGCTCGAAAACGCGCTCGCGTTCGTCGGGGGCAATACCGGGCCCGTTGTCCTCGACTTCGAGCACAGGCGTGCCGTGGTCGGTGTACGAGCGCACGGTGACTTCGCTGCCGCGCCCGGCGTATTCGAGCGCGTTGTGCACGAGGTTGCCGAGCATCTCGCGCAGCAGAAAGCGCCGCCCCCGCACGCTCGCCGGCGCGAGCGCGAAACCGAGATCGATGCCGGCGGCGACCGCGTGCGGAACCCACTCGTCTGCCGCCGCGCTCGCCACTTCTTTCAGTTCGAGGCGCTCCGGCTCGACCGTCTGCACGCCCGGGTCGCTGCGCGCCATGGCGAGCAGTTGTCCCGCGAGGCGCGCGCCGCGTGTTGCCTGCGCGTGCAGCCGGCGCAAGGTCGCATCGACGTCGGGTGCGTGCGGCTCGAGCAGCGCGAGTTCGATCTCGGTCTTCAGCGAGGTGAGGGGTGTGCGCAGCTGGTGGGCGGCATCGGCGAGGAATGCCTGCTGCGCCGACGTCGCATGGCGCAGCCGCTCGAACAGGCGGTCGAGCGCGTTGACGAGCGGCGCGATTTCGGTCGGCGCGGCGACCTCGAGCGGGCGCAGGTCCTCGAGCGAGCGCTGCGCGATTTCCCTCCCCACGGCGCCCAGGGGCCGGAGCGAGCGCGTGACGCCGAAGGCGATCGCCACCGCGAGCGTGACGACCAGCAGCAGCATGGTGGCCGCGGCGCCCTTTGCCGCCCCGGACAGCATGCGCTCGCGCTTGAGCATGGTCTCGCCCACGCGCACCTGGCAGGCGCCAGCGCTGCCGCACGCGACGCCGCGCAGGGCGACCCGCACGGGGCGGCCGTCGACGTTCGCATCGACGTACGCGAGTTCGCCGGCTGCCTGCACCGGCCCGACGTTGAGCAGTTCGTGATCGCCGGCGACCAGCTTGCCGGCCGGATCGACGAACGCGTAGTAGATGATGTCGGTCTGGTCGGTGCGGAGCGACCGTTCCGTCTCGGCAGTCAGCTCGAAGACGATCCGGCCTTCGTCGATCCGCACGAGGTTCGCAAGCGCCAGCGCGGTATCGCCGAGAGCGTGATCGAAAGCGCCGATGGCGGGGCGCGCGCTGAACCAATACTGCAGCGCAGCGCCCGCGGGGACGATCAGCGCTAGGGGCAGTAGCAACCAGGCGAACAGCGTGCGCTTGACGCTCCCGCTCGGCGGTGCGGAGACAGGTGCTTCAGGTGTCATGCGCGGCCTCTTCGAGCATGTAACCGAAGCCGCGCACCGTACGGATGCGCAGTTCGGCGGTCTCGATTTTGCCGCGTAAGCGTGAAACGTAGACTTCGATCGCGTTCTCGGAGAGCGCTTCGCTCCAGCCCGCCACCGCCTGCGTGATCTGGTCCTTGGAAACCACCTTGCCGATCCGCTGCAACAGGCACTCCAGCACCGACCACTCGCGCGCCGACAGCTCCAGCGGCGCGGCATCGATGAAGGCCCGCTTGGCCTCCAGGTCCATGCGCAGCTTGCCGAGCGTGAGCACGTTGTCGGTGCGGGCGCGCGCGCGCCGGGTCAGGGCCAGCGCCCGCGCGATCAGTTCGGCCAGCGCGAAGGGCTTGACGAGGTAATCGTCGGCGCCGTCCTGCAGGCCGCGCACCCGGTCCTCGACCGCGTCGCGTGCCGTGAGCATGAGCACCGGCACGCTCGAGCCCTGCGTGCGCACGCGGCGCAGAACCTCGAAGCCGTCGATCCCGCTCAGTCCGACGTCCAGGATGACCAGGTCGTAGGGATCCTGCTTGACCGAGCGCGCCACCGGCTCGCCGCGGGCCGAGTGGTCGACGGTCCATCCCTGCGAACGCAGCGCGCGTTGCGTGGTCTCGGCTACCTGCGGATCATCTTCGACGAGGAGGATATGCATGACTCAATGGGCGGTCGCAACGTGCGCGGCCTGCGACCGCGGCGGAACGCCGCGCGCCGTGACCGCGCCAAGAGAATAAAAGCTCACCAGGTCGTCGTAAACGTGGACGTCGCCCGGGCGTGCGTCGTCGGGGGCCAGCAACGAACGCACCCGCTGCCAGTACGCGATGCCGACCGGCGTGCGCAGGGCGCGCCGGAACTCGGCGAGTTCGCTCCATTCGCTCTGCATGACGATGTGCCCGCCGTCGACGCTGTGCGCGAGCGTGGCACCGCGAAAGCCGCGCTGAGTCGCGAAGGCGGCCGCTGCCAGCCGGCGCAGCAACCCGAGCACGCGCTGCTGCGTGCGCGGCGTGGTGGGGAACACGTGGATCAGGGTCTTCCCTTCCGGATTCGAGTCGTTGCGTTCAATGATCATTGCGCGAACTGTTCGCCGCACGTCGCGACGGGCGGCAGTGGCGCGGCCCCGTGGCATTCGTGACGCCACGCGAATGCCGCGAGCGGGCCGGCGCCACCACCATGACCGATAAGTCGACGAAGCCTTCCGATTCCTTGTCCAGCTGCTTGCGGATTGGAGCCTGCGCGCGGCGGTGTCTGTGACAGCCACGGGTGGGGGAGGAGGTCCGAGATTGGATGTCGACGTCCACCGCCGCGCCGGCTTTACTGAACCGCGTGCCCAACCGGTCGCGAATCCATCACTGCGCCGAGCCATGCGGTCGCAAGGACAAGGACCCGTGCGACTGCGACGCGCTTGGCTGGCATTGATGGTCCCCCGATGAGTGCTGAGCACAGCGAGTTGTGACGGACGCAGCTTGCCGGGGGTCTTTTGCGCCGCGCTTTCTGCTTTCTGACGCCAACCTGAACCATCACGCGGGCCGCACGAGACGGACATCGATTGCGGCGTGCGTGCAATGGAGTGAGGGCTGCCGCGTCGTCGCAGCGTGCGCTTGGCCGATGCGCGGCGAGGGGTCGGCGTATTCTGGGGCGATGACCACGTTTGTACGGACCGCACCGCCGATCGCGTGCTTCGAATACCGTTGCACCGCGCGCCTGCACGAGAAACCGTTCGCCGAGTGCCATCACGGTCACTCGGTTTCGCTGGTGCGCAAGGGCAGCTTCGGATATCGCGCGCGCGGGCGCGCGTACGAGCTGGTCGCGGGCTCGACTCTCGTCGGGCACCCGGGCGACGAATACTCGTGCACGCACGACCATGTGTGCGGTGACGAGTGTCTGTCGTTTCGCTTGACGCCCGCCCTGGTGGATTCGATGGGTGCGCACGCCGAGGTCTGGCATTCGCGCGCCATTCCGCCGCTGCCGCAGTTGATGGTGCTCGGCGAACTCGCGCACGCGGCAATCGAGGGTCGCAGCGGCGTCGACGAAGCCGGGCTCCGGTTCGTCGCACGGTATCTGGAGCTCGTGGCCGGAAGGCGCCAGCGCGCAAGCGTGCCGTCGGCGCACGACCGGCGGCGCGCTGTCGAGACCGCGCTCTGGCTCGAGAACAACGCCGACCAGCCGATCGATCTCGCGGCCGCCGCTCGCCAGTCCGGGTTGAGCGAATTCCATTTCCTGCGCGTTTTCGAGCGCGTGATCGGCGTCACGCCGCATCAGTACCTCGTGCGCTCGCGGCTGCGCCGCGCGGCACGCATGCTCGCAGCCGACTCGAGGCCGATCACGGATGTGGCGTTCGACGCCGGGTTCGGCGATCTGTCGAACTTCGTGCGCTCGTTCCGCCGTGCCGCCGGGCTCTCGCCGCGCCGCTTCCGCCAGGCTGCGCAGGACGTGCGCAAGATTTGCCAAGAACGGCTCGCCGCGCGCGCCTAGGATGCCGGCTCCATTCACAGGAGGCCAGCATGTACGACCACATCGGACTGAAGGTCGCGAACCTCGACGCGAGCATCCGCTTCTACAGCGCCGCGCTGGGCGGGCTCGGGCATGTCCTCGGAGCGCGCGATACGACTTACGCCGGGCTCGGACCCGCGGATGCGCCGGGGCTCTGGCTCTACCAGGGCCAATCCGCAGGCGGCCCGGGCACGCATGTCGCGTTCAGCGCGAACGATCGCGCGGCGGTCGATCGCTTCTACGCAGAGGGCCTGAAGGCCGGTGGGCGCGACAACGGCAAGCCTGGGTTGCGCACCGACTACAGCCCGAACTACTACGCAGCGTTCCTGATCGACCCGGATGGAAACAACGTCGAGGCGGTGTGCTTCACGCGGTAGACAGGTCGTTCCGAGGCGGTGGCGGGGCGGTCTCGGTGGTTAGCCGTCTTCTCTCCCACCCGCCTCGATCAACCCATCCCGCAAGCCGATTGCCACCGCTTCGGCGCGCGTCGCGGCGTCGAGCTTGCCCAGGATGCGGCCGACGTGGAACTTCGCAGTGTGCTCGGATATGCCGAGGTCGTGCGCGATGTGCTTGTTGGCGAACCCGCCGGCCAGCAGGCGCAACACCTGCAGTTCGCGCGGCGTGAGCGGCTCGACCAGTTCGACCGGGCGGCGCTCGTTCGAAGCGCCTGCCTTGTGCAGCATCTCGTCGAACAGTTCGCTGCGCAGCGCGACCAGCCCGGAGGCAACCGCCTCGGCTGCGGCGGCGATCTCGCGGCTGTCCGCGCCGGTGGGCAGGCAGGCCGCACCGGCGGCGACGAGCGGCGCCAGCTGCGCCGGCTCCGCATCGCTGAGAAGCACCAGTCGCATGCCGCCCGCAAGGGCGGCGGCGAGCGCTGCCGCCTCGTCCGCGGCGCTCGGGTCGACGATCGCGACGTCGACCTGAAGCTCCGACTGCCGTGCGAGCGAGACCTGCAATGCCCGCATCGAGGGCGCGACCGCGACCAGCTCGAAGCGCTGGGTGCCGGCAACGGCGCGGCTCAGCCCGGCCTGCACCAGCGGCGCGCCGGCAACGATGGCGATGCGGTGCGTTGCCATGTCAGCAGTGCCGGCGCGGCCGTTCACCGACCGTCACCGCGCTCTTGATCAGGACGCCGCCGCGCGCCACGGACGCGCTCAGCTCTCTGCCGACACGATCGCTCGCCAGTGCCGCTTGCAACGTATCGATGTCGCTCACTTTGTGTTCGCCCAGTTCCAGGAGGATATCTCCGATCAGCCAGCCCGCCTTTTCGGCGGGCCCGCCCTCGGCGATCGAACTGATGAGCAGCCCCTGCGCCGGATCGAGTTCCAGTTTTCGCGCCAGTTCGGCCAGCGGCGGTGAGACGAGGGTGACCGGCTGGGTGCCGATGCCGAGGTATCCACGCGCGATACGGCCCTTGGCCAGCAGTTCCTCGCTGACGCGGCCGATCGTGGTGGCGGGAATCACGATCCCATATCCGCGCGCAAGCGCCGAGGTGCCGATGCCGATCACCCGCCCGCGCGCGTCGGCGATCGGTGCACCCGAGAAGCCGGCCCCGAGGCCGCCATCGAGGCGGATCAGGCGATCGATACGACCGCCGCGCCATGTCTGCCAGGCCGGCCCGACGCGCCCGATGAGGCCGTGATCGACCGCAACGTCGCCATGGCCGCCGCGCGCGACCGCCAGGACCCAGTTGCCGGTGCGCACGCCGGCGTCGTCAACCTGCGTGACCGGTTCGAGCGTCTCGTCCTCGATGCGCAGCACCGCGAGGTCGGTGCTTCCGTCCGCGCCGGCGAGCTGCGCCTTCGCGCTCGCGCCACCCGGAAGCGAGAGCAAGATGTCGCTGGCGCGCGGCAGTGCATGCGCGACGGTCACCACCGCGCCGGCGCGCCAGACCAACCCGGTGACGGTTTCGTGCCGCCCGGCGTGGACCGCAACGACATGGCGACCGAGACTTTCGACCAGATCGGCGATCCGCTCGGACCAGGCCTGCAAGGGATTGCCGCCATCCTGTACTGCTTCCATCCTGACGCTCCAAGAACACGTTGCCGCTAGCGTGCCGTGCTGCACGTTCGTCCGCATCACCCGATCGGGCAGCAGAGCGGACTCAGATGGAGGTGGCTTCGATGTTCTGCAACGGTTCGCCGCGGCGAGAAATCAATGGCCACGGCTCGACCCGGCGTTGGCCGGGGCGAGCGGCGCCGCGAAGACCTGCGCCCAGTAGATTCCCGCGGCGCTGGCGCTGTTGGTGGCGAATGCGACGCCGACTTCGCTGTACTCGGGGTTCATCAGGTTCGCGCAATGGCCGGGGCTTTCCAGCCAGCTTTCGACGACGGCGTCCGCGTCGCGTTGCCCGGCGGCGATGTTCTCCCCGACCGCCGACCAGCTGTAACCCGTGCGCGTCACCCGCTGCGCGGGCATGCTGCCGTCGTGCCCGGTGTGACTCATGGTTCCGCGCTCCGCCATGTCGAGCGCATGCGATGCGGCCGCCTGCTCCAGGCGCGGCGACCGGCGCAACGGCGAGGCCGCGCCGAATTCCTCGCGGCCGCAGCGGCGCGGCTGCGCGCGCGCCTGGTTGACGAGGGCAAGCACGCGGGCGGCGACGGCTGTCTTGTCGAGCGACGGCACGCTGAACGGCTCCGCGAGCACGATCCACACCGTCCCGCCTCGCTGGAAACTGCCGGCATCGCGCAATCCGGCGCGCGTGATCTGTGCGCAGGACGGCGCCGCCAGTCGCGCAAGCTCGCGGTCGTCGCGGGCGCCTTCGAGCGAAAGCAGCGTTGCCGCGACGGCGCGATAGCCGCTCGCATCGACCGCGGCGCGCAGTGTCCTGCCCTCTGCGACGCCGCGCGCGGCGGCATCCAGCCGCGGCGCGCGCGCGAGCGCCGGCGCGGTGCTGTTGCCGCAACCCTGGCGCCGCAGCGCGTTGACCACGTCGACCGCGTCCGCGCGCGCCTCCGTCGCGCCCACGAGCGCGAGCAACGCGACGACGGAGCCGATGCGCGGCAGGAGCGGTGAGTCCTGGCGGCGCGCGCAGGATTGCGTGCTCATCCGGTCGTAACGGGGCGTAGGCTCGCAACGATGACAACGAACCGCCTCGGCCAGGAAAGCAGTCCATACCTGCGCCAGCATGCCCGCAATCCTGTCGACTGGTATCCATGGGGTGCCGAGGCGCTGGAGCGGGCGCGGCGCGAGAACAGGCCGATCCTGCTTTCGATCGGCTATTCGGCGTGTCACTGGTGCCACGTGATGGCGCACGAGTCGTTCGAGGATCCGGCGACGGCGGCGCTGATGAACCGGCTGTACGTCAACATCAAGGTCGACCGCGAAGAAAGGCCCGACCTCGACCATCTCTACCAGACCACGCATCGTCTGCTCAGCGAGCGCAGCGGCGGCGGCTGGCCGCTCACGGTGCTGCTGAGCCCGGACCAGGTGCCGTTTTTCTCCGGCACGTACTTTCCGCCGACCCCGCGGCACGGGCTGCCGGCGTTCACCGATCTGCTCGAGCGTGCGGAGCGGATCTTTCGCAGCCAGCCGCAGGACATCGCGCACCTTGCCGTGCAACTGCGCGAAGCCCTCGAGCACATCGACCCGCGCGCGCCGGCCGCCGGACAGGAGTGGGACCTGGAGCCTGTCGAGTCGGCCGTGGCGGCGCTGCGGGCACAGATCGATCCGATCGAGGGCGGCATCGGCGGCGCCCGGACCGGGCCGAAGTTTCCGCAGCCGCAGCGCCTGTCCTTCGGACTCCGCCACATGCCCGAACCGGTGCTGCTCACGCTGCGCAAGATGGCCGACGGCGGCATCTACGACCAGGTCGGCGGCGGGTTCTGCCGCTATTCGGTCGATGCGCATTGGACCATCCCGCACTTCGAGAAGATGCTGTACGACAACGGCGCGCTGCTGGCGCTCTACGCGGACGCCTGGCTCCTGACCGGCGAAGCGCGCTTCGCGCAAGTCATCGAGCAGTCGATCGCGTGGGCAGTGCGCGAGATGCGCGCCGGGTGCCGGGGTTTCTACAGCGCGCTCGACGCGGACGCCGAGGGCGAGGAGGGGCGATTCTACGTATGGTCGCGCGAGGAGGTCACCGCCATCCTCGGCGCCGACGAACTCGCAGTCGTGCGACAGCACTACGGCCTCGATAGTCCGCCGAACTTCGAGGGTCGCTGGCACCTGCGCGTGGCAAGGCCGCTCGATGCGGTTGCACGCGCGCTCGGGCGTCCGCCACGGGAGACGGACACGTTGCTGCAGTCGGCGCGCGTCAAGCTCCTGCGGGTACGCTCGGCGCGCGTGCGGCCGGGCCTGGACGACAAGATCCTCACCTCGTGGAATGCGCTGATGGTCCATGGGCTCGCGCGCGCGGCGCGCGTGTTCGGGCGCGCCGACTGGCTCGCGCTCGCCCAGGGCACGACCGACTTCCTGCGCACCGACCTCGTCCGCGATGGCCGCCTCTACGCGACGTTCCAGGGCGGCACCGCGCGCCACGGCGCGTATCTCGACGATTTCGCGTTCCTGCTCGACGCGTTGCTCGAGTTGATGCAGGCGCGCTTCAGGCTGGTCGATCTCGAGTTCGCCTGCGCGCTTGCGCAGACGCTGCTCGAGCGCTTCGAGGACCCACAAGCGGGGGGATTCTTCTTTACCTCTCACGATCACGAAGCGTTGCTTCATCGGGCCAAGCCGGTCGAAGACAACGCCACGCCGGGCGGCAACGGCGTGGCGGCGTTCGCCCTGCAACGGCTCGCCCACGTTACCGGCAACCCCGCGTATGCCGCGGCCGCGGCGCGCACGCTCGACCTGTTCCATGCGTACCTGCGCCGGGTTCCGCACGCGGTGCCGTCCCTGCTCGCGGCACTTGAGGAGCACGTAACGCTTCCGCGCCTCGTCGTGCTGCGCGGACCGGAGCCGCAGGTGCTCGCATGGCAGCGCGCTCTCGAAGTGCGCTTCGATCCGCACCGGATCGTGCTTGCGATTCCCGGTCACGTCGACGGGCTGCCGCCGTTCCTGTCGCATCCCGCAACCGCGGAGGTCGCGGCATACGTCTGCGTCGGCACCCGCTGCCAGCCTGCCATCGCCTCGCTGGATGAACTGCATGCGGCCCTTGCCTAGCGCGTGCTCGTAACGGCAGGCGACTCGGGACGCATCTGGGCCGGGCGGCCGCATTTCGCGCCGCGCGCGCGACGCTTCGCGACCTCGACTCGCAATCGGTCGATTTCCGCTGTCCGCGCGCCCGCGGCGCGCTCAGGATGCGCGCCATCGAGACGCTCACGCGATCGACCTCCGGGCCCGTGAATTTTCGGGCGCTGCATCCGAAGCCGGACCTCGACCGTAGATCGGATGCGTTCGACGTTGAACGACAACCCGCAACCCACACTGGAGTCGAAGATGAATGCCAAGCAAACCCTGATCGCCCTTGTCATCGCCGCCGTTGCTCCGCTTGCCGCGCAAGCCGAATCGCGCTTCGGCGAGGGCTACCCGATTGCGATGGACGACGCTGCGGGAACCGCGACGCGTGACCAGGTCCGCTCCGAGTTCCTCGCCAGCGCGCACGGCGCCCAGCGCTTCGGCGAGGCGTATCCCGTCGCGATCGACGACGCGGCCAGCAAGCTCACCCGCGCGGAGGTGCGCGCGGATTTCCTCGCGATGACCCGCGGCGGCCAGCGCTTCGGCGAAGCCTATCCCACCTACGGCGCGACGAAGTTCAGCGTCGCCGGCATGCACGCCGACGTGCGCTGAGGCAGCGCAAGTCTCGACGCGGATCAACGCGGATGACTCAATTCGCATAGTCGGCGTCGCCTGCGATCGAGATTCCTCGTCGCTGTGCGCCTCGGAATCTCGGCGTTCGCGAAACGAGGCGTTGACGCGGATTTGCGCGGATGAACGCGGATCAAAAGATCTGGATCCGCGTCATCCGCGTCCGCATTTGGTTTTCTCGTGTGACGTGCTGCCCGTGTCACTCCGAGCCACAGACAAGGCGTCTCGGCGTGCGCGAAGACTGGAGCAGCTGTCGCCTGCCCAGCCCGGCACCAGCCGGCAGAGCGCCACCGTCGCGACTCCGGCGAGCGCGGCCACGAGATCCCTGTGCGCGACGCGCATCACGACCAGCGTCACCGCGAGGCCGAGCCACTCCGGCACAGTGCCGCGCAGGGCGGCCGGCACGACGATGCCGAGCATGACGGCCAGCGCAGCGGCCTTCAGCGCGCCTGGACGCGCGGGGTCACCACGACGAAGCGCATCAGCCAGAAGCCGCCCGCGCGGCAGGCGAAGGCTGCGAGCGTCACGGCGAGAAACAGCGGAAGCAGCTCGAGGCGGATCGTCAAGTCGAGCCCGAGCACTTTCGGATCCGCGACCCACTCGTTGGCGATCGAGCCGTGCAACGTGCCGCCCAGCCAGGGCAGGAACATGGCGATGCCGGAGCCGAACACGAACGCGGAATCCGACTCGCCTTGCGCGCGCGCCTTCATCGACGGCACCCAGTTGCTGTCGCCCAGCAGATAGAGGCTCGAGTACGCCTGCGGGATCGAAGCCGCGCCGAGCCACGGGCGCAGCGCGGCGCCGTAGAGCAGGTATCGCGCGTTGAGCATGAGCATGGTGACCACGCTGGCGCCGATCCTGGAATCGGCGGCGATGCCGCTTACGGTTGCGGTCTGGGCCGAGCCGGAGTAGACGGTGGCGCTCATGAGCAGGGCCTCGACGATCGACAACCCGGCGTTGCGGGCCAGCAGCCCGAACGTGACGCCGTAGACGAACACGCCGAAGGCCAGCGGCTGCGCGGCGACGTAACCGCGCCGCAGGCCGGAAGCGGAAAGGGTCACGTCGCAGCCGGCCTGGCCGCGGGCCGCGCGACGCCCCGGCGTGGCCCATGGCGTGCCCTCGCGGTGCGCAGAGAGCCGCATTTGGCGACCGGAAGACCCTGTTTCGCGACGTGGCGCTGCAGCGTGTCGGATGCCGCTCGCGTGCGGGTCGCGCCCGGGCCAGCATGGTGCCAGTTCGATCCGCCAGACGCCCCACGCACCGGAGACTCGCATGCAAGCCGCACCGCTTTCGATCGTCATCGTCGAAGTTCTCAAACACACACCCGCCTACGTCTGGGGCATTCTCGCTGCCCTGATCATCGTCGGCAGGTTGCAACTGCGCGACCAGACCATCGGGCGCGCCCGGTTGTTGCTGCTGCCGGTCGCCCTCGGCGCCTACTCGCTGTGGGGCTCGGCCTCGGCCTTCGGTATGCGCTGGGAAGTGCTGGCGGCCTGGGTCGTCGGCATGGGCACCATGCTGCTTTCCACGCGCTGGGTGCGCTGGCCGCGCAAGGTCGAGTTCCTGCCGGAGCGCGGCGTGTTCGCCGTCGGCGGAAGCGTCATCCCGCTGGTGGCGATGCTCGCGGTCTTCGCGGTGCGCTACGTCGCGACCGTGACGCTGATCCTGCATCCCGAGTGGCGCAGCCTCGCGTCGGTCGCGATCGTCGGTGGCCTCGGCTACGGGCTGCTCTCGGGCGTGTTCGCGATGCGCGCCCGGAACATCCTCGCGAATGCCGGTCCGAACCTGCGCTTTCAGCCGGCGTGACACGCACTTGACCGGGCTGAGGGCGCTGGCGCGGCGCGCGTGGGGCACAATGACGACGCCGATGGAAGTCCCGCTCCAGTCCGAACCTGGCACACCCGCGCCGTCGAACGGCGCCGGCGCACGCCAGGTCGACGGCCGCTCCGCGACCGCCCCGGGACTCGCGCGCTCGCTGGCGCGCAGGGCGTTGACGGTCGTGGCGGCGTCCGCTGTCATCGCGTTCCTGGTGACGGGGATCTACGAGGATTCCTTCCGCAACCACCTCGTCTACTCACTTTGCATCGGCTTCTCGTGCTGGTTCTTCATCGAGGTCGGCCGGCAGACGATCTTCCGCTGGGCCCGGCGGCGTGCTCTCCGCCGCGGGGCGCCGCGTTCGATGCTGCCGCCGTTCCGCTGGATGCTTCCGTGGATCGTCGTCTCCGCGCTGCTCGGCTACGAAATCGGCATGGCCCTCGGCAACGCGCTGCTGGGGCAGAAGGCGCCCGGTCTCGGCATGTTCGCGACCAATCCACGCGCGCTCGCGGTGGTCCTCATCATCACCATCCTCACGACGCTGGCCATGACCTTCTGGTGGTTTGCCCGTGCGAGCCTCGCCGAAAGCGAAGCGCGCGCCGAGGTGGCGCACCGCGTGGCCTCGGAGACCCAGCTCAAGCTGCTCGAGGCGCAGCTCGAGCCGCACATGCTGTTCAACACGCTCGCCAACCTGCGCGTGCTGATCGCCGTCGACCCGGAGCGGGCCCAGGCGATGCTGGACCGGTTGATCGCATTCCTGCGCACCACGTTGCATGCCTCGCGCGCCGACTTGCAGCCGCTCGCCGAGGAGTTCGCGCGCGTCGCCGACTACCTCGCGCTGATGGCGATCCGCATGGGGCCGCGCCTGGAAGTGAAGATAGACCTGCCGGATGACCTGCGCGATCTGCCCGTGCCGCCGCTGCTGCTGCAGCCGTTGATCGAGAACTCGATCAAGCACGGGCTCGAGCCCAAGGTGCAGGGCGGATGCATCGAGATCGCGGCGCGCCGCGACGCCGACCGCCTCGTGCTGACGGTGCGCGATTCCGGGGTTGGCCTGTCGGAGCAAGCGACCACCGCCGGGACGCGCTTCGGCCTGGGCCAGGTGCGCCAGCGCCTGGCCACGTTGTATGCAGAGCGCGCGCAGGTCGCGCTCGAACCGGCCAACGATGCCGACGGCGGAACGATCGCGCGCATCGTCCTTCCGCTGGCGCTGCCGGCCGCGGCATGAAGGCGCCGGTCGCGCTGATCGCCGAGGACGAGCCGCTGCTCGCGCTCAACCTGCAGCAGGAACTCGCCAAGGCCTGGCCCGAACTGGCCATCGGCGCCACCGTCGCCGACGGGGCGTCGGCCGCGCAACAGGCGCTCGCGCTCAGGCCGGACGTGTGCTTCCTCGATATCCGCATGCCGGGCTTGTCGGGCCTCGAGGCGGCGCAGACGATGGCCGAGGATTGGCCGGCCGACGTGCCCTTTCCGCTCCTGGTCTTCGTCACCGCGTACGACCAGTACGCCGTCCAGGCGTTCGAGGCCCAGGCGGTCGACTATCTCGTCAAGCCGCTCGAAACGAACCGGCTCACGGCATGCGTGCGGCGGCTGCGCAAGCGCCTCGCCGATCGCGCGCCGCAGGCGGCACTGCAGGAATCGGTCGATCAACTGCGTGCGTTGCTGGCCACGAGTCCGGGCGCAACCGCCGCGATCGAGCGCACGCGTGCACCGCGGCTCGAAGTGATCCAGGCGAGCGTCGGCAACACGGTGCACATGGTGCCGATCGACGACGTGCTGTATTTCGAGGCGGCCGACAAGTACGTGCGCGTGGTCACGGCCGAGCGCGAGCACCTGATTCGCATCCCGCTGCGCGAGCTGGTGCCGCAGCTCGATGCGCAGCAGTTCTGGCAGGTCCATCGGGGGCTGGTCGTGCGGGCGCGCGCGATCGCGGCAGCGCAGCGCGACGATTCGGGCAAGGTCTTTCTCACGTTGCGCGGGCGGCCGGAACGACTGACGGCAAGCCGCCTCTACGCGCACCTGTTCAAGGGGATGTGACCGCCGCGCCGTAGCGATCGAGGCCGCTCGCTGCGAGCACTTCGCGGGCGGCGATGCGCCGCTGCAGGCGCTCCCAGTTCACGCCCTCCAAGCGGCGATCGTTCTCCCGGTGCCACAGGTGCAGCACGCCGGTGGCGAACGCGCCTTCCTTGCGCCGCGTCCCGTGATTGATCAGTCGCACCGCGAGATCGGAGTCCTCGAAGCCCCAGCCCTCGAATGCCTCGTCGAAGCCGTTGACGGCGCGCAAGTCCGCCATCCAGACACCGAGGTTGCAGGTGCGCACGCGCTGCCAGCGGCGCGCCGCAACCTTGCGCAGCGGCCCGAGCGGATACGACCTGAGCGGCCGGGTCCGGTTGATGTCGCCGCGTTCGGCGGCGGCGCGCCACTGCGCATCGGTCCAGGTGTGGATCGGCGTGCCGCTGGCGAGGACGAGGCGCGTGAACGACTCCGCGAGCAGGATGCGATTGCCGGCCACCATCCAGCGCGGCTCGGCCAGCGCACGATGCTGCGCGATCCAGTCCGGCCGCGGCACACAATCGCCGTCGAGGAAGAGCAGGTATTCGCCGTGGGCCTCCGATGCCGCACGATTGCGCGCCGCGCCGGCGCGGAATCCCTTGTCCTCCTGCCACACGTGGCGTAGCGCGACCGGGCTCGTGCGCGCGGTCGCTTCGACCAGCTCGCGCGTGTCGCCGCGCGAACCATCGTCGGCGATCAGGATCTCGAAGCGGCGATCGGCCTGCGCAAGCAGCCCGGCGAGCACCGCGCGCAGTGCATCGGGCCGGTTGTAGGTGGTGACGATGGCCGAGATCAGCATCGCGGTCACTCGACATCGTCGCGCCGCGTCTCGGCGGCGAGCATCGCCTTCACGTAGCGGTAGTACGAACCTTCGGCGTTGGACACCGCGAGCAGGAAACCGTGACGGCCGTCGAGAAAGCCGAGCCGGATCACGTACGTGCGCAGGAACGCCGCGATGCCGTGCCCGATCGCGCTCGCCAGGCCCGGCGTGCGGCCGCGCTCGCCGAGCATGCGCGCGCTCTCCGAGGAGTATTGATTCATCTTGCCCAGCACCTGTTCCATCGAGCGGAAGCTGAAGTGGGTGAGCGGCGCGCGCAGGCGGCCGACCGGCCGCTCGGTGACGAGGCGTTCGTGCACGCGCGCGTCCGAGTAGCGCGCGCTGCCGCGGCGGAACAGCCGCGTCACGTAGTCGGGCCACCATCCGCCATGGCGGATATAGCGGCCGCAATACGTCGAGCGGCGCGGCATCGCATAGACGTCGAAGTCGGCGCGCGCGAGCGCCTGCTCGATCTCGGCGCGCAGCGGCTCCTCGACGCGCTCGTCGGCGTCGAGCGCGAGGATCCAGTCTCCGGTGCAGGCGTCGACGGCGCGGTTCTTCTGCGGTCCGAAGCCCGGCCAGTCCTGCACCTCCAGCACGCGGGCCCCGAATTCGCGGGCGATCTCGCGGGTGCGGTCGGTGCTCGCGTTGTCGATCACCACGATCTCGTCGGCGAACGAAACCGAGCGCAGGCAGGCGGCGAGATTGCGTTCCTCGTTGAACGTGATGAGCGCGACGCTGAGTCTGGGCATGATCGGGGTCGTTTTCGCTCGGGCGTCAAGTAGACTGCGCGCGCCGCGCCGGGTGCTTCCTCGTGCTTGCAAGCGTGAAAGTCAATCAGCTGGTCGACGCCGTGTTCGTGCTTTCGGTGCGCTCCTTCACGGAGCGCATCGCGCACATCCGCGCCGAAATGGCGCGCCACGCGATCGACTTCGAGTTCGTGTTCGAATTCGACGCGAATGCTATCCCAGCCGAGTTGCTCGAGCGGCGCTTCGCCCCGTCGGACATGAAGATCGGCCACCAGTCGCTGGTGCTCAAGCACCTGCGCACGTGGCAGCTGGTGCTGGAGCGCAAGCTGCGGCGCGCACTGGTGTTCGAAGACGATGCCGTGCTGGCGCGCGATTTCGGCGCGCAGTTCGGCGCGGCGATGCAGGCCGCCGATGCGCTCGATGGCCCGTACCTGATCTATCTCGGCCGCGGCAACAACCAGCACGTCGGTACTGGCGGACCGAACCGGCTCATCGGCGGCGGCCCGCTGCCCGCCACCGACGCGCTCGTGTTCGATCACGAGGCGGCGCGGCGCCGCGTCGCCTATCTCGACACCCACCGCATCACGCGCCCGGCCGACTGGCTCACGCGCGAGATCGATGCCGCCGTGGGCGTCCCGCACTTCTGGCTGGCGCAGCCGATCGTCGAGCAGGGCAGCATGAACGGCCAGTTCGAGAGCGTGCTCGACAACAAGCGGCGGTGGCGCGGGCGCGCTTACGCGTGGGCGCGCTACCGCTGGGACGCCTGGTGGAAACGCCTGCGACGCGACCTGCACACCGGCCCGGGACGGTCGCCGTGAACCAGGCCGAGCCGCGCGCACTGCGGGTCGCGCGCGCGGCAGCGATCGGCGTGGCGATCGGTGCCGTCCTGTCGCCGCCGCTCGCCAACCTCGCCGCCGCGATTCTGGTGATCGCGTTCTTCTTCGTGCCGGACTGGCGCGCCCGGCTGCGCGCGTTCGCCGGCTCGGTGCTCGGCAAGGGGGTCCTGGTCTTCGCCGCCGCGCTCGCGCTCGCGACGATCGTCGGCCTGTTCAACCCGCAGAGCGTCCGTGACGTGCTGCTGCATCTTTTCGGTTGGCGCACGCTGTTCCTGACCGCGATCGCGTTCGCCGTGTTCGACTCCGCGCGCTGGAAGACCCGGCTGGCGGTCGCATTCATCACCTTCGTGAGCCTGGCGGCAGTCGTCTCGCTGGTGTGCTGGCTGATAGGCTGGGAGTACCGCGACCTCGGGCCCGGTGTCATCCTGCGCAACACCGTCACGCAGGCGATGGCCTTCGGCATCGGCGCGTTTCTGGCCGCCGTGCTGCTAGTCACGCGGCAAGTTGCCTCGACGCGCGCGCGCGTGCTGCTGGCAATCGCGCTCCTGCTGCTGCTGGCGCAATTGGTGTTCCTGCAGACCGGGCGCAGCGGGCAGGTGATGGCCGCAGTCTCGTTCGTCGTTGCCGCCGCGCTGCTGTTGCGCGGGCCGAGGCGCATCGTGGCGGTCGCAGTGGTGCCGGTGCTTGCAGTGGCCGGGTTCAGCATCTCGCCGATCATGCAGGCGCGTTTTTTGACTGCCTGGCAGGAACTCGGCAACGCAGCCAATGCGACCGAATACACGTCGATGGGGATGCGGGTGGTGATGTGGCAGAACACCGCGCAGCTCATCCGCGCCCGCCCGGTGCTCGGCTACGGTCTGGGAGGCCTCAAGCCGGCCTACGAGGCCTACATCAAGGACCGGGCAACTGGCTGGAAGGCGATCGTGACGGGAGATCCGCACAGCCAGTATCTCGCCGCGTGGGTGGAAGGAGGCCTGCTCGGGCTGCTCGCGTTTTTGTTCATGCTGCTGACGGCGGCGTTGCAGCCGGCACCGAATCCCTGGCGCACCGTCGCCTTGGCACTGCTCGCCGCGTGGTGCGCGACCAGCACCGTGAGCTCGCATTTCCAGACCTTCAACGAGGGCCACCTGATCGCGATCCTGCTCGGTGTGTTCCTCGCACCGGCAGGTGCCGACGACGCGCCTCCTCACTCCGCGGCGAGTCCTCGCGCAACCGCGGCGGCGACCTCCTCGTAGCTTGGCCAGCCGCGCTCCGAGCCGACCAGCGTCACGCCCGGACCCCACGGTTGCGTCCGCGTCGGCTCCGTCACGCCGAACACGGACACCAGCCGCGCACCCACCGCCGCGGCGACGTGGCCCGGGCCGCTGTCGTTGGCGACCACGAGCCGGCTCCCCGCGAGCAACGCGGCGAACGTGCCGACGTCGGTCGCGGGCAGGATCGTCGCATCCTTGAGCACAGCGGCAACCGCTTGCTGCTCACCCGGCCCGGGGCACGCGACGACGGCACGGCCCTGTGCGCGCAAGTCGTCGCACAGCCGGCCGAATCCATCCCACGCCTTCACACGCCCGCGGTGCAACCCGACCGCCACCGGAGACAGCACGACATAGGCGGGGCCGACCCCCGCAGCATCGAGCAGGGCGCGCGCTCGGGCGCGCTTGACCTCGTGTACCTTCAGGTCGAGCTGCGGCGGCGGCTCGGCGCTTTTGCCGACGATACCGGTCGCCAGCGCGAAGTAGTACTCGACCATGTGCATGCCGGCCGCCCAGCGCAGCGGCACTTCGAACGCGGGCCGCAGCAGCCAGCGGCGCGCGTCGGTCGCATACCCCGCAGCGGGGCGGCGTGCCAGGGCGAAGTCGAGCGCGGAGCTGAACGAGTTCGTCAACAGCAGCCCCCTTGCAGCGGGCCCGGCCGCATCGAGCGCGTGCCGCAGCGTCGCCGCACGCTCGCGCCAGCCGCCCGCGAGCGCCACGGTCGGCCACGGGTAGGCGGCGAACAGGTCGCGCGCCCACGCGCGCCCGACCAGCGTCAACGCAAACCCGTTCGCCGCGAGCAGGTCGAGGGCGGCAACGCTCATGCAGGCGTCGCCGAGATGGTTCGGCAGGCGGACGAAAAGGGAAGCCACGGCTCGGAAATCGGGTTGCTTCGCCTAAACTAGCGCGCTCGCGGATACGAGGATTCGAACGGGCGGGCATTCTACGAATGTGCCCGCCACGCCGCGGCGGACCACGCGATGCCCACACTCGAACCCACGCATCCCCCGTTTTATCGCGATCCCATTTTCCGGCGCCTGTTGCGGCTGGTGTTCGCGCATCGGATCCACCTGGCGATCGCCATCGTCGCGATGGCGATCGCGGCCGGCACCGAATACATCGTCGCGCGCCTGACCGGCCAGTTCGTCGATCGCGGCATCATCGAGCGCGAAGCGTCGGCGGGCATATGGCTGCCCTTCGCCTTCGTCGGCGTCTTCATCGTGCGCGGCCTGGCCGGGTTCGGCAGCACCTTCCTGCTGAACCGCATCTCCCAGGCCGTGCTGGTCGATCTGCGCGCGGCGATGTTCGACAAGCTGCTCACCTGGCCGCAGAAAACGTTCGAGGACACGCCATCCGGCATCGTGATCTCGAAGTTCATCAACGAGGCCAGCAATGCGCTGAACCTGGCCGCCGAGGTGATGACGACCGCGGTGCGCGATTCGCTCACGGTGGTGGTGCTGCTCGGCGTGCTGGTGTATTACAACTGGCAGTTGACGCTGGTGACGCTGGTCGTGGCGCCGGTGATCGCGCTTGCCTTGCGCGCGTTTTCCGCCCGCCTGCGCCGGCTGTCGCTTGCCAACCAGGCGATGCTGGGCGAGCTGACGCGCGCGGTGCAGGAAGTGCACGAAGGAAGCCGCGTGATCAAGATCTACGGCGGCCAGCGCCAGGAGCACGAACGCTTCGAGCTCATCAACGGCAAGCTGCGCCGCTTCGCGCTCAAGATGCAGGTCGCATGGTCGGCGGCCACGCCAGCCACGCAGGTGATCGCGTCCGTCGGGCTCGCGTTCGTGTTCGGCGTTGCGCTGTGGCAGGCGCGTGCGCAGCAGCTCTCGGCCGGCAATTTCGTGACTTTCCTCACCGCCGCGCTCTTGCTGCTCGGTCCGCTGCGCCACCTGTCGGCCCTCAATGGTCCTCTGGCGCGCATGCTTGCCGGCGGAGAGAGCGTCTTCGCGCTCATCGACTCGCCGTCGGAACAAGAGACCGGCACGCGCGAGCTCGGGCGCGCGCTGGGAGGCGTGCGCGTTCGTGACGTCGGCTTCGCGTATGCGAACACGCCCGCGCCGGCGCTCGTCGGGGTCAACCTCGACGTACGCCCGGGCGAAATCATCGCACTGGTCGGTCCGTCCGGCGCCGGCAAGACCACGCTCGTCAACCTGATCCCGCGTTTCATCGAGCCTACGCGAGGGTCGATCGAAGTCGACGGCGTGCCGATCCGCGAGTTGACGCGAGCGAGCCTGCGCCGCCAGATCGCGCTGGTCTCGCAGGACGTGGTGCTGTTCGACGACACGATCGCCGCCAACATCGCCTACGGCGAGTCGCGCAATGCCTCGATGGAGGCGATTCGCGCCGCGGCCGAGGCGGCCTACCTGCTGCCCTTCATCGAAAGCATGCCGCAGGGCTTCAGCACGCCGATCGGCGAAAACGCGGTCAAGCTCTCCGGTGGCCAGCGGCAGCGCCTGTCGATCGCGCGTGCCCTGCTCAAGGATGCGCCCGTGCTGCTGCTCGACGAGGCGACCTCCGCGCTCGACTCGGAGTCGGAGCGCTTCATCCAGCAGTCGCTCGACCGGCTGATGCGCAACCGGACGACGTTCGTCGTCGCGCACCGGCTGTCGACCATCGAGCGTGCCGACCGCATCGTCGTGCTCGAGGCCGGGCGGGTGGTGGAGATCGGCCCGCATCACGAGCTGCTGGCGCGCGGCGGACTTTATTCGCACCTGCACTCGATCCAGTACGCGCGCAAGGAAGAGGAGGTCTCGTGAGCACGGCCCAAGCCTCGATCAGCCGCTTCCCGGTTCCGCAAATCGAGAATCTGCCGGACGATGTCCGCGCCCGCATCCTCGCCGTGCAGGAAAAATCGGGTTTCGTGCCCAACGTCTTCCTGGCGCTGGCGCATCGGCCGGACGAATTCCGCGCCTTCTTCGCCTATCACGACGCTTTGATGGAAAAGGAGGGCGGTCTCACCAAGGCCGAGCGCGAGATGATCGTGGTCGCCACCAGCGGCGCCAACGAATGCCAGTATTGCGTCGTCGCGCACGGCGCCATCCTGCGCATCCGCGCCCGCAATCCGTACATCGCCGACCAGGTGGCGATCAACTTTCGCAAGGCCGACATCACGCCGCGGCAGAAGGCGATGCTGGAGTTCGCGCTCAAGGTCTCGCTGTCGGCGCAGACGGTCGGCGAGGCCGACTACGCCGCCTTGCGCGCGCATGGCTTCAGCGACGAGGAGGCCTGGGACATCGGAGCCATCGCGGCGTTCTTCGCGCTGTCGAACCGCCTGGCGAACATGGCCTCGATGCGCCCGAACGACGAGTTCTATCTCATGGGGCGGCTGCCGAAGAACGGCTAAGCGGCGAGCCTGCCTCAGAAGCGTTTGCGCGTACAGGGCATACCCCGTCCAACCCCGGCTTGAAGCGGTCATCGCTTTGACACCTCCGCGCGAATCAGTCTAGTGCGGGCCCGAGCGCGGGCCGTCGGACGCGCTCTCGTTCGTCGCATCCCGCAGCGGGCCGGCACCGCGATTCGAGACTTCGTCGCAATGCGCTCGGCGCCGGACACGGTTGCGACAACAATCTTTCGCGCCGGCAAGTGCGGCCGCACTTGCGGCCGGAAACGCATCCGGGCGTTGCACGCGTGGAACAGTCCGGGGGGCGGGGCTTGCAAAGGATTCGATCGGCTGGACGTGAAAGCGAGCGGTCGCAAGGCCTGGCGATGGTAGTGCGCGAGTTCCCCGACTTCCTGACGCGGCCTCACCGCAGTGCGGAGGACTCGCAGCGGCGCGACGCATTCTTCGCGCGCTGGCAGGTCGAGAACGTCATCATCGGTGCGCGCGTGCGGTACCCGCGGTTCGGGCCGTTCACGCACCGGCTGTCGATCAAGGCAGCGTGGAACGGGCGCGAACATTATTACGTCGGCGATCGCCGGATAGCGGTCGACGACGACACGTATCTGATCCTCAACGAAGGCCGGTCCTACGCAAGCGGGGTGCACGAGCGCGCGCCGGTCGATACGTTCAGCGTCTTCTTCCGCGCCGGGCTGCCCGACGAGGTGTATGAAGGCCTGACGACGCCGGTTGCGCGCGCACTCGAAGACGGCACCGAGCCGTTCCGCCGCTGCCCGCAGTTCGCCGAGCACCTGCGCCCGCACGATACGACCGTCACGCCGCTCGTGCACGAGATCCTCCGCCTCGTGCGCGCGGGCGTCGACGACGAGATGCTGTACGAACAGCACCTCGTGCGGCTGCTCGAACGGATGGTGCGCGCCGAGCGCGACCTGCGCCGGGGCGCCGACGGCTTCGAGGCGGCGCGCAGCGCCACCCGCGCCGAGCTGCACCGGCGCGTGATGCTGGCGACCGACTTCATCCACTCCAACTACACGCGGCCGATCGTGCTGGACGATATCGCCGCCGCCGCGCGCCTTTCGAAGTACTACCTGGTGCGCCTGTTTTCCGAAGTGCACGGGCTCGCGCCGCACGGCTTCCTGCTGCGCAAGCGCGTGGGCGCCGCGCGGCGGCTGCTGACCGGCAGCGCGATGGATGTCAACGAGATCGCGGAGACGACCGGGCTGGGCAGCCGCTGGTCGCTGTATCGCCAGCTGCGCAAGCAGCTCGGCGTCAATGCGCAGGGATTGCGCGGCCGGGGCGGCCACGGGCAAACGAGGGCAAGTCAATGACGCAGGCCGAAACACCGGTGTTCCTGTTCGTCGCGCGCGACGGCGGCGCGCTGCTCGCCCCGGTGCGCCAGGCCCTGGCCGCGCAAGGCGCCGAATCGCTGGTGGTCGATCGGATCGACCACGCGTGCCGGCTGCTGCTCGTGCGCGACGTGGCCGCGGTACTGCTCGACACCGAGGGTTTCGGCAAGGCCTATGTGACCATGTTGAGCGAGCTGGTCGCCGCGGCGCGCGCACCGGTGATCCTGCTCGGCGCGGAGTGCGAGGAGGTCGACCAGATCATCGGCATCGAGCTCGGGGCGGCCGACTTCCTGCCGCGCACGTCGACGCCGCGGCTCGTGCTCGCGAAGCTGAACCGGCTGTTCGCGGCGCGCTCGGCCGCCGCCGAAGCGATGCTGGTCACGGTCGGTCCGCTGCAGCTCGACCGCGCCACCCGCGGGGTCCGCGTGGGCAACGTGCTGCTGATGCTGACCGGCCGCGAGTTCGACCTGCTGCTTCTGCTGGCGCAGTCGCCCGGCCGGCCGCTCGATCGCGCCACCATCAGCCTGCGCCTGCACGGGCGCGACACCGACGACGGACGCGGCATCGACATCGCCGTATCGCGCATCCGGCGCAAGCTCGCGGCCGCGGGAGTCGCGGCGGTGCGCATCGCCACCCTGTACGGCCGTGGCTACATGCTGCAGATCGAACGCCTGCCGAGCGCGAGCGCGCGGACGCCGGCGCAGGTCTGCGGCGTCGGTCCGAACGGCCGGCACGCCGAGCCGGTCGTCGCCGTTCACGGAGCGTAGCCAGGGCGCATGGCGTTCGGCACGAGGCGTCGCGCCACGCGCGCGCGAGCCTACATCAGGACGATGTCGAACTGCTCCTGGTGGTAGACCGTCTCGACCTGCATGCTGATCGGGTGGCCGATGAAGTCGGACAGCATCGCGAGCGCCTGCGACTCCTCCTCGAGGAAAAGATCGATGACCAGCTGCGAGCCCAGGATGCGGAACTCGCGCGCCTCGCGGAACTGGCGGGCTTCGCGCAGGATTTCGCGCAGGATCTCGTAGCAGACCGTACGCGCGGTCTTCACTTCGCCGCGCCCGCCGCATACCGGGCAGAGCTCGCACAGCACGTGCGCCAGCGACTCGCGCGTGCGCTTGCGCGTCATCTCGACCAGGCCGAGCTGGGTGAAGCCGCTCACCGTCATGCGCGTGCGATCGCGCGCGAGCGCCTTCTTGAATTCGCCCAGCACCGAGTCGCGGTGCTCGGCGTTCATCATGTCGATGAAGTCGACCACGATGATCCCGCCGAGGTTGCGCAGGCGCAGCTGGCGCGCGATCGACTGCGCGGCCTCGAGATTGGTCTTGAAGATCGTGTCGTCGAAGTTGCGCGTGCCGACGAAGCCGCCGGTGTTGACGTCGATGGTGGTCATCGCCTCGGTCTGGTCGATGATCAGGTAGCCGCCGCTCTTGAGATCGACCCGGCGCGCCAGCGCCTTCTCGATCTCGTCGTCGATCTGGTAGAGATCGAACAGCGGGCGCTCGCCGGCGTAGTGGACGAGCCGCGCGCTCACCTGCGGCACGTATTGGGCGGCGAACGCCTGCAGCGCCACGAAGTTCTCGCGCGAGTCGATCTGCACCGTGTGGGTCTGATCGGTGACGACGTCGCGCAGCACCCGCTGCGCGAGCGAAAGCTCCTGGTACAGGAGCGACGGGGCCGGCACCTTCTTCGATGCGTCGGCGATCTCGAGCCAGCGCTTGCGCAGGTAGGAGAGGTCGGCCGCGATATCGGCCTCGGCGGCGTCCTCGGCGCTGGTGCGCACGATGTAGCCGCCTTTCTCGTCGGCCGGCACCAGGCGTTGCAGCAACTCGCGCAGGTGCGCGCGGTCAGCCTCCGCCTCGATCCGCTGCGAAATGCCGATGTGCGGATCCTGCGGCAGGTACACCAGCAGGCGCCCCGCGAGGCTGACCTGGGTGGAAAGACGGGCGCCCTTGGTGCCGATCGGGTCCTTGACCACCTGCACCAGCAGCGCGTCGCCCTCGTGGACGAGCCGCTCGATCGGCGGCGGCTTCTCCTGCGTGAACTGGCGGTACTCCCAGATGTCGGCGACGTGCAGGAAGGCGGCCCGTTCGAGGCCGATGTCGACGAACGCCGATTGCATGCCCGGCAGCACGCGGGCGACCTTGCCGAGATAGATGTTGCCGACCAGGCCGCGCGACGCGGATCGTTCGATGTGCAGTTCCTGCACGACTCCGGCCGTCAGCACGGCGACGCGTGTTTCCTGCGGCGTGATGTTGATGAGAACGTCGTCCATGGGGCGAGCTTACCGGCAGGGTCCCCTGGGCCGCGGGAGCGAGGGGTTGCTAAAGCACGGGAACGCCGGCCTGGCGCAGCAGTTGCGCGGTCTCGAAGAGCGGCAGTCCCATCACGCCGGAGTAGCTGCCCTCGAGTCGCTGCACGAACACCGCCGCCAGCCCCTGGATTGCATAACCGCCCGCCTTGTCCAGCGGCTCGTTGCTGGCGCAGTACTGCGCGATCTGGGTTTCGGTCAGCGTGCAGAAGGTGACATGCGAGACCGAGGTCTGAGTGAGAAGCCGCAGCGCATTGCCGCTGCCCATGGTCACCACCACGCAGGTGCGCACCTCGTGCGTGCGGCCCGAGAGGCGGCGCAGGAATTCCGCGGCGCGGGTCGGATTGCCGGGCTTGTCGAGGGTCTCGTCGTCGAGGACCACCACGGTGTCGGCCGTGAGCACCGGCTTGCCGAACATCGAACGCAGGGATACCGCGCGCGCCGCGGCGTGGGCCTTTTCCCGCGCGATGCGCTCCACGTAGGCCGACGGTGGTTCGCCCAGCTGGCGCGCTTCGTCGATGTCGGCGCCGCGCGGCTGCGTGAGGCGCAGCATCAGCGGCTCGAACTTGACGCCGATCTGCTTGAGCAGCTCGCGCCTGCGCGGGCTGCGCGACGCGAGGTAGACGTCGGTCATGCCCGGATCCTCGCAGCAGGGGTGCGGTTCGATGTCATCAGGCGCGATGGTAAGGGTGATGGGCGAGAATGCTCCAGACCCGGTACAGCTGCTCGGCCAACAGGACTCGCGCAAGCGCGTGCGGCAGGGTCAGGGAGGACAGCCGCAGGCGGAGCGTCGCGGCGCGCTTCAACTCGGGGTCCAGACCGTCCGGACCGCCGATGAGGAAGGCAACGCGTTCGGATGCATCGCGCCATTTTTGCAGCTGTTGCGCGAACCGGACCGTCGTCCAGTCCTTGCCGAGTTCGTCGAGGGCAACGACGACGGTTCCCGGCGCAATGGCCGCCTGCAGGCGCTGCGCCTCGGCGGCCAGCGTCTTTCCGATGGCCTGGCCGCTGCGGCCTTCGCTTCTAACCTCCAGCAGGCGCACCTCGAAGTCGGACGGAAAGCGAGCGAGGTAGTCCGCCACGGCGTCGTCGACCCACGCCGGCTGGCGCTGGCCGACGGCGACGATGGTGAGCTTCATATCCGCTTAAACGGTGCGCGCTCTCTTGCGCGCGGCAGCCCTCTTTGCCGGCCCCTTGGCCGGGGTCGACCGCCGCGCTTGCTGGGCTGTGCTGCGCTTGCGCGCCGGGGCTGCCGTGCGCTTGCGCGCACGCTGCGACTCGCGCGTCGTTTTGGCGGCTGGCCGAGGCTGCACGGGCGGAGGCGCATCGCTCGACGCGTGCGCGACGATGCGCTTGGCGCCGGAATCGCCCAGCTTCATCTTGACCGGCTTGCCGCCCCAGATCTCCTCGAGGCCGTAGTAGTCGCGGATGGCGGGTTGCATCACGTGCACGACCAGATCGCCGAGATCGACCAGCACCCAGTCGCCGGCGTCGGCGCCTTCGACGCTTACCACGTGTCCGCCAGCTTCTTTCACCTGCTGCGCCACCCGGTAGGCGAGCGCGCGTGTCTGCCGGTTCGACGTTCCGCTTGCCAGCACGACCCGATCGAACATGTCGGAGAGCCCGATCGTGTTGAACACCTTGATGTTCTGGGCCTTGACGTCCTCGAGCGCATCGACGACGACACGCTGCAGCTTTCTGATATCCATCCGGTCAGGTGTAAAGGCGATGCGCCCGAATATAGTCCAGCACCGCCGCCGGGATGATCCGGGCCAACCGCACCTCGCCGGCCGGTGTCTGCGCGGCGCGCAGAAGCGCCCGCACCTCGGTCGCCGAGACATCGTGCGGCACCATGTCGATCTCGACGACGTGACCGCACGCATCGGCATGGACTGCCTCCAGGCGGGCCCAGTGCTCGTTGTAGAACGCCTGCAGCGGATAGCTCAGCACCAGCACGGCGTCGTTGCGGCGCGCGACACCGAGATGGGCGAGGTGCAGGATCGATTGCCAGTCGCGCCACGTATCGAAGCCCTCCATCTGGTCGGCGCCGATGACGAGTACCAGCGGCGTGCCGGCCCCGACGCGCGCGCGCAGCTCGCGCAGGGTATCGATGGTGTAGCTCGGCCCGCTGCGTTCGAGCTCGCAACGATCGACGCTCATGCGCGAGTCGCCCGCGATGGCAAGCTCGAGCATGCGCGCGCGATGCCGGCCGTCCGTGATGTCGCCCTTTTGCCATGGATGGCCCGCGGGGACGAGAAGCAGCTGCGAGAGCTGAAGACGTTCGCAGGCCGCGCGCGCGAGCGCGAGATGCCCGTTGTGAACGGGATCAAACGTGCCGCCGAGAACGCCGATGGGGGAGGGCATGGAGTGGATCGAAAGGGACGCGGCTCAACGCGGGTTGGCGCGGATGGTTCTCCGGGGCTTCCTGTTGGATCCGCGTAAATCCGCGTCGAGAACTCAGACCCAGTCGCGCGGCGGGAGGAAGTCCGTATACAGCTTTGCTTCGGGCGAACCAGGCGCCGGATGCCAGTCGTAGCGCCACGTCACGCCGGGCGGAAGCGACATCAGGATCGACTCCGCACGGCCGCCGGATTGCAGCCCGAACAGCGTGCCGCGGTCGTAGACTAGGTTGAATTCGACGTAGCGCCCGCGGCGGTAGGCCTGGAAATCGCGCTCGCGCTGCCCGAACGGCCGCGCGAGGTTGCGTTCGACGATGGGCACATAGGCGCCGAGAAACGTATCGCCGACAGCGCGCGTCAACGCGAAGCTGCGGTCGAAGCCCAGCTCGTTGAAGTCGTCGAAGAACACGCCGCCGATGCCGCGCGCTTCGTCCCGATGGCGGAGGAAGAAATATTCGTCGCACCACTTCTTGAAGCGCGGGTGATAGGTCGGCCCGAACGGCGCCAGCGCGTCGCGGCAGGCCGCGTGGAAGTGACGCACATCGTCTGCTTCCGCGTAATACGGTGTGAGATCCATCCCGCCGCCGAACCACCAGACGGGCGCCCGCCCGGACCCATCGTCCGCGTCGCGGGCCACCAAGAAGCGCACGTTCATGTGCACGGTCGGCACGTACGGATTGCACGGATGGAGCACCAGCGAAACGCCCATCGCCTCGAACCCGCGTCCGGCAAGCTCGGGCCGCTGCGCGGAGGCCGACGGCGGAAGCTGGCGCCCCACCACGTGCGAGAAGCCGACGCCGCCGCGTTCCAGGAACTCGGAGCCTTCGACGATGCAGGTCAGCCCGCCGCCACCGAGCGGCGCATCGGCGGGCTTTTCCCAGGTGTCGCGCAGGAACGCGCGCGCGGCAAGCGTTTCGAGGCGCGCCACGATGCGCTGCTGCAGGCCGAGCAGGTACTCGCGCACGGCCTGGGAATCGATGAATTCACCTGCGCGCGCGGCGCTCATCCGAGATGCTTCCGCACGAAATCGAGCACGTGCGAGTACCACGCGACGATGTTGTTGGGCTTGAGAATCCAGTGATTCTCGTCGGGGAAGATCAGCAGTTCGCTCGGCACGCCCTGGTACTGCAGCGCCTCGAACAGCATCAGCGCTTCGCCGACCGGGCAGCGGTAGTCGAGCTCGCCATGGATGATCAACGCGGGCGACTTCCAGCGCGTGATGTACTTCCAGGGCGAGTAGCGGTCGAAGCGTTCCGGATTCGTGTAGGGGTTCTCGCCGCCCATCTCGAGGTACCACCAGCCCGGATGATCGGTGACGCCGGTGAAGGTCGACAAACCGACGATGCTCGCGTGCGTGATCAGGCACTTGAAGCGGTCGGTCTGGGTGCCGATCCAGTTGGTCATGTAGCCGCCGAAGCTGCCGCCCATCGCCATCATGCGCAAGGCGTCGACGTCGGGCCGCCGTGCAAGCGCGTCGGTCACCGCCATCAGGTCCTCGAAGCACTGGGCGCCCCACGTATTGCCCCACACGCCGTCGACGAACTTCTGGCCGTACCCGGTCGAGCCACGCGGGTTCGCCTGCACGACGACGTATCCCTGCGCGACCGCGAGCAGCGGATTCCAGCGCCAGTGCCAGCCGTCGGCACTCATGCCGACCGGGCCGCCATGGATCCACAACAGCATCGGCAGCCTGCCCTTCGCTCCCTTCGGGCGAGTGATGAGGCTCTGGATGGGCACGCCATCGGTCGACGCGACCGTGAACCGTTCGACCTCGGCCCACTCGCTTGCCGGTGCATGACCCGACAGGCGCGCGAGCGGCCGCGGCGTGCTCCCCGGCTGGGCGTCGATCACGTAGCACTCGGGCGCATCGAGCAGGCTCGAGCGCACGCACGCGAGGCGTCCGTCGGCAAGCAGTGCGAGCTGCGCATGCGTACCGGCGCTCGCCGTGCTGGTCACGCGTTCGACCGTGTGCGTCGCCAGTTCGATCATGAAGATCGGGACATCGCCATGATCATCCGCGGTGACGAACAATCGCCTGCCGTCGGCGCTCCACGCCTCGGGCGCCGCCCAGCGGTCCCACGCCGTGGCGACGTCCTTCATCGCGCCGTTGGCGACGTCGAGCACCGACAGCATCGAACGCACGCCCTTCGCGGAGCGCAGTTCGCGTACGGCGGCGAGCGTCCTGCCATCGTGCGAGAAGCGCAACGTGCCGAACGCGGTGGCATCCGCATGCGCCAGCACCTTGCTGGTCGAGGCCGCCAGCTCGAAGAGCAGGATCGAGATGTCGTGCACGCGATCCTTGCCGATGGTCCTGCGCGTCACGGCCGCATGGCGGCCGTCGTCGCTCACCGCGAGCTCGGGCTCGATCGCGAATTCGTTCGTGGCCTGCGGCGTCAGATCGACCCGGTCGCGGCCGTTCTCGTTGCACACGAGCACGTGGACACTCGCGCGATCCGGGTTCTGGTGCAGCCAGTGATCCCAGTGGCGCACCGGCTGGCGGACGAAGTGGCGCGCGCTCGGCCCTTCTTTCGCCTGCCGGGTGGCCGTCTCCCGTTGTTTCTCGAACGGCACCTGCGGCAGGACCGGCGCAAGCATGACCAGGCGATCGGCGCGCGCCGCGAACGCGAAGGCGTCGACACCGAGCGGCTCGTCGGTGAGTTGGTGCGGCTCGCCACCCTCGGCCGGCAGGAGCCACACCTGCATCCGTTTTTCGGCCTCCTCGTCGGGCTTCAGCTCGTTCGGCCGCCGGTTCGAAAGAAAGCCCAGCGCGCCGTCGCGCCGGAAGCACGGCGCGGTCTCGCGCGAGTCGCCGCGCGTCAGCTGGACCGCCGCCCCGCCATCGGTCGGCACGCGCCAGAGATCGGAGACGTATTTGGCGCCTTCCAGGTCGAGGCGCTGCACGGCGACCGCCAGCCAGCGCCCGTCGGGCGATGCGGCGATTGCGGTGACGCGTTTCAGCGCGATGTGCTGATCGGCGGAATACGGCGGAGCGGCGGCCATGGGTAGACGTCGGATTTCGGGTGGTTCGGATGCGTTGCCCGCGGTTTCGGGCGCGACCTGTGTTCCCCGCGGGCCTGCCTGACCGCATCGATTATCCCGCACCGCTGCAGCCGGTCGTACCGCGGGCGGCACGCGGTCGCTGGTTCAGCCGCGCGGCTTCAGCGCGTGGTGACCGATGTCGTGCCGGTACTGCATGCCGTCGAAGTGCGTCTGCGCAATCGCGTCGTAGGCCCGCTTCTGCGCCGTGCGCACGCCGTCGCCGAGTGCGGTCACGCACAGCACCCGGCCTCCGGTCGTGAGCAGGCGGCCGCCTTCGAGGCTGCTGCCGGCGTGGAAGGTCATGCACTCGCTCGTGTCGGCCGCGAGCGCGGTGATCTCGTCGCCGCTGCGCGGTGCCTCCGGGTAACCGTGCGCGGCGAGCACGACGCCCAGGGCAGTACGTCGGTCCCACTCCGCTTCGATCTGGTCGAGGCGGCCCTGCAACGCGTGGTCGAGCAGCTCGGCGAGATCGGTCTTCAGCCGCATCATGATGGGCTGCGTCTCCGGATCACCGAGCCGGCAGTTGAACTCGAGCGTGTGTACGGACGGCAGCGTGCCCGACCCGGCGCCGGCCCCGATCATCAGGCCGGCGTACAGGAACCCGACATACGGCACGCCATCGCTCGCCATGCCGTTGACGGCGGGCAGGATGATCTCGCGCATCACCTTGGCATGCAGCTGCGGCGTCACGACGGGGGCGGGCGAATATGCGCCCATGCCGCCGGTGTTCGGACCGGCATCGCCGTCGCGCAACCGCTTGTGATCCTGGCTGGTGGCAAGGGCGAGCACGTTGCGCCCGTCGCTCATCACGATGAAGCTCGCTTCTTCGCCGGCAAGGAAGTCCTCGATCACGACGCGCGCACCGGCGCCGCCCAGCCGGTTGTCGAGCAGCATCGCTTCGACGGCCTGCTTGGCTTCGGCCCGGGTCTGCGCGACCACCACGCCCTTGCCGGCGGCCAGTCCGTCGGCCTTGACGACGATCGGCGCATCCTTGCGGTCGAGATATGCGCGGGCGTCGGCCACCCGGGTGAAGGTCTGGTAACCCGCGGTGGGAATGCCATGCCGTCGCATGAACGACTTGGCGAAATCCTTCGAGCTTTCGAGCTGCGCCGCGGCGCGGGTCGGACCGAAGATGCGCAGGTTGTGCGTCTGGAACACGTCGACGACGCCCGCCGCGAGCGGCGCTTCCGGCCCGACCACGGTCAGGTCGATCGCTTCGCGCGCGGCGAAGGCGGCCAGCTGTTCCGGATCGGTGAACCGGACGTTTTCCAAGCGTCGATCGCGCGCCGTCCCACCGTTGCCGGGGGCGACGAAGATGCGCGACAGGCGCGGCGATTGGGCGAGCTTCCAGGCGAGCGCGTGCTCGCGCCCGCCGCCGCCGATGACGAGCGCCCTCATGAGCTGAGGTCGGCGGTCGTGTAGACCTGCTGCACGTCGTCGAGATCCTCGAGCGCGTCGAGCAGCTTCTGCATGCGGACCGCATCCTCGCCGGCGAGCACCGTCTCGGCGAGCGGCTTCATCGTCACCTCGGCCACTTCCGGCTTGAGTCCGGCTTTTTCGAGCGCGGCGCGCACGGCGCCGAAGTCGCCCGGTGCCGAGATCACCTCGATCGATCCGTCTTCGTTGGTAGAGACGTCGTCGGCGCCCGCTTCGAGCGCCGCCTCCATGACCCTGTCCTCGGAGGTGCCGGGCGCGAAGATGAACTGCCCGCAGTGCTTGAAGTTGAACGCGACCGATCCGTCGGTGCCGAGGTTGCCGCCGTTCTTCGCGAGCGCGTGGCGCACTTCGGCCACCGTGCGGGTACGGTTGTCCGTCATGCAATCGATCATCAGCGCGGCGCCGCCGATGCCGTAACCCTCGTAGCGGATCTCTTCGTAGTGCGCGCCTTCGAGCTTGCCGCTGCCGCGCGCGATCGCCCTGGTGACGGTGTCCTTCGGCATGTTGGCCGCGCTCGCCTTGTCGAGTGCCAGGCGCAGGCGCGCGTTCATGGCGGGATCACCGCCGTCACGCGCGGCGACCGTGACTTCGCGAATGATCTTGGTCCACAGCGAGCCGCGCTTGGCGTCCTGGCGGTTCTTGCGATGCTGGATGTTGGCCCATTTCGAGTGGCCGGCCATGGTGCCTGAGTCCGAAGGAGGAATTGCGGGAGGGGCTGCAGCGGGGCGGCGAGTCTATCACCGCGTGCTTCGGCCGATCCCTGCGTCTGCATCCGCTGGGTACGCTCGGCGCGCCCGAAGCCGATCCACCTTTGATGGCGTGCTCACGATGACCGATCCTCTCGGCATGCTTGCGCCACCGTATTGCGCTTCGCGTAGTCTGGCCGCACGGCGCCGGACGAGACGGGGGCTCCGCGCGCTTCCCGGACGGAGGCAGACATGAAACGCGTGATCGTCGGATGCGTGCTCGCGGGTTTTGCGCTGGGCGCCGCAGGCTTGCTTCTTTGGCCGCGCTCGCAAGCCAGCGCCCAGCTCCCGGCGCAACTGAACGCCGATGAGTGCACCTGCTCGCGGCCGACCGTGCTCGCCGCGGGACGCGAGCAGATCTCGATCTACGCGTGCGCCTGCCCGAGCATGCAGTGCGTGATCACGGCCACCGCCGCCGGGACGGCGGTGCCGCCCAACATCGTGCAAAGCTGCCGGGCGGAGAGTTCGATCACTCCGAGCGCGTTACCGCCGAGCGCCATCACGCCAAACGTGATCGCACCGGGCGCGCCTGCCCAGCGGTAGGCAAGAAAGACTCTGACGCGATTCACGCGGATCAAACGACGCGGATTTTGAAATCCTTCGTTGGACCGCGCAGATCCGCGTAAATCCGCGTCCACGTCTTTGATCTCTACCTCGTGAAACGCGCGCCTGCGCCCCGGCCGTGTCGCGACACGGCTTCGGTATCGTGGCGGCGTATCCGACGGGAGCGCTCATGACGCTGGCGAATCCAATTCCTGCCACCCTGGTGCCGGGCGACGGCATCGGACCGGAGATTTCGGCTGCGGTAGTCGAGATCCTCGATGCGCTCGGCAAGCCCTTCGCATGGGATGTTCAGGAGGGCGGGATGGCCGCCGCGGCGAAGAGCGGCGACCCGTTGCCGGCGGCCCTGCTCGACAGCATCCGCCGCACGCGGCTCGCCCTGAAGGGGCCACTCACGACACCAGTGGGCGGCGGCTTCCGCTCCGTCAACGTGCGCTTGCGCGAGGAGTTCAAGCTGTACGCGAACCTGCGTCCGGCACGCACGCTGATCCCGGGCGGGCGCTACGAAGACATCGACTTGGTGTTGGTGCGGGAGAACCTCGAAGGGCTCTACGTCGGCTTCGAGCACTACATACCGATCGACGGCGATCCGCACGCGGTCGCCATCGGATCGGGCGTCAACACGCGCGCCGGGTGCCGCCGCATCGCCGAGTTCGCCTTCGACTATGCGATGAAGAACGGCCGCAAGAAGGTGACCATCGTGCACAAGGCGAACGTGTTGAAGGCTTTGACCGGTGTGTTTCTCGAAACGGCGCAGCAGGTGGCGAAGACCTACGAGGGCAGGGTCGCAGCCGACGAGCGCATCGTCGATGCGTGCGCCATGCAACTCGTGCTCAAGCCCTGGCAATTCGACGTCATCGTCACCACCAACCTGTTCGGCGACATCCTCTCGGACGAGATCGCCGGACTGGTCGGCGGCCTGGGCATGGCGCCGGGCGCGAACATCGGCGAAGGCGCAGCGATCTTCGAGGCGGTGCACGGCTCCGCCCCGGACATCGCAGGCAGGGGCATCGCCAATCCGCTCGCGCTGCTGCTGGCCGCGGCGATGATGCTCGATCACGTCGGCCGCTTCGATGATGCGCGCCGTCTGCGCGGTGCGATCGATGCGACGCTGCGCGAAGACGGCGTGCGCACCGCGGATCTCGGCGGCAAGGCCACCACCGGCGACCTGACCCAGGCAATCGTGCGGCGTTTGTAGCGGATTGCGTCGATCGGCGTTGTCGTTGCGAGCGAAGCGAGCACTCCGCCTTCGCGCCCGGGTTCCCGCGCGTTTCGCTCACGATGACACCGCCACGCTCGTCCGTGCGTTCCCTGGGTGCGGCGTGAAACGCGTCCTGGCTGCCTCCCTGCTCGCACTGGCGCTCGGGTTGGTCGGTGCCAGCAGCTATGTGCGGTTGGCCGCCGATGGCTCGGCTGCCAGCCGTGGCCCGCGCGCTACGGCCCGGAGGAGACCGCCGCGGCGGTCCTGTCGGACCCGTTGTCGCGTGCCTGTTCGCCGCGAGCGCCACGCTCGCCTCGACCCTTCCGCTCGCAACGCTCGTGCGGCTGCTCGGAGGCATGGCGATGGTCGCCACGGCCGTTTCGCTGCTCGCCAACGGCGAGGCGTCGTACGGTGGTTCGGCGGCTGTGAGTCGTGCGGTCGTGGCGGTCGTGGTTCTTTTCGTGTTGCAGGCCGCCACCGGCGCGCTGATCAGCGTGCGCAGCGCCGGCGCCGCATGCGCGGTTGCCTGCGACATCGTCTGGCTCCCCGGCGCCGCGCGGCTGTTCGACCCGCCGCAGGCGGGGTCGGCGATCGATCTGCTGCGCAACACCGCGGGCGGCCAGCCGCTGCAGGCGATCCACCGGCTGGGCGGCATTGCGCTCGCGCTGATCGCACTGAGCGTCGCGCTGGCCGTCGTGCGCGAGCGCAACCGCGCACTGGTGCCCCTGCTGGTGGCGACGCCGCTCCTGGGCACGGCCATCGCCGCCAACGATGGAGCGGTAGTCGCGGTGGCGGCGCACGCCGCGGCCGCGGCGCTCGCTGTCGGGCTGCTTGCCGCGGCACTTGTGCGCGCGCGCGTCCTCAAAGGGAAAGGATGACCCTCCGGGGTGCGTGTGCGCGCCGCAGCAGTGCGTACGCAAGGCTGGTTTTGGATTCGCCCCGCGCTGCCAGGCGGCCGGATTGACTTGGCACTCCTGGGGTGAGAGTGCTGCGTTGCGTTTTTTCGACGCTTTTCGCACGATGTTGGCAGAACCTTTGCTAGTCATCATGCAACCCAGCACTGGTTAGCTTGCTGCAGTCAGGTGCCTTTCACATCGACGGAGGTTTGTGATGAGTGCATCGGCGATGGTCCCCGCCACGACCAAACCGGCGATCTCGATCGCGGGCTTCAAGGACGTCTATCGCGTCCCCGCGGTCGAGGAGGCGCTCGCGGAACTGCAGGAACTCGGTGCCAGCGCCAACGAGGCGCTCAAGGCCACCTACGTCAAGATGATCAGGACCGGCGGGCAGCGCTTCACGATCAAGCCGTCGGCGCTGCCCGACATCGATGGGCTGATCAACGATCTTCCCAATTTCGCCGAACCGCTCGAGGACATCCGGCGCCAGCTGGCGCTTTGTCTCGCGGGCGACGATTCGCTCGACCTCGAACCGATGCTGCTCCTCGGCGACCCCGGCATCGGCAAGACGCATTTCGCGCGCCGGCTCTCGACGCTGCTGGGCACCGGCTACAACTTCATCGGCATGAGTTCGCTGACGGCGGGCTGGATCCTGTCCGGCGCATCGGCGCAGTGGAAGAACGCCAAGCCGGGCAAGGTCTTCGATGCGCTGGTGCACGGCGACTACGCCAATCCGGTGATCGTGGTCGACGAAATCGACAAGGCCGGCGGCGACCAGCAATACGATCCGCTGGGCAGCCTCTACACGCTGCTCGAACGCGATACGGCGAGCGAGTTCGTCGATGAATTCGCCGAGGTTGCGATCGATGCCTCGGACGTCGTCTGGATCGCCACCGCCAACGATGCGCGCTCGATTCCCGAGCCGATCCTGAACCGGATGAACGTCTATACGATCGAGCCGCCCGATGCCGACGGTTCGCGCCACATCGCCGCCTGCATCTACCGCGAGCTGCGCGACGAGCACAGCTGGGGCCGGCTCTTCCCGAGCGAACTCGACGCCGACGCGCTCGATCGTGTCGCAAGACTCAAGCCGCGTGAAATGCGCCGCGTCCTGCTCACGGCATTCGGCAACGCGAAGCTCGCGGGCCGCCACGAAGTGCTCGCCGACGACGTCTCCGAGGAGCGCATCGCCCGCAAGGCGCGCATCGGCTTCTGACGCGTCGCGTCGTTGCGGACGCCGCAGCGACGACGAATCGCGGAGTGAGTCGACGTTACGGCTTCTTCGCGTCCGCGGCCTGAGGCTGCGCAGCCTGCCGCGCCGCCACCACCTTGCGATAGATCGGGCCCCAGACCGGGTGTCCGATTTCGACGTCAGAGAGGGCAAAGCCGCCGTCGGCGGCAAACGCTTCGCGAAACTGCTGCTCGCATTCGGCCAGGCGATTGAACGCGCACGCGAGAAACGCGAGGTATTTGTGCGCCGTCGCCGCGTCGCGCGGATCGCGCAGGCCCTGCGCAAGCGCCGAACGCACGGCGGTTTCGGCGCGCTCGAACGAACCTTCCTCGTAATACCGCATGCCGTCGATCAGGCTGCGTTCCGCCGGTCTCTGGTAGAGCGCGACGATGCTCTGCGTCGGCGGCGGGGGCGGCGGCGGTGGGGTCACGCACGCCGCCAGGCCGGACAGGGCGACAGCGCAGAGCGACAGCCGCGGCGGCACCCTCATTGGAAGTGATGGCGGATCCGCAGGGGCTTGGCGGGATCGATCTCGACCGTGGCGGCGACGGCCGGCAGTTCGCCATGGCGGATCTCGATGGTGTGCCGCCCGGCCGGCAGCTTCAGCTCCGTCAGCGGCGGAGCGACTCCCGCAGGCTTGTTGTCGACCAGGACTTCGCCCCAGGGCGTGATGTCGAACGCGATCACGCCCTCCGTCCCGCCGGGTGCTGCGGCAACGGCCGGCCCGGTCGCGCTCGGGTTCGGGATCGCAGCGGCGATGTTCGCCGCGCCTGGCCGGCCGGCAAACTGCGCCAGCAGGACACCGAGGATCACGCCGAACGCGATCAAGCCGCCCACGGCGGCGACGGCCGTGCGGTGGCCGCGCACCCACTCGACGCCGCGGGTCCATGCAAGCTGGCCGAATTCGCTGGTCGCAAACGCGAGCGACGGTTCGGGCGCGCGCGCGACCGGGGCGGCAAGCGTCGGGGCTTGGCTTTCAGCAACGGGCTCCGCGCGCGTCGGCGGTGGCTCGGGCTGGATCACCTGCCGCGTCGCAGGCTTCGGTGCCGCGACGGTGGCCGGGCGCGGCGGGGCGAACTGCGTCGCCTCCGGATCGGGCGCCGGGGGCTGCACCGGCGGCGGTGCGAGCGGGATCCCGATGGTTCCCGGCGGCAAGTGTCCCTTGCGTTCGTTCCACAGAAACGCGGTCAATGCGTCGCGCAGGTCGGCGGCCGTGCGATGACCCTTCGGGGTGTCGGGAGCGAGGGTGTCGTCGACGGCTTGCGCGAGCTCGGGTGCGGTATCGGGACGCAGCTTGAGCACGGAGACCGGCGTCCTGCCGTCGCTGTCGAACTGCGGCGCCTTGCCAGTCAGCATCATGTGCAGCAGCGCCGCGACGGCGCGCACGTCGCGGTGACGCGCCTCTTCCGTGAGTTCGTTCTGGAAGTAGGGCAACAGCTTCTCGGTCCGCACCAGCGCGTCTTCGCCCGCCGCGCCGCTGTCGATCCAGCCGCCGAAGCCTTCCACCTTGGGCGCGCCGTCGGCCTGCAGCAACACGTGTTGCGGTCCGAGATGGCCGTGCGCCAGCCCGTTCACGTGCGCGTGCTCGATTGCATCGGCCACGCGGGCCGCGATGCTCGCGCACACGGCGTGTTCCGGCCGCCATCCTCCGGCGAGCAGTTCCGCGAGCGAACGGCCGGCGACACGCTCGATGGCGAGATAGGCCACGTTGTGGACGCGGCCCGCATCGAACACCGTCACGATGTGCGGGTGATGCAGCCTGCCCGCTGCCTGCGCCTGCCGCACGAACGCCGCCTCCAGCGGGGCGATCTGCGATTCGTTGCTGTCGGGAATCGTCGCCGGGGCCGGCAGCTGCACCGCTTTGAGCACGACCTCGCGATGCATGACCGGGTCCATGCCGATATAGGTCACGCTGGAACGATCGCGGCGCAGTTCGCGCAACACCGCGTAGCGGCCGATCAGCCGCAAGTTCGGGGAAAGCGCGTCGTTCATCGGGTACGGGGCCGTGCGAAGGCGCGAGGGTAGAACAACGGCGATTGCCGTGCCAGTCGACCGAATGTCCGCAGTCTGCGCCCGGCGACGCCGGGTCGATCCATCAAAAACGGTGTTGCAACGTGACTGTCTGGCCCGCTTTGACTTCGACGCGGGCCGAGAAAGCGGGGGCAGAGCCGTTGCGGACCTCGATGTCATGCGCGCCCGAAGGCAACGTCAAGCGATTGAGCGGAGGCGACACGCCGCGCGTCGCGCCGTCGACGAACACCTCGCCCCACGGCGCCACCGCGAGCGCGACGAATCCTTCCGTCGTGGCGAGCGCCTGCGCGCTCGACGTTTCGGTCCGCGCAGGACGCGCGGGTTTGCGCGCAGGCTTGGGAGGCTCGACCGGGAGGCTGCGTGTCTCGACCGTGGCAATCGGGGCTGGCTCCGGAGCTGTGACGATCGGCAGCGGTGCCGGAGGCGGCGGTGGCGGCACGGCAACCTCGACGCGGGGCGTCTGCATGGTCTCGGTGACCGCGAGCGCGCCGACGATGAGCAATGCCGCGACCCCGGCGATCGCGACGGCACGCGGCGTCGCGCGGCGCCACAGCAGGGCACCCATGCGCGCGACCATGGCGCGTGGTCCGCCGAGGCCATAGGTCGACTGGTTGGCGGCATTGGTGGACGGCTGTCCGGCGAATGCGGCGAGGTCGTTGCGCAGGTCGCCAGCGCTCTGGTAGCGCTTCTCGATGTCTTTTTCGAGCGCCTTGTTGCAGATGTCGATCAGGCGCTGCGGAATGTTGGTCTTCAGCGCATCGATCGGTGCAGGCTGGTCGGAGATCACCTGCGCCAGCGTCTCGTCGATGGTGCTGCCATCGAAGGCCCGACGCCCGGAGAGCAGCTCGTAAAGAATGGTGCCGATCGAGAACACGTCGCTGCGCGCATCGAGCTTGCGGCCGAGCGCCTGTTCCGGCGACATGTAGTTGGGCGTGCCGATGAGCTGGCGCCGCTCGGTGCTGCCCGCTTCGCTCAGGTTGGCGAGCGCGACGCCGAAGTCGAGCACCTTGGGCTTGCCGTCGCGCAGGATGAAGATGTTGCTCGGCTTGATGTCGCGGTGGACCAGCCCGCGCTTGTGCGCGTAGTGCACCGCATCCGCGACCCGGGTCAGCAGCGATCCGACCTGGCGCGGACTGAAGTGCTGGCCCGCGACGATGACCTCGTGCAGATCGCGGCCGTACAGGCGCTCCATCGCCAGGTAGGCGAGTGATTCCGTCTTGCCCGCGTCGAACACGGTGACGATGTGCGGGTGGTTCAGCCCTGCGGCCGCCTTGGCCTCGTTGAGGAAGTTGGCCTCGATGCGCTCGCTCCACTTGCTGTCGTGCGTGAGCGGGATCGCCTTGATCGCCACTTCGCGGCTGAGGACCGGATCGAAGGCGGAGTAGACGACTCCGTTCGATCCGCGGCCGATTTCGGCGCGGATCGAGAACCGCCCCACCATGCGCGGCGCCGCGGCGAGCAGCGCAGACGGTTCCGTGGGCAGGGACATGAGCGTCGTGGCAGCCATGCAGGCGCGATTATTGCATCGGGCGGCGCGCCCTGACACCTCGCGATCACCGTCCGTTCGGTCGAGGAACCCCCTTTTTTGCAGCTAAAGCGGCGGCATCGCCGGATGCCGCTACGAACGCGCAAAGACGATCGTCTCCCGCTCGAGAAGCCGTGCCTGCAGCGCGAGGCAGAACGCGGCCGCGCCGACGCAGACCGCACCGGGGATGAGCAGATCCATCGGCCCGATCGGATCGCCGCGCAGCGCACGCATGAGTACCGTGAGTTGGGAGACCGCCGGTACGAACCATTGCCAGGGCGCATCGCGCACTGTCAGGAAGACCGGCACGATGGCCGAGAACTGCACGCCCATCGCGATGTAGCTGACATAGGTCTGTGCCTCCTTGTACGTGCGGCCGAACGTCGCCGCGAGCATGTTGACCGCCGCCATGAGCGCCGCGAACGGAAGCAGCAGGGCGACGAAGATCGCGACTTCGCGCCACTCGAGCTGCATCAGCGCCGCCATGGTCTCGTTGGTGATCAGGCGCATCGAGACCATGAAGCCCGCCATGGTGAGCACCACGATCGCGAGCGAATAGGTCATCACGACGCCCCATTTGCCGAGTACCAGCGCGCCGGTCGACAGCGGATTGCCGAGCAGCGGTTCGAGCGAGCCGCGCTCGCGTTCGCCCGCCGTGACGTCGATCGCCACCGAAAGCGCGCCGAACACCGCCACCATCAAGGCTGCCCAGGGCACCACGAAGAGGAGCTGCGCACCACGCGCCTGGTTCGGTGCGAGACTGACCTCACGCACCTCCAGGGGTGCCAGCACCCCCGGGCTCACGCCGCGCGCGTACAGGCGCTGCACGCCGACCTCGCGATTGAATCCGGCCAGCAGGCGGATGCTGGACCTGACGACCGCCTGCGCCTTCTCGTGGCTGTCGTCGAAGACCGCTTGCACCTCGACCTGCTCGCCGCGCTCGAGCTTGCGTTCGAAGTCCGCCGGCGGAACCAGCACGGCGTTGCCCAAGCTGCCGCTGCGCAGCTGCTCGCGATAGCCCGCCGGTGCGGGGACGATGGTCGCGCCGGCACGCTGCAGGAAATTGACGAGCGTCGGCGCGTATTCGGGATGGTCGATCACGACTTCGCGCTTCGCCACCTTCTCCTCGATGCCGCTCACGAAGTTCGAAAGCAGCAGGAAGACGACCGGGCCCGACAGCAGCGAGATGACCAGCGCGATCGTCCACGTGCGCCGGTCGCGCACGGCGTCGGTCAGCTCCTTGCGGAAGATCGTCCAGGAGATCGTCACGCGTGCTCCTGCGCGGGTGCCGCGGCTGCCGGTTCGCGCCCGCCCGCGCCGAGCGCCAGCCGCACGAACGCGTCCTCGAGGTCTTGCGCGCCCGCCGCGCGGCACAGGTCGGCGGCGCTTCCGTGGGCGATCGTCCTGCCGTGCGCGACGATCACGATCTCGTCGCACAGCTGTTCGACCTCCTGCATGATGTGGGTGGAAAAGAGCAGGCACTTGCCCCGGTCGCGCAGGTGCCGCAGCAGCCGGCGCAACGCGCGCGTCGAGGTGACATCGAGGCCGTTGGTCGGCTCGTCCAGGATCAGGTGGCGCGGGTCGTGGATCAGGGCACGCGCAAGCGCGACCTTCATGCGCTCGCCGCTTGAGAATCCGTCGGTGCGCCGATCGAGCAGTTCGCCCATGTCGAGCAGGTCGGCCAGCATCGCGAGGCGCTCGGCGCATTCGCCGCGCGGGACGCGCCGCAGGTCGGCATAGTAGGTGACGTTCTCGCGCGCGGTGAGGCGCGTGTAGAGCCCGCGCGCATCGGAGAGAACGCCCAGCTGCGCCCGCACCGCCACCGGATCGCCCGCGACGTCGAAACCGCCGACGGCGGCCGTGCCGCGATCGGCGCGCATCAAGGTCGCCAGCACGCGCAGCGTCGTCGTCTTGCCGGCGCCGTTCGGGCCGAGCAGGGCGGTGATGCGCCCGTCCTGCGCACGGAACGAGACGTCGATCACCGCGTTGACCACGCTGCGCGTTCCGCCGCGCCGGGCGATGAAGCTCTTCGCCAGTCCCGCGACCTCGATCACTCGGAATCCCCGGTGGGCGGGCGGAAGAACGGCGGCGCCGGCAGGCGTTCCAGGCACGCGCCGTCGATGCCGTCGAACGAGGCCTGGCGCACGAAACGCGCGATCAGTTCGGGCGCGCATCCCTGCGCACTGATGCCGTGGCCGAGATTCGGGGCGATCAGGTGGCGACTGTTCGGCAGCGCCTTGGCCACCGTTGCCGCATGGCGCGGCGGCGTGGCCGGATCGGCGCCGCCGGAAAGGAGCAGGACGGGCACGGCCGCGGTGGGCAAGTCATAGAACTCCGCCGGCGCGGCCTGGTGCGGGACCTCCTTGCAGGCACGCTCGTAGAGATCGATGAAGCCGGTGCCGAAGCGGGTCGCGGCCGCGGCGGCGCGGTCGGACGCATCGATGCGGGGCATGTCCTCGGCGCAGATCACCGCGAAGTGCATGCCCCAGGCAAGCTGCATCGAATCGTTCGATCCGAGCGCCGTCAGCATCGCCGCCAGCGGGGAGAAATCGTTGCGGAACGCGTGGTCGACCGCGTACGGAAGCATCACGGCGAGTTGCGGCGCGTAAAGCGGGGTGCGCAATGCCGCCAGCATAGATTCACGCGTGAACGGCAGCTGTTCCACCCGCCCGGTCACCGGGTCCGTGAGCGGGAGCGACACGGGTCGGGTGTCGAAGCGCCTGAACAGCGCGTCGGTCTGCGTCGCGAAGTCCGGATAGCGCGCGGCACACGCCGCATCGCGCGCGCAGGCGGCGATCATCCGGTCGAGCGCGGCCTCGCCGTCGACCGCGAAGCTTGCCGGCAGCCGCATGTCCGGGGGCGCAACGCCGTCGAGCACGGCGGTGCGGACCCGGTCGGGGAACTGGCGCAGGTATTCGAGACCGACCCGCGTGCCGTACGACGCGCCCCAGAGGTTGATCTGCGCGGCGTGCAGGCGCATCCGCACGGCGTCGAGATCGCGCACTGCGATCCAGGTCGCATACTGGCGCGGGTCGGCATCGAGCGTGCGCAGGCACGCGCCGACGCGCGCGATCTGGCCGGCCACGTCGAAGGTATCGGCCAGGCGCGGTCGCTTCTCGTCGGGGTTGCACAAAAGCGGGTTCGACTTGCCGGTGCCGCGCTGGTCGACGAACACGATGTCGCGGCGCGTGTTGACCTTCGCGAGCATCGGCACGACGACCGATGCGACCTGCGTCGCCGCCTGGCCCGGACCGCCGGCGAGGACGAACAGCGGATCGGGCGCCTTGTTCTTGGCGAGCGCAGGGATCACCGCGAACTGGATCCCGATCCGGCGGCCACCGGTTGCGCGCGGATCTTCAGGGACCTCGACGGTACCGCAGCGGACCTCCTGCGCAATTCCGTCCACCCGGCACGGCGCGAGTGCGTCGGTGACGGAGGCGGCGACCGATGTTTCGGGGGCGCCGAACGCAAGCAGGCAAGCGAGCGGCGGGAAAAACGCGATTCGCATGGCGGGCGTGGCGGCTTGCGCCGGTCGACGGCACTCGGACAGGCGCGCAGCATAACGATGCGCGCGGGCCGACGAAGCGCACCGCGCGCCGCCACTAGAATCGTCCAGCTGTCTTGTGCGGTTCCTCCGGTCGGCTCATCGACCGGCGCGCGGTTTCTGACTCCAGGGAGAACAGGATGAAGGCAAGGGTGATCCAGGTACAGGAGCACGGCGGGCCAGAGGTACTCAAGCTGATCGAAAACGAGGTCGGCGATCCGGGCCCGGACGAAGTGCGCATCCGCCAGCACGCCATCGGCGTCAATTTCATCGATACCTACTATCGCAGCGGCCTGTACCCGCTCCCGCTGCCGCACGGCATCGGTTCCGAGGCCGCGGGCGTGGTCGAAGCGGTGGGCAGCAACGTCAAGTTCCTTAAGGAGGGCGATCGCGTCGCGTATCCGCAGAGTCCAGTGGGCGCCTATGCCGACGTGCGCGTGATGCCGGCCGCGACGGTGCTGCGGCTGCCGGCCAAAGTCGGCTTCGAAGCAGCGGCCGCCATGATGCTGAAGGGGCTGACGGTCCAATACCTGTTCCGCCAGACCTATCGGCTGCAGGGCAACGAGACGATCCTGTTCCACGCCGCCGCCGGCGGCGTCGGCCTGATCGCCTGCCAGTGGGCGCGCGTGCTCGGCGTGAAGCTGATCGGCACCGTGTCGTCGCCCGAGAAAGCGGCGCTCGCGAAGCGTCACGGCGCCTGGGAGACGATCGACTACACCAGGGAAAACTTCGTCGAGCGCGTCAAGCAGCTCACCGGCGGTGCGAAGGTACCGGTGGCGTACGACGGCGTCGGCAAGGACACGTGGGAAGGTTCGCTCGACTGCCTGCAGCCGCGCGGGCTGATGGTGAGCTTCGGCAATGCATCCGGCCCGGTGACCGGCGTCAATCTCGGCATTCTCGCTGCGAAGGGATCGTTGTTCGTCACGCGGCCGACCCTGGCCACCCATATCGTGCCACGCACGCGGCTGGAGGAATCGGCCGCCGAGATGTTCGACCTCGTCGGCCGCGGCAAGCTGAAGATCGAGATCGACCAGCGCTATGCGCTGGCCGATGCGATCAAGGCGCACACGGATCTCGCCGGGCGCAGGACGACCGGCTCGAGCGTGCTGCTGCCCTAGAGCGACCGCCCCCGCGACGATGCCGCGTTGAACGACGACTCCGCGGCCGCCACGACCCAGGAGCGGCGGCTGATCGTGACGCTTTCGCTGGCCGCGTTCGGCAGCGCGATGTCGATGCGCGTGGCCGACGCGCAGTTACCCGCGCTCGCCGCGACGTTCGGCGTGGGCCTGGCCGGGGCGGCGCAGGTGATCACGGTGTTCTCGGTCGCCTACGGCCTGCTCCAGCTTGCCTACGGACCGTTCGGAGACCGGCACGGCAAGTGGCGCGTGGTCACGCTCGCCGTGCTGGCTTCGGCGGCGACCGCGTTCGCATGCGCGGTCGCGAGTGACTTCACGGTGCTGCTGGTCGCCCGTGCCGCTGCCGGTGCGACGTGCGCCGGCATTATTCCGCTGTCGATGGCCTGGATCGGCGACGCAGTTGCCTACGAGCGGCGCCAACCGGTGCTCGCGCGCTTCCTCACCGGCCAGATCGCCGGCATGGCATCGGGCCAGTGGCTGGGCGGCGTCGCCTCCGACTACTTCAACTGGCGCGTGCCGTTTGCGTTGCTGACCGCCTGCTTCCTGCTGTCCGGCGTGTTGCTGTGGCGCATGCACGAGCTGGCGACCGTCGTTGCGCCCCACGTGGCGCGCAGCGGGCGCCTGTTGCGTGAGGCGCGTTACGTGCTGAGGGAGCCCTGGGCGCGCGTCGTGCTCTGCGTGGTGTTCCTCGAAGGGGCGATCCTGTACGGGCCGTTCGCATTCCTCGCCACCCACTTTCACCTGCAGACCGGCGTCTCGCTCGCCGCAGCCGGCGCCCTTGTCACGCTGTTCGCGCTCGGCGGCCTGCTGTTCGCACTCGCCTCGCGCCGCCTGGTGCCGCGCCTCGGCGAAAGCGGCCTGGCGCGCGGCGGTGGTGCGCTGATCCTGTTCGGCCTGCTGTTCGCCGCGTGGTCGCCCTGGTGGTGGACCGCACCGCTGGCGTGCGTCGCCGCCGGCCTCGGCTTCTACATGTTTCACAACACGCTGCAGACCAACGCAACGCAGATGGCGCCGCAGGCGCGCGGTCTTGCCGTGTCGCTGTTCGCAGCGGGCTTTTTCCTCGGCCAGACGAGCGGTGTCGCGGTGGCCGCGCTCGCGGTCGAACGTTTCGGCACTCAGCGCGTGCTCGCGGCCGGCGCTGCCGGCGTGCTGGTCGTGGCGTTTGCCTTCGCGCGCTTGCGCACGCGGCGCGGCACCGCCGGGTGAGCGGGTCGGCGAATCAGGCCAGCTTGAAGTCGGGCAGCTTCTTCGGCACGGCGACGTTGTTCAGCGTGACGAAGCGCGGCAGGCCGTTTTCGTACGGCGGATAGTCCTCGCCGCCGATCAGCGGATACAGGTATTCGCGGCACGGATCGGTGATGCCGTAGCCGTCGTTCGAGATGAAGTCGCGCGGCATGAACTTCTCCACGTTTGCGACCTGCGCAAGCGGTGCCATGCCGATCTCCCACACGTACGGACGCGACGACTTGCGCACCACGGTCGGCATCACCGCATTGTGGCCCGCGAGTGCGTACCCGACCGCGGCCTTGCCGACGGCGTAGGCCTGGTCGACGTCGGTCCTCGACGCAAGGTGGCGCGCCGCGCGTTGCAGGTAGTCCGCCACCGCCCAGTGGAACTTGTAGCCCAGCGCTTCCTTGACCATGCCGGCGACGACCGGCGCAGCGCCGCCCAGTTGGGCGTGGCCGAAGGCATCGCGCGAACCCTGCTCGGCAAGGAACTTTCCGTCGGGTCCGTGACAGCCTTCGGAGACCACGACCGTGCAGAAGTCGTGCTCCTCGACCCTGGCCTTGACCGCCGCGAGAAAGCGCTCGCGGTCGAACTCGATCTCGGGGAACAGCGTGACCACCGGGATGTCCTGGTCGGCGACGAGCGCCCCGGCCGCCGCGATCCAGCCGGCGTGGCGCCCCATCACCTCGATCACGAACACCTTGGTCGAAGTGCGGCTCATGGAGCGCACGTCGTAGGATGCTTCGAGGGTCGAGGTAGCGATGTACTTCGCGACCGAACCGAATCCGGGACAGTTGTCGGTCACCGGCAGGTCGTTGTCGACGGTCTTGGGTACGTGGATGGCCTGAATCGGATAGCCCATCGCCTCCGACAGCTGCGACACCTTGTAGCAGGTGTCGGCCGAATCGCCGCCGCCGTTGTAGAAGAAATAGCCGATGTCGTGCGCCTTGAAGACCTCGATCAGGCGCTCGTATTCGCGCCGGTTCTTGTCGAGTCCCTTCAGCTTGAAGCGGCACGACCCGAAAGCGCCAGCCGGCGTCGTGCGCAGCGCGGCGATGTTGGCGGCGCTCTCGGCGCCGGTGTCGATCAGGTCCTCGGTGAGCGCACCGATGATGCCGTTGCGCCCCGCATAGACGGCGCCGATCCGCTCCGGGTGGGCGCGCGCGGCCTCGATGACGCCGCAGGCCGAGGCGTTGATGACGGCGGTCACGCCGCCGGACTGGGCGTAGAAGGCGTTCTTCATGAGCGATGGTCGGGTGAGAAACTAGGCTTCGAGCGATTTCGTGACGATCTCGCGCACGTCGCGCGAAAGTCCCGGCGCCCGTACCACCTCCGCGAGCGCCTGCCGCATGCGGCGCTGCCGGTCGGGGGTGAACTTGCGCCAGCGGTCGAGCGAGCGCGCGAGCCGCGCGGCGACGGTCGGATTGATCCGGTCGAGCAGTTGCACCTGCTCGAGCCAGAACACGTAGCCGGAGCCGTCGGCACGGTGGAATTCGGCCGGATTGTTGTTGCAGAACCCGCTCACGAGCGCATAGACGTTGTTCGGGTTGGCGGTCGAGTACGCGGGATGCCGCAGCAGCATGCGCACGCGCGCCAGCACTGGCGGTTCGCCCGCGAGGCCGGCGGCGGTCGCCTGCACGTTGAACCACTTGTTCATGAGCAGCGGCTCGCGCGCCCAGTCGCGCGCCAGGCGCAAGAGGATCTCCACCTTGAACGGGGCGGGGCTGCTGACGATCGCGGTCAAGGCCGCCTGGACGTCGGTCATGTTGTCGGCGCGCTCCAGCTGGCGCCGCGCCAGTTCGACGCTTTCCTCCGCGCCGCTGTCGACCAGGTAGCTCAAGGCGAGATTGCGCAGGCCGCGCCGGCCCGCGGAAGCGGCATCCGGCGAATACGGACCCGGTGTCTGATGCGTCTCGTACGCTTCCAGCAGGCTGGTGCGCAGGCGACGCCCGATTTCGCGCCGCACGTACTGGCGCGCGGCGCGGATAGCCTCCGGATCGACCATCGCGCGCTGCTCGGCAAGGAACGATTCGGCCGGCAACTGCAGCGCCTGTTCCTTGAACGCGGGGGCAAGGGAGCGGTCCAGCAGCGTGTGTTCGAACACCTCGAACAGCACGTCGTCGAGCTGCGCCGGCCGCTCGGTTTCGAACGCATCGGTGACCGCGATCAAGCGCGCCACGGCCAGGCGCTGGCCGGCTTCCCAACGGTTGAATCCATCGGTGTCACGCGCGGCCAGGAACGCGAGCTCAGGATCGTCGTAACGGCACTCGACGATGACCGGCGCCGAGAAATCGCGCGCCAGCGACAGGATCGGCGCGACCGGCACGTCGACGAAACGGAACGTCTGCGTCGTCTGCGCCAGCTCGAGCACCCGCGTCGTGCCGCCCGCCTGCGCTTCGCCTTCGAAGCGCAGCGCGAGGTCGGTGCCTTCGGACGAGAGCAGGCCAAGCGCCAGCGGGATGAGGAAGCTTTCCTTCTGCGGCTGACCCGGCGTAGGCGGACACGCCTGCGAAAGCGTCAGCTCGAAGGTGTGCGCCGTGGGGTCATAGCGGCTCGCCACCGCGACGCGCGGCGTGCCGGCCTGCGAATACCAGCGCACGAACTGCGCGCGCCGTGCCGGGTCGAGGCGGTCGGGGTTCGCATCGGCCATCGCCGAGACGAAGTCCTCGCAGGTGACGGCCTGGCCGTCATGGCGCTTGAAGTAGAGCGCGATGCCGCGCCGGAACCCTTCGCGGCCGAGGATCGTCTGCAGCATGCGCACGACCTCGGCGCCCTTCTCGTACACCGTCGCGGTATAGAAGTTGCCGATCTCCTGGTAGGAGTCGGGACGCACGGGATGGGCGAGCGGACCAGCGTCCTCGGGAAACTGCGCCGCGCGCAAGGTCCGCACGTCCTCGATGCGCTTGACGGAACGCGCCCACGCGCCCGTATCGCCGTGCGCGGCGCTGTCGCCCAGCATCATGTCGGCGGAGAACTCCTGGTCGCGGAATACCGTCAGGCCTTCCTTGAGGCTGAGCTGAAACCAGTCGCGGCAGGTGACGCGGTTGCCGGTCCAGTTGTGGAAGTACTCGTGCCCGACGATCGATTCGATGTTGGCGAAGTCGGCGTCGGTCGCCACGGCCGGATTGGCCAGCACGTACTTGGCGTTGAAGATGTTGAGGCCCTTGTTCTCCATCGCGCCCATGTTGAAGTCGTGCGACGCGACGATCATGAAGCGGTCTAGATCCAGTTCGAGGCCGAAGCGCTGCTCGTCCCAGCGAATCGAGCGCTTGAGGCTCTCCATGGCGTGGGCGGTCTTGTCGTTCTGGCCCGGCTCGACCCAGATCTGCAGCAGCACGTCGCGTCCCGAGCGCGTGCGCATGCGCTCCTCGCGGCACTCGAAGCGGCCGGCGACGAGGGCGAACAGGTAAGAGGGCTTCGGGAACGGATCCTCCCAGCGCGCGAAGTGGCGCCCTTGCGGCAGGTCGCCCTTGCCGACCAGGTTTCCGTTGGCGAGCAGGACCGGAAACCTTTCCTTGTCGGCGCGCAGTGTGACCGCGTAGGTCGCCATCACGTCCGGGCGATCCACGAAGAACGTGATGCGCCGGAAACCCTCGGCTTCGCATTGCGTGAACAGGCTGCCGTGCGACAGGAACAGGCCCATCAGCTCGGTGTTGCGGTCCGGCGCGATCGTGTTGCGGATCCGCACGCGCGCCCGCTCGGTCGCGGACCCGAGCGGAACGGTCAGCCTGCCGTCGGCAAGATCGAAGTTCGCGCCGGGGCGATCGTCGACTTCGACCCCGAGCAGCTGCAGGTTCTCGCCGTCGAGCACGAGCGGCCCGGAGCCCGCGCCCGGATTGCGCCGCACCTCGAGTTGCGCCTCCACCGTCGTCGAAACCGGATCGAGATCGAATGCGAGTTCGATCCGGTCCACCAGGAATTCGGGCGGCCGATAGTCTTCGCGCCGGACGGTGACGACCTTTTCGTTGCGCATTGCGGGAGGAGGGGAACCGGACCGGCGCTGCCACCGGCAAGCGGTGTGTGAGGGGATTGTAGAGGCTCCGCGTGCGAGCGCCGCTCAGGACCGCCGCGCTCCGAGCAATGCATCGATTCCGCCCAGGAACAGCCGCGCATCGAGCGGCTTGGTCCAGTACTCGACGAACCCCGCGTTGCGGGCCAGCGCGGCGTTCGATGGCAGCGCATCGGCCGACACGCCAGCGCACGGAATTTCCCTCGTCTCGGGCTGGGCGCGCAGTTCGCGGAACAGGGTAAGGCCGTCCGTATCGGGCAACCGCATGTCGAGCAGGATCAGGTCGGGCTGGCACGCAGCCGCCAGCACCCGCGCGGTGGCGCCGTCCGGCGCGGTGAAGAGCCGCACCTGCGGGCGCAGCGCGAGCATCTGTTCGACCACCTCGACGTTTTTCGGGTTGTCCTCGACGTAGAGCAGGCTTCCGCGCACGTCTTCGCGCCGCCCGCCCACGTCCTGGTCGAGGGAGCTCAGAGGCGCCGCGCCTTCCTGGACGCGCGCGATCTGAGCGGTAGCGACCGGCAGCGTGACGCGGAACTCGGTGCCGACGCCGGGTTCGCTCGACACTTCCAGCCGCCCGCCCATCTGCTCGGTGAGCCGCAGCGAAAGCGCCAGGCCGATGCCGGTGCCTTGTATCGGCGCCGACTCGAGGCCGAGGCGATTGAACGGCTGGAACAACTGGTCGATCTGCTTGGCCGAGAGGCCCAGCCCCGTATCGCGTACGGCGATCAGCGCATTGCCCTCGGCATCGGCGCCGACGGTGACGCGCACCGAGCCGTGATCGCGGTTGTACTTGATCGCATTGGAAAGCAGGTTCAGCAGCACCTGCTTGACCCGCAGCGGATCGGCCCATACCGACTCGGGCGCGTCGGCCTGGCGCATCACCGCCGTTTCGATGCCGCGCTTGGCGGCGTCGGTGCCCACCAGCGCGAGACAATCGTCGATCACCTCGCCCAGCGGCACGCGCGCCATCGACAGGCGTGCCTTGCCGGCTTCGATGCGCGACAGGTCGAGGATCTCGTCGATCAGCTCGACCAGGTGCCAGCCGGCCTGCTTGATGTGCTGCACGTGGTCGCGCTGCAAGGGCGCGAGCGGATACGCCTGGTCGATCTCGAGGATCTGGGTGAAGCCGAGGATCGCGTGCAGCGGCGTGCGCAGTTCGTGGCTCATGCGAGAAAGAAACTCGGTCTTGGCCTGGCTTGCGCGCTCGGCCATTTCCTTCGCGCGCAGGGCCGTCTCGGTGAGCTTGTGCTCGGTGACGTCGAAGGCGACGCCGAACTGGGTGATCGGGTGCCCGTCGGCGTCGAAACGCAGCTGGCCGCGCAGGGTGAGGTAGCGCAACGACCCGTCGGGCAGCACCACCCTTACTTCGATGTCGAGCGCGCGACGGTCGCGCAGCGAGCGGCGCTGCTCGCGCGCCAGCTGCTCGACGTCGTCCGGATGCAGCACGCTCGTCCAGTCGCGCAGCAGGTCGGGCAGGTCGTCGGGTGCGCGTCCGACCAGCCGGTACAGCTGCTCGTCCCAGTGCAGCGCGCGCTCCGTGAGGTTGTATTCCCACAGCCCGATGCCGGTCGCCTTGGTGGTGAGCTGCATCCGCTCGAGCAGGTCGCGCGCTGCCCGCTCGCTGCGCCGCCGCTCCGTGATGTCCATGTTCACGCCCAGCACCCGCACGGTGCGTCCGAGCGCGTCGCGCTCCGCGCGGCCGCGCGAGGCGATCCAGTGCACGCTGCCGTCGGGCCAGACGACGCGGAACTCGATGTCGAAGCTGGCGCGCTCGCCGAGCGCCGCCTGCATCGCCGACTCGGCGCCTGGAACATCGTCGGGGTGCAGCATGTCGAGCCAGGTGCGCGACGCGAACGAGTCGTGCGTATGGCCGAACAGCTCGTACATGCGGTCGTTCCAGACCGACGTATTCGAGTCCGGGTCCCAGTCCCAGACCCCGACGCCGACCGTCTCCGAGATGACCTGCATGCGCTCGACCAGCGCATCGCGCTCGCGCTGCGCGGCGCGCACCTCCGTGACGTCGAGGTTGGTGCCGAGCAGCCGCAGGGACGCTCCGTTCGCGTCGGTCTCGCGCGTGAAATTGCCGACCAGCGTGCGCACTTCGCCGTCGCGCCGTACCGCGCGATATTCGATGCTGCCGCCCCGGGCAGGGGCGACGAACGTCTGCCGCAGGCGGTCGCGGTCGGCCGGATGCACGAGCTCCAGCCAGCGCTCGAAGTCGGGGCGCCACGCTGCGTCGACGCCGTAGATCGCGCGCTGGCGCTCGTCCCACTGCATCTGTCCGCTCACCAGGTCGCGTTCCCAGATCCCGATGCCGGCGGTGGTGGTCGCCAGTTGCAGGCGTTCGTTGGCGGCGCGCAGGGCGCGCGCGGCGAGCCGTGATTCGGTGACATCGAGCGCGATGCCGGCAACGTGCAGCGGGCGGCCGTTCTGGTCGCGCTGCATGGAGCGGCGGGTGAGCACGACGCGTACGCTGCCGTCGGGCAGGCGGATGCGGTACTCGGTCTCGACCGGCGCATCGGTATGGAGCGCACGCTCGCGCGCCTGCGCGACCAGGTGCCGGTCCTCCGGCACGACGCGCTCGAGGTATTCGTTTTCGCCGCGGTCGCCGCTCTCGCCGACGAACCCGAAGATGCGCCGCATCTGCGCATCGTTGAAGTGCGCGCTGCCGTCGGAGGGGTGCAGGAAGAAACCGATGCCCGTGGTCGACCCCGCGAGGCGCAGCCAGTCGTCCAGCTCGCGCAGCTGGCGCTCGGCGAGGCGGTTCGCGGTGATGTCGATGGTGGCGCCGAGCGCGCGCCGTGGGCGGCCGTCGGCGTCGCGCTCCACGCGACGGCGCGACTGCAGGTGCACGAGGCTGCCGTCGGGCCGGATCACGCGGTACTCGACCTCGACCGTGTGATCGACGTCGAGCATGTGCGCCCAGTCGGCGCCCAGGCGCTCGCGGTCGTCGGGATGCACCATCTCGAGGATGCGGCGCCGGGTCGGCGGCGTGTCGCCGGGTTCGAGGCCGTACAGGCGGAACATCACCGCATCCCAGCGCGCCTCGTAGGTCACCAGGTCGCGTTCCCAGGTGCCGATGCGGGCGGTCTCGCCGACCAGCCGCAGGTGCGCCAGCGCGGCGCGCAGCTCCTCGGACGTGCGGCGCGCCTCGGTGACGTCGATCGTCGCGCCGAGCACGCGCCACGGACGCCCGTCCGGATGCCGTTCGACGCGGCCGCGCGCGGTGAGGTGGCGGATCGACCCGTCGGGCTGGACCACGCGGAAGCCGAACTCGACCGACTGGTCGCTCTCCTGGATCTCCTGCCATGCCCGGACGACGCGCTCGCGGTCGTCGGCGTGGACCAGCGCGACCGCCTGCGCGCGTGAAGGCGCACGCGCCTCCTCGCCGAGACCGTACAGTCGGTACATGGTGGTATCCCAGACCGCGACGTCGGTGTTGAGGTCGCGTTCCCAGGTACCGATCCCGCTCGCTTCGCCGGCAAGGCGCAGGCGCTCGAGCGCCTCCTGCAGGCGCTGCGCCGTGCGGCGCAGGCTGGTGACGTCGAGGGTGGCGCCGACCACGCGCACCGGCCTTCCATCCGGGCGCCGCTCGGCCCGCGCGCGGGTGATCAGGTGTGCAACGCTGGCGTCGGGCCGCACCACCCGCGCTTCCCATTCGACCGTGCCGGGCAGCGCGACCATGCGCTGCCAGTCCTGCGTGAAGCGTGCGCGGTCGTCGGGGTGGACGAACTCCGTGACCTCGGCAAACGACAACGCGGGACGCGTCGGCTCGAGGCCGTAGAAGCGGAACAGCAGCGGATCCCAGCGTGCTTCGCCGGTCTCGAGGTTGCGTTCCCACGAAGCGATGCCGCCGACCTCCGCCGCGAGGCTCAGACGGGCCTGCGCTGCCGACAACGCGGCCGATGCCGTGCGCGTTTCGGTGATGTCGAGCACGGCGCCGAACACGCGCTGCGGCCGGCCGGCCGTGTCGTACAGGCAGGCGCGACGCGACTGCAGATGGCGTATCTCGCCGTCGGGGCGCCGGATGCGGTACTCGAAAGCGAGCGTGGTCCGCGGCGGCGGCGGCTGCTTGTGCACCGCCTCCAGCGGCGCTCGGTCCTCCTCGAGGATCATCGCGAGCCACTCCTCGTCGCTCGGCGTGCCCGCGCCGGCATTCAGGCCGAAGACGCGGAACATCTGCGCGTCCCAGATCGGCCGGTCCTGCTGCGGATCGCGATACCAGAGCCCGATGCCGACGGTGCGCGTCGCGAGTCCGAGCCAGCCGGCCATCTCGCTCGCGCGGCGCTCGGCCCGCTTGCGCAGCGTGATGTCGAGCACGACGCCGATTACGCGCGGCGAGCGCGTGCTGTCGCCGGGATCGAACCGGCCGCGCGTGAGCAGCCAGCCCTCGGTGCCGTCCGGCCGCACCACGCGGAACTCCGAATCGACGAATTCGGTCGAGCGGGCAAGGTGGTGCCACTGCGACTCGAACATCGCGCGGTCGTCGGGATGCACCAGGCTCACCAGGTCGCGCCAGTTGGGCGCCGCCGGCTCCGGCACGCCCCAGAGAGCGAAGGCCTCGCGCGACCAGTAGGCGTTCTGCTTGTCGAGTTCGCGCTCGAAGATGCCGATCGCCGAGCCGGTCGTCGCCAGTTCCAGGCGTCGCAGCGCGGCGTGCAGCCGATCCTCGGCGGCGCGCGACTCGGTGACGTCGATGGCCGCCGCGAACATGTGCACCGCGCGACCCGTCTCGTCGTGGCGCGCCGCGACGCGCACGAGCAGCCGGCGCCAGGCATCGTCGTGACCATGCAGCCGGAGTTCGACTTCGGCCGTGCGGCCGGCGCGGGGCAGGTCACGCAGCACCTGATCGGCGCGCGGCCGATCCTCGGGCGCGATGCGAGCGAGGAATTCCTGCTGGCTCGGTGTGGGCGCCTCCGGCGGCAGCCCGAGCATGCGCTTCGCCTGGTCGCTCCACTTGCCGACGCCGGTGATCAGGTCGCGTTGCGCGAAGCCGATGCCGATCGATTCGGTGGCAAGGCGCAACCACTCGGCGAATTCCGCAGCGCGGTTCTCGGCTTCCTTCCTGGCCGTGATGTCCAGCACGACTCCGCCGAGACCGGCGACGGTCCCGTCGGCCAGGCGTTCGGTCCGCCCGCGCACGAGCACATGGCGCAGCGCGCCGTCGCGGTCGACGACGCGCAGCTCGGTATCGGGAAATTCTCCGGTCTCGGCCGCGGCGGCGAGGATGCGACCATATCGCTCCCGCTCGTCCGGGTGAAGCGTCGCGAGCAGCTGCGGCCAGTCCGGCGGTTGCGTCGACGGATCGAGACCGAACAGGCGGAACGTCTGCGCATCCCAGTGCGCCTGGTTGGCGATGAGGTCGCGCGAGAAGATGCCGACCCCCGCGCCGGCGGTGGCAAGCTCGAGGCGCGCGAGCGCCTTGCGCAGCGCCTCCGCCGCGCGCCTCGCCTCGGTCACGTCGATGGTGACGCCGAACACGCGCACCGCGCGCCCGCCGGGGTCGTACTGCGCGGCACGCCGCGTCAGCACGTGGCGTACCTCGCCGTCGAACCGGCGGATGCGGTATTCGAGCTCGGCGAATTGCCCCGCCTGCGGAATCGCGTTGAGCACTTCGCGCACGCGCGGCCGGTCCTCGGCGACGACGATCTCCAGCATCGCTTCCGGGGTCGGCATCGGGGCGTCGGACGCGACGGCGAAGATCGAGCGCAACTGCTCGCTCCAGACCCGGGCGCCGGTGAGCAGGTCGATGTCCCAGGTGCCGATGCCGGCGGCACCGACGGCAAGCCCGAGCCGCTCCTGCTGCAGCGCCTGCTGCAGTTCGCGTTCCTTCTGCTCGGTGACGTCGACCACGATGCCGAACAGGCGTGCACCATCTCCGGCGGCAAGCGGTGCCGCCGCGCAGCGGGCACGCATCCAGCGCCGCGCGCCGTCGCGGCGGACGATGCGGAAGCTGACCTCGGTGGCGCCTGCGGCCAGGACACGCTCGGCGCGCAGCCGCTCGGCCTGCGGGCGATCCTCGAGCATGATCATCGATTCGATCGTGCGCTGGCCGAGGCGCGATTCCTTCGCCTCGAATCCGAGCAGGGCGCTTGCCTGCGCATCGCAGACCCAGGTCGTGCCGTCGCCGGCAACGTGATAGAAGCCGACGCCGGTTGCGCCGACCGCCAGCGCCAGTTGCTCCGCGGCGGCGAGCGCGTGGCGTTCGGCGACGCGCTGCTCGGTGACGTCGAGCACGACGCCGATCACGAAACGCCGTCCGCCCGGTGCCCGTTCGGCGCTGCCGCGCTCGTGCAGGTAACCGATGCGACCGTCGTCGTGCACGACGCGGTATTCGACGTCGCGCGCGATGCTGCCGTGCCGGGCATCGTCGAGATACGCGCGGTATTCGGCGCGGTCGTCCGGGTGCACGCGCTGGAGCAGGGCTTCGAGCGGCGGAGCGCCCGGCCCCGGTGGGAAGCCCAGCAGGCGGAACGCTTCGTGGTCCCACACGCCGACGCCGGTATCGAGGTCGCGCTCGAAGATGCCGATGCGGGTGCTGCTCGTGATCAGCCGCAGGCGCTGCACCAGGTCCTGCTCGCGCTGGCGGCCCGCGCGGCGCGCGGTCACGTCGTGCTGGATCTCGATGAAGTGCGTGATCGCGCCGGTCTCGTCGCGCACCGGCCGCTGCTCGAGCTCGACCCAGTAGGTCGAGCCATCCTTGCGATGCAGCTCCAGCGGCACGCCGGCCACCGGCGCGGCGCGCTGCACGCTCTCCGTCAGCGTGGCGGGCTCCGCGACCGGCCCGCCGAGCAGGCTGCGCGCGGTGCGGCCGATCGCCTCCGCCGATGTGTAGCCGGTGACCTGCTCGAAACTCGTGTTGACCCACTCGATGCGATGCGCGGCGTCGGTGATGAGCACGAGGTCGCTGGTGTTCTCCGCGACCAGCGCGAGCTTGCGGCTTTCGGTCGTGCGCGCCCGCAGGGCTTCGCGCGCCACGCGCGCGGCCGTGATGTCCTCCAGCGTGCCGGCCACGCGCAGGCAACGTCCGTCGACCATCTCCGGCTCGCCGCGCGTGCGCACCCAGATCCGCCGCCCGCGCGCGGTGAGCAGCGGCAGCTCGAGATCCCAGGCGATGCCGCGCTCGATGCCGTTGCGCACCGTCTGCGCGGCGAGCGGCCGCCCCTCCGGCGCGAAAAACGCGAGCGAACCTTCGATCGTCGGTGCAGGCGTGGTCGGATCGACCTCGTGCAGGCGGTACACCTCGTCGGTCCAGTAGAGGCGTTCGGTCGCGACGTCGATCTCCCACGCGCCGATCCGCGTCAGGCGCGCGAGCTTGCGCAGGAGGGCAATCTCCTGCGCGCTCGGGGTCGCTGAACCGCTCGTGTCCACGGCTGTCGCGCCTAGCGCGCCGACTCGAAAAGCAGCGTGAGCAGGGCCTGGTGCTCGAATTCGACCGCGCGCAGCAACTCGGTGGCCTCGGGCCATGTCCGGTCGCGGATCAGTCTTTCGAGTCTGGCGCTCATGGTTCCGAGCCGCGTCGCATCGAGGAACTCGGCACTCTTCTTGAGCGCGCTTGCGGCGTGCGCGCCTTCCTCGGCGCTGCGGGCATCGATCGCGAGCTTGAGCGTCTCGATGAGCTTCGCCGAGCTCAACGCCCAGGACTCGGTCACGGTCGGCTCGAACGAGCGATCGCCGGGGCGGGCCCTGCCGAGCTGGCGCACGCGCGCGCGCAGGCGCTCGGCATCGGACCCCGGAACGTAACGCTCGCCCTGCGGGCGCGGCGGATTGCGCGACCCGAGTGCACGCTCGATCGCGTTGGCGAGGGAAGCCGCCTGCACCGGTTTGCTCAGATGCTCGTTGAAGCCGGCCATCAGGGCGCCCAGCCGGTCGGACTCGGACGAATAGCCGGTGACGGCGATCACCGGCAACGGCGCGCGCTCGGTCCTGGCTTCGCGCTCGCGCAGGCGCCGCAGCGCTTCGAAACCGTCGACTTTCGGCATGCCGAGGTCGAGCAACATCAGGTCGAAGCTGCCGGAGAGCGCGAGTTCGACGGCGCGTTCCGCATCGGGTTCGATGGTGGCCGTGTGCCCGAGCAGGAGCGCGAGATGCGCCTGCAGCGAACTCGACAGCGGATCGTCGTCGACCACCAGCACGCGTGCGGCGGCCGTTGGCGCTGCGTTGTCTGAGGAGGACGTCGTCACGCGTGGCCCTCGACCGCTGCGGTCAGGCGGCGAGCACATCCGCGCACTTTCCGCGCAGCAGCGGCGAGTACGTGCAGCCTATCGTGCCGCGGCCCGCCGCACCAGCGGGACGCACCAAAGCGGAGACCGTGAGTCCGGCGTGTATTCGCGGCATCGGCGCCATCCGATTCGGCGCGCGGTGCGCCAGAAGTCGATGTCGTCGCGAATGGCCGCGATGCCCGCGTCACCACGTGCGGCAGATGACGGATTCCCGACCCAGGCTGACCCGGCTGAGTCTGCTGTGCGAGCGCTAGGGTATCCACGCGGAAGCTGACCGCGGTCCACGCCTTGTCGATGGCCGTTCGGGGGGTGTGCGGCCCGGCGAACCGGTCGCGCAGCAAGGCCTGCGGCACACCGGCCCGGTCGACTGCTGCGACGGCGACCTGGTAGCCGCGCTTGCGCCATTCCGCCGGCGCGGCCAGAACCGCCTTGAGCGCGACTTCCGGCGGCAACAGACGCACGGCGTACGTGCCACCGGGAGCGGGCGTCTGAGCGAGCACAGGCACGGCGATGCAGAGCACACTGATCGGCAGGACGCTCGACTTGGGCATCGATCGGGTGGCCCGTTGCGGCCGGCCGATCATACGGGCGCTCGAGCGCCTCGCGCGCGGGGACCGTCGTTGTTGGGCCGATGCGACGGCGGAAGCGGCGCGTCACCGGCTGCGCCTCGCCGCGGCTGGCCCCGCTGCGGGATCGCGGCCCGCCGCGATCGCCTCGACCGCGCTTACGCGGCCTGGATCACGCCGCGTTCGATCTGGTCGCGCTCGAGCGACTCGAACAGCGCCTTGAAGTTGCCTTCGCCGAAACCCTCGTCGCCCTTGCGCTGGATGAATTCGAAGAACACCGGGCCGAGCAGAGTGTTGGAAAAGATCTGCAGCAGCAGGCGCGGACGGCCGCCCTCGGTCGAGCCGTCCAGCAGGATGCCGCGCGTCTGCAACTCGCTCGCACTTTCGCCGTGGCCCGGCAGCCGCTGGTCGAGCATGCGGTAGTACGTGGCGGGGGGCGCGCTCATCAGCGGCACGCCGGCGCTGCGCAGACTGTCCACGCTGCGCAGCAGGTCGTCCGAGAGCAGGGCGATGTGCTGGATGCCTTCGCCGTTGAACTTCATCAGGAACTCTTCGATCTGGCCCGTGGTCTGCGAGGCTTCCTCGTTGAGCGGGATGCGGATCCGGCCGTCCGGTGCGGTCATCGCTTTCGATGTCAGGCCGGTGTACTCGCCCTTGATGTCGAAGTAGCGGATCTCCTTGAAGTTGAAGATGCGCTCGTAGAAGCCTGCCCAGTAGCCCATGCGCCCGCGGTACACGTTGTGGGTCAGGTGGTCGATGAGGCGCAGGCCGTGTCCCCTGGGATGGCGATCGGCACCCGGGACGAACTCGAAGTCGATGTCGTAGATCGAGCGGCCTTCCTCGAAGCGGTCGATCAGGTAAAGCGGCGCGCCGCCGATGCCCTTGATCGCCGGCAGGCGCAGTTCCATCGGTCCGGTCGGCATCTCGATCGGCTGTGCGCCGAGCTCGAGTGCGCGCGCATACGCCTGGTGCGAATCGCGCACGCGAAACGCCATGCCGCAGGCCGACGGTCCGTGTTCGGCGGCGAAATAGGAGGCGATGCTCTTAGCCTCGTTGTTGATGATGAAGTTGATCTCGCCCTGGCGATAGAGGGCGACGTCTTTCGAGCGGTGCAGCGCCACCTTGCGGAAGCCGAGGTTCTCGAACACGGGTTCGAGCGTGCCTGGGACCGGGGCCGCGAACTCGACGAATTCGAACCCCATGAGGCCCATCGGGTTCGCGAACAGATCTGCCATCTCCGGTTCCTCGGTTCTCGTCTCTTGTCAGGCGGCCGGCAACACCTCGCCCGCGGCTTCGCCGAAGCCGATGCGCGGACGACCTTCATGCCCGCACCAGGCACGCAGGATGACCGCATCGCCATCTTCGAGGAACGTGCGCTGCTCGCCGTTCGGGAGCGCCAGCGGGCGCTTTCCCCCGGCGGTCAGCTCGAGCAGCGAGCCCGCTTCCTCGGGCTGCGGGCCGGAAAGCGTACCGGTGCCCAGCAGGTCGCCGGCGCCGAGGTTGCACCCATTGACGGTGTGGTGCGCCACGAGCTGCGCGACGGTCCAGTAAGCATGCCGGTAGTTCGAACGCGCCAGCGTGACGGGGGCGAGCTTCTGCGCGCGCATCGCCGCGGTTTCGATCAGCACCTCCAGCTCGATGTCGAAGGCGCCTTCGGCCCGATTGCCCGCCGAATCCAGATACGGCAATGGCTGCGGATCATCCTCGGGCCGGGACCACGCGGCCCGATACGGTGCGAGCGCTTCCAGCGTGACGACCCACGGCGAGATCGTGGTCGCGAAGTTCTTGGAGAGGAACGGACCGAGCGGCTGGTACTCCCAGGGCTGCACATCGCGCGCCGACCAGTCGTTGAGCAGGGTGATGCCGAACACGTGCTGTTCGGCGGCCTCCATGGCGACCGGGTGGCCGAGCGGGTTGCCGGTGCCGATGAAGATGCCCAGCTCGAGTTCGTAGTCGAGGCGCCGGCTCGGCGCGACGATCGGCACGCTTTCGCCCGGTGGCAGCAGCTGCGCGCGCGGGCGATGAAAGCTCTGGCGCGAAACCCCGATCGACGAGACGCGGCCGTGATAGCCGATCGGCACCCACTTGTAGTTGGGCAGCAGCGGATTGTCGGGGCGGAACAACTTGCCGACGGCGGTGGCGTGATGGATCGACGTATAGAAATCCGTGTACCCGCCGATCGCCGCCGGCAGGGCGAATTCGGCGTGGGCCTGCGCGACGAAACCGGCGCGCAGCCGCTCCTTGTGCTCGGCGCCCTGGCGCAGCGCCCGCGACAGCGCGAGACGCAGTATCGACCACGCACCCGGGCCCAGCGCCATCAACCGGTTCAACGTGGGCTGCGCGCACGCTACCGCGGCCTGCGCGGCTTCGCCGGAGAAGGCGGCTGCGCCCTGAGCGGCGGCGACGTCCACGATCTGGTCACCGATCGCAACGCCGATGCGAAACTGCTCGCGCGTCCCCGCACGCCGGAACGCCGCGAACGGCAGGTTCTGCAGCGGGAAATCGCTGTCGCTACGATTGGCCGAGTCGACCCAGCTGCGCAGCGCGGGATCGTGGGTTTCGTTCAGCCGCACCATGGTCTCAACGCTGCTCCGGGTTGAAATTGCGCCGCAATCCCTGCCAGCACTGAAAATACTCCGCCTGCAGCGTCGCCGACTCCAGCGCGAACCGCGTCGGACGGACTACGCAGCGCGTTTCGAACATGAAGGCCATCGTGTCGCGGATGTAGTCGGGTTTGGTCGTGTCGGCGCGCGAGGCTTTGGCGAACGTCTCGGCATCCGGGCCGTGGCCGCTCATGCTGTTGTGCAGGCTCGCACCGCCGGGCTGGAATCCTTCGGCTTTGGCGTCGTAGACGCCGTGGACCAGGCCCATGAATTCGCTTGCGATGTTGCGGTGGAACCAGGGCGGGCGGAAAGTGTCCTGCATCGCGAGCACGCGCGGCGGAAAGATGACGAAGTCGATGGTGTCGACACCGGGCGTGTCCGAGAGCGACTGCAGGACCAGAAAGATCGACGGATCGGGATGGTCGTACGAGATCGAGCCGATCACATTGAAACGACGCAGATCGTATTTGTAGGGCGCGTAGTTGCCGTGCCAGGCCACGACGTCCAGCGGCGAGTGGTCCATCTCGGCCGCCCAGAGATGCCCCATGAACTTCGCCACCAGCTCGGTCTTTCCGTCGCGGTCCTCACACCAGGCGACCGGTGTCTGGAAGTCGCGCGGGTTGGCCAGCCCGTTGGAGCCGATCACGCCGAGGTCGGGCAGGCGGAAGGGTGCGCCGAAGTTTTCGCAGACGTATCCGCGCGCCGTGCCCTCGAGCAGCTCGACCCGGAAGCGCACGCCGCGCGGGATCACCACGATCTCCAGCGGTTCGGCGTCGATCAATCCCAGCTCGGTCGCAAAGCGCAGGCGCCCCTCCTGAAGGACGACCAGCAGCTCGCCGTCGGCGTTGTAGAACACCCGATCCGTCATCGAGCGGTTGGCCGCGTACAGGTGGATCCCGCAGCCGCTTTGCGCATGCGGATCGCCGTTGCCGGCGAACGTGATCAGCCCCTGCACGAAATCGGTCGGGCGCGCCGGCAGCGGCAGCGGATCCCAGCGCAGCTGGTTGGGAGACGTCTCGACCTGGCCGAAATCGCTCGTCAGCCAGCCGTCGTCGATGCGCTCGAACGGCCGGTGCTGGGCGGCCGGTCGGATCCGATACAGCCACGAGCGACGGTTGGCATGGCGCGGGGCCGTGAACGCGGTTCCCGACAGCTGTTCGGCGTACAGGCCATACGGCGCTCGCTGCGGGCTGTTCTGGCCGATCGGGAGCGCACCGGCAAGCGCCTCGGTGGCGAATTCGTTGGCAAAGCCGGTCTGGTAGGCGGGCTTGTCGATGCGCGCGGAGGCGCGTGTCGACGCGGCTGGGGATGCGGTGTCCATATCTTCACTCCGACAGGTGTCTCAATGCGCGGCAGGTGCCGGCGCGGGCGCGACATCGGCGCGTGCGTGCTGCATCGCCTCGCGCAGCACGCGCAGATCGCCGATGTGGTTGGCGAGGAGCAGGATCAGCTTCGCGTTGACCATCCGGCTCTGCGCGGCGTCGAGGTCGCGGTGCATGTCGATCAGCGCTTCGTAGAAATCGTCGAATTGCACCAGGTTGGGTTCGATGTTCAGCGTAGCCACGTTGCCTCCTAGTGTGCGCCGGATCATGCGTTGCAGGTCGCGCGCGCGACCGCGGCGGCGATCTGCTCGGGATTGCACTGGCGCCAACGGGCGCAGACGTGCTGGTCGGGGCGCAGCAGGTACGTCGTGCCGGGACACGCGTCGAAACGCTGCGCGAGCCATCCTGCCGTGTCCTCGATCACCTCCAGCCCGTGGGGAAGGCGCATCGCCTTGCCCGGCGGCACGACGATGACCGGCCGCACCGGGATCGCCCCATACTTGAGCCGGTAAAGCGCCGCTGCTGTGTCGGCCGGTGGCGCCGAACCGTCGGTGAAGCACAGCGCGGTGAAACCTTCGCCGACGACCCCGAGTAACCAGTCCTGCCGCCCGTCGATGGAAATCGGGGCGTCCGTGGCCGGCGCGCCCGGGACCATGAAGCCGGTGAAGGTTTCGCGGTCGGGCGTGTTCAGCGGCGAGTCGTGCAGCGTTGTGGGCAGCGAAAGTCGCCCGCTGTTGACCAGGCGGCGCGCGAAGGGATGCTCCTTCGACAACTTGAGCACGGCGTCGCGGAACACGCGGCTTACTTCGCTCTTGGGCGTGATGAAGTCGGTGGCGCGGGTCGAGTTCAGGATGTTCTCGTCGGCGGCGAATTCGCGCTCCGAGGCGTACGTGTCGAGCAGGCGATCGGGCGCCTTGCCCTCCAGCACCAGGCGCAGTTTCCAAGCGAGATTGTCGGCGTCCTGGATGCCGGAATTGGCGCCGCGCGCGCCGAACGGCGATACGCCATGCGCCGAGTCGCCGGCAAACAGCACGCGGCCGTGGCGGAAGCTCTCCATGCGCAGGCAGGAGAAGGTGTAGACGCTGAGCCACTCGAACTCGAACTGTGCGTCCGGGCCGAGCAGCGCCTTGATGCGCGGGATCACGTTCTCCGGGCGCTTTTCCACCTCGGGATCGGCGTCCCAGCCCAGTTGAAAGTCGATGCGCCAGACGTTGTCGGGCTGCATGTGCAGCAGCACCGACTGGTTGCGATGAAATGGCGGGTCGAACCAGAACCAGCGTTCGGGCGGGAAGTCGGCCTTCATCTTGACGTCGGCGATCAGGAAACGATCGCGAAACGTGCGGCCCTTGCTCTCCAGCCCGAGCGCCTTGCGCACCGGCGAGCGTGCGCCATCGCACGCGACCAGGTAGTCGGCTTGCAGCGTGTAGTCGCCGTCGGGCGTCGCGACGGTCACTTCCACGCCGTCCGCTTTCGGCGTGACGGCGGTGACGCGGTTCTTCCAGCGCAGGTCGAGAAGCGGCAGCGACCTCGCGTAGTCGTAGAGATATCCCTCGACGTAGTACTGCTGCAGGTTGATGAACGCCGGGCGGCGGTGGCCGCTCTCGGGCAGCAGATTGAAGGTGTAGACGTGATCGTCCTGGAAGAACACCTTGCCCACGTTCCACGACACGCCTTTTTCCACCATCGGATCGCCGCAGCCGAGGCGGTCGAAGATCTCGAGCGTGCGTTTGGCGAAGCAGATCGCGCGCGAACCGGCCGAGAGCTTGTTGTCGTCATCGAGCACGACGACGCGCACGCCCTGGCGCGCCAGATCGATCGCCGTCGCGAGGCCGACCGGGCCGGCGCCGACCACGATCACCGGGTGGCGCGCCGGCTGCCTTCCGGCGGCCTGGTCCGCGCAGCGCACGTACTTCAATTCGAGCGACTGATAGTCCTGGGTCACGGCCTCATCCCTCCAGCGCCTGCCACATTTCCTTGTCCCTCTGCGCGGTCCAGATGCGGGGATCCGGGTACTTCGTCGCCAGGTCGTAGGCACGCGAGACGTCGAAGGGCATGCAGTGATCGAAGATGACCCAGCGGCCGTACTTCGGCTTGAGCGCATCGAACGTCTCGCGATAAACCGTGCGCAGGTCCTTGCCCGCCGCGGCGCCCTTCTTCACGCTGGCATAGAGGTCGCTGATGAACGCCCGCGTGCTGGCCAATCCCGCCTGCACCTGCTGCGGCGTCGTGAGCGCGGGACCGCGGCCGGGCACGAGCTTCTCCGGCTTCAACGCGGCGATCGCATCGAGCGTGTGCGGCCAGTCTTCGAAGTAGGCGTCGCCGGCGTACGGGGTCGCGTCGAACTCGACCAGGTCGCCCGACAGCAGGATCTTCTGCTGCGGCAGCCAGACGACCGTGTCTCCCTTGGTGTGGCCGCGGCCGAGCTGCAGCAGCCTGACTTCCAGCTTGCCGAGCCACAGCGTCATCTGACCCTTGAATGCGAGCGTCGGCCAGGTGAGCCCCGGCACCGATTCGACCGAGCGGAACAGGCGCGGGAAGCGCTCGATCTCGCTTTGCATGTCCTGCGCGCCGCGTTCGACGATCAGGTCGTAGGTGTCCTGGCTGGCGATGATCTCCTGCGCCTTGTACGCCGAGGCGCCGAGCACGCGCACCGCGTGGTAGTGGGTCAGCACGACGTACCTGATCGGCTTGTCGGTGACCTCGCGGATGCGGCGGACGACATCCTGCGCCATCACCGGCGTGGCTTGCGTGTCGGCGACGAGCACGGCGTCGTCGCCGATGACGATGCCCGTATTCGGGTCGCCTTCCGCGGTGTACGCGTAGGCGTTGTCCGACAGCTTCTCGAACGTGACGCGCTTTTCCTCGACGTCGGCGTGTGATGCGAACTTCTTGTTCATGGTCGATTCCTTTCTTCGTTTCCCCTCCCCCGCCTGCGGAGGAGGGCAGGTGTGGGGACCGAAAGAGTGAAGGCGCCTGTCATCGCGCCGGCTCCGGCTCGCCTGCCACACCGGGATCATGTCCCGCGACCTCCGGGTGACTGCGCAAATACTCGTCGTGCACTTCCTTGATGTTCAGGTCCACGCCCTGCGGATCCTTGACCCGCGACACGGCGACGTACGAGATGACCGTGAGGATCACCAGGTAGACGCCGATCAGCCACGACTGGCCGTAGGTGGCGATGATCCACTGCGCGATCGTGGCGGCAAAGGCGCCGCCGACGATCGAGCCGAGCGCGTACCCGACCGAAACGCCCGAGTACCGCACCTTGGCCGGGAACATCTCGGCATACAGCGCGGCCTGCGGGCCGTAGGCGAGTCCGAGCGGAACCGTCAGCACGAACGCCGAGACGAAGAAAAGATAGATGTCCTTTGCGTCGATCAGGAACCACATCGGAATCGCCCACAGCGCCAATGCAGCGTAGCCAAGCTGGAACGTACGCACGCGCCCGATGCGGTCACCGAGGTGGCCGCCGAGCAGGGTGAAGCAGAGCCAGCCGACGGCGGCAAGCGTGCAAGCCTCGAGCAGATCCGGTGCGGGCAGCCCGAGGGTCTTCTGGCCGTAGCTGATGAAGAAAGCGATCAGCAGGTAGCCGGCCGCGTTGTTCGCCATGAAGATGAGCGCGGTGAGCACGACCTGCCTGGAGTGGTGACGGAAGAGCTGCCGCAGCGGCGCGGACGATTCCTTGCGCCGCTGGTGCATCCGCGCGAACACGGGCGACTCTTCCACCGTGCGGCGGATCAGCGAACCGACGACGATCAGGACGATCGAGAACAGGAAGGGCAGGCGCCAGCCCCACGCCGCGAACGCCTCCTTGCCGAGCCAGGTGGTGAGCACCAGCAGCACGCCGGTCGCGAGGATCATGCCGATCGGCACGCCGACCTGCGGGAACGATCCGAAGTAGCTGCGCTTTTCGACCGGGGCGTGTTCGACTGCCATCAGCGCCGCGCCGCCCCATTCGCCGCCGGCGGAGAACCCCTGCAGGACACGCAGGGCGACCAGCAGGATGGGCGCCCAAAAGCCGATCTGCGCGTAGGTGGGCAGCAGGCCGATCAGCGCGGTCGATGCGCCCATCAGGACGAGAGTCAGGACGAGGATCACCTTGCGCCCGAAGCGGTCGCCGAGATAGCCGCAGACGATCGCGCCCAGCGGGCGGAAGAGGAACGAGATACCAATCGTCGCGAACGAGAGGATTTGCGACAGGCCCGGATTTTCCTGCGCAAAGGGGGCGAAGAACAGCGGGGCGAGGACGAGGCCGGCCGCCTGGGCGTAGATGAAGTAGTCGTACCACTCGATGGCGGTGCCGACCAGCGTGGCCGCAAGCACCTTCTTCTCATCACGCATACGCAATCTCCTGGTTGGGTGGCGCCGTCTGGCGGTGCGCGCGGCGCTCGATCAGGCGCGGGCCTCATGATTGCGGTTTATTAGATATATGTCAATGCATTTGTTAATATCTAATTATTAGCCAGGGCCAAACTAACTTGAAATTGGTATAGGATCGCCGCTTGGCGCAGGGACACCATGCCACCGACACCGACCGCTGCTTCCGATCGCGGCACCCCCGGCAAGCCGCGCCGCGGCATCCAGTCGATCGAAGTCGGCGGCCAGCTGCTGGTCGCGCTGGTGCAGGCCGGTGCGCCGATGACGCTGCGCGACCTCTCGCGCACGGCCGGCATGCCGCCGGCCAAGGCGCATCCCTACCTGGTCAGCTTCGGCAACCTCGGCCTCGTGAAGCAGGACCCGCACACGGGCGAGTACCTGCTCGGTCCGATGGCGCTGCAACTCGGCCTGGTCGCGCTGCACGGACTCGATCCGGTCAACGAGGCACTGGCGGAAGTCGGGCAGCTCGCGGCGGCAATCGAACAGGCGGTGGCGATCGCCGTCTGGGGCAATCACGGCGCCACGATCGTTCACTACCAGGAGTCGAGCAATCCGATCCACGTCAATATGCGCACCGGCACCGTGATGTCGCTCGTCGAGACGGCGACCGGGCGCACGTTCGCGGCGTTCCTGCCGCCGAAGCTGTGCGAGAAGCTGGCGCAGGAGGAGATCCGGCGCGTCGCCGAAGGGCCGGCCGCGGTGCGCGAACTGGAGCGGCAGTTCGAACAGGGCCTCGGCGAGATCCGCCGCCGCGGACTGGCGCGCGCGCTGGGCAAGCCCATGCCCGGCATCAATGCGCTGTGCGCGCCGGTGTTCGATCACGCCGGCAACATCGTGCTCGTGATCACGGCGATGGGACCAGCGGGTTCGTTCGACGCGGCGTGGGACGGTGCGATCGCTCGCGAGGTGCATCGGTGTGCCGAGCGGATCTCGCAACGGCTGGGGCATCCGGTCGCGCCCGCCGCGGACCGCGGTGCCAGGTCGTGACTGCGGTGGCCCGCGGCGGGCAGCCACTGCTAAAGTCCGCGCCGCCACCGACAACGATGGCTGCTGCAAACCCATGGGAGGGTCGAAAATGAGAAAACGCATTCTTCTTGCATCGGCGCTGCTCGCGATCTCCTCGCTGGCGCAGGCGGCTGGTTTTTCGCTCACGAGCTCCGAGATCAAGGCGGGCGGGACGATGCCGAAGAGCTTCGAGTTCAACGGTTTCGGCTGCACGGGCGAGAACAAGTCGCCGGCATTGAAGTGGTCCGGTGCGCCGGCGGGCACGAAGAGCTTCGCCGTCACCGTCTACGACCCCGATGCGCCGACAGGCTCGGGCTGGTGGCATTGGCTCGTCGTCAACATTCCCGCGAACGTGACGGAACTCGCGTCGAATGCCGGCGCGGTTGGGGGTGCCAACCTGCCTGCCGGAGCCAGCAACGTGCGCGTGGATTTCGGCTTTGCCGGCTGGGGCGGCACGTGCCCTCCGCAGGGCGACAAGCCGCATCGTTACGTCTTCACCGTCTACGCGCTGAAGACTGACAAGCTCGACGTGCCCGCCGACGCCACCGCCGCGCTGGCCGGTTTCATGATTCACGCGAACAAGCTCGCCTCCGCGAGCTTTACCGCGAAGTACGGACGCAAGAAGTAAACGCGGGCAAACCCGGAGAGTCCCGGCGCCACTCGAATCGGGATTCCCCGCACGGCGCCACCGCGAAGCGACGAGCTCGGTCCGCGGCGGCACTGAGTAACACGCGACCGCGGCCACGATCGAACGAGTCGGCGCGCGCGACGGGCGGGCGGGAAGCGCGAACGAACAGGTCACTCGATCGCGGTACCGGTCGGGGCGCAAGTGCGGCTAATGTCCCTGCGTGTTGTTTCAGATGCGCGCGCCGTTGCGCATCGCCGTGATCACGAACGTGAAGCGCAGATCTCTGTTGTTGTCGGCCGCGGTCCTGACTGCGGGAAGAGGGTTGGTCGCGTGCGGCAACTCGGGCGGGAGCACGGCCGCCGCAAGTCAGGACCAGGAGAACGAGTGGGCCGTGACGGCGGTGCTGTATACGTCCGACCCGACCTTCGTGAGCGATCTCTCCTGGTCGCTGCCGCCGGGCATCAAGCGCGGCGGGACGTTCAGCGTCGATCCGAGCGGCGCGCCGCTGCCGGCCAGCGTCACGCTCTCACCGGATGGAAAGCTGAGCCTGGCTGCGGGCGCGACGCAAGGCAGCACGTACGGCGTGGTGTTCGCGTACACCGAACCGGGTTGATGCTTGCGCGCGGGCGGTTGTGGACTGCCCCGCTCACTTGATCGAGAAATCGACGCGCGTGGTCGCGCCCTTGTCGGCGATGCCTTCCGGCGTGAGCTTGGGCTCGACGAGGAACATCCGTTCACGCGCGATTTTCCCCGTCGTCTCGAGCTGGTTGCGCACCGCGTCGGCGCGGTCGAGCGCCAGTTTGCGCAAATCGTCCGGCCCGACCGTGATGGCGGCGAGGAGCCGCTGCTCCATCTCGGGCGCGGGAATGGACTTCGCGATGCCTAACATGTTGCGCGGCTTGTCGGGCAGCTTCTCGTCCTTGTAGGCGCTCGCGATCAATGCCGGGCGCTCCGCGGCCTCGACCTTGACGCTCCCCGGATCGATCGAAGCGCCGCCGGCACGGACGAGTTCCCGCACCTTCGCGGCATGCAGCTTGGCCTCGTACTTGGCGCTGCGCAGCGCCTCGGTGTCCTGTGCCGGGTCGACGCGCCCGATGACATCCAGGCGCAAGGCAGGGCGGTCCGCGAGCGCCTTGGCGAGCGTCGCGAGCCGCTGTTCCTGCGCCGGCGCCAGCGCCGCGGATCCGGGCGCGAACTCGACGTAGCCGATCTCCTCGCCCGTGCCGAAGGCCGAGGCGAGGAGCGCAAACGGCGCCGTGACCGCCTTCGTGATCAGGTTGACGATCACCTGCAGGATGATGCCCCCGACCGAGAAATCGGGGTCGTTGAGCGAGCCCGAGATCGGCAGGTTGATGTCGATCTCGCCGCGGCTGTTTTTCAGCAGCGAGACGGCGAACAGCACCGGAAGCTTGGTCGCGGTCGGGCTGTCGACGTGGTCGCCGAACGTGAGCTGGTCGAGGAACAGGCGGTTGGTCGCCACGAGCTTGCCGCCGTCGACCTTGTAGCTCACATCGACCGAAAGCTTGCCCTTGGTGATCGGATAGCCGGCGTATTTGGCCGAATACGGGGTGAAGCGCGGCAGGTCGATGCCATGGGCGCTCGCAGCGATGTCGAGGAACAGCTGCGGCGCCAGAGGATTGAGTTTCCCCTTGATCTGCACCGGCGCCTCGTCGTCGAGCTGTGCCTTCAAGTCCGCTTCCGCCGGCGCCGCGTTGTCCGAGGAAAGCGCGCCCACCGTGCCGGCGAAGTGCGTGAGATTGACGGTGTAGTTCGGCTTGACGAAGTGATCGGTGAAGTTGACGTTGCCGCGCTCGAACCTGATGCCGCCGACGCGGATGACGGGCGGCGTGCCGCCGGCGGTGGTGGGCTTCGGCGCGGACGACGCTTCTTCGGGCACCGTCCTCGGGACTTCGCGCAGGTTGAGCCGGCCGTCCTCCGACAGCACGACGTTGGCAAAGAAGTCGGAAAGCGCGAGCGCGCCGACCTCGAAAACCGGAGCCCCGTCGCCGATGCGAACTCCGCAGCGCTCCAGGCTGAGCTGGTTCCACTTGAGCAGGTCGCCCGCTCCGCCGGGATTGAGCACGTGCAGGTTGGCCACCTGCAGGTCGCCCCGATAGTCGATCGTCTGCCGCTCCGCGACAGTGGCGATCGTCAGCGTGCCGCGCGTCGAGACCTCCGCGCTGGCGAATTCGACGTTGAGCTCCCTGGCGATGTACGAGCGCAGCAGCGGAACCTCCAGGCTGCGCGCGTCGATCTGCAGCACGGCGGCAAGGCGGTCCCAGCGCGCATTGCCGTCGACGGCGATACTGCCGAGTTTTCCGACGTGCGCCCGCACGTTGAACTGCGCTCGTTGCGCACCGTCGGCGCTCAAGTTGCGCGCCTTGGCCGTCAAGGCGGCGATTTGCACGGTCACCGGAGGGTCGACCGTGCGATCCGCGAACTGCACGTCGCCGCGGTTCAGTTCCACCGCGGCGACCCGCACGCGCCATGGTTCGGATGGCGGGCTGCTCGCCGCGGCGTCGCCCGGCGCCTTGCGTGTCTCGGCAAGGTGCGTCCATCCGATCGAACCGTCGGCGAGCCGCGTGACAATGGCGCGCGGACCGTCGATGGCAATTTTCGCCACCTCGGCGCTGCGCGCGGCGACATCGACGCTGCCGCCCTCGATTGCCAGCGTTGCCACGTCGAGTTGCGCGCCGGCCTCCTGCGGCCCTTCGACGTGGACCTTGCGCGCCGCCACGCTGACCTCCGTAGCACGAATCTGCGCGGGGGTCGTGGCGGCGTCGAATTCGAGGGTGGCGCCGGCATCGACGCGGGCATCGAAACGCCCGCGCGCGACCGCTTCGAGATAGGGCGCCAGCGCCTTGACGTCCACCTCCTTCGCCGTGACGGCGATCTTGCCGGCGCGCTGGGCGATTTGTACTTCGCCATCGGCGCCGAGGCTCTCTCCATCGGCCGTGTGCGCGGCGAGCTTCAGCGTCGCCGGCTTCTCGCTCACCGTCGAGATGTCGCGCACGTCGAGCGTCAACGCGTCGAGTCGCTTGACGAACGTGCCGGCTGTCGCGTCGCTGAAGCGCACGCGGCCGTCCGCGATGCGCAGGGCAGCGACCGATGCGTCGAATGGCTGAGCGGGCGGTCTGGTCGCCGCGGCGGCTTCGGTCGTTTCCCTCGCATCCTTGGGCGCAGTTGCGACCGGCGCGGCGAGGAATTCGATCCAGTTGACCCGCCCGGCGGCGTCGCGCGTCACCTCGACCTCGGGACCTTCGAGCGCGACCTCGCTCAGGCGCAGCCGCTTGTCGAAGACCGCAAGCTCGTCGATCGCGATCGCAAGCCGCTTCCACGCCAGCAGTCGTTTTGCCTCGGCTCCGGCCGGCGCGTCGAGTTCGAAGTCGCGTAGAGCGATCGGGCCCGACACGATCAGCTGGAGCGGACGCTGGGCATCCGTGGCGCCCGCCGCGGCGCGCCGGAACGTGACGCGCAGGTCGGCATCGAGCGCGCCGCTGGGAACCCGGAACCGCAGCGGCACGGGCGAATACGAAAGGTACTTCGGCACGTCGAGGCCATCGAACTTCAGGTCGATCGAGGTCTCGAGCGACTGCTCGAACGGCCGAGTCTCGCCGTTCAATTCGAGCGGGTGGCCGTCCAGCTGCGCGAAGAACGCGGGCTTGACGTAGATCTCGACGTCGGTCGGCAGGCTGGAGATGAACGGAATGGCGATGCGGATCTGCTGCAGCGAGTGCGCCTGCCCTTGCACGCGATCGTCGAAGTCGAGCGCGCTGTCGGCGATCTCGATGTTATGCAGCGCGAAGCGCGCAGGCTCCTGGCTCCCGGGCGGCGGCGCCGGTTTGTCTGTCGCCTGCGCGAGCACGCGGTCGACGATGTCGCTGAAGTTGAAGCGCTGCGCCTCGAGGCGCACGATGTGCGCTCGGATCCGGTCGATCGCCAGGCTTCGCACCACCGGCGCGCGATGCCAGAGCGAAGTACCGGAAAGGCTGGCGCGGAGCGCGCCGATGGCGAGCAGCGGCGCATCTTCGCCGGCTGCGCCCTCGATGGCCAGGTCGGCGATGCGTAGGGTCAGCGTGAATGGATTGACCCTGATCGCACCGACCCGCACCGTGCGGCCGAGTGCGCGCGATCCGATCGTTTCGATCGCCCACCGCGCGGCCGGCGGCCCGCCGAGCCAGAGCGCCAGCACGAGCACCACGAACGTCGTGGCGATGGCATAACAGGTGCGCCGCAGCCAGCGGCGTTCGAAGAGCGTTGCGATCTTGGCCACGGACCTGGATCCCCGCGGCGATTATCACCCCGGGGCGTTTTCCAGCCGCGCGGCGCCGAGCCGAAGGCGACGGCCTCCGCCTTCGACGGGGAAGGCCCCTGACGTGGATTTGCGCGAATGACGGCGAACAAACGCGAACCAGGAGCCATTTGGTTCGGGTAGTTCGCGTGGGCCTGTCATCACGAGCGACGGTGGGCGGCGGCCCGCGCCAGGAGAGCACTCGACGCGGATGGACGCGGATCGATCAGGGATTTGCCCCGCGTCGTCCGCGCCTGGCATTTCTGTTTTCCGTCCCTGCCGGCCCGCGACGGCAAGGACGGTAGGTGCCGGTGCCGCGCCCGCTAGCGCGCGACGACCGCGATGCCGCGGAACTGGCCGGCAGCCGGGAGCGTGTCGGGGCGTGCGTGATGCTGGGGACTGAAGCGATGCAGTAGCTCGGCTTCGCGCGCTCGCGCAAGCGCGAGGTTGGCGCGCTTGACGTGGCCGAATCCGCGCACCGTTAGCGGAATGGCGGCGATCTGGGCGGCGAGCGCCTGGTTGGCCGGGGTGAGCTCCTCCAGGAGCCGATCGATCCGGTGCTCGAATTCCACGATCAGCGCGCGCTCCATGCGTCGCTCCTGCGCATATCCAAAGGGGTCCAGCAACGTGCCGCGCAAGAACCTTCCGCATGCGAGCACCTTCAGCACCGGCAGGGCCCACGCCCCGACCCGAACCTTGAGGCCGGGCCTGCTCCGCCGCATACGTGCGAGAACCGGCGGCGCGAAGTGGAACTCGAGCTTCAGCTCGCCCGCAAACTGGCGCGCGAGCTGAGCGCGGAAGTCCCTGCTGGCGTGCAGGCGCGCGACTTCGTACTCGTCCTTGTAGCTCATCAGCTTGAGCAGGCTGCGTGCCACGTTGCGCGTAAGAGGCAGTGCCGCGTCGCCGGCGGGCAGGGCCACCTCGCGCGCGCACACCGCGGCCACGCGGGCCGCAAAGCGCTCGGCCCAGGCGGCGTTCTGGTAGGCAGCGAGATGACGGCGCGCGCGCTCGACCAGGGCATCGAGCGATTCGGCGGCCGGGTCGGCCGCGGCCGCGTCGCTTCGCCGCGCGAGAGGCGCTGCATCGGCGGCGGCGACGCGCCCGAGCGCGAAAGCCAGGCGGTTGCGCGCGATCGCGACGCCGTTCAGTTCGAGCGCGCGCTGCAGCGCTTCGTGGCCAACCGGCACGAGTCCGCGTTGCCAGGCGAAGCCCAGCGCCACGATGTTCGCGCCGACGTTATCGCCGAGGAACTCCGCGGCGAGCGCATGGGGATCGAACGTTTCGACCTGCGCGTCTCCGGCCGCGTAGCGCAGCTTGTCGAGCAGCAGGTCGGCGGGCACGCTCGCTTCGGCGTCGCGCAGCGCCTCCGCGACCGGAAGCTCGTGCGTGTTGGCGAGCACCTTCGTGTGGCCTTGTCGCACGGTCTGCAGCACCTCGGTCGAGGCCCCGACGACCAGGTCGCACGCGAGCAATGCGTCCGCCTGTTGCGTATCGATGCGGACCTGGTTCAGGTGGTGCGCCGCCTGGGCGAGGCGCACGAAGCTCAGGACGGAGCCGTTCTTCTGCGCAAAGCCCATGAAGTCGAGCACGCTGGCCGCTTTCCCCTCCAGGTGCGCTGCCATCGCGATGAGCGCACCGACTGTCACCACGCCGCTGCCACCCACACCCGCGACGAGCAGATCGTAGGGGCCGCTCCACGGATGAGGCGCCGGCAGCGCGAGTTCCGCCGCACGGGCGAGCAGTTCGGCTCCGACCGGCGACGGCTCGCCGCCTTCCCGGCGCGGTTTCGCGCCGTGCACGCCGACGAAGCTCGGACAGAATCCGCTCGCGCAGGAGAAGTCCTGGTTGCAGGCAGCTTGATCGATCCTGCGCTTGCGTCCGAACAGCGTCTCTTGCGGGAGCACCGCGACGCAGTTGCTCTGCACCGTGCAGTCGCCGCACCCCTCGCACACGGCCTCGTTGATGACGAGTCGCCTGGGCGGCGCCGCCAGTTCGCCCCGCTTGCGACGGCGGCGCTGCTCGGCGGCGCAGGCCTGCTCGTAGATCAGCACCGTCACGCCGTGCAGCGCCCGCAGCTCGCGCTGCACCGAGTCGAGCTCGCTGCGATCGCGGAATTCGGTGCCGGCTGGAAAACGACCCTGGATCGCTGCATAGCGGCGGATGTCGTCGCTCAGCACGACGATCTTCTCCACGCCCTCGGCGCGGACCTGATGCGCGACCGTCTCGACGCTCAGCACGCCATCGACCGGCTGGCCTCCGGTCATCGCCACCGCGTCGTTGAACAGGATCTTGTAGGTGAGCGTGGCACGCGCGGCGACTGCCTGCCGGATCGCCAGGTAGCCGGAGTGGTAGTACGTGCCGTCGCCGAGGTTCTGGAACACGTGCGGCGTGCGCGTGAACATCGAATGCGAGATCCAGTCGACCCCTTCGCCGCCCATCTGGATCAGCCCGCTCGTGTTGCGGTCCATCCAGTTGGCCATGAAGTGGCAGCCGATCCCTGCGCGTGCCACCGATCCTTCCGGGACCTTGGTACCGGTGTTGTGCGGGCAGCCGGCACAGAAGTAGGGCAACCGCCTGATCGCATCGCTGTCGTTGCTGAGCAGCGCGGGAGCGGTGAGCGCGGCGATCGCGCGCCGCGCCGCGCTCAACTCGCGGCGGTCGGGGTAGTGCCGACCGAGCCAGTCGGCGACCAGCGCGGCGAGGCGCGACGGACGCAACTCGCCGGCAGCCGGAACCAGAGGCCGACCGGCGAGGTCGCGCTTGCCGAGCAGGGCGGGTCGTGCGCCGGCGGGTGCGTTGTAGAACAGGTCGCGCAGTTGCGCTTCGACCAGCGGGCCCTTTTCCTCGACGACGAGGATCTCCTCGAGACCGGCAGCGAACGCGCGCATCCGCGTCGGCTCGACCGGGAAGGCCAGCCCGACCTTGTAGAGTCGCACGCCCGCATCGGTCAGATCCCGCTCAGAGATGCCGAGGCGGCGCAGCGCCTCCATCAGGTCGTGATGCGCCTTGCCGCATGTGACGATGCCGACGGTCGCGCGCGGGCTGTCGACGAGCAGACGGTCGATGCAATTCACGTGCGCGAAGGCGGCGACCGCGTGGAGTTTGTCCGCCAACCGCGTTTCGATGCGCAGCGACGGAAAGTCGGGCCAGCGGTAGTGCAAACCGTCGGCCGGGACGCGGTGCCCCGTGACAGCCCGCACCGAGTCGGCGTCCTGCCACGCCGCGACCCGCGCACAAAGCGCATCGAGGTTCACCGTGGTGGCGCTCTCCACAACCTCGGACACCGCGGGCATCGCGACCCATGCGCCCGAATAGCGCGACAGCTCGTAGCCGTACAGGCCGAACTCGATCAGCTCCGCCACGTTCGACGGATGCAGGATCGGCATGCTCCAGGCGGCGAGAGCCTGGTCGCTCTGGTGCGGCATCGACGAGGAGACGCAGCCATGATCGTCACCGGCGACGACCAGCACGCCCCCATGCGGCGACGAGCCATAAGCATTGCCGTGCTTGAGCGCATCGCCGGCGCGATCGACGCCGGGTCCCTTGCCGTACCACAGCGCGAACACGCCGTCGGCCGTCCGCTCGGGGTCCGACTCGACGCGCTGCGTTCCCAGCACCTGGGTTGCCGCAAGCTCCTCGTTGATGGCCGGCACGAAGCGGATGCCAGCGTCGCTGAGCCGGGTGCCGGCGCCCCAGATCTCCCTGTCGACCATTCCCAGGGGCGAACCGCGATAGCCGCTGATGAAACCACGCGTGTTGATCCCGCGCGCGGCGTCGCGCTGCCGTTGCATCGACGCGATGCGAACCAGTGCCTGCGTGCCGGTGAGAAAGACGGTGCCCGATGCAGCCCAGATACTGTCCTGGAGCCGATAGTCGGGACGTTTGACTGGCGAAACCGCAGCAGCGCAATCCATCGCCGCGGGATCTTATTGGCGCCTTCGGGAAAGCCGCCCTTGCATCGCGTGCACGGGAGGCCGCAAAAGACGACTGCCGCGTCTCGTGCAAGCGGTTCGATCGAAGATCGTCCGCGGCGCATCCAGGCCGCGTCCAGCGCGGCGTGCGCGTTGGCGGATGCCTGGATAGGAGAGACCTCGACTCGCTATCGCATTGACGCAAAAGAAAGTCCCGGTGCGGATGCGTTCGTCGACAGGGAGTCGCGTTGCCCGGCGCGAGCGCTTCCTCGCGGGAGCGCCGGGCCGCGCGCCGCGTCGGCGCATCGTGACGACATTCGTTGCGAGCGCCGCCGAAGACGATGCTGCGCGCGACATATCGTGACCCGCGCTCATGCGAACGGTAGGACGCGGCGACGCGGGTCGGGCGCACGCACGCGCCGTTGCGAACCGACGCTTCCCCGCACGGCAAAGCGAGGCGGAACGATGCGCCTTCGCCGGCCGGATGGTCGGCGAGCCGCGTGCCGCGATGGGCGGGCGCGATCTTGCGGCACATGGCGAGCCCGAGTCCCAGGCCCTGCTCATTCGTCGTGATGAACGACTCGAAATCCGCTCGACCTGCCCCGGCGCGATGCCGGGTCCGGTGTCGGCCACGATCATCTGTACGTGGTCATCGGCCCCATGCAGGGTCGTGATGCTCAGGATCCTCTCGCCACCCGCATGGCCCTGCATCGCTTCGCAGGCGCTGAATGCGCCCGCCGGCGTGCGCGCGTTGCCCGAGTGGTCGACGACGACGACCTGGTGCATGCGGCGATCGCGCGCCTGCTTCGCCTCAAGGAGTACGCCGTCTCGACGCTCGACTGCGCCGAGTCCTTTCTCGAGCGGCACGGCCAGAACCTCCACGGCTGCATCGTGCTCGACTTGGCACCGTCCGAGCTCGGACGCGAGGTGCTGGACCAAGGTCTCATCGTCCATGGCTGCCGCCAGGACCAATGTCGGCCGCGCCATGGCCACCGACATGTCGCTGATCGCCGTCGTCGACGACGAGGAATCGGTCCGCAAGGCGTTGGGCCGGCTTGTCCGCTCGGCGGCCTTCGACGTCGAGAAGGGCCGGTTTGCGCTGCGTCATGCTCGATCTGCGCATGCCCCACGTGAGAGGACTCGATGTCCAGCGTGAGATGAAAGCCCTCGATGGGAGTGCCGGCAGTCGTCATCACCGGGGACCATTCGCAGGAATGACGGACGCCGGCGTTCGACCTGGGCGCGACCGCCTGCCTGCGCAAGCCGGTCGACGACGCGACGCTGCTTGCCGCGATCAGGGAGGCAGTTCGGCGGCCGGCGCCGGCACAATAGTTCCCGCAATCCGCAAAGCTTTTCATAATGTCGGCATCGAACCTCAGCCCGGTACCGCGCACGATCATGAAACGCCAATCGGGAATGTTGCTTGTGACCTGCGCCCTGCTCGTGGCCGCGTGTGCGACCGGCGGCGGGATGTACGACCAGCCCTACGCGCTGATCGAACCGCACGGGTCCCGGGCGGCCCAGGACATGCGGCCTGCCTTCATATCGGCGATCGACGGCGTCAGCCGGGACATCAAAAACAACGACCCGGTCACCCCGGGTGTCCATGAAGTCGAGGTCAGCGTCCCCGGAGGATTTCGCATGGGCGAGTCCGAGCACGCGACGATCAAGATCGACGCGAAGCCCTGCATGCGCTACCAGATCGGCGCCAAGCAGCTGTCCCTCGCCTCCAGGGACTGGAGCCCGGTCATCGCCAACGCCGAGCCGATCGGCGAATGCATGAAGAAGTTTCCATCCATGAAGCCGTAGGCTGTTCTCACACGAAGCGGATCAGCATGGCCATGAACGCGAACAGGCTGATGAAGATCATCACGAACGGGACCATGCAGACCGGCGTCTTCGTGCGCTCGTCGGACAGACGCGTTCGCAGTCACGAGAAATGACGGTCCGAGGTCCGGCGCACTCCGAAATGATGAGCGCTGTCAGCTCGAGCGGCTGCGGGAGCATCGCGACTCGTTCGAGGCGACGCGAGATGTCAGCTCCGGTGCAGCGGAGGATCGACGCGCGGCGCGGCCCGACCAATTGGACCAACGCGCAAGCGTGCGAGCCGGTGTGTCGCGAGCCGGCGTCGACCGCGCGACCGCCGCTCGGCCGGTGGCTCGGGCTCATGGCGGCGCATTAGCCTTGGTCTCGTCGAGCGCGACCTGCCCGCGAGGGAACTCGGCCTGCTCGACGCGCGGGCCGGCATTGGACCGGTCACGAGCAGGACCAAGGCGTGGCCCATGACCCGCGGCGAAAAACCAGGCGGGCCCGCGAAGATACCTGACGGCCCGGCCGGATCGGGAAATCGAATCGGGTGACGGGAATTGGCGAGCGCGGCGTTGCTGGAGCGCGGCATGGGCGCAACACCGTCGGAGTCAAATGGTTGACTGCGGGAGTACTATGCCGACCTCTGAAACCGCTGCAAGCGGAGGCCGGGTGATCGCCACGCGAGGTGCAGTTCACCTGACATCCTGTCGATGGCACTGAAACGCGCCCGTTTGGCGCGGATCTTTTCTGCCCCAACGGTTGCCCCAAGGCCCCATTGCATACCCTAGCGATTCATTCGATCCTTTTTCGTCGCCGTTACCGTTCAACAAAGAGGGGACAGCCATGAGGTACTCAAGATCACTAGCACCGCTGCTCGGGGTTTGCGTTGTCGCTGCGCTTTTAGCGTCCTGCGCGACCGGGGGCGGCGATACCGGGATGACGCGCGCCGAGGCCAAGGCCCAGCGCGACGCGTTCATGAAGCAATACGACTACGACGACGCCCTCGACATGTGGGTGCCGAGGCCCGGCACGGCCGCGGCGCAGCCTGTCATGCCGACCGAGACGCGCGCGGATGCGAAGAAGGCGCGTGATGCGTTCCTCGCGAACAACAAGTACGACGACGAGTGCGCGTGCTTCAAGCCGATCTCGGGCGGAGCGCGCAACGTGAGCACGCTGACCAAGGAAGAGCGCAAGGCCGAAACGAAGGAGTTCATGCGTACCCACATGTACGACGAAGTAACGGGCCAGTGGGTGGAGCGCAAGGCGGCGCCGCCGCAGTGAGCGAGCAGGCAGTTCCTGCCTGACAGTACTCGTTGCTCAGCGGGAGGTCAGCCTCGCGCTGCGGGGACACGGGCGAGCGCGACGGCAGCGAATCCGACCGAGGTCCCTCCCGAATTTCGTCAGATCGTGAAATGGCGCGCAACTCCGCTCGCGGCATCCTGATTGGTGCCGCGCTCGCCATCACCTCCGTGGTCTTCGCGCAGCAAGCTGCGCCTCCGAATCCGTTGCCCGAGACGCAACGGCGCTTCGCCGAGGCGAGAGAACGCCTGCAACTCACTCCCGAGCAGGAACCGCAGCTGCGTGCGCTGTTTCAGGAGGAAGCGGCGAAAATGCGCGCGGTGCAGGCCAAATACGGCACCGATGACACCTACGCGACCAAGGCCGAGAAGGGGCGCGAACTGCGTGCGATCCGGGCCGACTTTCGTGGCAGGCTGAAGACGATCCTGACCCCGGAGCAACTCGCCGAGTGGGACAAGATGGTCGCGGAGCGGCGCGACGAGGCGATGGAGCGACGCCAGCAGACGCGGTGATGGCGCCAATGCGACGAGGAACGCACGCCGTTCGCGACACCGGGATTCCTCGCCGTCGGCGCCGGATCGCATGCCGAAGGGGCATGCCTGCCTGGCGGCCCCCCAACCTCGGTCATCCAGTCATCGAGCGAAATCCCTTGTCGCGTGCGCTCCCCGGGATGGCACGTCGGCGGGAGACTAGTTGGGGCGAGCGAGGATGCGCTTGCGCAAGGCGTCGTATTCCTTCTGGTCGATCGCACCTTCGTTCAGCGCAGTCTGCAGATCGGTCAGCTCCTGGCCCTTCGAGATCGTGGTCGTGCCCTGCACCGTGACGTGCTGATCGCTTCCGCAGGCGGCGACGAGCAGAAGCGCCGCTGCGGCGGCGGCAAGCGAGAGTTTCATGGCGGTCTCCGGAGTGGGCTAGCGGACGTTGTCGATGATCTGCTTCTTCTGCCGCTGATAGTCGTCGTCGGAGATCGCTCCGTTGTCGTGCGCGTGCTTCAGGTCGATCAGCTGCTGGCCGACCGAGACGTTCACCGTGGGCGGGACGACCTCCGTGTTGCTGCAGGCGGCAAGGCCGACGGCGGCGGACGCGAGAACGGGCAGAACGATGGTGCGCATCAGGACCCTCCTGGTTGCACTTCTTCGTGTTGGATCTTCAGAACGCCGCTTCGAGGTAGATCGTCGGTCCCTTGAAGTTGTAGACGACCTTGCCGTAAAGGTGCTCGTTGGTGGAGTCGAGCTTGTAGTCGACGTACCGATAACCCACGCCGGCGCCGACGTTCTTCAAGAAGCGCCAGTCGACGCCGCCGAACCAGTTGATCAATTGACCGTGGTACTTGTCGTAGGTCAGCGAGAGCCAGTCGACGCGTCCGCGCACCACGAACTGATCCGCAAACACATACCCGCCGTACAGCCCGAGCGTCGGCAGCGGTACCAGTGCGGTGCGGCTCTCGCTCTGGAACGCGAATCCTGCCGGCCCGTTGCCCTGCCCGGACAGCTGGAGCTTGAAGTCGGTCATGTGCAGGCCGAACGCCCCGCCGACCTCGGCTTCCTTCGTCTTGAAGAAGGCGTATCCACCGGTGAGGCGGTAGATGGTGGAATCGAACTTGCTGCTGACCGAGCCGCTGACCGGGAACGAGATATCGCCGAAGTTGATGTCGCGGTCGATCGCCCGGGTTGCCGACCGGTTGAGCGTGTAGTACTCGAACTCGAGGCGCCAGTTCTGGCCAAGCCGCATGCCGGCCAGGAAGTACGGCGTGCCCTTGCGGTCCGAAAGCCCCAGTTCGTCTTCCAGCCTGACCTCGGTACCGGGCACGTTGGTGCCGGGAAAGTCGACCCGCGCGGTCGAGGTGATCGTCGGATAGAAGTACTCGAGCCCGATCCAATACTGGTCGGTCGGCATTTCCGCCAGTGCGGTGCCGAGTGAGCCAAGGCCCAGCAACGCAACCGCGAGGTGGCGCTGGACGACGGACAGACTTACAGAACGCATGTTTACCCTCCGCGGGTGTTCGAAAACACCAGTTTCATCTCAGTTCTTCTTGGGTGGGAAGACCTCTTTCCAATCGGTCTTGATGCTGATCACGTTCCAGCCATGCGCGACCGCGTCGTCCCACGCCTTGTCCGGCCTGCCGACCCCGGGTCCGGTATAGGCGATCCCAAGCGTACTCGCGCTCCTCGTCGTCGTGGTGCACCAGAAGAGACAACCGCGGGCCGGCTCCCGCCATCGTGTATTGCAGCATCTGCCATGGTCCAAGAAGTCGACCTTCGCGTCCCGCATCAGGCTGCATGACCACGCGCCATTTCGAGGCGCAGCCGCTCTGCGCGCCGATCACCTGCTCCCGGGAGATCCCATAGACCCGCTGCGTCCACGGCCGCCTGGACTCCACCGACGCGCCGGACGCGGTGGACGTCTGGAAGCGTTGCTGCGCAGGTAAACGAGAAGCTCCAGCCGCGGCGGGTAGACGAGTTCGGTGCTAGCCCCGCTCGAAAGCGGGGATGGCGGGGGCTTGCGCCAGGGAGTCACGGACCGATTGGTCGGTAGGCCTCGTCGCTCGTCCCCGAGTTGGCTGCGAAGACGAAGCTGACCAACTTGTTCTCACCCAGCGTGCAGGGCTTCATGCTCCTTCACGGCGGCGACGAATTTCCGTATCGCCGCCTGTTGGCGGCGTTGTTGCACGCGCACGGCAGGGTGGAGCCGCGCATCCCACCAGCGGCGGCCGGCGACCAAACGGCGTGGTTGAAAACCGTCTCGCTCCGTGAGCCCGCTCATCTCGCCGCCCGACAGTTCAGGTCGGCTTCATGTTCACGCCCCCCATCGTCGCTGTCGATCGGCCTTTGATCCCGGGTGTAATGTCGCGGCTCCGTACGAAGCGGCGACGCAATGAAGAGACTTGCGACCGGTACCTCTGCGCTTTTGGCATCACTGCTCGCCGCATGCGCAAGCGGCGGAGGTTCGAGCCAGCCCTACGCGATCATCCAGGCGCAGCCGATTCAACTCACTGAAACCGTGGCGCCCGCCTTTGTCATGGCAATCGACGGCCTCAATCGCGCGCTGCGCAACGACCTCCCGGTGAGCCCCGGAACGCGCAAGGTCGACGTGAGCATCCAGACGCCGGGCGGCGGCGAACCCCCGCGCGACACGCTCACGATCGATGCCAAGCCATGCATGCGGTATCTGCTTGCGGCGCAGCGCTCTTCGGCGACCTCACGCGACTGGCACGCATTCGTGGCGCAGGAACTGCCGATCGAAGACTGCGTGAAACAGTTCCCGGCAGCGAAATAGGAAACGAGCCCCCTCTCCTCCTGCGGGAGACGGATCAGGAGAAAGGACTCACCGCCAGGCGTTGCCGACCTGGATGTAGAACGCCTTGTCCTGGGTGCTCCATGCGAAGTCCATGCCCGCGTAGACGCCGAGCCGGCGCGCGATCAGGTACCTGAACCCGACGCCCTTCGCGACCGTGCCGGTCCCATCGGAAAAGTCGCTGAAGGTTCCCCAGGCGCGTCCCGCGCCGACGAACCCGATCGCCGCCCAGCGTGGCGTGACGTTCCAGCGCACCTCCGTCTCGAGCACGCCCGTGCGCTTGTCCTGCAGGCGCGCCGCGGGCACGCCGCGCAGATCGACGAAGGGCAGGATGTAGAACGGCACGTCGCCTTCAGCGGCGCGGCCATCGATGCGTCCGCCGAGGATGATCGTCTTGCCGATCGGCCAGTAGCCGAACGCATGCGCGCGGTAGGTCTGGAAGCGCGTATCGCTGCCCCAGTCGGGATCGGCGAAGGTCGCATCGATGCTGCCGGTCCAGCCGCGCGACGGCGTGAAGAGGTTGTCGCGCGTATCGACCTCGAGCGAAATGCCCAGGGCGGAGGCGGTCGAGTTGCGCACGATCGGGCCGAACTGCGCGGCCGAGCTTTCGTTGTCGAAGCGATTGGTCAGGTCGGCGTAGTTCCAGCGCAGGACAAGCCACGCGTCACTTTGTCCGAGACGGATCATTCCGTGCTGCACCGAACCCCAGCCATCGAGGTTGTAGCGGACCGGACCGAGCTTGCCGCCGGGGCCGTAGAAGTCGAGGTTCACGCTCATGCGGGCGATGCCGCCGCGCCAGCGGTACTGGTCGTTGGCGAACCCCACCATGCCGCCGGCGAAGCCGAGCCAGGTACCGTTTTCCGTATGCGCGCCGCCCAAGGCGTAGATGTCGGGAGGCCGGTAGCGCCCGGCTTCGACGGCGTCCGCCGAGGCCTCGCGGATCGATTCGCGAAAGAACAGCGCCGCCAGGCCGCCGCCGTATCCGACCGCGGGTTCGGTGATGATGATCGGCACCGGCAGGAAACCCTTGCGATCGAGCAGCCACTCCGACATGTCGAACTGGCCGTCGTCGGGGTCGATGAACCCGTCCAGCCAACCCGCCGTGGCAAGCGGCGAAGCCAGCGCGAGCAACGAGATCAGTCCCGCCGCCAACCCCGTTCTCCCTCCCCCGACTGCGGGGGAGGGCGGAGCCAAGGCCGCGCGAACCTCGGTGTCCGTCAAGGAGGCCTTTCTTCTTCTATGGGCGTAGAGCGTGAGTGAAGTGCCGGTCACCGGCGGATTGCGCGGCGGCCAAGCGTAATCCGCATTCAAAGCCGCGAGCATCTTTCCCCGAGTCTCCGCCGCCGCGCCATTGACCGCAACGACTTCCTTGAGCGGGACTTGAGCGAGGTCCGTGCGCGGCAAAAGACAGCGAACGGCGCGAAGCGCCGGCCTGATCCCCTACAGCAGCCAGTCGATCGGCAGGATCGAGAGGAACCGGATCCAGAGCAGCTTGAAAGCACCGACGCCGGGCGTCGAGGCGTGCCGCACGGCGCCGGCCGCGGTCTCCTCGATCCATTCGATGTCGCTGCCGTCGGCCGTCAGGCGTGCCTCGTAGGCGCTCTGCGGGAACGCGGTGTCGAACATCTCCGACAGCCGCGTCGCCAGATGCGGGCTCTCCAGCACGACGCCCATCTCCGTGTTGAGGCGTGCCGAGCGCGGGTCGAGATTGAACGAGCCGACGAAAATGCGGCTGCGATCGACGCCGAACGTCTTCGCATGCAGGCTTGCGTCGGAGCTGCCGCCGATGCGCCGGTGCTCGTCGTCATCCTTGGTCTCCCGTGCGGCACTGGGCTTGAGCTCGAACAGGCGCACGCCGCCTCCGCGCAGCAGGTCCGCGCGGTATTTCGCGTAGCCGGCATAAACGGGAGAGACATCGGTCGCGGCGAGAGAGTTGGTCAGCACGCGCACCTGGACGCCGCGATCGGCCAGTTCGCGCAGCGCTTTCGTGCCGACTTCGGTCGGGACGAAGTAGGGCGACACGAGCTCGAGCTCGCGCAGCGGCCTGCCGAGGGTCGCTTCCAGGCGCGGTCCCATGTGGGTCTCGGTCTGCTCGGGCGGATGCAGGACCTTGGCTGGATCGTCGTTGACCAGATGTGCCGGCACCCACTCGAGGGCAAGCTCGCCGGCAAGCAGCTGTTGCACCAGCGAGGTGTCGCGCACCGCTTCGAGATACCGGGTGGACTCGGGTCTGCCTTCCAGCGCGGTCCACGCCGCGCGAACCTGTTCGGGGGTTGCCGCCTGTGCGCCGTGGATGATGCTTGCAACGGGGTACGCGGACTCGCTGTTCCAGTAGGCGTCGAACTCCGCCGATATGTCGTGCACCACCGCGCCGGCGACCAGCACGTCGAGGTCGGCAAACTCGACGGGGCTGTCGGCACCGAGATATTCGTCGCCGATATTGCGGCCGCCGACGATCGCCACCTGGTTGTCCGCCGTGAACGACTTGTTGTGCATGCGGCGGTTGACGCGTGAAAAATCCGCTGCGAAGTCGCCGACGCGGAAGCTGCGGCTGGCAAACGGGTTGAACAGCCTGACCTCGATGTTGGGATGTGCGTTGAGCGCGACCAGGGCGTCGTCCAGGCCCTTGGTGTTAGCGTCGTCGAGCAGCAGCCGCACGCGCACGCCGCGCTCGGCGGCGTCCCACAGCGCCTTGCTGAGCAGTCCGCCGCTCGTATCCGGGCGCCAGATGTAGTACTGCAGATCGAGACTGCGCTGTGCGGTGCGTGCAAGCAGCAGGCGCGCTGCGAACGCGTCGCGACCGGCTGGAATTGCATGGACGCCCGTCTTGCCCGGGTGGTCGGCGGCGGCCGGCGCCAGTGCTCGGCCAAGCGCCGTATCGCCAGTATCGGCAAGTGCGCTCGAGGACGTCCGCTCAACGTGCTCCGGCAGGCTGGCGCAAGCGACAAGTGCGATGGCGAAGGCCCACGCTGCGGCGCGTGCCGCAACGGCGGCCGAGAAGCAGCGCGGACTCACGTCGCCATCGGGCGACCGGTCGGCCAGGTCGATGCGCACGGTCCCATCGGGTCCCCCGCAGGGGGTCGCATATCGTAATCGCGAAGCGGTGGACCCACCGCGTGCCGCGGCGTGAGGGGCAATCAGCGACGCGCGAAGATCTGAAGTCCTCGCCTGCGCGCGGGATCGGAGGCGGTGGTGCCTGCGTCGTGCCAGCGGCGCTCGCGGCACCCAGCGAGCGCGCTCGGTCGCGCGCGCCTAGTGCGCGACGAACTCCTCGTGCTCGTTCTCGACGAGGTAGGCCGGAATCACTTCCAGCCGAAGCTTCCTGGCGGCCAGCCAGCGACGCTCGCCGTGGACGATCACATAGCCGTCGGGCGTCGGGCGCAACAACACGGGCCGCAACACGCCGTAGCGACGAATGCTATCGACGAGGTCGTCGAGCGCCGCGGAGTGCTCCCGGTCCTGGGTCCGCTCGGCGCGGATGTCGCTGCAGCGGATCTGTCTTACCAGCATTCCATCTCCCTGATTGCGGAGGAAAACCACATGGAGGCCAAGTGCCGTAAGTGTGCCGCCCGATCGAACATCTGGGAACCCGGGGACGCGCTCGGATGCCCGATTTGCGCGAACCCGGATCGCGAGACCCGACGACCGGTAGCTTGCCTCGGCGCGGATACTAAGTTCCAGCGTTCTGACAAAGACCGTCAGGTAATCCGTTCGAGGTAGCTTTGAAAGACGGCGACGTGCACGAGGGCCGGATCCGCGGAGTTCGGCCACAGATCTTCGCTGCGGAACCGCACGTCGTACGTCGGCTCGTCCTCCGCCGCGACGCCGTGGGCATGCGCGTCGGGGAAGGGGTAGGCAGGTGACTCGCTGATGACAACGCCGGACTTGCCGCGGATGTAGCCCGGCATGCGGACGTGTCCCGGGACATGGTCGGCCCGGACGCGCACGCGGGCGCCGGGATTGAAACGTTCGCGTTTCGCCGCGTTGCTGCGGCCCGGCACGCCCGCTGCCGAGAGAGGAAACCGGCCAACCGCGCGCCGCTCGAGATCCTCGCGCGAGACGATGCCTTTCTCGATACAGAGTGTCGCGAGGCCGGTAAGCGAGCGTTCGTAGTAACTCGCGGCGAGATAGTGACGCGGATCCATGCGTTCGATCGCGTAGCGATACTCGTCCATGTTGAAGATGCCGGCACGGACCGCGTACGCATAGAGCGAATTCGCGCGCACCTCCCACTCAGCATGGAAGGCCGGCGCATTGAGCGTGTACTGCACCGTGCCAAATCCCTGGCGGCCGCCCAGATCGTGTACGCCGTCCATGACTGGTGTCTCAGAGTCGTGCCACGCCGATCATCGAATCGCGCGTCACGATCGGGGCGAGGCGCTCCTCCGGCCAGCCGATGGTGTCCGGCGGTTGCACCGGCAGGACCATGTAACGGGTGTCCGCCGTCGTGTCCCAGACGCGGATCTCGACGCCGGGCGGCAGGTCGAGCCCCATTTCTTTCAGCACGGTGCGCGACTGGCGCACGATGCGCGCGCGGTAGTCCAGGTCCTTGTACCAGTCGGGGGGCAGCCCGATGATCGTGAATGCGGTGCACGAGCAGAGGGTGCAGCAGATGACGTTGTGCACCGCCGGCGTGTTCTCGAGCACCACGAGATGGCGGTGATGCTTCGGCATCGCAAGTCCGAGCTCCGCGACCGCGGCGCGCCCGTCCGCGAGCAACCGCGCGCGGAACGCCGGATCGACCCATGCCCTGGCCACGACGCGCGCGCCGTTCTGGGGCACCCACTGTTCGAGCGCGAGGCGCGACAGTTCCTCGATGGTGCCGGCCGCCTTGATGTTGCGCTCCTCGAGCACGGCCTGGATCGCATCGACTCGCTGCTCCATCGACGCCGTCAGTTGCTCCGTGTGATTCTGCTGCGCCATGCTCGTCGCTCCTGCGAAACACGGTCGGGCCAGTATTCCTCCGCGAGAGGCACCGGTCAAATCAGACGACGATCGGAGTGGCCGCTCCGTCGAGCGTCAGCACGGCGCCGCTGACGTAGCTCGCGCGCCGCGAGGCGAGGAACACGACGGCATCGGCGATGTCCTGCGGTTGTGCCAGCCTGCCGAGCGGCATTGCGCTCGTGCGCTGCCGCAGGATCTCCGCGACCGGGCGGCCGGCCTGGCGTGCCTCGGCCTCGAACCCCTCCTGCATGCGCTCGGTTTCGGTCAGGCCGGGGTTCACCGCGTTGACGCGGATGCCCCTGGACGCGAATGCGTTGGCGAGCCCTACGCTCGCCAGCATCAGCGCCGCATTAGCGGCTCCACCGGGCAGGTGTGTCGGCCCGGCGATCTTTCCTCCCATCCCGATCACGTTGACGATGACGCCCTTGCCGCGCGCTGCCATGCCGCGCAGGACCGCATCCATCGCGTGCACGTACGTGAAGTACTTCGCCTGCATCGCGGCGTGCCAGTGCTCGGCGGTGAGTTCCGCGGGTGGCGTGCGCCGCGCGGCGCCGGCGGAGTTCACCAGCACGTCGACCGGGCCGAGTGCCGCTTCCACCTTGCCGACCATGGCCGCCGCCTGCCTCGGATCGACGAGGTCGGCGGCAACGGTGACCGGCTCGACCCCGTCGCGCGCCAGTGCCTGCGCGGCGCGCGCGAGGTTGGCCTCGCTGCGCGATGCGATGGCGATCCGCGCTCCCTCGGCCGCGAACGACCGCGCGCAGGCGAGGCCGATGCCCTTGCTCCCGCCGGTGACGAGAACGACCATGCCGTCCAGGCCGAGATCCATCGCGCGTGCTCCTTCGGTGACAGGACGCACCATTTCACACCGTTTCGACGCCAGCCGCCGTGCGGGCGGCATGTGGGCCGAAGCTCCGATATCCCGCGCCAGGTCGCCCGCCTGAGTGGTTGCCGTTTGGTTGCCGGGTACGCACACTTCGGCGTGAATGTGCAGTTGCTTCGGTGAACCGGGCTGCTGATGCCCAGAGGGGAATGGCTGATGAAAGAGGATGTGTTTGCCGGCGTTCGGGGCTACAAGCTCTTCACCCGCGTGTGGCGGCCCGAGCGCCCGCGCGCCGCAGTCGTCATCGTGCATGGCTTCAATTCGCACAGCGGCTACTACCTGTGGGTCGCCGACCGGTTCGTCGCGAACGGGCTTGCCGTCTATGCGCTCGACCTGCGCGGCCGTGGCAAGTCCGACGGCGAACGTTTTTATGTCGACCGCTTCGCCGACTATGTCGACGACGTGTCGGCCTTCATCCGCATCGCCAGGCAGCGCGAGCCGGGGCTGCCGATATTCCTGCTCGGTCATAGCGCCGGCGGCGTGGTTTCCTGCGTCTACGCGCTCGAGCATCAGGCGGAGATCGCCGGCCTGATCTGCGAAAGTTTCGCCCACGAAGTGCCGGCGCCCGACTTGGCGCTCTCCGTGCTCAAGGGCTTGAGCCATCTCGCGCCCCACGCGCACGTGCTCAAGCTCAAGAACGAGGACTTCTCGCGCGATCCGGCGGTTGTCGCGGCGATGAACAACGACCCGCTGATCGCGAACGAGTCGCAGCCGACGCAGACCGTGGCGGAGATGGTGCGCGCCGACGAGCGCCTGAAGAAAGACTTTCCGCTCATCAAGCTGCCGGTGCTGATCCTGCACGGCACGGCCGACAAGGCGACCAAGCCGAGTGGCAGCCAGCGTTTCTACGACAAGGCGGGTTCGAGCGACAAGACGCTGCGCCTGTACGAAGGGCATTTTCACGACCTGCTCAACGACCTCGGCAAGGAAGAGGTGCTGGGCGATATCCAGAAGTGGATCGATGCGCGGATCAGGCCGCGTGGACTGGGAGGCCGGTGACGCGGAACCTGTTTGCCGACCAGCTACCGCCCCATCTGCCGCAGCCGGTACTCCCCCGGCTGCACCCCGCTCCACTTCTTGAACGCGCGGTGAAACGCGCTCGGCTCCTGGTAGCCGAGCAGGCTGCCGATCTCGGCGATGCTGAGCGGGCTGTGGCACAGATGATGGATCGCGGCGTCGCGCCGCAATTCATCCTTGATCCCCTGGTAGCGGGTTCCCTCTGCGTCCAACCGCCGCCGCAGCGTGGTCGGCGCGACGCGCAGTTCGCGCGCGACATCGTCCAGGGTCGGCCAGTCGCGCGCGCCGAGGCAGCCGCGCAGGCGGCGCCGCAGCTGCGCGGTCCAGCTGTCGCGATTCCGGTACTTCAGGAACACCGACTGCGGCGCGGAGCGCAGGAACGCCTTCAGCGTGGCGGCGTTTTGTTTGACCGGCGCGCGCAGCAGGCGCGCGTCGAAACGGATCGCGGTGCGCTCCGCGCCGAAGCGCAGGTGCTCCGAATACATCACGGTGTATTCCTGCACGTGCGCGGGCCGCGGATGCGCGAACTCTGCGCGCTCGAGTGCGATGCGCTTGCCGGCGAGCCAGCACATCAGGCCATGCACCATCACCAGGAACGTCTCGTCGGCGAAGCGCCGCGATGACGGCGGATCGATCCGGTTGGCCAGCCGGATCACCGCCTGCCGGTCTTCCACGACCAATTCGCCGCTGATGTCGTCCAGGAACAGCGCGAAGCCGCGCAGCATCCGCCTGACCGCCCGGTCGAGGTCGGTCGCGGGCAGCACCGCGTGACACAACATTGCAAAGCTGCCGACCTTCATCCGGCGCGAGTCGAGTCCGAAGAACTCGTCGTCCAGTTCGCGCGCCACGCCCAGCCACACGGTGGCGAACGACTCGGCCGTGACGCGCGCGTTGGGGACCGAGAGCAGCTCCGCGGGCAGGCCCGCGGCCCGGAGGACACGCTCCCGCGCCGGCCCGGACAGCCGCGCGACGGCGGCTTCGACAAAGTAGATCGAGACGGTGTCCTTCTCCATGGTGCGGTCGACGGCGCCGGGAGTCTACTGACCTGCCTCGGCCCGGCGGCGCCCGGGCTGGCGGGCGGGTGGCAAAAAACGCCGCGCGGATCGGTGCCTTTGGCTATCGCCTAACCGGTCGGCGCCGCCTACAGTCGGTGGGATCGAAGCCCGGATCGAGGAGGCAGCATGGCCGCCGGCGACGCATTCCTTCAAGCACGCGACTTCCTGCTCGCGCATCGCACCGACTACGCCACCGCGTATCGCGACTTCGCCTGGCCCCGGCTCACCGGCTTCAACTGGGCGCTCGATCACTTCGACCGCATGGCAGCCGGCAACGATCGGCCGGCCCTGTGGATCGTCGAAGAGGCGGGCGAGGAGCGCAAGGTCACCTTCGCGCAGTTGCGCGAACGCTCGAACCAGGTCGCCAACTGGCTGCGCGCGCTGGGCGTGCGGCGTGGCGATCGGGTGCTGCTGATGCTGGGCAACGAGGTGGCGCTCTGGGAGGCGATGCTCGCGGCGATCAAGCTCGGGGCCGTGGTGATTCCGTGCTCCAGCCTGCTGACGCCCGACGACCTGCGCGACCGGATGAGCCGGGGTGAGGTCAGGCACGTCATCGTCGGCATGGCGAACCGCGAAAAATTCGCCGAGCTCTCCGGTTCGTACACGCGCATCGGCGTCGGCGCCAAGGCGCCCGGCTGGCTGGACTTCGCCGCCTCGACGACGGCGCCGGCGGATTTCACGCCGGATGGGGCGACCGCCGCGACCGACCCGCTGTTGCTCTATTTCACCTCGGGCACGACTTCCAGGCCGAAGCTCGTCCTGCACACGCACCAGAGTTATCCGGTTGGCCACCTGTCGACGATGTACTGGATCGGGCTCCAGCCCGGCGATATCCACCTGAATATCTCGTCACCGGGCTGGGCCAAACATGCGTGGAGCTGCTTCTTCGCGCCGTGGAACGCCGGCGCGTGTGTGTTCATCTACAACACGGCGCGTTTCAACGCCAAGGGAATGCTGGCGGTGCTCGAGCGGTGCCGCGTGACGACGCTGTGCGCGCCGCCCACGGTCTGGCGCATGCTGATCCAGGAGGACCTTGCGGCGCATCGCGAACGGCTTTGCATCCGCGAGCTGATCGGCGCCGGCGAGCCGTTGAACCCTGAAGTCATCGAGCAGATCCGCGCGGCCTGGGGCCTGACGGTCCGGGATGGCTTCGGCCAGACCGAAACGACGGCGCAGATCGGCAACACGCCGGGGCAGGTCGTGAAGCCCGGATCGATGGGCCGCCCATTGCCGGGCTACCGCGTGGTGCTGGTCGATGCCGACGGCAAGCCGGCCGACGAAGGCGAGATTTCGCTGCAGCTCGAGCCGCGCCCGGTCGGCTTGATGGACGGCTACTTCGGCGATGCCTCCAAGAATGCCGAAGTCACGCGCGGCGGCGTGTATCACACCGGCGACGTGGCCACGCGGGACACCGAGGGCTATATCAGCTACGTTGGCCGCGCCGACGATGTCTTCAAAGCGTCGGACTACCGGATCTCGCCCTTCGAGCTGGAATCGGTCGCGATCGAGCACGAGGCGATCGCCGAAGCGGCGGTGGTGCCCAGCCCCGATCCGCTCCGGCTCGCCGTGCCCAAGGTGTTCGTGGTACTGCGCCAGGGGTTCAGCCCTTCAAGGGAACTGGCCGCCGATATCTTCGCGTTCCTGCGCACCCGGCTCGCGCCGTACAAGCGCGTGCGGCGGCTGGAATTCGCCGACCTGCCGAAGACGATCTCGGGAAAGATCCGGCGCGTCGAATTGCGTGCCACCGAAGCGCGACGCCGCGCGGCGGACCGGCGCGGCGAATGGGAATTCTTCGAAGAGGAGTTCGCCGCCGACGCGGGCACGCGCCAACCCGGGACTCCAGTGCGCTGAAGGAGAACTGCCGTGACCGATCTTTCCGCCGAGTTCAAGGCCCTCGCCGAGTATCGCGCGACGAACAAGGTGCGTTTCGTCACCGCGGCGGCGCTGTTCGACGGGCACGACGCCGCGATCAACATCATGCGACGGCTCCTGATCGGCATGGGGGCCGAGGTGATCCATCTCGGGCACAACCGCTCGGTCGAGGAGATCGTCACCGCGGCGCTGCAGGAAGACGTGCAGGGCATGGCGATCAGCTCGTACCAGGGCGGGCACGTCGAGTACTTCAAGTACGCCGTCGACCTGCTGCGCCAGCGCGGCGGCGGGCACATCCAGGTCTTCGGCGGCGGCGGCGGCGTGATCGTGCCGGCGGAGATCCGCGAGCTGCAGTCGTACGGCGTGAGCCGCATCTACAGCCCGGAAGACGGGCAGAAGATGGGCCTGAAGGGCATGATCGGCGAGATGGTCATGCGCTGCGACGTCGACCTTTCGGTGCACGCGCCGAAGAGCCTCGCGGCGATCGAAGGCCACGGCGCCGACGCATGGCGCAACCTGGCTCAGCTCATCAGCGCGCTCGAAAGCGGCCGGATCGACGCACCGCTTCTCGACACGCTGCGCGCGCGGGCGAAATCGACCCAGGTGCCCGTGCTCGGCATCACCGGCACCGGCGGCGCGGGCAAGAGCTCGCTCACCGACGAGCTGGTCCGCCGCCTGCGGCTCGACCAGGGCGACGCGCGGCGCATCGCGGTGGTCAGCATCGACCCGTCGCGGCGCAAGAGCGGCGGTGCGCTGCTCGGCGACCGCATCCGCATGAATGCGATCAACCCGTGGCGCAGCGGCCCGCGCGTGTACATGCGCTCGCTCGCAACGCGCGAGGCGGGCAGCGAGATCTCGGCGGCGCTGCCCGACGTGATCGCCGCCTGCAAGGTGGCGGGGTTCGACCTGATCGTGGTGGAGACCTCGGGCATCGGGCAGGGCGACGCGGCGATCGTGCCGCACGCCGACGTGACGCTGTACGTCATGACGCCGGAGTACGGGGCGGCGAGCCAGCTGGAGAAGATCGACATGCTCGATTTCGCCGACTTCGTCGCGATCAACAAGTTCGACCGCAAAGGGGCGGCCGACGCGCTGCGCGACGTGGCGAAGCAGGTGCAGCGCAACCGGCAGGCGTTCGGCAAGCGCCCAGACGAAATGCCGGTATTCGGCACGATGGCGGCGCGCTTCAACGACGACGGCGTGACGGCCCTGTACCAGGCGCTGCTGCCGAAGCTCGCGGAGCGCGGCTTGCAGACCGGACCGGGCACACTGCCCCAGGTGGCCACGCGGCATTCGACCAACCAGACGCCGATCGTGCCGCCGGCGCGGGTGCGGTACCTGGCCGACATCGCCGAGACGGTGCGCGCGTACAAAAAGCGGGCGCGCGCGCAGGCGCGGGTGGCGCGCGAGCGGCAGCAGCTGCTGGCGACGCACGAAATGCTGCGGGCGACGCGCCACCAGCCCGACCCTCCCCCGCAGGGGGTGGAGGGGATTCTGGCCCTGGCCGCTGAACGGGATGCACGGCTCGATGCGCGCAGCAAGAAGCTGCTCGAGATGTGGCCGCAGATGCAGCAGGCCTACGCGGGCGACGAGTACGTGGTGCGCATCCGCGACAAGGAAGTGCGCACGCGGCTCGTCCACACGTCGCTGTCGGGCAGCAAGATCCGCAAGGTCGCGTTGCCGCAGTACGAGGATCACGGCGAGCTGCTCAAGTGGCTGCTGCTGGAAAACGTGCCCGGGTCGTTCCCGTACACGGCGGGCGTGTTCGCCTTCAAGCGCGAGAACGAGGATCCGACCCGGATGTTCGCCGGCGAAGGCGATGCGTTTCGCACCAACCGGCGCTTCAAGCTGCTGTCGGCCGGCATGCCCGCCAAGCGGCTGTCGACGGCCTTCGACTCGGTGACGCTGTACGGCAACGATCCCGATCCGCGGCCCGACATCTACGGCAAGGTCGGCAACTCGGGCGTGTCGATCGCCACGCTCGAGGACATGAAGGTGCTTTATGCGGGGTTCGACCTGACGGCGCCGGATACGAGTGTGTCGATGACCATCAATGGTCCGGCGCCCACCCTGCTGGCGATGTTCATGAACACCGCCATCGACCAGCAGTTGCAGAAGTTCCGCGCCGACAACGGGCGCGAGCCCACCGACGACGAGGCACAGAAGATTCGCGCCTGGGTGCTCGAGAACGTGCGCGGCACGGTGCAGGCCGACATCCTGAAGGAGGACCAGGGCCAGAACACCTGCATCTTCTCGACCGAGTTCTCGCTCAAGGTGATGGGCGACATCCAGGCGTACTTCGTGCACCACAACGTGCGCAACTTCTACTCGGTCAGCATCAGCGGCTATCACATCGCCGAAGCGGGGGCCAATCCGATCAGCCAGCTGGCGTTCACGCTCTCGAACGGCTTCACCTTCGTCGAAGCGTACCTGGCGCGCGGCATGCACATCGACGAGTTCGCGCCGAACCTAAGCTTCTTCTTCAGCAACGGCATGGACCCCGAATACAGCGTGCTCGGGCGCGTGGCGCGTCGCATCTGGGCGGTGGCGATGCGCGACCGCTACGGGGCCAACGAGCGCAGCCAGAAGCTCAAGTACCACTGCCAGACCAGCGGGCGCAGCCTGCACGCGCAGGAGATTGCCTTCAACGACATCCGCACCACGTTGCAGGCGTTGATCGCCACCTACGACAACGCCAACAGCCTGCACACCAACGCCTACGACGAGGCGATCACGACGCCGACGGAGGAATCGGTGCGGCGGGCGATGGCGATCCAGCTGGTGATCAACCGCGAATGGGGCCTGGCGAAGAACGAGAACCCGAACCAGGGCAGCTTCATCGTCGAGGAGCTCACGGAACTGGTGGAGGAAGCGGTGCTCAAGGAGTTCGAGGCAATCAGCGAGCGCGGCGGCGTGCTCGGCGCGATGGAACTCGGCTACCAGCGCGGCAAGATCCAGGAGGAATCGCTGCACTACGAGCACCTTAAGCACACCGGCGAATATCCCATCATCGGTGTCAACGCCTTCCGCAACCCGAACGGCGATCCGGTGCCCGAACACATCGAGCTGGCGCGCTCGACCGAAGCGGAAAAGCAGGGCCAGCTCGAGCGCCTGGCCGCATTTCACGCCCGGCACGCCGATGCGGCGCCGGCGATGCTGCGCCGGCTGCAGCAGGCCGTGATCGAGAACGACAACGTGTTCGAGGTGCTGATGGATGCCGTGCGCGTGTGTTCGCTCGGCCGGATCACCGACGCGCTGTTCGAGGTCGGCGGCCAGTACCGGCGCAGCATGTGATCCGCCTCACTGCGCCGGCATCCGGGGAGCGCCGCCCGGTGTCATCGCGCTGCGCACGGTCCCTGTCATTGCGGGGTGTGCAGCGAGGAAGAACGTCGCCCGCCGCTTGTTGTGAAGAAGCGGTGCTGACACGCATGCCGGCGCGACGCGTCTGAGCCCGGTTGCGCGGACGAATTGCTGCAGAAACCGGCACGGAACCGCCAGACCCGCACAAAGCCACTCCGCGCCGAAGCAAATCTCGTTTATCCACAGATGTTGTGGACAACTCACACGCAATCGCGCCGGCAACCGGTCCTAACTCAATGTGACATGTCACATATCAACGAGCCCCAGCACCGGCGTGGCAAGATCGGTCGTCGACGACAAACAACACGCGGGCGATCGGAGGCAGCGGGTGAACGCGATCAAGGAGATTCGCAAATATCTGGAGAAGGATCCTGCGAGCGACTCGGCGAAGATCCTGGCACGGCTCGCCGCGGCGCTGGCCGAAGAGCGTCCCTTTCCGCTCGCCGATCTCTACCAACTCGACTACGACGAGTTCCAGCTCGCGATCGAGTTGTTGAAGGACTGGCGACTCGATCGCTACTACGCCGCGCGCATCAAGCTGTTCGACGTCGTGCTCAACGACGTGCTGCCCGACGAACTGCGCGGAAGCTAGAGCGCACTCACCGCGTCACTCGTATGAGCGCGTGCGCCACCACGGGAAAAACGGCGGCATGTCCTGCGAAACACGATTGGTGAAGCGGGCGGGCCGTTTCTCGAGGAATGCGTTGATGCCTTCCCTCGCATCGGCGGCCGCGCCGCGGGCGTAAATCGAGCGGCTGTCGATGTTGTGCGCCACCATCGGATGCTCGGCGCCGAGCATGCGCCAGTACATCTGGCGCGTGAGCGCGACTGACACCGGCGCTGCGTTCTCGGCAATCTCGCACGCGAGAGCGCGTGCAGCCGGCAGCAGCTCTTCCGGCTTGTGCAGGCTTCGCACCAGCCCGCCCGCGAGTGCCTCCTGCGCGGCAAAGACCCGTCCCGTGAATGTCCACTCCAGCGCCTGCGCGATGCCGACGATGCGCGGCAGGAACCAGCTCGAGCACGCCTCGGGGGTGATGCCGCGGCGGGAGAACACGAAGCCGAAGCGCGCGTCCTCCGACGCCAGGCGAACGTCCATCGCCAGCTGCATGGTCGCGCCGATTCCGACCGCCGGCCCGTTGACCGCGGCGAGCACGGGCTTCAGGCACTCGAAGATGCGCAGCGTGAGGCGTCCGCCTCCGTCGCGCACCGCCGGATGACTCCAGTCGATGGTGCCGTCCGCCTTCATCGGTGAACCCGCTTGCGCGGCGCGCTCGGGTCGCTGCGCGTAATCGAACGTCTTCGCGCCGCCCGAGAGATCCGCGCCCGCGCAGAAGGCGCGCCCGGCGCCGGTCACGATGATCGCGCGCACGTCGTCGTCCGCGTCGGCGCGGTCGAAGGCGTCGATCAATTCGGACATCATGGTCGAGGTGAACGCGTTGAGCCGGTCCGGACGGTTCAGCGTGAGCGTGAGGATGTTGCCGGAGAGGGTGTAGTCGATGGTTTCGTAGGGCATGTGCCGGGTTACGGGGTCGAAGGTATGCGCAAACATACGCCCGACCCCGGTTGTGGTGCGGGCCGAAGGTCTGAAATTCGCCGATCCCGGGATCCGGTCGGCCCATGGCTCGACCTGATTTCAGGTCCTGGCGGTGGCTGCGCATGCCGTCCCGGAGTAGGCTTGAAGGGCACACAGCCCAAGAGGCTGCCCAGGGCACGAGACGCCAATGATCTGCTCGCTCTCGATTAGAAGAGCCGCCAGCTGGCTCCCGTGCATGCTCCTCGCAGCTTGCGCGGCGCCGCCGGTCGAAGTCCCTGACTACTTGCTCCGGGACGAGTTGTTCGCCGCACCCGTCGGCCGGGTCAGCGCGGACGATTTGTTCGCTTTGAGCGATGAGATGCGGCGATTTGCAAATACGGAAATCGCCGCCAAGCTGCGCATGAGCGGCCGGCCGCGCGGGCTTTTCGAGGCGCTATATAGCAGGGGGCACCTGAGAGTCGAGTACGACGCGGCAGTCACGCGTACCGCGTCGCAAGCCTTTGCTGCAGAGGCTGGGAATTGTCTTTCGCTGGCAGTCATGACGGCGGCTTTCGCCAAGGAACTCGGGATAAGGGTCCGGTACCAGGCGGCGCTCGACGAAGCATTCTGGAGTCGCAGCGGCGACCTGTACGTCCGCAACGGGCACGTGAACCTGATGCTCGGCAGCAGCGTGAACGACATCGGAGCGAGCCGGTACGAGCAGCAGGTGATCGTCGATTTCCTGCCGCCTGAGGATTTGCGCGGCCTGCGCACCCGACCGATCGGCGAACCGACGGTGGTCGCGATGTACATGAACAACCGCGCGACGGAATCTCTGGTCGATGGGCGGCTGGACGACGCGTACTGGTGGGTACGCGGAGCCATTCATGCCGACCCGGGGTTCGACAAGGCCTACAACACGCTCGGTGTCATCTATCACCGACACAATGACCTGCCGCAGGCCGAGCGAGCGTTCCGCTACGTGCTGGAACGCCACCAAGCGAGCACGGCCGCGCTGTCAAACCTGACGCAATTGCTGCTCGAGCAGCGTCGCGGCGCGGAAGCCGATGCGCTGCACCGCGAGTTGGCACGGTTCGAGCCCGACCCGCCATTCTTTTTCTTCAACCTGGGCCAGCAGGCCATGGCGCGAGGCGATTTCAAAGCGGCCCGCGATCTTTTCGCGAAGGAAGTCAGTCGCGATCCCTACTATCACGAGTTCCACTTCTGGCTCGCGGTGGCGGATTTCCGCCTCGGTGACAACGAGCGGGCGCGCAAGCACCTCGAATTGGCGCTGGAGAACAGCACAACGCGCCGCGACCGCGACCTTTACGCGGCCAAGCTCGCCTGGATACGCGCCCACACGCATTGACGCGAGCGGTGCGTGCGGCACCGCGTTTGCGGCCGGTCGCCGCCCCCGAATCAATATCCCTGCGCGAGGCCGGTGTCGCGCCTCGGGTCGTTCGCACCGTAGTAGCGGTTGTTCCCGCGCGGCTTCGCACCGAGCGCGGGTGCACCCACGAGGATCGCGGCAAGGTGGCCGGGCGGCAGGATGGTGCTGAACTTGTGCCCCATGTCCTTGAGGATCTTTTGCGTGTCGGGGCTGAGCGCGAAGTTCTCGAGCCCGGTGGTCTCAGGCAGCCACTGCTGGTGAAAGCGCGGGGCATCGACCGCTTCCTGGATCGTCATGCCGTAGTCGATCACGTTGACGATCGCGAGCACGACCCCGGTGATGATCCGGCTGCCGCCTGGCGTGCCGACGACCAGCACCGGCTTGCCGTCACGCGACACGATGGTCGGGCTCATCGAACTCAGCGGCCGTTTGCGCGGAGCAATGGCGTTCGCCTGGCCCTGCACGAGGCCGAAGAGGTTGGGGACGCCGAGCTTGATCGTGAAATCGTCCATCTCGTCGTTCAGGAGCACACCGGTCCTGGCCGCGGTCACGCGGGCGCCGAACCACTCGTTCAGCGTGTACGTGACGGCGACGGCATTGCCGTACGTGTCGACGATCGAGTAGTGGGTCGTGTTGATGCCCTCGTGCGGCGGCACGCCGGGCTTCAACTCGGCCGAGACACCGGCTTTTGCCGGATCGATCACCGCGCGGATCTGCTCCGCGTAGTGCTTGTCGAGCAGCCGCGCGAGCGGGTTGTTGACGAACTCCGGATCGCCCAGGTAACTGTTGCGATCGACGTACGCGTGCCGCATCGCCTCGATCTGGTAGTGCACCGCCTGCGCCGAGCGGAAGCCGAGCTCCTTCAGGGGATAGCCCTCCAGGATGTTCAGGATCTCGCACACGATCACGCCGCCGGAACTCGGCGGCGGCGCCGAGACGACGTGGAAGCCGCGATAGTCGCACTCGACCGGCGTGAATTCGCGCACGTTGTATTGCGCGAGGTCCTCCTTCGTGATGATTCCCTTGCCGGCGGCGCTCGCCGCGGCGATGGCCGTCGCGACCGGACCCTTGTAGAACCCGTCGAGCCCGTGCTGCGCGATCTGGCGCAGGGTTGCCGCGAGATCGCGCTGCACGAGCCGGTCGCCGGCCTTGAAGGGCGCGCCTTTGTTCAGGAAGATCGCCGCCGAGGGCGGGTCGTCGCGGAAATCCTCGGTCGCGGTGGCAAGCAGGTCGACGTCGCCCTGGTCGAGGACGAAGCCGCGCTCGGCAAACCCGATTGCCGGCGCGATCAGTTCGCCGCGCGACCTGGTGCCGTACTTCTCGCGCGCGTACTCGAGGCCCGCAACGGAGCCCGGCACGCCGACCGCGAGGTGACCCTTCAGGCTCAGGTTCTTGATCACGTTGCCGTTCGCGTCCAGGTACATGTTCGCGGTGGCGGCAAGCGGCGCCTTTTCGCGGAAGTCGAGGAATGTCCTGCGTCCGTCGGCAAGCTGGATCGTCATGAATCCACCGCCGCCGAGATTGCCCGCGGCGGGATAGACCACGGCTAGCGCGTATCCCACCGCGACCGCGGCATCGACCGCGTTGCCGCCCTTGCGCAGCACCTCGACGCCGACGTTGGTCGCAAGATGCTGGGCCGAGACCACCATCCCGTGTTCGGCGCCCACCGGTGCCTTGGATGCCGCGTGCACGATGCCGCACGCAATCGTCGTGCACAGCACCACCGCAAAGACGTTTCGGCGCATTGAGCGAGCTCCCGGGCCAAGGTCAGCGCAGGATCGGCCTGCGGTCGGTGAGTGTCAAGACAGGCTGGCGAACGCGTCGCTTATCACGGCTGTGCCGCGGGCTCGTTCTCCTGCTGGCTGGATTTCTTCGGCTCGAAGAGCTTGAAGGGGACTTTCAACGTGCGCTCGAAGATCCCGGTCAACTGGCTGGTCACAGCCTGCGGGCCGAGCGGCGTGACGGTCGGGTCGCGAATGTCGCCGTGAATGCCGACGGCGATGCTGATCAGGTCGCCGCCCAGGATATAGCCCACGATCGGAACGTTGCCCACGACGCGGTTGACCTGGTGGAACGGGGCGACCAGCACGGTGAGCGCCGCTTCGTGCGTGACCAGGTCGATGGCGCCCGTGGCGGCAAGGCCGATCGCGTCGCTGTCGAAGGCGCCCTCGTCGACGTGGAACTTGCCGGCTTCGAAGCGCCCGGTCACGTTCAGCCGCCGATACGCAAGGCCTTCTTTCTGGAGCTGCGCCCTGTCGCGCGCGAAGAGGTCGGTGACGGGCTTGAATGAAAGGATGTTGCCGAGCAGCTTGAACTTGTAGGTGCTGCCATCGCGCGCCTGCGCGTCGATCTTGCCGGAGAGGTTGCGCACGAGTTCATCGCGCGTTCCATGCGTGCTCAGGTCGGCGCGCAGATCGAACCGCCCGGTCATCTGCACTTCCTGCCTGGTCAGGCAGCGCACGACCTCCGCGAGCGGCTGCTCGTGCGCGCGAAGTTGCGCGGCAATCGTCAGCGCCTGCGGCGTCAAGGCGGCGGTGAGCGGAAAAGCGATGCCGCATACCTGCGCCTCGTCGAGTTCGATCTGCGCGCGTTGCGGCGCGAGCGTGACGGTCGAGGCGACCGGTGCCACGCGATAGTCCTGGTACTGGAGGAAGGGCATGCGCAGCTCGATCCGGCCGGTGAGCGGCAGCGGCCACAGGCGCGGCAGGAAACCTTCCTCGTCGCCTGCTTCCGGCGTCGGCATCGCGGATGCGGGTTGCGAGCCGGAGGCCGGGCGCTCCTTCTCCAGCAACTCGTCGAGGACGATGCCGGGCAGCGCGATCTGGCCGGTGACGACGGGGCCATGATCGCTTTGCGTGATTTCGCCGCGCATCGTTGCCGTCAGCTGCGCCCACTGCACGGCCGCTTCGCGGATGTGCATGGCCCGTTCGTCGGTTTCGACGACGAAGCGATCGATGCGCAGCGGCCACGCCAGCAGGCGGCTCAGGTCGATCGAGCGGCCCGACAAATGCCCGCGTGCAGTCGTGCGCTTCGGCGCATCGAGGTCGAGCATGATCTGCAGGTCGCCTTCGAGCGCGCCCGCCTGCTCGCCATGCTGTTCGAACAAGGCAGCGACGGTGCGGCCGTCGAGGTTGCCGGCGAACTGCATCTGCAGCACGCGATTGCTTGCCGCCAGCCCGACGGTGGCGTTGCTCAGTGCATCCTTGACGGCGAGGCGGCGCACGTCGAGGGTGTGCGGGCTCCAGGCGAGATCGACGGCGGCGTCCTGCCCGCCGCTGAACTGCACGGCGCCTTGCAGGTCGAGGTTGCGATCCGGGTCCCAACGCGCACGCGCGACGGTGAAGCGCAACGGCGTCGCGGGCCGCAGCCTTGGCAATGCACCTGCTCGGTCCCAGCCCCACTGCGTCGCGTTCGGACCTACGGTGCCATCGGCGACGACACCGTCGATTCGCACTGGCCCGGCGCGATAGTCGCCGACGCTGCCCGATACCGTGGCTTGGGCATCGAGCAGCGCGACCGCGACGCGCTCGACGGTCATCGTGGCCGGATCGATCCTGACCGAGCCGCCCGTCACGAGGATCGGGTCGGGCAGTTGCTTGTGCGCCAAGCGGAGCTGCCTCGGTTGCGCGGTGAGGTCGTATTGCCACTCGCGCGGATGCTTGAGCGGACCGGTCAGACGAGCCAGCGTCACGTGGGCCGTGCCCGTGATCGCCGTGAAATCGCGCAAGGCATCGGCGAGTTGGGGCAACGAGTGGAGCGACGGGAACAGCTCGTCCAGCACGAAGGTCGCCTGGCCCGTCGCGGCCGTCAGGGTGGGTTGCGCATCGAGCGCGATCTGCGCCGCGGCGTCCTCCACCGTCGAGCTGCCGAGCGCCGCGCGCAGTCCCGACACCGCGATTAGCCGTGGCGATGCAGTCAGGCGCGCGGCCCGCAGCATGACCGGCCGCGACAGCGCCTTGAACTGGATCGCCGCATCCGACGGCGCGATCTCGACCGCGGTTTTCCAATCGGCATGCGCGGTCTTCACCAATCGTGCGCGCCCGCGCAAGCGGCCGGACGCGGACGCGATGAAGTCGAGCTGGTCGTGATGGGTCCTCGACAGGATCTTGCGCATGAAAGACAGGCCCTGTGCCGACTCGACATCGAATTGCGAATCGATGTCTATCGATCGATCGCGCAGCGCGTAACTTGCCGAGCCGCCGCGCAGGCGGCTCTCGCCGAACTGCGCGCCGACGCCGGTGAAGCGGAACACGCTGTCGGCGAACTCGGCGCGGCCGGATACATCGCCTGCCTCCTCTTCGATGAAGGGGACGAGCATGGCGGCGCGCTCGATGGAAAAGGCAGCGTGGAGGTTCGGCGGGTCGAACAGTTCGGTCCAGGTGTCCGCTGTTGCCGCGACCTTCAGCGCTGGGATCTGGCCACCTCGAATGCGCGGCGCGTATTCGGCGACCACGGCGACGTCCCCGGCCATGGACACGGCGGCGTCACGCAACGCGGTAAGGTCGAGGCGCGACGCATCGATCGACACATCGGGGTGCCGTCCGTCGCCGCCGATGCCGAGCGTGCCCGTGGCAGCGGGAACGAGCCTGCCGAGCTGAAACTCCGTCACGTCGATCCGCGTTCCCTGCGCGCGCGCGACGACCTTTCCTGCGACCCTGACTCCGGACACGTCCAACGAGCGCTGATTGCGACTCACCCGAATCGACGGCGCCGCCAGATCGAGGTCGCATTCGACCGAGGTCCGGCCATCGGTCTGCGCCTGCGCGTTCAGATCTGCCGTCGCCACTTCGACCCCGAACGCATGGCCTGCGTCGAACCTGGCAAGCCAGGGCTGCGCCCTGACTTCGAGCGCTTCAAGCTTCACCTGGCTCGACAAATCCGCGAAATCGACGCGGCCGGCGAAGCGGAGCTCGCGCCAGAGACTGCTCGCGCTCGTGGCATCGAGTTCGATCCCTCGTTCGGTGCTGTGCGCGCGCAGGGAAAGATTGTCGAGATCGACGGGGGGGAGATCCGGCATGCGCACGATGACTCGCGCCGCTTCGGTCGCCAGCGTGCTCGCGGGTGCGAACTTGCGGATGCCCTGAGCCGCTGCGCCAATCGCGTCGCGATACGTGGCGAGGAAGCCACCGCCGTCACTCGGGGGCCCGGCCGCGGACGCGGCGATATCGAGCTCGACGACCGGGCGCACGATCGTGATCGAACTGATCTCCGCGCGCCCGAGCGCGAGCGGCGTCAGGCGCAATCCAGCGTCTACCCGTTCGATCGTGACCTTGAGACGGCCGGGAAGCTCCACCCGCACGCCGTGCAGGACGCCGCGTGGCGACGGCAGCCACTGGAGTTGCAGCGAATCCCAGGCGATCTGCCCGTTCACCGCCTGCGAGAGCTTCTGATGAAGTTGCGCCCGTACCGCCGGAAGGTCGACCAGCAGCGGGGCGACGAGCAGGATGATCAGCAGCGCGGCCGCGACGCCTGCCGTCGTGAGCAGCGCTGGACGAAGCGCCTTGCGCGGGCGCGCTTGCATTGCGTGGCTGCGAGTCGACCGGCGAGCCTGGATGCGGGCGAGTCTAGCCCGCGAGGACACCCACTGACGCGGCTCTTGACGCGACGCGGCTCCGGCCCGACGCTCGCGGCATGACCACTCGACCGGTCGTCGTCGCTGGCAGCGTCAACATGGATCTCGCGGTCCGCTGCGCACGCCTGCCACACCCGGGCGGGACCGTCATCGGGCGGGACTTTCGCTGCGTTCCAGGCGGCGAGGGCGCGAACCAGGCCGTGGCGGCGGCGCGCCTCGGGGCCGCGGTCGAGTTCATCGGCTGCGTCGGCACCGACGCGTTCGGCGACCAGGCCCTTGCGGCACTGCGCGCGAAGGGCATCGGCGTCGACCGGCTGCGTCGTGTCGAAGGCACCGCGACCGGGGCGGCGATCATCTCGGTCGCCGACGCCGGCGAAAAGAGCATCGCGCTCGCACCCGGTGCCAGCCACGGGCTGTCGGTGCGCGATGTCGACGACGCGCGCGAGCGCATCGGGGCGAGCGCGATGCTGGTCTGCCAGCTGGAGACGCCGCTCCCGGTCGTGCAGCGTGCGGTCGAATTCGCGGCCGCCGCGCGCGTACCGGTGCTCAATCCCGCCCCCGCGCAGCCGCTGCCCGACAGCCTGCTCTCGATCGTGGACCTGCTCGTTCCCGACGAGGGCGAGGCGGCGGCACTGGCGGCGATCGGCGGCAACTCGGCAAGCGCCGCCTGCTCCGCGCTCGCCTTGCGCCGGCGTGGCGCGCGCACGGTGATCGTGACGCTGGGGGCGGGCGGCGTGCCGCTGGCGGACGAACGCGGCTGCGCCCAGCAGCCCGCGCATCCGGCGCGCGCGGTCGATACGACCGGTGCCGGCGATGCGTTCGTCGGTGCGCTGGCTGCGGCGTGGGCGGCCGGCGACGACCTGCACAAGGCGGTCGACTTCGCACAACGCGCGGCCGCGTTCAGCGTCGAGCGCCACGGCGCGCAGGCTGCGATGCCGCGGCGGCGCGATCTGCCGGCGAGGAGCACATGAAGAAGACAACACTGTTGCACGCCGAGCTGTCGCGCATGATCGCCCGCCTTGGCCACGGCGACACGCTCGTGATCGCAGATGCCGGGCTGCCGGTGCCGGAAGGCACGCCGTGCATCGATCTCGCCGTCACGCGCGGCGTGCCGTCGTTCCCCCAGGTCCTCGCCGCCGTGCTGAGCGAGATGCAGGTCGAACGAATCATCGTGGCGCGCGAACTGCGCGCGCGGTCGCCGGGCATGCACGAGCACATCGCGGCGGCGTTTCCCGGCGTTACGGCGGAAGAGATTTCGCACGCGGAACTGAAGGCGCTGACGCGGCAGGCGCGCGCCGTCGTGAGGACGGGCGAGTTCACGCCGTACGCGAACGTCGTTCTCGTGGCGGGCGTCGTGTTCTAGGAGCGAACTGTCACGACCAAATCGGATTGGGAAAGTTGCGACTCGCGATCCCGCAGCGAACGCGACGTCGGATCTCGACCCATCGCGACGGAGAGGATTCCTATCGTCGGCTCGGAATGAGTTGCCTGGGTCACTGCTAGGGCAGCGGATAGCCGCGAAACGCCTTGACCGTCTGCAGTTCCGGCTTGGAGATGATTCGTTCGATGCCCAGGGTCGGGTCATCGGTCCACGCGTTGGTGAGCTCGCGGTAATGATCGAGGCTGGTGCACGCGAGCCGCAGCACGTAGTCGCATTGCCCCGACACGAGGAAACACTCGATCACTTCGGTGCTGGCGCGCATGCGTTGTTCGAAGCGCGCGTGGGTCGCCTGGCTCTGGTCGCGCAAGGACACTTCGACCACGATCGTCAGCAGCCCGCCGAGCTTGCGCGGCTCGATCAGCGCCATGTAGCCGCCGATCACGCCGGATTTCTCGAGGCGCCGCACGCGTTCGAGGCAGGCGCGCGGGCTGAGCGCGACACGCTCCGACAGCGCCTGGTTGGTGAGGCGCCCGTCGCGCTGCAGGATCTCGAGGATCTGCCGGTCGATCCGGTCCAGTTCCTTCACGCCGCGCCACGCCTCATCGATCGCTCATCCGGTCATCGACCGGGGCGCAGTATAGGGAGCAGGCGCCATCACGCTCCCAGGGCCGCGATGCCGGCGCGCGCGATCTGCGCGTCTTCGCTCGACTTCACGCCCGATACGCCCACCGCGCCGACGACCTGGCCGTCGACCAGGATCGGCACGCCCCCCTCGAGCATCGCCTCCAGCATCGGCGCGGAGAGAAACGCCGTGCGCCCCTGGTTGATCATCTCTTCGTAAGCGCGCGACTCACGCCGCCCCATGGCGGCCGTGCGCGCCTTCTCCGGCGCGATGTATGCGGAAATGGGTGACGCACCGTCCAGCCGGACCAGCCACAGCGGGTGGCCGCCGTCATCGACGATCGAGATCGCGACCGCCCAGCGGTTGGCACGCGCCTCGGCTTCGGCGCCGGCGGCGATCTTCAGCACATCCTCGTGGCTCAGCTGTTTTTTGGTGTTCATGTCGTTGCTCCTCGTGACGGCAGCGGTCCGGTCAGGTGGTCAGGCGGTACCAGATCGCACTGAACCACTCGCGCAGCGCGATGTGGGTGTAGCGCAGGCTTTCCACGTTGGGCACCAGCTGGTACAGCGAAAATGGGCGCGATCCGACGAGGCCGGTCGGCGCGGGGATCACCTCGAAGCCGTTCTGTTCGAATTCGGCGCGCGCGCGCGCGCTGTGCCAGCCGTCCGTGACGAGCACGACGCGCCGCTGTGCCGGCAGCAGCAGTTGCGCGCTGAAGCGGGCGTTTTCGCGCGTCGTCATGCTTTCGTCGTCGATCCATCGCACCCGCACGCCGAACTCGTCCTGCAGGATCGCGCGCATCAGGTCCGCTTCGGCCGCACCGCTGCCGTCTGGCGCGCCACCGGCCACCAGCACCGGAAGCGCGCTTATGCGTGCGAGCTTGGCGCCGTAGCGCAGGCGCTGGAGGGTGATCGCGTTGACCGTGACGCCGCCCCATTCGGGTGCGGTGCGATTGCGCCCGCCGCCGAGAATCACGATCGCCTGTGCCTTTTTCAGCACCGCCTCGTCGAGCGGCGCGGGTTCGAGCGCGCGCATCAGGGCGAACGCGACGACCGGCAGGCTCAGGGCCAGCAGGCCGCCCAGCGAGGCGACCACGATCAAGGCACGGGTGCGCGGATGGTCGCGCAGCCAGATCAGCGCCGCGAGCGCTAGCAGCAGAAGCGCCGTCGGGGGCAACAGGAACGCCGTCGCGGCGTAGGTGGGGGTTTCGTACATCGACGCCGTTCAGCGGGCGGCGACGGCAGCACGGATCTGTTCGAGCGCGCCTGGATCTTCGATCGTCGTCAGGTCGCCGGGGTCGCGGCCTTCGCAGATCGCCTGGATCGACCGGCGCAGCAACTTGCCCGAGCGCGTCTTCGGCAGGGCGGTGACGAAGAACACGCGCGCCGGGCGGGCGACTGCCCCGAGTTGCGTGTCGACCAGCTTCATCACGTCGCCCTCCTCGGCGAGGCGCTCGCCGGCAGTCGAAAGCCGGCTCGTGTCCTTGGCGACCGCAAACGCGATCGCGACCTGCCCCTTGAGCTGATCGGCGATGCCGACCACGGCCACTTCCGCGATGTTCGGGTGCGACGAGATCGATTCTTCGATCTCGCGGGTCCCGAGGCGATGCCCCGCGACGTTGATCACGTCGTCGGTGCGGCCGAGGATGAAATACGAACCGTCGTCCTCGCGAATGCCCCAGTCGAAGGTCGAATACACCTGCCGGTTCGGCACGGTCGACCAGTACGTCCGGACGAAGCGCTCGTCGTCACCCCAGACGGTGGTCATGAAGCCCGGCGGCAGCGGACCCTCGATGCCGACCACGCCCTTGACGTTGTTGCCGACCTCGGCGCCGGTGCGCTCGTCGAACAGCTTGATGTCGTAGCCATAACAGGCCGGGCCCGGCGTGCCAAAGCGCGTACGCAGTTCGGGAAACGCCTGCGGCACGACCAGGATCGGCCAGCCGGATTCCGTCTGCCAATAGTTGTCGACGACCGGGCGGCCGAGGCCCTCGGCAATCCACCGTGCCGTGGGCTCGTCCAGCGGCTCGCCCGCGAGGAACAGCGCGCGCAGAGACGAAAGATCGTATTTGCGCAGGTATGCGGGGTCCTGCTTCTTGAGCACGCGGATCGCGGTGGGGGCGGAGAACATCGCCGTCACCTTGTATTTCTCGACCAGGTGCCACCAGATGCCCGCATCCGGACGGACCGGCGTGCCCTCGTACAGGATGGTCGCCATGCCGGCGATGAGCGGTCCGTAGACGATGTAGGAATGCCCGACCACCCAGCCGACGTCGCTCGTGCTGAAATAGGTCTCGCCGGCGTTGCCGCAGAAGATGTACTTCATCGAGGCTGCGAGCGCCACCGCGTAGCCCCCGGTGTCGCGTTGCACGCCCTTCGGCTTGCCGGTCGTGCCCGAGGTGTAGAGAACATAACTCGGCTCGCTCGACTCGAGCCAGACGCACGGCACTTCGGCGTTCATGTGCTCGGCGCGTGCGCGCGCGTAGTCGGTATCGCGGCCGACGACGCGGTTCATCTCCGCCAGCCCGCGATCGACGAGCAGCACGCGTTGCGGCGGGAACTTCGCGAGTTCGATCGCCTCGTCGAGCAGGTGCTTGTAGGGGACGGCCTTGCCCGCGCGCGAACCGGCATCGGCCGATACGACGACCTTCGGGCGCGCGTCATCGATGCGCGTCGCGAGACTCACGGAAGCAAAACCGCCGAACACCACCGAATGGATGGCGCCGATGCGCACGCAAGCGAGCATCGCGAACACCGCTTCGGGAATCATCGGCATGTAGATGAGCACACGATCGCCGCGCTCCACGCCGAGCGCATGCAGGATGCCCGCCAGGCGATTCACCTCGCGGTACAACTGGCTGAACGTGTAGGCCTTCTCCTGCCCCGTTTCCGTCGACACGTAGATCAGCGCGTTCTGGTCGGCGCGTTGCGGCAGGTGACGGTCGACGGCGTTGTGGCAGAGGTTGGTCGTGCCGCCCACGAACCAGCGGGCGAACGGCGGGCGGGAGTAGTCGAGCGCCTGCCGCGGGGGCGTGCGCCAGTCGATCAGCTGCGCTTGTTCGGTCCAGAACCCGGCGCGGTCGGCAATCGACCTAGCGTGAAACTCCTTGTAGTTTTGCATTGCCTGCTGTCTCCGATCCGGATTCCTGTAGTTCTCGTTGTTGACGCACGAGCTTGAGCAGGGGACTGATCTGCTCGAGCAGGCGGGGAAGATGGGGCACGACCTCCGGCGCACGCCCCGCACGGATCAGCGCCAGCGCGAGGTTGATGTCCATCGAGCCGTCGTCGGGCCGCCCCTCGTAGGCGCTGACCGCAACGCCTTCGGCCGCGCCGAGGATGATGCGGCGCGTATGACTTGCCTGGGCCTGCTGCGCGCGCTTGCATGCGAGGTTGCGCAGTTCCTCGCCGCTGCGGCGCAGTTCCTCGGAAAGCGTCGCCACGCCGATGCAGGTCCAGACCTCGACGCCCGGTCCCGCGGCATCGACGTTCTCCAGGACCTTGCGCAGGCGCGCGGCGAACCGCAAAACGCCGGACAGGCCGTTGCTTTGGGTAGCGACGCAGAATTCGAGCTTGTCGGTGCGCGTGCCGAAATCCTCCAGGCGGATCGAAGCCGCAAGCGCACGCCCGACCAGCTTGGCGCGCTGGTCGATCTCCTCATCGGACTGCTGCGGCGTGTTGAACGTCAGCTCGACCCGGACCGCGATCACGGCGACGTCGGAGAGATTGCGCCGCGCGTACGAGACCAGCTTCTCGACCTGCTTGTCGAAGAAGGGCAGTGCGAGCAGCTCGGTCTCGGGATCGACGGTGCGCGCCGACTCGAGCGTGGCCTGGGTCTCCTGCAGCGCTTCGCGCGTGGTCGAAAGCCGCACCAGCACCTCGAGGCGCTTGGTCAGCTCGGCGCTGGTGATGCCGCGGTCGAGGAAGTCGGTCGCACCCGCGGCCGAGGCGCGTTCGCGTTCCGCCGCCTCGTCGGCCGAGGTGATCGCGATCACGGGCAGCTCGCGCACGCGCTGCACTTTCGAGCTGCGCACCCGGCCGATGAGTTCGAAGCCGTCGACCTTGGGCATCGCCAGATCGGTGATGACGACCCGGATTGCGCTGTCGAGCAGGATCGCCTGCCACGCCGCTTCCCCGTCGACGACCTCGCGGATGTCGAAACGGTCGCGGATGTGCTGCGTCAGTGACGTCCGCACGATGCGCGAGTCGTCCGCGATGAGGATGCGCGGCTTCGACGCCGCAGCCGCGGGCTTGCTATCGGTAGGTACGCTCGACACCCTGCACCACGAAAGCCGCGTCCGTACGCAAGCGCGCACGCGACAGGCACGCCAGGAAATCTACCCCAATCAGGCATCCCAAATCGACGAATCGGCTGGGGATTCGCCCCTTTATCGGTTATCTTGAAAGGTGGAATCGGTTCCGGGTTCGTTTCCATGACCACCCAGGCCGCGCTCGGGTTCTCGCGTCTGGCGGTTTTCGCCGCCGCGATGGTCGCGTGTGCCGCGGCTTCGCCGCCCGCGTCGGCCGCGGGGACGGCGGACAGCAGTTCGGAAATCGTCGTTCAGGCGCTGGCGTTGCTCGGTGTGCCCTACCGCTGGGGCGGCGAGGATCCGGCGCGTGGGCTCGACTGCAGCGGGCTGGTGCGCCACGTCTTCAAGACCGTCGTTTCGCTCGACCTGCCGCGGCGGTCGCAGGAGATGAGTCGTCTCGGCTACCGGGTCACACGCGCCGACCTGCGCGCCGGTGACCTGCTGTTCTTCAACACCCTCGGCTATCCCAATTCGCACGTGGCGCTCTATGTGGGCGGGGGGCGCTTCGTGCACGCGCCCGGCCGCAACAGCCAGGTGCGCATCGACGGCCTCGACGATCATTACTGGAGCGGTCGCTTCAACGAAGCGCGGCGCATCGAGTTCGCGGCGTCGACCGTGGCGCGCGAGGCGCACGTGGCGGTGCCGCGCGTCTGGAAGGACGACGACTTTCCGGAAGGCCCCTGAGCCTTCTTTCCGCTCCTTTCTTGGCAGTTTTCTTGCGCGTTCGAGTGCATCTGCGTGCACGTCGCGCGGGGTCAGTTCCTTTCGATAAATGAGAACTATTTGCATTTGAGATCTGTTCGCGATAGATTCTTTGCCGAACCTGAAGCGCGGGCGAACCACCCGCGAGCACTTCGACGCGGGGGATCCGGATGAACCAGCGAGACAGCGACGAACGCGCGGAGGCTCTGCTCGAACGCGCATTGCGGATTGCGGGTCGCGATCGTGCTCGTGATCGTGGGCATCGTGATCGGCAGCGAGGTGCACGCGCACGCGGCCCGAGGGGTGCTCAACCTCCATTCGGCGGGCCACTACCAGACCGACGAAGCGCTCTACGGCAGCTTCACCCGGAAGACCTGGATCAGGATCAATCGCATCGCCCTCGTCCGGGCCAAGGACGTCGGCGCAGAAGATTCTCGACCGCGTCGGCTACCAATCACCTGACGCGGCACGCATGTTCTCGCCAGCCAGCATCTTCGGGTTTTGGCATGCCGCGTGCCGGTTGCCGCCCGCCCTTCGGCCAGCCCGCGAATCCTCGCGTGCCGTGTCGGCACCTGTAGCGCGCAAACGGGCGGTGCAACCAGGGTGGGGAAAAGGATGACTGCCAAGGAAGGAAGCGCGCCGGTGCCGGCAAGCGAGGAGGGGACTGCGGCGGTTCCCGTGGGCGAAAGGGAACGCGTATTCGACAGCCGAACGCTGTTCGGCCCGTCGCGCGAGATCCGCATCACGCACAACGGCGAGTCGTACTCGCTGCGCGTGACCCGGCTCGGCAAGCTGATCCTCACCAAATAGCCATTCCGTCCCGGCGCTCAGCGGCGCCGGCGCGCGCACGAATGGCGCAGGTAACATCGGCGGCGCCATGCCCGCCAAGCCCTGCGATGTGCTCATCATCGGTGCAGGCCACAACGGACTGACGTGCGCCTGCTATCTCGCCGAGGCCGGCTTGAAGGTGCACGTCCTCGAGCGACGCGGCGTCGTGGGCGGCGCGGCCGTGACCGAGGAGTTCTTCCCCGGCTTTCGCAATTCGACCGCCAGCTACACCGTCAGCCTGCTCAACCCGCGTGTGATCCGCGATTTGCGCCTGGTCGAGCGCGGGCTGCGTATCGTCGAACGGCCGTTTTCGAACTTCGTCCCGCTCGAAGACGGCCGCTACCTCAAGTTCGGCGGCGACGTCGCGCGTACGCAGGAGGCGCTGCTGCGGTTCTCGCGCAACGACGCCGAACGGTTGCCGGCGTATTACGCGCGCCTCGAGCGCCTCGCGGAACAGCTCAAGAGCTGGGTCCTGCGTGCGCCGCCCAACGTGGCGGGCCCGCTCGTACTCGAGGGATGGCGCGACTTCGCCGCGGCGGCGCGCCTGCTCTGGCAGTTCGGTCAGCTGCCTGCGCATGGCCGCCGCGACCTGATCGACATCTTCACCAAGAGCGCCGGTGCCTGGCTGGATGCGACCTTCGAATCCGAGCCTCTGAAGGCGGTGCTCGGCTGGGATTCAGTTGTCGGCAACTACGCCAGCCCATACGCCGCGGGTTCCGCCTACGTGCTGCTGCATCACTGCTTCGGTGAAGTCAACGGCAAGCCCGGACGATGGGGACACGCCGTCGGCGGGATGGGAAGGATCACCGAACTCATGGCGACGGAAGCACGCGTACGCGGCGTGACGATCGAGGTCGACGCACCGGTCGCGCGCGTGCTGGTCGAGCGTGGGCGCGCGGTCGGTGTGTTGCTCGACGACGGGCGCGAACTGCGCGCACGCGCGGTCGCCGCCAACGTCAATCCGAAGCTCCTGTACCAACGGCTGGTCGATCCGGCGTTGCTCGTGCCCGAGTTCAACCGGGCGATCGCCGCCTATCGCTGCGGCTCGGGCACGCTGCGCATCAACGTCGCGTTGTCGGAGCTGCCCGATTTCGCCTGTCTCCCGAACGTCTCGGCGACAGCGCAGCCGCACCACGCGAGCGGCATCATCTTCGGACCGTCGCTTGGTTACATGGATCGCGCGTGGCATGACGCGGAGGGGCATGGATTCGCTTCAGCACCGGTCGTCGAGATGCTGGTGCCCAGCACGGTCGACGATTCGCTCGCGCCGGCCGGCGCGCACGTGGCGAGCCTCTTTTGCCAGCAGTTCAAGCCGGACGCCGACTGGGCCAAGCTCAAGGATGCGGCGGTCGATGCGGTCTTCGATGTCGTGCAGCGCTACTGCCCGAACTTCCGGCGCGCGCTGCTCGGTTATCGGGCGCTTTCACCGCGCGATCTCGAAGAGGAATTCGGCCTTGTCGGCGGCGACATCTTCCACGGCCATCTGGCGCTCGACCAGTTGTTCTCGATGCGGCCGCTGCTCGGCTACGCCCGCTATCGCGGACCGGTTTCCGGCCTGTACCACTGCGGATCGGGCGCGCATCCGGGCGGCGGCGTGACCGGCGCGCCGGGATACAACGCGGCGATCGAACTCGCACGCGACCTCGCCTGACCTGGGCCACGCCGGGACGTCGCATCGGACCGCGGCCTGGATACATGTTCGAGTTCTCCGCCAGCACCGGCCTGCTTGGCCTGGCGCTTTCGAGCTTCGTGTCGGCGACGCTGCTTCCCGGTACATCGGAACTGGTCCTGCTGGCGGTGCTGCAGCAACACCCGGAGCACCATTGGAACGCGATCGCCATCGCGACCATCGGCAACACGCTCGGCGCGATGACCTCGTACGCGATCGGGCGCCTGCTGCCGATCCGCGTCGACGCACGCAGCATCGAGCGCGTGCGACGCCATGGATATCCGGTGTTGTTGTTCGCGTGGCTCCCCATCGTCGGCGACGCGTTCCCGCTCGCGGCCGGATGGTTGCGCTTCGGACCGTGGCGCTCCGCCGCGCTGCTCGCGCTCGGCAAGCTGGCGCGCTACCTGGTGCTCGCCGGTGCCTGGGGGTGGATCGCGTCGGCGTGATATCGAGGCGGGATTCAATTGTCGTCGCGCTGACGGACGATGCTGCGACCGCGTTCGTATAATCGTCGGCAACCAGAATCGATAAATCAGGGCGACGGGAGAACTGCCGATGAAGGTGCTCGTACCGGTCAAGCGTGTTGTCGACTACAACGTCAAGGTGCGCGTCAAGTCCGACGGCAGCGGGGTCGACATCGCCAACGTCAAGATGTCGATGAATCCCTTCGACGAGATCGCCGTCGAAGAAGCGACGCGACTGCGCGAAGCGGGTGTCGCGACCGAGGTGATCGCGGTGTCGTGCGGCGTGCCGCAATGCCAGGAGACGCTGCGCACGGCGATGGCGATCGGCGCCGATCGCGCCATCCTCGTCGAGACCGACGTCGAACTGCAGCCGCTGGCGGTCGCGAAGCTGCTGAAGGCGATCGTCGACAAGGAACAGCCCGGCCTGATCATCGCCGGCAAACAGGCGATCGACGACGATTCCAACCAGACGGGCCAGATGCTGGCGGCGCTGGCGGACATGCCGCAGGCGACCTTCGCATCCAAGCTGAAGATCGCCGACGGGCGCGCCGAGGTCACGCGCGAAGTCGACGGCGGTCTGGAGACGGTCTCGATCAAGCTGCCTGCCGTGGTGACCACTGATCTGCGCTTGAACGAGCCGCGCTACGTCACCCTGCCCAACATCATGAAGGCGAAGAAGAAGCCGTTGCAGACATTCAAGCCGGCCGACCTGGAGGTGGACGTCACGCCGCGCGTGAAGACGTTGAAGGTGACCGATCCCCCGGCGCGCAAGGCCGGGATAAAGGTGCCGGACGTCGCGACCCTGGTGGCGAAGCTGCGCACCGAAGCGAAGTGCATCTGAACGAGAACGGCGACCGGGAGAAATTCATGACGACATTGGTTCTCGCCGAGCACGACAACCAGCATCTGCGGGCCGCGACGCTGAACACGGTCACGGCCGCCGCCAGGATCGGCGGTGATATCCACGTGCTGGTCGCCGGCTCCGGCTGCGCGTCGGTCGCGCAGCAGGCGGCACAGGTCAAGGGCGTCGCCAAGGTGCTGGTCGCTGACGCTCCGCATCTTGCCGACGGCCTGGCGGAGAACATCGCCGCCCAGGTGCTTGCGGTCGCCGGCAACTATTCGCACATCCTTGCGCCGGCAAGTGCGTCCGGCAAGAACATCCTGCCGCGCGTCGCCGCCCGCCTCGACTGCGCGCAGGTGTCGGAAATCAGCAGCGTCGTCTCGCCTGACACGTTCGCTCGGCCGATCTATGCCGGTAACGCGATTGCCACGGTGCAGTCGACCGATCGCGTCAAGGTGATCACGGTACGGCCGACCGGCTTCGATGCCGCACCGGCGCAAGGTGGCGGTGCAAGCGTAGAAAACGTCGCGCCCGCTCCGGACCCGGGGCTGTCGAAGTTCGTCTCGCGTGACATCGCGAAGCTGGATCGTCCAGAGCTGCAGGGCGCGAAGGTGGTTGTGTCGGGCGGGCGCGGCATGGGTTCGGCCGAGAACTTCAAGCTGCTCGAGCCGCTCGCCGACAAGCTGAACGCGGCGATGGGCGCATCGCGTGCCGCCGTCGACGCCGGTTATGCCCCGAACGACTGGCAGGTAGGGCAGACCGGCAAGGTGGTCGCGCCCCAGCTGTACGTGGCAATCGGGATCTCGGGTGCGATCCAGCATCTGGCCGGCATGAAGGACTCGAAGGTGATCGTCGCGATCAACAAGGATCCCGAGGCGCCGATCTTTTCGGTTGCCGACTACGGGCTGGTCGGCGACCTGTTCGAACTCGTGCCGCAGCTGGTCAAGGAACTGGGCTGACCGGGCTCGGCGACGCCGGCGCGGGCTTCATAGAAGAAGAAGCCGGGCCGCGCGCGGCGGCCCGCCGGGGGCCTTCCGAGCGGTGCCTCCCATCGATAGGCACCAACTATCACGAGTATTGACACAACTCATTGGTCGCGACGGTAACCAGCGCGTACATTTTGTTTTGCTTGGCGGGTCGATGCCGCACCGGCTTTACGTACCTTTATCGCCACGAAGGAGGCTCAGATGGCACAACTGAAGGGCTCGAAGACCGAGCAGAACCTGAAGGACGCGTTCGCAGGCGAGTCGCAGGCCAATCGCCGTTACCTGTATTTCGCGGCCAAGGCCGACGTCGAGGGCTACAACGATGTCGCCGCGGTGTTCCGCTCGACGGCCGAAGGCGAGACGGGTCACGCGCACGGTCACCTCGAATATCTCGAGGCGGTCGGCGATCCGGCTACCGGCCTGCCGATCGGACCGACGCGTTCCAACCTGAAGGCCGCGATCGCGGGCGAAACGCACGAGTACACCGATATGTACCCCGGCATGGCCAAGGCCGCGCGCAGCGAGGGCTTCGACGAGATCGCCGACTGGTTCGAGACGCTCGCCAAGGCCGAGCGCTCGCACGCGAACAAGTTCCAGAGGACGCTCGATTCGATCGTCGACTGAAGCTGTCCCGCGCCGGCGCTCGCGGAGCGCCGGAAGCGCTCTATCACGGCGGCCGGCGCAGAAGTGCCGGCCGCGTCGCATTCGAAGGAAACGAACGATGACGCTTCGCGAAGGCTCGCTCGAGGCACCGACCCGCCACCCGGTCGCCTGGAAGGATGCGCGCTTCTGGGACGAGGCGGCGCTCGAGAAGGAACTGGAGCGCGTGTTCGAGATCTGCCACGGCTGCCGGCGCTGCGTCAGCCTGTGCGGGGCGTTTCCCACCTTGTTCGACCTCGTCGACAACAGCTCGACCATGGAGGTCGACGGAGTTGCGAAGGAGCGGTTCAAGGACGTCGTCGAGCAGTGTTACCTGTGCGACATGTGCTTCATGACCAAGTGTCCCTATGTGCCGCCGCACGAATGGAACGTGGATTTTCCGCACCTGATGCTGCGCGCCAAGGCCGTTTCGTTCCGCAAGCACGGCGCGAAGCTGAGCGAGCGGATCCTGTCGTCGACCGACAGGCTCGGCACGTTCGCGGGGATCCCGATCGTGACGCAGACGGTCAACGCGATGAACCGGGCCAAGCCCGTGCGCGCCCTGCTGGAAGCGCAGCTTGGCGTCGATCGCAACGCCTGGGTTCCGGCTTATGCGGACAGGAGGTTCCGCTCGACTGCCAGATCCAACCAAACGGCACCGGTGCGCGACGGCGAACGTACCCCCGGCAAGGTCGCGCTCTTTGCGACGTGCTTCGTCAACTACAACGAGCCTGGCATCGGGGACGACCTCGTGCGCATCCTCGGGCACAACGCGATTCCCTACGTGCTCGTCGAGAAGGAAGCGTGCTGCGGCATGCCGAAACTAGAGCTGGGCGATCTCGACGCGGTCGAAAAATCGAAGAACACCAACATTCCAGAGCTGGCGCGCCTTGCGCGCGAGGGCTACGCGATCCTCGCGGCGATCCCTTCCTGCACGCTGATGTTCAAGCAGGAGCTGCCGCTGCTCTTTCCGGACGATGCCGACGTCGCGGCGGTGAAAGATGCGATGTGGGATCCATTCGAGTACCTCATGGCGCGGCACAAGGACGGGTTGCTGAAGACCGACTTCAAGCAGCCGCTCGGCACCGTGTCCTACCACGTGCCGTGCCACGGTCGCGTGCAGAACATGGGCCGCAAGACCGAGGCGATGCTCAAGCTCGTGCCGCAGACGAGCGTCAACACGGTCGAACGCTGCTCGGGGCATGCCGGTACCTGGGGCGTCAAGAAGCAGTTCCATGCGATGGCGATGAAGATCGGCAGGCCCGTCTTCAAGAGCATGGCGGGCGCAAAGCCCGACTACATCAGCTCCGACTGCCAGCTCGCCGGCCATCACATCGAGCAGGGGATCGGGCAGTTCGCGAGCGACGCGCTCGAGGGGAAACAACCGCGGCTTGCGCACCCGATCACGCTGGTGCGGCTGGCGTACGGCTTATGAAGGACCGATGGAGCAGACGATGACCCGCATTGCCCGCGCAAGCCTGTTGACGCTGGAGGCGTATTCCAGGCAGCGCAAGGATTTTCGCGCCCGTGTGATCGCGCACAAGAAGAACCGCATGGTTCACCTCGGCGAGCACGTGACGCTGATATTCGAGGACGAACTGACGATCCGCTACCAGGTGCAGGAGATGTTGCGCATCGAGAAGACCTTCGAGGAGCAGGGGATCGAGGACGAACTGCAGGCGTATAACCCGCTCATTCCGGACGGAACGAACCTGAAGGCCACCATGCAGATCGAGTTCGAGGATCCCACCGCACGGGCGCGCGAACTCGCGCGCCTGAAGGGAATCGAGCATCGCGCCTACCTCCAGGTCGATGGCCACGCGCGCGTGTATGCGATCGCGGACGAGGACATGGAGCGCTCGAACGAACAGAAGACCTCCGCCGTGCACTTCCTGCGCTTCGAGTTCGATCCGGCGATGATCGCGGCGTTCAGGAACGGCAGTCCCGTCGCCATCGGCATCGACCTGCCGGTCTACGACGTTCGCGTCGAAGAGATCGCGCCCGAAGTGCAGTCCGCACTGGCGCGCGACTTCGCCTGAACGACGCGCGGGCATGACGCCGGGCCGACGCACCGACGCGACCGGCCGGGTCGTGCCGATTCACGAGGCACGCAAGGGCCGCGGTGCGGTGAGCCGGATTGGGCATCGTTTCGAGTCGCACCAGCGCGAAGCCGACGGCGATGCACTCGATGCCGAGCGAGTCGATGCGCCGGCGGGCGACGATGAACTGCCACCGCTTGCGACCGAAGTGACCTTCGAACAGGCGGGAACCATCCTTGCGTACAACGAATCGCCCGATCTCGGGTTCGATCGCTCGATCAATCCGTACCGCGGCTGCGAGCATGGCTGCCCGTATTGCTACGCGCGCCCCACGCACAGCTACCTGAACCTCTCCCCAGGACTCGACTTCGAGACCCGCCTGGTCGCCAAGCGCAACGCCGCGGAAATGCTGGAGAAGGAACTCGCGGCACCCGCCTACCGGCCCGCGCTGGTGAACCTGGGTTCCGCGACCGATGCGTACCAGCCGGTCGAACGCGAGCTGCGCATCACGCGCGCACTGGTCGAAGTGCTGGCGCGCACGCGCCATCCGTTCGCCATCGTCACCAAGGCGGCGCTGGTGGAGCGCGATCTCGATCTGATCGCACCGGCGGCGGCGCTCGGCTTGGTCGCCGTGTTCTTCAGCCTCACGACGCTGGATCACGTGCTGTCGCGCAAGCTGGAGCCGCGCGCGGCGAGTCCGCAGCGGCGCCTGCGCGCCATCGCGGCGCTGGCGCAGGCGGGCGTGCCGGTGCACGTGAACCTGGCGCCGCTGATTCCCTTCATCAACGAACCGGAGATCGAGGCGTTGCTCGAGGCCGCCGCGCAAGCTGGCGCCGGCTTCGCGCACTACGCCGTGGTGCGACTGCCGTGGGAGGTCGATCCGATCTTCCAGGAATGGCTGCAGGCGCACTATCCAGATCGCATGCAGCGCGTGCTCAATCGCATCCGCGACATGCGCGGGGGCAAGGACTACGACTCGCGTTTCGGCGTGCGCATGAAGGGCGAGGGCCTGTGGGCGGACCTGATCCGCCAGCGCTTCGAAAAAGGGCTCGCGCGCTTCGGGCTGCGCCGCAACGGCGCTCCGCTGCGCACGGATCTCTTCGTGCCGCCACGCGCCGCCGGGCCGCAGCTCGACCTGTTCTGATCAGCGGCGGCCGAGCGAGTATTCGAACCACGTCTGGAACAGCAGCACGATCGTCGTCATCAGGATCGTGGCGCCGATCGCGAGCGTCGCGATGGCGACCAGCACCGCGTCCCAGCCGCTTCGATTGGTGCGCTCGCTGCCGGGATTGAAGCGCGCGTCGAACTTCGCGTCGGGTGTCAGTGCGAGAACGATCGCCTCGACGAAGCCGGCGATGATCGGCACCATCAGGACGAAGAACGCCGGAGTCTGGTACCAGTTGCGCACCCCGACCAGCAGCGGAATCGTCAACAGCGTGACCGAGAGCGGCAGCCACCAGAAGCGCCGCCCGAGGTAGACGCGGTGGGCACCCAGTCCGCCGCCGAGGAAGGCGAGCAGCGCGGCCATGGCCTTGTGGCGAAAGTGCATCCCTTCCTCGCAACGTCGGTTCCGCCCGGGATCATACGGAGCGGGCGTCCCGACCGGGTTCAGGGATCCGGACCCGGTGCCGGTTTGCCCTGCATCCGGCGAGCCGGCTAGAATCACAAGCTTTTCCGCGCCGATTGCCGATCGCGTGCGGACAGGATTGGACGCGGGACCGCTCGTCGAGCGACGCGTTTGCGCACTCGGATTCGTCGAACAAGGAATTTCCGGATGGTTGTCATTCGATTGGCGCGGGGCGGCGCCAAGAAGCGGCCCTTTTTCAACATCGTGGCGACCGACTCGCGCAACGCACGCGACGGCCGGTTCATCGAGCGCGTGGGGTTCTACAACCCCAAGGCCGCCGAAGGTGAACCCCGTTTTCGCGTGGCCGCCGACCGCCTGAGCTATTGGCAGGGGGTGGGCGCGCAGATGAGCCCGACGGTTGCCCGGTTGGTGAAGGAGTTCGCCGCGCCGCCGGCATAACGCAAGCGGATCCGGTCGTGCCGCCTGGCAAGTCCGCTGCGCGGCTGGTTGCAGCCGCGGGAGCTGCCGAAGCGCCATCGGACGACCTGGTCGAACTCGGCGTTCTGCGTGGCGCATATGGTGTGAAGGGGTGGGTCCGGATCGCTCCGCACGACGCCGAAGCGGCCGTCCTGCAGGCGACGCGGAACTGGTGGTTGAGGCAGGGTGATCGCGTGGTCGCGCTGGAAGTCACTGGGGTACGTCGCCATGGCAGCGGGCTGGTCGCCAAGTTGGCCGGTTGCGACAACCCGGAAGCGGCGGAGCGGTTGCGCGGCGCCAGCGTAAACGTCGCGCGCGCGGATTTTCCAGCCGCGGCGAAAGGCGAGTACTACTGGGTCGATCTGCTGGGCGCCCGCGTGGTCAACCGTGCCGGCGTCGAACTCGGCAACGTGGTCGGTCTGCGCAACAACGGCGCGCAGGACCTGCTCGAGATCGCCGGCGCTGCGGGCGCGGAGCTCCTGGTGCCGCTGGTCGAGTCGTATGTCGATTCGATCGATACGGCAAACCGCCTGATCCGGGTCGATTGGCAGCAGGATTGGTAGCAGACGAGGAAATCGGAGCACGCCTTGCGGTTCGACGCCATCACGCTGTTTCCCGAGATGTTCGAGGCGGTCACTCGCCACGGCATCACGCGGCGCGCGCTGGTGCAGGGCGTGTGGCAGTTCGCCGCCGTCAACCCGCGCGACTTCACCACGGACAACCACCGCACGGTGGACGACCGTCCGTTCGGCGGCGGTCCCGGCATGGTGATGCTCGCGGAGCCGCTGGCACAGGCGGTGGCGAGCGCACGGGCCGCGCAAAGCGCGGCCGGGTGTACCGCGACGCACGTCGTGGCGCTGACGCCGAACGGAACGCCGCTCACTGATCAGCGCGTGCGTGAACTCGCGGGGCGTGCCGGAACGGGGATCGTGCTCGTCTGCGGTCGCTACGAGGGCATCGATCAGCGCTTCCTGGACGCCTGCGTCGACGAGGAAATCTCGATCGGCGACTTCTTGGTCTCCGGGGGCGAGGTGGCTGCGATGGCGCTGATCGACGCGATCGTGCGCCAGTTGCCCGGCGCGCTGAAGGAATCGTCGGTCGCCGACGAATCGTTCGCCGACGGCCTGCTCGACGCTCCGCACTACACGCGGCCCGAGATGTGGCGCGGCCGCGGCGTGCCCGACGTGCTGCTGTCGGGGCATCACGCCGACATCGCGCGCTGGCGGCGTGCGCAGCGGCTCGCGCGCACCGAGCGTGTCAGGCCGGATCTGATCGAGCGGTTGCGCCTGGCCGGCGCGCCGCAGGGTTTGCAGCAAACGCGCGGCGACGCGCGGGGTGCCGCGTCCGTCGAGGGCGCGGCGAGTCACGTGGTCCCATCCTCTGGGGCGGCAACAGCGACCCCGACCGGGGTCAATGCGGCGGCAGCCGCGCAGAACGGCCGCACCACGATGGTCTAAGGAGAGTGCAGTGGACGTGATCCAGCAACTCGAGAAGGAAGAAATCGCGCGCCTGAGCGCGAACAAAGCGATTCCGGAGTTCTCGCCCGGCGACACCGTCGTCGTCAACGTCAATGTCGTCGAAGGCACGCGCAAGCGGGTGCAGGCCTACGAAGGTGTCGTGATCGGCAAGCGCAACCGCGGGCTCAACAGCTCGTTCGTGGTGCGCAAGATTTCCAGCGGCGAGGGCGTCGAGCGGACGTTCCAGCTCTATTCGCCCTCGATCGCGTCGATCGAAGTGAAGCGCCGCGGCGACGTCCGGCGCGCGAAGCTCTACTACCTGCGTGACCGCTCCGGCAAATCCGCCCGGATCCGCGAAAAGCTCGCGCACCATCAGAACCGGCCGGCCGAGGAATAGCAGGAGACGGCGCGCGCGCCGCGCCGAATGTCGTGGGCGATCCAGCAAGCTCGAGGCCACGGCGCCCATTGTTCGATCCGGAAACCATGCCGCTGGATCCGACGTTTGCGGATCCGGCGGTGCGCGGCGCCGCGGTCGAACCCGGGCGTCTTTCCGCGCAAGCCCTGCGCCGGCGCTTCGCGGATCCGCCCGCGTGGCACCCCGAACTCAACACGGATCCGCGTCTCGCGCAGCTGCAGGGGCCCCCGCGTCCGGCCGCGGTCCTCGTCCCGCTGGTCCAGCGTGCGGACGGACTCACGGTTCTCCTGACCCAGCGCACCGCGCACCTGAACGACCATGCAGGCCAGATCAGCTTCCCCGGCGGGCGTGCCGAAGACGTCGACGAATCGGCGCGGCACACCGCGCTACGCGAGACCGAGGAGGAAATCGGCCTGGCGCCCGAGGCCGTGGAGGTCATCGGCAGCCTCCCCGACTATGTCGTGGCGACCGGCTACCAGGTGACTCCGATCGTGGGCGTGGTCGAGCGCACGTTCACCCTGCGCCTCGACGAGTTCGAGGTGGCGGAGGTGTTCGAAGTGCCGCTTGCGTTCCTGATGGATCCGGCGAACCACGAGCGGCGTTCGGTCGAGATCGACGGCGTGCGTCGCACCTTCTATGCGATGCCGTATCAGGGCCGGCGGCGCTATTTCATCTGGGGCGCCACCGCTGCGATGTTGCGCAACCTCTATCAGTTCCTGCGCAGCTAGCACGCCTGCCTACAATCGACCGTACCCCGTCTTCGATCGTCGTCCCGTGAGCTGGATCGCCCTGGTCCTCACCTTGCTGCTGGAGCAGGCGCGCCCGATGCCGGCCGGCAATCCGGTGTACATGGCCGTGTGGTCGCTGGCCGAGACGGCCGAGCGCAATCTGAACGCCGGGCGACGGCGGCATGGCCTCTATGCCTGGGTCGCGTTCGTGCTCGGCTGTGCGCTCGGCGTCGGCGTCGTGCACTACCTGCTGCTGTCGTTTGCCTGGATCGCAGCGCTGATCTTCGACGTCGTGGTCCTGTATTTCACCCTGGGATTCCGCCAGTTCAGCCACCACAGCACCGAGATCCAGGCGGCGTTGAACAGCGGCGATCTCGCCGCGGCCAGGCGCCAGCTCACCGAGTGGAAACGCATGCGCGATCCGTCGTTCGACGCGAGCGAGATGGACGCGCCGGAACTGATCCGCCAGGCCATCGAGCATGGCCTGCTGCTTTCGCACCGGCACGTCTTCGGCGTGCTGTTCTGGTTCGTTCTTCTTCCCGGTCCCGTCGGCCCGATCCTGTATCGGCTCTCCGAGTATGTCGCGCGCGCGTGGAATCGGCCCACGCCGGAGGGGCTGCCGCCCGACCGCTTCGGCGACTTCGCGCGCCGTGCCTTCGCCTGGATCGACTGGCTGCCGGCGCGCCTGACCGCGCTGGGTTTTGCGATCGTCGGCGACTTCGAAGGGACCATCTATTGCTGGCGCCGCGTCGCGCGTGCGCCGGCGGACGACGGGCCAAGCGGTCCCGACACGCGCACGCTGGTGCTCGCCGCCGCGAGCGGCGCGCTCGGCACGCGCGTGCTCAATGCCGCCGAGGCGGCGCGCTATCTCGACGAGGCCGGCAACGAGGGCGCAGGCTTGGTCGAACCGAGCATGGCGACGCAGCGTTCGGTGGTCGGGTTGGTGTGGCGCTCGCTCGTTCTTTGGCTGGCGCTGCTGCTTCTGTTGACGCTCGTGGCCTGGTTCAGCTGAGCTGGCCGGTCCGTCTACCCGCTGCCCGGTTGCGGCGCCGGCGAGGGTGAGCCGCAATTCCAGCAGGTCGCGAATTGCGGTTCGATGGTTTCGTGACAGACCGAACACTGCCAGGCCGGTGCATCGGTCGGCAGTGCCAGGTCGCGCAGCAACTGCAGCGCCCGGGCCTCGTCGAGCGCGTCGTGAATCCACACCTGCGGCGAACACTCGAGCCACGGGATGTCGCCGATGGCGCCCGCCAGCGTGGTGTTCCTCACTTCGCACCGGATGCCTGCGGCGCGCAGCGCATTGGCGAAGTGCGCGGCCTGCAGCACGTGATCGCAGCGGCGCAGCAGCTTCATCCGCGCAGCTCCGCCATCACCTGGCGATAGAAGGCGTAGCGCGCCGGATCGATCTCGCCGCGCGCGAGCGCCGCCCGCACCGAACAGTCCGGCTCATCGAGATGCCCGCAGTCGGCGAACCGGCACTGGCCGGCGACCTGCGCGAGCTCCGGCATCGCCGCCGCAAGTTCGCGTGCGTCGAGATGGCGCAGGCCGAACGACTGGAACCCGGGCGAGTCGACGAGCGCGCCGCCGCCCGGAAGACCGAACCACCGGGACGACGACGTCGTCTGCTTCCCCAGGTTGAGGCGATGCGAGAACTCCTGCGTCGGTGCGCCGGCGCCGGGGACCAGCAGGTTGAGCAGCGTCGATTTGCCCATGCCCGATTGTCCGACCAGCAGCGTGGTGCGGTCACGCAGCACGTGCATGAGCGCCTCGCGCGCCTCGTTCGCTCCCGCCTTGGCCGACACGCCCAGCGTGCGGTAGCCCAGTGCCGCGAGCTTAGCCAGGAACGAGCGCGCCGGCTCGATGTCCGGCAGGTCGTTCTTGTTGAGGATCGCAAGCGCGCCGATGCCGGCCCCGTGCGCCGCGAGCAGCGCGCGCCAGACGAAGTGGGGATTGAAGGCGGGACGGGCGGCAAAGACGATCGCAATCTGCTCGATGTTGGCTGCGAGCGTCTTTTCCCGCGTGCCCTCGGCCCGCATCAGGACGCTCGCACGCGGCAACGCGGATTCGATGACCGCCTGGCCGGACGGATCGAGACTCACGCGGACCTGATCGCCGACGATGATGTCGCCGCGCTTCCCGCGCCGGGTGGCGAGGCGGGGAGTACCGTGCGTGTCCTCGACCAGGTAGTTGCGCCCGAAGCCTGCGGTGACGCGGGCGGTCGTGCCTCGATCCGTCACGACGCGCAGGCACGCTTGTGAGTGTGCATCGCTCCGCTAAGCCCCTGCCGCCAGCAACCGCTGCACGCGCATCGCCGCGGGTGGATGCGAGTCGTAGAAGGCCGAATGCAACGGGTCGGGGGTCAGCGTCGATGCGTTTTCCTGGTACAGCTTCACCAGCGCCGTCACCAGGTCGCTCGCGCGTGCATGGCGCGCGGCGAACGCATCCGCCTCGAACTCGTGACGGCGCGAGAGCCGGCTTGCGATCGGTCCGAACACGAACGTGAACACCGGCAGGACGAGGAAGAACAGCACCAGGGCCAGCGCGTCGTTGGGTGCGTCGAGTGCCGGCGTTACGCCGAGGCCCTGGTAGAACCACGGTTGGGTGACAAGCCAGCCGAGTAGCGCCAGCACGGCCAGGCTCGCCAGCACCGAGAAGGTCAGGCGTTTGGCGATGTGCCTGAGCTTGAAGTGCCCCAGCTCGTGCGCCAGCACCGCCTCGATCTCCGGCGGCTGCAGGCGATCGACCAGCGTGTCGAAGAAGACGATGCGCTTGGCCCGCCCGAGGCCGGTGAAGTACGCATTGCCGTGGCTGGAGCGGCGCGACCCGTCCATCACGTAGACGCCGCGGCTGGAAAAACCCGTGCGCTCGAGTAGGGCCTGGATGCGCGCCGCGAGCGCGCCGTCCTGCAGCGGCGTGAACTTGTTGAAGAGCGGTGCGATCAGCGTCGGGTAGAGCACGAGCACCAGCGCATTGAAGGCGATCCACACCAGCCAGGCGTACAGCCACCAGAGCGTGCCCGCCTTTTGCATCAGCCAGAACACGATCGCGAGAATCGGACCGCCCACGGCGATCGCGATGGCCAGCGCCTTCAGCAGGTCGGCGACGAACAGCGCGGGCGTCATGCGGTTGAAGCCGAACGCCTGTTCGATGCGAAACTGGCGGTACCAGGCGAACGGAAGGTCGATCAGGCCGAGCACGCCGAGCACGACGCCGACGAGCAGCAACTCGAACAGGAAGCCGCGTCCGGTCCAGCCCGCCAGCGTATCGGCGATCGCCTGCACGCCGCCGAACAAGGTCAGCGCGACCAGCACGACTGCCCCGACGCCGGTCTCGATCATGCCGAGGCGCTGGCGCGCGATGGTGTAGGCCGCGGCCTTGCGGTGCGCCTCGATGGTGACCCGCTCGGCGAACTGCTCCGGGACCCGCCCCGCGTGCGCGGAAACGTGCCGCACCTGGCGCAGCGCCAGCCAGAACTTGATGGCGACCATGGCGATGAGGAACGCCACGAACACCAGGGTGAAGGCGGTTGCCATCGAAAACATCGTCGGCTCGGACAAGGCGGCGCGCACGAACGCGCATGCGAGAATCGGTTCAAGCGGGCGACGGGACCAGCCACGCCGCCGCGCCGATGCACGAAAAAATTATGTCACAGGCGGCAATCATGCCGGGCCCTTACATGCGCGATGCACGCTTCGACGACAACAACCTGATCTGGGTCGACATGGAGATGAGCGGCTTGAACCCGGACTGCGACCGCGTCCTCGAAGTGGCGGTGGTGGTGACCGACTCGCAGCTCGAGGTGCTCGCCGAAGGGCCGGTGCTCGCGATCCATCAGACCGAGCGCGTGCTGGCGACGATGGATGCGTGGAACACCTCGACCCACGGCCGCTCGGGACTGACGGCGCGTGTCCGCGAGTCGAAGGTCGACGAGGCCCAGGCGGAAACCGAGGTGCTTGCGTTCCTCGAGCGTTACGTCGCCGCCGGCAAGTCGCCGATGTGCGGCAACTCGATCTGCCAGGACCGTCGTTTCATGGCGCGCTGGCTGCCGCGCCTCGAAGGCTACTTCCACTACCGCAATCTCGACGTCAGTACGCTGAAGGAGCTGGCGCGCCGCTGGAAGCCGGACGTCGTGCGCGCCTTCGAAAAGAAGAGCCGCCACGAGGCACTGGCCGACATCTACGAGTCGATCGCCGAGCTGAAGCACTATCGTCAGCATCTGATCGTCGCCTGAGGCCGGGCGCCGTGCCCGGAACGGCCAGTCGCGGGTCGACGCTAGGGCGGGAATAATGGGCCGTGGCAACGTTGTTTACCGAGCGCTGTAGTTCGTGTCGCCAACCCTTAGAAGGGGACAAAAATGAACGAGGCATTCTTCGCAACCTGGACGCCGCGCCTGCTGTCGCTGCTGCGGATCATCGCCGGCTATCTCTACATCATGCATGGCACGGCCAAGCTGCTCGGCGTTCCGCACGTCGCGATGTTCGACAACCTGCAGGTGATGTCGCTGATCGGCTTTGCCGGCATCCTGGAGCTGGTCGGCGGTGCGTTGATCCTGATCGGCCTGTTTACGCGACCGGTCGCGTTCATCCTCTCCGGCGAAATGGCGTTCGCGTACTTCATGGCGCACGCGAGCCGCGGCAGCACCCTGGTGCCGATGCTGAACCAGGGCGAGGTCGCGGTCCTGTACTGCTTCCTGTTTCTTTTCTTCGCCGCGGCTGGCGCGGGTCCGTGGAGCGTCGACGCGATGCGGGGCCGGCGTCCCGCGGCGGCCTGACAGGTTGCGGCGCGGGCGCCCGCACCGGGTGCTGCCTGCGGGATCGCTCGTAGCCGGGGAGGGCTGATGACCGAGTCCGTCAAGATCGTCGAAGTCGGACCGCGCGACGGCCTGCAGAACGAGAAGCGCACGGTCACCACCGAAACCAAGCTCGAGCTGATCGAGCGCCTGGCGCAGGCCGGCCTGCGCGCGATCGAGGCGACCGCGTTCGTTTCGCCGAAGTGGGTGCCACAGATGGGCGATCACGTCGACGTCCTGCAGCGCCTGCAGCGCCATCCCGGGGTGAGCTACCCGGTGCTCGCACCCAACATGAAGGGCTACGAAGCGGCCGTCGCCGCGGGTGCGACCGAGGTCGCGGTCTTCGCCGCGGCTTCCGAGTCGTTTTCCCGCCGCAACATCAACTGTTCGATCGCAGAGTCGATCGAACGCTTCAAGCCGATCTTTGCCGCCGCGACGGTCGATGGCATCAAGGTGCGTGGCTACGTGTCGTGTGTCGTGGCGTGTCCGTACGAGGGGCCGACCTCGCCCGAGCAGGTTGCGCGGGTTTGCGACGAGCTGTATGAACTCGGCAGCTACGAGGTGTCACTCGGCGACACCATCGGCGTCGGCACGCCGGGCACGGTGCTGCGCATGCTCGAAGCCGTGGCGCGCCGCGTCCCACGGGAACGCCTCGCCGGCCACTACCACGACACCTACGGCATGGCCGCGGCGAACATCCACGCTTCGTACGAGTTCGGGTTGCGCACCTTCGACAGTTCCGTGAGCGGGCTCGGCGGTTGTCCCTATGCGAAAGGCGCGTCGGGCAACGTCGCCACGGAAGATGTCGTCTACCTGCTTTCCGGGCTTGGCGCGACCACGGGCGTCGATCTCGACCGGCTCGTCGACACATCGGCGTGGATTTCGCAATGCCTCGACCGCGCGCCCGGCTCGAAGGTGACGCGCGCGCTGCTCGCCAAGCGTACGAGCGCGCCACAATGAGCTGCAGCGGCACGCCAGGGCAGGGACGAGTGGCCGCGTTTGCGATGTCGCTTTCCCGGTAGGTCGCAACCCTCGCCCGCGGCAGGCGCCTGCCTGCGGTATCAGAATTGACGCGTATGGAACCCGCCACGGCGCCGCCGTTCACCCGCGAGCTCGAGCTGAAGTTCGAGGTCCGGCCGGAGATCGTTCCGTCTCTGCAGGCCGAACTGCGCCGTCATGGCGCGCGTGTCGTTTCCATGGCCGCCCACTACTACGACACGCCCGACTTCGCGCTCGCTGCACACAGCCTCTCGCTGCGCCTGCGCCGCGAGGGGCGGAAATGGGTGCAGACGCTGAAGGGCGAGGGGCGAAGCGCGGTCGAGCGCATCGAACACAACGTGCCGGTGCCAGCCGCACGCGGCGCGCTGGCGCACCTCGACGTGGACCGCCACAATGGGACGCAGCCGGGCTCCCTCCTGCGTGCGGCGCTTGGCGAGCACGGACTGCGCGGCCTTGCCGAGCGCTACGCCACCACGGTGGAGCGCCTCGTCTGCGGCTTGCATATCGGCGACTCGACGATCGAGGCGGCGCTCGACCTCGGCACCATCCGCGCCGACGGCCGCAGCGTCCCGATCTGCGAACTCGAACTGGAGCACAAGGCGGGCGCCACGGGTGCACTGTTCGAGCTGGCACGCGCGTGGTGCGTTTTCGGCGGCCTCTGGCTGAGCACGGTTTCGAAAGCGGCACGCGGCACGCGTCTTGCACGCGGGGAGGCGTACGGCCCGCCGGTCAAGGCTGCGCGGCCAGATCTGCGTCCTGGCATGAGCGGGCCGCAGCTCGCACGCGCCGTGCTGCGCTCGACGCTCGACCAGGTGCTGGCCAACGCGAGCGAGATCGCCGCCGGCAGCACCGACGAGGAACACGTCCATCAGGTGCGCGTCGGCCTGCGCCGGCTGCGCACGGCGCTGCGCGAACTCGCTCCACTCGACGCGCACATCGACGCGGGCTGGGAAGCGTCACTCGCGGGGGCGTTCGCCCGCCTGGGCGAGGCGCGCGACAGCGTGACGGCCGCGCGCGCCGTGCGACCCCTGCTCGAGCAGGTGCACGCGCCGAAGGTGCAATGGCGCGAAACGGCGACGGTCGATCCCGTTGCGATCGTGCGCGCCGCGACCTTCCAGGGCGCGTTGGTCGAACTGCTCGGTTACGCGTTGCAGGAGAGCGATGACACGGTGGCGGAGGCCGCGCAGCCCGAACCGATGGAGCAGGTCAGGCTGCGCCTGAACCGGCTGCACGAACGCGTCTGTGCCGCGGGCAAGTGCTTCGAGAGCATGCCGATCGAGGAACAGCACAGGACCCGCAAGCGCCTGAAGCGGCTGCGCTACGTGGCCGAGTTCATCGCACCGCTTTACGCCAGCAAGGACGTGAAGCGGTATCTCGAGCATCTGGAGCCCGCGCAGGACGCGCTCGGCGGACACGTCGACGTGACCGTTGCGATCGATCGCTTTCGCAAGGACGCCGAAACGGATCCGCAGGCGCTGTTCGCGGTCGGCTTCCTCGAGGCGTACCTGGCGAACACCGCGCGCGCGGCGCATGCTGCACTGAAGAAGGTGGCGAAGGCACAACCCTTCTGGGGCTGACCGGCGGCGACGCCCGCGGTGGATCCGCGCCTCGGCCGGCCACGCCGCTCAGCGCTTTCCGCCACTGGGCCGGACGCCGGTGGGCGCGCTCGACGGGCGCACCTTGACGCCGGTCTGCTTCCGCGCCGGGCCCGGCTCGACGGGCTCGTCGGGCAGGTCGCCGCGGGCCACGGCCCGCAGCAGAGCCCGATGGTCCGCTTCGGTCTGGTCCGCATACGCGCGCGCGAAATGGCACAGCGCCTTGTCGAGCTTGTCTGACATGCCGACATACCCGGCGATCATCGACGCGCCGCTGGTGCGCGCGTGCCCCTTGGCCAGCAGGTGACCGACGATGCCGCCGTAGTCGCGTAGCGCCGCCGCGTCCATCGCGTCGAGCGGAATGCTGCCCTTCATGTCGCGGAACTGCCTGACGTAGTACTGCAGCCCTTCGATCGTGGTCCAGCCGAGCAGCGGGTCGCTCACCGTCTGCAGCGCCTGCTGGTACTCGACCACGCGCTGTCCCTGGTGGGCGTGCCAAGCCGAATCGCCATGCACGTACGGCGCCAGCACGGAACGGCGCGCCTGCTTGAGCTGCAGGAACAGTACGTCGTCGGGGCTGCTTCCCTCGAGCAGCGCGACGTAAGCGCGCAATCCGACGCTGCCGACGCCGACCACCTTGTGCGCGATGTCGACCAGCGTGTAGCCGGCGACCGCCCGCCGCCAGTGCAGCGCCAGCGTGTTCAGATATTGGTCCAGGGACTCGGCGATGCGCTCGGCGGCCGCCGCGGGAACCCGGGTGATGAGCGGCGGCTCCTCGACGATGCGGCGCTCGCCCGCCTGCTCGGTGGTGAAGCGCGGCAGCGCGCGGTCGCTGGTCCGCGTTCGCGCGCGCCTGACCGCGCGCTCGATCACGTTGCGGAAACCCTGCTCCGTGACCGTCTCGCGCAGCCGGTCGATGTCGAGCCGCTGGTACGAGCGCCAGAGCAGCGGCTCGTTCGCCAGCGACCGCAGCTCGTGGCGATACGCCGCGACGCATGCCGCGACCGCGTCCTGGCATTGCACTTCGGTCGAACCGCTGTCGCGCCCGGTCACCCAGATGCTGGCGGTCAGGCGCCGCAGATCCCACTCCCAGCAACCCGGATGAGCCTCGTCGAAGTCGTTCAGGTCGAAGATCAGGTCCCGTTCCGGCGAGGCATAGAAGCCGAAATTGCCGAGATGGGCGTCGCCGCAGACAACCGGCATGATTCCGGTCGCCGGAAGATGCGCGACGTCCCATGCCATGACGTTCGCCGACCCGCGCAGGAAGGCGTGGGGCGAAGCCTTCATGCGCGCCACGCGGACCGGTATCAGCCACGGGAGCCGGCCCTCGTGCGAGCGTTTGATCAGTTCGACCGGGTCGGGGCGGTTGACGGGCAGCTTCCAGTTCGCCAGCGCCTGGCGCGGAACCTTGTCGCGCAGGTTGCGGCCGATCTTGAGCCGCTCCGCGCGCGACACCGATTGATGGCGCAGCGAGTGATAGCCCTGGCTGTCGGCGCCGGCCAGGACAACATGACGGATCGGTCGTCGCCGGTTCATGGTGGCGCCTGCGGGGAGTGGATGCGCCTACGCCGCGCGGGTCGCGCGATACCAGGCCACGCCGTCGCCGTCGAGCTCGCTTGCGACCTCGGCGCGGTGCATCAGGTAATTCAGGCACGCGAGGCTTTCTCCGGTCGCCATGCCCATCATCGGCACGTCGGCATCGCCGATGCTGCGTGCGAAGAGCGCGCTGAACACGTCGATCGCGCGCCGGGGTTGCTGCAGCGCTCCTCGCAAGCGCGCCAGCGCGCGCTCCTGGCCCTGCGCGAGCGAGTCGATGCGCGCATGCAGGCCGCGAAAGCACTCGTTGTGCGAGGGCAGGACCAGCACGTCGTCGGGCACGACCCGCCTGATCTTCGCGAGCGAGGCGTTCCAGTCCGCCATCGGATCGGCCTCCGGGTCGATCGGATGGACCGATACGTTCGAGGAGATCTTCGGCAGCACCTGGTCGCCGGAGATCAGGACCTTCAGCGCCGGGCAGTACACGCATGCATGCTCGGGCGAATGGCCCGTGCCGACCACGACGCGCCACGCATGGCGGCCGATCCGCAGTTCTTCGCCGTCGTGCAGGCGACGATAGCTGTCCGGCAGCGTGTGGATGCCCTTGCCGAAGTTGCCGAAGCGCGCCTTGTAGGTTTCGATGGGAGCATCGCCCCAGCCGGCGCGGCGGTAGAAGCCGATCGCATCGGGCGGCGCCTCGCGGCCCGTGTCCGACACCATCACGCGGCACGTCAGGTACTCCAGCCGCGTCATCCACAGGCGTACGCCGAACTTGCGCGTCAGCCAGCCCGCCATTCCGACGTGGTCGGGGTGCATGTGGGTGACGAAGACGCGGGTGATCGGGCGCGGGTCGGTCGCATTGGCAAACAGCTCGCGCCACGCGAGCGCCGTGTCCTCGGTGCGCATGCCCGTGTCCACCAGGGCCCAGCCATCGCCGTCGTCGAGCGCCCAGAGGTTGATGTGGTTCAACGTGAATGGCAGCGGCATGCGGATCCAGAACACGCCGGGTGCGACTTCGAGGGTGCGGCCGCGCGCCGGCGGCGCTTCGAACGGATAGATCAGCCTGGGCCGGGCCGCGCTGTCAACGTCTTCCATGCCGTCGGCCATGGTTCGGTCTCCCCCTTGTCGGATCCAGCCGGAGCGTACAAGCGATGGCGTGCAAAGGGCGACAGCGCGCCGCAAGGCCGGGAGTGCAGTACGCTGGCCCGATCCCGGACCCTGTTCGAACCGACCTGGCAGCCGACCCATGGATGACCTGCTGATCCGCGGCGCGATGCTCTACGACGGCAGCGGCGCCAATCCGTTCCGCGCCGATCTCGCCGCTGCCGATGGCCGCATCCGTGCCATCGATTCGGCGCTTCGGGGTGGCGCACGGCGGGAGGTCGATGCGGATGGCCTCGCGCTGATGCCGGGCATCGTCGACAGCCATACGCATTTCGATGCGCAGCTCACCTGGGACCCGTACGTGCGGCCGTCGCCGGCCCTGGGCGTCACGACGGCGGTGATCGGCAACTGCGGCTTCACGATCGCACCCTGCCGGCCGCAGGATCGCGAACTCACGATGCGCAACCTGACCCAGGTCGAGGGCATGTCGCTGGACGTGCTCCGGCGCGGCATCGTCTGGGAGTTCGAGACCTTCGACCAGTACCTTGCGCAACTGCGGCGGCGGGGTTGCGCGGTCAATCTTGCCGCGTACGTCGGCCATTCCTCGCTGCGCACGTGGGTGATGGGCGCGGATGCGAACCGACGCGAGGCGACATCGGCCGAGGTCGAGCAGATGGCCGCGCTGGTGCGCGCCGCGATGGACGCCGGTGCGGTCGGCCTGGCCAGCTCGACCAGCCCGGCGCACAACGGGGACGGCGGCGCGCCGATGCCGTCGCGCCTGGCCAGCGATGCCGAGCACCTTTCCCTGGTCGAGGCGATGGGCGCGGGCGGGCGCGGTGTCTACATGGTGACGAAAGGCGCCCAGATGTCCGTCGCCCTGCTCGAGGAGATGGCTGCGCGTTCGGGCCGCCCGGTGATGATCGCGGCGCTCCTGCACAACGGCACCAACCCCGGCGCGGTGTTCGCCGACCTGGACGCGATCAGTGCCGCCAATTCCCGCGGCCGTCGGCTGATCGGCCAGGTCTCGTGCTGCCCCTTGACCATGGAATTCACCCTGGCCTCGCCCTATCCGGTCGAGGGCCTGGCGAGCTGGAAGCGCGCCCTCGGCCAGCAGGGCGCGGCGCTCGAAACGGTGCTGGCCGATCCCCGGTTCCGCCAGGGCGTGCGGGCAGAGCTCGCCGCGCCCTCGGGTTTCCGCCTCTTCAACGGCGAGTGGCACAAGGTGCACGTGGTCGAGGTCGCCCAGGAACGGCATCGCGACCTCGAACAATGCAGCATCGCCGAGCTGGCGCACGCACGGGGCAAGGATCCGCTCGACGTGATGCTCGATCTCGCGCTCGATGAGGACCTGACGACGATCTTCACGGCGCAGTTGCTCAACAGCGACGAAGAGGCGGTCGGGCGTCTGCTCAACCATCCGCACAGCCTCGTCTCGCTCTCCGATGCCGGTGCCCACCTGACCTTCTTCAACGATGCGGGCTTCGGCTTGCATCTGATGGGGCACTGGGCACGCGACCGCGGAGTGATGAGCCTGCCCGAGGCGGTGCGCCGCCTGACCTCGCAGAGCGCGGCGATCTTCGGGCTGCCCGGCCGCGGCCTCCTGTGCGAAGGCCATGCCGCGGATCTGTTGTTGTTCGACCCGGCGGCCGTCGGGCGCGGCGTGAGCCGGCGCGTGTTCGACCTGCCCGGCGGCGCACCGCGCCTGCACACCGATGCGCTCGGGGTGCACGGCGTCTGGGTCAACGGCGAGCTTGTCGCAGATGGCGATGGACTGCGCGCAGGCGGGCGGCTCGCGGGCGAGCTGATCACCGCATTTGCGCACTGATCCGGGCGTCCCGGTTCGGATCGCCGCGCCGGTCCGGCGCCAGGATCGCGGTTTGTCGAGGAGTGCGTGCGCGTCGACGCGCGGTACCTGCTGGACCCCGGTAACGGAACACTAGAATCGCGCCCCATGCCACGGCGCGCGCTCAGATTGCTCTTTGCTCCCCGCATCGGCGCCCTCGCGCTGTCGTTCCTCCTTGGTCTCGGTGCGTGCGCGGCCGCGCACGGTGCGCCGAAGCTCGAGCGCGAACTGGAACGGGTCACGCTGCAGCTCAAGTGGAAGCACCAGTTCCAGTTCGCCGGCTACTACGCCGCGATCGAAAAGGGCTATTACCGCGAGGCCGGGTACGAGGTGACGCTCGTCGAGCCCGGTCCGAACGACGATCCGGTCGACGTGGTCCTGGCCGACCGGGCGCAGTTCGGCGTCGGCGCTTCCGAGCTGGCGCTGCATCGTGCACGCGGCAAGCCGGTGGTGGTGCTGGCGACGATCCTGCAACACTCTCCGCTCGTGCTGATCGCCGCCGGCGGCGGGGATGGGTCCATCCACGACCTGGAAGGCAAGCGCCTGATGGTCGTGTCCTACGAGCTCGAACTCATGGCCTACCTCGCGCGCGAGGGCCTGTCGGTCGACAATTTCCGGTTGCTGCCGCATTCGTTTTCGCCCAGCGACCTGATCGCGGGCAAGGTGGACGCGGTGTCGGGGTACGCCACCGACGAGCCGTGGGTGCTGCGCAACGCCGGGTTCGCGTACAGCCTGTTTTCGCCGCGCGCCGCCGGGATCGACTTCTACGGCGACTCGCTTTTCACCACCCAGTCGCGCGCGCAGAAGGAGCCGGACCGGGTCGCCGCGTTCACCGATGCCAGCCTGCGCGGCTGGCAGTACGCGATGGCGCATCCCGAGGAAATGGCGGACCTGATCCTCGCCCGCTACAGCCAGCGCAAGCCGCGCGAGCACCTGCTGTTCGAGGCGGCGGAAATGCGCCACCTGATGCAGCCCGATCTGGTCGAAATCGGCCACATGAATCCGGGCCGCTGGCAGCACATCGCCAGCGTGTACGCCGACCTCGGCATGCTGCCGCGCACGTATTCGCTCGAGGGCTTCATGTTCGACCGCGATGCGCACGTCGGCGCCGACCTGTCGCATGCCTACCGATGGCTGGGCGCGGCGGTCGTCGCGGCGCTGTTCGTCGCCGCGCTCGCCGCGTGGCAGGTGCGCGCCAACCGGCTGCTGAAGCGCGAGGCGCGCTCGCGCGAGAATGCCGAGCGCAGCCTGCGCGAGGCCAACGAGCAGCTCCGCGAAGGCATCGCGGACATTCGCGCATCGCAGAGCAAGCTCGAAGAGCTGGCGTTTCGCGATCCCCTGACCGGCCTCTATAACCGGCGCTATCTCGACGACGCGCTCGAACGTGAGTTGCAGCGCGCCCGCCGCCAGGGCTATCCGGTCAGCGTGCTCGTGATCGACATCGATCATTTCAAGCAGCTGAACGACGTGCACGGCCACCAGGCCGGCGACGAGGTGCTGAAAGCGATCGCCGAGGAACTGCATCGCAGCGTCCGGGCCGACGACCTCGCCTGCCGCTGGGGCGGCGAGGAGTTCGTGCTCGTCCTGCCGACCATGTCGATCGAAGCCGCCGCCGAGCGCGCCGATGTCCTGCGCCTCGCCCTCGCGGCCCAGGTCGTGCGCTATCGCGGCACGAATCTCAACGGCACGGTCTCGGTGGGCGTGGCCGCATTCCCGGCGCACGGGCTGCAGGCGCGCGAGCTGCTCGGCGCGGCCGACGACGCGCTGTACCGCGCCAAGAGCGCGGGTCGCAACTGCGTTCGTGTCGCCGGCGTGCCCGCAGCGAGCGCCGCCTGATTGCCGGCCGGCGCGCCGGCAGTCGGCCGCATCCTCAGAGCCAGCGGATGCGCCGGAACCAGAAGTACAGGGCGAGGTCGAGCATCACCATCACCGCGATGCAGATCGGGTAGCCGTACGGGATGTCGTATTCCGGCATGTTCTTGAAGTTCATGCCGTAGATCCCGGCGATCAGCGTCGGGATCGCGATGATCGCCGCCCACCCCGCAAGCTTCTTCGTCACCTCGGTCTCGCTCAGGTTGATCATGCCCAGGTTGACCTGGATCGCGGTCGACTGCATGTCGCGGATCGCCTCGATCGATGCGTGGATCCGCGACAGATGGTCGTAGACATCGCGGAAGTACTCGCGCATGCCCATGCATAACTGCGGCACCCGGCTGCCATAGAGCCGGCCCATCGCCTCCATCAACGGCTCCACGGCGTGCTTGAGCGTCATCAGCTTCCGCTTCAGGTCGTACAGCGCCTCGATGTTCGAGCGCGCGGTGTTGCGCAGGAAGATGCGCTCTTCGATCTTCTCGAGCTCGGCCTCGATGGCGCTCAGCACGGGGAAATACCGGTCCACGACGGCGTCCATCAGCGCGTACAGGACGAAGGCCGACCCGTTCTTGAGCAGGTGCGGCTCCTTCTCGCAGCGTGCGCGCACGCCCTGGAAGCCGCGTTCCGCGTGGCGGCGGATCGACAGGATGTAGTTGGGACCGACGAAGATGTCGACCTCGCCGATCTGCAGGTCGTCGCCGTTCACGTCGATCGTGTGCAGCACCGCGAACAGCGACGCGCCGTACTCTTCGATCTTCGGCTGCTGGTGGCCGTGGCTCGCGTCCTCGATGGCCAGTTCGTGCAGCCCGAATTCCTCCTGCATCTTCTCGAGTTCGCCGGCCTCCGGCTCGTAGAGCGCGACCCAGACGAAGCAGTCCGGGCGCTTGAGGTACTCGCTGATCTCCTCGACAGGAATGTCCGCCAGCTTCTTTCCGTCCTGGTATGCGACGCAGTTGATAAGCATCCTGCCCCCGCTGGTGCCGATGGATGGTAGGCCGCAAGGGTATCGCGGCCGTGTCGGACCGGGCCACGTAAGGTTGCTGTCAAGGTCCATGCCGCGGCCGCCCATGGCCGCGCGCGGGTCCGGCGCCGTTCAGCATTCGTTCGTACGCCGGTAAGGCGCCGTTCAGCATCCATTCACGGCGGCGCGGCTATCGTAGCCGCGCCGGCTCGAACAAGGCCGAATGCATCGTGAAGATGGTTCTGTTTCTTTAGGCTCATGCCAAGCAACGATCGGTCGCGACGGCCCGAATTCGACTTCTCCGCTCGGCGCCATGGCGCTGCGGCTGAGCCGCTGATGGCCGAGACCATCAAATGGCTCGCGGCGCTTCCGGCGAATGCGAGGCCGCGACTCGTCCCGGTGCAGTTTCCGCGCATCGCGAACAGGCTCTGCCGGCACTGGGCCTCGCCCGCCGCGTGCCTTGCCTATTTCGACGAGATACTCATCGATCGTCGCGGCGGCCGGCGCGGATTCCCGGTCGGCATCGTTTTCGAACTCGCAGCGCTGAAAAATCATTTCGAAAGCGCGGTCCACCCGTCTCCCCAGACGGTATGGGACGAGGTATCGCGCCGCGCGCACGATTGACCGGGTGAGCCCCCGACGCACGACGGAATGCCGACATGGCGGACGCAGGGTGAGGTGGGTCGACTACGTCCATGTCTACATGCCCGTCGACGGCGAGGAGGTTGCACGCCGCTTCTATGGCGGACTGCTTGGACTCGAAGAGATCCGGGCCACCGCCAATCCCGCTTCGCGCCGCGGTGTGTGGTTTCGCCGCGCCCGAGTGGCCATCCAGGCCCGCGCTTCCGGTCGTTCCGGTCGAAGACCTGCAGCGCGTCCTCGAAGACCTGCGTGCGGCCGGTTGCGCGGCGAAGATGGACATCGAAGCGCGGCAGACCTTCGCGCGCGCTCTTGCGCTCGACCCGTTCGGCAACCGGATCGAGCTGATTCAAACGATGTCGCCGCGCGCGGCGCGCTAGGTGCATTCGCACGAGGCATCACCCCATCCCCCGCGTACGAGGGGATCACTCGTTCGAGGTCCGCTTTCGGCCCTCCCGGTGTCAGGCTGCGCTCAGCCGCCCGCCTTGACCCGAACCTGACGCCTCGCTAGAGTCGCCGCCCGTCCAGGCAGCGGAGATTCTCTGTGGGTAGTGGTCCGAGTAGCGGCGATCGCAGGGTCGGAACGACCCGCGCATCCTCGGCGGGCTAGCGCAGGTTTCTCCCGGCGCCGCCTCGCCGGCAAGGCGCGTGGCGGCCTCGAATCCCGCGCGATCGCGGGCGTCTCTCACAACCACTTGCAGGAGCCACCGGCGCGGCGCGGCAGGGCCGATGCGTTTCATCGGCCTGCAGCGCCGTTCGGGCACCCTCGAGTGCCACGCCGGCGGTCGCCCCGGGCGAAGAGGACGTGCGTCGGTTCGAAGATCGCCGCGCGAAGCAGGTCAATCGTGGAGACGAAAAGATGGCCCTCACGATCCTGAAGCAGCTGTTTGTCCGGTTTCTCAGCACGCGCCATATCGGCCGCCACTTTCGCCGCATCGCGCTGCTGGAGAGCCTTACGCGCACCGGCGTCACCAAGGAGATGCCGCCGTCTCTGGCGCGGGAACTTGTGGCGGCAGCCAACTCCGATCCCGCCGCCCTGCTGCAGCGCCTGGACTCGCACGCGGACGGTTTGTCGGAGGCACAGGCCGAGACGGTGCGCGACCGTGTCGGGCCGAACGAAGTCGAACACGAGAAGCCGCTGCCCTGGTGGGTGCACCTGTGGCACTGCTACAAGACGCCGTTCAGCCTGCTGCTTTCGGTGCTGGCGGTCGTGTCCTACCTGACCGACGACATGAAGGCCACGATCGTGATCGGCTCGATGGTCGTGCTGGCGACGCTGATCCGCTTCGTGCAGGAAGCCAAGTCCAACCGGGCTGCCGACAAGCTCAAGGCGATGGTGCATACGACCGCCACGGTCATGCGGCGCGATATCTCGGAAGAGGCGGCGCCGATCGCGGAGAAGTTCTACGGCCTGCACCTGCACGTGAAGCCGGCGCGCCGCGCCGAGCTGCCGATCCGCCTGCTCGTGCCCGGCGACGTGGTCGTGCTCTCGGCCGGCGACATGATCCCCGCCGACTGCCGTGTCCTCACGGCCAAGGACCTGTTCGTGAGCCAGGCCGCCATGACCGGCGAGTCGCTGCCGGCCGAGAAGTTTCCCCATCTGAGCGGGCGCGACACGGGCAATCCGCTGGAACTCGGCAACATCGTGTTCATGGGGACCAACGTCGTCTCGGGGTCGGCGACGGCCCTGGTGCTGACCACCGGAAACCGCACCTACTTCGGCGCCCTGGCGCAGCGGGTGACCACCACCGAGTACGCGCCGACGCAGTTCCAGATCGGTGTCAACAAGGTGAGCTGGCTGCTGATCCGCTTCATGTTCGTCATGGCGCCGCTGGTGCTCTTCATCAACGGCTTCACCAAGCACGACTGGCTGGAGGCGCTGCTGTTCGCCCTCGCTGTCGCGGTCGGGCTGACCCCCGAGATGCTGCCGATGATCGTCACCTCGACCCTGGCGAAGGGCGCCGTGATGATGTCGCGCCGCAAGGTGATCGTGAAACGCCTCGACGCGATCCAGAACTTCGGCGCGATGGACGTCCTGTGCACCGACAAGACCGGCACGCTGACGCAGGACCGGATCTTCCTGGAGCGGCACACCGATGTCTGGGGGGCGGCCTCCGACGACGTGCTCGAGTTCACCTATCTCAACAGCTACTACCAGACCGGCCTGAAGAACCTGCTCGACGTGGCGGTGCTGGAACACGTCGAGGTGCATCGGGAGCTTCAGGTCTCGACCGCGTTTCGCAAGGTCGACGAGATTCCGTTCGACTTCCAGCGCCGCCGCATGTCGGTGGTGGTCGCCGAGCACGACGAGCACCACCTCCTGATCTGCAAGGGCGCGGTGGAGGAGATCCTCGCCGTCACGTCACGGGTGCGGCACGGCGAGGTCGACGAGCCGCTCACGCCGGACCTGCTCACGCGCATCCGCACGGTGACCGCGGCGCTCAACGAGGAGGGGCTGCGCGTCGTCGCGGTCGCGGTGAAGGAGCTGCCGCCGGCCAAGGACGTGTACGGCGTCGCCGATGAGGCGGAGCTGACCCTGATCGGGTACGTCGCATTTCTCGACCCGCCGAAGGAAACCACCGCACCCGCGCTCAAGGCGCTCGCGGAGCACGGCGTGACCGCGAAGGTCCTGACGGGAGACAACGAGCTGGTCACCGCCAAGATCTGCCGCGAGGTCGGCCTGGCGGCCGACGACGTGCTGCTCGGCAAGGAGGTCGAGGGCATGACCGACGGCAGGCTCGCCCAGGCCGTGGAGGAGCACAACGTCTTCGCGCGGCTCACGCCCGCGCACAAGGATCGCATCGTGCGATCGCTGAAGGCGAACGGGCACGTGGTCGGATTCATGGGCGACGGCATCAACGATGCCGCGGCGCTGCGCAGCGCGGACATCGGCATCTCGGTCGATTCGGGCGTCGACATCGCCAAGGAAGCGGCCGACATCATCCTGCTGGAAAAGAGCCTGATGGTGCTCGAGGAAGGCGTCGTCGAAGGACGCAAGACCTTCGCCAACATGCTCAAGTACCTGAAGATGACGGCGAGCTCCAACTTCGGCAACGTCTTCTCGGTGCTGGTGGCGAGCGCGTTCCTGCCGTTCCTGCCGATGTTGCCGATGCAGCTGCTGGTGCAGAACCTGCTCTATGACATCTCGCAGATCGCGATTCCCTTCGACAACGTCGACGCGGAACTGCTGGCGCGGCCCCAGCGCTGGAATCCGGCCGAGATCGCGCGCTTCATGCTGTTCTTCGGGCCGATCAGCTCGGTGTTCGACATCACCACGTTCCTGGTGATGTGGTACGTTTTCGCGGCCGACAGCCCGGCGACCCAGACCCTCTTCCAGTCGGGCTGGTTCGTCGTGGGGCTGCTCACGCAGACGTTGATCGTCCACATGATCCGCACGCCGAAGCTGCCGTTCGTCGAGAGCCGTCCCGCCACGCCGCTGCTCGCGACCAGCGCCGCGATCATGGCGATCGGCGTCTTCCTGCCGATGGGGCCGTTGTCGCACTACTTCAAGCTGCAGCCGTTGCCGGCGCTGTACTTCCCGATCCTCGTGTTGATCCTTGCCGGCTACATGTCGCTGACGCAACTCGTGAAGGGTTTCTACGCGCGCCGGTTCGGCTGGCAATGAAGGCTGCCGCCGCGGCTCGCCTGCCATCGGCGAGCCGGCCGCCACTCAGTTGTCGAAGTCGATCTCCTGTGCCTTGATGCCGGTGCCGGTGCCGGACAACGTGCCGGTCACCTCCACGCGCCGGCCCACCGCCAGGTCGGCGGCCGTTCCGCCCGCGTACTGCACCGACCCGCTGTAGTCGACGGTCAGGCCGCGCAGCATGAACGTCATGGCGACGGTATCGAGCGTGTCGATCGCGCCATGCAGCTCAAAGTGCGAGTTGCCCGCGCTCTCGTCCCCTTCGACGCTGACCTTCGACGCATGCAGCACGCCGGCGTTCGACGTGCCTTCCACGCTCACGCGTTCGCCCAGCGCCACGCCCGACGTGCCGTCCGGGAACGTCGCCATGGTGGCATCGACCGGCGTGCCGTCGACGCTGAACTGCTGACTCGACGTGAACGCGGAGATGCGGCCTTCGATTTCCGCCGCGCCGTCGGGCAACGGCAGCACGCCCGACGGCAGCGCAACCGCGAGCCAGTTGCCGGATTGCCGGCCGGTCTGCAGCTTCGCCCGCACGATGTCGCCCACGACGACGTTTGCCAGGTCGCTCGGCGCGACACCCGAGTAGTCGATCGACTCGCCGCCGATGGTCAACCTGAGGTTGGCGCTGTCGACCGAGGCGACGGGACCGCGCAGCCGGTAGTACGCGGGGTTCGCGCTGACCTCGATGCGGGTCGCGGTGTAGCGCGAGTTCGCCGCATCGAAGCGGCCGTACACCTCGACGGTCGAGCCCACGGTCACGCTGGCAAGGCCGCCAGTCAGCGTCGCGTCGAACGCGGTTGCCGGCGTGACGACTACGGTCTGGCCGAGGACCACCATCGTTGCGGAGGCCGCGTCGATCGACGTGACGGGCCCGAGCAGATCGCTGCTGATGCGGATCGATTGCGCGGTCGCCGTCTGGCTGCCGGCCGGGCCGACCGGCGCCGAGGCTTGGACGCGGGTGATGACGCCGAGCAGCAGCCGGTCAGGGGTGAGCATCGCGCCGTCGTCGTCTTCGATGGTTGCCGTGCTGTCGTCGAAGCGCACGCCGTTGACGATGATCGAACCGAAGCCGTCGATCGGTCCGACCGAGACCACCGCTCCCGTCCCGCCGCTGTCCACGCCGCCACAGCCGGCGGCGATGAGAAGCGCAGCGAGGGCACAGAGCAGCCCGCGAAGCCATGGGTTGCCTTGGCGCGCATGCATTTCAGGACTCCTTTCCCTTCTTTTCCGGCCGGCCCATGGGCGCGTGGTAGCTGTACAGCCCCACGCGCAGGCGCTGATGGGCGGCGCGTCCCGCCTTGCGATCGGCTTCGATCAAGGCCTGGATGGCGGGCACCAGGGCCGTCAACAGGGCTTTCCACTGGTCGCCAACCAGCCTGTGCACCTTCGCCAGCGACGGCTCCGACAACTCGTCCGCGAAGATAGCCTGCTCGAGGTGCGGGCTTCCCTGCGCGAGCACGTTCGAAACCGCCGCCGCGAGATGGTCGCCGACGTTGTTGCCGAGGAAGCCGAACATGCGCGAAGGGTCGTCGCTCGGCACGAACGCATTGCGCACGAGGATCACGGAGTCGGTCCTGGCATTGACCCGCGCGAGGCCGAGTCGGCAGAGTTCCTCGAGCAGGCTGCGCGGATGCACGTCGCGCGTCACCGAACGCGCCAGGGACTCGAAGCTCGGCGCCGGCCCCTGGCGCTTGAGCGCGCGCGGACGGCCGCGCTGGTCGTGCAGGCGCCGGTTGCCCATCCAGCGGGTGAAAACCTGGGTTGCCGGGGAGGGCCGCAGGATCATGGGAGCGACCGTGTCACGCGTGATGCGCGTGACCTCGCGTCGGGTGAGGCCGGTGGTCGTGCTGACGCGACTGATGTCGCGCTTGGCTGCTCCATCGGGCTGGGCCGCGCGTGCCGCCTGCACGTAGGCGCGCTTGAGCAGTTCTGCCGCCGCCTGGTAGGTGACGCCGTGCGCCATGCACAGGCTTGCCAGCGGGGCGAGCACGCGTTCCAGCGCCTGCGTCAACGCCGCATCGACATCGGGCCTCGCGGCCTTCAATGGGTTAGGTGGCGTCCGCGGCGGGCTCAAGGAACGTCGGAGCGTGAGCGGTTCAGGCCGCGCGTCGCACGGTGCGCCTGCCGCCTACACCGCCGCCATGCGGTAGCCGATGCCCCGCACGGTTTCGATCAGCTGGCGGCCGAGCTTGCTGCGCAGCCGGCACACGTGCACCTCGATCGCGTTGCTCGACAGGTCGCCTTCGAAGCCGAGCACCAGCGCCTCGAGATCGCGCTTGGTGACGATGCGGCCGGTGCGCAGCGCCAGGGCCTCGAGCACCGACCACTCGCGTGCGGTCAGGTCCGCGCGGGCGCCGTCCACCAGCGCGGCGCGGTCGTTGAGGTCGAGCTCGACCGTCCCGAAAGTGAGATGCGGACTGCCGAAACCGGAGACGCGCCGGCGCAGCGCGCGGATGCGCGCAGCGAGCTCCTCGCGATCGACCGGCTCGAGCATGTAGTCGTCGGCGCCGCTGTCGAGGGCGAGCACGCGGTCGCTCGGCAGGTCGTGCGCGTTGACGATCACGGTCGGCGTGAGGTTGCCGGCACGCCGCAACGAGCGCACCCAGTCGACCGCCGAGCCGTCCGGCAGCTGCCAGTCGACGATCAGCACGTCGTACGGTTCCCGGTGCAGGACGGCGACGTCGCTGAGCCGCCGGCACCAGTCGACGACGTGGGTCTCGGAACGCAGGAAATCGCGCAGGTCCGCGCCGAGTCGGGCGTCGTTCTCGAGCAGCAGCAGTCTCATCGGGTACCCCGGAAACGCCTGGGTTGCGGCGGGCAACGTGATGCAGTCGGGCGCAGTCTTGAAACGTGGAGGGTTGCGGCAGCACCAGGAAGTGCGGGTGGCGGACGCCGCCGCCAGTAACTGTGCATATTACACATTTGGTCCAGGCTCCAGAACGCGACCCGACGTACGGCATACCACCCAGCCGGGACCCGGCGCGTGCGGGTGACGCTGCAACGACGCAGTTCAACGGCGCGTATCGCAACGACGGTCAAGCCGGGCATGCGGCGCCCGCACGAAGGCGATCGCGCGGAGTTCGAAGGCACCGTCACCGACTTCACGCCGACCACGCCACGGATGACCGTTCACGGACTTGAACAGGGTGAGGCAGGCCGCGCGCCTGCCTCACGCCGCATCTCAATCGTCGTCATGGCCGTCGCCGCCGTCCTGCCCGGCCGGCGCCGGCGTGGTCATTCCGTACGTCCCTGGTTTTCGCCGTCAGGACCCGTGGTCAATCCCTTCGGTCGATCGTTCGGTTCTTCGCCGTGGCGTCGCTGCCATCCCGCGGTGGTGCACGCTGAGCGCTTGCGATCGCCCGGCGCGCCCCCAATGACGAGATCCGCTCGGTCGCTCCCGATGTAGAGGCGCGCTCGCCTCGACGGCGGGAAGACGCACAATCGCGCACTCGGCCCGCAAAATGGAGGATCTGGTCATGACCGAACGGTCGCCCGCCGCCTGTACGGTGAAGACCTCGACCCTGCGCGGCGGCCGTCGCGCGGGGGTGGAGGTCGCCGAAGTCGACAACGGACGACTGCGTCTCGCCGTCCTGCCCCAGCGTGGCATGGGCATCTGGAAAGCGTGGGTCGACGGGCTCGAGTTCGGCTGGAACTCGCCCGTACGGGGTCCTGTTCATCCGGCGTTCGTTCCGATCGACGACCCGAGCGGGCTCGGATGGCTCGAAGGCTTCGACGAACTGCTGTGCCGCTGCGGATTGCAGAGCAATGGCGCGCCCGACTTCGACGACCAGGGCCGCTTGCTCTATCCGCTGCACGGCCGGATCGCGAATCTCCCGGCCGAGGAAGTCCAGTCGCGCTGGGATGAAGCCGGTGTGCTGCAGGTGACCGGCGACGTGCACGAGGTGCGCTTTCATCACCAGCATCTGCGACTCAGATCGACGGTAACGGTGCGGCCGGGGGAGGCCGGATTCTCGGTCCGCGACGAAGTGACGAACCTCTCGGGATGGCCGGCGCGGATGCAATTGCTCTATCACTTCAACCTCGGGCCGCCGCTGCTTGGAAGCGGTGCATCCCTGCTGGCACCCATCATGGAACTCGCGCCGCGCAATGCACGTGCGGCGCAGGGCATCGATGCGTGGGACGCGTACGGAGCGCCGGAGCCGGCCACCGAGCAGGTCTACTTCGCGACCGTGCACGCGCGTCCCGATGGCGGCACCCTCGCGCTCTTGAAGAGCGCGGACGGACGACTCGGTACCAGCGTGCGCTGGAACCGCACCCAGTTGCCGTGCTTCGTGCTGTGGAAGAACACGAACACGCTGCGCGACGGGTACGTCACCGGAATCGAGCCCGGCACCAATTTTCCGAATCCGCACCGGTTCGAAGCCGACTGCGGAAGGACGGTGGCACTGGCCGCGGGCGAGTCGCGGTCCTTCGATCTCAGCTTCGCCTTTCACCTCGGCGCCGAAAGCGTCCGGGGCGCGATCGCCGAAATCGAGGCGTTGCGCGGGTCACAGATGCCGCCGGTGATCCATCGCAGCCCGCTCGTTGGGCGATGGTCCGCACCCGAACCGATGGCGTGACTTGCTTGCGGGCGCCGACCGGTTCGCCACGCGCGACCGCTACATCTGGGCGGGTGCGCTGTTGGCGGGCTCGGCGCAGGACGCCGGCGGACGAGCGCCAGGGCCGGCCCGGGTCACGCGCCAAAGGCTCGCGTCCTTGGTGTTGAAAACCGCGGATGCGATCGCCGTCGCGGGTAGCTGCTTGACTTGGTCGGGTGCGCCGATCACCCATGCCACCGGCGCGCGACAGAGGACCGCCGGCAGATCGCGCGGCTCGAGCAGTACGCCGGCTGCCGCGCGCGGATCGAACCCCGCGCCGTCGGCGAGTTCACGGCGCCAGTTGTCCTGCTTTTGCACCTCCGCACTCGACCAGTCGTCGATCACCACGACGGGATCGCGCAGCCGGGCATAAAAGGGCACGTCAAAGTCGAAGCGGTTGAGCATCAGCACGGGCTCGTTCGGGCCGCGTCGCGCAAGCAGTTCGCGCGCAAGGTCGCGTGCGGACCCACGTGGTGCGACGGTCAGCACGACGGCGGCAACCAGACTGACCGAAATTCCGAACGCTGCTGCGCCCCACCAGAGCCAGCGCGCCTGCGCGTTCGGTGCGCGGTCCGCCGCATACCCGTCCGCGATCAACCAGGCAAGGGGCGGGAGCGCGGGAAGGATGTAGCCCACGATCTTCGATTGGGGAATCGAGAAGAAAACCAGCACCGCGGCGGCCCACAACCACGCGAGCTGGCGGACCCCGGGGTCACCGGAGCGTCGGGCCGCGGTTGCGATCTGGCGATAGAGCCAAGGGAGCCACGGCAGGCAGAGCACGAACAAGAGGGCGGCGAAGAACCAGATCGGCTGGACGTTGTTGAAGCCGCTCTCGGCGAAACGCTTGAAGTGCTGGACGACGAAGAAGTAGTCGAAGAAGTCGTCGAAGCGCAGCTGCATGGCGATGAACCAGGGTGCCGCGAGCGCGATGAAGATGGCCATGCCGGCCCAGGAAAACAGCGTGGCGAATGCGCGCCAGCGACGCGTCCATACCAGCCAGGTCGCCACCACGAGCGCCGGAATGACCGCACCGATCAGGCCTTTTGCGAGCACGCCGAGCGCGGCGGCGGCGTATGCCGCAAGCAGCACGCCGTGCCGCTGCGCGCCGCGATCGGCGCTGAGCACGACGTCGGCAAGCAGCAGGATCGTGGCGCTGATCAGGCCGGCGACGAGCATGTCGAGGTTCGCGTACTGGCCCGCGCAGAGAAAGAGCGGCTGCGCGACCAGCGCGACGACGGCGAGTTTGGCCTGCTGCTCGTTGGCCCAGCGGCGCGTGAAAGCGCGCAGCGCGACGACCGCGATCAGCAGGCCGAGCAGGGGAGCCGCCCGGGCGGCGAGCTCGTTGGCGCCGAAGGCCCACATCGACGCCGCCGTGATCCAGTAGAAAAGCGGCGGCTTGTGGAAGAACGGCAGCCCGTCGAGGGTCGGCGTGAGCCAGTTGCCGGTACGCAGCATCTCCCAGGCGACGCCGACGTAGCGTCCTTCGTCGGGCAGCATGAGGGGTCGTGCCCAGCACGCCAAGGCAAGCGCGACCAGCAGGAAGGCGACCGCGTACGCGCCGGTCGGCGATTCTCCGGGGATCGAGCGATCAAGTGCTGCGTTCACTGGGTGCCTGCGTGCGGCATGAGTGGTCAACGCACGGGCCAGCCGCGCGCCGACCGGATGGCGATCGACCTTTTGCGGATGGTTGCACGCAAAGGCGCGCTGCGGACCGAACTCGATACTCTCGCGCCCATCACTGAATTTTTCCTGAATGGAGAGCGTCGGCGACCTGTCGCGCATTGAGGCAGGTCAAGCAATCCGACCGCAATGACGAGTCCAATATATCCGCGCGCGGGGTAGTCCGAACCGGGGGCGCCGGGCCTCTGCCGAACGACCGGTGATACCCCGACCCGGCGGCTGCGCGCTTCTCGGCATGGACGCTCCTCCGCTTGCGCCCGAACCGTCGGCAAGCGTCCGGGCGCTTGTAGGAGGTGCGGTCACGGCGTAGCCTGTTTGATCCTGCAACCCATGTTCGTCACCGGAGGACACCATGGCGGGATGGCGCGTAGAAGGCCGGTATATGGAGACGTGCAACTGCACGTACCTCTGTCCATGCATCAGTTCCAACCTCACCGCGCGGCCGACCGAAGGCGACTGCAAAGTGGCCATAGCGATGCAGATCGACAAGGGGGCCAAGGACGGCGTGAAGCTCGACGGGCTCGCCTTCATCGTGGTCATGCATGCGCCGACGGCGATGGCGGATGGCAACATCACCGTTGGCCTGATCGTCGACGACCGCGCGACCGACGAACAAGCCGGGGCGATCGGAGCCATCGCGACCGGTGCTGCGGGCGGACCGATGGCTGCGCTCGGGCCGCTGGTCGGGCGGATCGCCGGGGTTGAACGGCGGCCGATCCGTTTCGAAGCGCAAGGACTGACGCGCAGCGTCAAGGCGGGCGACCTCGTCGACCAGGCGTGCGAGGGCGTTGCGGGCCCGGCACGTGCCGGTGAACCCATCTACCTGGAGAACACCTGCCACCCGGTCAATTCCACGATTGCGCTGGCCAAGGCGACGCGCAGCAGCATGCACGCCTTTGGCATCGATTGGGACGACGCGAGCGGCGCGCGCAACGGCCACTTCGCACCCTTCGCATGGGCTGGGTAGCGCAAGCCGCGCTCGACAGTCGTCTTGAAGCGATCGTGCGCCGCGACCGCAGGGTCGTCGCGGCAAGCCTCGGTGCGGTCATCGCCCTGGCATGGATCTACCTCTGGCTCGCGGCGGGATCGATGAACTCGATGCAGGTCGCCGCCATGCCGGACATGCCCGACATGCCGGACATGCCCATGCCGGGCACCGCACCCGATCTGTCCCTGGTTTCGTTGCTCCTGACCTTCCTGATGTGGACGGTCATGATGATCGGCATGATGCTGCCGAGCGCCGCGCCGACGATCCTCCTGTACGCGGTCATGGTGCGCAAGAACGGCGCGCGCGGCACGGTTCTGCCCGGTGCCTGGGTGTTCGTGAGCGGCTATCTCGCCGCCTGGACCGGCTTCAGCCTGGTCGCCGCGCTGCTGCAGGTCGCGCTCGAGGCGGCAACGCTCCTGACACCGATGATGGTGTCGGCAAGCCGGGGTCTGAGCGCGGCCATCCTGCTTGCCGCCGGCATCTACCAGTGGCTTCCGATCAAGGACGCATGCCTGCGCAAGTGCCAGGCTCCGGTGCAGTTCTTCGTCGCGCGGTGGCGGGCCGGCGCGGCAGGCGCGTTTCGCATGGGTGTGGAAAGCGGGCTCTACTGCCTCGGCTGCTGCGGGGTGCTCATGCTGCTGCTTTTCGTCGCGGGCGTCATGAACCTGTTGTGGGTGGCGGTGATAGCGGGCTTCGTCCTGCTCGAGAAGTTGCTGCCGGCCGGAAGAATCGTATCGCGCGCTGCCGGCCTGGTGTTGATCGTCGCCGGTGTCGCGCTGCTTGTAAGACCGTAAACGCCGACTCGCGCTCTCCGCCGCGCCGGCTTGTTCGGCGTCGGCTACTGGGCCTGCGCGCGGCCGCCGAGGTAGGCCGCGCGCACTTCCTCGTTGTCGCGCAGGTCGGCAGGCGTGCCTGCGATGACGAGCCGGCCCGCCTCGAGGACGTACCCCCGATCGGCGATGCCGAGCGCCATGTTGGCGTTCTGCTCGACGAGCAGCACGGTCGTCCCCTGCTGGCGGATCTCTGCGATGACGCGAAACACCTGCTGCACGACCAGCGGTGCCAGCCCCAAGGATGGTTCGTCGAGCAGGAGCAGCTTCGGGCGCGACATGAGGCCGCGCGCGATCGCCACCATCTGCTGCTGCCCACCGGAGAGGGTCCAGCCCAGGGCGTCGGCGAACGGCCGCAGCTCCGGAAAGATCCCGAACATGCGTTCCATGTCGGCCTCGAGCGCGGCGCGCCTTACCGCCCTGCGGTTCGAACCGCCGAGCAGGATGTTCTCCTTCACCGTGAGGCCGGGGAAGATGCGCCGTCCTTCGGGCACGTGCGCAACGCCGAGCCGCACGATCGCCTCCGGCCCGAGCGCGCCGATGTCGCGACCGTCGAAGCGGATCGAGCCCGACGCCGGGCCGACCAGGCCCGATATCGCGCGCATGGTCGTGCTCTTGCCGGCGCCGTTCGCGCCGAGCAGGGCGACGATCTCGCCGGCCTCGACGTGCATCGAGACGGCGCGCAGCGCTTCGACCTTGCCGTAGGTCGCCACCAGGCGATCGAGTTCAAGCAGCGGCACGCGCGTTCACCTGTCCGAGGTATGCAGCGATCACATCGGGATGGCGCAGCACCTCGCCGGGCGCACCGTCGGCGATGCGCCGGCCGAAGTTGAGCACGGTGATGTGATCGGCGACCTTTTCCACCAGGTTCATGTCGTGGTCGATGATCAGGATGGTGAGGCCGTGGCCCTTGAGACGCGTCAGCAGCGTTACCAGCTCCTCCTTTTCGGCGTGATTGAGGCCGGCACCCGGCTCGTCGAGGAGCAGCAGCGTCGGGTTGCCGGCGAGCGCGCGGGCAATCTCGACGCGGCGCTGGTGACCGTACGAGAGGCTCCCCACCGCGCGGTGCGCGCGATCGGCGAGGCCGACGAAGCCGAGCGCGGCGAGCGCCAGCGCGTGTGCGCCGTGTCCGCCGTCGATGAGGTTGCCCGGTCGCTCGGCGCCCACGACGACGTTGTCGAGCACGCTCATCGCGGTGAAAAGCCGGATGTTCTGGAACGTGCGTCCCAGTCCGCGCGCCGCGCGCTCGTGCGGCGGCAGCGCGCCGATCGTGGCGCCCGCGAGCGCGATCTCGCCACCGCTCGAGACGTAGAGGCCCGAGAGGACGTTCAGCAGCGTGCTCTTGCCGGAGCCGTTGGGACCGATCAGCGCGTGCACCCCGTTGCGCCGGACCTCGAGGTCGACCGCATCGACGGCCTTGAGACCGCCGAAGTGCTTCGAGATCCCGCGCACCGAGAGCAGCACGGTGCCGTCGCCTTGCGCGGTCTCCTTAGTCAGCGGCAGCACCGGCACCGGCACGGCGGTTTCCATGGACGGACCGCGCACGCGCCGCACGAGCGCGGCAACGAAGCCCCACACGCCCTCGGGCATGAAGACCATGATGAGAATCACCGCCGCGCCGTAGACGGCGAGGTAGACGACCTTGAGGAAGCGCAGCCACTCGGGAAGCAGGATGAGCAGCGCGGTGCCGAGCGCGGTACCGAACGGCGAGCGCACGCCGCCCAGCAGCGCCATGGTCAGGAACACCACCGACTCCGCGAAGCTGAACTGGTCCGGGCTGATATAGCGGAATCCTCCCGCAAACAGCCCGCCGCCGAAGCCGCCCAGCACCGCCGACAGCGTGAATGCCGCGACCTTCGTGCGGTACGTGTCGACGCCCACGACACCGGCCGCGAGTTCGTTGTCGCGCACGGCCTGCATGCGGCGGCCGAGGCGCGAGCGGCCAAGCCGCCAGACGAGGAACCCGACCAGCCAGAGCGACGCGATACAAAGCGCGAGGTAAGCGCCGCTGCCGTCGAAGCTGTAGCCGAACACCGCAGGCCGCTTGATGCCGCTGATGCCGTCGGGCCCGCGCGTAACCGCAATCCAGTTGGTCAGAACGAGCGAAAGGATGGTCTGGAAGCTGATCGTGACCATGGCGAGGTAGTGCCCGCCCAGCCGCAACGTCGTGAGGCCCAGCGCCGCACCCGCCACGGCTGCGAGCACGATGCCGAGCGCGAGCGCGACCCAGAACGGCAGCGCGAGGGTGGTGGTGCCCAGCGCCACGCTGTAGGCCCCGAGGCCGAAGAAGGCCGCCTGTGCGAGGTTGATCTGCCCGGTGTAACCCAGCACGATCGTCAGGCCGAACACCGCGATCGCATAGGTGGAGGCCTGCATCAGCAGATTGAGCGAATAGGCCGGCATCGGCTGCACGAGCGGGATCGCGATCGTGACCGCTGCGGCCACGACGAACACGACCGCGCCGGCGACGCGCCGCGTCGGGGACGCGGGCCGAGCGTCGGCGCTCACGCCTTTTCCGCGACGCGCTCGCCGAAGATGCCCTGCGGCCGGAAGAGCAGGAACACGAACAGGACGAGGAACGCAAAACCGTCCTTGTAGGGCACCGAGACGTACGCGGCGCCGAATGTCTCGATCACGCCGAGGGCAAGGCCGCCCACGATCGCGCCGGTCACATCGCCGAAGCCGCCGATGATGCTCGCGGCGAACGCCTTGAGCGCGATCGACGCCCCCATCTGCACCGAGACGAACAGGATCGGCGCCACCAGGATGCCCGCCAGGCCGCCGAGCGTGGCGCTGTAGACGAAGGTCAGCATGATCAAAAGCGCGACCGGAATGCCGAGCAGGCTCGCCATTTCCTTGTCCTGCGACACCGCCTGCATCTTCTTGCCGAGCAGCGTGCGCTCGAAGAACAGGTACTGCAGCGCCACCGCAACGACGGTGACGGCGAGGATCGACAGGTACTGGCTGTCGAAGAACACCGGGCCGACGCTGAACCCCTGGTTCGTGAAGATGCCCGGCAGGCTCTGCGGGCGCGGTCCGTACGCGGCCAGGACGCCGTTTTCGAGCAGGATCGAGGCGCCGATGGTGCTGATGATCACCGGCAGGAACGAGCGATGACGCAGCGGGTAGTAGACCCCCAGGTTGAAGAGCACGCCGAACAGCGCCATCGCGACGACGGTGAGAACGATGCCGAGCCAGTAGGGCCAGCCGAGGTCGATGCAGAGCACCACCATCGCGAACGCGCCGAGCATGGCGAAGTCGCCCTGCGCGAAGTTCACCACGTTGGTGGCGCGGTAGATCAGCACGAAGCCGAGCGCCACCAGCGCGTAGATGCTGCCTACGCCGAGGCCGGTGAAGAGCAGCTGCAGCGCGATGCCCATGGTCCGGTCCGCCGTGCGGCCGGAAGGCGCGTCAGTCCTTGAACTCGACGTGCTTGTCGAAGACGATCGTGCCGTTGTCGTTGCGCACGATGTTGTAGCCGTGCAGCCCGTCGCCGTTCTGGTCGAAGTTGTAGGTGCCTTCGGCGCCGGCGAAGCCTTGGGTGGCGAGGATCGCCTTGCGGATCGCCTCCGGATCGGTGCTCTTGGCCGCGTTGATCGCCCGCGCGAGGATCGTCATCGCGTCGTAGGTCCACGAGCCGAAGACGTCGGGGGCCGATTTGTAGGTCGATTCGTAGAGATCGGCGAACGCCTTGGCGGCAGGACTGGAATCGCGGTTGAAGTCGACCACCGCGAAGCTCCCGAACAGCGCGGGACCGGCCAGCTTGAGTGCCGTGGTCGTCACCGTGGTCGGCGATCCGACCCAGGACACCGTGACGCCCAACTGGCGCAGCTGCTTGGCGAAGATGCCCTGGTCGGGCTCGAACGTCATGTACGTGCCCATGACATCGGCGCCGGACTGCTTGACGGCGAGCGCGACCGGCGTGAAGTCCTGCGAATTGTTGGTGTAGCCCTGCGTCAGCACGATGGTGGCACCCAGCTTGGTCAGCGCTTCGGTGAGGTTCTTCATGCCGTTGGTGCCGAACGCGTCGGTCGAGTGCACGATCGCCCACTTCTTCAGCTTGAGCACGTTGACACCGTAGTCGGCGATCACGCGCGCCGAGTAGATATCGTTCGGACGGAAGCGGAACAGCCAGGGATTGCCCAACCGCGTGAGCTGCGGGTCGGTGCCGCCGATCATCACCGGCTTGGCGGTCTTCAGGATGTCGGGCGCCATCGCATGGACCTGCGTGCTGCGGATCGAGCCGATGAACGCGGGAATCGACGCATCGCCAGCGAGTTTGCTGAACGCGAGCACCGCGCCCGGATTGGTGGTCTGGTCGTCCTCGATGACCAGTTCGACCTGACGTCCCAGGATGCCGCCGGCCTTGTTGATCTGTTCGAGCGCCAGCTTCGCGCCGTTCATCTGGAATCGTCCCGACTCGGCAGCCGGACCGGTGATGGGCGTGACCATGCCGATCTTGATCGTGTCGGCGGCGTGCGCGGCGGCGGCGCCGAGCAGGGCAGCGGCGAAGGCGAGCGTGCGGAAAGTCATGGAGTCTCCTCGTGCGTGCGGCATCTTCGAGCTAATCGGTGTGGAAAACCTCTTCCATCGTCGCCCAGTGTTCGCCGGGATTGCGGCTCGCCAGGGGGCGCTGGCAGGGCGAGCAGAAGGTCCACCAGCGCCGCGTCTCGGGATCCGCCGCGATGGCCGCCATGTCCGCCTCGTAGTCCGTGCCGTGGTACTCCCAATACCCGAACAGCAGGTTCTCCGGCTCGCGCAGGAAGATGCTGTAGTTGTGGACGTTGGATCGCGCCAGGCGCTGCAGTACCGAAGGCCACGTCGCGGCGTGCAGGCGCTTGTATTCGCCGATCTTGTCGGCGGCGATGCCGATCACCATTCCCATGCGTTGCATCGGTTGCTCCGGTTGGCTCTGTCACGCGGAGGAGCGAATGCGACGAAAGATCCCGCGCCCTCGAAGCACCGCGATCCCTCGCCTCGCGCTGGACGACAAGGATCGCTTGGCTCATCTTGTCTCCGTGGTTGCGCGTTGTTTCTTGCTACGCGGCGCGGTCCGCCATTATGGATCGTGCGTGCCGGGGGGCGACGCCGTGCCGATGCCGGCGCCAGTGCCCGCTTCGGGAGGCGCCCGAAGAAGCGTCCCAGCAGTACCCGCCGAGGCCGGCAATCGCGGGAGCGGGGCAGACCCCGCAAAGTGCCCGGCCGGCGCCGAAGATCGCCGCGCCAAGGATTGCGTCGCGATATAGCTCGGAGGGATGCTCGCCGAGCCGCGCCTCGAAGGCGGGTCTTGCCATCAGGCGCAGCCCGAGCTGATCAGCAGGCCCCCGCCGAGGTAGTGCAGAGCGCCGTTCGGGAAACCCATTTCGATCCCATTCACATCGTCCTCCCGGCGCCGATCGAACCTTGCATGCGCACGACCGCCCGGTAGCGGTCGCGTGCAGCCGCATCTTGGCATTCCCGCCTGAAGACTTGCCGGGCGCGCCAATGCCGGCGGGATGCGCCGAAGCGTCCAGCTGTCACGGCGCTGTATACGCACTGGCCTTGCGCTGAATTCGCCCGGCTTCCCCATGCACCTTGCACGATGACGGCCGCCGCGCTTGCTTACATTCGGCACGGTCACACCGTTCCGTCGGGCGGTGCGCCCAAGGCCTTTACCCGCTCGTCAGCCCGGAGTCGCCTTCCCAAACGCTTGCTATTCAGGACGCTGGGGGCGGGTCGATACACACCGAACAGCCCTGGCCGCCCGCAATAGCGACCGGCCCCTTGCCATGGACCGCTGGAACTCGAGACTCAGGATCGACGACAAGCCTGCGGCCGGATCGTGGCGGTCGCTGCGCAAGGGTGCGCGCAGCCGATGAGCCTCGATTCCGCCTCGCTTCCAGGGGCGCTGCAATCCGGCGCGGCCTCGCGCCGGCCGGGCGCCCGGCGCGTCCTCGAGGAATGCTGGACGCAGGTCCGCAACGCGGTCGAATTGCGCCTGCCCGATATCCTGCTCGAGACTCTTGGGCCGCTCGCGCGCTCCGAAGACGAGAACGAATCGAAGCCGGCCAAGCTCGTGCTGTTGAAGGACAAGGCGGCTTTGCAGGCGTTCTCCGAATTCCTGCATGCCGAGTTCAAGCAGGCGGTCGACGACTTCTGCGCGCAGCGTGTGCGTGGCAAGGCGTCCGGGGCACCCGGCCTGAGTCTCGTCGACTATGACGAGATGGAATTCGCCACGTCGATGGAGAAGGCCAGCGCGCGCATCCGCAATGCCGTCGACAGCGAATTCAGCACCCTGAAGGCCCGGCTGGCCAACCTCGTGCGCGAACCGGAGGTTCGCGACACCGAGAACCCGTTCCGTCCCGTGATCTTCCTGCGCGCGATCTATCTGGCGCTGGAGCGCGTCGGCATCAACGAGCCCGACCTGCTGCGTTTGACCAAGCGGTTCGACTCGGCGCTGGTCGAGCCCATTGCGGCGACCTACGCCGCGGTCGACCGGCATCTCGCAGGCAAGGGCATCAGCGCCGACGTGGCGCCGATCACGCTCACCCGCAACTCAGTGATGGGCCCCAACTCGGTGATGGGTGGCCCGAACTCGGTCGTCGGCGCCTACCGGAACACGCGCAACACGCTCGGACCCATGTCGCGCGGCATGGCGTCGACGACGATGGGCCCGTTCTTCGCTTCCGGCGTCGCCGTCGACCAGGTGCTGCAAGCGCTCTACCAGCGCATGGCCCTCGTCGGTCCTTCGATGATGCCGGGCGCGCCGATGGCCGGGATGCCGGCAATGCCCGGGATGGCGGCGATGCCTGCGATGCCCGGGATGCCCGCGGGTGTTCCCGGCGCGTTCCCGCAAGTGCCGGTCATGGCGGGACCGGCAGGTCCGGCGCTGCCGACGGTGTCGCCGCAGTGGGCGGCTGCGCCCGCGAGCACGGGCGCGCCGGGCGTGATGGTCGACCCCGGTCTCCTGGCCGCGATCGCCGAAGCGCAACGGATGGGTGCCGGCGACGTGCCCTCCGTGCAATACGCGGCGATCAACCCGGCCGTGCTGCGCGGGCGGATCGCCGAAAAGGCGTCGCGGCAGGTCGACAAGCTGACGATCGAGATCGTGGGGCTGCTGTTCGAGCGCATCCACCAGGACAAGCACGTTCCGGCGACGATCAAGGAACAACTGCTGCGCCTGCAGTTTCCGATGATCCGGGTCGCGCTCACCGATACCGAGCTCTTCGTATCGCCCCGGCAGCCGGCGCGCGAACTGCTCGATCGCATCGCGACGACGTCGATCGGCTGGGTGCCGCAAGGCGACCACAACGAGCGCTACCTGGCGGAGGTCAGGCAGGCGATCTCCACGGTGCTCGAGTCGACCGACCAGACCCTCGCGCCGTTCCAGCAGGCGCTCGACGGCTTCGAGCAATACCTCGCCCAGGAGAACACGCGCGACGACGATCCGGTCGTGCGCGCCCGGCGGGCGCTCGAGGAAGCGGAGACGCGCGAGGTCCAGGCGATCAACGCGACGATCCAGATCCGCCAGGCGTTCGAAGGCGTCATGCTGGAGTCGTACCTGCGCGACTTCCTGCTCGACACCTGGGTGCGCGTGCTCGTGGCGGCCAACAAGCGCGAGGCCACCGAGCCCGGCCTGATGCGGCGCTACCTGGCGCTGGTCCCGGCGCTGGTGTGGACGGTGCAGCCCAAGGTCCATCCCGAGGAGAAGCAGCAGCTGGCGCGCAAGGTTCCGCCGGTGCTGACCGCCTTGCGCGAAGGACTGGCCCTGATCGACTGGCCGCCGGCGAAATCGCAGGAGTTCTTCGGCCGGCTGCTGAATTCGCACGCACAGGCGGTCAAGGCGCTCGAACTCGCGCACGGCTCGACGCCGTTCAACCCGAGCACCCTGCACATCAAGCTCGACGGCCTCGCGCTCTCCGCCGATGCGACGCCGGCCGAGGACAAGGTCGGCGAACTGCCGGTTTCGGACGACGAGGTCGCGCGGCTGCTGGCGGCCGACAAGGTCGCGGTGAAGCACGTGAGCGCACCGCCGCAAGAAGCGGAGCCGAGCGACGACGCCGAACTCGACCAGCACATCGCCTCGTTCCGCCGTGGCGACTGGTTCGACCTCACGACCGGCGACCGGGCCGAGCGGGTCCAGCTGCGCTGGCTTTCGCCGCGGCGCGCGATCTACATGTTCGCGACCGCCCGGGACGACAGGATCTTCTCGATGAAACCGGCAACGCTGCGCTCGCTGATGCGCGAGGGGCGCGTCGCACCGGTCGAGGCCGAGCGCATCTTCGAGCGCGCGCTGCGGGCGACGATGGACGTGCTCGAACACGCCGCCGGCGACGCCCGCGCCACTGTCTAGCCGCGCGGCCGGCGCGCCAGATTTCAGGTGTATTCGCCGGCGCCGCGCCGGTAGCGATCCTGAAGCACCAGGTTCCTACGATGGCCTCCTCGCCTGAGGAGCTCATTGAATGCGAACGAGCCGTGTCTGGCTTGACCGCGCGTGCGTCATGCCATTGCTCGCCCTCGCGGCCCTGGCCGCGGGGTGCGCCACGCCGCCGAAGGAGCCGGCGCAACTCAGCTGCGATCAGCTCAAGGCGGAGATCCGGGCGACCGAGCAGGGCAGGCAGCTCGCGCTGGAGAAGCAGGAAGACGGCTTCAAATACGTGATTCCCTTCGCCGTGGCCGGCGTTCATGTCGCCGCGAAGTCCGCGGTGGACGACGCCGACCGGTGGCTCGCCCGGCTGCGCGAGGAATCGCGTTCCAAGCGGTGCGCCCGCCAGGCCTGACCGGGTTGTGATCCTGGGGAGGTGCGGGGAACCGCTCCTTGTCATCTCGAGGAGCGCACGCGACGAAGGATTTCGGCCTCCCGAAGTGCCGAGGCGTCGCCTCCGGCGGCCCCAGGGCCAAGTCGCCACGCCTGACCCGCGGCCGGGATAACGAACGCGTCGCAACAAGCTCCGCGCCGAGCACCAGCCGCCTCTCCCCGCACGCGACCTCCCGCGTCCACGCCAATGGCGACGGCCGAAGCAAGGATGTTTCGGCATAACGAGCAAAATGGCGCCGAGAACGCAGGCCATGATGCGTTCGCGAGCGGCCGCGGCGCGGCAGGACGCGACGCCGGGCGACTGGGTCGAGACTGGAGGACAAACATGATCAAGGCAGGCATCGATCAGGACGCGCTCATCAAGCTCTTCGCGGAAACGAGCGCGAAAAATGGCGAAGCGGTGCGCACTGCGGTGCGCGACGCGACCGTCAGGGCATTGCAGCAGCGCGAACTCACGATGGAGAACATCAAGCGCGTCGTGCAGACAGTGACCGCGGCGGCGAGCGCGGGCACGGCAAAGAACACGGGCGGCCCGGCGGCGTTCGAGGCGATGCTCGGCGAGGCGCTCGCCGGCATGGATTCGGCCCTGATGCAGGCGGTCGAGGCGAACCACAAGGCGCTGCAGCAGTTCGTCGATCACGGGGCCGCGCAGGACAAGCAGTTCAAGGCGGCGATGACCCAGATCGAAAAGATGGAAGAGTCGTTCTTCAGTGCTGTCGGCAAAGCGGCGCAAAGTGCGGGGATCAGCGCCTTGCAGCAACCGTGGAACCAGGCACTCACGGCGTTGAAATCGAAAGGATCGGAAACCGGCTCGCAGGCGACTCAGGTGGTAGAGGACCTGACCGCGCAGGCCCACGAAGCGCTGCGCCAGGGCCGCGCAATCACCGCGCGCGCCGCGCAGACGATGCTCGAGGGATATGCCGCGGTGGTGCGCGGCGTGCTGATCGGCATGTCGGAAGGGATGAGCCAGGGCGGGGCGGGCAAGAAGAGCTGATTTCGAACGCCCGGTTCAAGGCTGTCGCTCCAGCGCAGCGGCAGCCGGTGCCTTTCCTGTCTGAGGGCTGATCCGGTGGATCAGTAGCCTGCCAGCTTGTCATCCGCAGGAGCGAACGCGACGAGGGCTTTCGATTTCGCGCCGGCGAAGATTCCGACAACCCCTCAACAACGGCTCGCAATGACACCATCTCGGCCGCTGCGCCGCGCTGCTTGCGGGTTGGTCGGTGCGATGCTAGCTTGCCGCGCACAAGAAAACGCACCCCGGCCTCGACCGCAGTTCGAGGCGCGGTGCGCAATCAAGGAGACCTCCTGGTCAAGCCGCTGATCCTGGTCGATCCGCTGCCGCGCAAGCTCGACCTCATATGCGACGCGACGACGCGCGCGCGCCTGGAGGCGCTCGGCGAGCTCGTGATCTCGGACGACCGGCCGATGGCAGACGCGGAGGTCGAGCGCCGGTTGCCGGAGGCGGTGATCGTGATCGGGCAGACCGCGATGCCGCGCGAGCGCCTCGAGCGCGCAAAGCACCTCAGGGCGATCTTCAACGTCGAGACCAACTTCCTGCCCAACGTCGACTACCACGCGTGCCAGGAGCGCGGCATCTGGGTACTGGCGCCGACGGCGGCGTTCGCCGTCGCGGTCGCCGAGTCGGCGCTGGCGATGGCGATCGATCTCGTGCGCGGGATCACCGCCGGCGACCGCGCGTTTCGTGCGGGCAAGGAACACTACGGGCATGCTAGCAACCGGGACAGCTTTCTCTTCACCGGCGCACCGGTCGGCCTGATCGGCTTCGGCGACCTCGGGCGCACGCTGCGCGCGCTGCTCGTGCCGTTCCGCAACCCGGTGGCGGTGTACGACCCGTGGCTGCCGGACGAACTGATCCTGGCGCATGGTTGCCGGCCTGCGCCCCTCGACGAGGTCCTGTCGACATCGAAGGTGGTCTTCGTCTTCGCATCCGTGACCACGGCCAACCAGGGTTTCCTGGGGCGGCGCGAATTCGAACTGCTGGCGCCCGGCTCGGCGTTCCTGCTCATGAGCCGGGCCGCGGTGGTGGACTTTCCGGAACTCGTGCGGCAGGCGAACTCCGGTCGCATCAAGGTCGCGACCGACGTCTTCCCGCGCGAGCCGGTCCCGGCCGACGATCCACTGCGCGCACAGCTCGGGGAAAACCTGCTGCTGTCGGCACATCGCACCGGGGGCATGTTCGAAGCCCTGCATCAGATCGGGCGCATGACGGTCGCCGACGCCGAATTGATCCTGCGCGGACTGCCGCCGCAGTTGTGCCGGCGCGCCGACCCCGCTACCGCGAGCCAGCTGCGCAGCATGCCGGTCGGCGCGCCGCGGGTGCACGCGGACGGCGCGAAGAAATAGATCGCCATGCGGGCGCGAACGCGGGACCGCAAGCCGGACGGCACCGTCCCGGCGTGTACGCTGCGCGCCTGCCAAGCCAATCGTGCGTGCGCATGAGCGAAACCGCCGCCACCGATCACAAGCCGCGGCTGCTGGAGGCGCGCGACATCTCGAAGTACTTCGGCGCGATCCGCGCGCTCGATCATGTCGCGTTTCACCTGGACCGCGGCGAAGTGCTCGGGGTGGTCGGCGACAACGGCGCCGGCAAGTCGACCCTGATGAAGATCCTCTCCGGTCTGTTCCAGCCGAGCGCGGGCGAGATCGTGTTCCAGGGCCAACCGGTGCGCTTCGCGAGCCCGCGCGACGCGCACCGCGTCGGCATCGAAATGGTCTACCAGGACCTCGCGCTCGCCGGGAACATGTCGATCTTCGAGAACATCTACCTCGGGCGTGAGCCGGGCCGGCGCATTCTGGGGCTCAACGTCGTCGATCACCGGCGCAGCCGCCAGATGGCCTCGGAACACCTGGAACGGCTGCACATCGAGGTCAAGTCGGTCGACCAGAACGTCGAGGACCTGTCCGGCGGGCAGCGCCAGGCGGTGGCGATCGCGCGTGCCACCGCGTTCGACGCGCGGGTGGTGATCATGGACGAGCCGACCGCGGCGCTTGCCATCAAGGAAGTCGGCAAGGTGCTCGACCTCATCAAGAGCCTCAAGGAACACGGCGTGAGCGTGATCCTCATCAGCCATCGCCTCGACGACGTGTTCTACGTCTGCGACCGCGTGATGGCGCTGTTCCGCGGCGCCAACTTCGCCGAGGCGCCCCTGAACCAGACCACCCGCAACGAGGTGATCGGCTGGATCATGGGTGCCAAGGGGCACACCACGGCGCTCGCCCACGACCGGGTGCAGTGACGATGGCGGCGCTGGGCGCGATCAGCAACCGCTTCAGCCTCGGCCGGGTCGCCGAGCGCTACGGCATCGTCATCGTGGTGATCGTGATGATGGTCTTCCTCACGGTCATGCAGCCGGAATATTTCCTGTCGGTGCAGAACCTGACCAACGTCGCCAAGCAGATCGTGATGAATTCGCTGCTCGCGATCGGCATGTTCCTCGTCATCCTCACCGCGGGCATCGATCTCTCGGTCGGCTCGATCCTGGCGCTGGCGATGATGGCGGTGGCGATGGCGGACAAGGCCGGCTGGCCGTGGCCGATCGTCATCCTGATCGGCCCCGCGGTCGGGGTCGTGATCGGCGCGGTCAACGGCCTGGGCCTGACGCTGCTGCGCCTGCCGCACCCGTTCATCATGACGCTCGGCACGCTGAACGCGGTGCGCGGCCTGACCAACCTGATCTCCGATGGCCGCCCGATCTCGGGCTTGTCGCCCGAGGTGCGTTTTCTCGGCTCGGCGCAGATTCCGCTGCCCTCGCTCGGGCCGTTCGGCGCCATTCCGGTCAGCGCCTTCGTCCTGCTCGTCTGCTACGGCGGGGTGGCCCTGTTCCTGCGCAAGATCTCGGTCGGGCGCCACATCTACGCCGTGGGCGGCAATCCGCAGGCGGCGCGTGTCAGCGGAATCGACGTCGACCGCGTTCTGCTCCTCGTCTACGTGCTGTCCGGTTTCTTCTCCGGACTGTCGGCGCTCCTGCTGGCAGGGCGGACCGATTCGGGTTTTCCCAACGCCGGCATCGGCGCGGAACTCGATGCGATCGCCGCCGTCATCATCGGCGGCGCGAGTTTCTTCGGCGGACGCGGCACGGTGCTCGGCGTGTTTTCCGGCGTGCTGATCATGGGTCTTCTGCGCAACGGCCTGAACTTGATGAACGTCAGCGTTTTCTGGCAGCAGCTTCTCATCGGCATCATCATCATCCTCGCGGTCTACGTCGACGTGCTGCGTCGGCGCGCGGCGGTGCGGACCGAGGAGCTGACGCACTCGCATGCGGGGCACCGACTCCTGCGCCGGATGCGAGGTCCTGGCAATCGGAGTACGACAACATGATGGGAGAACCCAAATGAGAAAGATGCTGTTGCTCGTTGCAGGTGCGCTGGGCGCCGCGGCGCTGAGTGCGCAGGCGGCCGAGACCGTGGTCGTCGCGATGAAGGGGCCGGGCTCGGGCAATCCGTTCTGGGCCGCGGTGCAGGCCGGCGCCGAAGCGAAGGGCAAGGAACTCGGCGTCAACGTGGTCGTCGTGGCGCCGCCGCAGGAAAGCGACATCCAGGGCCAGATCGCGCTGGTGGAGGACCAGCTGGCCAAGAAGGTGAGCGCGATCGCCATCGCGCCAACCGACCCGAACGCGCTCGCGCCCGTGCTCGAGCAGGCGAAGAAGCAGGGCGTCGGCGTCGTCTTCATCGACACCAAGGGCGCCAACGCGGGCATGACATTCATCGGCACCAACAACGAGGTCGGCGCCGCGCTGGCCGCCGATTACATCTGCAAGAACGTGCCGAAGGGCAGCGAGGTCGCCATCCTGCAGGGGATCATCACGCAATCGACCGGCCAGGCGCGCGCGCAGGGGTCGAAGAAGGGCCTGACCGCGTGCGGGATGAAGGTGGTGGCCGAGCAGCCGGCCGATTGGGACACCGGCAAGGCGCAATCGGTGATGGAAAACATCATCACCGGTCACCCCAACCTGAAGGCCGTGTTCGCCTCCAACGACAACATGGCGCTGGGCGCGGTACAGGCGCTGAAGTCGGCCAACATGCTGTCGAAGGTCACGGTGGTCGGGTTCGATGCGAACCCCAACGCCGCGGCGAGCGTGCTCGCGGGCGAGATGGCCGCGACGGTGGCGCAGAATCCCAAGAATATGGGCGCGCTCGGTGTCGAGAACGCGCTCGCGGTCAAGCACGGCAAAAAGATCGCGGCCGTGATCGATACCGGCACGGTGCTCGTCACGAAGGCGAACGCCGCCCAGTACAAGTAGCAGCAAGCGCGCGTTTTGCTTGACCGATCCGGGGCCGCAAGGCCCCGGATTGTTTTGCCCGCCGCAGCGCACGCGACGGACCTCTCATCACGAGGCGCGCGCCCACGGCTCGGAATGACGAGCCATGCGTGATGCGCGACAAGCGCGGCTTGAAGCGCCGCGGCGTATGCTGGTCGGCAGGTGGCGCTCGCGGCGCTGCGCCGAAATCCGGCGGCGGGTCGCGTGCGGTCGGAGGGGGAATCTCGATCGGAGAAGACCATGCCCAAGATTCGTGCCGGCAACATCACGATGAACTATGACCAGCAGGGCAGCGGCGAGGCGCTCGTGCTGATCCCGTATCTCGCGGCCGACTACGCGTGTTATGCGTTCCAGGTTCCCGACTACGCGAAACGCTTCACGTGCATCTCGGTCGACCTGCGCGGGACGGGCGAGTCGGACAAACCGGAGGGCGCGTACTCGACCGAGCTGTTCGCAGACGACGTCGCGGCGCTCATGCAGGCGATCGGCGTCCAGAAGGCGCACATCTATGGTGTTTCGCTCGGCGCGGCCACCGGGATCTGGCTCGCCGCGAAGTATCCCGAGCGCGTGAAATCGCTTTCGCTGCACAGCGGCTGGGACAAGAGCGATGCTTTCCTCAAGACTGTCGTGCAGGGATGGCAGGTCATGGCAAAGGGGATGAACAACGTGCCCGAGATGGTGATCCAGGGCATCTTCCCGTGGTGCTTCACGCCGGAGTTGTACGCGCGCAAGCCCGACTACATCCAGGCCCTGTCGGATTTCGTGCGCGGTCGTCCGAAGCAGCCGCTCGACGCGTTCCTCCGCGAGGCCGACGCCGTCATCGGGCACGACGCGCAGGCGCAGCTCGGCAGGATCCGCGCACCGACGCAGATCACGTTCGGGCGCCATGACATGGTCACGTCGACCCGCTTCGCCGACGGCCTGAAACGAGGCATCAAGAACTCGGAGCTGTACGTCTTCGAGGATTGTGCGCACGCGCCGCTGTACGAGAACGTGCCGGCGTTCAACGAAAAGACGATGGCTTTTCTCACGCGCAACGCGGGTTGACGCGGCGGCTTGCGGCGCTTGGCGCGCGCCAGGGTGGCTGGCGCTTCACGCGTTGCGCGCAGTGACCAGCCAGCCCGCGACCGGCAGCCCCGCCTCCATCCGCAGCGTTTCGCCGCGTATATCGATCAACGCGAGGCCCGCTTCGCGCAACGCCGCGCGCAGATATCCGGACGAGTGCGCGTAGCGCCCGTTGAGCAGCAGCCGGTGAGCCTCGGTGCTGGTCTCCGGCAGCGCCTCCACCGTGAACACGAGCCGGCCGCCTGTTCGAAGGCACCGCCTGGCCGCCGCGAAGACGCCAGCCAGGGCGCCGAAGTAGCACAGCGTGTCGGCCGAGATGACGGCATCGAACGCCGCCGGCTGCGTATCGAGGTAGAACACCAGTTCCGCCTGGTGCAGCACGTCGTAGAGACGTCGCGCGCGAGCTCGTCGCAGCATGCCGACCGAGAGGTCGCAACCTGCCAGGTGGCTTGCCCACGGTTTGACGAGCGGGCCGCACAGGCCCGTGCCGCACCCGGCGTCGACGATGCGCAGTGCCTGGCGCGGTTCTCCTGCCGCCGCGCGCAGCGCGCCGGCGACCAGCTCCGGCGCGCGGTAGTCAAGCTTCTCCAGCTTGGCATCGAAGGACGCGGCGAAGCTGTCGAACACCTTCCTGACGTAGGCATCGCTTGCGCGCTCGGGCGCCGCCTCGCCCAGGCACGCCGCCAACTGATGCTGCGCAAGCGGATTGTCGGGTTCTTCGGCCAGCCACTCGCGATAGAGCTGCGCCGCCCGCTCGCGTTCACCCAGGAGAAGCAGGGCGCGGATGACCTGGTCGCGCGCCTGCAGATGGCGCGGCCACAGCGTGATGGCGCGGCTGTTGGCAAGCACGCCTTCGTGCACGTTGCCTTGCGCGATCAGGGCTTGCGAGAGGTTGTACCAGGCCTCGCCGAAATCCGGTCGCACTTCGATCGCGCGCCGGCACGCCGCCTCGGCTTCGGCGAGACGTCCCTGCTTGCGATACACGGTGCTCAGGTTGCTGAGCGCGTCGACCGAGTCGGGTCGTCCCGAAGCAACCTCGACACCACGCTCGTAGGCCGCGGTGGCGTCCTCGATCCGGCCTGCGCTCACGAGCACGTTGCCGAGGTTGTTCCACGCGCCGGCGTGATCCGGCAGTTGCGCGACGGCCTGGCGGATCAACGCCACCGCTTCGTCGACGCGTCCTTGCGTGTGGCGCACTACGCCGAGGAAGTGCAGCGCGTCGGGCTGTTGCGGCACGACCTGCAGCACGTCGTTCAGGGCCTGCTCCGCGGGGTCGATCTGCCCGTCACACAGCAGCGTGATCGCCCGCTCCAGCATCCGGACGACGTCGGGTCGTTTGCCGGCGGCGGCGCGTGCCGGCGGTCCTTGATTTGGGGTGGTCGAATCGTTCATCGTCGTGCCGGTCGATGATGCCACCACCCCGAGCTCGAAAACCAATCGGCGCCCGAACACGTCCGTGTTTCTTCGCCCCTCGCGTGCGTGCAGAATGAACGCGGCAGGAGTTTCGGAGCCACCGGAGCGGGAGATGCCATGGACGTGAAGGGAAAGATAGTGGTGGTCACCGGCGCGGCCAGCGGCATCGGCCGCGCAGCGGCGCTGAAATTCGCGGCCGAGGGTGCCGCGGGCGTGGTCGCCGCGGATCTGAACCCGGATGGGCTGATTCCGGTCGTGAACGCAACCGGCGGGATCGCGGTGACGTGCGACGTCAGCAAGGAGGAGAACATCCGCGATCTCGTGCGCACCGCGGAGGCGCGCTACGGCCGCGTCGACGTCTACTTTTCCAATGCCGGCATCATCTCGCGCGGCGGACCCGAGGCGCCCGACGAAGTGTGGGAGCGCAACTGGAAGATCCACGTCATGGCGCACGTCTGGGCGGCGCGCGCGGTGGTCGAGCCGATGCTGGCGCGCGGCGGCGGCTACTTTCTTGTCACCGCCTCGGCCGCCGGCCTGCTCAACATCGTCGAGTCCGCCTCGTACGGCGTCACCAAGCATGGCGCGGTGGCGTTCGCCGAGTGGCTGGCGATCGCATACGGGCGGCGCGGCCTGCGCGTCTCCTGTTTGTGTCCGCAACTGGTGCGCACCGCCATGATGTCGAACGAGGAGAGTTCGGCCGGCATCGACGGCGTCGTCTCGGCGGAGCAGGTCGCCGACGAGATCGTGAAGGTGATGCGCGAGGAGCACTTCCTGATCCTGCCGCACCCGCAGGTGATCGAGTACCTGCGGGCCAAGACCAACAACTACGATCGCTGGATCGGCGGCATGCAGAAGCTGTTTGCGCGCTATAGCGGCGGTTAGCCACCTCCGCGCATGCCCACGGCCTTCAACTTCGCCGCCTCGCCGTTCGATTGCCTCACCGCGAGCGAGCAACGGCTCGTGCGCGACAGCGTCGACATCGCCTACTTTCGCGAAGGCGAGACGATCCTCGACCGCGGCGCCGACGCGACCCACCTGTTCGTGGTGATCAAGGGCTACGTGTCGCAGTACGACGGCGACGAGATCGTGGCGACGTTCGGGCCGGACGACAGCTTCGACGGGCGTTCGCTGGTCGCCGGGCGTTCCAGCAGCCGCTTCGTCGCCACCGAAGAGGTGCTCGCCTACCAGCTTGCCCGCCAGGCGGTCAGCACGCTCATCTCCGGCAACGCCACGTTCGGTGCGCTGCTGTTTTCGGATCTGTCGAACAAGCTGAGCGCGCTCGCGCTGCGCTCCGGCCAGCGCGAGATGCAGTCGCTTGCGCTGGCGCGCGTGGAACAGGCGTTCCTGCGCCCGGCGCACGTCGTCGACGGCGCGGCCGACATCGTCGCGGTCACGCGCGTGCTGCACGGCCAGCGCGCGAGCAGCGTGCTGGTCCGCGATACGAGCACGGTGCCCGAACGCCTCGGCATCTTCACCTCGACCGGATTGCAGCGGGCGGTGCTCGACGGCCGTCCGCTGGCCGAGCTTCCGGTGCGCGACATCGCCACCTTCGAGCTGGTCTCGATCGGCCCGCGGGATTCGCTGTTCGATGCGCTGGCGCTGATGATCAAGCACCAGGTGCACCGGCTGGTGGTCGCCGACGGGGAACGCATCGTCGGGCTGCTGGAGCAGCTCGATGCCCTCAGTTTCCTCTCCAATCACTCCTACCTGATCACCGTGCAGATCGTGCAGGCGAACGATCTCGAGGCGCTGCGCGCGGCCGCGGCGCAGATCACGCGGCTGATCACGCTTCTCCATCGCGGCGGCACGCGTGTCGCCGCGATCGCGAAGCTGGTGCAGGAACTGAATGCGAAGCTGTTCGCGCGCGCGTGGCAGCTGATCGCGCCGCCCGAGCTCGCGGCGGCGAGCTGCCTGTTCGTGATGGGAAGCGAGGGCCGCGGCGAGCAACTGCTCAAGACCGACCAGGACAACGGCCTCGTGCTGCGCGACGATCACCCGATCGACGCGGCAGTCGTCACCGACAGTTGCCGGCGCTTCTCGGAGGCGCTCGGGGCTTTCGGGTATCCGGAATGCCCGGGCGGAATCATGGTGCGCAACCCGGAGTGGCGTCGCACCGTCTCCGAGTTCGGACACACCGTGCGCCGCTGGCTGCTGCAACCGGATCCGGCCGGCCTGATGGCGCTGGCGATCTTCCTGGACGCGCATCCCGTGGCGGGCGACGAGCGACTGCTTGCCAGGGTGCGCAGCGAAGTCGACGGCTTGGCGGCCGGCAACGATGCCCTGCTTGCCCACTTCGCCGCGGCCATCGATTCGTTTCCCGAGGCCGGCACCGCGGCGTGGTGGAATCGCCTGCTGCTGATCGGGGAAGACGACCGCCAGACCGTCGATCTGAAGAAGGCAGGGATCTTTCCGATCGTGCACGGCGTGCGCAGTTTTGCGCTGGCGGAACATGTCGCGGCGACCGGCACCGCTGCGCGGCTCGACGCGCTGGTCGCGGCGGGGCGCCTGCCCGCGGACCTCGCGACCGATCTGACCGACACACTGAATTTCCTCATGACGCTGAAACTCGGCGCGGGCCTGGCCGAACTCGACGCCGGACGTCCGGTTTCCGGCGGCGTGCAACTCGACAAGCTGAGCAGCCTGGATCGAGACTTGCTGAAGGATGCGCTGGCGGTCGTGAAACGCTTCAAGACGCTCGTGCGCCACCACTTTCATCTCGACGCTTGAGATGGCCGCGCTCGCTCCGCTGCGGTGGATCGGCCGCGGTATCGACAAGGTGCGGCGCGGCTGGCTGCTCTATCACCTGACCGAAGCGCAGTTCGCGTTCATGTACGACGCGCCACCGCCCAACGAGTGGGTGGCGGTCGACTGCGAGACCACGGGCCTGAACGTGCATCGCGACCAGATCGTCGCCATCGGCGCGGTGCGGATCGTCGGCAACCGCGTGTTGACCAGCGAGCGGCTGGAGCTGCTGGTGCGACCCGATCGCGCCATTTCGCCGGCAGCGATGCGGGTGCACGGGTTGCGCGAGCGCGATGTCGCGGCGGGCATCGATCCGACCCAGGCGATGCGCCAGCTGCTGCGTTTCATCGGCAGCCGGCCGCTGGTCGGCTACTACCTGCAGTTCGACGTCGCCATGCTCAACCGCGAGATCTGGCGGCTGCTCGGCGTGCGCCTGCCGCAGAAAAAGATCGAGGTCTCGTCGATGTACTACGACTGGCGCAACCGCCAGCTTCCGCCGCACGAGCGCGGCGGCACGATCGACCTGCGCTTCGCGACGATGATGTCGACGCTTGGCCTACCTCTGCACGACGCGCACGACGCGCTCAACGACGCGGTGATGGCGGCGCTGGCGTTCATCAAGTTGAGGCATTTGCTGGGGCGGTGAGGGGCGGCAAGCAGGCCTAATGCCCGCTGGCCCCGGCCGCTCCGATCCCCGTCTCCGACCTGACCTGCTGCGCGAGGAACCCGGCGCGGTCCTGCGTCGCGCGCGGCCCGCGGTCGAGCAACGAGACGATCCAGATCGCGACAAACGCGAGCGTCATCGAGAACAACGCGGGCGACGCGTACGGGAACAGCGCCGATCCCTTCGGGTTGCCGAGCGTCGCCTCCCATACCGACGGCGACACGATCGTCAACGCGACCGAGGACACCAGCCCGAGGAAGCCGCCCACCACGGCGCCTTTCGTCGTGCAGTCCTTCCACAGCACCGACATCAGCAGCACCGGGAAGTTGGCCGAGGCCGCGATCGCGAACGCCAGGCTCACCATGAACGCGATGTTCTGCTTCTCGAACGCGATGCCGAGCAGCACCGCGATGATGCCCAGCGCGATGGTGGTCAGGCGCGACACCTTCAGCTCCGAAGTGCTGTCCGCGTTGCCATGCTTGAAGACGGTCGCGTAAAGGTCGTGCGACACCGCTGAAGCGCCGGAGAGCGTGAGCCCCGCGACCACCGCGAGGATGGTCGCGAAGGCCACCGCCGAGATGAAGCCGAGGAACACGTTGCCGCCGACCGCGGTGGCGAGATGCACGGCGGCCATGTTGCCGCCCCCGAGCAATCCGCCCTTGGCATCGAGGAACGCCGAATTGGTCAGCACGAACGTGATCGCGCCGAAGCCGATGATGAACGTGAGCAGGTAGAAGTAGCCGATCCAAGTGGTCGCCCAGAACACCGACTTGCGTGCTTCCTTGGCGTTCGGCACGGTGAAGAAGCGCATCAGGATGTGCGGCAGTCCGGCGGTGCCGAACATGAGCGCCATGCCGAAGCTGATGGCCGAGATCGGGTCCTTGATGAACCCGCCCGGACCCATGATCGAAAAACCTTCCTTCGCCGCCGCCTCGGGAGCCTTGCCCGCTGCGGTGGCCAGTCCCGTCTTGACCTCGACCGCCTTGGCGAACATGGCCTCGGGGCTGAACCCGAAGTTCCACATCACCATCAGCGCCATGAACGTGGCGCCGCCGAGCAGCAGGCACGCCTTGATGATCTGCACCCAGGTGGTCGCCGTCATGCCGCCGAACAGCACGTAGATCATCATCAAGGCGCCGACGATCACCACCGCGATCCAGTATTCGAGCCCGAACAGGAGTTTGATCAACTGGCCCGCGCCGACCATCTGCGCGATCAGGTAGAAAGCCACCACCACCAGCGTGCCTGACGCCGCGAACACGCGGATCGGCGTCTGTCCGAAGCGGAACGCCGCCACGTCGGCGAAGGTGAACTTGCCGAGATTGCGCAGGCGTTCCGCGAGCAGGAACGTGACCACCGGCCAGCCGACCAGGAAGCCGATCGAATACATCAGTCCGTCGAAGCCGCCGGTCATCACCGCGGCCGAGATGCCGAGGAACGAGGCCGCGGACATGTAGTCGCCGGCGATGGCGAGTCCGTTCTGGAAGCCGGTGATACCGCCGCCCGCGGTATAGAAGTCGGCCGCCGACTTCGTCCGTGCGGCGGCCCACTTGGTGATGAACAGGGTGAAGACCACGAACACGGCGAACATGATGATCGCCGTCCAGTTGGTCGGCTGTTTTTCCGTCTGGCCGAGATCGCCTCCGGCCGCGTGCGCCATGCCCGCGCAGGCGAGCGCCGCAAGCCCGAGCCACCACGTGGCGCGCGTGCGGCGGCTCATTTGAGCGCCTCCCTGGCGACCTCTTCGGTGAGCGCGTCGAACTCCCGGTTGGCGCGACGCACGTAGATGCCGGTGACCAGGATCGTGAAGACGATGACGCCGAATCCGATCGGCATGCCGACCGTCGTCACGCCCTCGCCGAGCCGCTGCGCGAGAAACGCCTTGTTGAATGCGACCAGCATGACGAAGCCGTAGTAGACGACCAGCACCAGCACCGTGAGCACCCAGCCGAAGCGCGAACGCCTGGCCTTCAGTTCCTGGTACTTGGGGTTGCGCGCAATGCGCTGAACCAGATCAGCTTCCATCGCCCCTCCTCCTGCCGGCGATGCCTTGTCGCCGGACGTTCGTGCAAAGGATTATGGGCGAATCGATTCACGCGGTGCTGCCCGTGGCCGTCACGTGGTTCCGGTTGCCCGGCGTCAAATGTGTGTCGACGCGCCCATATACACCAAACGACGTTTCTGCTAACCGGCTTGATCGAGCTGGAAATCGCTCACCTGCAGTTCGAGCGATTCGATCAGCGCCGCGCCGGCGAGCGCGTTGAGCGGCGACAGCGAGTAGCTCACCGGAACCGCACCGGCAAACACCCAGCGCAGCGCGACCGCGCCGTCGCCGTCGAGCAGGACAATCTGCACGTCCCGCTGCTGCCCGCGGCCCGACCGCCGCGCCTGCCTCCACCACGCGTACCAGTCCGCCGAGCGGGTGAGCCCGCGCCGGATCACCAGCGCGTCGAACTGCACCTGCCTGCGCCCGCGCGGCGCGGCGACGATGCGTCCGGTTGGAAACACCACCTCGACCGCGCCCGGGCTCGCGACGCCGTGGATGGCGACGCGGAAGCGCAGGTTGGTGAAGGGTTGCTCGACGGCGCCCGCCGCCGCGGCGACGCCGGCGGTGCGCTCGCGCCTATTGGACGCGCTCGATGCCTTCATTGGCGAGTTCAAGCGTCTCGATGATCACTTCGTTCACCCGGGCGCCCAACGAACTCGCCTCGTATTTGCAAGGCCATGCCTGCGATACGACAAAACGGGCCTGATCCACGCCGGCCTCGTCCTGCACGATGATGACGACGTTGCGCCGGCTTTGCGCGAGCTGGCCCGCGGACACCGCGGCATGCCACTGGAAGAGCTCGAGCGCGCCGGTGCCCACGACCAGGCCGGATTTCAACGTGACGTTGCCATATTTCGTGAGGCCCGAAAGCTTGCGGACGTGCGGCGGATCGGTCCCTTCGCGGTAGTCGATGACTTCGACCGTGCTGGCGCCGATCGACACCTCCGCGAACCCGGCGCGGGTGAGGTCGTCGATCTCGACGCGGAACCGGAAATTGCGCAGCGGGTCGTTGCGATGTGTCGAACCCTGGGGCATGGCGGCGGCTCCGATCACGTGGGCTGGCGAAGGGCGCATGCTGCCGCAGATCGTGCACGACTGCCAGGGTCTGGCGGCGAATGCAACCTGTTCGGCGAAAGAACGAAGCACAATGCACCGCCGCCCTGGTGGTCGGGAATCGCTCGCGGAGGGAATCGATGCAGATCGGGATGGTCGGGCTCGGCAGGATGGGTGCCAACATGACGCGCCGGCTGCTTCGCGGGCGGCACGACTGCGTGGTGCACGACAACGACCCGGCCTCCATCGAGCGGCTTGCCGGCGCCGGCGCAACCGGCGCCGCGTCGCTGCGACAGCTCGTGGCGGCTCTGGCGCGGCCGCGCGCCGTCTGGTTGATGCTGCCGGCTGCGGTGGTCGATCCGGTGCTCGCTTCCCTGGCGCCGCTGCTGGAAGCGGGCGACATGGTCATCGACGGCGGCAATTCGTACTACCGCGACGACCTGCGCCGCGCGGCGGACCTGCAGGCGCGCGGCATCGAGCATGTCGATGTCGGCACGAGCGGCGGCGTGGCGGGACTCGAGCGCGGTTATTGCCTGATGATCGGCGGCCGCACGCCGGTCGTGCAGCATCTGGAGCCGATCTTCGCGACCCTTGCGCCAGGCGTGGACGCGGCCGCGCGCACGCCGGCGCGCGCGGCGCGCGCCGACACCGCCGAGCGCGGCTACCTGCACTGCGGTCCGCATGGCGCCGGCCACTTCGTCAAGATGATCCACAACGGGATCGAGTACGGCCTCATGGCGGCGTACGCGGAGGGACTCAACATCCTGCGCAGCGCGAACATCGGCGCGCGTTCCGCGGCCGCCGACGCCGAGACGACGCCGCTGCGCGATCCCGGCGCGTACCGCTACGACTTCGACGTGCCGGCGATCACCGAACTCTGGCGGCGCGGCAGCGTGATCGGCTCGTGGCTGCTCGACATCACTGCCGCGGCGCTGGCCGACAATCCAGGCCTCGACGGCCTGCAGGGCCGCGTGTCGGATTCGGGCGAGGGGCGCTGGACGATCCAGGCCGCGATCGACGAGGCGGTGCCGGTGCCGGTGCTCAGCGCGGCGCTGTATGCCCGTTTCAGCTCGCGCGGCGAAGCCTCGTTCGCCAACCGCGTCCTGTCGGCGATGCGGCAACAATTTGGCGGCCATTTCGAACGGCCCGCCCAGGAGTGACGGGCGTGCAGCTTTTCCGAAGGGAACGATAATGAAGCCAACACGACAACTGCAGCAGCTGGGCCAGAGCATCTGGCTCGACAACATCACGCGCGGCCTGCTCGACGGCGGCACGCTGGCCGGCTACATCGGCGACCTCTCCGTGACGGGGCTGACGTCGAATCCGACCATCTTCGAACAGGCGATCGGCAAGACCGGCTTCTACGACGCCGCGATCCGGCGCAAGAGCGGCGAAGGCAAATCCGGCGAGCCGCTTTTCTTCGAACTCGCCCTCGACGACCTCACGCGGGCCGCCGACCTGTTTCGTCCAGTGTTCGACGCGACCGACGGCATCGATGGCTGGGTATCGCTCGAAGTTTCGCCGCTGCTCGCCAACGATGCGCCGGCCACGATCGCAAGCGCGGCCCGCCTGCACGCACTCGCCAGGCGTCGCAACCTGTTCATCAAGATCCCCGGCACGCCGGACGGCCTGACGGCGATCGAGGAGTCGATCTTCGCCGGCGTGCCGATCAACGTCACCCTGCTCTTCTCGACCGCGCACTACGTCGCCGCGGCCGAGGCATACCTGCGTGGCCTCGAGCGGCGGCTCGCGGCCGGCCGCGACGCGCGTGTCGATTCGGTCGCGTCGCTCTTCATCAGCCGCTGGGATGTCGCGGTGAAGGACCAGGTTCCCGAACCCCTGCGCAACCGCCTCGGCATCGCCGTGGCGATGCAGTCGTATCGTGCCTACCGCGAAATGCTCGCGTCGCCGCGCTGGAAGAAGCTCGCCGCCGCGGGCGCGCGCCCGCAGCGCCTCCTGTTCGCGAGCACTGGCACCAAGGATCCCGCCGCGTCCGAGACCCTGTACATCGATGCGCTGGCCGCCCCCGGCACCATCAACACGATGCCGGAGAAGACCCTGCTCGCGTTTGCCGACCGTGGCGCCGTGCCGGGCGCGCTGCCCGCCGATGGCGGTGACGCCGAAGCCGTGCTCGCCGCCTGCCGGCGGGCCGGGGTCGATGACGCCGCGCTGGCGCAGCGCCTGCAGCAGGAGGGAGCGGACGCCTTCAGCAAGTCCTGGCGCTCGCTTTTGCAGCAGATCGCCGGCAAGACCCGGGAGCTGGCGCGCGCCGGCACATGATCGGTGCGGCCGCGAAGGCGGCGGCACGACTGCCGTTCAGCTCTGGTAAGAGAGCTCGAGGCGGTAGGCGAGCGCGATGAACAGGCTCTGCGCCAGGCCCATCGTGCTGGTCAGGGAACGAAAACCGAACGTGGCGTGCTCCTGCACGTTGAGGATGACGTGCGCCAGGCGCGCAAGATCCCCCATGCGGCTGTCCGTGATCGCGAGCAGCGTGGCGCCGCGGCGCGCCGCGGCGCCGGCAACGGCGAGCGTCTCCGGCGCGTAGGGGGCAAACGAGATCGCGATCAGCACATCGCCTTTGCGCACGGAACGCACCGCGCCGTCCTGCATGCTTCCGAGCGCCGTGATCAGACCGATGCGCTTGTCGGTGTGTTGCAGGGCATAGTCGAGATAGGCCGCGACCGGGAACGACCGGCGCGAACCGACGATCCAGATGGCGTCGGCCCTGGCGAGCAGGTCGACCGCTTTCTTCAGCGTCGCCGCGTGCAGGCTGTTCTGCAGTTCCTGCATGCCGGCGATGCTGCCGCTCAGGAACTCGTGGGCGATATCGGCGCTCGACAGGGTGCCGGCGCCGGAGGCGATCACGTCGCGGATACGCGCCTGGTAGTTGCGGCCGGGCGCGATCTGCCGCGCCAGGCCTTCGCGGAAGATGCGCTGCATCTCCGAGAAGCCGGAGAAGCCGAAGTGCTTGGCGAAACGCACCACCGCCGAGGGTTGCACGCCGCATTGGGCAGCCACGTCCTGGATTCCCTCCAGGCCGAGCTGGTCGCGCTGCTGCTCGACATGCTTACCGATGGCCTTGAGCTGCCTGCTCAGACCCTCGTATTCGTCGGAGATGCGCTTGAGCAGCTGGTCGACCGTCGCGGGCTTGCTCGGAGTGGGCATCGGCAACGCATGCGCCTGGGGTTGGAGGCGGCGGATTGTACGTGTTGCCAGACAGGAATTTCGTTCTGATACGCGATTTGGAAATTGGTTTGCAGGGCAAGGCGCGCCCGCAAGCTCAGATCTCGATGAAGATCCGGCCGCCTTCCACCTTGGCAGGATAGGTTCTCAGTGCGATGCATACCGGCGCGCCGAGCGGGCGGCCGTCGCGAATGTCGAAGCGGCCGTTGTGCTTCGGGCACTCTATGACGTGGTCGAACAGGAATCCGTCGGCCAGGTGCGCCTGTTCGTGCGTGCACAGGCCGTCGCTGGCGTAGACCTCGCTGCCCATGCGATAGACGGCGAACGTGCGACCGCCGTGGTCGAAACGCCTGACGTCCTCGTCGTCGATGTCGTCGAGCCGGCCCGCGGCGACCCATTGGCTCATGGCGCGGCCCCTGCAGTCCGTGGCAGCGGGGCGCTCGACGCTGTAACCCGGATCGCGGGTCTGGCGGACGAGCGCCGGGATGATCTCGCGATACGCGGCAAGCGTGCTGGGGTAAGGCGGCGGCATCTCGCTCCGGAGCGCGGCGTGCAGGCGGGGCAGGGCGTGGTACGGGACCATGGGGAACATGTGGTGCTCGACGTGGTAGTTCATGTTCCAGTACAGGAAGCGGAACACGGGATTCATGTACACGGTGCGGCAGTTCAGACGATGATCGGTGACGTTCTCCGGCAACCCCGCATGCTGCGTCAGGCCGAAGAAGTGGTATAGCCAGGCGCCGTACAGGCTCGGCAGCCCGATGTAGAGCAGCGGCACGATGCTGTGCAGGGCGATGCAGGCGGCGAAGACGCACAGATAGATCGCCGCCCAGATGCGCGCCTCGCGCGCGATCTTCGGCCGCTCGGACTCGGGAACGAAGGTCTCCTCCTCGGCATCGAGCCAGCCGGCGACGTTGAGCAGGAGCCTGCGCAGTTCCCCGCTGACGTGTGCGAGGCCGGCGATGTTTCCGAGCACCACGCTCCAGCGCGTCGGCACTTGCGCGGCGATCTCGGGATCGCGGCCGACGACCAGCGTGTCGGTATGGTGGCGGGCGTGGCTCCAGCGCCAGACCGTCGGCCGGCGCAACACCTGGAACGAGGCGACCTGGTACAGCGCGTCGTTCATCCAGCGTGTCTTGAAGGCCGTGCCGTGGCCGCATTCGTGCCAGCGCGAATCGGCCGGCCCGCAATAGAGCGTGCCGTACAGCAGGAATGCGGGCACGGCCCACGCGGTGCCCAGCGCGAAATGCGCCAGCACGCCGCTCGTAACGATCAGCGCGTACCAGAGGACGGTGTCGCGAATGGCGCCGGTGTCGCTTCGTTGCAGCAACGTCTTCATCAGCGCTCGCGCCACCGGCGGCTTGTACCAGTCGGCGTTGACCAGGCCCGCCGCGCGCGCGCGTTCGGTACCCGCGGCGGTCAGGCGATATTGGTCGGCAAGAAACGCCCGCCGCGCGAGGTGCCGGGTTCCCGGGTCCATGCGTTCGTGCGGCGTCGGCTTCAACGCGGCCGCCGACGGCGGCCGCATGCGAGCTCACTCGGGCTGGGCCCCTGGCACCCACTGGTCGTAGTCGACCAGCGCGCCGGTCATGACGCCGGACTCGGGGCTCAGCATGTATGCGATCAATCCGGCGAGTTCATCGGGCTTGATGAGTTGTCCCATCGGCCGCGCGGCCTCGGCGCGGGCGAGCCAGTCGTCGCCCGCGCCGTGGAATTTTTTCTGGATCGCCGTTTCGCCCGGCGTATCCATCCACCCCGCCATCACGCCGTTGCAGCGGATGCGGTGGCGGCGATAGGACTGCGCGACATTCTTGGTGAGGTTGGCGAGCGTCGCCTTGGAAGCGGAATAGGGCACGAGGAAAGACTGGCCGCAATGCGCCGACTGGGAGAGCACGTTGACGATCGAGCCCGGCGCATTGCGCTCGAGCAGGTGCCTGACGAGCGCCTGCATGAGCAGGAACGGCCCGCGCGCATTGGTGTCCATCTGCGCCTGCCACATCTCGAGCGTGGTGTCGACCAGCGTTCCGCGATCGGTGGTGGCCGCGGAATTGACCAGGGCGTTCACGCTGCCGAGGCGCGCGATCGCGGTGGCCATCAGGCGGGTGCAATCCTCGGCCACGGCCACGTCGGCCTGGACGTAGAAGCATTCGGTGCCAAGGGCGCGCACTGCGGCGACCGCCGCCTCGCCGACCGCCGCCCGGCGGCCGCTGATGACGATGGCCGGCGCGCCCTCGCGCGCCAGGCGCCGGGCGACCGCCAGGCCGAGGCCTTGCGTGCCGCCGGTGATGACGGCGCGGGTGTCCAGGTTGCGGCGGGAGTCGTGATCCATCGGCGGGAGTCTTTCCGGTTGCGAGGAAATCAGAGCGCCAGCGGTTGCGCGGCGGACCCTCGAACCCCATGCTCTCAATGTATCGAGGTCCCTGCAATTTGGAAAGATTTTTCTAACACGATACCGTAAAAGAAGTACAATTCTCGCCAGCGCAGACTCCTTATCCGCCGCTCGATGGAAACGTTGCCCGCAGCGTGGCTGCGACCCGAAGCATGTGACGTGCAGGACCTCGCGCGCATCGTGCGCATGCCCGCGTCGCCTAGCGACTTCCCGTTCAGCAGCCGGCTCGACCGCGGCGTGCCGCTCTACGACGGTGGCGCGCTGAGGCGGCGCCTGCAGCAGGCGGCGGTGCGGCAGGAGCTGATGAGCGAATGGGTGCGGGTGCTCGGTGACGGGCCCGGAGTTCTGGTGCTGCAGGGTGCTTTCGACGACGCCGCGATCGTCGAGGCCGTCACGCACCGGTTCCATGAGTTCATCGACGAGGAGCGCGGCAAGACCGGCGGCGGCGATCACTTTGCCCGGGCCGGCGCCAACGATCGCGTCTGGAACGCGCTCGAGAAACTGTGCATGCGCGATCCGGAGCTCTTTGCCCGCTACTACGGCAACGACCTGCTCGCCCTCGTTTGCGAGGCGTGGCTCGGTCCGGGCTACCAGATGACTTCGCAGGTGAACCGCGTCAACCCCGGCGGCGCCGCACAGTCTCCGCATCGCGACTACCACCTCGGTTTCCTGACGGCCGATGCGGCCGCGCGTTACCCGGCGCATGTGCACCGGCTGTCGCCGGTGCTGACGTTGCAGGGGGCCGTGGCACACGTCGACATGCCGCCCGAGAGCGGGCCGACGCTCTACCTGCCGCACTCGCACAAGTACCTGCCCGGTTATCTGGTCGCGGCGCAGCCCGCATTTCGCGAGGTCTTCGAGGCGCATCACGTCCAGCTGCCGCTCGCGCGCGGCGATGCGGTGTTCTTCAATCCGGCGCTGATGCACGCCGCGGGTCACAATCGCACGGCGCACGTGCGCCGCACGGCCAACCTGCTGCAGGTGTCGTCGGCCTTCGGCCGCGCCATGGAAAGCGTCGATCGCGTGCGCATGTGCCGTGCGCTCTACCCGGCGTTGCAACACCTGGCTGCCGCCCGGCGCCTGGACGCGCCATCGATCGACTGCGCGATCGGCTGTTGCGCCGAGGGTTACGCCTTTCCCACCGATCTCGATCTCGATCCGCCGCTCGGCGGCCTTGCGCCGGAGAGCCAGCAGGCGCTCATGCGGCGCGCGCTCGCCGAGCTCTGGAGCGTCGAGCGCTTCGAGCAGGCGCTCCTCGCGCAGGCGGAGAAAAAGCGCGTGCATTGAGCGCCGGCGCGCTCCGCGCCGCCGGCGCGATCAGTCGTGCGTCTGGCCGGAAAACGGCGTCGCGTGCATCGAAGCACGCGCGGCGAACGCGTCGAACCAGGCCGAGAGCCGCGCTCTTGCGCGCCCGTCCGGCGTGACGCGGAATCCGGGCAGTGCGCGGAACTCCAGCCAGCTCAGCGTCGTGGCAAGTGCCACGTGGCCCACGTTCGGCGCCGGTCCGTCGTCGAGGTTGTGCTCCAGCCAGTCGTAGCTCCCGATGAGCTTGTTCGCGTAGCCGTCGCGCAGCGGCGCGTAGCGCAGCTCGGCCGGTCGGCGTTCCGTCTCCCAGCGCAAGCCGACGCCCGCTTCGGCCATGCCCTGGGCAACTGCCTGCAAGCGCAGGGCGAGCCAGCGCGCTTCGCCGTGACCGGGAATCAAGGGGCGCCCGGCATGCAACGTGTCGAGGTATTCGCAGATCACGTTGGAGTCGAACAGTGCCGGCGCGCCGGGACGCAATAACACCGGCACCTTGCCGAGCGGGTTTTGCGCGTACACCGCTTCGTTGCGCCGGGTCGGGCTCGTCTCGTGATGCACGACCTCGATGTCGCCGGCGAGGCCGACCTCGTGGGCGAACACCAGCACCTTGCGGGCGTACGGCGAGTGCGTCTGGTAGAGAAGCTTCATGGTGTCCGGCCGGCGGGTGAGCGTCAGTGCGGCGGGATGGGAAACGCGACCACCTTGAAGCGCGCGAGCACGGCCGGGTCGATCCAGCCGCTTGAGTGGGTCGTGAGGATCGCAACCCCGGCGAAACTCTCGATACGCTGCAGCAGGTCGTTCACGTCGAGGTTGGCGTAACGATCATGCCCATCCTTCACCTCGCTGCGCTTGCCGAACAGCGCGTCGGCTTCGTCGAACAGCAGCACGGAACCGGACTGTTGCGCGTCCCGAAAGGCGGCCTCGAGGTTCTTTTCCGTCTCGCCGATGTAGCGCTTGACGACCTGGCCAAGATCGACGCGAAAGACGTCGACATCGAGCGAACCGGCCAGCCAGTGCGCGGCGAGCGTTTTGCCCGTGCCGGAGGAGCCGCTGAAGAGCGCCGCGATCCGCGGCGGCGCCTTGCGCTGGCCGGCGTCTTCTTCCAGCCCCACGGCAGCGTGCAGGTAACGCGACCAGGCCGCGACGGTCTCTCGAGGCTGGGCGAAGGACCCCACCTCGGCATCTGGTGCGCCGGTCACCGCGAGCCACCGGTCGACGGCAGCGAGCAGGTCAACGTCGGTGCCGTCCGGCGCATGCGTGCCGTCCCCATGCCGCGCGAGCCATTCGAGGATCGCGCCACCTGCCTCTGCCAGTGTTCGATACCGCGCGTGATGGGCGGCCCCGCCAAGCTGCGTCTCGTTCACCTGGTCGATGATCTGCCACGCGTCGCGCGCCGCGAACGCTGCGCCAACCAGCGGGCCAGCCTGGCTCGCCAGCGCGCGCGCTGCCGCTGCCACGGATGGCCGCGTCAGCGTCTGTGCGTTCAGCGCCGGTGTGCCCCGGCCGCCCTGCTGCGCGACGCTCGACACGAAGCGCAGCCAGAGATCTTCGAATTCGCGGTTCGGCTTGACCGCATCGATTGCGCCGCCGGGTGCGCCCAGCACACGCTGGTAAAGATCCCGGCGCCCGGCCGCCGACAGGCGTGATGCCTGCGCGTCCGACCGCAGCGTCGTGTGCGCCGGTCCGGAGCTCGACGAGATTCGCATCGATTCGTCCTTGAGGTAAGGTCACGCGTGCCGGTACCGCTACCTTGCGCCGGGGCCGACACCGCTTCAAGTGCCGCGCGACCCGGGTTTTCGCGCGCCAGCGGACGGCAGCCCGGTCGACGGCGCACACAGTCAAATACGCCACTGCAGGAACAAACCGGTCAGCACGCCCGGGCGAATATTCGCGGGCTGCGCCTTGGCGCAGAGCGTGCCGCGGCGCCGCGCTGCCGCTTGCGGCCCGAAAAAATCGTTTGTGTCGGCCTGAACTACGCCCGCCATGCGCGCGAGACCAACAACCCGATCCCGAAGCTGCCGATCCTGTTCAACAAGTTCAACAACACGCTCAACGCGCACCAGGGCCGGGTCCATGTTTCGGGAGTCCCCGCGGAGCAGTTCGACTACGAGGCCGAACTCGTGGTGGTGATGGGCCGGCGCGCGGCAAACGTGAGCGAGTCCGACGCGCTGTCGTACGTGATGGGCTACGCGACCGGGAACGACTTCACGGCACGCGACCTGCAGTCACGCAGCAGCCAGTCGATGATCGGCAAGACCAATGACGGCTTCGCGCCGATCGGGCCGTTCCGGGTCGCCGCCGATCTGGTCGGCGATCCCAACGCGCTCAAGATCGAGTGCCTGGTCAACGGCGGCGTACGCCAGTCGTCGAACACCAGCGACATGGTGTTCAATTGCGCGCAGATCGTGAGCTACGCCTCGAAGCTTTTCACGCTCGAACCCGGCGACATCATCTTCACCGGCACACCCGAGGGGGTCATCGCCAGCTACCCGAAGGACAAGCAGGTGTGGCTCAAGCCGGGCGACCGGCTGGTGACGCGCATCCAGAAGCTCGGCGCGCTGGAGTTCGAACTCGCCTGAACCGTCACGGCTTGCCGATCAGCCTGAGTTCGAGCTGGAACGGCCCGTACGCGTCCTCGGCGGCCGTGTTCGCCGCGAGACGCAGCGCGTACCTGCCTTTCGCGCCGAGCAGGGTTTCGCCGGGCAAGCCGGCGCTCGATTGCCCGTCGGGCTGGGTGAGAACGACGTGCGCCGCGGTACCCTCCAGTTTCAGCCGCAGCGTCTCGCCCGCCGCCGCGTCGAACGAATAGCTCGCGGTCGGCTGCTCGGCGCTCAGCTGCCCCTGCAGGCGCGCCACGCGCTCACCGAGGCCGACGTCGGTGAAGACGACCACAACCTGGCATCCCGGGCGGTCCGGCGGGCAGCGATTCTGCGCCTCCGGCGCGGGCTTCGTGCCAGCGCATGCGAGCAGCAGCGAGCAGGCGCCCGCCGCCAGCAACCCCGCGAGCGCGGCGGTCGGCGGGCGCACTCGCGACCATGCGTGGTCCGCACGAGCGTCACTTGCCACGTTGTTTTCCCTGCAGGGGCCAGGCGACGGTACTTGGAGCGATTGTGACCCGGCGCGGTTCCTTCAAGCCGGGTGCCGCAGGAAGGCGAGCAGCACCTGATGCACGGCTTCGGGCTGCTCCTGTTGCACCCAGTGCCCGGCGCCTTCGATCAGGTGGCACGCCTGCATGCGCGTGCACGCGGTGGCCTGCATCGCTTCGAATGCGCCCGGGTTCTGATAGACGCCCCAATCGCTGCGCCCTGCGATAAACATCGACGGCACGTCGATCGTGCGACCGGAGAAGACCTGCAACTCGGCGATGGTCCTCGCATCGGCCATGGCGCGGTACCACTGCAGTCCACCCTGGAACCCGGTGCGTTCGTACTCGGTGCTGTAGACGCGCAGCGCGTCGTCGGGCAGCCAGCGGCAGCCGGCGATCGCCGCCGCGCCCGGCATTTCGGGAGCGACGGTCTGCGCCATGTTCCGGTCGCGGTCCATGATGTAGTAGGTGGGCATGCGCGCCAGCTCCTCCGCGCTCCAGGACTCGAGGCGGAACGGGCGGTTCTCCTGCCAGTCGGCGCTCTTGTGGTGGAAATACGCGCGCAGGAACGCGTGCACTCCCTGCGGGCAGCGCCACATGTCGGCGTTGGCGTCCCGCGTCGAGTAGTAGAGCTGATAGTGCTTGCGCGGGCGTGGCAGCGCGGCGAGTTGTCGGTCGATGGCCGCGGCGCCGCCGGCGGGCGCACCGGGGCGCAGCGCCGGCGGCCCGCCGAACGGTGCGCTCATCAGCACGACGGAGCGGAACATGTCGGGCCTGAGCAGAGCGCACCACGCTGCGACCAACGAACCGAAATCGTGGCCGACCACTGCGTGCGCGGCAGCAATCTCCAGGCTCGCCAGCAGGCCGAGCGCGTCGCGCACCAGGGCGAGCATGCCGAATGCGTGCACGTCGCCGTCATAGCTCGTGTCCGATCCGGTGGTGCGCCCGTAGCCGCGCTGGTCCGGCGCGACGACGTGAAACCCCGCCGCTGCGAGCGCCGGCATCACGCGGCGCCAGCTGTACGCCAGCTCCGGAAACCCGTGCAGCAACAGCACGCACGGCCGGCCGGGCGTCTCGAATCCCGCCTCGAGCACGTGCATCGTCAGGGGGCCGACAACCGGGACGAAACGGCTGCGCACACCGGCAGGGAGGCGTCCGGCTTCCAGCGGAGCGAGCGCACCCATGACGCAACCGCGACAACGCCCGTGATCGCCTATTCGAGCGCTTCGCTGCCGGCGGGCAGGCCGGCGCGCAGAAGCCACCAGCGCCACTTTTCGACCGCGTGGGCTGCGCCGGCGCCCGCCTCGGCCACGGGCTGGCCGGCGACCATGTGCAGCGTGATGCTGCGCGAGGCGTCGCCGCCCTTGCATACCCAGTGCCTGCGATCCTCGATGGCGCAGTCCGTGAGCTTGCCGGACGGTTCGGCGGAGGCGACGATCCAGAACAGCACTTCGCGATGCGGCTTCAAGGTACGGAAGCGGTAGCGTTCCGCGGCCCGCAGCGTGCCGCTGCAGCGGTTCGCCTGCCACTCGCCCTGGTCGCAGCGCACGGTATAGATCGTGCATTCGCCCTGCCAGGCCACCTTGTCGGTGGCCCACGCATAGGCCGCAAGCGCGGCAACCGTTGCTGTCGAGATCAGGAAGGTGCGAAATGCCCAGGACATCGGCGCGGGGTCTCTTGCTCGATCGTACGGACGCAGGGTAGCAATGCGCGAGGTATTCACGCCCGAGTCGCGCGCGTTCGCGCGTCGGGCCGTTGAGAGCTCTATCGGGTGTGCGGATACGCGCGAGCCGGCCAACGCTGCGGCAGCCCGATGGTGCATCAGAACGCGATGGCACGATCCGCGCAGTGCGCAGGCACCAGCCTGGCGTCAGCTTTGCGACAGAGAATCCCGGTCTGCGCGGGTGCGCTTGCCGTTCCGAACTGCGCACGTCCGCCTGCGTCAAACCGGCGAGCTGCTGCTTGCGTCGCTCACAGGAGAGGGGGAATGTTGCTCGGGCGCGTCCTCATACCTGCATTGACTTTCGCCGCCGGGGTGGCCGCCGGCGGATACCTGTTCTCGAACTCCCAGCCGAGATCCTTCCTGGCGCTGACCGACTGCGTCGCCTGCTACCGGCCGAACGATCTCGCCGGGCTGCTGGTCTCGGCGGGAATCCAGCGCGCGCCGTACCTGGTGCCGCACGTGGTGATGGAGTCGGATCGCTGCATCGCGATCGAACATCCGTTTCCGCGCACGCGCACCCACTTCGTCGTGTTTCCGAAGAAGGACATCCGCAACATCGCCGACATCGCGCAAGGCGACGAACCCTACGTGCTCGACTGCCTGGGGATGATTCGTGCGCTCGTGCTGGAGCACGGGCTGCGCAACTATCGTGTCGTGACCAACGGCCCCGACCTGCAGGACGTCACGTATCTGCACTTTCACCTCGTGTCGGGCGAGCGGCATGCCGTGCCCGCACGCGCGAGCACCGGACGAAGTGGCGCGGATCGCTAGCGCGGAAATTCGCCGCGGCGAGCGGAGCGGGCGAAAATCCGCGGACGTCGCTCAGGCCGCGTCGGCGGCTTGCGCCGGCAGCATGTCGAGCGCATCGGCGCGTCCCACGAGGACTTCCACCGAGTCGCGCGGCGGCGGCGCGCAGTCCTTCGACGACCACGCGGCAAGATACGGCGAGAAGATCTCCGCCGCTTTCGGCGAGAAGTAGTAGACGTGTCGCTCACGCGAAGCGAGCTCGAACAGGGCTGCATCGCGCGGCGCCGACGCGGTCATGAAAAGGGCGCGGAACTGGGACTGCAGTCGGAATGCCCGCATCCGGGCAACGTCGGCATCTGTCAACTCCACCATCGACCAGCGCACGGCAACGTCCTTCCGGAACGAGAGTGCAAACAAGGCCCATCAGCCTATCGCGTTGTTCGCGCATGCGAAGTCAGCGGTCGTTCAACAAGTTGACACAACATGACGCAATCGCCTGCGACCCACGATGCGAACGCACGCGCGGCGCGGGCCTCGGTGCCCGGTGCGCGCGCTTTCGTTGGCGTCGCTGCAACGCTGAGGTCGTTCGGGATCGAGCCGGCGAGGGGCTCCCCGCGACGAGAGGTTCCAGGGCCCTAAGCGTCAGCTGTTTGTCAGCCTGCCAAAGCTGGCTGTAACCTTCTGATGCAATTTCCAATCCGCGAGCGACAAAAGGGATTCGATTCCTGTTCACACTGCGCGGCTTTGACGTTTTTGCGAAGGACGGCTTTGAAGAAAGTACTCGAGCTCCTCGGAATCGCGGCGATCGTGTTGTTGCTTGGCGCCTGCAGCAAGGGCAATGGCAACCAGACGCCCCCGGCGAACCTGCGTTTCATCAATGGTGCGACGAACCAAAGCCTCACCGTGGTCTTGAATGGAACGGTCGAATTCGCGGGCGTCGCGGCCGAGAGCGCCAGCGCCTATACGTCGATCGCCGCCGGCACCTATACGATCTCGGTCACCGACGTCTCGGGAACGCTGGTTTCTCCTGCGGTCAACTTTGCGTTCAGCGGCAGCCAGGCGTACAGCCTGGTTGCATACGTGCGCAACGGCGCCGTCATTACTGCGCTGATCGACGACAGCCAGGTCACGCCTCCGGCCGGATACGGCAAGTTGGGCGTCGCCAACATTTCGCCGGATTCGGGTGCACTGGACGTATACGTCGTCGCACCCGGGACGACGGATCTGTCGCAGTCGGCACCTGTGTTTCAGTCCGCCGTATTCCGCGGCTCGCCTGTCTGGACGACATTGGTGGCCGGCACGTTCGACGTGGTCGTCACCGGGGCGGGCAATCCGAGCGACGTGCGGCTGACGCTTCCGTCGGTACCCGTTGCCAATGGGCAGGTCCTCGCGCTTGCATTCATGAGCACGCCAGGCGGCTCCCTGGTCAATGCGATGCTCGACTCGCTGAATGGCCCGGCGCAGTTCGTCAGCAACACGAATGCCCGCGTGCGCATCGTCTCGGCACTGCCCGTCAACCCCGCGACAGCGGTCACCGGGACCATCGGCACGACAACGTTGTCCTCCGTATTCGCACCGAACCCGGGGTTGTACACACTGGTCGCGGGGGGCTCGAGCACCTACTCGATCGGTGTCGGCGCTGCGCAGGTCGCGAGTCTGCCCCCGGCGACCTTCGCGGCGGGCGGGGACTTCACCATCATCGTGTACGGAACCGTGGCCACGCCGTCCGTGGCCGTCTATACCGATAACAACCAGATTCCGGTGGTCGGCGGCGACGTGAAATTGCGCCTGGTCAATGCGGCGGTCAGCGGCGGCACCGGCTTGACGCTCTACGTCAACAACGTGCAGGCCGCGAGCGACGTAGCCTACGGTGCAGCCTCGCCGTATTTCGCGGTCGCCACTTCGTCCAGTGCCCAGCTGGAACTGGTCGAGCCGTCGGTGCCACCCGTGTTTCCCCCCACGGTCCAGCTGAGCCCGTCAGGATCGGTCTACACGGTCTTCGTGATCGACAGCACCCTGACGCCCTACGTGATCAGGGACCGCTGAGAGGCGGCGCACCCGCACCGCCGGCTCTCTTGGTTGGACGCGGACGCCTTCGGCGAGCGCGCCGCGCAGCCACGCGCAGGTGCGCCCTCCCTGCGCGGTTCAACGCGTCTGAGCTCGGCGAACTACTGACGCCCCTAATGCAGACGTCGTCCTAACGCTCCCAGATCCGGTCCAGCGTCCGCGACTCCGGGAAGGGTCGGGCCGCTTCGCGGCGCGCCTGGCGCGGGTCGAAACCGACGTCGCGCAGGAGATGATCATCGAGCCGATCCAGGTCGCGCCGCATCTCGTAGTCGTGCATCCAGCGAACGAGCGTCTCTTGGACGGACTTCACCGCTCGCGTGAACAGGCCGGGTATGGACGATGCCGGCTGCGACACGGTCGCCTTGCCGACGGTTGGATTTGCTGCCATGGTCTGACCTCTCCCGAATGACAGACACAGTCTCGCAGCGCCCGATTGGCGGGCGGTTTCGGGTGACGATCCGGGGGTTGCGAATGAAATCCGCGCGCTGCGGATGTCATTGCGCGCGCCGCGCTCAGGTGTTGAGCGACTGCGATCGCCTTTCGAGATCCTGGCGCAACTGCTTGCGCGTTTCCGCAGCGGCGTGGCGATGCTGTTCGTCGCGCGAGAACGGGCGCAGCGGCGGCACGGCGACGGGCTTGCCGTCGTCGTCGACCGCGACCATCGTGAAGAAGCAGCTGTTCACGTGCCGCACCTCCTGGGTCCGGATGTTCTCGGCGAGCACCTTGATGCCGATCTCCATCGACGTGCGGCCCGTGTAGTTGACGCTGGCGAGGAAGGTGACGAGGTCGCCGACATGGATGGCCTGGCGGAACGTCACCTGGTCAACCGAAAGCGTGACGACATAACGGCCGGCGTAGCGGCTCGCGCACGCATACGCCACCTGGTCGAGCAGCTTGAGGATCGTCCCGCCATGCACGTTGCCCGCGAAGTTGGCCGTGTCGGGCGTCATCAGGATCGTCATCGTCAACTGGTGCGCGGGCAGGCTCATGGCGGTCAGCTGATGCGGGCGAGCACGATCAGGACCAGCGTGACCGTGATCGCGCCGCCGATGCGGGTGGCGATCTGCGCGAACGGCATCAGCTGCATGCGATCGGCCGCGGTCAGGATCGCGACATCGCCCGTGCCGCCTTGTCCGCTGTGACAGGCGTTGACGATCGCCGTCTCGATCGGATACATCTTCATGCGCCGCCCGACCACGAAGCCCGTTGCCATCAGCGTCGCCACCGTGCAGACGATGGTGATGAGCGTCGGCAGGGTGAACGCGGCCATCAGCTTGTCCCAGGGCGTGAGCGACACGCCGATCGCGAACAGCAGCGGGTAGGTGACCGCGGTCGAGAAGAACTTGTAGACGACGAACGCACCCTCCTGCAGCTGCGGTGATACCGCCTGCGTCAGCTTGACGATCACCGCGATGAACAGCATCGCCACCGGCGCGGGCAGCCCGAACAGCCTGTGGCACATGATGCCCACGACGTACAGCGTGAGCGCGGTGACGCCGGCCGCGGCGATGTGCGTCACGTCGACGTTGCCGCTGATCTGTTCCTGGTGCGGGTCCATTTCGTCGTCCTCGTCCGGCTGCAGGCGTCCGTTGCCGGTGAGGCCGGGGTAGCGCTTGCCGACGTAGTTCAGCGTCCCGGACAGCAGGATCGCGGTCAGGCTGCCCAGCATGACCGGCGGCAGCACTGTGGCGAACAGGACGCCCTGGTCCTGGTGCAGGATCTCCGAGTAGCCGACCGAAAGCGGGATGGCACCTTCACCGACGCCGCCCGCCATGATGGGCACGACGATGTAGAAGAACGTGTGGTGCGTGCCCAGGCCGAGCGCCGTCCCGACCAGCGTGCCGACGATCATGGCGGCGACCGAGCCGAGCGCGAGCGGAATGAAGATCTTCAGGAAGCCCTTGATCAGCACCTTGCGGTTCATGCTCAGAATGCTGCCGACGATGATCGAGGCGATGAACAGGTACAGGAAGTTCGATGTCTTGGTGAACTCGGTCGTCATCTTGACGATCGAGTCCGGCAGCACCTTGTAGAAGACGAGCGCCGACGGGATGAAAGTGGCGAAGATCGCGGCGGCGCCGATGTTGCGCAGGATCGGCGTACGTTTGCCGATCTCGGCGCAGGTGAAGCCGAAGAACGCGAACACGACGATCGCCACCGAGATCTCGGACGAGATCTTGCCGGTCGCGACGAACCCGCCGATCAGGACGGCGATCAGGAAGAACACCGGCAGCGGGATGATGCCGATGCGGTACTCCATCAGCTTCCACCAGCCCTCGGGCCAGAAGCGGCCCGCCGGCTTCGACGGCTGCGCAACGGGGGCATCGGCGGTCTTTGCCATGGAAGGTCTCCTCACGCAACGAAGCGGACGCTGGATTGCGGCGTGCGCGTGTCCATGTTCTTGCCGCGGTTCTGGTGATCGTCGATCTCGGCCGCGCACCCGATCATGCGCCCATACAGGAACACGGTAAACGCGGCGCTTTCGAGCGCCTTCGACGGCAGTTCGCCGGCGCGGTAGCGCGGCCAGAGCATCTTGAGCAGCAGCGCGGCGATGACCGCGTCGACGTTGACGCAGAACACGTTGCGCGTGACGTTCTCCTCGTACAGCGCGCGCACCAGCGTCGAGTAGTAGTCGTGGAACGCGTTGTATTCGCCGCGCTGCCTGAAGACGTTGCGCACGAACTCCTCGCGCGGATCGATGTTGACCGGCTTGCCCTTGAACACCGGATGATTGATGCAGGGCAGGGCTTGCGCCGACTCGGCGCCCGATTCCTTGCGCTGCACCCGCTCGGCGCCGTAGGTGCGCGCGAACTCGGTGGCCATCGCCTTGAAATCGAGGCCGTGCTGCGGATCGCCGGGGTCGACCAGTGCGGCATCCTTGAAGCGCTCGAGCAGGAACGCCACGCCCTCGTACCCGTTGCCGCCGTGCGCATAACCGGAGTGGGTGAGGAAGCCGACCATCGCCTTGTTCAGTTGCACGCGGCCCGGCGCCTCGGGTCCGTCGGCCGAGGTCGCGCCTTTCGCGCCCTGCGCCGAGATCGCGCCGGGGCCGTTGGTGAGCAGCAGGCCGACCAGCGTCTGGAACGCGAACAGGTCGGCCGGTTTCGGCTCCTGGCCGATCAGTGCAACGCACGCGATCTCGGTCAGCGAGCGCTTGCCGAGCAGGTCCGCGGCGGCGATGCCGCAGAAGCGCTCCGGGCCGTGGCGCCCGTCCTCGACGGAGGCGCCGAGCAGCGTGCCGAAGATGCGGATCCACCAGGGCAGGCCTTCGGCGCTCTGGCGCGACATGCGCTTGCGCAGCAGCGGGCCCCACGCGAGCGTGGCCGCGATGGCGGCCAGCACGGCGTCGGCCGTCGCAGGTCCGCCCAGGCCGCGCAGGTAGCGCACGAAGATGGACCTGGCGCCGCGCGCCTCGAGCGCGGCCAGCATGGCGTCGGCCTTCGCATCGGGCGCCGCGCCGACGAAAAGACCGCGCTCGGCCGCCGGAGCCACCCTGGTCAGGTCGAAGCTTTCGTCGAGCGCGTTCTGCAAGCCCGCCGCCGCAAAACGCGTGATGAGGTCGGACAACGCTCGCCGCGCCGGTTCCTGCGGCTTCGGCCCGACGATGCTCGCGGCGGCAGCCAGCACGCTGTTGGGCGCGTTGCCCGCATCGCGCGCCGCCTGCGCCGCCGCGAGCGTGGGCCGGCCGTAGAGCAGGACTTCCGCGCCGACCGCCACGTTGATGAGGGCACGGTCGTTCTCCCCGCCCGGTTCGCGCATCAGCGCGAGGTTCAGGTTGGACTCCATCGGCTGCAGCGCCGCGTCGAGCATGGTGACGCCGTGCAGGCTGGTGACCTGCGTCTGCGGATCCATGCGCGATGCGCCGGACGTGTCCTTCATCGACTCGCGCGGAAAGACGGTGCCGATCTGGCGGTTCAGGCGGGCGATCTGGTCGTTGTACGGCGCCATCGCCTCGACCACCGGCAGCGTGAGCGCGGGCGGGAGCTTCAGCCCGCGGTCGGCGCCGAACCAGGCCTTGAGCGCGAGGCTTCCTTCCGGCGCGAAGTCGGGCCGGGCGGCGTTTTCCGCCATCACGGCGGTCAATGCGGCCGGGATGTGCGCGATGTTGGTCACCAGGGCGCCCTTGCTGGAGAACACGGGCTTCTCGGGCGTGAAGATCGCGTTCACGCCGAACTTCTCCATGAACCAGCGTTCCTTGGCGCCCGCGTCGTCGGCGCCGCCCGCCATCGCGCCCGCGTGACCGACCGCGCGCGTCAGCTTGCTCTTCCACCGCCCCACGACGCACGCGACCACCGGCTTGGTGAACTCGGCGTCGTACTCGTAGTAGCCGCCCGGTTCGACGTACATGACGGCGGCCTTGGTGCGGGCATCGTTGGCCATCGCGAACGCGAACTCCGGCGCGGCGAAGTGGATGTAGACGTCCTTGCCGCTCGAGATCAGCGTGGTCGTGCCCCAGCCCGCCATGCGCAGGTAGGTGGCGATCGTCGTCGTGAAGTTGCCGGAGTTGGAGAAGATCGCGATCGAGCCCTTGCGCAGCGCTTCGGCCGGGTTGTCGCCGCCCAGCGCGCCGCCGATGCGCACGCGGTTCCACGCGTCGGCGACGCCCAGGCTGTTGCCGCCGAAGATGTCGATCCCGTTTTGCTGCCCCATGGCGCGGATCTCGCGCGAGTCGTGCACGGCGAGCTTTTCCGTGACGATGTAGATCTTTTTCAGGTCGGGATTGACGCGGATCAGCTCGGCCACGCCATCGCGCGCTCCGGAGGGCGGCAGGTAGATCACGCCGCAGTTGAAGCGGTGCCCGTCGGCCAGCCCCTCGAGCACGCTGTTATAGACCGGCACGTTGCCGATGCGCGTCTCGAGCGCCTGGCCGCGCCGCCCCGGCGAGGTGCCGAACACCACGTTGCCGCCCGAGTAGGCGTGGCCGACCGGGGTCACGTCGCTCGATTCGCCGCCGAGGATGTTGAGGACGCACACGCGGTCGTCGCGCGTCGCGACCTGCGCCAGCGAGCTGATGCCCACGAAATACTTGAAGGTGCCGATGCCTTGCGTGTACATGTTCTGTCTCCGTTTTCAATCCTTGTCATTCCGAGCCGGAGGCGGGCAAGCCCGGCGCTGCGGCGCGAGATCCTTACGCGGCCGCCTTGAGCGGCGCCAGTCCCAGCGCCGCTGCCACCTGCTCGCGTCCGCCTGCCTTCATCCAAGCGTCGGCCGCCTGCGCGAAGTTGATCACCTCGCTCATGTCCGAGTCGAAGCCGAACATGCGATAGGGCAGCCCGAGCGCGTCGAGGGTGTCGCGCATCGCGCCCATGCCGCGCACCAGGTTCGGGCCGCCGCGGCCGACCACGACGTACAGCGGCGTCGCACCGTGGCGGCTGAAGTGCTCGCGCAGTGCATCGGCGATGGCACGGAACGTCTCGAAGATGTCGGTGTTGTTCGACTTGCCGCCGATGATGAAGAGCACGTTGGTCTGCGCCAGCCAGTGCTTGAAGCAGATGCGCGCCACCTCTTTCATCTTCTCGTAGGGCGGATTGCCGCCGAAGTCGGACGAGATGATCGCGTCGTCGCCGAGCAGCTCGGTCACCAGCGAGTTGGCGCCGCCGCCGAAGGTGGGCGCGAGGATGGTGCCGTTCGCGTTGATGACATAGACGTCGCTCTGCCCCTGGTACGTGCGCAGCTGGTTGATCTCCGCCTCGAAGTCCGAGAAGTCGACCGCGAACAGGTGCGCCGGGAGGTCGAGCCGCCGCCAGCGCGGATCGTCGCGATCGAAGCCGCACTTGAAGTCGCAGGCCACCGGCACGAGCCGGCCCTGCTTGTCCGGCTGCATGCGGATCGGGTTCAGTTCCAGCGTCGTCATGCCGAAGTCGTGATACAGCTCCCACAGCTTGGGCAACTGCTGCACCAGCGGCGAGATCAGCTCCTTGGGCGCGTTCAACTTCGACAGCGCATTGGCGACCACGAACGCCTTCATGCCGGTCAGCGGATCGAACGGCACCTGCGCGACCTGCTCCTTGCCGAGTTCCTCGATATCCATGCCGCCGTGGTGCGTGAGCGTCATCGTCGGCGCGCGGAAGTGCGTCGAGTCGGTGATCGAGAAATAGACCTCGTGCTGCGCCGGCACGGCGCCTTCGAACGTGACGCCGTTCGCCTTGGCCGACTGGTTGCCGTGCCGGTGCTCGACGAAGTAGAGCCGCTCCTTTTCCTTCAGCGCCGTCTTCAGGTCGCGCGCCCGGCCGACCAGCCCGGCCTTGCCTTTCTTGCCCACGCCGCCCTTGAAGACCGGCTTGATGAAGATACTGCCGTGCTGGTCGATCAAGGCCTTGATCGCTTCCTCGCTGGCGTCGGGTCCCAGCACCTCGGCGGCGGGAAAGCCGACGAAATGCAGCAGCTTGGCGCCATACAACATTCCGGTGACTTGCATCGATTTCTCCTTGTTGCGACGCGCGATCGGCGTCGCGCGCGTCCATGGAGCCATAATCGACGTCGAAGCTTTCAAACCGCTTTCCCCGCCGACGCATCCTGCGCAGGCGGGAGTTTGGAAAGAGCCGACCTCGCGCCATGCGGGTGCTGCTTGCCGAAGACAATCCGCAGCTCGCCACGTGGCTCGCCAAGGCGCTGCGGCAGAAGCAGTTCGCGGTCGACTGCCTGACCGACGGTAACGCCGCCGATCACTCTCTCTCGGTCGAGGACTACGACGCGGTGATCCTCGATCTCACGCTGCCGGGCATGGACGGACTGGAGGTCTTGCGCCGCCTGCGCCAGCGCGGCTCGCGCACGCCGGTGCTGGTGCTGACCGCGCGCGCCGCGCTCGACGAGCGCGTGCGAGGACTCAACCTCGGCGCGGACGATTACCTGGCCAAGCCGTTCGAACTCGCGGAGCTCGAGGCGCGGTTGAATGCACTGATCCGCCGCTCGCAGGGCGGCGGCAGCTCATCGCTCGTGCTCGGATCGCTCGAATACGAAAGCACGGGGCGGATGTTCCGGGTCGGCGGCGCGCCGCTGGTGCTGCGGCCGCGCGAGCATGCCGTGCTGGAGGTGTTGATGCTCCGGTCCGGCAGGGCGGTCAGCAAGGAGGCGCTGTTCGAGAAGATCTTCGATCTCGACGCCACCGCCAGCACCGACGCGGTCGAGATCTACGTGCATCGGCTGCGCAAGCGCCTCGAAGGATCGGGCGTCGTCATCGTGACCCTGCGCGGCCTCGGATACACGCTTGAGAAAGCCAAGTAGCCTGCTCAGGCAGCTCCTCGCATGGCTGCTGGTTCCACTGGTCGCGCTGCTCGCGCTCAACGCCTTTCTCAGCTATCGCGCGGCAGTGGCAGCCGCCAATGAGGCATACGACCGGCTCCTGCTCGCATCGGTGCGTGCGATCGCCGATCGGGTCGCGCTGGTCGACGATCGCGTCGAGGTCGACGTTCCCTACGTCGCCCTCGAGCTCTTCGAATCGAAGAGCCAGGAGCGCATCTTCTATCGCGTCGCCAGCAAGACGGGCGCGACCATCACGGGCTACGACGACCTGCCGCTGCCGAAGAAGGTGCCGCAAGGCGACCAGCCGGTGTTCTATCGCGCGCCGTATCACGACGAGATCGTCTATTTCGCCGCGCTCAGCAAGCCCCTCTACGACGCGCAGGGGCTCGGCCCGGTGCTGGTCCAGGTGGGCGAAACCGCCGAGGCGCGCGATGCGCTGTCGCGCGAGATCCTGTACGACGGCCTGGCGCGCCAGGGACTGCTGATCGTCGCCGCCGCGCTCGTCGTCTGGGCCGGCCTGCGGCGCGGCTTGCGCCCCATGCTCCGCCTGCGCGACGACATCGCCCGCCGTGCCCCGAACGACCTGTCACCCATCGACCCGCGCCAGGTGCAAGGCGAAGTGCGCCCGCTGATCGATGCGTTCAACCTGCACGCCGAACGGCTGGACCAGCTGATCACCGCGCGCCGGCGCTTCCTCGACGATGCGTCGCACCAGTTGCGCACGCCGCTCGCCGCGCTGAAGACCCAGGTCGACTTCAGCCTCGGCGACCCGTCGGAGAGCGACCAGCGTGCGCTCCTGCGCGACATCCGGCACACCACCGAACAGACCATCCGGCTGGTGAACCAGCTGCTCGTGCTGGCGCGCGCGGAGCCGCAGGGAGTTCCCGGCACCGAAATGACCGCGGTCGATGTCGCGGAACTGGCGCGCGCGACCACGACCGAGCTGGTGCCGAACGCGCGGCGCAAGCAGATCGACCTCGGCTTCGAGGCGGACCCGGGGGTCGCGCAGGTCGAGGGCAACCGCCTGCTGCTGCACGAGCTGATCGTCAACCTGGTCGACAACGCGATTCGCTATACGCCCGAGCGCGGTGCCGTCACGGTCACCGTCGGACGCGGCGCCGGCGGCGTGAGGCTGGAAGTCAGCGACACCGGTCCCGGCATCCCGCAAGCCGAGCGTGCGCGCGTCTTCGAGCGCTTCTATCGCGGCAGCACCGCGTCCGACCAAGGGTCGGGCCTCGGGCTGTCGATCGTGCAGGATATCTGCCGTTCGCACGGTGCGCGCATCGAGCTTGGCGACGCGGAGGGCGCAACGGGCCTGCGGGTGCGCGTGACGTTCGGCCGCGCTTGATCGCCGCGCGTCAGCGGGCGCCGGCGGTCGCTTCGCTCCACTGCTTGCGGAACTCCTCCTGCTTGGCGCGATCGAGGAACACCAGCAAGCCCGGCCCGACGCCGATCGGCCGCACGCTCGCGCCGAGCAACCGCGTCACCGCTGCGGCCGTGTACTCGCCTTCGACGTCGCCGCGCACGGCCGGCAATCCCGCCTTGCCTGCAAGCAGGGCCTGGCCCCGCTGCGACAACAGGAAGTCGACCCATAGCCTGGCCGCATTCGGATGCGGCGCACCCCTGGCGATGAACATCACCCGCGTCAGCACGAGCGTGTAGTCCTTGGGCAGCACGACCGCGATCGACGGATCGCGTGCCGCGCGCGCCATCGCATAGGAACCGATCACGTTGTAGCCCAGCAGGGCCGCGCCGGTCCCGATCGCCTCCATCATCGCGGCCGTGTTGCCTTCCAGACGCACGCCGCTCGCGCCGAGTTGTTTCACGAGCGGCCAGAAGGCCGGATTCGCGCGGCTGTCCTGGGTGGCGAGCAGGAAACCGACGGCCGACTTCCGGATGTCGTACGTCGTCACCTTCGCCTTGAAACGCTCGGACTTGTTCTTCAGCAGGCGCACGAAGTCGGCGTGGGTCTGCGGAATGTCGTCGCCCCGCAGCTGGCGTTCGTTGTAGACGAAGACCACCGGCTCGAAGGTCGTGCCGTAGGCCTCGTTCTTCCAGTTCGCCCATTCCGGCAGCGCGGACGCTTCGGGCGAGCGGTAGACCTGGGCAAAACCGTCGTTGACGAGCTTGAACTGGAGATCCATGGCGGAGCTCCACAGCACGTCGGCGGGTGATGCGCCGGAGGCGGTCTCGACCATGAAACGCCGGTTCAGTACAGCGCTATCCATCTCGGCGTAGTCGAGCGTGATGCCCGGATACGCCGCCTCGAAGGCGCGCACGAGCGGTGCCGCGGCCGAGAGGTCGGTGGTCGAGTGCACGACGACCTTGCCTTCCCTGCGTGCTGCCGCGATCACCTCCGCGTAGGAAGACGGGTATCCCGCCGGAACCTGGGCCGGTACCGGCGCGCCGGTCGCGAGCAAGGCGCAGCACAGGATTGCCGCGACGGCGTGCCCGCGCGCGGCCTCAGCGTGTCGCTGAGCGTTTCCGGCAAGCCTCGGGCGATCGTTCATGGCGGGTTCGAAATGGGGATCGAACGCATTCTGCTACCCCTGGTCCGCCGCATCTTCGATCTGGAGGGCACCCGTGCCGGGATAAGGGTGGAGGATCGGCTGTCGTGGCCGGGTGCGCAGCGAGGGACGGAACATCTCGCGCCGGATTTCTCTATCGGGCCTGGCGCGATCGCTTCTCATGATCGGGCTCTCGCGGCGCCGGGGATTCGGCTGTTCGACGCGCGCGAGCGGGCGCCGCAGATGGCGACGCAGCTCCTGGCTCACTTGTTGAGCGCGCAGGCCTGACCGCATTTCCGCGCGCGACGGCGAAGCGCCGCATGCGCGTTGGTCGCCCGCCGTGTAGCGTTGCCACTCTCGCACGCAGCGGTGGTTCGTTCATGGCACAGGTTCGCATTCCTGCCGTCTACATGCGCGGCGGCACCAGCAAGGGGGTGTTCTTCGTCGCCGGCGACCTGCCCGCGGACGCGGCGCAGCGCGAGCGCATCCTGCTGCGCGTGATCGGCAGCCCGGATCCCTACGGCAAGCACATCGACGGCATGGGCGGCGCGACCTCCAGCACCAGCAAGGTGGTCATCCTGTCGAAGTCGACGCGCACCGGCAGCGACATCGATTACCTGTTCGGCTAGGTCGCGCTCGACCGGCCGGTGATCGACTGGAGTGGCAACTGCGGCAATCTCACCGCGGCCGTGGGACCGTTCGCCATCCACGCCGGGTTGGTGGCTGCGCCGCGCGACGGCGTGGCGACGGTGCGCATCTGGCAGGCCAACATCGGCAAGCGCATCGCGGCCCGCGTGCCCATGCGCGGCGGCCAGGTGCTGGAGGAGGGCGATTTCGAACTCGACGGCGTGACCTTTCCTGCGGCCGAGATCCCGCTCGAATTCCTCGACCTCGGCGGCGACGAAAAGAGTGACGGCCCGATGTTCCCGACCGGATCGACCATGGACCGGCTCGCGCTCCCGGGGGGAGAAAGCCTCGACGCGACGCTCATCAACGCGGGCAACCCGACGATCTTCGTCGACGCCGCCAGCCTCGGCCTCGAAGGCACCGAACTGCAGCCGGACGTCAACACGAATCCGGCGCTCCTGGCGCGTGCCGAAACCATCCGTGCCCACGGTGCGGTGGCGATGGGGCTGGCCGGGAGCGCCGAAGAGGCCACTGCGCGCAGGCCGCACACGCCCAAGCTTGCGTTCGTCGCCCCGCCGGCCGCGTATTCCGCCTCGAACGGGCGGCTCATCGAAGCGGCGCACATCGATCTGCTCGCCCGCATCTTCTCGATGGGCCAGCTGCATCACGCGATCACCGGAACCGGCGCCGTGGCGATCGCGGCCGCGGCCGCCGTGCCGGGCACCTGCGTGCACCGCGTGTGCGCGAACGCGCGCGCAGGCCGGATCCGCTTCGGGCATCCCTCGGGCACGCTGACGGTCGGCGCCGAAGCGGCGCAGCAGGACGGACGCTGGATCGTCACCAAGGCGATGATGAGTCGCACCGCGCGGCGTCTGATGGAGGGCTGGGTGCTGGTGCCGGCGATGTGATCGCGCAACAGCGACCCACGAGGGCCGCGCAGCCAACCACGCGTCGGTCGACGCGTCCGCGCGCTCGATTACAGTGGCGCACGATTTGCTTCCTGCAGTTGGCGGGCGAACACGCGGACCGGCATGCATCGGCTCGAACTGATCGGCATCAGCAAGCAGTACCCGGCGGTCCAGGCGAACGATCGGGTGGACCTGCGCGTCGCGCCCGGTGAGATCCACGCCGTGCTGGGAGAAAACGGCGCAGGCAAGTCGACCCTGATGAAGATCATCTACGGCGCCGTGCGGCCGGACGCCGGCGAGATGTTCCTCAACGGCGAGCGGGTCCGTGTGCGCAGCCCGCACGATGCGCGGGCGCACGGCGTTGCGATGGTGTTCCAGCACTTCTCGCTGTTCGACACCATGACGGTCGCCGAAAACGTCTGGCTCGGCCTGCGCGGTTCCCGGTCTCCCGCCGACGTCGCCGCGGCGATCCGCGCGAAAGCGCGCGAGTACGGCCTCGACGTCGATCCGGTGCGGCCGGTGCACACGCTCTCGGTCGGCGAGCGGCAACGGGTCGAGGTCGTGCGCGCGCTGCTGACCGATCCGCAGCTCCTGATCCTCGACGAACCCACCTCGGTCCTGACGCCGCAGGCCGTCGAGCCGCTGTTCGCGACGTTGCGCAAGCTCGCGGAGCGGGGCTGCAGCATCCTCTACATCAGCCACAAGCTCGACGAGATCCGCGCGCTCTGCACGGCGTGCACCGTGCTGCGCGCCGGCCGGGTGACCGGGGTCGTCGATCCGCGCGTCGAAAGCGCCGCCAGCCTGTCGCGGCTGATGATCGGTGCCGAGCCGCCGCAATTGACGCATCGTGCACCGCGACCGGGCACCGAGGCGTTGGTGGCCGACCGCCTCATTCTGCCGCGCCGCGACCGGTTCGGCATCGATCTCGAGGCGATCGACCTTGTCGTGCACACCGGCGAAATCGTCGGCGTCGCCGGCGTGTCGGGCAACGGCCAGCAGGAACTGCTCGCCGCGCTGGCCGGCGAGGACACGCGCGCTCCGCCGGCGAGCATCCGCCTGTTCGGCCGCACCATCGGCGCGGCGGGCCCGCGCACGAGGCGGCGCCTCGGCCTGCACTTCGTTCCCGAGGAACGCCTCGGGCGCGGCGCCGTGCCGCCGCTTTCGCTGGCGCACAACCTGCTGCTGACCCGGCGCGAGCCGATCGGTCGCGCCGGCTGGCTGCTGCAAGGCCTCCTGCGGTCGATGGCGCAGACGATCATCGCGCGCTTCAACGTCAAGGCGAGCGGCCCGCGCGCGACGGCGCGCAGCCTGTCCGGCGGCAACCTGCAGAAATACATCATGGGGCGCGAGATCGACGCCCGGCCGAAGGTGCTTATCGCGGCGCAGCCGACCTGGGGCGTGGATATCGGCGCGACGGCGCAGATCCGCGCCGAACTGCTTGCCCTGCGCGATGCAGGCTGCGCGGTGCTCGTGGTCAGCGAGGAACTCGACGAACTGTTCGAGATCGCCGACCGCCTGGTCGTGATCGCGAAGGGCCGCCTTTCGCCCGCCGTGGCCACTCAGGCTGCGACGCGCGAACAGATCGGGCAATGGATGAGCGGCCTGTGGAACGGGCCTGCCGCGGAGGGCGCCGGTGCTCTCGTTTGAAGTGCGCGCGCAGCCCTCGGTGGCGATGAGCTTTGCTTCGCCGCTGCTCGCGCTCGCCCTGACCGTTGCCATCGCCGCGCTGCTGTTCCGGCTGCTCGGACGCGACCCGGTGAGCGGGCTTGGCGTGTTCTTCGTCGAGCCGTTCGCGACCCGCTACTCGATCGCCGAGGTGGCGCTGAAGGCGACGCCGCTGATCCTCTGCGCGCTCGGCCTCGCGGTGTGTTATCGCGCCAACGTGTGGAACATCGGTGCCGAGGGCCAGTTCCTGCTCGGCGCGATCTGTGCCGGGGGCGTGGCGCTTTGGGTCACCACCGCCGGCATCGAGGCACCGCGCGGCGTGCTGGTGCCGGTCGTGCTGTTGGCCGGCATCGCCGGCGGCATGGCCTGGGCGGCGATCACGGCGCTGCTGCGCGACTGGTGCAACGCGAACGAGATCCTCGTCAGCCTGATGCTCGTTTACGTCGCGCAGCAGTTGCTGAACTACCTGGTGTTCGGGCCGTGGAAGGATCCGCTCGGCTTCAACTTTCCGCAGACGAAGACGTTCGTCGCGGCGACCTTGCTGCCGAACCTGCTGCCGCAGTCGCGCCTGCACATCGGCCTTGTGCTCGCGCTGGCCCTGGTGGCGATCTTCTGGGCGTTCCTGTTCCGGTTCTGGGGTGGCTATCAATTGCAGATCGGCGGGCTCGCACCTGCGGCCGCGCGTTACGCCGGGTTCTCGGCGCGTGCGGCCCTGTGGGGTGCGATGCTGATTTCGGGCGGCATGGCGGGGCTGGCGGGCGCGATGGAGGCGGTCGGACCGCTGCGGCAGCTCACCCCGTACGTCTCGACCGGCTACGGCTTCACCGCGATCATCGTCTGCTTCGTCGGCCGCCTGCACCCGTTCGGCATCGTCTTCTCGGGCGTGCTGTTGTCGATGTTCCTGATCGGCGGCGAACTCGGCCAATCGCGCCTCGGCCTGCCGAACGCGCTGACCGGCGTGTTCCAGGGCCTGCTGCTGTTCCTGCTGCTCGCCTGCGACACCCTGATCGACTACCGGCCGCGCTGGCGTCGCCTCGTCAGTGCGCGCGACGAACCCGCCACGCCGGCGCAACTCCCGGCGGGAGGCGCGCCGTGAACGAGGTCGCGCTGCTCATTGCCGCGACCATCGCCTCGGGCACGCCGCTCGCGCTTGCCGGCCTCGGCCTGCTGCTGAACGAGAAGGCCGGCGTCGTCAACCTCGGCGCCGAAGGCATGATGCTGGTCGCCGCCATCGCCGGCTTCGCGGCGGCGTACCACGGCGGCAGCCAATGGATCGGCTTCAGCGCCGGCGCACTCGCCGGGGTCGCGATGGCCGCGGTGTTCGGCTGGCTCGTGATCTGGCTCAACACGAACCAGTACGCCACCGGCCTCGCGCTGAGCCTGTTCGGCACGGGACTTTCGGCCTTCGTCGGCATCGGCTATGTCGGCAAGAAGCTCGCCGAGCGCAGCACCTTCGAGGTGCCGGGCCTTGTGCACCTGCCGTTCCTCGGCGATGCCGTCTTCAGGCAGCATCCGCTGGCCTATTTCGCCATGGCGCTGGCGCTCGGCATCGCTTGGTTCCTGTACCGCAGCCCGGCGGGCCTGATCCTGCGGTCGGTCGGCGAAGCGCCCGAGTCCGCCCATGCCCTCGGCATCGAGGTACGCGGCATCCGGCTGGCGGCGGTGCTCGCGGGCGGGGCGCTGTGCGGGCTCGCCGGCGCGTTCCTGTCGCTCGTCTACGCGCCGCTGTGGGTCGAAGGCCTGGTGAGCGGGCGCGGCTGGATCGCGCTCGCGCTCACCACCTTCGCCACCTGGCGCCCGGCGCGCGTGCTCGCGGGCGCGTATCTTTTCGGCGGCGTCACCATGCTGCAGTTCCAACTTCAGAGCGAAGGCGTGCAGATCGCCAGCCAGTTGCTGACGATGCTGCCGTACCTCGCCACCGTCGCCGTGCTTGCGTTGATCTCGCGCAACCCGGCGTGGATCCGCATCAACATGCCGGGTGCGCTTGGCAAGCCGTTCCACCCCGGCGCTTGAGTCGCACTGCTGTCCGTTCATCAACAAGAGGAGAGAACATGATCGATCCGAGCAGACGTTCCTGGTTGAAGGCGAGCGTGATCATCGCCGCGGCGCTCCTCGCGGCCGCCTGCGGCAAGAAGGAGGAGGCGCCGGCGCCGCAGGCCGCGGCACCGGCCAAGGCCGAGCCGTTGAAGGCCGCCTGGGTCTATGTCGGTCCGGTCGGCGACGCGGGCTGGAGCTTCGCGCACGATCTCGGGCGCAAGGCGGTCGAGGCCGAATACGGCGACAAGGTGAAGACCACGCTGGTCGAGAAGGTCCCCGAAGGTGCCGATGCCGAGCGCGTGATCCGCGATCTCGCCGCCCAGGGCAACAAGATCATCTTCGCCACCTCGTTCGGCTACATGGAGGCGATGTTCAAGGTCGCGGCCGACTTTCCCGACGTGCGTTTCGAGCACGCGACCGGGTACAAGACCGCGGCCAACATGCGCCTGTACGACTCGAAGTTCTACGAACCTTCGTACATGGCGGGCGTGATCGCCGGCAAGATGACCAGGACCAACACGCTCGGCTTCGTCGGCTCGTTTCCGATTCCCGAAGTCCTGCGCAACATCAACGCGTTCACGCTCGGCGCGCAGTCCGTGAATCCCAAGATCAAGACGAAGGTGGTGTGGATCAACACCTGGTTCGACCCGCCGAAGGAAAGCGATGCGGCGCAATCGCTGATCAACGGCGGCGCCGACGTGCTGCTGCAGAACACCGATTCGACCGCGGTGCTGCAGACCGCCGACAAGAACGGCAAGTTCGCGTTCGGCTGGGACAGCGACATGAGCGGCTTCGCGCAGAAGGCGCACCTCGCCTCCTGCGTCGCCAACTGGGGCGGCTACTACAAGAAGGCGATCAAGGACGTGATGGACAACACCTGGAAGACAGATCGCACGGTGTGGGGCGTCAAGGAGGGCATGAACGACCTGGTCAAGGTCGCCGACGTCGTGCCCGACGACGTCAAGAAGAAGGTCGACGAAATCAAGCAGGGCATGCAGGCGGGCACGTTCGAGGTCTTCACCGGACCGATCGTCGACAACACCGGCAAGGAACAGCTCGCCAAGGACACCAAGGCCGACCAGGAATGGAAGGACAAGGTGGCCTTCCTGGTGAAGGGTGTCGAAGGAACGATCCCGGCGAAATAGCGTTCGCATGGACGAAGCCCTGCTCTGGCACCCGGTCGCGGCGCTCGAGGAACTCGGCGCCGCACCGCTCGCGGTGCGCCTGCTCGAGCGCGCCCTGGTGCTGTGGCGCGATGCGTCCGGCGCGTTGCACGCGTGGACCGATCGCTGTCCCCATCGCGGCACGCGGCTGTCGATGGGCCGCGTGACCGATGGCCGGCTCGAATGCGCGTATCACGGCTGGCAGTTCGATGCGGACGGGCAATGCATCGCGATCCCGGCGTTGCCGGATTTCACGCCACCGCCGACGCACAAGGCGTGCGCGTACCCGGTGCGCACCGCGTTCGGCCTCGCCTGGGTGCGCCTGCAGGAGTCCGACCAGGCGGTCCCCGCCATCGATGCGGTGCCCGAACGCCAGGTGATCTGCGGTCCGTTCGAGGTCGCGACCAGCGCGCCGCGCGTGGTGGAGAACTTTCTCGACACGGCGCACTTCGGATTCGTGCACGAAGGCTGGCTCGGCGATCGCGGCCACACCGGCGTGCCGCACTACGAGGTTGCGCTGGGGCCGGGCGGTGCGCCCAGCGTGCCGCACTATCGCGCGTGGCAGCCGAAGGGGGCGGCGACCGCGGCGGGCGGTGCCTGGGTCGACTATCGCTACGAGGTGCTCGGTCCCTACTGCGCGGTGCTGATCAAGCAGGCCGATGTCAGTGCCGCCGCGAAGCCGGCACCACGGGAGGCGTATGCGCTCTGGGTGTGCCCGGTGGCGCCGGAGGAGTGCCGGGTCTGGTTCACGCAGTTCACGAGTGACACGAGCACGCCGGACGAGACCCTGCGCGCGTTCCAGACCGCGATCTTCACGCAGGACCGGCCGATCATCGAATCGCAGCGGCCGCGCCGCTTGCCGCTCGGAGCCGGGGCCGAGTTGCACTGCGCGGCGGACCGAATGTCGGTCGCTTACCGGCGCTATCTGAGCCAGCGAGGGATCGAGTTCGGCGTGTGCTGAAGTCGGTCACGGGGGTCCGGCTCGGAACAACGCGATGCGGATCCGATCGTGTTCCTTGACGCCCAGCTTACGCGTGCTTGAACGCTGGCGCCGGAGCGCAACGGGCGCATAGCATGCGTGCGTTGCCGCGCGGATCGCGCGGGATCAAGACCAAGAAGTCACCAACAGGTTCGCGGGGAGACCGATGAGTGACCCTGATCCGCGGTTGAAGAAACCCATCGCCGGCCTGACCCTGGCTGCGCTCGGCGTCGTCTATGGCGACATCGGCACCAGCCCGCTCTACGCCGCCAAGGAGACTTTCAACCCGGACTACGGCATCGCGCTGAACCCGGCCAACATCCTCGGCGGGCTGTCGACGATCTTCTGGTCGCTGATGGTCGTCGTGTCTCTGAAGTACGTGATCCTCATCATGCGCGCCGACAACAAGGGCGAAGGCGGCATCATGGCCCTGCTGGCGCTGGCGTCGTCGGCGGTGAAGGATCAGCCGCGCCGGCGTGCATTCGTCCTCCTGCTCGGCGTGTTCGGCGCGTCGCTGTTTTATGGCGATGCGGTCCTCACACCCGCGATCTCGGTTCTTTCGGCCGTCGAGGGCCTCGAGGTGGCGACCCCGGCGATGGCGTCGTACGTGGTGCCGATCGCGCTCGGCGTCGTGATTGGCCTGTTCGCCCTGCAGCGCCAGGGCACGTCGCTGGTTGGCGCGTTGTTCGGCCCGGTCGCGACGGTCTGGTTCGTGGCGATCGGTGTGCTCGGCATCGTCGGCATCATGCAGGCGCCCGAAGTCCTGTGGGCCTTCAACCCGGTGCACGCGCTCGACTTCGTGACCCAGCACGGCCGTTCGTCGTTCATCGTGCTCGGCGCCGTCCTGCTCTGCTTTACCGGCGCCGAGGCGCTGTACGCCGACATGGGGCACTTCGGCAGGGGACCGATCCGCCTCGCCTGGTTCGGCCTGGTTCTTCCTTCCCTGGTCCTCAACTATTTCGGCCAGGGTGCGCTCTTGATCGCAAACCCGAAGGCCCTCGACAACCCGTTCTACCTGCTTGCGCCCGACTGGGCGCTGTATCCGATGATCGTGCTCGCCACCGCGGCGACCGTGATCGCATCGCAGGCGACCATCTCGGGCACCTACTCGCTCACCAAGCAGGCGATCCAGCTCGACTACCTGCCGCGCATGGATGTCACGCAGACATCGGCGCGCGAGGTGGGCCAGATCTACATCCGCGGCGCCAACTGGATCCTGCTGATCGTGATCCTCGGCGCGGTGCTCGGCTTCGGCTCGTCGACGCGGCTCGCCTCGGCGTACGGCGTCGCGGTCACCGGGACGATGCTGGCGACGACGATCCTGACCTTCTTCGTCATCCGTTTCGTGTGGCGCTTCAACCTGTTCCTGAGCCTCGCCGCCACCGGCTTCTTCATGGTCATCGACGCCGCGTTCTTCTCATCGAGCCTGCTGAAGATCGTCGACGGCGGCTGGTTCCCGCTCAGCCTGGGCGCGATCGTGTTCACGATCATGACGACCTGGCATCGGGGCCGGGAGATCGCGATGGCGAGGCAGAAGCAGACCGGGATCTCGGTCGACGCGTTCCTGCGCTCGCTCGGCGAACGTGCGCCCGCGCGCGTTCCCGGCACGGCGCTTTTCATGGCGGGCAACTCGGACGCAATCCCCCGGGCGTTGCTGCGCAACCTGGCGTGCAACCAGGTGCTGCACGAGCAGGTCGCCCTGCTCACGGTCACCATCAAGGACGTGCCCTGGGTTCCGGCGAGCCAGCGGGTCGAGATGCAGGCGCTGGACCACGGTTTCTATCGCGTCATCGTGTGCTTCGGATTCATGGATCGTCCGGACGTGACGCAAGCGCTGCAGCTCTGCAAGGCCCGCGGCCTGAACCTGGAGCCGACGCAGACGTGGTTCCTCCTCAGCCGGGCCACCGTCATCCCGACACCGGGCGAGGGCATGGCGCTCTGGCGCGAGCGCTTGTTCGCGGCGATGGCTCGCAACGCGCGCACCGCGGCGGACTACTTCAACATTCCCTCGACCCAGGTGATCGAGCTCGGGACCAAGATCGAGATCTGAATCGACCCGAGCGCGCACCTCACGCGCATCCGCACGCCGCGCGGCTGACAGGCTAGGTCAGTCGGATGTTGTTTCGCGCCGATACACGGTGCAATAATCGAATGCGACCTTGAGCACGCTCAGGCAATGCCCGCCACTGTTCGCCGCAAGCACCTGCAGTCGACGGGGCTGCTCCGCAGTCTCTTCGTTGCTTTGCTGTTGGTCGCCGCACAGCAGGGCGCGTTCCTGCACGAACTCAGTCACTACGCAGCGCGCGAAAGCACCGGCCACGGCAAGAAGCAACATCCTCGTGGCGATGTCTGCGAGCTGTGCCTGGCGTTTGCCCAGATCGGCTCGGCCGCGCCGGCGCAGCACGTCGCCGCTCCGCTGCCGGTCGGCCTGTCGCACGAGGCCGCGCCGGTCGTGCCGGTGTTTCTCGACGCTGTTCACCTCCCCGCCGAACGCAGCCGCGGCCCACCGCGGTCTCTCTGATCGTTGCCCGTCGATGCCGCCTTGCGTCACGCAGTGACCGCAGGGCGTCCACCTATGTCACGTTCAGAGGGAAGAAATCATGCTTGCTCTGCGCCGGCGCGACTTCGCGCTCGCCATCGCCATCGCCTGTCCGCTATCCTGCTACGCCGAAGAACCGACTGAACCCGGCGCGCAGACCACCGATTCCTCACAAGCGCCGGCAGCCGGCGCTGCGCCCGTTCAGACGCTTCCGACCGTCGAGATCGTCGCTGCGCGCAAGCGACTCGACGCCGCGCGCAACGGGTTGTCGCCCGACACGGGCAGCAGCATCTACCGGGTGGAAAGACAGGACCTCGACAACCTGCCGTTGGGAGAGACCACTCCGCTCAACCAGGTCATCCTGCAAACACCAGGTGTCGTGCAGGACTCGTACGGCCAGCTGCACGTGCGCGGCGATCACGCGAACGTGCAGTACCGCATCAACGGCGTCATCATCCCCGAATCGATCAGCGGCTTCGGCCAGGCGCTCGATACCCGCTTCATCGACCACCTGACCATTCTTACCGGTGCGTTGCCGGCGCAGTACGGTTATCGCAACGCCGCGGTGATCGACATCCAGAGCAAGGAGGGCAAACTGGAAAACGGCGGCAGCGTCGGGTTCACCGGCGGCAGCTATCAGCACGTCGAACCGAGCTTCGATTTGACCGGCAACCACGACCGGCTCAGCTACTTCGTCACCGGATCGTACTTGCGCAACGACCTGGGCATCGAGAACCCGACCAGTTCGCGCGAGGCGCTCCACGACACGACCTGGCAATCGAAGGGCTTCGGACTGCTCTCATATCTGCTGGACGCCGAAAGCCGGATCAACCTCATGTTCGGCGCCACCAACAACCGCTTCGAAATCCCGAACGTCCCTGGCCAGACCACGAGTTTCACGCTCGATTCGCTCGCGCCGGTCGACTCTTCGACGCTGGATGCCAACCAGCAGGAGCGCAACCAGTATGTCGCCGTCTCCTACCAGGCGAGTGCCGGGTCGAGCGTCGACTACCAGGTTTCCGTCTTCGGGCGCATGACCGATGTGCACTATCAGCCCGACATGGTCGGGGAACTGCAGTTCAACGGCGTCGCGGCCGACATCCAGCGTCGCAACGACGCCGGCGGCGTGCAGGCGGATCTGAGCTACAAGCTCGATCCGACGAACACGCTGCGCACCGGCGTGTTCGCACAACACGAGAAGTACACGGTCGAAAACGGCTCGTATGTCTTTCCCGCGGACGCCGACGGCAACCAGACCAGCACCACGCCGATCTTCATCCAGGACAACACGCACATCGACGGCAACACGTGGGGCGTGTACGTGCAGGACGAGTGGCAGCCGACCCGGCAATTCACGCTGAACTACGGGCTGCGCTACGACCATGTCGCGACGGTGGTCGACGAGCAGCAGCTCAGCCCGCGGGTCGGACTCGTCTACGACCTCGCCTCCGATCTGCGCCTGCACCTCGGCTACGCACGTTATTTCACCCCGCCGCCGACCGAGAAGATCGATACCACGTCGGTGCAGAAATTCCTCGGCACGACCAACGCCCTGCCGTCGGACGCCAACACCGCCGTCAAGTCGGAGCGCTCCAACTACTTCGATGGGGGGGTGGAGTTCCAGCCCGCGCCCAAGGTCACGCTCGGGATCGACGGCTACTACCGCCAGGTGAAGCACCTCCAGGACGAGGGACAGTTCGGCAAGGCGCTGATCTTCTCCGCGTTCAACTATCAGGACGGCCGCATCTACGGCGTCGACCTCTCGGCAACCTACAGGGACCAGCCATTTTCCGGCTATGCCAATCTGGGCTACACGTCCGCGAGAGGGAAGGGAATCGAGACGGGTCAGTTCAATTTCGAGGAGGACGAACTCGACTACATCGCCACCCACTGGGTCCATCTCGATCACGAGCAGACCTTAAGTGCTTCCGCGGGCGCGTCCTATCGGTTCGTCGATGCCACCACGGTGAGCGCCGATGCGCTCTATGGCAGTGGCCTGCGCAACGGCTTTGCCAACACGACGCATCTCCCCAGCTACACGACGGTGAATGTCGCAGCGGCGAAGACGTTCGACCTCGGCGGCGGCTTCGGCAAGCTCGACACGCGGATCGCGGTGGTCAACGTCTTCGATCGCGTCTACCTGCTGCGCGACGGGACCGGCATCGGGGTCGGCGCGCCGCAATACGGAATGCGGCGTGGCGTGTTCTTCACGCTCAGCAAGCCGTTTTCGGTCTGACCCCATGGGTAGCCGCGGCGGAGCGCCTCGACAACTGCACCTTCAGGGCGGGCGGCGCGATGATCGCGATCCGCCAGCGGTACACGCACATCGGCGGGTGGCGGCGGCCGCCCGAGCGATCTCTTCGGGCGCCGCTTGCACCGCATGATGAGGCCGTTCCCATGATGGGCATTCCGTCATGCCGAGTCGGCCGTGGCGCACGGCGTCGGCGTGGGTAGGTTCACCGCCCTGCGCGTCGGAGCACCCCTTCGTGCGGCGACGCGCAGGTCCGCGCGGCCGCGGGTGCTCAGAGACGACTCCGGGTTTTTACGAGCAGGCGAGGCGCGTTTCGCGCACGCCGAGCCTCTTCAGCAGCCATCCCAGCGGACAGGCGTTGGTGACGCCGTACTGCAGCAGGTTCGCGCCCACGAACGCCGTCACGGCGAGGAACCAGGCCGACACGAAGAGCGGACTGCCTGCCACGCCGAGAAGCAGCGAAAGCAGAACGACGCTGCCGGCGAAGACGTGGATGTAGCGATCGACCGTCATGGGAAGCTCCTTGTTGTTCAGGATTGCGGGTTCGGCAGCGGTGCATCGGTCGCCAAGGCGTCGTCGCGCGCCGGCATCGGCGCATGGCGGTTCACCGCGTAGTAGAGGACCGGAATCACGAGCAGCGTCAGCAGCGTCGATACGAAGATGCCGAACAGCAGGCTGATCGCGAGTCCGTTGAAGATCGGGTCGTCGAGGATGAACAGCGCGCCGAGCATGGCGGCGACCGCAGTGAGCACGATCGGCTTGGCACGGGTCGCGGCCGCGTCGATCGTCGCCTGCTCGAACGTGGCGCCGGCGGCGAGGCGGTGGTGGATGAAGTCCACCAGCAGGATCGAGTTGCGCACGATGATGCCGGCCAGCGCGATCATCCCGATCATCGACGTCGCGGTGAACTGGCTGTGGAGCAGCGCGTGCCCCGGCAGCACGCCGATGATCGTGAGCGGAATCGGCGCCATGATGATGAGCGGGGTCAGGTACGAACGGAATTGCGCCACCACCAGCAGGTAGATGAGCAGGAGCCCGACCGCGTAGGCGATGCCCATGTCGCGGAACGTCTCGTAGGTGATCTGCCACTCGCCGTCCCACTTGAGGCCGAAGGTGCGATAGCGGTCCTGCGGCTGGGCGATGAAGTGCTCTTCGAGCGGGATGCCCTCGGCCGCCGCCCGCTCCTTGATGGAAGAGCGCATGGCGAACATGCCGTAGAGCGGCGAATCGGTCTTGCCCGGCCCGCCCGCAACGTCGCCGACCACGTAGACGACCGGCTGCAGGTCCTTGCGATAGATCACCGTCTCGGCGGGCAGACGCACCGGCTGCACCAGTTCGGCGAGCGCGACTTCGTACGTGCGGCCCTTGTCGTCGGTGCCGCGCAGGCGCAGCTTGAGCACGTCGTCGAGACGCCCCATGCGCTCCGGCGCCAGCGCCATGCGCACCGGCACGGCGTATTTGCTTTGCCCGTCGTGCAACGGCGTGATGTCCTCGCCCGCCAGTGCCAGCCGCGCGGTACGTGCGACATCGCTCACCGGAATCCCGTACAAGGCCGCCTTCACCGCATCCACGCGCAGCACGACGCGCTCGGCCGCATCCTGCGTGCTGTCGTCGACCGCGATGAGATCCGGCGTCGATTCGAACACCTGGCGCACCGCGCGCGCGAGCTTGACCTGGGACGCGTAGTCCGGCCCGTAGATCTCCGCGACGATGGGCGACAGCACGGGCGGCCCGGGCGGCACTTCGACCACCTTGACGTTGGCGCGGTAACGGCGCGCGATCGGCGCGAGGCGCCGCGCCACGTCCTGCGCGATGTCGTGGCTGCAGCGGTCGCGCTGGTGCTTGCCGGTGAGATTGACCTGGATGTCGCCGACCTCGCCTCCCGAGCGCAGGTAGTACTGGCGCACCAGACCGTTGAAGTTGATCGGCGAGGCGAGCCCCGCATACGCCTGCATGTGCATCACCTCGGGCACCTTGGCGATCTCGGCGGACAGGTCGTGCAGGACCGCTGCGGTCGCCTCGACCGCCGAGCCGGTCGGCATGTCGACCACGACCTGGAACTCGCTCTTGTTGTCGAACGGCAGCATCTTGAGCACGACCAGCTTCAGCGGCGCCAGCAGCACCGACAGGCCTATTGCGCCGACAATGGCAAGTCCCAGCCGCATCCGGTTGCGGCGCCCGGCGTCGCCTTGCAGGAACGGCGTCATCACGCGCGTGAAGAAACGCGCGAGCAGCAGCGAAAGCTTGTCGGCGCTCGCAGCCACCGGTTGCGCCGGCGCCCGGTGGCGATGCAGCAAGCGCAACGCCAGCCACGGCGTGACGATGAACGCGACCAGGAGCGAGAGCAGCATCCCCATCGACGAGATGATCGGGATCGGCGCCATGTAGGGGCCGATCAGCCCGCCGACGAACGCCATCGGCAGGACCGCGGCGATGACGGTGAGGGTCGCCACGATGGTCGGGCCGCCGACCTCGTCGACCGCGCGCGGGATCATGCCGGCGAGCGGTTCGGGGTCGAAGCTCGCGCGCCGGTGGATGTTCTCGACCACTACGATCGCATCGTCGACCAGGATGCCGATCGAGAAGATCAGGGCAAACAGCGACACCCGGTTGAGCGTGAAGCCCCAGGCCCACGAGGCGAACAACGTCGTCGCGAGCGTCAGCACGACCGCGGCGCCGACGACGATCGCCTCGCGCCGGCCGAGTGCCATCCACGCCAGCGCGACCACCGAGAGCGTGGCGAACACGAGTTTCTGGATCAGCTTGTTCGCCTTGTCGCGCGCCGTGTCGCCGTAGTTGCGGGTCACCACGACGCGCGTGTCGTCCGGAATCACGGTGCCCTGGAGTTGCGCGACGCGCGCCCGCAGCGCATCGGCGACGGTGGAGGCGTTTTCGCCCGGCTTCTTCGACACGGCGATCGTGACGGCCGGATATTCCGTGTAGGTCGTCGCACCCTGGTCGTCACGGGTCACCTCGGTGTGCCAGGCGAAACGAACCGGAACGTCGGCGCCCGCCGTGACGCGCGCTACGTCGGCCAGGTAGACCGGCAACCGGTCGTGCACGCCGACGATGAGCTGTGCCACGTCATCCGCGTTGCTGAAGAACTCGCCGGTGCGAACCTCCACGGTACGACTGCCGCCTAGCAGCTGGCCCGACGGCGCGGAGGCATTGGTCGCGCGCAGCGCGTGTTCGATGTCGGTGACGGTGATGTGATGCGCGGCGAGCCGCTCGGGGTCGAGCGTCACGCGCACCACCTCGTCCGGGCCGCCGTAGGTCTGCACCTCGCGCGTGCCGGACACGCGCTTCAGTTCGATCTCCAGCGCGTGTGCCACCTTCTGCAACTGCGCCGCCGTGGCGTCGGCACGGGTGCCGTGCAGCGTCAAGGTGACGATCGGGACATCGTCGATGCCCTTCGGCTTGACGATCGGTTCGCCCACGCCGAGATGCGAAGGGGCCCAATCGTGGTTGGCCATCATCGTGTCGTGCAGGCGCACCAGCGCGGCGATGCGGTCTTCGCCGACCTTGAACTGCACGGTGAGGATGGCGAGTCCCGGACGCGTCACGGAGAACACGTGGTCGATGCCGCTGATCTGCGACAGCACCTGCTCGGCCGGGACCGTGATCAGGTTGTGCACGTCTTCGGTGGAAGCGGCCGGGAACGGAATGAACACGTTCGCCATCGTGACGTTGATCTGCGGTTCCTCCTCCTTGGGCGTGATGGCCACCGCGAACAGGCCCAGCAGGAGCCCGAGGATCGCAAGCAGCGGCGTCAGGCGCGACGCGAGGAAGGCGCGCGCGAGGCGGCCGGAGATGCCGAGCGGCGGCGGCGCGGAGGTCGTCATGGCCAGTCCTTCAGCGCGCCGCGACCGTCTTGACGATCTGCACCCGTTCGCCGGCGTCGACACCGGCGAGCACTTCGAGCCATCCCGCGCCGGCCGTCTCACCGACGCGAATCTGGCGCAGGCGCGCCTGCCCGTCGGCACCGACGACGTAGGTCGCCGTGAGTTCGCCGCGCCGGACCACCGCCTCGGCAGGGATGACGAGCCGCTTCACGCTGCCGGTCGGCAGCATGACCTTGGCGGCGGTCCCGGGAACGACCGTCGCGGGAATGCCTGCGGGGAGATCGGCCCGCACCTGCGTCGAGAGCAGGCGCGCATCGGCGGCCGGCAACACCGTGACGTGGGTGGCGACGACGTTCAGCTCGAGCGTGGGCAGCACGACCTCGGCCTGGCGTGCCGTGGCGATGCGCGGCAGGACGAACTGCGGCACGCTCGCGACCGCGCGCAGGGCCGACGGGTCGTGCACTTCGATCAGCGGCTTGCCCGGGGAGGCGAGTTCACCGAGCTCGGCGAGGCGGCGCGTCACCACACCGTCGACCGGCGAGCGCACCTCCGCGAAGCTGCGCGCCGTCGTCGCCTGGGTAGCGCCGGCGCGCGCCATCTGCAGCGTCGCCTGCGCGCTCTTCAGGTCGGCATCGGCCTTGTCGAGCGCCGACTGGCTGACGAACCTGCTTTCGACGAGCTTGGCCGTGCGCTCGTAGTTGATCTTTGTCTGCGCCAGTTGCGCTTCCGCCTGCGCGACGTTGGCCGCGCCTGCCGCGACCTGGGCATCGGTTTCGCGCGTGTCGATGCGAACCAGGACCTGGCCGCGCTTCACGCGGTCGCCGGCATCGACGTAGTACTGCGTCACGTTGCCGGCGATCTGCGCCGACACCGTGGCGGCGTGCACCGCCTCGATCACGGCGTCGGCCGCATACACGTCGGCGACGTCGCGCATCTCGACCGTGGCGACCTCGACCGGCTGCCGCGCCGCCATGGCGACGGGCGCATTGCCGGTCCGCGTCCAGGGATGAGCCGCCATCACTGCGGCGGCCGCCACGGCCGCCCCGATTCCTGCAAGCAACAAGTTCTTCCGCATCGTGTTGACCCAGTCGTGATTTCGAGCCGCAGGCCGCCTTGGCACCCCGCGTCACGAGCGACCTTAAACGGCGCGCGTCCGGGTGTCTGCGACCCAGGTTGCTTTGGCGCTCAGAGCGCCGCCAGCACGCGCTGCAGGCGTCCCCGTACTTCCGCGGCGATCGTGCCGATTTCCGGCCGCCCGACCAGTTCCAGCACCGCGTTCGGGTCCATGATCTCGACGAGCACCGCGCCGCCCGGCTCCTGCCGCACGACCACGTTGCACGGAAGAAGAAGACCGATCGACGGCTCGGCGGCCAGCGCCCGCTGCGCGAACACCGGGTTGCAGGCGCCGAGGATGCGGTAGGGCGGCACGTCGGCGCCGAGTTTCTTCTTCAGCGTCGCCTGCACGTCGATCTCGGTCAATACGCCGAAGCCTTCTTTCTGCAACTCGGCCGCCACGCGCGCGAGCGCCGCGTCGAACGAAAGCGCCACTTGCTTGCCGAAACCGTATTTCGTGTCCACGCGGGCACCTCTCACACGGTCTCGGCCACGGCACGCTTGCGCGGCTTCAGTTTCGTGATGCCGAGTGCGCCCATGACGTATTTCTCGAACACCGGCTCGGAGTTGCCCATCTTCATCTTGCGCATGAAGTACTTCTCGAAGGCCACCTTGGCCACGTGCACCCACTTGCCCTGGCTGAACCAGTTGACGTTGCGCGGCGGGATCTGCGGCAGGGCGACGAACGCGATGCCGCTGTCGCCGAGATCCGCGAAGCACACCGCATTCCATGTCGCCTTGTGGGTCGGCGCCTTGCCGTCGATGGCATCGCGGATGTTGTGCGCGGTGGCGGTCACCATCGACTCGATCATGTATCCGGTTTTCGGCGCGCCGGTGGGAACCGGGGTTGCCTCGACCGGGGGGATCGCAACGCACACGCCCACGGCATAGACGTTGGCGTACTTCGGATTGCGCTGGTGCTCGTCGATGAGGATGAAGCCGCGCGGGTTGGCGAGCCCTTCGATGCCGAATACGGCGTCCACGCCCCTGAAGGCGGGCAGCATCATCGAGTGCTTGAACGGCAGTACGTGTTCCTTCCTGGGCTGGCCGTTTTCGTCGTGCTCGGTGACGAACATCCTGCCCGCTTCGACCTTCGTCACCCTGGCATTGGTGATCCACTTGATGTGGCGCTCGCGCAGGAGCGACTCGAGCATGCCCTTGGAATCGCCGACGCCGCCCAGGCCGAGATGGCCGATGTACGGCTCGCTCGTCACGAACGTCATCGGCACGCGGTCGCGGATCCGGCGGCGGCGCAGGTCGGTCTCCATGATGAAGGCGAACTCGTACGCGGGCCCGAAACAGGACGCCCCTTGAACCGCGCCGACCACGATCGGCCCGGGATCCTTGACGAACTCGTTCCACCGGGCTGCGGCGGCCTGCGCATGGTCGACGTGGCACACCGAGGCGGTGTGACCGTCGGGACCGAGCCCGGGCACCTCGTCGAAGGCGAGCTTGGGCCCGGTCGCGATCACCAGATAGTCGTAGTGGAGGTTGCTGTCGTCGCTGAGTTCGACGCGGTTTTGCGCGGGATGCACCCGGCGCACGCCGTTCGGCTTGTACGCGATCTTCTTTCGCTCCAGGCAAGGCGCGATCGGAAACTCGATGTCTTCGCGCTCGCGCCAGTTGACGGCGAGCCAGGGATTGGACGGCACGAACTGGAACCTGTCGCCGAGGCCGACCACCGTGATCCGGTCGGCCGCGCCAAGCATCTCGCGCAATTCGTACGCCATCGGCATTCCGCCGATGCCCGCTCCCATCACCACGACGTGTGCCATGTCTTCTCCTCGAACTTCCCGCGTGCCGTCGCCGCTCAGGCTGGCGGACGCCTTTCCGGGTAACCCAGGTCGGCCAGCGCGGCGGCGGCGTCGGTGCGGACGTCGCTGGCGGCTTCGATCAGAACGACGCCGCGCGGCACGTCGACCGTCACGGCGCGGATGCGTGGGTCGGTGCGCAGGCGACGCTCGATGGCGCGCGCGCAGCCGGCGCACGAGATGTTTTCGACATCGAATCGCTGTTGCATCGCCTCTGCTCCTCGCAACGTGGGTTCACGAGTTGGCGCGCACCCACGCCATGAAGCGCGTCGCGTCCATGGCGCCCGAGATGCGGGCGACTTCGGCGCCGCGTTTGAAGATGGCGAACGTCGGGATGCCGCGGATGCGATGCCGCTGCGCCGCCTCCAACTCGTCGTCGGTGTTGACCTTGACCAGGCGGTATCCCGGTTCGAGTTCGCGCGCCGCATGCTCGAAAACCGGCGCCATGATCCGGCACGGCCCGCACCACGGCGCCCAGAAGTCCACCAGCACCGGTAAATCGGATCGCGCGATCTGGCGCTCCAGCGAGGTGCCGCGCAGAGGATGCGGGTGGCCGGTGAAGAGCGGGTTGCCGCAGTCGCCGCAGACGGCCTGCTCCGACCTGCCCGTTGCCACGCGGTTGACCGTGTCGCAATGCGGGCAGACCACGTGTGCATGTTCTGCCAGGGTGTTTGCGTCCATACAATCCTTCCTGCGCATCGGTGCGCAAGGCTGGTTGCCAGCTTCGCCCACCCGCTGTCACGCGTCTGCAACCTGGGTTGCGCAGCGGCCGACCACGAGGCGCCATCGGCAGGAACCTTGATCCATGACAACGACAAGCGATGAACTGCAGGCCACTCGCTCACTGCTGCTGGAGCGGTTCCCGGTCTTCGCCGACCTGCCCGAGCGCCGCCTCACGGAGGTGCTCGCGCAGGCGCAACTGCGGCGGGTCCCGGCAGGCGGGACGATGTTCGAGGCGAACATGCCGTGCACCGGCTTTCCGCTCGTGCTGGAAGGCAGCGTGCGGGTGACCAAGCTGTCGCCGACCGGGCGCGAGATCGTGCTCTACCGGGTCGCGCCGGGCGAGGGCTGCATCCTCGCCGGCAGCTGCCTGCTCGGTCACAACGAGTATTCAGCGAGCGCGCTGGCGGAGGACGACGTCACCGTGCTGGTTGTTCCGCCGCCGCTGTTCCAGGAACTGATCCTCCATCACGAGTCGTTCCGGCGCTTCGTGTTCGACATGTACGGCGCCCGGCTGGCCGAGGTGATGGAACTGCTCGAGGAGGTCGCCTTCCGCCGCCTCGATACCCGGCTCGCCCAGCTGCTGATCCAACGCGGGCCGGTCATCAATGCGACGCATCAGAAGCTCGCCGACGAGCTGGGAAGCGTGCGCGTCTTCGTCAGCCGGCTGCTGCGCAACTTCGAGCAGCGCGGGTGGGTGAAGCTGGAGCGCGAGAAAGTGACGGTGGTCGACCTGAAGGGCCTGGCCGGACTCGCAAAGCAGTGACCTGGGGCGGACGGAGCGCCCGGCGCGCTTACATCCGATCGCGCGCCGGCGCCGCCTCCGCAGGGGGCTCGGGCCACTCGACGAACAGGCGCGCGGCCTCAACCGGATCGCGGCTCGCGTGCAGGCGGGTGCGAAAGTGCCCGTCGGAGAACAAGCGCGTCGCCGCGGCGAGCAACTGAAGGTGCTCGTCGGCCGCGGGATAGGGCACCAGCAGGACCAGCACGTCGGAAACCGGCCTGCGGTCGGGAGCGCCGAACGGGATCGGCGTCTCGAGGCGCATATACGCCGCCCGTATCGGTCCCAGTCCCTCGATCCGCGCGTGGGGGATCGCGACCCCTTCGCCCACCGCCGTGGATGCCGCCTGTTCGCGCCGGAGCAGGCAGTGGGCGATCTGGTGCTGCGACAGACCATGCTCGCGCTGCATGTGCCGTCCGATCGCCTCGAACAGCGCGTGCTTGTCCCCGACCTGGATGTCGAGGCACACATCCTCCGGCAGCAGGTAACGCGCGATGATGTTCAATTTCGACCCCGGGCGGTGGTTCGAACTTGCGTGGGTGTTCGGCGGCGCGGCCAGGATACGCCGGGCCTCGCGTTCACGGGGCGCACGTCGGGTGTTCCTTCGCCGTGCAAAATGCGGCCCGCCTTCCTTCCGTTTTTTGGAGATGTCCGCGCAATGGCGACGCCGTCGCACACCTTCAACGCCGTGGCCTTTGTCGAGAACCTGGTGCTCAAGGACCTGGCGCCGGCGTTTCCGCAGGCGCGGCGAACGCTGCACGAGATCTCGTATCCGACCTCCGCGGGAGGGACGGTCTTCATCTACCCGTCTGGCGTGGTGGTCCTGCACGACGTACCGGCCGCCGAACGCGAGGCGCAACTCGCGCGTTTGCATGCTGCACGGCCCGGGCTGACGAGCGCGCTCGGCGTCGACGAGTCGCTTTCGGTGCACGAAGAACCCGGCGCGAAGACCGAGATCCGGGACGGCGTGCTGATCGTCGACCGGCTCGGCTTCGAGGGCGCCAGCGTGGTCGCGCAGACCATCGCCCAGAGCGCGGCGATGGATTACTACGAACGCATCGTCGACGAGATGTTCGTGCAGACGGATCGCCTGGCCGACCGTCTCGAGAAGCGCGGCAGGGCACCGCTCAGGACGAAGCCGCTGCACCGGTTCATCGGCGCTGCCATCGGCACGCGCAACGAGGTCCTGTCGATCCTGCACCTGCTCGACAAGCCCGACGCGGTCTGGGAGGATGCGACCGCCGACCGCATCTACCATGCGCTGCGCGCGGAGTTCGACCTGTCGGACCGCTACCAGGCCCTGGAGCACAAGCTGCGCAGCGTGCAGGAAGCGCTGGAGCTCGTGCTCGACATGGCGCGCGACTACCGGCTGGTGCTGCTCGAGGTGACGATCGTGCTGCTCTTCCTCATCGAAATCGTGCTGGCGTTCGTACCGCACGGGAGGTGAGGTGAAGCGGGTATCTCGCGGCGAATGCTCCCTCCCCCGCCGGGCGGGGCAGGGGATGTTCGCGCAGAATTTCCGCTTCAAGCACTGAGATCCAGCGCGCCGGCGCCGTGGCACCGTTGAAGTCGATCGCCTTCGCGAGCCCGAACCCGGGAGCACGGCTCATCGTGCTTGGCGCGGTGCACGGGAACGAAGTCTGCGGGACGCACGCGATCCGGCGCGTGGTCGACGCGATCGATCGCGGCGAGTTCGAACTCGTGGCTGGTCGCGTGACGTTCGTGCCTGTCACGAATCCGCTCGCCTACGCCAACCAGCGCCGTAACGGCGATCGCAACCTGAATCGACGCCTCGCGCCGAGCAGCGCCCCGCGCGAGTTCGAGGATCACATCGCCAACTGGCTTTGTCCGTTGCTGGCCCAGCACGAGGTGCTGCTCGACCTGCACTCGTTCCAGGCGCCCGGATCGGCGTTCGTGATGCTCGGCCCGACCGACAACAACGGGCCGATCGAACCGTTCTCCCATGCGGCCCAGGAAGAGGCGCTCGCATTGCGCCTGGGCGTCGGGCGTGCGCTCGATGGGTGGCTGAGCTGCTACGCGGCCGGCGCGGCGCGGCGCGAGGGCGTGACCGAAGCAACATCCGCCGCGCAAGGCATCGGCACCACCGAGTACATGCGCTCCGTGGGCGGTTGGGCTTTGACGCTCGAATGCGGCCAGCACGACGATCCCGGCGCGCCCGAGGTCGCCTATCGGGCCATCCTCAACACGCTTGCGCATCTGCACCTGGTCGATCGCGGCGAGCCGGCCGAAGCGACGGCGATGGAAGGTCTTCGGCTTTGCGAGGTGATCGACAAGCAGCACGCCGGCGACACCTTCGCACGCGCCTGGAAGAGCTTCGATCCCGTGCACGCCGGAGAACTGATCGGCACCCGGCACGATGGAATGCCCGTTGCCGCGCCGTTCGACGGCCGCATCGTATTTCCGAAGGCCGACGGCGAGGCCGGGCAGGAATGGTTTTACCTGGCCACGCCGAGTCCGCGACTGGCGCGCTGAACCACCGGCTGATCCGCGGGCGCGATCAACCCTGCGGATGTGCTCGTCGCTGCGAAGCCGAAACGGCCGTGACGATGCCGGCCAGGATCCGCTCCGGTGTCGGCGGACAGCCCGGTACCGCGACGTCGACCGGAATCACGTTGCCGACCCGCCCGGCACTCGCGTAGTTCTCGCCGAAGACGCCGCCGGTGCACCCGCAATCGCCGATCGCCACGACGAGCTTCGGATCCGGCGTGGCCTCGTAGGTCCGCACCAGCGCCAGTTCCATGTTGCGTGCGACCGGGCCGGTGACGAGAAGGAGGTCGGCATGGCGCGGGCTCGCCACGAACCTGATCCCCAACCCCTCGATGTTGTAGACGGGATTGTTGAGGGCGTGAATCTCGAGCTCGCAACCGTTGCAGGAGCCGGCGTCGACCTGCCGGATCGCAAGCGCGCGCCCCATGATGGCGAGGATCTGCCCCTGCAGCGCCGCGCGCACGCGCAGCGTCTCGTCGGCGCCCGGCGCGGGTTCGGTTGCGATGCCCACGCGGGCGATCTGATGCAGGGTCTTCCACATCGCCTAGAGATCGTGCCCGCTGTAGGACAGGTTGAACGACTTATTGATGAGCGGAAAGTCGGGCACGATGTTGCCGATGATGGCGTGCTCGAGCACCGGCCAGTTCTGCCACGACGGGTCGTGCGGGTGACAGCGGCGGATCGTGCCGTCGGCGCCCGCGGTGAGGGCCACCATCACCGGGCCGCGCCAACCCTCGACGAGACCGACACCGAACACCGGAGCGGGGGCAAGGTCGAGATCGGCGACGCACGCGCCGGCCGGTAGCCGGGCCACGATTGCTTCCACGAGCCTGATCGATTCCGCCAGCTCGTCGAAGCGCACCGCGACGCGCGCGGCCACGTCGCCCTCGCTGCGCAACGCCTTCCTGGTGGCCAGCTCGCCGTAGGGTGCGCAGGGCAGGTCGACACGCAGGTCGAAATCCTGTCCGCTGGCGCGCCCCGCGAGACCGATGAGGCCGAGTTGTCGCGCGAGTTCGGGCGCGACGGCGCCGGCGCCGACGAACCGGTCGCGCACGCCGGCGTGCTCATCGTAGATCGAGCGGATCTTGTCAGCGGTGCTGCCGACCAGGTGCGCGCATTCGACCAGTACGCGCAGCGCTTCCGCCGATGGATCGCGGTTCACGCCCCCCGGCACCACGTAGTCGAGCAGGTAGCGTTGCCCGAGTGCGGCGTGTTGCGCCCGCAGCCACGTCTCCTTGAGGCGGGAGAACTGCGCGAGACCGAAGGCGAATCCCGCGTCGTTGCCGAGCGCGCCCAGGTCGCCAAGGTGATTGGCGATGCGCTCGCCTTCGAGCGCAAGCGCCCGCAGCCAGAGCGCACGCGCGGGCACGCCGGTTCCGGTGATTCCTTCGAGCGCCTGGCAGTACGCCCACGCATACGCAACGGCCGAGTCCCCCGAGACGCGCGCTGCGAGGCGATGGCCTTCGGCGAGCTTCATCGCGGCGAAGCGCTGTTCGATGCCCTTGTGCACGTAACCAAGCCGCTCTTCCAGTTTCAGCACCTTTTCGCCGACGACCGAAAAGCGGAAGTGCCCCGGCTCGATGATGCCCGCGTGCACCGGACCTACCGGGATTTCGTGCACGCCGTCGCCGCTCACGCGCACGAAGGGATATTCGTCGGCGACGCGTTGCGGTTCCGTGCGGCTCGCAGGTGGATTCGCGAGCGGAATGTAGTCGGACGACCAGGCTGCGTGGCGCAGCCATGGGCGGGTGTCGGCGTCGCGCGCATGCACGCCGGTCACATCCGCCGCGGCGCGCTGCATCCGCGATGCCGCCGGGTAGATGTCGGAGAGACCGGGGTAGGTCGCTTCACTGGGCGCCAGATCGAGCGTGCAGACGAGAGCGGCCGTGTCGTCGAGAAACGCCGCATGCATCGTAGGCGACGGTCGCGCGTCCGCCCACAGCGCGAGCAATCGACCGCCGCCCGCCGCCAGATCGAGCGCGACGCGACGCCACGAATCGGGCGCGACGCGCAGATGACGGACACCGGGGCTTCCCGGGAGCGGCGTCGCCTGATCGATCCAGGTCCGGTGGGGCATCGTCGGTGCGCTGTCTCAGAGGCCCGCGATCAGGTCGGCCGCACGACGGTACCAGTCCGCAAGGTACGGCGGGATGAACAGCCCGAGCAGCAGCACGAGGGCCAGGTGCGCGAACACCGGGAGCAGCGCCGGCGGATGCGGAAGTCGGCGGGCGGCCGTCTCGCCGAACACCATCGGCTGCACGCGGCCGAAGATCGCGGCGAACGCCACGCCGAGGGCAACCAGCAGGATCGGCGTCGCCCACGGCTGCTCGCGCATCGCGGTCGTAAGAACGAGGAACTCGCTTGCGAACACGCCGAACGGCGGCAGGCCGAGGATCGCGAGCGAGCCGAGCATCAGGCCCCAGCCGACCGTGGGGCTCAGCGTGATCAGGCCGCGGATCTCGTCCATCACCTGCGAACCGGCCTTCTGCGCGGCGTGGCCGACGGCGAAGAAGATCGCCGACTTCGTGAGCGAGTGCACGGTCATGTGCAGCAGGGCCGCGAAGTTCGCTACCGGCCCGCCCATGCCGAACGCGAAGGTGATGATGCCCATGTGTTCGATCGACGAGTAAGCGAAGAGCCGCTTGACATCGCGCTGGCGCCAGAGGAACAGTGCCGCCAGTACCACCGACAGCAGGCCGAAGCCCATCAGCATCTGCGACGGCAGCTGCGACTGCAGCGAACCTTCGACCAGCACCTTGCAGCGCACGACCGCGTAGATCGCGACGTTCAACAGCAGCCCCGAGAGCACGGCCGAGATCGGCGTCGGACCTTCGGCATGGGCATCCGGAAGCCAGTTGTGCAGCGGCGCGAGTCCGGCCTTGGTGCCATAGCCGATGAGGAGGAACACGAACGCGAGGCCGAGCACGGCAGGCTCCAGTTGCGCCTTGACCCCGTTCAGGTGTGTCCACAGCAGCGCCGTCATGCCCTCGGCGCCGAGCACCTTCTCCGCCGCGAAGTACAGCAGCACGGTGCCGAACAAGGCCTGTGCGATGCCGACGCTGCACAGGATGAAGTACTTCCAGCCCGCCTCCAGGCTGGCCGGCGTGCGATACAGGGTCACCAGCAGCACGGTCGACAGCGTCGCCGCTTCCATCGCCACCCACATGATCCCCATGTTGTTGCTGGTCAGCGCGACCAGCATCGCGACGATGAAGAGCTGGTACATGCTGTGATACAGGCGCAGCTGGCGCGGCCGGACCCGTCCGTGCTGGCGCTCGATCCGCATGTAGGGGCGCGAAAAAAGCGACGTCGTGAGCGCCACGAAGGCGGTGAGCGTCACCAGGAAGACATTGAACGGGTCGATGAAGAACTGCTCGCGGGCGGCGCTCAGGTTGCCCTCGTCGATGACCCGGTTCGTGAGCGCGCATGCCGCGAGGAAGGTCGCCAGGCTGAACAGCACGTTGGCTTCCGGCGCCCAGCGCCGCGCGCCGAACAGCCATAGAAACACCGCGCCGCCGAGCGGGATCGCGAGCAGGCCCAGGAGTTCCACGCTACGTGTCCTCGCGCAGCGATTCGAGGTGATGCAGGTCGAGGCTGTCGAACTGCTCGCGGATCTGGAAGAAGAACACGCCGAGCACCAGCATCGCGACCAGCACGTCGAGGGCGACGCCGAGCTCGACGATCATCGGCATGCCGTAGGTGGCGCTCATCGCGCCGAAGAACAGGCCGTTTTCCATCGAGAGGAAGCCGATCACCTGGGACATCGCCTTGCGCCGCGTGATCATGGTGAGGAACGACAGCAGCACGACCGCGACCGCGATCCCGATGCCGTTGCGCGTGGCCGTGCTGGCGAGCGCGGCGATGGGCTGCGCGAGGCCGAACGAGAAGATCACGATCAGCAGGCCGAGCAGCATGGTGCTGGGAATGTTGATCAGTGGTTCGCTGTCCCAGTAGACGCCGAGGCGCCTGATGAGCCGGTGCAGCAGCCATGGGAGGAACGCCACCTTGAGCGCGAGCGTCAGCACGGCCGAGAAATAGAGATGGCGTTCCCCCGTGCGCCACGCGAGCAGCAGCGTGGCGGCGCAGAGCAACGTACCCTGCAGCGCGAGCAGATCGACCAGCCCGACCACGCGGCGCTGCGCGAGCATGGCGAACGCTAGCAACAGGAACAGCGCCGCCAGCGTGTTCAAGAGCTGGAGGTCGAGCGAGAGCGTGCTCATTCTTCAGGCTCCCAGCAGCAGATGAACCAGCAGCCCGAGCACCGCCAGCATGAACGCCGCGGCGAGGAACTCCGGGGCGCGAAACACGCGCAGCTTGGCCGACACGGTTTCGATCACCGCGAGACCGGCGCCGGCGACCGCGAGCTTGACCGCGAGCAGGGGCAGCGCGGTGAGCAGCGCGACCGGATCGGGCGCCGCTCCGGTCGCCAGGCCCCACGGGACGAAGAGCGCGAAGCCGATGCACGCGTAGTTGAAGAGCTTGAGCGCGGAGGCCCACTCCATCAGCGCGAGGTGCCGCGCCGAGTACTCGAGCAGCATCGCTTCGTGGATCATGGTGAGCTCGAGGTGGGTCGCGGGGTTGTCGACCGGGATGCGCGCGTTCTCGGCCAGCAGCACCAGCAGGAACGCGACCGCCGTGAATGCCAGGCTCGGATACAGGCCGCGCGGCTGCGTCGCCAGGCTGTCGGTGATCGCGGGCAGCGCGGTGCTCGACGAGATAAGCGCGGCCACGAAGATCACCATCAGGAGCGCGGGCTCGGCGAGGAAGCCCACCATCATTTCGCGGCGCGCGCCAAGCGAGCCGAAGGCGGTGCCGACGTCCATCGCCGCCAGCGCCATGAAGACGCGTGCGGTCGCCAGCAGGCCGACCAGGGCGATCGCATCGGCCGCGCCCGAGAACGGCAGCCCGGTGCCCATCGACGGAATGATCGCGGTCATGCACACCATGGCGCCGAACACCACATAGGGGGCGAAGCGGAACAGCGGCGAGGCGTGCTCCGCGAGCACCGCGTCCTTGTGGAACAGCTTGCGGATCGTGCGATAGGGCTGCAGCAGGCTCGGCGCGGATTTGTTCTGCAGCCAGGCGCGGCACTGCGTGACCCAGCCGACGAAAAGCGGCGCCGCCGCGAGCGCAGCGAGCACCTCGAGGAACTGGGTGAGCCAGGCGGTGGCGCTCACAGCATCAGGCCCAGCAGGACGAGCAGCGTGGCGAAGCTGTAGAGGAGGTAGGTCGCAATGCGCCCCTGCTGCAGCCATGCGACCGACTGCGCGACGCGGTGTACACCTTGCGCGAGCGGCAGGTAGATGCCGCTCCAGATGCGATCGCCGATCTCGACCCGGTAGCGGGGCGCGGCATCGAACGGCGTCGGCAGCTCGCGCTGCATGCTGAAAAACGGCTGGAAGATGTGGCGGATCGGCTGGCCGAAACCTTCGGCGGTGTCCTGCATGCGCGCATCGAGGCGCACGAAGCCGCAGTCCCACGGCGGCGCCCGCCGCACGCGGCGGTGATAGAAGTAGCTGACGCCACCGATGGTGGCGGCGATGGTGACGGCGACGCCGACCAGGAACAGCACCGGCGCATACGACGCCTGGCGACCCGCAACCGGAACCAGCATCCACCAGCTCGTCGCGGCCGCCAGCGGCGGGGCGATGCCGAGCTGCTCCGGGACCACGTGCAGCAGGCGGATCAGCTGCATCGGCGCGAGGCCGAGCAGCACGCAGCCGGCGGCCAGCCACACGAGCCCGATCCGCTCGAGCCGACCCGCATCGTGCGCGTGGCGCAGCGTCGCTTCGCGCGGTTGCCCGAGGAAGATCACGCCGAAGAACTTCACCATTACGTAGGCGGCGAGCGCCGCGGCCAGCACGACGATAGCCGCAGCCAGCGGCAGCAGCATGTTGAGAAAAGCCTTCGGCACCTCGTGCGCCGACAGGAAGGCCTGCAGCAGCAGCCATTCGGACACGAAGCCGTTCAGCGGCGGCAGGCCCGCGATCGCAAGCGCACCGATCAGCGTCGTCCACGCGACCCACGGCATGCGATGGATCAGGCCGCCGAGGCGGCCGAGATTGCGCTGGCCGGTGGCGTGCAGGACACATCCGGTGCCGACGAAGAGCAGGCTCTTCATGAACGCGTGGTTGATCGCGTGGTAGAGCACGGCGACCAGCGCGAGTGCGGCGAGTTGCCCCATGCCGTTGCCGTTGAAGACGATCGCCAGCCCGACGCCGGTGAAGATGATCCCGATGTTCTCGATCGACGAGAACGCCAGCAGGCGCTTCATGTCGGTCTGCGCGGCGGCGAAGATCACGCCGTAGAGTGCGGTGAAGAGTCCCAGCGCAAGCGGCGCGAGGCCCCACCACCACGCGGGGCTGCCGAGCAGGTCGAACGCGACGCGCAGGGTTCCGTACAACGCGGTCTTCAGCATCACGCCGCTCATCAGTGCCGAAACCGGCGAGGGCGCGGCCGGGTGCGCCTCCGGCAGCCAGACGTGCAGCGGCACGAGCCCCGCTTTTGCCCCGAACCCAAACAGCGCCAGCAGGAACGCGGCCGACGCCCAGGCCGGCGCCAGCGACGCCGAGCGCATCGCATCGAACGTGAACTGCCAGGTCCCGCCTTGCATGACGCCGAACGCGAGCAGGATCGCCACGGCGCCGACGTGCGCGATCAACAGGTAGAGAAAGCCGGCGCGCCGGATGTCGGGGATGCGGTGCTGCGTCGTCACCAGGAAATACGAGGCGAGCGCCATCGACTCCCACGCCACCATGAATGCATAGGCGTCGTCGGCCAGCAGCACCAGGCCCATGCTCGCGAGGAAGGTGTGGTACTGCAGGCACAGCAGCCCCGGCGCCGTGCCTTCGCCGGCGCGGAAGTAGCCGGCGCTGAAGATCGAAATGCCGGCCGCGGCGGCGCCGAGCAGGAACAGGAAGACGCAGCTCAACGCGTCGCGCCGCAGGTGAAACGGCAGGTCCGGCAGGCCGATCGCGAGCACGAGCCGCTCTGGCGGCATGACGATCGAGACCAGCGCCACCACGGCAATCGCGGCGCCGACCAGGGCGCCAAGCGGGAACAGCAGCCGGCCGACCAGCCGCAGGCTCGCCGGCCGCGCGAGCCCCGCCATCCCGATCAGCACCCACGCCGCCAGCAGCGCGAGCAGGATCGACAGCGGGTCGAGCGGGTTACCGGCCATTGCGCGATGAACAGACCAGACAGCGGGCGGGCGGCGCCGCGCGCCGCGTTGTACTTGGATGTTAATTCTCTTAACATCACATACTAATCGAATTCCAGCAGGGAACCGGCTTGGCCACCGAAGAGCGCACGGCGCGCCTGACGCTCCTCGTCGACCCGCGCAAGAAGGCCGTGTTCGAGCGCCTGTGCGCCGAAGAGGACGCTACGCCTTCGCAGGTCGTGCGCCGGCTGATCCGCGCCTATATCGAGGAGCGCACGGGCAAGCCGTGGTCGCCGGAGCCGGTGGTCGCGCCGGCACGGGCGGCGAAAAAGCGCGCTACGAACCGGCCGGCGCGGTGACGGTGCGCGGTCTCACCGCGAGCGGACGCAAGAGACGTCGGCACACGCAGAGCTGAGATTCCTCCCTTCGGTCGGAATGACAAGCGCTGTCGCCGCGGGTGCCGCCACTTCGGCAGCAGCGAATACGGGTCGAGCGCTGCGCGTATGCGTTTTGCACCGAACCGAGTTCCGTTGCCGAGGCGCGCCGTAATGTTCCCTTGCGCAGCGCCTGCGAAGTGAGGTCGTGGAACTCGTGCATGGGCACCACGTGCAAGTGAGCATGCGCGACATCGAATCCGGCGACCAGCCGCCCCGTCCTTCGACGAAAAGGGCAACCGGTCCTGAAGCCGCCGGAGGTGTTCGCGAAGCGAGCGCTATTTCGTCCGCTGCGCCTGCCACAACTGCGCGAAGCGTTCCAGTTCGGCGGCCTCGACGTCCGAGACTGCCCAGTACTGCATCGATCCGTCGGCCCAGTGCAGCAGGTTGAAGCCGCGCTTCGTGGCGAGCTCCGGCTGCGTCCTCGCGTCGCTCGGCCACACGAAGACGTCGATCATGTGCAGGTCGCGCGCGTAGGCGAGCGTCGCGACGGTGTTGCCGCGTACGTGCTCGATGCGCCCGCCGCGCAGCGGAAACCCGTCGGTGGCGAGGTCGAACACCGGCGGCGCATAGTCGATGCGGCCCTGGAACCAGGGCTTGACGGTGTGGCGATCGGTCGACACCACTTCGGTGAGCGGCCCGATACGCAGCGCGCGCACGTGATCGGCGACCAGTTCGGTATCCAGCGATTCATTCACTTGCAAGCGCTGTACCGCGGGGAGCACGAACAAGGCGCTCGCCAGGCCAGCCGCGAAGCTCACCGAGGCGGTGCGCCAACCGAAATTCGCAAAGCTCGGCACGCCGAAGCCGAACCAGCGCCGCCCTGGCCGGGTGGCACGGCCCGCTTCGGCCAGCGTGATCTGCGTGCGCACGGCGGCACGCAAGCCATCCGGCGCGCTGTACCGGGTTGCGTGCCGGCGGATCTGCGCCGAGAGTTCTTCGTCGTCGAGGCTCATTTCATTCGCCCAGGCTGGTTTGCGACAGGATGCTGCGCAGCTTCTCGCGTGCGCGCGAAAGGCGCGACATCACGGTGCCGACCGGAACCGCGACGATCTTGGCGATCTGTGCGTAATCGAGGTCCTCGAATTCGCGCAGCACGATCACCTCGCGCAGCGGCGGCGACAACGCGCGGATCGCCGCGTTGACCTGCATGCGCGTGCGCTGGCGCTGCAGCTGCGCCGCCGGATCGGACTGGCTGCGTTCGGCTTCGCCGAGCGCCGCTTCGAACTCCGCATCGTCGAACTCGACATGCTGCGGGGCGCTGCGCGCACGCTCCAGCGCGGTGAAGCACGTGTTGCGCACGATGCCGAGCAGCCACGGGCGTGCGTCCTGGCCGCGCAGCGATCCGACATAACGAAACGCCCGCATCAAGGCGTCCTGGACCGCGTCCTCGGCCGCCTGGTCGCTGCGCAACAGCCAGCGCGCAAGGTTGTACGCCGCATCGAGGTGCGGCAAGACCAGCTCTTCGAAGGCCTGCCGGTTGCTCACATGCGCATCCTAGGCGCTTACGATAAAACGACCGCTCATCCCCTCATGGCCCTCGCCGCAGAAGTTGTCGCAGACGAAGTCGATCACGCCGGGCGCCGCCGGTTGCAGCTCAAGTCGGTTCACCCGCCCTGGGACGAGATCCAGCCGCTTGCCCAGGTCGGGAATGTTCATGCCGTGCACGAAGTCGATCGAGTTGATCTCGACGACCACCGCTTCGCCGACTTTCAGCGGGATCTCGTTCGGCTCGTAGGCAAAACGGTGCGCCGTCATCTTGATGACCCGTGGCGCGGTATTCTGCGCGGCGCTCGCGCCGACGAGCGCCGCGCCGGCCGCGGCCAGCACGCCGCGCAGAATCGAGCGGCGGCTCGTCACCTTCATGCACGCACCACCGGATATTCGGCCACCTTGAGCGACAGGCCGGCGTCTTCGGCTTCGATCTCGCGGAAGCCGAGCCCCTTGTACGGCGCGCTGGCGTCCCAGGGCAGCGGCGTGCGCTTGTCCTGCGAACCGGGAGCCGGCAGCGCGAAGATCAGCGACTTCGCCGAATGGTGGGCGATGTGCCCGGTCATGTGGTGGTTCTCCTGGTGGATGTGGCCGTAGAAGACCGTGACGTTTTCGTAGGGCATCAGCAGCTCGACCGCCTGGGCGCCGTCGCGCGTTGCCCAATCCCACTTGGGCGCCAGGTCGAACAGCGGCCGGTGCGTCAGCACGACGATCGGTGCCTTCCTGTCGCGCGCGGCAAGGTCCTTGCGCAGCCAGTCGAGCTGTTCCTCGCCGATCTTGGCGCCGGGGTCGGAGACGTTGTCGAGGGCGATGAAGTGCACGCCCTTGTGGTCGAACGTGTAGAACGTCTCGCCGAAGGACTCCTTGAAGGCCGCGCCGCGATCGAGTGCCGCGTCGTGCTCGCCGGCCAGGAAATGCACCGGCTTGACCTTGAGGTCGGCGACGATCGACTTGAACTCGGCGAGGCGCCGGCGCCGCTCGGCGGGATCGTCCGTCGTGTGGGTCAGGTCGCCGGTGAAGACGATGAACTCGGGCGGCGTCTCCAGCGCGTTGACGGTGGCGATCGCCTTGCGCAGCGTCACGCCGGCGTCGGGATTGGCGGGTCCCTGGTAGCCCCAGTGCGAGTCCGACAGCTGTACGAAATAGAAGTCCTTGTAGTCGGCGGGAGCCATGCCGCTGCCGGCGGACATGTTCTCGCCGCGGCTGGCACAGCCCGCGAGGGCGGAAGCGAAGACGACCCCACCGCCGACCGCGGTGAGCGCGAGGAAATCACGACGTTGCATGGTGCGGGCTCCTTGATGGCGATGGTGGGTGGGTGCGGCCTCAGGTTGGAGGATCCGCCGCGCTCCCAAGTTGTCTTACCCGCGCAGCCGCGGATTCATTCCCTCATTTGTTCACCGTCGCGTGCTTGAGGTAGGTGATCACGTCGGCGCGATCCCTCGCCTCCGGAACGTTCACGCCCATGCGCTGGCCCGGGACGAGTTTCTCCGGGTCGGTGAGCCAGCGGTCGAGCGTCTCTTCGTTCCACACGATGTGCGCGGACTTCAGCGCATCGGAGTAGACGAAGCCGGGCGCTTGAGCGGCGGCGCGCCCGAACACGCCGCGATGCGCCGGCCCGACGCCGTTGTAGTCGAGCGAGTGGCAGGCGCTGCAGCGCGCCTGATAGACCACACGCCCTGCATCGGCATCACCCGCGGCGAACGCCGCCGGGGCGCACGCCGCGATGCCGACAGCGAGGAGAACCTTCGATGCAAACTTCATGGGTGGACTCGCGACAGGAGATCTCAGTGCACTACCGCGGCGGACGGGCGCTTATTCCAATGTTCTTGCGCGGAATAACGCGTGCGTGACGCGAGTACTGCACTCGCATACGGCTCACGGGCCGGACTCTTCCGTCTGGAAAGGAAACGTCATGAAGTTCAGTGTTTTGGCCGGCGCGCTCGCGCTGCTCGCAGCGATCGGCACCCAGGTACACGCGCAGGGCACGAAGACCCGCGAACAGGTCGCGGGCGAACTGGCGCAGGCGATGCGCGACGGCGCCGTGCTCGCGCCCGGCGAAAGCGGGCTGACCGAACGTGAATTGCATCCCGGGCGTTACCCGGCTGCACAGGCGGCACGCGGCAAGACGCGAGACGAGGCGAAGAACGAACTCGTGGAAGCGATGCATGCCGGCGACATCAGCGCCAACGGCGAAACGGGTCTCACGCTGCGCGAACTGAATCCGCAGCGTTATCCTGTGGCCGTCGCGGTCGCAGGCAAGACGCGCGAGCAGGTGAAGGCAGACCTGGCCGAAGCCATCCGCAACGGCGACGTGATCGCAAGCGGCGAATCCGCCAGCAAGCTCAACGAGGTGCATCCGCAGTGGTATGCCAGGTCGCAACGCGCGACCAACGCGGTGGCCCAGGCGGAGCGGTGAACTCCCCTGCCTTGTCGTTCCGAGGCAGCGACGAGGCATCTCGGCGCCGCGCACTGGCAGAAAAGCCAGACGCGGATCAAATGACGGTCTGATCCGCGTAAATCCGCGTCATGGCCCTCTCTTCCAGCCGCAAGGCCCGGCGCCCCGACAGCAGATACGATGGCATGGTCCGCGCGCCCAAGGACCCAGCCGGCGCCCGCGCTTGCGACTCGGCATGACAGATGAAACGGCATTGTCATTCCGACGAGCGGAGCGAGCAGGAATCTCGCGGCTGGCCCGGGCGCACGGTTCGTCGGGACCCCTGGTCTTTTCCTCGTCGACGCCCGCATGCAGCTGCTTGTGACCCTGCTCGAGCAATACGGCCTCTGGCTGGTCTTCGTCAACGTGCTCGCGTTGCAGTTCGGCCTGCCGGTGCCGGCGTATCCCGCATTGATCGTCGTGGGAGGCCTCAGCGCGCGCGGCGAGTTCAGCCTGCCGGAGGTCATCGGCGTCGCCGTGGCGGCGAGCCTGGTCGCCGACCTGGCGTGGTTCCTCGCCGGGCGGCACTACGGCCGTCGCGTGCTGCGCCAGATGTGCCGGCTTTCGCTTTCACCCGATGGCTGCGTACGACAGACCGAACGCATCTACGAACGCTGGGGCCCGCCCTCCCTGGTCATCGCCAAGTTCGTGCCCGGGTTCGCGGCGGTCGCGACCGGCATGGCGGGCGCGGTGCGCACGCCGCCGGCGCGCTTCGTCCTGTTCGATGCCATCGGCGCGCTGCTCTGGAGCGGCGTGGCGGCTTCGCTCGGCTGGATCTTCCGCGACGCCGTCAGCGACGTGCTGGCGGTCCTCGCGCAGGCCGGCCTCTGGGGTCTGGCGGCGCTGGCGTTGGCGCTGCTGGCCTACGTGGGCGTGAAGGCACTGCAGCGCTACCGCTTCATCAGGACTCTGCGCATGGCGCGCGTGGGGGTCGATGAACTCGCGGGCATGATCCGGCGCGGCGAGCGTCCGCTGATCGTCGATGTGCGCTCGCCCGCGAGCCAACGCGAAGGCCGGATTCCGGGCGCGGTGTGGATCGACGACCACGCTTTCGAGGCGAGCCTGCTTGCGAGCGGACTGGAGATCGACGCCGCGGGCGAGGTGATCGTCTACTGCGCCTGTCCCAACGAGGCGAGCGCGGCGCAGGTGGCGAAGCAGTTGATCCGTGCCGGCTTCAAGCGCGTGCGGCCGCTGGCGGGCGGCATCGAGGCGTGGATCGAGCAGGGGTACGCGGTGGAGATGCCCGTCGAGGTGGCGTGACGAATCGTGCGGACTCGCTCCCAGGCCTGCCGGAGTGCGTCACACTCTGCCCGGTTTCGCGTGTTCGAGACACGTCCTTCCGGAGGCTCCATGAGTTCGACGACCCCCACGACGCGCAGCGACCGTTCGCCGCCGCAGCCCGGCAAGGCGGCAGAGGGAACGCCGTCGCGCAAGCCGGGCATGCCGCCGCGTCGGGCGTGGCTGACGTTTCTCCTCATCCTGCTCGCGAACTACTTCGTGGTGCGGCTGCTGTTTCCGGGCGCACGCGAGCCGATCACCGTGCCGTACACCGTGTTCAAGTCCGAGGTGGCGCGCAGCAATGTCAGGTCGATCTACAGCCGCGGCACCAGCATCGAAGGACTGTTCATCGCTCCGGTGACGTGGCCGCCGGCCGGCACCTCGGAAACCGCGCCGGGTGGCCCGAAGATCCAGTCGCGAACCGCGGACACGTTCACCACCGAGCTGCCCGCCTTCGTCGATCCGGGACTGGAGGCGTTCTTGATCGACCACAAGGTCGAGATCAGCGCGGTGCCGATCCGCGAAAGCGGTCTGCTGACGACGCTGCTCTATGGATTCGGCCCCGCGCTCCTGATCATCGGCTTCTACGTGTGGATGTATCGGCGCGCGACGCAGGGCGGGGGCCTGGGCGGTGCGTTGATGGGCATCGGCCGGAGCAAGGCGCGTCGCTACGACCAGGAAGGGCAGGCGAAAGTCACGTTCGACGATGTCGCGGGCATCGATGAAGCCAAGAACGAGCTGGTCGAGGTCGTGGACTTCCTGAGGGATCCGGCCAAGTACACCCGCCTGGGCGGCACGGCGCCCAAGGGCGTGCTGCTGGTCGGCGCGCCCGGCACCGGCAAGACGCTGCTCGCGCGCGCCGTGGCCGGCGAGGCGGGCGTGCCGTTCTTTTCGATGAGCGCATCCGAGTTCGTCGAGATGATCGTCGGTGTCGGCGCGGCACGCGTGCGCGACCTGTTCAAGCAGGCGCGCGAAAGCGCGCCTGCCATCGTGTTCATCGACGAGATCGACGCGATCGGCCGGGCGCGCGGGCCGGTGGCGATCGGCGGCTCGAGCGAACAGGAGCAGACTCTGAACCAGATCCTCACCGAGATGGACGGCTTCACCGGGCGCGAGGGCGTCATCGTGCTCGGCGCGACCAACCAGCCGGACCTGCTCGACCGCGCGCTGCTGCGCCCGGGCCGTTTCGACCGCCGCGTTGTCGTCAATCTTCCGGACAAGGTGGGCCGCCAGGCGATCCTTAAAGTGCACACGCGCAAGGTTCCCCTCGGCGCCGATGTCGACCTGGGCAACGTCGCCGAAGCCACGCCGGGACTGTCCGGCGCCGACCTGAAGAACCTCGTCAACGAGTCGGCGCTGCTCGCGGCGCGCCGCGCGCAGAACGAGGTGCGGCAGAACGACTTCCTCGATGCGCTGGAAAAGATCGTGCTCGGCCCCGAGCGTCCGCTGCTGCTCACGCAGGCGGACCGCGAGCGCATCGCCTATCACGAGGGCGGCCACGCGATCCTCGGCCTCGTTGTGCCGGGCGCCGATCCGGTGCACCGGGTTTCGATCGTCCCGCGCGGCCAGGCCCTCGGCGTCACGTACCAGCGGCCGCAGACCGACCGCTACAACTATCCGGAGGCGTACCTGCGCGCGCGCATCGTCGGCATGCTCGGCGGGCGCGCCGCGGAGGAGATCGTGTATGGCACGCGTACGACCGGCGCCGAAAGCGACATCGAGCAGGCCACGCAGATCGCGCGCGGCATGGTCACGCGCTGGGGCATGAGCGACAAGCTGGGCATGGTGCAGCTCGCCCCGCGCCAGAATCCGTATCTCGGCGGCGCGCTCGGCTACGGCAGCGAAAGGCCCTTCAGCGACGAGACCGCCCGCATCGTCGATTCCGAGGTGCAGACCATCATCGATGCAAGCCACGAGCAGGCAAGGCGCCTGTTGCAGAAGCACCGCCCACAGCTCGACGCGCTGGTACAGGCGCTGCTCGTGCGCGAGACCCTCAACGAGCAGGAGATCCTGCGGGTGACCGGTCTTCCGCCCGCGCCGGCGCTGCCCGACCTGCCGCTGCAGGAGACTGCGCAGCCGGCGAATCGGAACGCGTGACGAAGCGCGACGCGTCGCGATGAGCAATCCCTCGGCACGGCGCGCCTGGAAACGCATCGTCGTGCGCGTCGGGCTGCGGCGACGCCAGCTGCGACGCTACGTGAAGCGCAAGGTCACGTGGGGCCGCCTGTACCGGGTCACGAGCTACCTCAAGTCCGCGCTGTGGACGGTCCCGATCAGCGCGATCGCGCTCGTGCTCCTGACCGTGCCGCTGCTGCGCCGCCTCGATGCGTGGCTGGACTGGCGGTTCGTCGATTTCCCACCGCCGGGCGCTCAGGTTGTTTACCAGACGGTGATTACGTTCGCTCTTTCGTTTCTCGTGTTCACCTTCGGCTCCCTGCTCGTGGCGATCCAGGTGGCGGGCGGCCAGCTCGCCCCGCGCATCATCGCCACGACTCTCCTGCGCAACAACGTCGTGCGCTACAGCGTCGGCATGTTCGTGTTCGCGCTGGTCTTCAGCGTGATGGCGCTCAACCGACTCGACCCGTCATCACCCAAGTCCGTCGAGCAGCTCGTCGCGGCAGCAACCGTGCTGCTCGGCAGCGCCGCCATCGTCAATTTCCTGTTTCTCATCGACTACGCCGTGCGCCTTCTGCGTCCGGTGAGCATCGTCGCGAACATCGGCGACCGCGGTGTCGAAGTGATTCGTTCCGTGTACGGCAACGCTTCGGCGACGGTCGCCGAGGCGGCGCCGCCGAAGCTGGACCTGGGCACCATGTGGCGCGCCGTCAGGCACGAGGGCAAGGCGGGCGTCGTGCTCGCGGTCGATCTTGCCGCGGTCGTGGCGCTCGCGCCGCCGCGGGGGCATGGTCGAATTCCTGCCGCAAATCGGCGACTTCGTCGCGGCGGACCAACCGCTGTTCGCACTCTACGGTGCTGCGGCGGGAATCGACGAGCGCAGCCTGCGTGCCACGGTGGCGATCGGCGTGGAGCGAACGCTCGAGCAGGATCCGATGTTCGCGTTCCGCATCCTGGTCGACAGCGCGATCAAGGCGCTCTCCGCCATCAACGATCCCACGACCGCCGTCCTCGCGATCGACCAGATTCACCGGCTGCTGCGCATGGTCGGTATGCGGCAGCTGCGGGGCGAGGTCGTCCACGACGAGGGCGGCACAGCGCGCATGATCTTGCGCACGCCGGACTGGGAGGACTACCTGCGTGTCGCGTGCACCGAAATACGTGCGTGCGGCGCGGCGCAGGTTCAGATCGCCCGGCGCATGCGCGCAATGCTCGAGAACCTCGTGCGGTCGCTCCCCGCCCGCCGCCACGATTCGCTGAATGTCGAGATCGACCTTCTCGATCGGACGATCGAGCGTGTCTACGCACTGCGCGACGACCGCGAACTCGCGCGAATTCCCGACGTGCAGGGCATTGGCGGGTCATCGGCCGCGAGCCAGGCCGCAGCAAACGAGCGACGCTGAGCAGCCGCGCGAGCGTCGACCGACGCAACGCCCGCCGCGGCGACGGCGCTGGACAGTCCCGCGGTTCTTGGCCAACATTGGACCGCCTCGCGGCCAAAGAGCGCGAACGAACAAGGTCGAGGGCCCGGCCGCCTGGCTTCGAGCGAAGACGGCTACGCCATCGCGGGAGTAAGGGGAGACACACCATGCACGACTTGCGGCGTCGCATCTTGCGAAGCGCGCTTGCATTGGCGTTGCTGGCGTGGGCCGCCTTGGGCTGGGCACAGGGCACCACGCCGGCCGCCAAGCCGGCCAAGGCGCCGCGCGAGGACCTGACGATCGATCCGCGCACGATCATGGAGCCTTGGAGCGGCGACCTCGATGCGATGGTCGAGCGCCGCATCGTGCGCGTGCTGGTGGTGCCGAGCAAGACCTTCTATTTCAACGACAAGGGGCGGCAACGCGGCGCCACCTACGACACGTTCCAGCTGGTCGAGAAGGAGCTCGAGAATCAGCTCAAGCGCGAGAAGAAGGCGACGCGCAAGCACCTGAAGGTGCAATTCTTCTTCATCCCGGTCGGCCGCGACGAGATCTTTTCGGCCTTGGTGGCGGGCAAGGGCGATATCGCGGCGGCGAACCTGAGCATCACCCCGCGGCGCCAGGAACTCGTGGACTTCTCGACACCGCACACGACCAACGTCAGCGAACTGGTGCTCACCGGCCCTGCATCGCCTGCGGTGTCGACGCTCGACGATCTTGCCGGGAAGGAGGTGTTCGTTCGCAAGTCCTCGAGCTACTACGAGAGCCTCGTCGCGCTGAACCAGCGTTTCGCGGCGGAGAACAAGCCCCCGGTCAGGCTCAAGGAAGCACCGGACGAACTCGAGGACGAGGACCTGATCGAGATGCTGAACGCCGGGCTCGTTCCGATGCTCGTCGTGGACAAGCACATCGCCGACTTCTGGAAGAAGGTGTTTCCGAAGATCAAGGTGCACGACGCGATCGCGGTGAACACCGAAGGAGATATCGGATGGGCGATCCGCAAGGACAGCCCGCAGCTCAAGGCGTTCCTCGATCGGACCGTGGCCGCGCTGACGACCGGGCACCTCGCCGACGAGCGCCAGCAGATCCTCACCCGCTACTTCCAGCGCCTCGGCCATGTGAAGAACGCGGCCTCGGATGCGGAGCGCAAGAAGTTCCTTGCGCTGGTCGACCTGTTCCGCAAGTACGGGGATCGTTACGACGTGGACTGGCTGCTCATGGCGGCGCAGGGGTATCAGGAGTCAAGGCTCAACCAGGAGGCACGCAGCCCCGTGGGTGCCATCGGCGTGATGCAGGTGATGCCCGCCACGGGCCAGGACATGAACGTCGGCGACATCACGCAGGCGGAAGCGAATATCCATGCCGGCGTGAAATACATGCGCTTCATGATCGACCGGTTCTACGGGAACGAGCCGATGACCAGGCTGGACAAGGCGTTGTTCGCCTTCGCGGCCTACAACTGCGGCCCGGGGCGGGTCGCGCAACTGCGCAAGGAGGCGGCGAAGCGCGGTCTCGATCCGAACGTGTGGTTTCACAACGTCGAGTACATCGCCGAAGAGAAGATCGGCCACGAGACCGTGACGTACGTGGCCAACATCTACAAGTACTACGTGGCCTACGAGCTGATCGAGGACAGCCTGCAGGAGCGGCAGGAAGCGATCAAGAGCCTGAAGAGCGGCTCGAATCAGAAGTGACGGCCTGCCGGCAGCCGGGGTCGCGGGCGTCCGTTTTCTCTGCGGCGCTGGGCGCAAGTCCCTTCATTGCGCGAGGTGCCCGACTGACTTCCGCCTGACGGGAATCTTTCGGCGACCAGACGAGCGGGTACACGCGCCATGCGCGTGGTGGCACGATGCTCGGCCTCGTTTTTCGACTTTGCTCGGCAGCCTGGAGGAACTTATGGCACGCCATGCGTTGAAAGGCAGCGAACGGACGTCGCTGCCCGGTGCGCGATCAGTCGGCAAGGCGGATCCGAATGAACGCTTCGAAGTGACGGTGCTGCTGCGCCGGAATGCCGCCGATCAATTGCAGGAACACGTCGCAAAAATCGCCGCGCGCGATCCATCCGCGAAGCGCCTCAGCCGCGCGGAGTTCGCGCAACGACACGGCGCCTCGCCGGCGGATCTGGCTGCCGTGCGGCGCTTCGCGCACGACTTCGACCTGCACGTCGTTCACGAGGACGCCGCGCGGCGTTCGGTCGTGCTATCGGGGACGGTCGCCAAGTTCAATGCGGCATTCGGCGTCGATCTCGAGCAGTTCGAACACGACGATGGCACTTACCGCGGCCGGACCGGACCGATCCTGCTGCCCGCGGAACTCGCGCCCATGGTCGAGGGCGTGCTGGGACTGGATGACCGGCCGGTCGCACGGCCTCATTTTCGGCCGCACGCAACCGCGAAGGCGCCCGCGGGCACGTTCAATCCGACGCAACTCGCGCAGCTGTATAGCTACCCAGCCGGGACCGGCGCCGGGGAAGCAATCGCCATCATCGAACTCGGCGGCGGCTACCGGACGACCGACCTGACGAAGTATTTCTCCGAAGTCGGCGTCGCGAAGCCGAAGGTCGTGGCGGTGGCGGTCGATCACGCGAAGAACCGGCCGACCGGAAGCCCCAACGGACCGGATGGCGAGGTGATGCTCGACATCGAGGTGGCCGGGTCGATCGCACCGGGCGCGAACATCGTCGTCTACTTTGCGCCCAACACCGATGCGGGCTTCCTCGATGCGATCACGACGGCGATTCACGACGAGACCCACAAGCCGTCGGTCATCTCGATCAGTTGGGGCGGTCCGGAATCGACCTGGACGGCGCAGTCGATGACCGCATACGACCAGGCGTTCCAGAACGCGGTCCTGATGGGCATCACGGTCTGCGTGGCATCGGGTGACAGCGGTTCCAGCGACGGGGTCGCGGACGGCGCCGACCATGTCGACTTCCCGGCCTCCAGCCCGCATGTCCTCGCTTGCGGCGGCACGTCGCTGAAGGCGTCCGGCAGTGCGATCGCCGCCGAGACCGTCTGGAACGATGGCGCCAACGGGGGCGCGAGCGGCGGCGGTATCAGCACCTTCTTCGCGCTTCCGAGCTGGCAGTCGGGCCTGAAGACGACGCGCTCGAACAATTCCACGGCTGCCCTCGCCAACCGCGGCGTGCCGGACGTTGCCGGCGATGCGGATCCGCAGACCGGCTATCACGTTCGCGTGGACGGCAGCGAGACCGTCTTCGGCGGGACCAGCGCGGTGGCGCCGCTATGGGCCGCCCTGGTTGCGCGCATCAACGCCAGCAAGGGCAGTCCGATCGGTTTCATCAATCCGACGCTCTATCAGAACCGATCGGCCCTGCACGACATCACTCAGGGCAACAACGGTGACTTTCTGAGTTCGACCGGCTGGGACGCGTGCACCGGCCTCGGCACGCCGATCGGCACCCGGATCGCCGGGCTGTTCTAAATCGCTTTGTTTCCCGAGGAGCGGATCCGCGACCGCACCTCTCATGCGCCCCTCCCCCGCCCGGGGAGAGGGGCGCAGACGCGCTACTTGTGCTCGAAGTCGAACATGTCGAACAGGTCGCCGATCGCCGGCAGGTTGAGCGGCACGTAAGGATTCGACGCGTGCTGCACCGGGTTGGGCAGATTGTCCCGGCTGCGCTCGGTGAGCGGCTTGAGGTCCCAGTTGCGCTCGATGAACTTCAGGATCGAGGCGTGATCGGCGTAGGTGTGCACGATCCGGCCGCCGCGCGCATGGGGCGAGACCGCGATGAACGGGATGCGCGGGCCATCGCCGAAGAAGTCGATCGGCGCGAAGAAGCCTGAATCCCAGTACCCTCCGCCCTCGTCGAAGACGATGAAGAACACCGTCTCCTCGAAGAGCGCCGGACGCGTCTTGAGCTCGCCGTGGATGCGGGCGACCAGCGCCTCGAACAGCTCGAGTTTGGAACTGGCCGGGTGCCCGTCGTCGAAGCTGTCCGGCTTCACGTACGCCACCGATGGCAGGCGGCCCTGCTCGAGGTCGCTGAAGAAGTCGATCGCGTCCTTGATATGGGCCTGACGCTGGGCCGGATCGCCCATGATCGAGGTGGCGTACTGGAACGGGTTGCAGATGTCGCAGTAGAAATCGCCACCGGTTCCGATCATGAGGTCGATCGGATCGGTCGAGCCGTCGGCGACGCGCACCGCCGCGTCGTAGCCGCCGCCGTAGTAGGCCCAGGTGATGTGCTTCTCGTTCAGCGCGTCGCCGATGGTTCTGATCGACGACGGCGGCACGAGCGAACCCGACGTAATCCCGCCGTCGTCGATGTCGCCGTTGGCCTTGAACCCGGGCCGGATGTTGTTGATCTGGTAGAAGTTGCCGCTCTCGCATTGAATCGGCGTCTTGTCGGGGCGCCAGGGCAGCGTCGCGAGATAGCTTTCGATCGTGCCCGCCCACGGGGCGGCACCGCCGCACGCGGTCCATCCCTTGTCCGCGGTGAATGCGATCGTGGTCGCGCTCGCCGGCGTCGGATTGGCGACCACGCTGGCCGGTGGCTGCGAGAGCACCACGCCGGCGTTGTTCTTGTAGGTCTGCCAGCGCATCACGTCGCCGGTGCCGAGCATCATGTGCTGGACCATGGTCCCGCCCATGACCGACTGGTGGAAGTTGTCGCTCATCGTGTATTCGTCGGCCAGGCGCTTGACGACCGGCGCGTCGCCGTGTTCGACGTCATAGAAGCCCATCGCGTTGCTGCCGGAGCCGTCGTTGCGCGCCACGCCGACGTAGGGATAGAGGTCGTTCATGCAGCCGCTCGGATTGGCCACGGTGGCGTTCTGCGCGCTGCAGTCGGATTGCTGCCACATCTGATAGAAGCGATGGACCATGTCGCCCGTGTAGCTGTCGTAGGGCAGCTTGTCGCCCTTGATCGGGAACACGGTGTTCGGCAACGCGGCGAAGTTCGCCACCCGGGTGTCGGTTTCGAAGCAGCCTTGCGGCGGAAACGTCGGCCACGTCTCGGTCGACGAGATGTTGCAGATGGCGAGGCCCGTGCCGCCGGTGGTCAGCAATGGCAGGTCCTTGAACGGAAGCACCGGGGAAACCTGGTGCAGTTGCGCGAGGGTGAACGTCTTCGCATCGAAGGGTGCAGCCGCGGCTCCAGGAGCTTGCGTGATCTGGGCCAGCGTCACGCCGACGGCCGGGATGTACTCGGTGTTCGGTGGCGGCAGCGTCGTGTACGGAACCTTGTTGGACGCTGGCTGGTGAATGAAATAGTCGGTCGGTACGGTCTTCAGGACCGACTGCATGGCGAGGCTCGCATTGGCGCCCGGCGAGCCGTCGCTGCGAACGATGCCCCGCGACAGCAGATTGGATATCTGCTCCCCCTTGCGCGGCACGTAGGTCCCGTAGACATTGTCGAAGGTCCGGTTCTCGCCGATCAGCACGATCACGTGCTTGATCGGGGATGTGGTCGGGTGGTCGCCGCGATCGCCCTCTGCGAGTGCGCCGCCGGTGCAGAAAGCGCCGCACAGTGCCAGTGCGATCGGGGTGTAACGAAAGCGCTCGGTCATTTCACCTCTCCATCTCTCGCCACGTGACGAGGTGCGCGAAGCTAGAGACGGGCCGTGACGACTCGGTGTCGCCTGTTTTACATGCTTGCGCTGCCCTTACAGCGCCACGCGTCTGAGTCCACCGGGTTCGAGACCCGGCTCGGCCGGCGCCCTTGGGGCTGCAGCCGGTCTCGGTGTTCGCTTCGCCGCTCGCGGCGATGCGCGACCTGCGTAACGTGAACATGGAAACCGTCGAGTGGCACGAAGCGCTCGGCAAGCTGTTCCAGGCACTCGCACCACCGCGCCCGCGGGGGTGGATCCGGCCGACCGGGACCCACCTGAGCCGGACTGGGTGAATCTCAAGCAACCGCTGCATGAGCCGCTGCCATGCTGCCGGTCGAACCGACCGGTCGTACCGCTTGTGGCGGATCCAGGGAAAGGAGACACTGGCGGCGCGATGCTGACCGTCATCGGCTGCGGCAATTCCAACCGGTGCGACGACGGCGCCGGGGTGGTCGTCGCCCAGGCGCTGCTCGCTCGCCTGCGCGAGCATCCGCGCGGCGACGTGCGCGTGTTCGATGCGGGTACAGCTGGCATCGACGTCATGTTCCAGGCGCGCGGCGCGCGCCACCTGATCATCGTCGACGCCGCACGGACTGGCGCCGAACCCGGCACGATCATCCGGGTTCCCGGCGCCGAGCTCGTCGCCGAGCGGCAACCGACCCTGACGCTGCACGACTTTCGCTGGGATCACGCTTTGATGGCCGGCCGCATGATCTTCCGCGAAGACTTTCCGACCGACGTCACGGTCTATCTCATCGAGGCTGGCAACGTCGGCTTCGGTCTCGAACTGAGCCCCGCAGTGCAGGATGCCGCGCGCCGCGTGGCGGCGGAACTCGGCAGCGTGATCGATGCCTACGCCGGCTGACGCGGGCGCCGGCGACGTTCGCGCGCGGCAACCTGTACCTCTCGCGCGCGACCTGCGCGAAATATCCTTGCCGGCGTCGAGACCATCGCTTCGCTGCGCCGTGCTCACGCCGGTGCTGGGGCCGGTGCCGCGCGAGACTGCAAACTTTCCTTGCAGTTCGATTTGAAGATGGACAGGCGGATTTTCGAACTCCTATGCTGAATCGCGTGCCTCACGACGACCTTCGACCGGAGCCTCGCGTCTCGAAAGAAATCGAACCGTGTCGCTTACCCCGAGGAGGGCTCTTGACCCAAGTCATTGCGCAACAACTGGCCCGCGGGCAACTTATTGCTGTTACGGTGGCGATTCGGGCGGCGAGGGCATTGACGCTGGCCACGCTCGCCGGGGCGCTGGCGGGCTGCGACTCGCCGGCAAGGATCTCGGGCGCGACCTTGCATTCGTTGATGGGCGCGATGTTCGGCCCGATCATCGCGGTGCCTGCGCGGTGCGCGCGGTGACGGAGCGGGTGCAGGGCGTTTGGAGGCGTGAGCTGATGGCTGCGGTTCAGCGAGTGAGGCTGGGCCTTGCGCCCGAGCACGAGCTGGCGGGCGAGGCGCCGCTCGTTCCTGCGCCCCGCGCCACCGAGCACGCGGAACACATCCGCGTGCGCGGTCTTGTCCAGGGCGTCGGCTTCCGGCCGACGGTGTGGCGCCTGGCGCAGCGCCACAACCTGCGCGGATGGGTCGCCAACGATGGCGCGGGCGTCGATATCCAGGTCAGCGGCGTTACGGAGGAGGTCGAGGCGTTCGTGCGTGCGCTCCGCGACGAAGCGCCGCCGCTTGCACGCGTCGACCTGATCGAGCGCGCGCCGATCGCACCGCCCGATTTCGCAGGCTTCGGCATCCGCGCCAGCACGCCGAGTGCGGCGCGGACCGGCGTGGTGCCCGACGCGGCGACGTGCGCCGCGTGCCTCGACGAGATCCTCGAGCGCTTCGCCCGGCGGTATCGCTACCCGTTTGCCAATTGCACCCGTTGCGGGCCGCGCCTGTCGATCGTCACCTCGATTCCGTACGACCGGGCCGCCACGACCATGCGCGGTTTCGCGCTGTGCGCTGCCTGCGCCGCCGAATACGGCACGCCCGAGGATCGGCGCTTCCACGCCCAGCCGATCGCCTGTTTCGCCTGCGGGCCGCGGGTCGCGCTCGAGCGCTCCGATCGCGCCGCGATCGCGCTCGACACGCTGACGATGCTCGACGCGCCCGATGCGGCCTGCACGCTCCTGCTACGGGGCGAGATCGTCGCCGTCAAGGGAATCGGCGGCTTCCAGCTCGCGTGCGACGCCACCAACGCCGAAGCCGTGGCGCGCCTGCGCGCGCGCAAGCGCCGCGAGAGCAAGCCGTTCGCGCTGATGGCGCGCGATCTCGATGTGGTGGCGCGCTACTGCCGGGTCGGCGCGCTCGAACGGGTCCTGTTGCAAAGTCCGGCGGCGCCCATCGTGGTGATGGACGCGACGAGCGACGCGCGTGTCGCGCCCGCCGTAGCGCCGGGCCTGCACACGCTCGGCTTCATGCTGCCGAACACGCCGTTGCACCACCTGATGCTGCGCCGGATGCACCGGCCGATCGTGCTGACCAGCGGCAATCTCGCCGAGGAACCGCAGTGCATCGACGACGCGGACGCCTACGCCCGGCTCGGCACCATTGCGACGTACTTCCTGCGCCACGACCGGCCGATCGCGCGCCGCGTCGACGATTCGGTCGTGCGGGTGATGGCGGGCGAGGCACGCGTTCTGCGCCGGGCGCGCGGATACGCTCCGGCGCCGGTCGCCATGCCGCCGGGCTTCGAGCGCGCGCCTGCGGTGCTCGCGCTCGGCGGCGAGCTCAAGAACACGTTCTGCCTGCTGCGCGACGGCGCGGCCATCCTCTCGCATCACATCGGCGATCTCGCCGACGCGCGCGCGCACGCGGACTATCGCCGCGCGCTCGACGACTACCGGCGCCTGTTCGAATTCGCGCCGTCCGCGGTCGCAGTCGACAGCCATCCGGACTATCTGCCCACCAAGTTCGGCCGCGAGATCGGCCAGCGTGAACGATTGCCTTGCTTCGACGTGCAGCACCACCACGCGCATGTCGCCGCGTGCCTTGCCGACAACGGCGTTGCGCTCGATGCGGAGCCGGTCGTGGGCGTCGCGCTCGACGGACTCGGCTACGGCACCGACGGCACGTTCTGGGGCGGCGAATTCCTGATCGCCGACTATCGCGAGTTCAAGCGTGCCGGCACCTTCAAGCCGGTGGCGATGCTGGGCGGCGAGCAGGCGATACGCGAGCCCTGGCGCAACACCTACGCGCACTTGATGGCAGAACTCGGCTGGCCCCGCTTCACGATGCACTTCGCCGGTCTCGAGTTGCACGAATTTCTCGCCGCCAAGCCGCGCGGGGTGCTCGACCGCATGCTGGGCCAGGGCATCAACAGTCCGCTGGCGAGTTCGTGCGGGCGGCTGTTCGACGCGGCAGCCGCCGCGGCGGGTGTCTGCCGCGCGTGCGCGGGCTACGAGGGCGAGGCAGCGATCGAGTTCGAAGCGATGGCGGACGCGGCGACGCTGGCCGACGCGGGCAAGGAATCGGCGTATCCCTTCGGCATTCCGCACCTGAAGCAAGGCGGGCTGCCTTACGTCGAGCCGCTGGCGATGTGGCAGGCGTTGCTCGGCGACCTCGTGCTCGGAACGCCGGCGCAGGTGATCTCCGCGCGCTTCCACAAGGGGCTGGCGGCCGTGATCGCCCGCTTGGCCGCCAAGGTGGCGCACGTGGGCGGCGATGCCGCGCCGATCGGGACGGTGGCGCTCTCCGGCGGCGTGTTCCAGAACAAACTCCTGCTCGAGCTGGTCGCCGGGCGCCTCGCGGCCGATGGATTTCGCGTATTGATCCATCGCGAGGTGCCCGCCAACGACGGCGGCCTCGCGCTCGGGCAGGCCGCCGTGGTGGCGGCGCGCCTGCTCGCGCAGGACAAAAACAAGGAACGGAGACCGCCATGTGTCTAGGCATTCCGGGGCGCATCGTCGAGGTCAGCGACCCCGTGCGCAAGCTCGCCGTGGTCGAGGTGAGCGGCGTGCGGCGCACGGTGAACATCGCGTGCATCGTCGACGAGGCGCATCCGCCCGCTGCCTGCGTCGGCGCTTGGGTGCTGGTGCACGTCGGCTTCGCGATGAGCCGCATCGACGAGGAAGAGGCGGCGCGCACGCTCGAACTTCTGAGCGAACTCGGCGAAGCCCAGCAGGAGATCGAAGCGATGCGTGCGTCGGCCGGGGCGGGCCGGGCCTGATCATGAACGAGCACCCGGCGCTGCAGTCGCTCTATCCGTTCCTGCACGGCCAGGCACCGGACGCGCAGCAGCTCGACCGCGCGCTGCTGGAATCGGTGCAGCAGAAGGCGCGCGACAGCGCCGACACCAAGCGCCATTTCTTCGAGCGCCACGGCGCGGCCGTCGTGAGCGTGGCGCACGCGCTTGCCGGCGTCTACCGGCGCGGCGGGCGCCTGTTCACGATGGGCAATGGCGGCTCGAGCTGCGACGCCTCGCACATCGCCGTGGAATTCCTCCATCCCGTCACCGCCGGCCGCCCGGCGCTGACCGCCGTCAACCTCGCCGCCGACACCGCGCTGCTGACCGCGGTGAGCAACGACGTCGGCGTCGCCCACGTCTTCGTCCGCCCGCTGATCGCGCTCGCACGGCGTGGCGACGGGCTGATCGGTGTTTCGACGAGCGGCAACTCGGAGAATCTGCTCGCGGCCTTCGACAAGGCGAAGGAAATGGGCCTGCTCACGATCGGCCTCGCGGGCCACGACGGCGGCGCGATGGCACGCAGCGGGAGGGTCGACTTCTGCCTGGTGGTGGAAAGCGACAGCATCCACCGCATCCAGGAGACGCACGTCGCCATCTATCACATCCTGTGGGACCTCGTGCACACGCTGCTCGCCGATGCGCGGGGCGACCTCGAGCGGAGGAGCAGCGCGTGAAGTACGTCGACGAATTCCGCGATCCGGCCAAGGCGCGTCACCTCGTCGCGCAGGTCCGCGCACTGCTGGCGCGCCTCGAACGCTCACGCACGCGTCCGCTGCAGATCATGGAAGTCTGCGGCGGGCACACGCATGCGATCTTCCGCTACGGCATCCAGCAACTGCTGCCGGACGCGGTGGAATTCGTGCACGGCCCGGGCTGCCCGGTCTGTGTGCTGCCGATGGGCCGCGTCGACGATTGTGTCGCCCTGGCCGAGCAGCCGCAGATGATCTTCACGACGTTCGGCGACGCGATGCGGGTGCCCGGTTCGAAGAAGAGCCTGCTGCGCGCGCAGGCCGACGGGGCGGACATCCGCATGGTCTATTCGCCGCTCGACGCGCTCGAGCTGGCGCGGGCGCATCCGGACCGCGAGGTGGTGTTCTTTGCCCTCGGCTTCGAGACCACCATGCCGAGCACCGCGCTCACGGTACTGCAGGCCCAGGCGGAAGGTGTCCGCAACTTCTCGCTGTTCTGCAATCACATCACGATCATCCCGACGATCAAGGCGATCCTCGATTCGCCCGACATGCACCTCGACGGCTTCCTCGGCCCCGGTCACGTGAGCATGGTGATCGGCATGCGGCCTTTCGCATTCATCGCCCGGCACTACCGCCGTCCGCTCGTGATCGCGGGCTTCGAGCCGCTCGACGTGTTGCAGGCGCTCTGGATGGTGCTCAAGCAGCTCGCCGAGGGGCGCTGCGAGGTCGAGAACCAGTACGGGCGCATCGTGCCGGAGCGCGGCAACCCGCAGGCGCTGGCGGCAATCCAGGAGGTGTTCGAACTGCGCGAGTTCTTCGAATGGCGCGGCCTCGGATCGATCGACTATTCGGGCGTCCGGCTGCGGCCGTCCTTCGCGGCCTTCGACGCCGAGCGCAGGTTCGCGGTGCCCAACCTGAAGATCGCCGATCCGAAGTCGTGCCAGTGCGGCGAGGTATTGAAGGGCGTCATCAAGCCGCACCAGTGCAAGGTCTTCGGCAGAGCATGCACGCCCGAGACGCCGCTCGGATCGCTCATGGTTTCGAGCGAGGGGGCGTGTGCAGCGTACTTCACCTACCAGCGCATCGATGCCTCGCGCCTGACGCGACGCGCCGTGGCACCGGAACGGATCGACGCATGAACGACCAGGCCGCGGCCAAGGACCTGCCCCGCGTGGAAAACGAGCGCAGGCGCGCGCGCGTGCTCGATGCGACGATCAATCTCGCGCACGGCGGCGGCGGGCGCGCGATGCGCACGCTGATCGAGGACGTGTTCGTCAGCGCCTTCGACAATCCGCTGCTCGCGCCGCTCGAAGACCAGGCGGTGGTTCCCCTCGCGTCGCTGCTCGACCGCGGCGACCGCCTCGCGTTCACGACCGACAGCTACGTCGTCGATCCGCTGTTCTTCCCCGGCGGTGACATTGGCACGCTCGCGGTCAACGGCACCGTCAACGACCTCGCCATGAGCGGTGCGGTGCCGCTGTTCCTCTCCTGCGGCATGGTGCTGGAAGAGGGGCTGGCGGTCGATGCGTTGCGGCGGATCGCCGATAGCATGCGCCGCGCGGCCGCCGCCGCGCGGGTGCAGATCGTCACCGGCGACACCAAGGTGGTCGGGCGCGGCGCCGCCGACAAGGTCTTCATCAACACCGCCGGCATCGGCGTGGTGCCGCGCGGCGTGGCGGTTTCCGCCAGCGCCGCCCGGGCCGGCGATGTCGTGGTCATCAACGGCAGCGTGGGCGACCACGGTGCGGCAATCCTGGTCGCGCGCGGCCAGCTCGCGCTGCAGGCCGACCTTGCAAGCGACTGCCAGCCGCTCGCGGACCTGGTCGCAACCATGCTCGCGACCGGCGCCGACATCCGTTGCCTGCGCGACGCGACGCGCGGCGGCGTGGCGACGGTGGTGAACGAATTCGCGCGCAGCTCGGGCGTTTGCATCCACCTCGACGAGACCGCGCTGCCGCTGCGCGCCGAGGTGCGGGGCGCCTGCGAGATCCTCGGGCTGGATCCGCTGTATCTCGCCAACGAGGGCAAGCTGGTCGCGGTGGTCGCGGCGACCGATGCCGAGCGGCTGGTGGCGGCGATGCGGCAGCACCCGGCAGGCCGGCAAACGGCGGTGATCGGCGGGGTGACCGAGGCGCCCCGCGAGACCGTCATCCTGCACACCGGATTCGGCGGCGAGCGCATCGTCGACATGCTGGTCGGCGAGCAGCTGCCACGCATCTGTTGAGCGGAGAGCGCGCATGCACGAACTCGGCATCACGCGCAGCGTCGTCGCCATCTGCTCCGAGCGGGCCAACGGCGCGCGCGTGCAGAGCGTGACGCTGGTGATCGGCCGCCTTTCGGGCGTGATGTCCGACGCGGTGCGCTTCTGCTTCGACATCTGCGCCCAGGGCACTCCGGTCGAAGGCGCGCGTCTCGAGATCGTCGAAACGCCCGGGCGCGCGCGCTGCCGCGCCTGCGGCGGCGACGTCGAGTTGCAGACGCTCTTGGGTCGCTGCGCGTGCGGCAGCGCCGACCTGCAGATGGTGTCCGGCGATGAGTTGAAGGTCAGGGAAATGGAGGTGGTCTGATGTGCACCACGTGCGGTTGCTCGGAAACCGACCAGGTCGTCTACACCGATCCGGCTACCGGCCGGCAGTACTCGGTCACGCGCGGCCCGGTGTCGGTTGAGCCCCCGGCGCAGCCTCGTTCGCACCAGCACGACCGTGGCGAAGAGCACCCGCATGCGCACGGCGGCGACGACCCGCACTTCCACATGCATGCGGACGGAACCGCGCATTCGCATGCGCACGACCCCGCCCACGGGCACGGTCATGGTCACCTGCACGACCACGGCCACGGTCACGCGCCGCCGGCGCACGCGACCACCGTGACGCTCGAACAGCAGATCCTGGCGAAGAACCAGCGCCTGGCCGAGCGCAACCGCGGCTGGCTCGCCGGGCGCAACGTCGTGGCGCTGAACCTGCTGAGCGCGCCCGGCTCCGGCAAGACGACCCTGCTCGAGCGAACGCTGCGCGACCTGCGCCAGGAACTGGCGATCGGCGTGATCGAAGGCGATCAGGCGACGCTCAACGACGCCGAGCGCATTCGCGCCGCCGGGTGCCCAGTGGTGCAGATCAACACCGGGACCGGATGTCACCTGGAAGCCGACATGCTCGCGCACGGCCTGCAGCAACTCGACCCGCGTCCGGGCTCGATGGTGCTGATCGAAAACGTCGGCAACCTGGTCTGCCCCGCGCTGTTCGATCTAGGCGAGCGGGCCAAGGTGGTCATGCTCGCCGTCACCGAGGGCGAGGACAAGCCGCTCAAATATCCGCACATGTTCCGCGCCAGCGACGTGATGCTGGTGAACAAGATCGATCTGCTGCCGTACCTGCGCTTCGATCTCGAGCGCTGCATCGGGTACGCGCGCGAGGTCAATCCGGCGCTGCGCGTGCTGTGCGTCTCCGCGCAGACCGGCACCGGCATGCAGGCCTGGTACGCGTTCCTGCGCGAATGCGTCGCCGGCACGCGCACGGCGGCGGCCGCATCATGACGACGTTCTCGATCCTTCTGTTCGGCTTCCTGCTCGGGATGAAGCACGCGACCGAGGCCGACCATCTTGCCGCGGTCGCGACGCTCGTGACGCGGCAGACGAACTACGCCCAGACCGTGGTGCAGGGCGTCGCCTGGGGACTCGGTCATACGCTCACGCTGCTGCTGTTCGGCGGCATCGTGCTCGCTCTCGGCCGCGCGATTCCACCCAATCTCGAGCAGGCGCTGGAATTCTGCGTCGGGCTGATGTTGATCGCGCTCGGTGCCGACGTGCTGCGCCGGGTCGTGCGCAACCGGATCCACTTTCACGTGCATCGCCACGGCGCGGACATCGCGCACGTACACGCACACCGCCACACCGAAGCGGAGGTGCACGACGCGACGGGCGCGCAGAGCCATGCCGAGACGAAGCACGACCACCCGCACGGGCTGCCGCTGCGCGCGCTGGCTGTCGGCACCATGCATGGCCTTGCAGGGTCGGCCGCGCTGGTGCTGCTGAGCCTGCAGACCGTGCCGACCTGGACTACCGGACTGGTCTATATCGCACTGTTCGGTGCCGGCTCGATCGCCGGCATGGCCCTGCTTTCGGTTGCGATCGCGGTTCCGCTCCGGCTTTCCGCGCGTCTGGGCTGGCTGCACAACGCCACGACTGCGCTGTTTGGCGCCTTCAGCTGCGCGCTGGGCGTGTACGTCGTCTACGAGATCGGCTTCGCTCAGGGGCTGCTCGTCGGCTAGGACGGGCCCGGTTCGTCGCGCCGCGCCGTCTCGCCTCCATGCGGGCGAGTCAGCGTGGCCGCGCGCGGCAGGTCGCGATCCACTTCGCGGTCAGCTTCTCCTGCACGCTGTTCTGGCCCAGGCGCTCGCTCAGTGCCTGCCAGTCGACGCGGTCGAGTTCCTGGTCCTGGTTGAAGCACGAGAACACGTTGCGAGTCGTGCCGTCGGGCATCTTGTGCGGCTGCAGGCACTGCGCGCAGATCTCCTTCATCATGCATTGCATCGGCGAGTTGATCGAGCCGACGCCGCAATGCCCCGCCTTCAGGTGCTCGCGCAGCACGGTGTGGCGTGCCTGCGCGACGGCCGCCATCATGCGGTCCGAGCCGATGACGATGATGCGGTCGGCGGCGGACATCGCAATCGAAGTCGCGCCGATTTCGCCGCGGGCGTACGCGAGCATCGCCTGCACGATGTTGCCCACGAAGCGTTTGTCCTGCGGGCGGCCAGGCGTGAAACCGGGGCCTTCGTCGCAGCACCACACGATGGCGTCCGAGGCCGTTTCGATCTCCTCGACCTTGTAGCGGTCGATCATCTTCTTGTAGCCGGCGAAATACAGCACCTTCGAGCCCCGGGCGCGGAATGCAGCGCCGATCGAGAACAGCACTGCATTGCCGAGTCCGCCGCCGACCAGCATGACCGCCTCGTTCGACGCGATGTGCGTGGGCGTGCCGGTCGGACCCATCAGCACCACCGGCTCGCCCGGCTTCAGATCCGCACACAGGTCGGACGAGCCGCCCATCTCGAGCACGATGGTGGACAGCACGCCGTTGGCCTTGTCGGTGGCGGCGCCGGTGAGCGCGAGCCCCTCCATCGTGAGCAGCGTGTCGGGCAGCGTGCCATCGACGCGCCGGCTGAATGCCTCGTAGTTCTGCAGGCGGTAGAACTGGCCCGGCTGGAACGCGCGCGCGGCCGCGGGTGCTTCGACCTCGACTTCGACGATCGTCGGCGTCAGGCGCCGCACCGCGCGCACCGTCGGGCGCAGCGTGGAATTCAGGCGCGCGAGGAACGTGGCGTCAGGCTCGCCCGATGCGGGCGGCTTCTGGCGCAGCGCGTCGCTCACGATGGGGGCGCCCTGCTTGGCCGAACCGAGCGCCTTGACCACGTTGCCGAAGTACGACGGATGCAGGTCGCCGAAGAACGAGACGAAACGCCCGTCGTTGGACTTCGACACCAGCACGCGGGTTGCTTTCGGTTTGCTGCTCGCGGGTTCGGGCTTGACGCTTTGGCCGCTGGCGTCCACGGCGGTGAAATAGCGGCCGTCGAGCTTGAAGTGCGCGGTGTCCTCGCGCGCGAGCACGGTGTTGGGCGAAGTGCCCGCGGCGATGAAGATGGCGCGCGCCGGCAGTTCGACCTCCTCGCCGTCGTGCCAGCTCCCGTCGTCGGCGCGGACCTGTTTGCGCAGCGCGAGCGCCTGCGCGGCACCGAAGGCGTCGACGCGCACTGCGCCCGGGTTCAGGCACTCGGCGAAGGCGATGCCTTCCTGCAGCGCGAGTTCCACTTCCTCGTGGTTCAGCGTGTAGGCGGGGCTGTCGATCAGGCGCTTGCGGTAGACGATGGTCGAGCCGCCCCACGCACGCAGCAGTTCCGTCACGCGCGCCGGGCGCTGCTCGGCCGCGGCGGCGGCCCGTTCGGCACGCAGCGCGCCGGCATGCGTGATGAACTCATCCGCGATCCGGCGCTCCTCGCGCGTGAGGCCGGCGAGGAAGTCCGCGACGCCGAGCACCTCGGCGCGCACCAGGAACTTCTCGACCTGCACGGCGTAATACGCGAGGGCCTCGGTCGCGGTGTCGATCGCGGTCAGCCCGCCGCCGATGACGAGGATCGGCAGGCGCACCTGCAGGTTGGCGATCGATTCGCGTTTGGCCGCTCCCGTGAGCTGAAGCGCCATGAGGAAATCGCTGGCGGTGCGCACGCCGCGTGCAAGACCGTGCGGAATGTCGAGCGTGGTCGGCTTGCCGGCGCCCATGGCGAGGGCGACGTGGTCGAAACCGAGCGCCCAGGCATCCTCCAGCGTCACGGTGCCGCCGAAACGCACGCCGCCGAACAGCGCGAACAACGCGCGGCGCTCCAGCAGCAGGCGCACGACCTTCAGGAAGTTCTTGTCCCAGCGCACCGTGATGCCGTATTCGGCCACACCGCCAAAGCCGGCCATGGTTCGCTCGTCGAGCGACTCGTGCAGGTCGCCGTAACGCTCGATCGGCTCGAATCGCGTGCATTCGCCGCCGGGTCCGACTCCCGAGACGTGTGGCGGCAGCGGCTCGATCTTCAAGCCATCGATGCCGACCACCGCGTGGCCGTCGTTGAGCAGGTTGTGCGCCAGCGCGAAGCCCGCGGGTCCCATGCCCGCGACGAGCACGCGATAGCCGCTGCGCGGCGCGGGCAACGGGCGCCGGATGTTGAGCGGATTCCAGCGCGTGAGCAGCGAGTAGATCTCGAAGCCCCACGGCAGTTCGAGCACGTCCTTGAGGGTGCGCGTCTCGGCCTGCGGAATGTTGACCGGCTCCTGTTTCTGGTAGATGCACGACTTCATGCAGTCGTTGCAGATGCGGTGGCCGGTCGCGGCGACGAGCGGGTTGTCGACGGTGATGATGGCGAGCGCGCCGATGGCAAGACCGCTCACCTTGACCGTGTGGAACTCGGAGATCTTCTCCTCGAGGGGACAGCCGGCGAGCTTGACGCCGAGCTGCGACTTCTTGAACGCCACGCTGCCATCGGACGCGGGCTTCTCCTTCAGGCCGGTGGAGCACGAATCCTTGCCCTGCTTGTGGCACCAGATGCAGTAGTTGGCCTGGTCGAGCGCCCCCGCGAGATCCGTGCCGGGGTCCGTCAGGGCGAAGCCGGCGCGCCGGCGGATCTGCTCGGGCTTGATCGTGAACGTGGTGATGGCCGCGTCGTGGCGGTCGACGGCGTGCTCGAGCAGGTGCAGCGGATCGATCCTCGCCGGCACCTTGAAGAGCAGGCCCTTTCCGTGACGCCGCCGCCCGGGCTCGGTGTAAAGCGCCCACGCGGCGTACTTCAGTGCGAGATCGAGGTCGGCCGCATGGCCAGGCTCGTCGCCCTGCCACTTCTGTACCTTGCGCGCGAATGCAAGTTCGAACGCGGCACCCGCGCCGGTGGGGTCGACGCCGATGCGTTCCGCCAGCTCCGCGCCGACCGGTTCCCCTGCAATCGACCGGGCGGTGGCCTCCGTGTAGGCCTTGGCCGCGCTGCGCTGGATGAACTGGCGCTTGACCTCGTACAGGGGCGCCAGTTCGTGATGCCGTGCGGCCAGCGCGCGGATCTGCGGCGCTATGCCGAACAACGCGCCGATGAAGTCCTCGACATGGGGCGCGAGGTCGATCAGCAGTTGCGAATGCTGCCTGGAATCGAGCGCTGCGGGGTTCGAGCGCGCGGCGCCCAGCTTCGCATGCAGGCCGGCGTCGGCCGCTGCAAGTTCGGACAGAAACGCGGAGTCGACTTTCTGCAGGCCGTCACGCTCGTACAGGTCGGCAAATGAAAGGTCGAACCCCAGCTTCAGCATGCATATGGCTCCGGCGATCGAAATCGCGCGGATCATACGGGGCGAGACAGCGGAGCGCCGGGAGCGCGAATCTGATCGGCTGCCCGAAGGTTGCCGAGGACGGTCGCGGGAAAGTAGCGTGCGCGAACCAAAGGGTGGGGGCTCTTGAACCATGTGTTGCTGCCGGCCGTGATGGGTTTCGTCGTCGGTGCGCTCGGCGGATACTGGTTGGCAACGCGCGAGCGCTCTGCGGCACGGGTGAAGGTTGCACTCACGCCGCCAGCAGCCGCACGGCACCGCCGCCGGCATCGACGCACCAGTTCTATCTCCTCGACCTCGGGTTCGCGGCCGCGCAGGATGGCTGCGTCGCCGATGCCGTGCTCAGCGTGACCCGTGCGCTCGGAGGTGGAGGCGACCGTGCAGAAGCCGAGGCATGGTGCACCAGGCCGGTCCGGATGTACCGGAGGTGGGCCGCACGGCGGCAGATGCAGGTCACGGAGTTCGTCCCGCACGGGCGCGCTTTTTTCTCCGTTACGAAGCAGCAACCCGTTCTTCGCGTTCGCGTCGACCACCTCTGGCGACGCGTGCGCTGCGCCCGCGCTCCCGCATGCTGATCGCGCGACTCGCCGATGGCCAAACCGTGTGCCGGCACTTGCCGGCTTGTGCACCGGCTGTCCACAATGCGCTGTGCGCAAGTTGTCAACCGAGCCGGTTGACAAGCTTGTGAACAACCTGTTGGTAACGCTCCGCCGACCTCCGGGTTGGCGGCATGGCATTGGGTACCCTCGGCGCACGCACGAAACCCAATGCACGATGCTTACGGCAACTCACCAGGAGGACCGCATGGCCCGTTTCGCAAACATTCTTGAAACCGTCGGCAACACGCCGGTCGTGAAGATCAACCGCCTCGCTCCGCCGGGCATCGACCTCTATGTGAAGATCGAGGCGTTCAACCCGCTCGGTTCGGTCAAGGACCGCCTGGCACTCGGCGTCATCGAGGCCGCCGAGAAGAGCGGCGAACTCAAGCCCGGCCAGACCGTGATCGAGGCCACCAGCGGCAATACCGGCATCGGCCTGGCGATGGTGTGCGCACAGAAGGGCTATCCGCTCGTCGTCACCATGGCGGAGACATTCAGCGTCGAGCGGCGGAGGCTGATGCGCTTTCTGGGTGCGAAGGTGGTGCTGACACCCGCCTCGGAACGCGGCTTCGGCATGGTGAAGAAGGCGAACGAACTGGCCGCCGCGCACGGGTGGTTCCTGACGCGGCAGTTCGAGAACGAGGCCAACGCCGACATGCACTCGCGCACCACGGCGCGCGAAATCCTGGCCGACTTCGCCGGCCAGCGCCTGCACTACTGGGTCACGGGTTTTGGCACCGGCGGCACGCTGAAGGGCGTCGCGCGCGTGCTTGCCAAGGAGCGGCCCGACACGAAGATCGTCGTGTGCGAACCAGCCGAGGCGCCGATGCTCACCGACGGCGGCGTGCAGGAACGCAATCCGGACGGGTCGCCGGCGAAGCCGAATGCCTCCTTCAAGCCGCATCCCATGCAGGGGTGGAGCCCGGACTTCGTGCCGAAGCTCACGGCCGACGCGGTAGCGACCGGCGCGATAAGCCAGATCCTGACCATCACCAACGCCGAGGCAATGCAGAACAGCCGCGCCCTTGCACAGAAGGAGGGCATCTTCGTGGGCATCACGGCGGGTGGCACGCTCGCCGGGGCCCTGAAGGTCGCGAACGCGGCGGCGCCGGGCTCGACCATCCTCGCGATGCTGCCGGACACCGCCGAGCGTTACCTGAGCACGCCGCTGTTCAGCGACATCACGCCGGACATGACCGAAGAGGAGCTGCGGATCATGCGCAGCACGCCGGGCCTGCACTGGACGCCGAAGACCTGAGGGGACGGACGGATGCGGGATGCTGCGCGGCCCCGGCACGAGCCCCTCGTTGTCCATTGTGGCGACGGTGTGAGCCAAGGTCCCGAAGGCACGTTCATTCTCAACCAGGCCGGCTTCGCCGGCGCCGTGAACCCGAGGGCGGGTATCCGGGGGTGGGCGGCCGCCCGGCCTCCGGTCGAACCCGGCGCAGGCAGGCAAGCCTGAGAAGGGCCGCGGGCCGCCGGGCCTCGCGTGGCGAGGCGTGGATGCACCATCCGGCCGGACCCCGAGACCGCCGATCGATGTTCAAGTCTCCGGTCGTCCTGTTCACGTGGCTCCAGGGAGCGACGTTCTATCGCGACCTCCATGTACGCGCGGTGGCGCAGCTCCCGGCGGGCGAGGGGCGCGACTGGCTGGACTTCGGCACCGGGCCGGGCCTGGTCGCGCGACTGGCGGCGGCACGGGGGTATCGGGCCGTCGGCCTGGACAGCGATGCGCGGATGATCCGGGCGGCGCAGCGGCTCGCTCGATGCCTCGATTCTCCCGCCCGCTTCCGTACCGCCAGTGTCTTCGAACCCCTGCCCGCGCAGGCCCATGTGGTCTCGGCTTGCTCGTTGCTCGCCGTCGTGCCGGACCGACAGCGCGCGGTCCAGGCGCTCTGGTCCGCCGTGGAGCCGGGCGGGACACTCCTGATCGTCGAACCGACCGATCGCATGGAGCCGGGGAGCGCCGGCGCGGCCATCGGCCGGCAAAACGCATCCTCGGCTTGCGGCTCTGGGCGCAGGCGCGCGCCGGACGTGCGGTCCCGCCGGGCATCTGGGAGACGCTTCCGGCCGCAAGCAGGAACGCGGTCGACCTTCTCGCCGGCCTCGTCACCGCGTGGTACCTGTCGAAGCGCCTCGCGTGAGCTGACCGGGAAAAATATGCGCAGGACGAAACGACCCTGCCCGGGCACATCGGCGGCACGGTCACCGCAACGCGCGTCACGGGCGAGGGACAGGCAAGCAGGCGCGGATACGGTCGCCGCGGAACGCGCCTACATCATCCCCAACGCGCGCGGCAGCACCAGTGACAGCCATGGCCAGTACGTCACGATGACCAGGAAGATCAGCATCGTGATCAGCCAGGGCAGCACCGCCTTGGTGAGTTCCGTGATCCCGAGCCGCGAGATGCCAGACGCGACGTAGAGGTTGAGCCCCACCGGCGGGTGACACAGCCCGACCTCCATGTTGACGTCGATCAGGATGCCAAGGTGCACGGGATTGATGCCGAGCGCCACCGCCGCCGGATACAGGATCGGCGCCATGATCAGGATGATCGAGGACGGGTCCATGAAATTGCCGGCCAGCAGCAGCATCAGGTTGGCGAGCAGCAGGAAGCCGATCCATCCGAGGTCCTTGCCGAGGATCCAGTCGGCGAGCGCGTGCGGGATGTTCTCGTCGGTGAGGATGAAGGAGAAAAGCGCGGCGTTGGTGATGATGTAAAGCAGCATCGCGCTCATGCCGGCGGACTGCAGCAGCACCTTCATCACGTCGCGCAGCGGCACCGCCTTGTAGACGTAGACCGAGACGAAGAACGCGTAGACCGCGCTCACCGCCGCCGCCTCGGTCGCCGTGAACAGGCCCGAGTAGATCCCGCCGATGATGATGACGACGAGCATCAGGCCCCACACGCTCTCCCGGAACGCCGTCCAGCGCTGGCGCCACGTCGACTTCGGCATGCGCGCGTAGTCGTGCTTGCGCGCGATGTACCACGTGACCACGCACAGCATGGTCGTCAGCACGATCCCGGGCAGCAGGCCCGCCACGAACAGGGCGCCGATCGAGGTGTTGGTGGCGATGGCGTAGATCACCTTCGGGATCGACGGCAGCATCAGGATGCCGAGCGAGCCCGCGACGGTGATGACGCCGGCGCCGAAGCGCATCGGATAGCCGCGCCGGACCATCTCCGGCAACACGATCGCGCCGATCGCCACCACCGTCGCGACGCTGGAGCCGCACACCAGGGCGAACATCGCGCACGCCACGATTCCGGCCAGGGCGAGCCCGCCGTGCAGGTGCCCGACCATGGTCACGGCGAAGTTGATCATCTTCCTGGCCACGCCGCCGTGGGTCAGGAAGTTGCCGGCGAGGATGAAGAACGGAATCGCCATGATCTCGAACTTCTCGATCCCGGTGAAAAGCTTCAGCGCCACCGACTCGATCGGCACGTGCGTCATGAAGAGCACGAACGTGAGCACGGTCAGGCCGAGCGCGATCGAGATCGGCGTGCCGGTGAGCATGAGCGCCACCAGCAGGCAGAACAGCACCAGCGAGTTCGGCACGCCGAAGCCGGCCAGCAGGACACCGGCCGGCAGCACGATCGCCAGCACGGGGACCAGGGCGAAAAACAGCATCCATGGCGACATGCGCGGCGCCGCGGTGCCGCTCATCGTGCTCCTCCCGCAGGCACGGGCGCCGGGTGCAGGTCAGGCACCGCGGTGTCGATTCCTTCGACCCGGGTCTCGTCGTGCTTCGGCAGCGTGCCCGTGCGCGCGAACCGCGCCGCGACCTGGACGAAGCGGAAGCACATCAGGTACGAACCGAGCGGAATGCACAGGTAAACGATCCACTTCGGGACTTCCAGGTCGGGCGAGACCTGGTCCGTGTGCGCCATGCCCCAGGTGAAGATCGCTCCGTAGGTGCCGATCGTGCCGGTGAAGATCGCGCCGCAGAGCAGGCCGACCAGGATGTATGCCCGATGCCAGCGATCGGGCAGGTGGTTGACGAGGACGTCGACGCCGACATGGACGCCGGTGCGCACGCCGTAGGCGGCGCCGAACTTGGCCATCCACACGAACATGTAGATGCAGAGCTCCTGCGCCCACGACAGGTTGATCGCAAGCAGCCAGTCCTGCACGACCGGAATCGGGGCGCTCGCCGCATAGCGGTGCAGGACCGCCACGAAGATCAGGAGCGTCGCCGCGCCCATCAGGAGCGCGATCAGCGACTCCTCCAGCCGGTCCAGCCACTTCATCGCGGTCCCTGGTCCCGGTTCGGATGCGCCGCGGGCGGTTCAGTCCTTGAAGCCGACGTCCTTGTATACCGCCGCGATCGTCTCCTTGCCGATACGGCTTTCCATCTCCTTGTGCACGCGCAGGAGCGCCTTGCGCCACGCGGCCTTCTCCTGCTCCGTGGGGGTGTAGATCGTGGTCTTGCCCGCCGCCTTGATCTTCTCGAGCGCCTGATCGTTTTCCAGCTTGGCGATGGAGTTCGCGTAGCGCGTGGCCTCCTTCATCGCTGCCTCGAGCTGCCCGCGGATGTCGGCGGGCAGGCCGGACCAGAACTTCTGGTTGGTGATCACCGCGTATTCGATCACGCCATGATCGGTCATGGTCATGTGCTTCTGCACCTCGTGCATCTTCTGCGTGTACATGTTCGACGGCGGGTTCTCGGTGCCGTCGACCACGCCGGTCTGCAACGCCTGGTAGACCTCAGAGAACGCCATCACCTGCGGGATGGCGCCGAGCGCGCGGATTTCGGCTTCGAGCACCTTCGAGGACTGGATGCGCATCTTCAGTCCCTTCGCGTCCGCGGGCACGTGCAACGGGCGGTTGGCGGAAAAATCCTTGAATCCGTTGTCCCAGTACGCGAGGCCGATGACGCCCTTGGCCGCGAGCTTCTCGAACAGTTTCTTTCCCGATTCGCCCTCGGTCACCCTGTGCAGTTCGGTGAAGCTGGCGAAGATGTAGGGCAGGTCGAACACCTCGAACTCGCGCACGCCGAGCGGCCCGAACTTCGCGACCGACGGTGCCAGCATCTGCACGCTGCCGAGCGACAAGGCCTCCATCTCCTCGCCGTCCTTGAACAACGTGGAGTTGGGGTAGACCTCGACCTTGACCCTGCCCTGGGTCTTCTCCTCGGCGAGCTTCTTGAACAAGTCGGCGCCCTTGCCTTTGGGCGTGTCGGCGGCGACCACGTGGCTGAACTTGATGACCATCGGCTGCTGGGCGCGCACGATGGCAGGTGCTGCCATGGTGGCGGCGACCGCCGTGGCCGTGCCGAGCATCTTCCGGCGGACGGGATTTGTCATGGTTTCCTCCTAGTCTCAGCGCAGTGTCTAGGACCTGCCGGATTTCGTACTTGACTTCGATCAACCTGCCCGGCCAGGGGACCCTCGGCCCTGGCCGGGCAGGTCGATCGCGGTTTGAAGCTCGAGGAGGAAGTTTGAGTCACGCTGGGTGCGACTGCAATGTGCACGCGCACCGCGGCCTGGTGGATCGGCGACGCCCGGTCCCCGCGCGAGGATCCGGGCCGCCTTCATCGTTTCGATCACGGAGCCGGAGGCACGCCGACGTTGACGATCGAACGGGTCGACATCGGCGCTTCGCGCTCAGCCCGCGCCTAGAGTGTCGCCAAGCGCCGTGTCTGACCTGACCTTGCCGCCAAGCTCCTTCAGGCACGACACGATCACGCCCCCGATTACCTCTTCGCCTGGCCACGCGTACGTACGCCCGGTGCACTGGACTGCGTAGTGCGTTTCGTGCTTCCTGCGGTCCTTGCCGGTCGCGGCGAGATCGAGCTCGATCTCGCCGTTGATGTCCCAGTAGAGCGCGGTTGCGGGCGTCGCGATCTGAAACTTCACGAGTTGCGCCGACACCCGAGGCGTATCGCCCGTGTCGCCGACGCCGAAGCCCATGGCACCGAGTTCGCTGCGGATCACGCCCGTCACCAGGGTCACGGGTGGCGGATTCGTCTGGACGGAGCCCAGCGACACGTTGCCGACGGTCGTGCGTTCACCGACCAGCGCGCCGACGCTCTCGCGTCGCGCATCCTTGGCCGGATCGAGGCGAACCGTTCCTCTGGCGCCGGCGGCAGCCGTCGCTCCGGCGACGTAGGCAGGGATGGTCACCACGAGGTTCTGCGGCCCGCTGGCACAGGCAGCGGCGAGCAGTACCGCGGCGCCACCGGCAAGCACCCACGATCCGATCGGTGCACGAGATTTCCTTTGCATCTCCTCCTCCCGGAAGCACCCGCGCGGCTAGCTCTTGCTCCCGCCGGCCGCCTTCGAGGCGCTGAAGATGTTTGAAACGACTTCTGCCACCATCTCCCCCGGCGACTTGCGCGTCAGCGAAGTGTGATACGAGGTTCCCGTCGCGAGCAGAGCATCGGTACGCGGCGCGCGAACGAACACCTTCAGCTCGATCATGTACATCGTGATGTCCCACTGCCAGTGATCCTCGTAGCTGACGATCGCGTCCGCATCCGGTGGCGCCTGTTCGGGCGGCCCCGTCGATGTGCGGAAACCCAGCCTGCCCAGTTCGGTCGCAATGAGGTGGTTGATGCCACGTTCGTCGGCCGGCAGCCTGACGACGTAGAAGGACTTCAGCTGCCGCAGGTCGACATCGGGCGAAGCCGAGGCGCCCTGTCGATTCACGGCACAGCCCTGCAATGCCGACGCAACGACCAGAGCTGCAATCAGGGGCGGGAGGACGCGCAGCCATGCGATGAGCCGCGCGAACGAACGGTTGAACGAGGACGGCCTCGGCATGGTGAACCTCTCGTGGCAACGCCCCAGCGTTTGCGGCCCCCACCGCAATTCCTTGCACATGATGCGCGTATTGCGCACGCCGTCAGCGACCTGCATCAACGTCCCAGCTGTGAAGGAAGGCCGGTAGTCGGTGCCGGGACACACGCGAGGCTCGACGCTCGAGCGGCTGTCGGTTCGCGCCATCTGGGTCGGATCGGGTATCGGCGCCAGTCGCGCCGACGTGCGCAAGCGAATCGGCCAACACGATCGCAATAGTCGATCGCGCGAATCGGATCTCGCGATTGGATTCAGGGGCTCACGATCGCCATCATTCGGCTCGGTAACGACACATGGAGAAGTCATGATCACGAGTGCTGCAGTGGTGCAGGGCGCGCTCGCATCGTTTGGACAACTGCGAGGCTTGGCCACCAGGCTGTTCGATACAGGCGCGACGCAGGCTCCGCGTCCGGCGTCCGACCGAGCGGTCGACGCAGAGCAACTGCGCGCCTTTGCGCGCGACTTCGTCGAGTCGGATCCGGCGTTCGCGGACGACCTCTTTGCCGCCGCCGACCGCCACGAGCGCGGCTGCTGACACGCACGCCGCGGCGCCCGCGCATCGCGCCCGGCGCCTCCGATAGCCCAAACAGGTCCTCGTGATGGAGCAGCGTTTGCTCCAGCGACCGGCGCGCCGCAAACCGGCGCATCATGCGGTGCTGCCGCGCGGCGCGTTGCAGCGGCCCACCCAAACCATGAACGCTACGACACAGGCTGAGGAACCGGCTGTCCGCGCGCAGCGGCTTGCCGGGTATTGCGCCCAGGCCGAGAGCATCATCCTCGCGCGCCAGGACGTCCACACGGGCCTGCTGCCGGCCAGCACCGCCACCACGGTGCACGGCGACTACACGCATGCGTGGGTACGAGACAACGTCTACAGCATCCTCGCGCCATGGGCCCTCGCGCTCGCCTGTCGCAAGGTCGACCCGGCGCGGGCGCAAGCGCTGGACGAACGGGTGACGCACCTGATGCGGGGCCTGCTGGCTGCCATGATGCGGCAGTCGGCCAAGGTCGAGCGCTTCAAGCGCACGCAGGATCCACTGGACGCCCTGCACGCGAAGTACGACACGCGCACAGGCGAGCCGGTCGTGGGCGACACGGAGTGGGGGCACCTGCAGCTGGACGCCACGGCGATCTTCCTGCTGTTCCTGGCGCAGATGACCGCAGCCGGACTGCGGATCGTGCATACGCCGGGCGAGGTCTGTTTCGTGCAGAACCTCGTCTACTACCTTGCCGAGGTCTATCGCACGCCGGACTACGGGATCTGGGAGCGCGGCAACAAGCGCAACGAGGGAGTGGCCGAGATCAACGCGAGTTCGCTCGGCATGGCCAAGGCGGCCCTGGAAGCGATCAGCGGGGTTCGGTTCCTGCCGGCCGAGGCGCCCGCCATCCACGTCGTCGCCGACGACATCGCGCGGGCACGCAACACGCTCGCGAACCTGCTTCCGCGCGAATCCCTTTCGAAGGAGATCGATGCCGCGCTGCTGGCGGTGATCGGGTTTCCGGCCTTTGCCGTGGAGGATGCCGCGCTCGTCGCCCGCACGCGCGCCGAGATCGTCGGCAAGCTGCAGGGCCGGTACGGCTGCAAGCGCTTCCTGCGTGACGGCCACCAGACGGTGGTGGAAGACACGGCCCGCATGCACTACGAGCCGGGCGAGCTTGCGCGTTTCGAGAACATCGAGTCCGAGTGGCCGCTGTTTTTCACCTACCTCCTGATCGACGCCGCCTTGAGCGGCGACGCCGAGCCGTGCGCCGACTACCGCGCGCGGCTCGACCGGCTGATGCAGGAACGCGACGGGCAGCGCCTGTTGCCCGAGTTGTACTTCGTGCCCGCCGACCGCGTCGAGGCCGAACGCGAGCAGCCGCACAGCCAGGCGCGGCAACCCAACGACAACGTGCCGCTGGTGTGGGCGCAGAGCCTTTATCTGGTCGGCGTGCTGCTGCAAGAGGGATACATCGCGGGCGAGGACGTCGATCCGCTCGGACTGCGGCAGCGTGCGCAGCGGCTGCGGGACGTCGAAGTGCAGGTGCTGCTGCTCGCCGAGGACACGCTGACGCAGTCACGGCTTGCGGCCTTCGGCATCGCAGCCGAGACGCTGGACGAGGTCGCGCCGACGCGCGTCGAGTCGTCGCAGGAGCTGGGGACGGCGCTCGCGCAGCTCGGGCGATGCGAAGCGCTCGGCCTGTCGGGCCGTCCGCCGCTGCCGCTCGGGAGCCTCGCGACGGCGCAGGTGTTCGAGCTTGGCGGAGCGACGCTCGTCTTCCTGCCTTCCCTGTTCAATCGGGAACGCTTCTACCTGACGCTGGACAACCGGTTGCTGGTCGACGAAGTCGCGGCCGAGATCGCCCATGTGCGGCGTCACTGGCGCGAGGACCGCGAGCCGCTGCTGGCGCTGCTCATCGGCGAAGAGATGCTCGATGCGCGTGGCGCCGATGTGCTGGTCGAGTCGCTGCAGAAGCTGGTGCAGGAGGGTGTCGAAGGCGTGGCCGTGAGCAGGCTTGCGGACGTGCTCGACAAGGCTGCGCGCACGACGATCGACTGGACCGTGCAGGCGCCTGCCGCGCACCCTGTCGCGGCCGAGGGCGAAGCCGTCGATGCGGTTCTCGACTGGGAGGAGGCGGCGACGCGGCCCCTGACCGCCGAACGCGCCGATGCGCTTGCGCATGCAGCGGACAACGATGCCCTGGCCGCTCACCTGGCGCGCAGCCGCAATCCGTACGAGCAGATGGAGATCCTGGGCCTGCTTCTGCAGCGAGGCGGACCGGACGCGGCGATTCCGGTCGGCGGCAGCGTGCGGCAGCTGGTGGCGGCTATGTACTCCCGCGCCGCAAGGACGCGAACCTGGGGCGTGCTGCGCCACGCGGCGGGGTTGCTCGATCTCTTCGACGAGTCGCTCGAAGAGACGGTAGCGCTCATCGTCGCGCACCAGAAGCGCATTTCCGTGGGCAGCACCGAAAGCGCCGACGCGATCATCGACCGGCCATGCGGCAACGATGACATCGTGGCGCGCATCCGGCGCCACGGCGGCGACGATCCGCGCGGGCGCGCGCTGATCCAGGAAGTCATGCTCTACACGGGCACCTTGATGAAGGCCGATCCGGCCCTGTTCAAGGGGATGCTGACGTTGCGCGCGTGGCACCTGGTCCAGCTCGTCACCGGCTGGCTGGCGCGCGAGCACGGGCTGACGACGGCCGACGCCTTCGACCACCTGCTGACGCTCAGTCCACATGCGATCCTGGGCCGCCTGCGCGAGGTCATCACCCGCGAGCGCGAGATGACGGCCAGCCTGGTGAAGCAGCGACGCTGGAAGCGAGCCGGAAAAACCGCCGACCTCGTGCGCGTCAGCTTCGCGGCCAGCGACGATCCCTCACTGGACGAGGGCGAGGGCGGCTGGGCCGCGTGGCGCGAGATGAGCGGTGTCATTTCGCGCCGGCCGGAACACTTCTACGTCCGGGTCCGCCAGCTCGTGGGTCATTGTCGCGGCCTCGTGATCGGCAATGCGCTCGACAGCCGCAACTGCCTCGACAGCGCGATCGTGCGCGCCGACACGACGCCCGGCGAGCGGACGTTCGCGCTGCAGCTCGAGGAACTGCTCGCGCGGATCCAGGAACCGGCGTACCGCCAGCTCACGGTCGAGGCCCTGAATGCCGCCGCCGACATCGTCAACGCCAACCGCGAACTGCAGATCGACAGCCAGCTGGTGATCGATGAACTGCTGGCGACCGCGGTCGCATTGCATTGGCGCCAGCTGCACGGCCAGGACGCGCCCGCCGAGGAGGGCGAGCCGATCGAGAGCCACGCCGTCGCCCATGCATGGCAGTCGTTCTACGCTCTGGAGCCGCACGCCTTGGCGGAGTTCATCATGAGCGCGTTCGCGCTGCTGCTGCGCGAGCACGGCGAAGAGCCCGGCTGACGGTCACGTTCATCCCGAGAAAGCGAACGCGACGAGGAATCCCGCCGCAATGCAACGGTCGGGAAAGGCAGACGCGGCTTACGCGGATCAAGAACCGGTGTCTTGTCCGCGTTCATCCGCGCCAATCCGCGTCAAGGCCGTTTCGCTTCGAAGGCCGAGATGCCTCGCCTGCGGCGCGGAATGACACGCTGAACTGCGAGTCAGGCGTTACTGTGGTGATGCTTCGGCAGACGACCTACGCTCCTCGAGCGGCACCCACCTGCGGCCGCGCGGACCGACGTAGCGAGAGAGCGGCCTGATGATGCGGTTGTCGCGGCGCTGCTCCTCGGCGTGCGCGATCCATCCGCTGACGCGGCTGATGGCGAATACCGGCGTGAACAGGCGCGCGTCGAGCTCGAGGCCGTGCAGGAGCAGCGCGGTGTAGAACTCCGCGTTCGTCTGCAGCCGCCGCGCCGGCTTGTACTCCTCGAGCAGGCGCAAAGCCGTCTCTTCCACCGCCAAGGCCAGCCGGTACAGCGCCATGTCGCCCGCGCCCGTGTAGAGCCGCTCCGCCGCCGCGGCGAGGACCACGGCGCGCGGGTCGCGCAGGCGGTAGACGCGGTGTCCGAAACCCATCAGCTTTTCGCCGCGCTCGAGCTTCGCGCGCAGGACGGCTTCCGCCCGTGACGCCGCGCCGATCTCGAACACTGCGCCGAGCGCCGGCCCTGGCGCGCCGCCGTGCAGCGGCCCCTTGAGGGCGCCAAGAGCGCCGACCACCGTGGAGACGAGGTCGGACCCGGTCGAGGCGATGACACGCGCGGTGAGCGTCGAGGCGTTCAGTCCGTGGTCGATCATCGTGTTCAGATAGGTTTCGAGCGCGTGCACGCGCTCCGCCGCGGGCTCGACGCCGGTCAGCATGTACAGGAAGTTGGCGGCGTGGCCGAGATCGCATCGCGGTGCGACCGGCTCGGCGTCGCAGCACATGCGCCAATAGGCCGCGACTGCGGCGGGAAACTGGGCGACGATCAGCGGCGCTTCGACGCCGGGCGACAGCGTGCCCGCCGCGACCCGCAGCGCGTCGATGGGCTCCAGCCCGTCGCGCGCGCAGTCGCGCAACGACGCCAGCGTCCGGCCTGACAGCGCGCGCGCGGCGGCGAGTTCCGCGCCGAAAGCGGCGAGCTGCCGCGTATCCGGAAGCACGCCGCGCCAGAGCAGCCACGTCGTCTCCTCGAAGGTGGCCCGCCCGGCGAGCTCGGCGAGCGGATATCCGGCGAGCGTCAGCTCGCCGCGCTCCCCGTCCACGTCGCTCAGCGCGGTCGATGCCGCCACCACATCCTTCAGTCCACCGGCCGTCGTATCCATGGCGCAACCGTACGGCGTGTATATCATCGCGTCAATATTGATTCACGCAATCAACATGAGTCCCGCCACGCGACAGCCCTCCAACGCCCCCTCCTGGGTCGGCGCCGCCGAGGCGGCGCGCCTGCTCGGCGTGCGGCGCGCCACGCTGTATGCCTACGTCAGCCGCAACCTGGTGCGCTCGCAGGCGCTGCCGGGTTCGATGCGCGAGCGCGGCTACGCGCGCGAGGACCTGGAGCGGCTGCGCCGCCGCGCCGAGGAGCGGGACGCGCCGGACAAGGCCGCGGCGCGTGCGCTGCAGTGGGGGCTGCCGGTCCTCGAGTCGTCGCTCTCCCTGATCGACGGGCGGCACCTCTACTACCGCGGGCACGACGCCATCGAACTGGCCCGTGCCCGCGCCGTGCAGAGCGTCGCCTCGCTGTTATGGACCGGCAACTTCGACGCCACGTTTGCGGCACTGCCGGCGCGTCGTCCGGCGGTCGCGCCCCCTTCGTTGCCCTTCCTCGCGCGTGCGCAGGCCACGCTGGCGCAGGCGGCGGTGCTCGATCCATCCGCGTACGACAACCGCGCCGAGCGCGTCGCGCAGTGCGGCTGGCGGATCCTGCACCTGCTGACGCGCGCGGCCACCGGCACGAGCCGGATCGAGCCGACCATCGAGCAGACACTGGCCGGGGCATGGCGAGCGAGCGCGCGCGGCGCCGACCTGCTGCGCGCTGCGCTCGTGCTGTGCGCCGATCACGAACTCAACGTTTCGTCGTTCACCGCGCGTTGCGTCGCCTCGGCAGGCGCGACGCCGTACGCGGTCGTGCTTGCCGGCCTGGCGGCGTTGAGCGGGTCGCGCCATGGCGGCGCCAGCGCGCGCGCGGAAGCGATGCTGGCCGCCTGGGGCCGTGAACGCGACCTCGGCCGGGCCATCGCCGAACGCGTGCAACGCGGCGAGCGGATCGAAGGGTTCGGCCATCCGCTGTATTCGCGCGGCGATCCGCGCGCGGCGGCGCTCCTGCGATGGCTGCGCGAGGCATTCGAGCGTTCGGCCGAGCTGAGCTTCGTGGAGAGAGCGGCCGCACGAGCGGAAGCGGCGGTCGGCGAGCGGCCAAACATCGATTTCGCGCTGGCGGCGATGGTCCGCGTCCTGCGCCTGCCGGCCGGTGCGCCGTTCGTGATCTTCGCGATCGGTCGCACGATCGGGTGGATCGGGCATGCGATCGAGCAATACGCGACCGGCCAGCTGATCCGCCCGCGCGCGAAGTACGTCGGCGTCGTGCCCGTGGAGTCGTAGTCCGGTCCGGCGCAGGGCCGGCGACGGTGTCAACATTTGCGGCAAAGGGGGGCGGGAGTGAACGAGAGGCAACTGCACGACGCGATCGAACGGGTTCGCGCCGGTACCCTGTCGCGGCGCCGCTTCATGGCAAACATGGCGCGCCTGGGCCTTGGCGGCGCAATGGCGAACGCGATGCTCGCTGCCGCGGGTCTCGCGACGGCGCAGGCGGTGCCGCGCTACAAGCCGACGCAACGCGGCGCAGGCGGTCTCCTGCGCTTGCTCTGGTGGCAGGCGCCGACGCTGCTCAATCCGCACTTCGCGGTCGGGCAGAAGGACCTCGATGCGAGCCGAATTTTCTACGAGCCGCTCGCCGGGCTCGATCCCGACGGCAGTCCGCTCCCGATCCTCGCCGCGGAGATACCGAGCCTGGAAAACGGCGGCGTCGCGCGCGACGGACGTTCTGTGACCTGGCGCCTGAAGCGTGACGTGACGTGGCACGACGGCAGGCTGTTCACCGCCGATGACGTCGTCTTCACCTGGGAGTACGCGACCGACCCCGCGACCGCCTCGACCAGCGGCGGATCGTTCCGCGAGGTGAAGAAGGTCGAGAAGGTCGATGCCGGCACGATCCGCATCCTCTTCAACGAGCCGGTGCCGTACTGGGCGCGCCCGTTCGTCGGCAATTTCGGCCTCATCATCCCGAAGCACCTCTTCGAGCCGTATCGCGGCGCCAACTCGCGCGATGCGCCGGCGAACCTGAAGCCGGTGGGCACGGGCCCATACAAGTTCGTCGACTTCAAGCCGGGCGATGCGGTGCGCGGCGAGATCAACCGCAACTACCACGAGGCGAACCGGCCGTACTTCGATGCGATCGAGATGAAGGGCGGCGGCGACGCGGTCTCGGCCGCACGCGCGGTCCTGCAGACCGGGGAGTTCGACTACGCGTGGAACATGCAGGTGGAAGACGAGATCCTCAAGCGCATGGAGCAGGGCGGCAAGGGGCGCGTCGTTCTCGCTGCAAGCAGCTCCATCGAGCACATCCTGCTCAACTTTTCCGACCCGTGGACCGAAGTCGACGGCGAGCGTTCCAACCAGGGCACGCGGCATCCGCTGCTCAGCGATCCTGCCGTGCGCGAGGCGCTCGACCTGCTCGCCGACCGCGGTGCCATCCAGGAGCACGTCTACGGCCGCGGCGGCGTCGCCACGCGCAACTATCTGAACGGACCGGAGCGGTTCCGCTCGCCGAACGGGAGGTGGGAGTTCAGCATCGAAAAGGCGAACCAGGTGCTCGAGACGGCCGGGTGGAAGCGCGGCGCCGACGGCATGCGCACCAAGGACGGCAGGAAGCTGCGGTTCCTGTTCCAGACCTCGATCAACGCGCCGCGCCAGAAGACCCAGCAGATCGTCAAGCTGGCCTGCCAGAAGGCCGGCATCGAGATGGAACTGAAGTCGGTCGTCGCCTCCGTCTTCTTCTCGTCCGACGTCTCCAATCCGGACACGAACGCCAAGTTCTACGCCGACCTCGAGATGTTCACCATCAGCGGCGGGCCCGATCCCTGGGTGTTCATGAACCAGTTCTGCTCCTGGGAGATCGCGGCGAAGGCCAACAAGTGGCAGGGCCGCAACCTGAGCCGCTGGCGCAACGACGAATACGACCGGGTCTATCGCGCCGCTTCAAGCGAACTCGACCCGGTCAGGCGCGCGGCGCTTTTCGTCCGCATGAACGAACTCGTGGTCGAGAACCGCGTCGTGGTCCCGCTGGTCAACCGCCCCGAGATGGGGGCGGCCTCGCACCGTCTGCAGATGACGCTGAGCGGTTGGGACAGCCACCTCTGGCTGCTCAAGGACTGGTACCGCGATGCCTGAACCGGTCGCCCTTCATCACCTGACCGGCATGGCCGGTCGCACACGATGAACCCGCGGGGCGGGCGGCCTCAACGCCCACCCCGGTCCTGGTGCGTGCCCAGCCGGCGGCGTGTCGTGGCAATTCGTCCTCAGGCCGCGCCGGCCGGGCGACGGTTCAGAGAATCTTCAACGGTTCGGCATGCGCCGCCACGAGTTTCGGCAGCGTGAGGGTCAGCAAGCCGTCGACGCACTTCGCGACGGCCTGCGCGCGGTCGATCTCGTAGCCGAGCATGAAGACGCGGCTGGCGAAGCCGTAGTTCAGCTCCTCACGCAGCATGCGCGCGTCCTTCTTCTCGTAGACGGGCTTCTTGAACTCTGTGGTGATCATGACTTGCCGGCCATCGATCTCGACGTGGATCGACTCCTTCGCCACGCCCGGGACCACTGCGGTGACGACGTAGCCATCATCCATTTCCGCGACCTCGATCGGAATCATGGGTGCCTCGGAAACGGGCTCCCAACGGAAGGGCCGCATGAAGGTGCGGAACGCTTCGTCGAAGTTCAGCGGCTCGGAGGCAAACAGGCTCGGCAGACGGGTGGTGTTCATGACAACTCCTCGGTCTACACACACGGCACGGCGCCGTGCTGCCACCACCGCTCGACCGGCTATTCGACGCCGGCCAGCTCTTGTGAAGTTAGCGGCGGCAGAGCCAGTCTCGCGCAGTCCGCGCCATCCCGCTTTGACGTAGCTCAGATCTTTGCCCGGATGTCCAGCGCCAGCGCCGCCGCCCGGCTCATCTGCGGCGGCGTGCGCGCACCCGGTAGAAGAGCCGCTTCGCGCCCTCGGCGCATCCGAGATACAGGAGCACGACCGCGGCGACGAACAGCAGCAGCCCGGCGGGCGGCGCGACGAGCCCCAGCATCCCTGCGAGCGCCGTGAAGGGCAGCACGACTGCGACGCCCACCACCGCGAGCGAGCTTGCCACCAGCCATGGGCTGGGACGGCTACGCCACGGGCTGCCGCGGGTGCGGATGACGAAGATGACCAGCACCTGCGTGGCGATCGATTCGATGAACCAGCCGGTACGGAACAGCGCCTCGTCGGCGTGAAAGAACGCGAGCAGCGCGAAGAAGGTCGCGAAGTCGAACAGCGAGCTCACGGGGCCGAGCGTCAGCATGAAGCGGCGGATCAACGTCGGGTCCCAATCGTGCGGGCGCTGCAGGTAGCCGGCATCGACGCGGTCGGCGGGCAGCGCGAGCTCGGAGGCGTCGTACAGGAAGTTGTTGAGCAGAATCTGCACCGGCAGCATCGGCAGGAAGGGGAGGAACAACGACGCGCCCGCCATGCTCAGCATGTTGCCGAAGTTGGAGCTGGTCGCCATCATGATGTACTTCATCACGTTGCCGAACGTGCGGCGGCCTTCGCGCACGCCGTCGTGAAGCACCCCGAGGTCGCGTTCGAGCAGGATCATGTCCGCGGCCTCCTTGGCGACGTCCACCGCGGAATCGACCGAGACGCCGACGTCGGCGCCATGCAGCGATGGGGCGTCGTTGACGCCGTCGCCGAGGAAGCCCACCACGTGGCCCCGTGCACGCAGCGCCTGCAGGATGCGCCATTTCTGGGGCGGCGAGACGCGGCAGAACAGGTTCGCGCGCCGTGCCTGGACGGCAAGCGCGTGGTCGTCGAGCTGCTCGACCTGCGCCCCGGTGAGGACACCCTTGACCGCCAGGCCGACCTGGCCGCACACGTGCTGCGTCACCCATTCGTTGTCGCCCGTGACGACTTTGACCTCGACATGGCTCTGGCGCAGCGCCTGCAGGGCTGCAGCCGTGCTCGCCTTCGGCGGATCGATGAAGGCGGCGAAGCCGCACAGGACGAGTGCCGTTTCATCGTCGACCCGGGCGTGCGGGTGGTCGGGCGGGACCGCGCGCCACGCGATGGCGAGCACCCGAAAACCTTCGCGGCCGAGCGCTTCGAAGCGGGCGAGCGCTCGCACGCGACCCGCATCGTCGAGCGCGTCCAGGGTGAAGCTGCCGGCGGCGGCGCCCGCGATTTCGCTCTGCACGCACAGGCGCACCACGTCCTCGGGGGCTCCTTTGACCACCAGCAGGCGCTCGCCGGCGCGCTCGGCCAGCACGGAAACGCGGCGGCGTTCGAAGCCGAACGGCACTTCGTCGATCTTGCGCCAACCCTCGATGTTCACGTCGCGTCGCTCGACGATCGCATCGTCGAGCGGGCTGCGCAGCCCGGATTCGAAATGGCTGTTCAGGTAGGCGAGCTGCAGCACGCGCGCGCTCGGTTTTCCGGCCGCGTCGACCGTGTGCTCGAGCTTGATGCTCGCTTCGGTGAGCGTGCCGGTCTTGTCGGTGCACAGGACGTCCATGCTGCCGAGGGTCTGGATCGCGGTGAGCCGCTTGACGATCACCTTCTTGCGCGCCATGCGCACGGCGCCGCGCGCCAGCGTCACCGAGACGATCATCGGCAGGAGCTCGGGTGTGAGCCCGACCGCCAGCGCCACCGCGAACATGAACGTCTCGAGCACGCTGCGGTGGGCGACGATGTTGACGAGCACAACGAACAGCACCAGGACGAAGGTCATCCGCAGGATGAGCAGACCGAAGCGGCGCGTGCCGAGCTCGAACGCGGTGGGTCCCGCCTCGTGGCGCAGCGTGTCGGCGATCCCGCCCAGGTAGGTGGCGGGGCCGGTGCGGCAGATCAGCAGCCGGGCGCTGCCGCTCAGCACGGACGAACCCATGAAGGCCGCGTTCACCGCGGCGGCCGGTTCGATCGCGTCCGGGGCGACCTCGACGGCGTGCTTCTCGACCGGGAACGATTCGCCGGTCAGCATCGACTGGCGGACGAAGAAGTCGCGTGCCTCGATGACACGTCCGTCTGCCGGCACGAGGTCGCCCGCCGCGAGTTGCACCACGTCGCCCGGCACGAGTTGCGTCGCAGGCAGCTGCGTGACGCTGCCGTCGCGCACGACGGTCGCCCGCACCGCGACGGACTGGCGCAGCCGCTCGACCGCGTTGCCGGCGCGATGCTCCTGCACGAAGTCGAGCGTCACGCTGCCGAGCACGATCAGGGCAATCATGACGAAACTGGTCACGTCGCCCAGCACCGAAGACACCAGGCTCGCGCCAAGCAGAAGCAGCACGAGCGGATTGCGGAAGTGCGCCAGGTATTCGAGCACGAGCAGGCGGCGGCGCTTGCGGGTGAGCACGTTGTCGCCGAAGCGCCCATGACGCTCCTGCGCCGCCCGCGTCGACAGACCTGCGGCGTCGCAGTCGAGATCGCGCATCAGTTCCTGCACCGGGCGCGTCCAGAAGGGACCCTGGTCGGGCGACGGCTGCGACTCGTCTCGCTTCATGGCCCTCCCGGGTGGATTCGAACCTGTACCCGATATCCCGGCATGAAATGCCCGGTCCCGGACCGAGGCGGAGTTCCTGCACAACCAGCGTGTGCGCTATGAGGACAGGTCTCCTTCGCCGTCCGGCAATTGTAGGAACGGCCCTGGAGGGCGGAGTCCCGTCCTCGCAACAGCGCGGCGTTGCGCAGTGCAGGAACGCGGCCCATCGGTTGCCTGCCCGGGCGACGCCGACGCCGCGACGCGCAGCGGCCATGGCGTGGAAACCCTCCGGCGCTCCCGCTGGTGTCATGCGGGGACCGCGCTGCCGGGCCGCTTGCGGCCCGAGTGGAACTCAGATCGCCGTTCCGGCTACGGCCGTCGCCCAAGACATCGAAGGTGCACCATGCGCCGCGCCGGTGCATCTGGCCTGTGCAATCCGCGGGCGAAATCAGGCCTCGAGCATCCTGATCGCCTGCACCAGGCTGCGCCGCATTCTCGACAGTGACTCGGCGAGGCGGCCGATTTCGTCGCGGCTGCGCGCGACGAACTCCGGCGCATCGACCTCGCCGAGGCTGATCCGGTCGGCGAGCTTTGAGATGCGCGTGACCGGGCGGATGAACATCCACCAGAGCAGCAGGTTCAGCGTCAGTCCGATCACGAGCAGTACGCTCACGAGCGCGGCCATGAAGACGCGGAAGGTCGCCTCGGCGCGCGCCAGCGCGACCGCCTTGGGCACCTGGATGATCTGCGCCGCGACGATCTCGCCGACCTTCCAGCCGAAGCCGCCGGCGGAACCGTACTTCAGGATCTGTGTCGGCGGCGCGTCTGCGGCGGTGTTGTGGCAGCGCAGGCACGTCGCGGCCACCTTCAGCGGCTTGGCGACGAAGAGCATCGGCCCGTTGGGCGTGTCGCGCTCCCCGGACAGCAGCCCGTTGACCGCGCCGTTGCGGAAGGCGCTGACGATGTCGTTTTCCCAGTCGACCGCCTTGTTGGCCGGGTTGGTCGGGTTCAGCGTCGCCTCGCGGTACAGGAACTGCCTGTACTCCGGATTGGCTTCGCGCAGATTCCTCAGCACCTGGTTGGCCGAGAACGCGGCCACCATCTCCGGGCGGAATTCGTACTTGATCTGCGTCTCGAGCAGCGGCGCGACGTTGTTGTTGGTGTAGTCGCGCACGGCAAGGGCGCTGTCGATCAGCAGCTTCGCGTTCTCGTACACCTCTGCCCGTGCATTGCGCTCCAGCAGGTCGCGGGTTATCTGCGCGGCGGCAGCGATCCCGAGCGCGAACAGCACGAACAGGACGAGATTGAACTTAACGATCAGCTTCATGTCGGTTCCGTTCCGCCCAAAAGGGTTCTTCGGCACGCGCCGCGCGTTGCCGCCTCATGGGTAAGAACGTGGAAACGGCGGCCGAACTGACATCGGCACGTCCGTGCGTGCCGCGCGGCCGCTGGGCGAAGGCGAAGCCGCCCCCGGGTTGCAGCCGTTTGCAATCTCGGTGCCGGTGGGTTGGAATGCATCGGGATGGACAACTGAAACAACGATCCGCGCATGAGCGAGCCGCTCACCGTGCTTTTGTCGCGCGTGCAGGAAGGGGATCGGGACGCCCGCGATGCGCTTTTTGCGGCGACCTACGGCGGCCTGCGCCGCCTGGCCCACTCCCGGCTGCACGAGGGCGGCCGCAATACGGTGCTGGATACGACCGCGCTGGTCCACGAGTCCTACCTGCGCCTGGTCAAGGCGGGGCAACTGAAGCTCGACGACCGGCGCGCGTTCTTCGGCTACGCGGCGCGGGTCATGCGCTCGGTGATCGTCGACAGCGCCCGGGCACGACTCGCGGAGCGGCGCGGCGGGGATGCCCAGAAGCTGACGCTCGGCGGCGAGGTGGCGCAGGGTCTCGGGCAGGACGAGCAAGCGATCCTGCGCGTGCACGAGGCGCTGGAGGAACTGGAGAAAGCCGACGCGCGCGTCGCGCGGATGGTGGAGATGCGCTACTTCGGCGGCTACAGCGACGCGGACATCGCCGCGACGCTCGACGTCACCGAGCGCACGGTGCAACGCGACTGGGAGAAAGGCAAGTTGCTCCTGCGCGCGATCCTGAAGCCGGCCTGAAAGGCGCAACCGTCATGACGCTGTCGACGGAGCAGCTGGCGCGGATGAGCCGGCTGCTCGACGGGGTCGTCGACCTCGACGAAGCCGGACGGCGCAAGTGGCTGCAGGCGCTTCCGGCGCAGCACCGCGACCTCGAACCGTCGCTGCGCCACGCCTTGTTCGCTCACGATGGCGATGCCGTCGATGGCGCAGCCGTTGCGATGCTGTCCCGGATCGTGCTCGGCGGCGACGCGCATGGCGCCGATGTCCTGCAGGCCGGGGAGCTGGTCGGCCCATATCGCCTCGTGCGGCTGCTCGGCGCCGGCGGCATGGCCGAGGTCTGGCTGGCTCAGCGTGCCGATGGCGCGTTCCGGCGCGAGGTAGCGCTCAAGATCCCGACCCGCCTGGACCGCCGCGAGGACCTGGCGCAACGCTTCGTCCTCGAACGCGACATCCTGGCGGGGCTGGAGCATCCGCATATCGCGCGGTTCTACGACGCCGGAGTCAGCGCCGGCGGCAAGCCGTACCTTGCGCTCGAGTACGTCGCGGGGAAGAACCTGCTCCAGTGGGCGGACGAGCACCGGCTGGGCGTGCGCGCGCGCGTCGAACTGCTCCTGCAGGGGCTGGACGCCGTGCAGTACGCCCACGACAAAGGGGTGCTGCACCGAGACATCAAGCCGAACAACCTGCTCGTGACGGAGGCCGGGCGCGTCAGCCTGCTGGACTTCGGCGTCGCAAAGCTGATGGAACGAGCCGAGGCGTCCGACCTGACCCGGGTCTACGGACACGCGCTCACGCCCGACTACGCGAGCCCGGAGCAGATCGCTGGAGGAACGATCGATGCCGCGAGCGACGTCTATTCGCTCGGGGTGGTGCTGTATCAGCTGCTCTCCGGGCGGCGCCCGTACGACGACGGCGCGCGCCCCGGATACGCGTTCCTGCGACCGGTGGAGCCGCCGAGCACGCGTCTGGATGCGAAGGCGGCCGAGGTCCGCGGCGGCAGCGTTGCCCGCGTCGGGCGCGCCCTGAGAGGGGATCTCGATGCGATCGTCCTGAGGGCACTCGCGCCGTCGCCGGCCGGCCGATATCCGAGCGTGCTGGCGCTCGGCCGCGACCTGCGCCGCTATCTGGCGGGCGAAGCGGTCGAGGCCGCGTCGCGGTCCGCGCTCCACCGGGTCGGCAAGCTCCTGTCGAGGCACCGGATCGGCATCGCGCTCGCGGCGGTGATCGCAGTCGCCCTCGCGGCTGTCGGCTATCAGCTGCTGCAGCGGCAACCGGCGTCGCGCGCGCCGGCCGCCGAGGGCGCAACGGCATCGCCCACGCTGCCGGCGACCTCCGGGAACAAGTCGATCGTGGTGCTTCCGTTCGTCGACATGAGCGAGAAGCACGACCAGGAGTATTTCGCCGACGGACTGAGCGAAGAATTGATCGACCGCCTGGCACGCAGCAGGAACCTGCGCGTGATCGCGCGCACGTCCGCCTTCGCGTTCAAGGGCAGGAACGAGGACGTACGGTCGATCGCGGCCGAGCTCGGGGTCGCCTACGTGCTCGAGGGGAGCGTGCGCAAGAGCGAGGACGTGTTGCGCATCACGGCCCAGCTGATCCGCGCCGGCGACGGAACGAGCATCTGGTCGCAGACCTACGACCGCAATCCCGCCGACGTATTCAAGGTCCAGGACGAGATCGCGCGCACGGTCGCGCACGCGCTCGAGACCGCGCTGATCGATCGCAGCGCGCTGGCGCGGATCAAGGAGCCCAGCATCGAGGCGTACAACCTGGTCCTGCAGGGCGACGTCTACACCAACGGCCCCTTCAGGCGCGACGCCGAGCGCGCCGAAGTGCTGTTCAGGAAGGCGATCGCCATCGATCCCGACTATGACTTGCCCTGGGTGCGCCTCGCGAACCTGTACATGCGGGAAGCCTACCTGTCGTGGGCGCCGAAGGACGAGGCGAACGCACAGGCACGCCAGGCGATCGAAGCCGCGCTGGGGATCGACCCGCAGTCGATGGGCGCGCATGCCGCGAAATTCCGTTACGCCGTTCGCGTCGACTATCGATGGGCCGAGGCCCGCGCCGAGCTCGAGCGCATGCGCACCATCGACCCGACCGATGCGCTGCACCTGCCCGGTTGCGAGGCCTACTTCGCGAGCCTCACGGGCGACCTCGACGAGGCGGTTCGCATCCAGACGCAGATCGTCGATCGCGATCCGCTGAACTCGGCCGCGATCGGCACGCTCGCTTCCTACCTGCTCGACAACGATCGCTTCGAGCTGGCGCTGACGCTGTGGCGCCGGGAACTGGCGCTCAATCCCCATGCGATCGGCAACCACGCCCTGGGCGGCGTGGCGCTCGCGCTTCTCGGACGCCCCGATGCGGCGCTGGACGAGATCGCCGACGAGCGGCACGACGGGTATCGGCTCTGGGCCTTCTCGATCGCGCTTTGGCTGCTGGGACGCAAGGACGAGTCGGACGCCGCGCTGGAGGAGCTGCAGAAACACGCGGACGCGTACGCGTACTACGTCGCTCAGCTCTATGCATTCCGCGGCGAGACGGGCCGTGCGTTCGAGTGGTTGAACCGCGCGTGCGGCGAACGCCAGAGCGGCTGCGAGACCCTGCGCTCCGATCGATTCTTGCGCAGCCTGCGCGACGATCCACGATTCAAGCAGCTGCTCGCAAGGATGAAGCTCGAGGCCTGACTTCGCGCCGCGCGGCGCCGCCATCGCGCATCGATCCTGTCGAATATTCGACGGCACCAAAGAAACTAGGTACCCGCGCGCCAAATCCCGGCGGTCGCACGGATTCGATGCCGCGCCCGCTCTCCTAACGTGCGCCCATGCCGTCATGGCGACCGGTGGTCCGGCGGGTCCGGGCCGATCCACTCATATTCGGGGGTACCCAGATGAAATGCGCATCGTTGTTTTCGTTCCTTCCGGCCTTCGTTCTCGCTGCCGCGGCCGGGCCCGCCGCCGCTGACGCTTGCAAGGACGTGAAGTTCAAGGTCACGAACAATCACGTCGAAGGGCGCGACATCGAGATTCGCAAGATCAAGTACTACAACCCTCACACCACCAGCACCAAGACGGAAGGCGTCAAGAATCTCGTGTGCCACTACGGCAGCACGTGCACCACCGGCGGCGACAATCTGTCGGACGCCAAGAACGTCGACCTCGACAGCATCCAGGTCGTGTTCGTCTACAAGGAGCGCGACAAGGACTGGTCCGACGAGTTCCAGACGCAACCCTTCGTGCCGGCCTATCGCAAGTGCACGGAAGGCAAGGTGTACGGTCCCATCGTGGTGTCGGACAACGGTCGCTGACGCGCTGCCGCCCCGCTATCCCTAAATTCGGGAGCAGGGTAAAGCGGCCGCGCGATACGTTCAATGGCGCGCGAGGCGATGCCGGGCGATGCCGTATCGAGGCTCCACCGAAAGCACTGCGCTGAATGTGGTACGCGGCGTCCGGCCGCCTCGCGCCCGAGGGGTCACAATGCCCGCGGCCGACCGCCGGTGCGGAAACTGCGGTCCAGGCTTCGCAACGGAAGCGGCGACGGGGGATCGAATGAAACTTGATTGCGGCACGGCGCTGGGTTTCGCGCTGGGCCTCGCTCTTTTGCCTGCGGCTGCGCCGGGTCAGGTGTTCAAATGCAAGGACGCCGACGGCAAGGTGACCTACACCGACGTGCCCTGCCTGCGATCGGAGACAGGCACCGTCGTGGACGTTCGCTCCAGCGTCGCCGATTACAGTTCGTTGCGGAAGGAGGCGGCGCGCCTGCCGGCGAGCGAGCCGGCACCGCCGCCGCAAGGGCAGTCCCCGTCGGCAGGTTCGCCTGCGCCGGCGGAGCAGCCCGGCAGGAGAAACGAGCCACGGACGAGCGGCTACTCGCGCTGATTCCACGCGATCGCGACAAGGCGTTTCGCGCCGCGACACGCTGCTGATGGCCGACAGCGCCGAAGCATCGCCGCGCCGTCGTTTGTCCCGCCTTCTCGCCGCACTGCACTGCGGCGTGCCGTGCAAGACTTTGAACCGCTGCACGTCACATGGCAACCCACGAGCAGGCAAGGTCGCCGTGTACCCGCAACACCCGCTCCAAGGACGCGCCGTGGATATCTGCCTCATCTTGGCCCATGCCCCGAAACCCGCCGGCGACAAGGACGTCGGCTCCTGGCTCGTTGCCGAAGATCTGCGCCGGTTCCAATCCCTGACGGAGCGCCACCCGGTGCTGATGGGATGCCGCACCTGGGAGACGATTCCGCAGGCATTGCTGGCCGGGCGCCAGAGCTTCGTCCTGACCCAGCGGCCTTCGCTTCCCGGCGCAGTGGCCTGTACTTCACTGCACGAGGCATTCACGCTGGCGTCGGTACTGCGTTCCGGCAAGCTGTTCCTCCTCGGCGGCACGACCGTCCGTGAACAGGGCCTGCGCGTCGCCGACCGCGTGTACGTCGCCCGCTTCGACGAGGACGCCGACGCTGGCGACGAGACGCTTCCTTCGATCGACCCGGGCCTGTTCGAGCTGGTGCGCCAGGATCGAACGGGCAGCATCGGTCCGCGCCGGTTGTTCCAGGAGTATCGGCGCCGCCCGCTGCATCGCCTCCACTGACCGGCGGTCGAGTCCCCGCTGCCGGCGCGCCGAGCCGATGCAGGATCGGCAAGCCCGCGCGATCCGTCAGCCACTGCCACTACGCGAGCGAGTCGCATGCTATCCGCGTGTAGATGGCATACAAGGCATCTCCGATACCATTCCCGCTCTTCGGTCGCGAATCCAGGATTCGCAGCGAGCACGGCGACGCGGGTACGATGCGGTCGAATCAGGAATCGCACGGGACCCATGCAAGGCGAGCGCCGCGCGGCGACCCCGCCGTACAAGCTGGCGATTGACGAGACGCTTGCGCAACCGCAGTCCGCGCGCACGCGCGCGCCTTCCTGGCGGCCCACGCCGCTCATCGCACTTTCGTTCGCGGTGCACGGCGCCGCGGGAGCGCTGGCCGTGCTCGCGCCGCCGCTCTGGCCCTGGGCGTTGGGCGCCGTCGCGGCCAACCATGCGGTTCTCACCGCGCTGGGGTTGTGGCCGCGTTCCAGCCTGCTCGGCCCGAACCTGGTGCGGCTGCCGGCTTCCGCCATGGCACGGCGCGAGGTGGCGCTGACCTTCGACGATGGTCCCGACCCCGACGTGACACCGCGCGTGCTGGACCTGCTGGATGCGGCCGGCGCGCGCGCGAGCTTCTTCTGCATCGGCCGGCGCGCGCGCCAGTATCCGGCACTGGTGCGCGAAGTCGCGGCGCGCGGCCACCGCGTGGAGAACCACGGCGACAAGCATTCCAAGGCGTTCGGGCTGTACGGCTACAACCGCATGCGCGCCGATGTCGCCGCGGCACAGGCGACGCTCGCCGACCTCACGGGCCAGGCCCCGCGCTTCTTTCGCCCGCTGGGCGGCGTGCGGAGTCCGATCCTGGACCCGGTGCTTGCGCGACTGGACCTGCGCCTCGCGTGCTGGACACGGCGCGGTTTCGATTCCGTTCAAGGCAACCCGCAAGGCGTCTACGGACGTCTCGTGCGCGGGCTCGCACCGGGCGACATCCTGCTGCTGCACGACGGCTCCGTCGCGCGCACGCCCGCGGGCGAAGCGGTGTCCGTCGCGGTGTTGCCGCGGCTGCTCGCGGCGATGCGCGATGCGCAGGTCCGGTCTGTAACCCTTGTAGATGCAGTGTCTTAGGCAAAAGGGCTCGTCGGCCCCGCGCGCGCCCGGTATCGTCCCGGCCACGACCCACAGGGCTGCGTGAGGAGGAAGGCCGGATGCGCGTCACGCTCGTACACCCCGCGGGCTTCAACTTCATGCCGGGCCAGCCCGATTTCGCGATGCTGGCCAATCGCATGGCACCGGTCGGAATCATGCAGCTGGCGAGCTGGCTCGAGAAGCACGGCCACCCGACGCAGCTGCACGACGCCCTCGGCCCGCACGCACCGCCCGGAATCGAAGCGAACGCGCAGATCGTGCTCGCGACCGATCCGGAACTCGTGGGTTTTTCGGCCACCACGTCGAGCTTCATGGACGCGGTGGACATGGCCGTCATCATCAAGAGCAAGCGTCCGCACGTGAAGATCGTGTTCGGCAACGTGCACGTCTCGTCGCTCGGCACGCCGGTCCTCGACCACTTCCCGGAAATCGACTACCTGGTGATCGGCGAGGGCGAAGGGGCGATGCTCGACCTGTGCGAGGGCAAGCCGCTGGGCGAGATCGGCAACCTGTGCTGGCGCGACAGCTCCGGCAAGGCGATCTTCAACGACCGGCGCAGCCGCATCATCGAGCTCGACGACCTGCCGTTCCCCGCGTACGAGAAGCTCAAGGGCTTCCCGCGCGACTATCACATGCCGCTGTTCACCTACGAGCTGCGCTACGGCGCAACCATGGTCGGCTCGCGCGGCTGCCCGTACACCTGCTCGTTCTGCGACCGCACCGTGTTCGAGCGCCTGTACAAGACGAACTCGCCGCAGTACACGTACGACCACATGAAGTACCTGCGCGACCGGTTCGGTGTGCACCACATCAACTTCTACGACGACCTCTTCACTGCCAGCAAGAAGCGCGTGTTCGGCCTGTGCGAGCTGCTGATCGACAAGCCGCTCGGCATGCAGTTCAACTGCGCGATCCGCGCCGGGCACACGTCGCCCGAGATGCTGCGCCTGCTGAAGCGCGCGGGCGCGCTGATGGTCTCGATGGGCATCGAATCGGCCGATGCGGAGATGATGGAGCGCCACAAGGCGGGCGTGACCCTGGAAGCCGTGCGCGAGACGGTGCACGACATCCATGCCGCCGGCCTGCGCGCCAAGGGTCTGTTCATCTTCGGCATGCCGGGCGAGACGGCCGAGACGTTCCGCCGCACCAGCGACTTCGTCCTCGAGCTGGAGCTCGACGAGATGAACATGACCAAGTTCGCGCCGCTGCACGGCGCGCCGATCTGGGAGGAATGCCTGACCGGCAAGGAAGGCGAGTTCAACGAGGACTGGCGGCTGATGAACTGCCTGAACTTCGTCTACAAGCCGAACGCCTTCGCCACGCGCGAGGAGATGGACGCGCTGTACAACTGGCACGTGCTGCGGTTCTACAAGAGTCGCGACTACAGCCGCCGTTTCGTGCGGCGCCTGTGGCAGCACCGCTGGAGCCTGTGGCATCTTGCGAAGCACCTGCCGCAGACGCTCGCCGCCATGCGCTACTTCCGCGCCAACAAGGAAGAGCTGGAGCGCATCAAGCGCGAGTTCAAGCGCCATCCGCGCCAGCCTCTCGGCCTGATGCCGGTGCTGAGCCCGGAGATCGCCGCCGACAACATCGCGGCGATGGCGCGCGACAGCCACGCCAGGCCCGTCAACACCAAGCCGGTGAAGATGACGTGGGCGCGTACGCCGGTCACTGCCGGGCCGGGCGCCGATCTACCCGCGGAAGCCGCGGCAGCGAGTCCGGCGCGCGCCGCGTAGCGGCGCATACAGCCGACCCGATTCGACTTCGGCGGACGCGGACGCCGGGTCGGCGTCGCTGTCGACAAAGCGGTGTCGATCGAGCGGAAGACTCCGCTGCAATCCGCGCGCTGTCGCGGTGAAATCGTGTTGCGCAACGCCCGCGTTGCATCCACGACCCTCCGCCGACCGGCAAGGCGCGACCATGATCGAACCTCGATATCCCGGCGTGTTTCTGACCGAAGTCGCGTTCAACTCGCAATCGATCGAAGGCGTCTCGACCTCGACCGCGGACTGCGCGCGTTTGACGTCCTTCGAGCGCCTCGCGCACGCTGCGACGGCTGGCCACGCGGTGGCCAAGGCGACCCCGGCGCTCGGGCCCGACTCGCAGTGGAAGTACGTCTCCCTGCGACGGTATTTCGCCTACCTGGAGGAGTCGATCGACAACGCGCTTCAATCGGCGGTGTTCGAGCCGAACGGGTCGCAGCTGTGGGCCGACGTCAGCGCGGCGGTTGGGGACTTCCTATGCGCCGAGTGGCAGCGCGGCGCACTGCAGGGATCGCGACCGGACGAGGCGTTTTTCGTGACGTGCGATCGGAGCACGATGACGCAGGACGATCTCGACCACGGGCGGGCGGTCCTGCTGGTCGGCGTCGCGACGGTCAGGCCGAGCGAGTTCGTGATCCTGCGCTTCTCGGTCCAGACGGCGACGCCGGGCACCTGAGACGGCGCAACCAAGCCCTTCCCGCCGCCGCTCACCCTCCACAGGCGAGGAAACCGTCACCGCAACGGATCGTTTCTTGCGGCACTCGGATCTCACCGCTGCGAAGCCTGCCAAACGCCGATGAGAGGTGCCGCGCGTGGCGTTCGTCGGCAGGCCTACGCCTCCCAGGACGCGAGGACTGCCCTGCCGCATTCGCTCATCACGGTCAGCGCGCGCTGAACCGACTGGGTTCCCTGGACGAATGGGTTGGGGTTGTCGGCTTGCGTCCGCGCGAGCTTGTCCAGGGCCTGGTCGTAGATGTTGTGATTGGAGATGAACACGTCGACGCCCCTGTCGGCGGCGATCCTGCGCGTGCGCTCGACGGAGTCGAAGTACGTACACAACCGCGCAGGCTGTTTACCGAAGTTGAAGGCCGTCCCGCCCCAGAGCAAGGCCTGATGTGTCTTCGATCCCTCGCGCACCGGGAACAGCAGAGAAATGGTTCCCATGGTGTGCCCCGGCGTGCCGATGATTTCGATGGCCGTGTCGCCCAGCCGCACCGTATCGCCCTCGGCCAACGCGACATCGCGCTTTGGCGGGCGGCCCCAGAGGGGCGAGTCGAATTCGAGCTTGGTTTCCGTCATCTGCCAGTCGGGGTGGCTCATGGCGACGCGTGCGTTGAAGCGTTGCTTGAGATAGTTCGCTCCGCCGTAGTGGTCGCCGTGGCCGTGCGTGACGACGACGGTCCTGATCTGCGCGGGGTCGAGCCCGAGCGTGCGCATTGCACCCTCGACGATGCGTTGCGCTTCCTCGTCGTTGTCCATCGCGTCGACCACGACGATTCCCGCCGAAGTCGGGATCGCCCAGGCGCTGACCCACTTGCTTCCCATGAAATACAGGTTGTCGAAGGCCTTGCCCGGCGGCGGCGCGGGAAGACGCATCAGGTCCTCGAGCGAGAACTGCGGCGGCTTGTAGTCCGCGCGGGCAGAGTCTCCGAGCCCGAGTCGCGAGCGCCGCCGCGGCGTCGCGCGGGCCGTCGCGCCGATTCGGGTGGCTCGATCGGTCATGCGAAACTGTCCCGATGCGAACGTCGACCGTCAGGCGCACCTGGCGCCTGTTCATCGGCGCCGTGCTCGTCGCGTGCGTCCACGCGCACGCGGGCGCGAACGCGCCGCGCCCGGCCGACGACCTCGCCGCCGCGGGACCCTTCGCGGTTCAAACGCTGGAGTTTCCCGATCTGATCGACGCCACGCGCGGCCGCAAGGTGCCGATCAAGGTGCACGTGCCGGCGACCGGCGGGCCGTTCCCGGTCGTCGTCGTGTCGCACGGGGCCGGCGGGCACTGGGATGCCAACTTCGCCCAGGCGCGGCACCTCGCCTCGCATGGCTACGTCGTTCTTGCCGTCGAGCACGTCGGCAGCAACACGGAAGTGATGAAACGCTCGTTCCGCTTCGTGGCCAATCTCGAAGCGATGACGCGCAATGCGGCCGAAGTTCTTGGACGGCCCAAGGACATCGGCTTCGCGATCGATCGCGCCGAGGAGTGGAACCGGACGCACGAGGTCCTGCGCGGCCGGCTGGACGTGAAGAAGGTGGGCGTACTCGGCCATTCCTTCGGCGCGTACACGACGCTCGTCGTGGCGGGCATGCGGCCCGCACTGGACTGGCTCAAGCCGCCGGTCGGACCGGGTCATGGTCTCGGTCCCGACCTGCGCGATACACGCGTGGCATGCGGCGTCGCGCTTTCCCCGCAAGGCCCCGGCGAGCCGTTCTTCATCGAGTCGAGCTATGCATCGCTGCAGATCCCGCTGCTGGGCATCAGCGGCAGCGAGGACAAGCAGCAACGCGACCGCCCGGAAAACCGCCGGCGCGCGTTCGAGCTCTGGCCGCCGGGGGAAAAGTACCTCGTCTGGCTCGCGGGCGCGGATCACCTCGCGTTCTCGGATTCCACGGGCTCGAAGCACGTCATGCTGCCGTCGCGCTCGCGCAGCGACGTCCAGCCCGTCGTGCGTGCCGCGACGCTGTTGTTCTTCGATGCCTGCCTCAAGAACGACGCGGCCGCCCGCCAGTCGCTGACAGCGGCCGCTTTGCGGCGCTATTGGCGCGGCGAAGCCGACGGCATCGAAGTCCTGCACAAATGAAGCGCCGACCGGGCGTCTGCTGACGTCGACCTTGCGCACACCTTGCTCCTCAGCGGCGCTTCACATCGCCTAGGCTGGCGCAACATAACATCGATCGAACGGGGAAGGGTTGCGGCGATGCGTCCGAGGCCGGGGCTATCCGGGCCGCGCCACGATGTCTTGCAGTGAAACATGGGTTCTGATTTTCTGCATGACGCAGGCGCCGGCTCCAGGCCACGCCGGTTCCGGGACCGTTGGGTCGTGCTGGCGTCAGTGCCGGGCCGCGTCGTCTGGCTGTTCGCGATCGTGCACCTGCTGCTCTGGGGTGTGCTCGCAGCATGGCTCGATCCGGCGCCGCCCACCGACAGTCTCGAGCAGATCCTGTTCAGCCAGGACCTGCACGCCTTCTACGTCAAGCACCCGGCGCTGCCGACCTGGATCCTCTACGGCGTGAACCGGGTGGTCGGACTGTCGATCGCCCCGACGTTCGTGCTGGGCGCGCTGTGTGCCGTGCTCACGCTCCTCATGCATTACGCATGGGCGCGCGCGCAGGTGGGTGCGCAGCGCGCCGCGATCGCGACGTTGCTCGCATCGATCATCGTGTACTTCAACGCCGGAGCCATCCAGTACAGCAACAACACGGTGCAGCTACCGCTCGCATTGCTGTCCATCATCGTGTTTCACGCTGCCGTTTCACGCGGCGGCCGCCTGGCGTGGGCGACGTTCGGTGCCGCCGCCGCTCTGATGGCGCTCGCCAAGCTCAGCGCGGTCGTGCTGTTCGCGTCGTTCGCGGTTTACCTCCTGTGGACCGGGCGCCTGCGCGAGCGTGCGACCTGGCGCGGCCTGGGCGTCGCCGCGTTCGTGTTCGCGCTGCTCGTTGCGCCGGCGCTGATCGCCGCGTACGACGTGGATCCCGATGCGCACCAGTACATGCACGAGATGCTGTTCCCGCCCGAGGTGACGCGCATCCGGCGCCTGCTCTCGGTCTGGGATTTTTCGACCGCGCAGCTGGCCGTGGTCGCGCCCGCACTGCTCGTCTTCACGCTGCTCCAGCGCGGCGCGCCGGGCGAGGCGCCACGCGACGTCGGCGCGCCGCCGCTGGTGCCGTTCCTCACCATCGTCGGCTTCGGGCCGTTCGTCCTGACGGTGGTGATCGCTGCCGCCAGCGGCGCGCGCCTCCTGTCCGGCTGGGGAACGACGTTCCACGTGTTGCTGCCGCTCTGGCTCGTCGCGGCACAGCGCTACTCGGTCGAGGCGACGCCGCGCGTGCTCGCCCGGGCGGCGGCCGCCTGTCTCTCGGTTCAAGTGCTGCTGTGGGCGCTGCTGATCGCCAACGGCGGCGCGATGCCGAACCTGCACAAGAAGCATCATCACTGGCCGCTGCCGCCGCCCGCGCTGGCGGACGCGGTCAAGCGCGCCTGGGCGGAAAAAACCTCCGCGCCATTGCGCTACGTGGTCTCGGATATCCGCAACGGAGCGGCGATGGCCGTCGTGTTCCACGGGACGCCGTTGGTCATCGACGGCAATCGTCCCGACTTCGCAAAAACCTTCCCGCGCGAGGCGCAACTGGGCTGCGGATTCGTGGTCGTGTCCAACCACACGGCGCGCAATCGCCTGGCGCAAGACCGCGATCCGATCGACGAGGTGCTTGGCACCACCTTGCTGCAACCCGTGGCGTTGCTGCTGTCGGATGGACGGGTGCACACATTTTTCATCGGCGTGCAGCCTCCCGCGGACGGCAAGTCATGTGCGGAGGGGCGGAACCACGAGTGAGGCGGGCGGCGGGCGATCGCGCGTCCCGGCGCTCAGTGGCCGAGCCAGCGCGCCAGCGCGTGCAATGCCGCGGCGGGGCATGACCGTGAACAGTCCCGAAAGCGCCACCGAGAGCCCGACCATCAACGTCACTGCGACCGTCATCGCGCCTGCGCCGATCGTGCCCGGGACGGCGAACACCGGCTTGAGCGATTGCGGAACGTCGCGCACTACACCAGGGTGCATACGGATCCGCGCGGGCGTTGCGGCCACGCACCGCGCCGGATATCCGACGCCGACGAACAGCCCCTCCCCCGCGTGGCTGGGAGGGCGAGGGAGGGGCGAAACCGGCGAGGGAGCGACTACAGGTCGAGCGCTTCGGTCAGATCGCCGAGCGCCTCCTCGCCATGCCGGCGCAGGGCGCGGTCGCGCTCGACGAGACCCGGCAGCGGGTCGAGGTCCCACCGGCGCGTGATGAAGCGCAGGACGGACGCCGTGTCGTACGACGTGTGTTCGACATGGTGGCGCTTCGCGAACGGCGAAATGATCACGGCCGGGATGCGCGTGCCCGGGCCGAGCTTGTCGCCGTGCGGCGGCGCTACGTGATCCCAGACTCCGCCGAACTCGTCATAGGTGATGACGATCAGCATGTTCTTCCATTGGGGGCTTGCCTGGAGCGCCGCGACCAGCGATGCGATGTGCGCGTCGCCGGCGTCCAGGTTCGCGTAGCCCTCGTGCTGGTTGAGGTCACCTTCCGGTTTGTAGAAGGAAACCGCCGGCAGGGTCCCGGCCGCCGCGTCGGCAAGCAGGTTGCTCAGATCCTGCAGGTGCTCCTGGCGGTCGGCCGGATGCGCCAGCGGATCGAAGCGCGCGTAGTAGTTGAACGGCGCGTGGTGGGCCTGGTAGTTCGGACCCTGGCCGGGACCGGGGCTGGCATAGATCACCGTGCGCTTGGCACTCGGCGGCTGCGTGCCATCGGCGACCGCCGCGTCCCACGCTCCCGCGTACCACTTCCAGCTGACTCCGGCGTTCGAAAGCTGGTCGCCGATGTTGGTTGTGGTCTGTGGCGGCAAGGTGGTGTTCGCCGCGGGGTTCGCATAAGGCAGGTTGCCCGCAGTGGCATCGACCGGTGTGTTGCCGCTGGGCTGGTAGGGCGGCTGCATGGTGTTGACGGCGTAGAACTTGCCGTCGCCGAAGTAGTTCAGCGGCGCGATGTTGCCGCTCAGGACGTACACCGGCGGACCATCGAGTGCCGAGGCCGGCGAAGTCGCCGCGGTGGTGAGCTTGGGCAGGAACGCGCCGTTCGCGTCCTTGTCGAGCACCGTGATGGTCGGCTTCGCGCCGGTGGGCGGGCTATCCGCGTTCGGGTACTGCGGCGCGCACGCGCAGATGAGATATTGATGGTTGAGGAACGAACCGCCGAACGCGCCCTGGAAGAAGTGATCGGCGAGCGTGTACTCGCGTGCCAGCTTGTAGATGTCTGAGTTGCTGTAGTCGAAATGGCCCATCGTGAGGCCGCCCGCGTCGGCCCAGGCGGCGTAGCTGTCGTTGCGGCCACCGTTGATTTCCATCTGGTTCTCGAAGAACCGGTGGTACAGATCGCGCGTCACCGTCGCGGTGCTCAGCATCACGCCCGACGCCGCAGTGAACGCGGTCTCGACCGGGAACGGCGCATTGGGAAGGTTGGCGCTTTGCGCCTGGGTGACGACCGGCGTGACGCCGGCCGCGGTGACGCCGCCCCAGGTCGGCGGCAAGACCGGCAGCACCGATCCGTCGCGGTCGACCTGCGGCACGAAGCTTCGCTTGGGCGTTCCGTCCTTGCGCAGGACCTCGTCCAGGCCGCTGGCGCCAGGGAAGTGCCCGAAAAGGTTGTCGAAGCTGCGGTTCTCCGCATAGATGACGACGATGTTCTTGATGCCGGCCCGCAGCCGCTCGTCGCGTCCGTGCGATCCGTGTCCGTCCTCATCGCGGCCGGGGCCGCGGTGATCGTCGCCCGCGAGGGCGAACGAGGCGCACGATGCGAGGATGATCGATAGGCAGATGGGCGTCAGCTGCGGCAGGCGTCGAAATGGCGTCATCGTGTTTCCTCTTGTCATGAGATCGATATGTGGACCGGGCAAGCTCGATGGGCCGTTGAACTTATCGATGCGTTATGTCCGTTTCGTGGCAGGGCCGGGCGAGCAATGGCGCCTGACGCGAAGCTGACCGAAAGAAGGGAGTGAGAGGACGCGTGCTCATCGCCGGGCAGCGCCTTTGGGCGCTCGTGCTGCGGGTCGCAATCCTCGCCACGACGATCGCCGCGCCGCTGCTGGTTTCGGCGGGCGAGCGGGCGCCATTTTATGCGACCCGCTTCGAGCGCACGCCGAGTGCGGCCGAGCTGACCGCGCTCGGTCGTTCGTTGTTCGCGCAGCAGGCGCTTTCCGCCAGCGGACAGATGAGCTGCACCACCTGCCACGACCCGGCGCGCGCCTTCGGGCCGCGTAACTCGCGGCCGGTCCAGCTCGGCGGTGCGGACGGAAGGACGGGCGGATTGCGCGCCGCTCCGTCGTTGCGCTACCAGCAGGCCGTGCCCCCGTTCACCGAACACTTCTTCGAGTCCGAAGGCAACGACAGCGAAGACCAGGGGCCGGCCGGTGGACGGACCTGGGACGGGCGGGCGGCATCGGCGCACGAGCAGGCGCGGCTGCCGCTGCTTTCGTCAATGGAGATGGCGAACGAAAGTGAGACGAGCGTGGTCGAGCGGCTCGCCCGATCGTCCAGCGCCGCAGCGTTCAAGAACACCTTCGGGCCGCACATCTTCCACGATCCCGCGCTCGCTTTCCGCGGTCTGCTGCTGGCGCTCGAGGTGTATCAGCAGGACCCGGGCGAGTTCTATCCGTACACGAGCAAGTACGACGCGTACCTGCGCGGCAGGGCGAAGCTGAGCCCCGTCGAAACGCGCGGACTTGCGCTGTTCAACGACCCCGCGAAGGGGGACTGTGCACGCTGTCATCCGAACCAGATCAAGGAAGGCGCGCTGCCGCAGCTGACCGACTTCGGCTACGCGGCACTCGGATTGCCGCGCAACCGCACGCTCGCCGCCAACCGCGACCCCGAGTTCTTCGACCTCGGCCTGTGCGGGCCGCTGCGCACCGATCTCACCGGGAAGACCGAATACTGCGGGATGTTCCGCGTACCCTCGCTGCGCAACGTCGCGCTGCGCGGAGCGTACTTTCACAACGGGTCGGTGGCCACGCTGCGCGATGCAGTGCGCTTCTATGCGGAGCGCGATGCGCGGCCGGCGAAGTGGTACCCGGTGCGCGCCGACGGCAGCGTCGAACGCTTCGACGACCTCCCGCGTCCGTATCGCGGCAACGTCGAGACGAAGCCGCCTTTCGGCGGCGCTGCCGGAAGCGATCCGGTGCTCGACGACGTCGAGATCGACGCTATCGTCGCGTACCTCGAGACGCTCACCGATGGATGGGCGCCCGGCTCCGGCAGCCGCTGAGAGTCCGGCGCGGCAGGGCGCCCGCGCGCAACCGATCCGCTCGCTTAGGCGAGCACCACACGCTTGATCTCGCCCACCACGAACAGGTAGCTGACGACCGCGATCACCGCATTGGCGGCGACGAAGACCAGCGCCATGCTGAAGCTGCCGGTGCCCTGCACGAGGTAGCCGATCACGATCGGCGTGGTGATGGCCGCGGTGTTGCCGAAGGTGTTGAACAGCGCGCCGCTCAGCCCCGCGATCTGCTTCGGCGAGGTGTCGGACACGACGGCCCAGCCGAGCGCACCCAGGCCCTTGCCGAAGAACGCGAGCGCCATGATCCCGACCACCAGCACCGCGGAGTCGACGTAGTTGCAGGCGATCATGCTGGTCGACAGAAGCATGCCGATCACGATCGGCGTCTTGCGTGAAGTCGTCAGCGAGTGCCCGCGCCGCAGCAGGTAGTCGGAGACGATGCCGCCGAGCACGCCGCCGGCAAAGCCGCAGATTGCCGGTATTGCGGCGACCACGCCCGCGTTGAGGATGGAAAAACCGCGTTCCTTGACGAGGTAGACCGGAAACCACGTGAGGAAGAAATAGGTCAGCGTGGTGATGCAGTACTGGGCGATGTAGACGCCGAGCAGCATGCGATTGGAGAGCAGCTGCTTGATGTAGTCCCACTTCGGCGCATCGCTCCTCCCGTCCGTCGCGGCAGGTACCTCCGCACTCGGGGTCTTCTTCGGCTGATCCATTTCGACCAGCGCCCCGCCGCGCTCCAGATAGGCGTATTCATTGGCGCTGATGCGCGGGTGGTCCTTGGGGCTGTAGATCGTCTTCAGCCAGATCAGGCTCACGACGAGGCCGACGCAACCCATGAAGTAGAAGACGTACGGCCAGCCGTAGTTCTGCGTGATCCACCCCATGATCGGGGCGAACAGCACCGTGGCGAAATACTGGGCGGAGTTGAACACCGCCGAGGCGGTGCCGCGCTCGTTGGCGGGAAACCACGCCGCGACGATGCGGCCATTGGCGGGAAACGAGGGGGCTTCGCTCAGGCCGACCAGCAGCCGCAGCGAGAACAGCACGACCACCGCCGTGCCGGCGGTGGCGGCGAGGAAGCTCACGCCGCCCTGGAGCATGGTGAACAGCGACCAGATGAAGACGCTCAGGAAATAGACCCGCTTCGAGCCGAACCGATCCAGCAGCCAGCCCCCGGGCAGCTGGCCGATGACGTACGACCAGCCGAACGCGGAAAAGATGTAGCCCATCGTCACCGCGTTGACGCCGAGTTCCTTGGATAGCGCCGGCCCGGCGATCGACAGCGTCGCCCGGTCGGCATAGTTGATCGCGGTGACGAGGAACAGCATCGCAACGATGCCGAAGCGCACGCGCGTCGTGCGGGCCAACGCGGCGCTTTTGCTGTCGGCCGCGGCGCTCCAGGTGGTCATGCGGGTCTCCTTGAATGTCGTTATGGAATGGGATCGGTTCAGGTCACGGGCGCGGGGTTGAACAGCACCAGCGCGTTATGCAGCTTCCAGTGTTCGGCCCAGGTCTTTTTCCTGCCGCTCGCCACGTCGAGCATGAGCCGGAACAGTTCCCAGCCCACCTCTTCGATGGTCGCGGTGCCGTCGGCGATGCGACCGGCGTTGACATCCATCAGGTCGTGCCACCGGCGCGCCAGGTCGCTGCGGGTGGCGACCTTGATCACGGGCACCTCGGCCAGGCCGTAGGGCGTGCCGCGCCCGGTCGTGAAGACGTGCAGGTTCATCCCGGCGGCGACCTGCAAGGTGCCGCAGATGAAGTCACTCGCGGGCGTGGCGGCATACACCAGGCCGCGCGCGATGCCGCGGTCGCGCAGCTTCTCGCCGGGCGAGAGCACCCCGGTGATCGGCGCGGTGCCGCTCTTGATGATCGAGCCCATCGCCTTCTCGACGATGTTCGACAGGCCGCCTTTCTTGTTGCCGGGCGTGGTGTTGGCGCTGCGGTCGACGCGGCCCTTGTTCAGGTAGGCGTCGTACCAGGCCATCTCGTGGATCATGGCGTCGGCCACCTCGGGACTCGCCGCGCGTGCGGTGAGCTGGTCGATGCCGTCGCGAACCTCGGTCACCTCCGAGAACATCACGGTGGCGCCCGCGCGCACCAGCAGGTCGGTGCAGAAACCCACCGCGGGGTTGGCGGTCACGCCGCTGAACGCGTCGCTGCCGCCGCATTGCACGCCGACCACGAGCTCGCTGGCCGGAACCGCTTCGCGGCGACGTGCATTCAATCGCTCGAGGTGCTCCTCGGCGGTCGCCAAAATCGAATCGATCATGGACATGAAGCCGACGTGGGCTTCATCCTGCAGGCACACGAGGTCGAAGGCCGGCTCGCCGTTGGCACCCACGTCGGCGACGTTGCGCTCGTCGACGATGGGAAAGGTGCCGGGCGGCAGCAGGCGCTCCGGCTGCAGCTTCTCGCAGCCCAGGCTCACGACCATGACCTCGTTGCCGAAGTTCGGGTTCAGGGTGATGTTGCGCACCGTGCGGATCGGGATCGCCGCATCCGGCGCGTCGATGGCGACGCCGCAGCCGTAGGTGTGCTCGAGCCCGACCACGTCGTCGACGTTGGGGTACCTCGGCAGCAGTTCGCTCTTGATCCGCTGCACGGCGAACTCGACCACGCCCGCGACGCATTGCACGGTTGTGGTGATCGCCAGGATGTTGCGCGTGCCGACCGATCCGTCGTCGTTGCGGAAACCCTCGAACGTGTAGCCCTCGAGCGGCTCGAGCGGCCTCGATGCGACCGTCGCGATCGGCAGGCCTTCGAGCGAACGCGCGGCGGGCATCTCGAGCAAGCGCTCGTGGACCCAGCTGCCGGCAGGGATCGCGCGGGCGGCGCGCCCGATCACCACGTTGTAGCGAAGCACCGGATCGCCCGCGGCCAGGTCGACCAGCGCCACCTTGTGCCCCTGCGGAACGCGCTCGACCAGCGTGAGCCCGCCGGCGAACGACGTGCCCGCGCCCAGTCCGCCGTCGTTGGCGACGATGGCGACGTTGTCGCGCTCGTGCATCTTGATGTAGAGCGGTTGGGCGGAAGTCTTCGCACCATCCATGGTCTGGCTCCTGTCAGTCCTGCCCGCAATGCGCCGTGGCTCCCGCTATGCCGCGGGCCGCTGCCCGATCTCGAAGTTGGCGAGCTGCTCCAGCGCACGCACCATCGCCGAGTGATCCCACGCCTTGCCGCCGTGCGCCGCGCACGCGTTGAACAGCTCCTGCGCCGTGGCGGTGTTCGGCAGCGCCACGCCGAGCTGGCGCGCGCTGGCGAGTGCGAGGTTGAGGTCCTTCTGATGCAGCTCGATGCGGAAGCCCGGGTCGAAGGTGCGCTTGATCATCCGCTCGGCGTGCACCTCCAGGATCTTCGAGGAGGCGAAGCCGCCCATCAGCGCCTGCCGCACGCGCGCCGGGTCGGCGCCCGCCTTGGCGGCGAAGAGCAGCGCCTCGGCACATGCCTCGATGTTCAGCGCGACGATGATCTGGTTGGCGACCTTCGCCGTCTGCCCGTCGCCGTTGCCGCCTACCAGCGTGATGTTCTTGCCCATGCGCTCGAACAACGGCTGGACCTTGTCGAAGGCCTCCTGCGGACCGCCGACCATGATCGACAGCGTCGCGTTCTTCGCACCGACCTCGCCGCCGGAAACCGGCGCGTCGAGGTACCGGCAGCCGAGTTCGTTGATGCGCCGGGCGAACGTCTTGGTCTCGATGGGCGAGATCGAGCTCATGTCGACGACGATCTTGCCGCGTGTCAGGCCCGCCGCGATGCCATCGGGATCGAACAGCGCCGATGCCACGTGCGGCGTATCGGGCACCATGGTGATGATGATGTCCGCCTTGCCCGCCACCTCCTTGCCGTTGGCGCACGCGACGCCGCCGGCGGACACCAGTTCGTGCGGCACGCTCGGAATGCTGTAGAGAAACAGCGTGTGCCCCGCGTCGATCAAATGGCGCGCCATCGGCGCACCCATGATTCCCAACCCGACGAATCCCACGTTCACGATTTCGTTCCTTTCTCGTGCAAGTCGATCAGTAGCCGCCGCGCCCGGCGTCGCCGCGGCCGTCCTTGTTGGCGCGCATCGCCTTGATCACCTGCTGCGCGCCCGCCGCCATGAGGCGGGCGTCGGAGCTGACGGTGACGAACTGGAAACCCTTCGCGACCCGCTTGAGCGCGACCTCGGGCGTGCCGTTGTGAATGCCGGCCACCACGCCGTGTGCCTTGGCCCGGTCGAGCACGTGGTCGATCGCCTGCGCGACCGGCGGCTCGACTTCGTCGAAGCTGGGGTTGCAGCCGAGCGAAAGCGAGAGGTCGGACGGACCGATGTAGACGGCATCGAGCCCCTCGACCGACAGGATGCCGTCGAGGTTGTCGAGCGCCTGGCTGGTTTCGATCATCGCGAAGGTGATGATCGTGTCGTTGGCATGTTGCGGGTAGTCGGCACCGCCGTAGAGCAGGGCGCGGATCGGGCCGAAGCTGCGCGTACCGCGCGGCGCGTAGTGGGTCCACGCGACGAGCTTCTGTGCGTCCTCGCGCGTGTTGATCATCGGGCAGATCACGGCGTAGGCGCCGGCGTCGAGCGTCTTCATCAGGATGCCCGGCTCGAGCCAGGGCACGCGCACGACCGGCACCGTCGGCGTCGTCGAAATCGCGGTCAGCATCGCGACCGCCGCCTGGTAGTCGACCACGCCGTGCTGCAGGTCGATGGTGAGCGAGTCCCACCCCTGGTGGGCCATCGTCTCGGCCGAGAAGTTGCTTGGTATCGCGAGCCAGCCGTTGACGGCCGCGCCACCGGACTGCCAGATCTTGCGGAGATTGTTTTCACGCATGCATCGCTCCCTTGTACCTAGCGGACCAGTGCGGGCCGCTTGTTGTCGAACCTCCAGTTCGGAATCAGGTACTGCATCGCGACCGAGTCGTCGCGCGCACCCAGACCGTGCTGCTTGTAGAGCTGGTGCGCCTTTTCGACCGCGGCCAGGTCGAGTTCGACGCCGAGGCCGGGCTTTTTCGGCACCTGCACCAGCCCGCCGCGGATCTGCAGCGGTTCGCGTGTCAGGCGCTGGCCGTCCTGCCATATCCAGTGCGTATCGATGGCGGTTACGCGCCCGGGCGCTGCGGCGGCCGCATGGGTGAACATCGCGAGCGAGACGTCGAAGTGATTGTTGGAGTGCGATCCCCACGTCAGGCCGAAGTCGCGGCACGTCTGCGCCACGCGCACCGCGCCCTGGAGCGTCCAGAAGTGCGGGTCGGCGAGCGGAATGTCGACCGACTGCAGCGACAGCGAATGCACCATCTGCCGCCAGTCGGTCGCCACCATGTTGGTAGCCGTCGGCAGCCCGGTCGCGCGGCGGAACTCGGCCATCACTTCACGCCCGGAAAAACCTTCCTCGGCGCCGCACGGATCCTCGGCGTAGGCGAGCACGCCGTGCAGGTCGCGCATCAGGCGGATCGCGTCCTTCAGCAACCAGCCGCCGTTCGGATCGAGCGTGACGCGCGCTTGCGGAAAGCGTTCGTGCAGCGCGCGGATCGCCTCGACCTCCTCGTCGCCGCGCAGGACGCCGCCCTTCAGCTTGAAGTCGTTGAAGCCGTAGCGGGCGTGCGCCGCTTCGGCCAGACGCACGATGGCCTGGGGCGTGAGCGCCTCTTCGTGGCGCAAGCGCAGCCAGTCGTCGGAGGCCTCCGGCGCACTGGCGTAAGGAAGATCGGTCTTCTTGCGCGGGCCGACGTAGAACAGGTAGCCCAGCATCTCGACCGCATCGCGCTGCTGGCCCTCGCCGAGCAAGGCCGCGACCGGCACGCCGAGGTGCTGCCCGAGCAGGTCGAGCAGGGCGGATTCGATGGCGGTCGCGACGTGGATGGTGGTGCGCAGGTCGAAGGTCTGCAGGCCCCGCCCGCCGGCATCGCGGTCGGCGAACTGGTCGCGCACGCGGCGCAGGGTCTGCAGGTAGTCGCCGACGGGCCGGCCGATCACGGTGGCACGCGCATCGTCGAGCGTGGTGCGGATCTTCTCGCCGCCCGGCACCTCGCCGACGCCGGTGTGCCCCGCGTTGTCCTGCAGGACGAGGATGTTGCGGGTGAAGAAGGGACCGTGAGCGCCGCTCAGGTTGAGCAGCATGCTGTCACGGCCGGCCACCGGAATGACCTTCATGTCGGTGACCACGGGAGCGGTCGACTGCGTCATCGGATGGATCTCCTTGAATTGGGCCGCTTGCGTCCGCGCGCTCCGGCGTGCCGCGTGCCTCGATTGATGGCGCAACGTTAGTCCCGCCGATCGATCCGGTCCAATCCATAATTCGTTGTGTTTCGATACGAAGGTCGAATCGGTGGAACTGCGCAAGCTGCGTTACTTCGTCGTACTCGCCGAGGAACTGCACTTCGGCCGCGCGGCGCGGCGCCTGCACATCACCCAGCCGCCGCTGTCGATGGCGATCCAGTCGCTCGAGGACGAGCTGGGCGTGAAGCTCTTCGCGCGCACGCCCCGGCGCGTCACCGTGACGCATGCCGGCGCGGCGTTTCTCGAGCACGCGCGCACGCTGCTCGCCCGCGCCGAGGATGCCATCGAGCTCGCGCGGGCCGCCGATCGCGGCGAAGTGGGACGGCTGAAGATCGGCTTCATGTCCGCCACGATCTACACGCTGCTGCCGCCGTTGCTGCGCGACTTCGCCGCGCGCTTCCCGGCCGTGAAGCTCGAGCTGCGGGAGCTGGCGATGCCGCAGCAGTTCCTCCAGCTGCGCAGCGGCGAGATCGACGTGGGATTCGTGCGGCCTCCGGTCGAGGACGCGGAACTCGATGCGGAGACGGTCCTGCGCGAACCGCTCGTCGTTGCGCTGCCCCGCGGGCACCCCCTGGCGAAGCTGCGGCGGATTCCGGCGCGGCGCCTGGCCGCGGAATCGTTCGTGCTGTTCCAGCGCCAGCCCGGCCTGGTCCTGCACCACCTCGTGGTGCGCTTCTGCGTGCAGAACGGCTTCACGCCGCGGGTGGCCCAGGAAGCGACCCAGTCGCATGCGGTGGTCGGGCTGGTGTCGGCCGGCATCGGCGTCGCGCTCGTGCCCGAGTCGGTTCAGAGGACCCGCATGCGGGGCGTGGAGTACCGCCCGCTGCAGGAGAAGTCGCCGCCCGTCGAGACGGCGCTTGCCTGGCGGCGCGACGACGCAGCGCCCGCACTGGCCGCGTTCAGGAAGGCGACGCGCGAATTCGCGGCGCGTTACAACTGGGCCGGGCGAAGCTGACGCGCGACGCGTTGATCTGTTCCCGACGTTGCTGTGGGACCGCTTTGCACTAGGATTCCGCGATCCACACCTGCATCCGGTTCGGCCCGCGGTTGTTCCACGCGTAGTAAGGCACGGCGACGACGCGGGTCGGGCGCGTCGGAAATGGCTCCTTCCGGTACAGAACGTCGCCGTCCGCCGTGACTTGCGCAGCCTCGGCATCGCCGACCACGGTGATGATGCCGTCGAACAGGTCCGGGCGAACCTCGATACCGAGCGAAGCCTGCCGCGGCAGGCGGAGCAAGCCGACTTCCGCGTCCGGGTTGTCGACCTGTTCCAGGCAGTAGACGAGCGGCCCGCGCTTCAGCCCCACCCTCCCGACGTCGGCGCGCACTTGCGGATGCGCATAGATCCGCTCGACCGGCATCGGCAATTCGAGTTCGACGCGGTCGCCGCTGTTCCAGGTGCGATCGATCTCCGCGTAGCCGCGAACCAGCACCGCGGCCAGCGGTGTGCCATTCACCGCCAGTCGAAACTCGCGCGCCCACCCCGGAATCCGCAGCCGGAGCTTGAACTGCAACGCCTCCTGCGCCTGGATGGTCAACGCAACCGCGCCCGCCCACGGATAGTCCGTCTGCTGGCGGATCACGACGGGCTTGCCGCCGACCGTCAGATCGGCACGGCTTGCGCCGTACAGGTGTACCGCCACGGTGTCGTCCCCGGTCGAGTAAAAGTAGCCGCCGACCGAAGCCACGAGGCGTGCCACGTTCATCGTGCAGCACGGACACGGATGCCAGGTCCAGCGCGTGTGGCTGCCGTCGCTTTCGAGCGGATTCTCGTAGAAGTAGTGCGTGCCGTCGCGCGACAGGCCCGACAGCGCGCCGTTGTAGAGCGAGAGTTCGAGCACGTCGGCGTAGGCGCGATCGCAGTCGAGGTTGAGCATGCGCTGCGCCCAGAAGGTGAGCGCCACCGCGGCACAGGTCTCGGCATACGCGGTGTCGTTGGGAAGATCGAAGTCGCGCGTGAAGCCCTCGTTTTCGGCCGCGGGGCCAAGGCCGGCCGTGACGTACATGCGGCGCGACGTGAGGTCGCGCCAGAGGATTTCGCAGGCGCGCTGCAGCGAGGCATCGCCGAGGTCCGCGGCGAGATCCGCCATCGCCGTGTACATGTACATCGCCCGCACCGCATGGCCGACCACCTTGTCCTGCTGGCGCACCGGCCGATGCGACTGGTTGTACTCGTAGCTCCTGAACCAGTACTTGGCCGGATCGGCGCCGCGCGCGATCGCCTCGATATCGAAATAGTGCGGCGTCGCGCCGCGCTCGTCGATGAAATATCGGGCGAGATCCAGGTGCTTGCGCTCGCCGGTCGCGTGATACAGCTTGATCAGCGCGAGTTCGATCTCCTGGTGGCCGCAGTAGCCGCGGCGCTGGTCCGGTCCGCGTCCGAACGTCGCGGCGATGTGGCTGATGTAGCGCTCGAGCACGTCGAGCAGGCGGCGGCGACCGGTCGCCTGCCAGTACGCCACGGCACCTTCGAGCAGGTGGCCCGCGCAGTACAGCTCGTGGCAGTCGCGCAGGTTGGTCCAGCGGCGCTGGGGATCGCGATCGATGTACCAGCAGTTGAGGTAGCCGTCCGGAAGCTGGGCGCGTTCGAGCGCGTCGGTGATGCGCTCGATGTGGTCTTCGATCGCGGCATCGCGCCCGTGCGACAGCGCATAACTCGCGGCTTCGATCCACTTGCCGACGTCGGAGTCCCAGAAAATCTGGGTCGTCAGGCCGTGCTCGCCGACGGGAATCCGCAGTGGCGGCGGCGGCTTGGGAATCGCGAGCGAATCGAGGATGCCGTTTTCCTGCAGCTGGCGGTACTGGCTCGGAATCGTCTTCGCGAGCACGGTGTCGAGCCGCTCGCGCCAGAACCCGCTTTCGATCCGTACCGCGGTGAATCGAACCGGCTTGAAGCGTCGCATTTTGTCCTCGTGGGTGACTCCGAAGGCGGAGTGAAGCGATGCCGTCTAGGTCGGGGCTCGCGCGCCGCAGGACTCGCGCACGACCAGGCTGCAGGGCATCCGCTGCAGGCCGGTCGACGGCGCCCCGTCGATCAGTTCGATCAGGCGGCGCCCGGCTTCGTGGCCGAGCCGGGTCAGGTTCATGTCGATCGTCGTCAGCGGCGGCCGCGTCGCCTCGGCAATGATTTCCCAGTTGTCGAAGCCGACCACCGACACCGCGGCTGGAACGTCGATGCCGCGCTCGCGCAGGCGATCGATGACACCGCGGGCGATCAGGTCGTTGCCGCAGAAGATCGCGTCCGGCGGCTGTGCCGAAGCGAACAATCGATCGAGCGCTTCGCGCCCCCAGGCCTCCGACCACACGCCGGCCAGGACCGGCGCCGCGCCCGGATCGAGCCCCGCCGCCTGCAGGGCATTGACGAACCCGGCGCGGCGCAGCCGCACCGCCTCGAAGCGCTCGGGACCGGTGATGTGCGCGAGCCGGCGCCGGCCCACGCCAAGCAGATGTGCGGTGGCGAGTTGCGCGCCGGATTCGTCGTCCGGCACCAGGCAGAGCGCGTCCGGATCTTCAGTGCGCGAGAACACGTAGAGCAGCGGCAGGCCGTGCGTGTCGACGGCGAGCGGCGGGCGGCGGTCGGCGCGCCGCGCGGTGACGACGATGCCGTCGACGCGCTTGCCGAGCAGCGTCTCGACGTGGCGCGCCTCGCGTTCGGGGTCGTCGGTGGCGTTGCACATGATCACCGAGATGCGGCGCTCGCTCAGGCAGGCCTCGAGGCCTTCCATGATCGGCATCGTGAAGCGGCCGAAGCTGTCGGTCGAGATCACGCCGACGGTCTGGCTCTGGCCGCGGTGCAGGCTGTGGGCGAGATCGTTCGGGCGGAACCCGATCTCCTTGGCGATCGCGCGCACGCGCGCCCTGGTCTCCGGCCGCAGCTTGCCGCTTTCGGTGAGCGCCTTCGACGCCGTGCCGACGCTGACCCCGGCCAGCTGCGCCACGTCGCGGATCGTCGGTCGTGTCTTCATTTGACCGCGCCGCTCAACAGGCCCGACTGGTAGTACTTGCGCAGCAGCATGTAGATGACCAGACACGGCAAGATCGAGATGACGACGCCGGCCTGCAACGCGCCCCAGTCGACGGCACCGAAGTGACCCTGGCGCACGCCGACCAGCATGATCGGCACGGTGAAGCGCGTTTCCTTGCTCATGAAGATCAAAGCCGCGATGAACTCGTTCCACGAGGCGATGAACGCGAACAACACCATGGTCACGAGCGCCGGGCGCGTTACCGGCAGGAACAGGCGCCAGAGCGCGCCCACGCTGCCGCAGCCGTCGACGATCGCCGCCTCCTCGAGCTCGCGCGGCACCGACTCGAAGCCGCTGCGCGCGAGATAGACCGAGAACGGCAGCTGGAGGATCGTGTGCACGATCGCCAGGCCGAGATGCGTGTTGGCGATGCCCAGCTGCGAGAACATCGCGTAGAGCGGCGTGAGCAGCGCCTGGTACGGGATCATCAGCCCCGCGATCAGGATCAGGAAGAGCACTTCGCGCCCCGGAATCGGAAAGCGTGCGAGCCCGTAGCCGGCCGGGACCGCGAGCAGCACGCACAACACGATCGTGAGCAGCGCAACGGCCAGGCTGTTGAAGACATAGACCAGCAGGCCGGCCTGGTAGTTGAAGACCTTGGCATAGTTCTCGGTGCTCAGCGTATGCGGCACGTAGTGCGGCGGCACCGCCGACGCTTCGGCCGCGGTCTTGATCGACGACAGGAACGTGACGAGGATCGGGAACACCATGAGCGCGATCACCGCGACGCAGATCGCGCCGAGCAGAAAGCCCGTCGCGCGCACCGCTTGGCGCGGTGGATTGCCGATCGCATCGGCGGTCGCAGCCGCGGTCCGCATCATGTCTGCCCGGTGCGGCGCGCGAGGAAGATCTGCACCGCGGCGGCGGCGAAGATGATCGCGAGCAGGATGATCGAGAGCGTCGCGCCGTAGCCCTGCTTGAAGTAGATGAACGAGTTCTGGTAGATCCAGTAGACCGAGGTGAACGTCTCGCTGCGCGGGCCGCCCGCGGTCATGATGTAAAACTGGTCGAACGCGAGCATCGAGCCGATCGCGCTGACCAGCGTCGTGTACGCGATCGCACGGCCGGTGAGCGGCAGCGTGATGCGCAGCACGCGCTGCCAGTAGCCGGCGCCATCCATCGTCGCCGCCTCCTGGATGTCTTCGCCGACGGACTGGATGGCGGCGACGAACAGGATCATTCCGAAGCCGACCACCTTCCAGACGATCGAGACAATCACGGCCCACAGTCCGAGTTCCGCATCGACGAACCACACGACCGCGTGATCGACCAGATGCAGGTCCTGGAGCTGCCGGTCGACCAGCCCGACCTGTTCGTCGAACAGACCCACCCAGAGGAAGCTCGAGCTGCCGATGCCGATCACGAACGGCAGGAAGACGACGGTGCGGGTCAGCCCCGCGAGCCGCACCGGCGCGAGCGTCAGCAGCGCGAGCAGGAAGCCGCTGACGATCAGGATCGGCGTGATGTACGCGGTGTATTTCAGCGTGAACAGCAGCGCGTTCCAGAACGTCTCGTCGTTCCACGCCCTGATGTAGTTGCTCCAGCCGACGTACTTCTCCCCGCCGAGCAACGAAGAACTCGTCAGCGACAGCCGGAACAGCTCCGCCAGCGGATACAGCACGAAGACGGCGACGAACAGGAGCGCCGGCGCGACGAAGGCGAGACCGACGAGCGCACGCCGCCGCGCGTGTTTCATCCTGCTGATCCGGACGCGAGTGCCGCCACCGGCCTACTCGCGCGCGATCTCCTTCATCTTCGCCTTCGCCTTGGCGATGCCTTCGTCGACCTTGCCGTCGAAAACGGCGGCCTGGATCATCTGGATCCAGGGCGACGAGTCGCTGTTCACCATGTCGTTGAAGTGGAACACCCATGGCACGTAGCCGATGCCCACCGCCTGCGCGGTCTTGACGACGCGCGGCTCGGACTCGAAGTACTTGTTGTTGGCGAGATCGGTGCGTGAAGGCAGGATGTTGTTCTTGGCGAGGCCTTCGCGCTGCGCCTCGTCGCTGAGCTCCCACTTGATGAAGTCCAGCGCGAGCTTCTCCTGCTTGCTGCCCTTCGGCACCGCGACGACGTCTCCGCCCACGAATGCCGAGGCTTGTCCATCCTTGATGCCCGGCAGGAACGTGACGCCGAAGTCCATGTTCGGCACGTCCTTCTTCAGGTCGGAGATGAGGAAACCCCCGGCGCCCTGGATCCCGATCTTGCCGCTCTTGAAGTTGGCGACGAAATTGGCGCCATTGTCGGCTTGCGCGCTCTTCGGGATCAGGCCTTCGGTCCACATGTCGCGGAAGAGCTGCAGCACTTCCCTGACGCCGGGGCCGGCGAGCGGCTCTTCGCTGGCGTCGGCGGGCAGGATCTTCGCGCCGGAGGCGACCATCATCGGCGACGTCGTGAAGATGTTGCAGCCCGGGCACGAACCGGAAAAATAGAAGCCGTAGATGTCGGGGCCGAGGGCGCGGATCTTCTTCGCGTACTGGTGGATCTGCGCGAGCGTGGTGGGCGGCTTGTTCGGGTCGAGGCCCGCCTGCTTGAACAGGTCCTTGTTGTAGATCAGGATCGACACGTCGGGCGTGAAGCCGGTGCCGTAGATGCGCCCCTTGTAGGTCGCGAGATTGGTGAAGGCCGGCGCGACCTTGGCGAAGTTCGGATCCGCCTTCATCGCATCGGTGATGTCGGTCAGGAAGCCGGCACGCATGAAATCCGGCATGTAGATCAGATCGAACGAGATCAGGTCGGGCACGTCGCCGGCCTTGGCGCCGGTCGCAAGCTTGGACACCATCTGGTTGTCCGGAATCACCGTCAGCGCGATCTTGTCGGTGTGTCCGCTGTTCCAGAGATCGACCATGTGCTGGGCGGCGTTGGCGCCGCTCGCGCGCACCCACATGCTGAGTTGAGTTGCCTGCCCCGCCGGTGCTGGTGCGGGCGCCGCCGCCGGTTGAGGCGGCTCTTCTTTCTTGCTGCAGGCGGCTAGCGCGATCGCCGCGGCGACGATCACGCCGCCGAGCAAAGAGTTGGATCTCATGTGTCTCCTCCTTGTGGGTGTTGGCGGGCGCGAGCTGTTGTGCCCCGGTCGCGACTGCCCGCGAACGAGGCAGGCTTCGAAGGAAAACCTTTTCTCGCGCGCAAGCGGCGCGATTTATATCGAAGAAAACCTTTTCCTTCAAGGATTCCAGGCCGCAAAAGCGATGGCCGTTGTGCTGCGCCGCCGCAAGCGGTTGGGGGTTCGGCGAGGGTTCCGGTCGATTCGCCGGCGTCACCAGCGAAACAAGACCGTCGCGCGCGCCCGGGTGGTCTCGATCAGGCGCGCATTCGCCTCGTCGTTCACGCGCACCCACTCTTCGGCCGCCTGCGGGCTGCGACCGAAGTGCACGTGGCGCCCGACGAGACGCTCGACGCGCAGCGGCGAGTCGATGTCGACGTACCAGGTCTCGTCGAGCAGGCCGGCGACATCGGCCCAGTGTCCGCTTTCCAACAGGAGATAGTTGCCTTCGGTGATGACCAGGGGCGTCGACGGCTGTACGGCGATGGCGCCCGCAACGGGCTCCTCGATCTCGCGATGGAACCGCGGCGCGTAGACCGTCTCCCCGGTTCGTTGCGCGCGAATCCTCCGCAACAAGGCGACGTACCCGGCGCTGTCGAACGTCTCCGGCGCGCCCTTTTTTCCCGCCAGGCCGAGGCGCCGCAACTCGGCACCCGCGAGGTGGAAGCCGTCCATCGGCACGATGACCGAAACGTCCGCAAACGTTTCGTGGAGCGCTTGAGCGAGCGTCGACTTGCCCGAGCCCGGAGCGCCGACCAGCCCGAGCAGGATCCGGCGACGCGTGGCGAGCAGGTTGCCGATCCGGTCGAGGTAGGTTGGCGGGACAGCGGGCATGGTGCGGCGCCTCAGCACTTGAACGACTCCCTCCCCCGCGTGCGGGGGAGGGGCGGGCTCCTCATCTGTTCGTCGCGGCGTCTTGCGCGGTGCGGATGCGCCGCGCTTCGAGGTAGAAGCGCTTTTCGTTCGCCTCGCCCATCGAAAACGTCTTGCGCGGCAGGGGGCCCTCGCGCACGACCATGCGCAGCAGGTCGCTCTTGCTCATCGCGGCGAAATGAATGCCGACGCTTCCGGCGTTCGTCGCCAGTCGTTCGAGCACGTCGTCGCCGTGGATGTAGTCGATGTCGGCGGCGCCACCACGTTCGATGAAACGGTCGATGAACGGCTGCAATGTGCCGATCGCGAGCGTCGACGGCGGATCGGCGATCTCTACCACGCTGAAATGCGGGCCGGGCCCGATCAATCCCGCCGCGTGACGCGATGGCGGCACGGCGCCCACGCGCGCGCGCATCGCCGCGGCCGAGGCGACATCGGTGCACGACAACTTCGGTCCGAACGCCGCCGCGAGCGCCTGGCGAACGTCGGCGGCAACGCCGAGCAACAGGCGATGGATCGGCGCGAACTCGAGCGCGGGATCATGGATGTTCTCGACTTCGACCAGCGCGTAACGGCTCGGATGGTCCATGCCCACCGTGCCCTTCACGCGGTCCCAGATCGACTTGGCGGTGGCCAGAGAATGGTTGCCGTCGCCCATCGCGAACAGCATCACCGGCGTGCCGACGGGCACGCCGTATTTTTTCGCAAAGCGCCGCGGATCTGCCAGGGCCTCGAGCGCGTCGACCGCGCGGTCGCTCTGCGCCCCGTCGACGGCGTAGCCGGCGACGTGGCCGCCGCCGAGCATCAGGTCGGTTTCATAGAGCTTCGTGAGCGTCGGGCGCGCGGCGCCGAAGGGCTCGATCACCGTTCGCCCCGGGTCGTCGATCAGCACGAGCACGTGCGGCAACTCGAGCTCGGCGCCGTTGCGCACTTCGATACGCGGGGCAAGGCGCGCGACCATCGTGCCCTCCGTCGGGCGGATCAGGCTGGTCGTGCCGCTGCTGAAATCGTAGTGCTCGAGATCGAGCTCCACCATCAAGCCACGGCGGACCCGGCCGCCGATGGTCCGCTCGACGTAGATGGCGCCCGCGTGTTCCACGAGCACGCCTTCGGCAAGGTAGCGCCGCATCGATTCCTGGATCCGGCGGATGCGCGCGGGGGCGTCCGCCGATCCGAGGTACGCCTCGGGAAAGATCAGGTGCAGCGTCGACGGCGCGTCGCCGACTTCGTCCGCCACCTTCCGCCAGTACTCGGGCTCGGACGTGTATTGATCGCATGCGACCACGGCCCACTTCTTCAGGTCGATCCCGGGCCGGGGCAGGAAACTCCGCGGCAAGCGAAAGCCCGTGTGCGCACCCATCATCGGCAACCCGTCGGTGAGAGACCAGCGATGGTACTCACGCCGCGGGCACCGACCAAGGCGCTTCGCGTCGCCTCGGCGTCAGCGCGCCCCGGGCTCCTGCAGCAGACCGCGCGACCGGCGCTTGTCCGCATACATCTCGCGATCGGCGGCTTCGACCAGCGCCTCCAGCGAATCTCCCGGGCGCGCGTGCGCCAGCCCGATGCTGATCGAGACGCTCGGCAATCCGGGCGCGATGCTGGCCCAGTCGCGGTTGCGCACGGTTTCCTTCAGGCGGTGGCGCAGGCCCTCGGCCGCCTTCGCATTCGCGCCCGGCATGACGATCACGAACTCGTCGCCGGCAAGGCGCACCGCGAAGTCGGTCTCGCGCAGGCAGGACGTCATCGCGCGGGCGATGCCGACCAGGACCTCGTCGCCGACCCGGTGCGAGAAGTTGTCGTTGATCGCCTTGAAGCGATCGACGTCGACCAGCGCAACCGTCAAGGCGACACCGGATTGCAATTCGCGGCGCACGAATTCGTCGAGGAAGCGTCGGTTCTTCAGGCCGGTCAACGTGTCGTGCAGCGACAGCGCTTCGAGGTGAGCGCGTTCGGCCTCGAGCGCCGTGACCGCTTTCTCCTTCTGCACCACGGCTTCGCGCCACGCCTGCGCTTGGGCGATGTTGGTCGAACGGCGCCGGATCTCGGCGCTCTGTGCGCGCGAGAACGCGCGTTCCTCGGCCAGCGCATCGGCGAGCCGCCCGGCGGTCTCGTAGACGCGCGAGCGCAATCGGTGTGCCGCCCCCTGCAGAAACGTGTTTCCCAGCCGCTTCGCGAGCGCCACGGCCCGATCGGCTGCACTTTCGGCCGCCGCGTTGTCGCCGGCCCCGAGACTGGCTTCCGCGATGGCGAGCGTGCACCCGATGATGGCGGTCGTCGAACTCAGGCCCTCGGCCAGTTGCAGCGCCTCGGAGGATCCGGCCAGCGCGCCGGCAAAGTCGCCGAGCAGGGCGCGCGCCTGCACGATGTTGGCCAGCAGCGCGGCCCGGGTCCACGCGCTCAACGACCGGCCGACGCTGCGCACGACCAGCCCTTCGCACTCCCGCAGGCAGCCTTCGATAAGGGTGCGTGGAACCGAAGCGCAGCCGAACTCTCTTTCGTAGCGGGCGCGGCTGATCGTGAGGTGCGCGGCGTTCGCGCGCAGCACGCTCTGTGCTTCCAGATGCTGACCGACGCGGGCGAGCCTCGCCGCGGTGGCGAAGGACTCCTGGGCCTCGTCGAACGCGCCGACGTCCGCATAGACGATGCCGGCATTGATGAGGACCACGAGCCGTGTCTTCGTGGGCGGCAGTTTTTCAGCGACGTATTGCGCCCGCCTCGCGGCACCCACGGCCTCTTCGTAGTCGCCCAGCGAGGAGCAGGTCGCGGCGAGGACACTCCACGCCACCGCCTCCTTGGCCTGATCGCCGAGGTCGCCGAAGCGCTGCGCCGCTTCGCGCAGGAATTCGCGCGCTTCTGCGTGCGCGGATTGCGCCATGTGGCACGTCGCCAGCCGATACACGGCTTCGGCTTCGAGATCGGCGAGCCTGAGCTGCCGGGCGCGCGAGCGCACCGCCAGAGCCAATGCCCGCGCTTTGTCCTCGTTGCCGGCGGCGAGCGCCGCTTTGCAACTGGCAATCCGCCTGGACAGCTCCAGACGAACGCTTCCGTCCATTTCGTGCGCCCCCGCGCCGACTGCAACCGGCTCTGTTTATCGCCAGACGACGGAGGCGGAGGCCGCAAATAGGGGTCGAATCGCGTGGCGATTCGATCGATGGTGGCGGGATCCCGATCGGGGCGTGAAAATCCCCGCGACCGGCATCGTGCCGGCGCACGGAGGAACCTGGTGACTCTTGCAGCAGGCGGCGAGCGCGGACTCGCAGCGCAGGCAACGCCATGGTGGAAGGACGCGGTCGTCTACCAGATCTACCCGCGCTCCTTCATGGATTCGAACGGCGACGGCATCGGCGATCTCGATGGCATCACATCGAAGCTCGACTACCTGAAGACGCTGGGGATCGACACGATCTGGCTCAGTCCGCATTTCGACAGTCCGAACGCCGACAACGGCTACGACATCCGCGACTATCGCAAGGTGATGGCCGAGTTCGGCACGATGGCCGACTTCGACCGCATGCTCGCCGAAATGAAGCGGCGCGGGATCCGCCTCGTCATCGACCTGGTGGTCAATCACACCAGCGACGAGCACCGCTGGTTCGTCGAGAGCCGCCGTTCACGAGACAACCCGTACCGCGACTACTACATCTGGCGCGACGGCAAGGCCGATGGCGGACCGCCGAACAACTATCCGTCCTTCTTCGGCGGTTCGGCATGGGAGCGCGACGAGACGACCGGCCAGTACTACCTCCACTACTTCGCCACCAAGCAGCCCGATCTGAACTGGGAGCACCCCGAGGTCCGGCGCGACGTGTTCGAGCTGATGCGTTTCTGGCTCGACAAGGGCGTAGCGGGATTCCGCATGGACGTGATCCCGTTCATCTCGAAGCGCGACGGCTTGCCCGACCTGACGCCCCGACAACTCGCGCACCCGGAGTTCGTCTACGCCGACGGCCCGCGCACGCACGACTACCTGCAGGCGATGCACCGCGAGGTGCTCGCGCCCTACGCGGCGATGTCGGTCGGCGAAGCCTTCGGCGTCACGTTCGAGCAGGCGCCGCTTTTCACCGACGCACGGCGCGGCGAGCTGAGCATGATCTTTCACTTCGACATCGTGCGCATCGACCGCGACAACTGGCGCAAGACGGCGTGGACGCTGCCCCAGCTCAAGGCCGTTTATGCCAGGATCGATTGCACGCCCGGCGAACACGGCTGGAACACGACCTTCCTGTGCAACCACGACAACCCCCGCGCCGTCTCCCACTTCGGCGACGACAGCCCGGCATGGCGTGCGCGATCGGCCAAGGCGCTGGCCACACTCATGCTCACGCAGCGCGCGACGCCCTTTCTCTACCAGGGCGATGAACTCGGCCTGACCAACTACCCGTTCGAGCGCATCGAGCAATACGACGACGTCGAGGTAAAGGGGCTGTGGCGCAGCCTGGTCGAGCCCGGCAAGGTGGCCGGCGACGAGCTGCTCGCGCATCTGCGCCAGACCAGCCGGGATCACGCGCGCACGCCGATGCAATGGAGTGCGGAGCGCAACGGCGGGTTCACGACCGCAACGCCGTGGCTGGCGGTCAATCCGAACCATGTCGAGCTCAACGCCGCGACCCAGGTCGACGACGAGGATTCGGTCTACCACCATCACCGCCGCTTGATCGCGCTGCGCCGGCGTACGGCGGCCTTGGTGCACGGCGCCTACCACGACATCGATCCGGATCACGCCAGGGTGTTCGCGTACACGCGCACCCTGGGTGACGAGCGCTATCTGGTGCTGATGAATTTCGGACGCGCGGCGCTCGACTACGCACTGCCTCAGGGCGTCGTGGTCGAAGTGGCTGTGCTCGACAACGGGGCAGGCCCTTGCGCAGGAGCCGGTGCGACCGGCGTGCGCCTCGCGCCGTGGCAGGCGACCATCTATCGATGCGGTGCGTAGTGCGGTCGTGCGACGGACGCGCAGATCACGCCGCGTTGCGTGCCGCGCGGGTCAGCAGCGGCAGCACCAGCGCGCGTGCATCGACGCGCGCGTGGATGTGGGCGAGCGTGAGGAACGACCCGACCAGCTTGCGGTGCAGGAACAATGTCTCGGCGGGCGGCGTGCGCAAGAGCCCCTGGCGTATGGCGAGGTCGAAGCCGCGTGCCCGTGCGCGCGCGGGAAGGTCGGAACCGGCGAAGTCGTAGCGGCCGGTCTGCCGCAACGGTTCGCACACGAGCAGGATCATCTCGGACGTGGCATCGATCAGCTCGCGCGAATCGCCAGCACTCGCATACCCGATGGCGATGGCGTAGCGTGCGACGGCGGCGCGGTCGCCGTCGATCACCGCGCGCGTGATGCAGGCGTAGTTGCGTATGAACGCGGCAGAGAACTGCAACGTCGCGCCGAAGTCGAGCAGCACCACCTTCCCGGTCGCGGGCTGCCACAGGTAGTTCGCGAGGTTCGGGTCGGTCTGCATCAGGCCGAACTCGAACAGCTCGCGGAACACGAGGCGCTCCAGCAGGGCGCCGATGCCATCGCGCGTGCGCTGCGCGACGCCGTCGGCGACGAGAGCTTCCAGCGGCTGACCCTCCAGGTAATCCATCGCGAGGATGCGACCGGTGGTCAGGTCGCGATGCACGCGCGGAACGACCAGGCGCGGCTCGTCGGCCACCAGCTTTGCGTAGCGTTCGAGGGAAGCAGCCTCGGCGAGGTAGTCGGCTTCCCGCCGGAGTTCGCGCGCGGTTTCGGCCGCGATCGCCGAGACGTCGACGTCGTGCGGCAGCAGCTTGAGCACGTGCAGCAGGCTGGCGAAGTTGTCCACGTCGCTGTTGATCGAGCGCGCCACGCCCGGATACTGGATCTTGAGCGCGAGGCTGCGTCCGTCGGCCGCGCGCGCGCGATGCACCTGGCCGATCGAGGCCGCCGCGACCGGCTCGAAGTCGAACTCCTCGAACCGCGCCTGCCAGCCCTTGCCGTACTCACGGCCAAGCACGCGGCGCAATTGCTCGACCGGCATCGGCGCGGCCTGCGCGCGCAGGATGGCAAGTGCCTGCGCGAACTCGGGCGGCAGCAGGTCCGTTCCCTGCAGCGACAGCATCTGCCCGAGCTTCATAGCACCGCCGCGCAGGCGCGCCAGCCGCGCCGCGAGGCGGCGCGCGTTGGCCGCCGAAAGGAGCGCGCTGGTGCTTTCGTCCTGGCCGGATGTCAAGCGGCGCACGCCCTCGGCCATGCCGCCGATCGCGAGTTCGGCCACGCCGAGCGCCAGGCTGGCGAGACGGCCGACGCGCGTCTGCGGCACGCGGGCGGGTGGCGCGGCTTGCGCCCGGGTCGGGCGCTTGGCGGGCGGTTCAGCCGTAGCTCGGGCTTCCGTTCGTGCGCTTCACTTCTTCCCCTCGCGCAGCGTCTCGACCAACGCGCGCAACCCGGCGGTATAGGACCGCCATCCCAGGCCCTGGATGGTGGCTTTCGCCGCCGACGCGATGATCGAGTGGTCCCGCCACGGTTCGCGCGCCGCGATGTTGGACATGTGGATCTCGAGTACCGGGAACGGCATCGCCTTGATGGCGTCGTGCAACGACACGCTGTGCTGTGTCAGGCCGGCGGGATTGAGCAGCGCGCCGTCGACACCGTCGATGCACTCGTGCAGTTTGTCGATCAGCGCGCCTTCGTGGTTCGACTGGAACGTCTCCAGCTCGACATCCAGCTCGCGCGCGAGCGCGGCAAGCTTCGCGTTGATCTCTGTCAGCGTCGTGGTGCCGTAGATGTGCGGCTCGCGCCGGCCGAAGAGGTTGAGGTTCGGTCCGTGCAGGACAAGGATCTTCATCGTCACGTTCGTCGCTGCTTGCGCGCGTCCACAAACAAGGGTCGTCGGCGCCGGATCGTAGCCCGATTGCGGCCGCTCCCAGACTGCCGACGCCCCCGACTCGTCACGAACGAAGATATCCGGTCCGATGCGCCCAGGAGGCATGCCCATGAGCGGCGCTACGCGCCGCGACCCTGCAGCTGGGCAGAGTAGCCCTCGATGCCGATTCCACCGAGAGAGGCGAGCATGGCGAGGCCGCCGGCACGACGTTCGACCCTGGGCGCCACTATGCCGGCGTGGCGTTGCTGCAGGGTGCGACCCAGCTCGACGCCGACACCTCGACCGCGGACACCGCGTGCCCGCCCTGGGTTCCCTGGGCACTGCGCTGGTAGCGAATCAGGCGGCGCGGCGCCCAAGGACCGGCCGCCAAGCGCGGACTACTTTGCCCTCACGTAAGCCACGGCATCGACGACGACCAGGTTGCTGCCGAGCAGCTGCGCGCCGACGGTCGTGCGCGCGGGGCGCGGTTCCGCGAAATAGCTCGAGTAGACCCGGTTGTAGCGCTCGAAATGCGACATGTCGCTCAGGTGCGCGGTGACCTTGACGACGTCCGCCATGCTCGCGCCGCCCGCTTCGAGAACTGCCCTGAGGTTCCCGAGCGCGCGTGCGGTCTGTTCCTCGATCGTGGTGCCGCAGACCTCGCCGCTGCTCGGATCGAAGGGCCCCTGTCCGGAGACGAAGATGAAATCGCCGGCGCGCAGGCCCTGCGAATAGGCCCCGATCGGCCGGGGTCCGGCTGCCGTCTCTATCTTGCGCTTTGGCATGGCTCCTCCTGCCGCAGAAGCTCGATGAGCGGAAGCGGGCAAGCGTACCCCTGGCGCGTCGCTGGTGCGACGCGAGGCTTGCCAGCGGCGGCCGTGGGCCCCCAGCGCTAGTCGCGGCGAGGCCATCCGTCGGCCTATGTGCAACGCGACAACGCATCCGGAGCGGGCCCAGCCTTGATTACAGTAAGCTGACTCGACCTCCCGCCTCAGGCATTCACCGGCCGCTCCGGGCGTCCCCGGGTTGGGCGAGGTCGAACCAGCCGATGCGAGGAAACCGGTGCACGACGGAGCGGTATGAAGAATGAACTGCTGATCCGAGGGATCGTCCTCATCGCGATTTCGCTCTGCTTCGGCATTCCGGCGACGTCCTATCAAGTCGGCACGTTCTCGCGTGCCGGTCCCGGCCTCTTTCCGCTGCTGGTGAGCTGCATCGTCGGCCTGATCGGCCTGGTCATGCTGGTACGCGCCTGGTTCGAAAAATCCGCGGCGATGACGTTCAACTTCAAGAACATCCTCATCGTGCTGGCGAGCCTGGTCGGATTCGTCCTGATCGCCGAATACGTCAAGGTGATCGTCGCGATCGTGTATGTCGTGTTCGTCTCGACCCTGGCCGGCACCGACTACTCGGTCATGCGCAACCTGAAGATCTGTGCGGTGCTCATCGCCATCGCTTACGCGTTCCACGCCTTCCTCGGCCTGCAGCTGACGCTCTTCTGATGGAGGTCCTGCACAACCTCGCGTTCGGGTTCGGGCACGCGCTGACGCTGCAGAACCTGATGTATTGCGCCATCGGGTGCGTGGTCGGCACGCTGGTGGGACTGCTGCCGGGACTGGGGCCCCTGTCGACGATCAGCTTGCTGCTGCCGCTCACCTATTCGATTCCGACCGGCGGGGCGCTGATCATGCTGGCCGGCATCTACTACGGCGCCCAGTACGGCGACAGCGTGAGCGCCATCACCATGCGCATCCCGCACGCCAGCAGCATCGTCGCCTGCATCGACGGGTACCAGATGACGCTCAAGGGCCGGACCGGGCTCGCCCTGTTCTCAGCGGGCGTCTCGAGCTTCATCGGCGGCACGGTCGCGATCGTGGTGCTGTCGACGCTCGCGCCGACGCTCGGCGAGATCGCGTTCCTGTTCGGGCCGGCGGACTACTGCGCGCTGATGGTGCTCGGCTTCTTCTGCGTCGCCTTCGTCACGACCGGCGGACACATGCTCAACGGCCTCGCGATGGCCCTGATCGGCGTGCTGCTCGGATCGATCGGCACGGACGTCAACAGCGGCGTGCAGCGTTTCACGCTCGACCAGCCGTTCCTGGCGGATGGTGTCGGGCTGATCAGCGTCGCGCTCGGCTGCTTCGGCATCGCCGAGATCGTGAAGAACCTGGACAGCCGCAGCAAGTTCACGCCGTTCACCGGTTCGATCCGCCTCATGCCCTCGTGGCCGGAGTTCAAGCGCATCATTCCCAGCGCCTTGCGCGGCAGCGCCGTCGGGTCGTTCCTCGGGCTGCTGCCGGGCGGCGGCCCGACGATCGCACAGTTCGGCGCCTATGCGCTTGAGAAGCGCTTCAGCAAGCACCGCGAAGAAATCGGCCAGGGCGCGATCGAAGGCGTCGCGGGACAGGCGGCCGCCGACGAGGCCGCCGCGCGTACCAGCTTCATCCCGTTGATGAGCATCGGCATCCCGGAGAACGCCGTGATGGCGCTGATGCTCGCCGCCTTCATCGTCAAGGGCATCCAACCCGGGCCCAACATGATCGGCCAGCACCCGGACCTGTTCTGGGGCCTGGTGGCGAGCATGTGGATCGGCAACTGCTTCCTCCTGATCCTCAACGTGCCGATGGTTCGCTACCTGCTGTCGGTGTTCAAGATCCCGTACTCGGCGTTGTACCCGGCGATCCTCTTCTTCTGCTGCATCGGGACGTTCAGCGTCAACAACAACCTGGAAGACATCTACATCACCGCTGCGTTCGGCCTGCTCGGATACATCTTCCTTCGGCTCGAACTCGAGCCCGCGCCGCTGATCCTCGGTTTCATCCTCGGCCCGATGCTCGAGGAGAACTTCCGGCGTGCGCTGCTGCTGAGCCGGGGCAACTTCGCGACCTTCGTCACCCGACCGATCAGCGCCACCCTCGTGGCCGTGATGGCCACGTTCCTGCTGTGGCAGGTGATCGCGTACGTGCGGCAGACGAGGGCGGCGCGCGATGTGAGCGCGGCCGCGTGACGTGCGGCCCAGGCGAAGCCGGGCTCAATCGACGATTTCGAACGCCGGGTTCCAGACGATCTCCCACAGGTGACCGTCGGGATCCTGGAAGTACCCGCCGTAACCGCCCCAGAACGTCACCCGCGCGGGCTTGACGATTCGTGCCCCGGCGCGCTCGGCCTGGGCCAGGACGGCGTCCACTTCTTCCCGCGTGTGCACGTTGTGACCGAGCGACGCGGTGAGCGCGCCGCCCGGGTGGGGTGGAACGCCCGTGTCGTGCAAAAGGCTCGTGCGCGGCCAGAGTGCCAGCTTCAGGCCGGGCCGCAGGTCGAAGAAGACGACCGCGCCGTGCTCGAACTCCTTGCCAACGATTCCCGTGGTCGCGAAGCCCAAGCCGTCGCGATAGAACGCGAGCGAACGTTCCAGGTCGTCGACGGCGAGTGTGAGGATCGAGAGGCGCGGTTTCATCGCTTGTCCGCGGCTCTAGTCCGGGATCTCCGCCTCGACCAGTTTCGCCAGCAGGGCGAGCGACTCCTGCCAGCCGAGATAACACGCCTCGGGCGGGATCACCCCGGGAACGCCTTCCTGCACGACGTTCAACTCCGTGCCCACCAGGACCTTCCTCAACGTGATCGAGGTGTGCATTTCCCCCGGCAGATTGGGGTCGTCGAACTTGTCGGAGTAGCGGATGCGCTCGTGGGGCGTCAGTTCGACGTACGTGCCGCCGAACGAGTGGCTCTTCCCGCTCGTGAAATTGGTGAACGACATCTTGTAGGTGCCACCAACACGGGCATCCAGGTGATGTACCTTGCCCGTGAAGCCGTTGGGCGGAAGCCATTTGCCCATCGCATCGGGGTCGAGGAACGCGCGATACACGCGCTCCGGCGGAGCGCGCAGCACACGATGCAGGCGGATGGTGCTGGTGGTCGACACGGCAGCTCTCCTTTCGGGTTGAGGGATGTGCCTACGCAAGTCGAACCAGGCGAGGAGATTTCGACGCCCCGGCGCGCTGTTGCAACTTGTGCCACCCCATCGGCTTCAATTGCTGACGACGATCGGTATCGGAACCAGCCATGCCTCGTTGTCAGACGTATCCCTCACTCGAATCGCGAGCGAGTGAGAGCCGTTCACCAAGCGGGTCGAGTCGAGTGAGTACGACCAGCCGCAGTTCACGGGCGCAAGATCCGGGTAGGCAGCTGCAACGTCGGGGCGCGCGCCGCCGAGGCTCGCGGTTCCGCTCAGAACACCGTCGACGTAGACGTTGACCGTCTCGACGGCGAGGTTGTCGAATGCCCACCCGGCAACAGAAACATTTGTCCCGGCGACCACTGAGTTCGCCGTTGGCGTATCGACGGTGGCAATCGAGGTGGCGAAATCCGTGGGCGGCAGCGACGCGTGAAGTGCATAAATCGCTGCCCGCGCGGCTCGAACGTCGCCGGGAGCAAGGTAGACGTCGCTCTCGATGACGGCACCGGGCGCGACGGTGAGCCACGCCATCGGTCTCATGTACACCGTTGCGTCCCCGAGCGGTCCGGCGCCACCGGCGCCCGGATACGACGTTGCCGTGACGCCTGGGTACTGCCCTGGAGCGAAGACGCTCAGTCCCTGTCCATTGGAGTCAACCCGCGCGGCCCATTGTTCCGGCGCGTACACCTGGACGGAATCGGGCACGCCGCCGTTGACCGGCGCAAGCGTCTCGGTGAGTGGAGCATTGTTCCAGGGATCGCTTCCCGTGTAGTAAGCGAGAGTTGTGTAAGCGGAGTTGACGTATACGGCCGGCAGCTCTTGGGTCGCGTTGAAGTGCGCGTCGACCCCGTTGTGCGTTAGTTTGAAGTGGACTTTGAGCGCCAGCGGGGCCGCGGCTTCCACGGTGACGGTCTGCTCGAAGAGCATGTCGGAGGCAACGGGCGCATTTGGGCCGCCGCCGAAAGTGTCCGGATACCAATGCAGCGGGATGGCGCGCGCATACAGCGACGTCGAAGTCACCAACTGGCTGAGCACCGGGCTCCCGTGATCGTAATAGTCGCCGGCCAGGACGGGATTTCAGCCAAAGTCGGTCGTGCCCAGGCGACTGGCGTCCGGCGAATTGGCTGAGACGCTCCCATGCCCATCAAGTACGCTCACATAGGCACCAATTCTCTGCGCGACGCCTTTGTTGAGCAAGGAACCTCCGCCATGCGGGCCAGTGCCGTGTTCGCGTTCCTTCATTTCGTCGCGGTGTTCGGGATCGCCGCGACCGGGTTCGTGGAGTGGCAGACCATGCGCCCGCAGCCGACCTATGCGGAAGCGCGGCGCATCCGGGTCTGCGACCGTTGGTATGGCATTTTCGAACTGCTCTTGCTGCTCGGCATGGCGTTCTGCGCAAGCCTCATGGCCCGCGGCTTCGGTGTCTGAGCGCGCGCAGGCCGCGGGCCGATCAGTGCCCCGGCCACGGGGCGTGGTGGAAGACGTAGCGACCAATTTCGCGCTCGCGGCCGTCTTCCTCGGCCACCAGGGTCAGCGTCATGTCGTGGCGCGGCTGCTCCCTGATCTCCGCGAGCTTGGGCAGGAAGAGCACCGCGCCGGCATGTGCGTCGAAGGCGATGTCGCGCAGCCGGTGCGCGACGCCGGGCGCGAACGACTGCACCGTCACCGCATCTAGCCGCTGCACGCCCCGCAGCGGCACCTCGATGCGGGCCACCAGCAGGTCGTCGTCGGGTGCCACGGCGCAGTTCACGCCGCCGTTGTGCGCCAGGCGGTACTCGCGGATGCGCAGTCCCTGCCGTTGCAGCCGCGCGAGGAACGCGCCGGGCACGATCGCTGCGACACGGCCGGCGCGAAACGCGTCGCGCACGCCCGCGCCGAGTCCGATCAGCTCGTCGAGCGCGACGCCGCACGCGTCGCAGTGCATGAGATGCTCGTCGATCGCATCAGTGGCGGGCGCGTCGGTGTCGTGCAGCCAGTAGTCGACCAAGGCGCCGAACGAGAGATGACTCGCGGTCGCGCTCACGCTGCATTCCTTCCCGCGTCGACGCAACGCCGAAGCCGGTCGATGCCGCGATGGCGGATCACGCGCACGTTGCCCGCCGAGAGACCGAGCTGCGCGCCGACCGTCTCCGAGGGTTGGTCGTCGTAGAAACTCATCACCAGCACCGCGCGTTCGCGCTCGGGCAGCCGATCCAGGCACTCGGTGACGCGCTCGTGATCCAGCCGCGGCGCGATGTGCGTGACCTCCGCCGGGAGTGCCTCGGCGTAGCGCCGCAGCAGCTCCTCGCGCCGGCGGTCACCGCGCCGCTGGTCCATCACCGTCAGACGGCAGGCGCCAAGCATGAATGACACGACGCGCCCCGGTTCGCGCAACGCTCCGCTGCGCAGCTGCTCGATGGTGAGCGCGAGGACCTGCTGCATCAGGTCGGCCGCCGCGTGCGGGTCCCGCAGGTGGCGCAGTCCATAGCGGCGTGCGCGCGGCGCGAGCAGCCGAAACAACTCGGCCTCCGCCTCCGCGGCGTCGCCGGGCGATGCGGACGCGATCCGGCGCGCCACGCGCACCTCGGCGCCTTCTGCCTCCGCAAGTTGCGATTCCCCCATGCCGCGAGCATCACCAAGGTCGCGCAAGAAAATCGCTGTAACGCAACCCCGGCTCGCGCCACATCCTGCGGTCTTCCACGCCACGCTCAAGGAGCGACCCATGATCACCAGTGCACAGTCCGGTACCAACATCAGGGAAATTGCCGATGGCATCTACCGCATCAACACGCCCATCGATTTCCCGGACGGACAGGGGTTCAGTTTCAACCAGTACCTGGTCGTCGACGATGACCCGCTGCTGTTCCACACTGGCCCGCGGCAGATGTTTCCGCTGGTGCGCGAGGCGATCGCGTCGGTGTTGCCGGTCGAGCGGTTGCGCTACATCGGCTTCTCGCACGTCGAAGCCGATGAATGCGGCGGGCTCAACGCGCTGCTCGCCGTCGCGCCGCGTGCGCAACCCGTGTGCGGACAAGTCGCGGCGATGGTCTCGATCAACGATCTCGCGGACCGTCCGCCGCGCGCGATGGCGGAGGCAGAACGCCTCGCGTTGGGACGCCATCAGCTCCAGTGGTTCGATACGCCGCACGTGCCGCACGGCTGGGACTGCGGGCTGATGATGGACTCGGTCACCGGCACCTTCCTGTGCGGCGATCTCTTCACGCAGCCGGGCCATGGTGACCAGGCCATCACCGAAGCCGACATCCTCGGTCCGAACGAGTCGTTCCGCCGCCCGATGGACTACTTCGCGCACGCGCCGCAGACCGCGGCCACGCTGGCGCGTCTCGCTCAGGCGAAGCCGCGTACGCTCGCCTGCATGCACGGCAGCGCATGGCATGGCGACGGTGCGGCGTTGTTGCTGGACTTGGCGCGGAGCCTGGCCAGGCCGCAGTAGCCGGGCGCGCGGTTCTTCGCCGCGGCGGCATGCCGGTCCCTCAGCCGGATCGCGCCGCGGTCACGCGCCAGATCACGTCGCCGACGTCGTCGGCGACCAGCAGGCACCCGCGTGGGCCGATCGCAACGCCGACCGGGCGTCCGTATGACTCGCGCTCGTCGGGTGCGAGAAAGCCGCTGAGGATGTCGCGGGGCGGCCCGGCAGGCCGCCCGTCCGCGAAGGGCACGAAGACGACGCGGTATCCGCTGAGGGTGCTGCGGTTCCACGAGCCGTGCTGGCCGATCACCATGCCATCCGGGAAGCCGGGCAGGGTGCCGGCCGGAAGCCAGCACAGTCCCAGCGACGCGGTGTGGCCGCCGAGCGCGTAGTCCGGCGTCAACGCGGTGGCCACCGCCGCAGGATCCTGCGGCACGCGGTCGTCGACGATCCTGCCCCAGTAGCAATACGGCCAGCCGTAAAAGCCGCCGTCGCGCACGGAGGTCAGGTAGTCGGGCGGTGTCTCGTCGCCGAGGCCATCGCGCTCGTTGACCACCGTCCAGAGCACACCGGTGCGCGGTTCCCACGCCAGCCCCACGGGGTTGCGCAGGCCGGAGGCGAAGATGCGGCTGCGGCCGGTCGCGAGGTCGAGTTCGTAGATGCAAGCCCGGCCCTGCTCGACGTCGAAGCCGCTTTCAGCGATGTTGCTCAACGACCCGACCCCGACGTACAGCTTGCTTCGATCGGGACTGGCGAGCAGGCTGCGCGTCCAGTGGCCGCCCGGCTTGAACTGCGTGAGCTTGCGCGGCGGTGCCGTGATGCGCGTCGCGCCGCTCGCATACGGAAAGGCAACCACGCCGTCGGTGTTGCCGACATAGAAGGTATCGCCGACCAGCGCCATGCCGAAGGGCTGGTTCAGCCCTTCGAGGAAAGCCTCGCGTTTCTCGGCGACGCCATCGCCGTCCGCGTCGCGCAGCAACGTGATTCGATTGGGGCTGACCCCGATCGCGGCCGCGCGCCGCATCGTGCTGATCATGGCGTAGTCGAAGATGTTCTTGGCCGGCGCGGGCAGGAACAGCGCCTCGGCAACGGTGACATCGCCGTTCGGCAGCAGGTGAATCCAGCGCGGATGCTTGAGGCCGGTGGCGAACGCGTTGACCTCGAGGCCGGATGCGGCAACCGGTTTCTGTCCCGACGCCCAGCCGCGCGCGGTCGGCATCTTGAGCGTCGGTATGCGACCTTGCGGCCGTGCGGCCGGGATTGTCGGCATGGCGCCGACCGCCTGCCGATCCGCGACGCCCTGGATGCGCCGCCAACGAACCGCCGCGTCGCCGACCAGCGCGACCACCTGTGCGAAGACGCTCGACACGCTCATGGCACCTCTCTCCCGGGTCGCGCATGTTAGCCAGGAACTCGAGCCCGCAAGTGACCGGCGCCGCGCGCCCAACCCCCGTTCCGATTGCGGCTCCGCTGCATCGGCGCACTGCGGGCGCAAGTGCATCGCGAACGCGTCGGTCACCGCCGACACGGTCTGCGCTGCGGCTGCGCTACGCTCTGCGCGCGACCACGCGCCTTGATCTGCCGGGAGGATCGATGAAGAGCGCCGATGCGGCCATCGTTCGCCGATGCGTGACGGCATTGGCGCGGACGCACTGGACGCAGCGCGGCGTGCTCTGGGCCGGGGGGCTCTTCATTGCGGTGTTCGTCGCGCTCGCCGCGCTCGGCATCGTGCACAGCTACCGCGAGGCCGTCGCCGACACTGGCCGCGACCTCGACAGCAATGCGCGTGTTCTGGCCGAGCAGACGGCGCGTAGCGTACAAGCCGTCGACGTCGTCCTGCGGTACATGCAGGCGCAACTCAGGCACGGCGCACTCGCTTCGCTCAGCGCATACGAACTGCGGGCCTACCTCAAGGACCAGGCGCCAGGCCTGGTCCAGATCGACGGGTTCCTGATTGTCAACGCAGATGGGAGTGTGCGCGCGAGTTCGTATATCGACTCCGAGCGCGAAGCGACCGTCAACGTCGCGCGGACCACCACGTACGAGGCGGTTCGCGCCGGGCCGATGCCCGGAGTCTTCATCGGCGAGGCACGGCGAAGCGAGCTCGACGGGCGGTGGTTCTTTCCCATGGTGGCGCGACTCGAAACCTCGTCGGGCGAGTTCGCGGGAGCGGTTTCAGCGCGCGGCCGCATCGACTACTTCCAGGACTTTTATCGCGACGTGCGCCTGGACTCCGGCACGGCGATCGCGCTACTGCAGGACGACGGCGCCGTGATCGCGCGCTATCCACCGGTCGAAAAAGCGCTCGGCACCCGCGTGCCCAACTTCCAGGCCGATCGTGCGGCCTACGCGGCGAGCGGTTCGATACCTATCAGGTCGGTAAGTCCGATCGACGGCATCGACCGGTTCGTCACGATCCAATCAGTGCCCGGCTATCCGCTTGCCGTGGTCGTGACCCGGGACGCGGCGGTGGCGCTTTCGCCATGGCGGGCGCAGGCCATCGACACGGTCGTGCGCACGCTCGCGCTGGGCGGGTTGGCCGCGCTGCTGCTGGTTGTCGTTTCCAATCAGATCGGGCGGCTGAGTGCGGCACGCGAGCGTTATGCACTTGCCGTCGCCGGATCGGACGACGGCATCTGGGATTTCGACCTTGTCACCCGTCGGGCCTTCGGTTCCGCCCGTGCGCGCGAGATCCTCGGTCTGGCGCCCGGGCCCGAGGTGCAGTCGATGGAGCAGTGGTTCGACTCGTTCGCGTTGCACCCCGAGGATGCGCCGCGCCGCCAGGCCGCGATGGACGCGCACCTCGCCGGGCGGACGCCCCTGTACGAAGAGGAATATCGCGTTCTGCAGCGCGACGGAAGCTATCGCTGGGTGCGCATGCGCGGCTTGTGCGTGCGCGACGAGCAGGGCACGCCGTACCGGATGGCGGGTTCGGTGAGCGACGTCGACGCGCGCCGACGCGCAGAGGAGTCGTTGCGTGAGTCCGAACAACGTTACGCGATGGCGATGACCGCGTCGAACGAAGCGCACTGGATGTGGAACCTGGCGACCGATGAACTGTTCGCGTCACCGCTGCTCAAGGAGATTTTTCACATACCGCAGGACGAGGTGCTTGCGACGCGGACGGCGTTCTTTGCGCGCGTCCCGATTCATGCCGACGACCGCCCGTGGGTGGCGGGACGCTGGGACGAACACATCGCGGGCAAGGCCGACCGCCTCGACGTGGAGTACCGGATCATCGATCCAGGCACGGGCGCGATCCGGTGGGTCCATTCGCGCGGACAATGCTCTCGCGCACCCGATGGCAGAGCGGAACGCGTGGCAGGGGTGACCGTGGACATCACCGCGCGCAAGCGCACGGAAGACGCACTGCGGGAGAGCGAGGAGCGTTTCGCGTTGGCCGTCGCCGGCTCGAAGGACGGCGTTCTCGACTGGGACATCGTCAACGACCGGATGTTCACGTCGGAGCGCGCGATGCAGATTGTCGGCGTTCCGCCCGGACCCACGGTCCGTTCGCGCGGTGAGTGGGTCGCAATGCTGAGGATTCACCCGGAGGACAAGGAGCGCCACGATGCGGCGATTGGCCGCAACCTTTCGGGCGAGACCGACCTGCGCGACGAGGAATACCGCATCCTTCATCCGGACGGCGTCTACCGCTGGGTTCGCGTTCGCGGCATGTGTGTCCGCGACACCACCGGACAAGCCATCCGGTGGGCCGGCTCGGTGAGCGACATCGACGCTCAAAAGCGGACCGAGCAGGCATTGCGGCAGTCCGAAGCGCGCTATCAACTCGCGGTCGATGGAGCGAACCAGGGCCTTTGGGATTGGGATCTCGAAACGGACATCATGTTCGCGTCACTGCGTATCCAGGAACTCCTGGGCCTCGTCCCGAGCGAGCCGCTGCGCCCGCGCCGCGAATGGAGCTCGCGCATGACCTTCCACCCGGAGGACATCGGCCCGGTGCGCTCGGCCATCTCGGCGCATCTGCACGGCAAGACGCGCCACTTCGAGGTCGAATTTCGGTTGCGGCATCAATCGGGCTCCTGGCACTGGTATCGCCAGCGCGGTGTCGCCTTGCGCGACCAGCAGGGCCGGCCGTATCGGATGGCCGGTTCGATGGAGGACATCACCGAGCAGAAGAACGCCGAACACGAGCGCCGCCGCCTCGAAACGCAGCTCGTGCAAGCGAAGAAGCTCGAGTCCATCGGGACACTGGCGGGCGGAATCGCGCATGACTTCAACAACATCCTCGCCGCGATTCTCGGCAATGGCGAGATGGCACAGACCGAAGCTGTTGCGGGAACGCCTCTCAGGCGGCACGTCGATGCAATCGTCAGCGCGGGCACGCGCGCCAAGTCGCTCGTCGAGCGCATCCTTGCGTTCAGCCGCGGCGGCATGGGCGAGCGCGTGCCCGTTCACGTCCAGTCGGTCGTCGACGAAGCGCTGCAATTGCTCGCCACCTCGTTGCCGCCGGACGTTCGGATGCACCGGCAGCTGGACGCTGCGGAGGCGTGCGTGATGGGCGATGCGACGCAGATTCACCAGGTCGTGATGAACCTGTGCACGAACGCGGTCCAGGCCATGAAGGCGAAAGGCACGCTCAGCATCGCGCTCGACGTGCTCGAGCACCGCGCGGCGATGACGGCGACCAGCAGGCTTGCGCCGGGCAGCTACGTGCGGCTGCGAGTGTCCGATACCGGAACGGGCATCCCCGCCAACGCGCTCGAACGAATCTTCGATCCGTTCTTCACGACCAAGGATGTCGGCGTCGGCACCGGACTCGGACTCTCTCTCGTACATCGCATCGTCACCGATCTGGGTGGCGGCATCGAGGTGGAGAGCAGGGAAGGCGAGGGTGCGACCTTCACGATCTACCTGCCCTGGAACAGCACGCTCGCGGCATCGACCGGCGCCGAAGAGGTCGTTCCTACGGGCTCCGGCGAGACCGTGCTCCTGGTCGACGACGAGGAACCTCTGGTCCGGGTGGGCGAAGAAGTGCTTGCACGGCTCGGTTACGAGCCGGTTGGTTTCACGTCCAGCGCGGCAGCGCTGGCGGACTTCCGCGCTTCGCCCGCGCGCTTTCACGCGGTGCTGTCGGACCAGGCCATGCCGGACATGAACGGCGTGGAGCTTGCGCAGGAGCTGCGGTCGATCCGGCCCGACATTCCGATCATGCTGATGAGCGGTTTCGTAAGCACCGCACTGCTCGAGCGCGCCCGAGGCATCGGAGTCCGGGACGTTCTCGCCAAACCCCTCGTTGCGCGCGACATCGCGCGCAGCCTGGCAGGCGCGCTGCGGACCTGAGCGGCAGGCGGGAATCGGTGGGCCGGCACGCGCGGCCCTCGCGATCGCACATACCGCCTGACGGCCCGCTCTCCAGGCACGGTCACACCGCAGCGACTTCAGGTGTAGCGAGCTTGAACCGTGCCACCACGCGCGCGAGCATGCCGGCCTGATCCTTGAGTGTCTCGGCGGCGGCTGCCGACTGTTCGACGAGCGCGGCGTTTTGCTGTGTCACGCGGTCCAGCTGGTGAACCGCGGCCGCGATCTGGTCGATGCCGCTCGACTGTTCGTCGGTCGAGCCGCTGATCTCGCCGATAAGCGCGGTGGCCCGGCGCACCTGAGCGACGATGTCTTCCATGGTCTTGCCGGCATCGTCGACGAGCCGCGACCCCGTGCCGACCTTCACGACACTCTCGCCGATCACGCGCTTGATCTCGTGCGCCGCCTGCGCGCTGCGTTGCGCTAGGTTGCGCACTTCCGCGGCGACGACGGCGAAGCCGCGCCCCTGTTCGCCGGCGCGCGCGGCTTCCACCGCCGCATTCAAGGCGAGTATGTTGGTCTGGAACGCGATGCCGTCGATGACGCCGATGATCTCCTCGATCTTCTTCGACTAGGCGCTGATCTCGTGCATCGTCGCGATGACCCGCCCGACCACGTCGCCGCCCGACGCGGCGACCGAGGAAGCGCTCGAAGCGAGCGCAGCGGCGTGGCGTGCCGTCTGCGCCGCCTGTTTCACGGTAACGGCGAGCTGCTCCATCGACGCCGCGGTCTGCTGCAGGTTGGCCGCCTGCTGTTCGGTCCGCTGGGAGAGATCGGCGTTGCCCGTCGCGATCCGGGTCGATCCGGTTGCGATCGAATCGGAGGTCTGGCGCACCTTGGCCGACGATGTCGATCAGGCTGTCGTTCATGCGTCGCAGTGCTGCCAGAAGTTGCCCGATCTCGTCCCTCGCGCCGCGGCCGATCCGTGCAGTCAGGTCGCCTTCGGCTACCGTTTCGGCCACCACGACCGCGCCATCGATCGGGCGTGCGATGGCGCGACCGAGCAGAATCCCACCCGCTACACCCAGCACTCCCGCCACGAACATCAGCACAATGCCGACCAGCGTCGCTCGCCTTGCCTTGGTTCGGGCGTCGTCCGCAGTCGCCTGCGCGGCGGCCTCGATCCTGGCCCAGGCGTCATCGAGAAGCTGGGCTGGCTCGCGGTCGATACCGCGCACTGCGGCGTCTCCGGCCGCCGGGTCGAATCCGGCGGCCCTGAAGGACTCGAGCCCTTTGCGATAGCTCTGGCCGATCGCCAGGTGGGCGTCGGCGAACCGGGTCACCAGCGACCGCGCCTCGCCGTCCGGCAGCGTTTCCCGCAGCTGCCTGGCGGTCTCGGCGACCTCGTGTTCCCTGGCGACAAAGCGGCTCCAGTACTTCTCCAGCAGCTTCGGATCCCTGCCTCTCAGGAGCGTGTTCTTCCACTCCTGCACCTGGACCTTGAAGCCGACCAGCATCTTCGCCGCCGCACGGTCCTGCGCACGAGCGGCGGCGACGATGTCCGCATGGCTTTCGACCGAAAGCGTGCAAGCGCCCGATGCCGAACAACCCGGCGCCGCAGATGAGCAGCGAGAGGAGCGCTGCCGACAACGAGAGTTTGTGAGCGAGTTTCACGGGTTGTTCTCTTTCGCCGCGGCCACCGCAGCGCGTCCGCGACTGGATCGGAAGCCGAAGTGCGCCGAAACCGCGGACGACGAGTCTCGAAGAGACGCGCCATGCGGAAAGTCGAGAAAAGACCGGAGAAAGGCGGCACGCGCGGTGAGTCGTCGCGCAACACGCGCCTGCACCTTTGCGCGGCGCTCCAGCTCGCGGTAATCTGAATGCGCGCTGAATCGCGCGCGCCGTCTGACGAAGGAGACAGCACATCCCGCGGTGAAGACCGCGGACAATCCCGCGAGCCGGGCGCGGTGGACCCCAGCCGGCCCGTTGCGCTGCGCGGGATCGGTCCCGCCGCCGCATGCCATCAAGCGGAAAAGTTTCTCTGCTTTGATGCATGCATCCCACCGGATCCTTGTTATCCGGCGCGGCGTTCCGCTGCAGTGCGCGGCACACGGAGAATGAGTTCGATCGCTGACGTCTTGCCCTGGCAACTGGAAAGGCTCGATCTGTCGCGGGTCGACACCGACCTCATGCGGGGTCGGGACGAACTTCTGCTGCTGGTTTGCGCCTCCTCGTTCATCGAAAGCGGTAGCGAGACCTACACCCGCAACCTGCTGGATTTGTTTGCCGACGACAACGAAGTCAGCTCGTGGTTGCGCCAGCATTGGGAGCCGGAAGAACTGCAGCATGGCCGCGCGTTGCGCGCTTACGTGCAGCACATCTGCCCCGAGTTCGATTGGGAGCGCGCGTATGCGGCGTTTTTCGACGAGTACTCGAGACTCAGCACGGCGGAGCATCTCGAGCCAACGCGCGGACGGGAACTGGCAGGGCGCTGCATCGTCGAGATGGGCACCACGACCTACTATCAGGCGCTCGCCGCGGCCTGCAGCGAGCCGGTGCTGCGCGACCTGATCTGGCGCATCCGCTGCGACGAGTTGCGGCACTACAAGCACTTCTACGCGTACTTCCTGCGCTACCGCGAGCAGGAGCGCCTGACGCGGCCGCAGGTTCTGGCAGCGCTGGCGCGCCGGATCGTCGACATACGGCAGAACGATGCCGGGATTGGTCTGCGTCACGCGGCGACCTTGTTGCGCGATCGCCGGGCGCCGGCGTCGAGCGCGCAGTCGACACGCCGCGTCTACGAATTGGTGCGCACCAATTTTCCGGTGGAACTCGCCGTACGCATGACGTTGAAGCCGTTGCGGTTGCCGCCCAGGGTGCAACATCACCTCGCCCGGCCGCTCGCTGCCATCGCGCGCCACGCGGTCCTGCGCTGAGGTTGCTCGCGGACACCGTTGCGCGTTCGCGTGAGTCGTCTTTTGACGGTCCGCCCCGATTGAATCCGATATCAGGCGGGATGAGCAACCATGGATGGCGTGAAGAGAAACCCAGACCGCGAACCGGGTGCGGCGCGGCCGATCACTGCGGCCGAGCGCATCGTTCTGGTCGGCGCTACGCTGCGTCTGTGGCGACAGTGGAGTCGATCGCGCGAGGAGCTCACCGTGCTGGACGAACGTGCATTGCGTGACCTGGGAATGAGCAGCTCGCAGGCCGCATTCGAGGCGGGAAAGCCGTTCTGGCGCGCTTGAACAGCGCCGCAACTTTCCTTCCAAAGAGGCTACGTCGCACCATGGCGGCACTGTTCATACTCGTCGCCGGACCGTATCGATCGGGCACCGGCGACGATCCTGCGCTCATTGCCAGGAACGTCGCTGCGATGACCGAGACCGCGTTGCAACTGTTCCAGGCTGGTCACCTGCCGGTGCTGGGCGAGTGGCTTGCTCTTCCGCTGATCGGGCACGCCGGCTCGGCCAGGATCGGTGATCCGGTGTTCGACGAAATCTTTCATCCCGTCGCGCGCCGCCTTGTCGTGAAGTGCGACGCCTGCCTTCGCATCGGCGGGCCGTCGGCCGGCGCCGATGAAATGGTCGCGCTCGCGAAGCAGAACGGAAAGGCCGTGTACTACGCGATGTCGGAAGTGCCGCGCGCCTGACGGCGCGCCTCAGTCCCAGCCGCCGAAGCGGTCGACCGATGCGAGCAGCTCCTGCCGGCGCGACGCCAGTCGCGCGCCCAGCGCGCGCAGGTCGCCGCGCGAAGAGCCCAGGTTCGCGATGCGCGCATGGCGCAGCGCGATGCGACGCCTGAGTTCCGCTCCCAGCAGTTCTACGTCGGCGTCGAATTCGGCGTCGGGTTCACCGCCTTCAACCTCGCCGACGAGGCGGCGCAGGTACTCGCGCTGCCGCGCCTCATCGGCGAGGGCGCCGCGCTTGCGTCCCGCGTTGCGCATGAGCGCGGGGCAAAGGATCTCCTCGTCGAGTTGCATCTGCACCCTGAGCTTGAGGCAGATGGTGTCGAGCAGAGCCTTCTTCAGCAACGGCGCGCGGGTCCGTGCCACCCGCGCAAGTAGCCTGGCCGTTTCGAGTTCAGGCCACAGCGGGTCGCTTGCATGCGCCACACGAGTGGAGCGGACGGCGCGAACGGGCGAGGCATTCGAGTTCATGGATCACCTTGGTCGTCCTGCGGCGATCGGTCGATCCCGATGCCGGCACCCGTTTCGGTGTTCGGTCCAGCGACGCAGGCGCAGTTGACGACAGGCGAATGAACGCTTGATGACCGCGCGATTTCGTCGCGCCGGAGGGGTGCGGCCCGGACTTTCGCACGGCTGCCGTCGAAGGGCCCGCGTAACCGATATTTCAAATTTCTGTAATGGCGCGGGCATGATTGCCGGAGTTAATGCGCCCAGGTAAAGCGCGGCGGCCTGCCGCGCTGCAAGAACGGGGCGCGATGCCAAGAGGCTTCTATCGGCTGATCGCAGCACAGTTTTTCTCGGCGCTCGCCGACAACGCGCTGCTTATCGTCGCCATCGCGCTGCTCGCGGAACGTGGCCTCGCCGGCTGGTGGGCTCCGCTGCTGAAGTTCTCGCTGGTCGCCTTCTATGTCCTGCTTGCGCCTGCGCTCGGCCCGCTCGCCGACGCATTTCCCAAGGCGCGCCTGATGGCGGCCACGAACGCCCTGAAGGTCGCCGGGGTGGGGGCGATGCTGGCCGGCATGCATCCGGTCGGCGCGTTCGCGATCATCGGCTTCGCGGCCGCCGCGTACGCGCCGGCGAAATACGGTCTTGTCACGGAGATGGTCGCGACGCGCAGTCTCGTCGCGGCCAACAGCTGGATCGAAGTGACGGCCGTCGGCGCCGTCCTGCTCGGCGCCCTGGTCGGCGGATTCCTGGTGAGCGACACCGTGCGCGCCGCCGCCGCGTCATTGCGCGCGGCACTCGGCGCCGGAGCCGGGTCGGGTCTGGTTCTATCGCTGGCGCTGGTGTCGTCGATCTACGCGCTGGCGGCGTTGCTCAACGTCGGCATCGCATCGCCGCGCGCCAGCTACGGGCGCAGTCCTCGCGCGCCGCTGGCGCTGGCGCGCGACTTCCTGCGTGCGAATGTCACGCTGTGGCGCGACCGCGCAGGCGGATTGTCGCTGGCCGTGACGACTCTCTTCTGGGGCACCGGCGCGACGCTCCAGTTCGCGGTCCTGCGCTGGGCGGTCGACGTCCTCGGGCTGCCGCTGCACAAGGCCGCCTACCTGCAGGCGATCGCGGCAGTAGGCCTGGTCGTCGGCGCCACGGCGGCGGGGCGCTTCATCGGCATTCACGCTGCGCCGCGGGTGCTGCCGGCGGGCGTGTTGCTCGGCGCGCTCGCGCTGCTGGTGCCGCTCATCGAGAGCGTGGCGCTCGCGGCGCCGCTACTGGTGCTGGTCGGCATCGTGAGCGGCGTGTTCGTCGTCCCGATGAACGCGTTGCTGCAGCATCGCGGCTACGAAGTGCTGACGCCGGGGCGCTCCATCGCCGTGCAGGGGTTCAACGAGAACCTGTCGGTGCTCACGATGCTCGCCGCCTACGCGGCGCTGCTCAAGATCGAGGTGCCGATCACAACCGTGATGTTCGCCCTGGGCGTCATGCTGATCATCACGATGGGCGCCCTGGTCGCGCGCGAGCGTGGTACACGCACCGGCCGTCCCGAGACCGCGCGGGCGCGTTCGTGATCGATGGCTAGGAAGCAAGCAGCTGCGGCTGCACCGCCTGCGCATGCGCGCCGACAAGCACCGCCATGAAGCGTTCCTCGATCTGCACGATGATGCGATCCCAATTCATCTGCTCGGCCGTGTGGCGCGCGTGGCGCCCCATGGCGCGCCGGCGCGCGGCGTCGCCGGCGAGTTCGGTGGCGAGTCCGACGAACGCCGCCGAATCGCCGAAGGGAGCGAGCATCCCGTTGCGGCCCGACGCGACGATCTGCGCGGCCGCTGCATAGTCGAACGCAACCACGGGCAGGCCGCTCGCCATCGCCTCGGGCGTGACGTTGCCGAACGTCTCGGTGAGGCTGGGGAAAAGAAACAGGTCGGCCGAAGCGTAATGCGCCGCGAGATCCTCAGCGGCGCGCATGCCGGCGAATACCGCATCGGGGCACAGCGACTGGATCGCGCGTGCGGCGGGCCCGTCGCCGACCAGCACGAGTTTCGCGTCGGCGCGGCGCTGGCGCAGACTGGCGAAAGCCTGCGCCAGTGCCTCGAGGTTCTTTTCCGGCGCAAGACGGCCGACGTAGAGCACGACCAGCTGGTCCGGAGCGACGGCCCAGGACCGGCGCAACGCCTCGCTGCGCCGGGCGGGGTCGAACAGGCGCGTGTCCACCCCGCGCGCGACCACGAACACGTCGCGGAAGCCGTATTCGACCAGCGACCGTCGCAGCGCCTCCGTCGGCACCATCGTGCATTGGGTCGCGTTATGGAACTTGCGCAGGTAAAGCATGATCGGCTTGTGCAGCCAGCCTGCCCCGTAGTGCTTGCTGTAGGCGTGGAAATTGGTGCGAAAGTCCGACGTGACGGGCAGCCGCAGCCGCTTCGCGGCCTGCAGCGCAGACCAGCCGAGCGGTCCTTCGGTCGCGATATGCACGAGGTCCGGGCGCCGGGTGGTCCAGAGCCGCACCAATGCGTTCTTCGCCGGCAGACCGATCTTGAGCGCCGGATATCGCGGCATCGGCAGACCGCGCATCAGCACTTCATGGAAGCGCGCGTCGGCACCGGCCTGGTCGGCGGCGCTCTGGCGCGGCCGCAGCAGTTGCAGCTCGTGATTGCGCGCGCGCAATCCTTCGACGACCTGCGCGAGCGTGCGGGCGACGCCGTTGACTTCCGGCGGATACGTCTCGGTCACGAGCGCGATCCGCAACGAGCGGTGCGCGACGGGGAAATCGTCGACGACGATCGTCTGGGCCGGGTTGTTCACGGCGGCCGATCGTGCCCGCGGCACGCGACACGGCCGTGACCGACGTGCTGTCGTCAACACGACACGAAGCGGTCAAGCACCTTTCACGCGCGCGGGTCACCATGGCGTCATGCCGCAAGGTGCGGCGCCAACGGAAAGGGACGATTCGTGAACGATTTCCTGCGCGCGCTCGAGACCCAGCGCTGGGACGACCACCGCTACTACCACCACAGCCGCATCAACCAGTCGCTGCACCTTCTGAGCGCCCTGAGCTTCCTGTTCGCCTATGCGATGTTGTTCATCGAACCGGCGTTCGCCGCCGCGGTCGGGTGGCTGCTGGCCATGCTGAGCCGGCAAGCCGGGCATTTCTTCTTCGAGCCGAAGGGCTACGACCAAGTCAACCAGGCGACGCACGAGTACAAGGAAAAGATCAAGGTCGGCTACAACCTGAAGCGGAAGGTCGTGCTGATGGCGCTGTGGGCGGCCACGCCGTTCGTGCTGTCGGCGGAGCCGACGTTGTTCGGCGCGCTGCCGCAGCCGGCGACGACACGGGAGTTCCTGCACAACCTCGGCGTCGTATGGCTGGTCCTCGGCGCAGGCGGGCTGCTGTTCCGCACCGTGCAACTCTTCCTGACCAAGGATCTGCAAACGGGGCTCGTGTGGGTCACCAAGATCCTCACCGACCCGTTGCACGACATCAGGCTCTATCACGCGGCACCGCTTCACCTGCTGCGTGGCGAGTTGATCGACGCCGGCATCGGCCGCCAGCACCCCTGAGCGCTCAGAAGCGTTGCCTGAGCATCTCCGCCAGGATCGTGCGCCGGATGGCCTTGTTGGTGAGCGCGGCCGGCTGCGCCCACCAGCCGTCCGCGTGCATGGCCTGGGCGGCGGCGGCGAAACGTTCCGCGACCGCGTCGAAATCCGCCTGCGTGTAGTCGAGGCTGAAAATCAGGCGGCCCGTGCCCACCCACGACAACGCGAGTCCCGCGGCGCGCAGGTAAAACTGCAGCATCCAGTTGTAACGCGACGGGGCCGTGTAGAACACGGTCCACACGGTCGAGAGATTGGCGACGCGAACGGGCATGCCGGCCTGTTCGAGGCGGCGGTTCAACTGCTCCGCGCGTGTATCCCAGGTCGCATCCAGACCTGCATAGATCGCGCGGACCTCCGGGCGCTGCAGCCGCTCGAGGAAGACGTGCATCGCACCCATCACATAAGGATGCGAATTGAACGTCCCGCGCGCCAGGCACACGTCGGCCGGGCGCTCGTCGCGGAAGCGCTTCATCAGGTTGCGGCGCCCGCAAACGACGCCGATCGGCAGCCCGCCGGCGATCGTCTTGCCATACGTGACCAGGTCCGCGCGCACGCCGAAGTAGTCCTGCGCGCCGCCCGGCGCGAGACGGAAGCCGACCAGCACCTCGTCGAGAATCAGCACGACACCGTTGGCGGCGCAGGCCGCGCGCAGGTCCTTCAGCCACGCCGCATAGGCGGCACGGTCGTAGCGCGCCGAGCGTGCGCTGTCGACGAGCCCCGAGTCGGCCGGTGGGTTGGCGTTCGGATGCAGCGCCTGCACCGGGTTCACCAGCACGCATGCGATGTCCTTGCGGGTGCGCACGACGCGCAACGTTTCCGCGTGCATTTCGCGCAACGTGTAGGTGGCGCGGGCGAAGGCAGGGTTGCCGGGTCCGGGCTGCACGTCGTCCCACCAGCCGTGATAGGAACCGCTGAAGCGGACCAGGTGCGTGCGGCCGGTGTGGTAGCGCGCCAGGCGCACCGCCTGCATCACCGCCTCGGTACCCGACATGTGGAACGACACCTCGTCGAGGCCCGAGATCTCGCGCAGCCAGCGCAGGTTGTCGAGCACGCACGGATGCAGCGCCCCGAGCACCGGACCGAGGTCCTGGACCAGCGTGCTTCCTTCGGCGATACACGCCTTGTAGAAGTCGTGGCCGAACACGTTGACACCATACGATCCGGTCAGGTCGTAGAACACGTTGCCGTCCGGATCGGTGAGCGTGACACCCTGCGATGCGCTCATCACGTTGCCGAATTTGAGGTGTTCGCGCAGCACGCGGCTGAACTGGAACGGCACGCGATAGGCCGAGGTGAACTGGAGATCCGACAGGCTGGCGCGCGCCTCCTGCGTCAGCGCACTGCCGCGCGCAAAGCGCCGCGCATAGAGCGCGGCAAGGCGCGCCATGCCCGAGCGTCGGCGCGCCACCACCTCTGGCGGCGCCCCATCGGCATTGAAGAACGCGCCATCGTCGTACGAGTACGCGGGCACCAGCCGGGCGAAGCGTTTCGCAAGGCGCGCGTGCCCGGCGAGGGACGGATGCTTGGCGCGCGAGAGGGCGAAGCGACGCCGCGCAAGCGGCACCAAGGCGAGCGCGGCGGCGCCGCCGCCGAAAGCGAGGATTTCGAGCATGCCTGAAACGATGGGAGGGGGCGTTCGAGCCGATGTACCAGCGCTTGTTGACGCGGCTGTGAAACGCCTGCGCGCAAGCCTGCACTGGCTGGGCGACGAACTGAACTTCACGCTGACCAACCGCATCCCGCGCAACCTCCTCACCGTGCTGATGGGCCGCTTCAGCCGGATCGAGAGCCCGCGCCTGGCCGCGGCATCGATCGCGATCTGGCGACGCTTCAGCGATCTCGATCTGAGTGACGCGAAGACGCGTGCGTTCGCCTCGCTGCACGAATGCTTCACGCGCGAGCTGGTGGACGGCGCGCGCCCCTTCGATGCCGATCCCGCGATGCTCGCGAGTCCGTGCGACAGCATCGTCGGCGCCTGTGGGCGCATCGAGGGCAGGACCCTGCTGCAGGCCAAGCGCTCTTCGTACGCGCTGGACGACCTGCTGTGCGACATGCGGCTGGCCGACCATTACGCGGGCGGGTCCTACGCAACGCTGCGGCTGAAGGCCGACATGTATCACCGCTTTCATGCACCAACCGGCGGTCGCATCCAGTCCGTCACCTACGTCGCCGGCGACGCATGGAACGTCAACCCGCCGGCGCTGGCGCGGATGCGACGGCTTTTCTGCCGCAACGAGCGCGCCGTCATCCCGCTGCACCTTGCGCCCGGCGGGCCGACGATCGCGCTCGTGCCGGTGGCGGCCATCCTGGTTGCGAGCATCCGCTTCACGTTCATCGACGTGCGCCTGCACCTGCGTTATCGCGGGCCGAATCCGATCCGCTGCGATGCGCGGGTGCGCAAGGGCGAGACGCTCGGCTGGTTCGAGCATGGCTCGACCCTCATCGTGCTCGCACCGCGTGGCTTCGAACTGGCCGCCGGGGTCGCCGAGGGCGCGCGGCTGCGCGCCGGACAGGCGCTGATGCAGCGGATCGCCGCGGGGCACGGCCGAAGTGCGACAGATGCGCCAGCGTGAATCGGCGCTGCCTGATTCATAGGCAGGTCACGCACCTGCGCGACCATGCGCGGCGCAGTGAGCGCCGGCGGACAGTGCTCCTCGACACGCCGGGGCGTGCGGCTTCTTCGGAGGTGCAACCGTGAAGATCGGTGTGTTCGGCGCGGGATATGTCGGGTTGGTGACAAGCGCGTGCTTCGCAGAGATGGGCAACAGCGTCGTCTGCATGGAGATCGACGCCGAGCGGGTGGCGGCGCTCCAGCGCGGCGAGACACCGATCTACGAGCCGGGCCTCGAGACGCTGATCCGGCGCAACGTTGCCGCCGAGCGCCTCGTCTTCACGGCCGACACGGCGCAGACCGTGGCGCACGGCACGCTCCTCTTCATCGCGGTCGGCACGCCGCCCGACCTCGACGGCGCCCCCGATCTGCGCGGCGTGCTGGGCGTCGCTCAGTCGATCGGGCGCCACATGCGCGACTACAAGCTGATCATCAACAAGAGCACCGTGCCGGTGGGCACGGCGGATCGCGTCAAGGCGGCGATCGCGCAGGAACTCGCGTTACGTCGTTGCATCCTGCCGTTCGCGGTGGTGTCGAATCCGGAGTTTCTGAAGGAAGGCTCGGCCGTTGAGGACTTCATGCGGCCGGACCGCGTGATCGTCGGCTCCGGCAACGAGCAGGCGACCTTGCTCCTGCGCGCGCTGTATGCACCTTTCCTGCGCAACACGGACCGCATGTTGACGATGGACGTGCGCAGCGCCGAGCTCGCTAAGTACGCGGCGAACGCGATGCTCGCCACGCGGATCAGCTTCATCAACGAGATCGCCCGGGTGGCGGAAGAACTGGGGGCGGACATCGAGAGCGTGCGGCGCGGCATCGGCAGCGACAAGCGCATCGGCACGCACTTCCTCTATGCCGGCTGCGGCTGGGGCGGCTCGTGTTTTCCGAAGGACATCGATGCGCTCGTATGCGCGGGCACCGACGCCGGGGTCGACATGTCGATCCTGCGTGCGGTGCGCAAGGTCAACGAGCACCAGAAGAACCGACTCGTGCAACGCGTGGTCGAGCGCTTCGGCGAGGATCTGCGCGCGCACAGCTTCGCGCTTTGGGGCCTGGCGTTCAAGCCCGGCACGGACGATATGCGGGAGGCGCCGAGCATCCGCATCGTCGAACAGCTGGTGGCGCGCGGCGCGACGGTGTGCGCCTTCGATCCCGCGGCGATGGAACGCGCACGCACGGTGTTCGGGTCGAACGCCGTTGCGTTCGTGGACGATCCCCTCGATGCGCTCGCGGGCGCTTCGGCGCTTCTCGTCGTCACGGAGTGGCGCGAATTCCGCAGCCCCGATTTCGCCGTCATCCGCGAGCGGATGCGGTACCCGGTCATCTTCGACGGCCGCAACCTCTACGACCCGTCGATGCTGGCGCAACTCGGATTCGAATACGTCGGGATCGGGCGGCAGGCTTCGGGTGCTGCGATGACCGAGGCGGAAGTCACGGCGCTCGCGGCCTGAGCAACGTTTGCCCGTGACCCGCCGGCCGAAGACGTCGGGCCGCCGATCGCGGCGAATCCCGGCACGGCGCCTCCGTTGTCATGCGGAGGAATCCGGCGCCGAGGGATTCCGGCCGTTCGATGCGCCGAGATTCCTCACCCTCGGCTCGGATCGACACATGCGCGACGTCATCGCCAATCAGCGCTCGCGCGCCGAGCCGAGAAGATAGCGCTCGCGGATCCACCCCTCCTCGTGCCGCCCGTCGCGCGGTTCGAGACCGATGTCACGCAGGATGCGATCGTCGAGGCGTTCGAGGCGGCCGCGCCGGTTGGACGCTCCCGACCACCGCGCGAGCATTGCGTCGAGGGCCGCCCACAGCCTGCCCAGCGACGATGATGGAAGCGAACCGAGACGCGACCGGCTTGCGCCCGCTGCCACTGGACTTGATGCCACAGCCTGATCCTCCCCGAGCGATGCGCGCCCTGCGGGCTCGACCGCTTGGCCGCGTCCCGGTAGTGCAGTCTTGCGACGACGGATTGCGGCGCGGTTTCCCGCCTTCGTGTGCGCTGTTGCGGCTGAAACTCAGAAGTTTCGGCTGTCGCTGCCGGGATCGCCGCGCGACCGGCTTGTCCACCTGGCTTGTGGAAAAGCTGTTGACAGGGCCCGGCGGCACCTGCGACGCCGCCGCTGTCGGATCAGTCCGCGAGCAGTGGATATCCTGTGGACAACGGGCGATCGATGTCGCGGGCCGTATCGCGTCTCCGCGGCTGACCGGGCGCGTGAGAACCGCGGTTCGCCGCAGCGCGGCGCCGATCAGCAGTCGGTCACCTTGAACTCGACCCGGCGGTCGAGTGCATCGCGCGCGTCGTCGGTCCCGGTGCCGACGATGTTCTCGTGGAAGCCCATGCCGGCCGACTTGAGGTGTCCGGCGAGGTCGGGCGATTCCTTCTCGAGACGATCCTTGATGTAGCTGGCGCGTGTCTTCGACAGGCGGTCGTTGACCTGCTCCGAACCCGTCTTGCTCGTATGGCCGACGACGGTCATGCACGCTTTGGCCCCGGCCGCCTTGCGCGCGATCTGCCGCAGCCAGAAGTTGTACGGACCGCTCACCTTCGGATCGGACCAGAAATCCGTCGTTCCTGGATTGAACAGGAACTTCACGCCCAGGCTGCGGTTCGCCAGCCCCAACGCGACCACCCGGCCGAACGCGTCTTCGGCTTCGGCGGTCTTGCCGAGCTTCCAGTTGGCAAGGTAGATGCCGTTCAGGACACGGATCTGTTCGCCGGCGGGCGTGCTGGCCGCGCTGTTATAGAGCGTCAACGAATCCTGGTAGCGCTCCGCGTTGTAGGCGTTGGTGGCGTCGTTCACGATCGGCTGCGTCGCGATGCGCTCGAGGTAGGCTGGATCGGCCGGCCTGCCGGGCGGCGTTTCGCTGGTCCGCACGTAACCTTCGACCACCTTGTCCTTCACGAGCACCGGGCTGTCACGGTAGTAGGCGGTCGGTGTCGCGTCGAGGCCCTGGTCCTTGCTGCGCGACGACGCTTGCGCCACCACCTTGCCCGTTTTCAGGTCCGTGATGGCGAGGTTGATGTTGAACGCGTTCACCGGCTTGTCGCTTTGCACGCGGGTGGTGGTGCCGGTGAGGAGGTATTGCGCCTTCGGCAGGTTGGCCGCCTCGAAGGGCAGGATCTCGAACTGTTCGAAATTGTTGCGCAGGCGATCGGTGACGAGCTGCTCGAGCTGCTTCGTGATCCCCGTCTGCTGGCCGGAGCTGGCGTCGATCATCGGATCGACCAGCAGGCCCTTCTTGGACACCTTCGCTTCCATCTTGGCCAGGAAGCCCGGCAGGCTTTGCGTCTGCTTGACCAGCGAATCCGTCGCCACGACGACGGCCTGCTCGAAAGGCAGCTCGTTGGTGTCGCTGGTCGCGACCGGCGTCGCGCACGCGGTAAGCAGCAGGGGCGCGAACGCGAGGCGCCGGGTCCACGCGACGATGGGATTTGTCACCGGCAATCCTCCTTCAGGGTAGCCTGGTCTTGCGCGGAGAGAGGTTCGCCGAGCGAAGCGCGCTGCAGGATGTCGGCACACTCGGGCTTGCTCGCGATCTTAGTGGAGGGATTCGCGCGCGATCCAGCGGATTCTTCACGCGTCGCCTTGCGTGGCGGGTTCGGCGTCCCGCTCGTCGCTTCGCTCTTCGCCGTCCCGGCGTCGATCTGTTCGATCGAGAACGTCGCGGCCCCGTAGACGGGCGAGCAGTCGCCGCCGGCGCGCTCGCAGCGCAGTTCGCCGGCGTACAGCGGCGTAGCGCCGTTGTAGTCGCGAAACGCGCGTGCACCGACATCGAGCGGGAAGCGGAGGAAGGCACCGTCCGGGAGCGTCGCGAGCCGCGAGAAGTCGCGCGGTGCGTCGGAAACGATCGCCACGAACCGGCTGCTGCCAGCCGGGCCGCGCGCCCGCCATGACCACTGCGTGCCGGGCAGGCCGCGCACCGCGTTCGCTTCGAGGCGGTTGTTCGTCTCCAGCGTGTTGGGAAACACGAGCCTGAAGTCCGCATCGGCGGTGCCGACTTCGAGGATGTACAGGTAGCCCGGCCTCGAGGCGCCGATGCTGAAGTGCACGGTGTCGAGCCCGATGCGTGCCTGCACCGGTTCGGCCACCGCGGCGATGCTGCGCGCGCGGTCCCGGCCCTCCATCACTTGATGGAGCATCAGCTGCGCGCTGAATGCCGGGCGTGGTGCGGGCGACGGTGATGGCGATGGCGGCGCGGGCTGCGCCGGCAGCGAAGCGGTCGGCGGTTGCGGCGCCTTCGCCTGCACCTTGTCGGGCGATGCGCTCGTGCGGGGTGCGCGCAGGAAGTACGCGGTCGACGCACCGATCAGGACGAGCACGGCGACGCCGAGCGCGATCAGCGGCACGGTCGGGGTCTTGCGCGTCAGCGTCGCGCCGGCGGGCATCGGCGCAACGGCTGACGCGAGCCGCTGGGGCCTCGCTGCGGCCGCGCGTACGGCCGGCGGCGCGCGTACGGTCGGTGCTTCGTCAGGTTTCGGGACGGTCGCCGCCGCCGTCAGCGGCGCGCGCCCCGGGCGCCGCCGGTCGTCGAGCGCCAGCATCGTCCGCAGTTCGGCCACGCTCTGCGGCCGGTCCTGCGGCTTGACGCTGAGGGCCTTGTCGATCGCGCGCAGGAATGCGGGGCTGTAGCGCCCCGCGGCCGCCGCCTCGAGCGGCACCAGCGGATCGGCCATCACGCGCGCGACGGACGAATCCGGCGCCCTGCCCATGATCGCGAAGTACACCACCGCCGCGAGCGCGTAGATGTCCGTCCACGGACCCTGCTTCATCGACGCCGATTCGGCATACTGCTCGATCGGCGCGTAGCCCGGCTTCAGGATCGCCGTCAGGTCGTGCGTCAGGTCGCCGATGACACGCCGCGCCGCGCCGAAATCGAGCAGCAGCGGCTGCACCCCGTCGAGCATCAGGATGTTGTCAGGCGCGATGTCGCGATGGAAACAATGGTCGTCGTGCAGCAGTTCGAGCGCATGCAACAGCGGCCGCAGCAGGTCTTTCAGCCACGCTTCGTCGGGCGGCCGGCCGCCCCGCTTCAACAGTGCCTTGAGCGTGATGCTCCGGTAATACGGCATCGCCATGTACGCGGTGCCGTTCGCGTCCCAGAAGCGGAACACCTTCACCAGCGACGGATGATCGAAACGCGCGAGCAGGCGCGCCTCGTTGATGAAGCTGCGCAGGCCGGTCTGGAACAGTTCTTCGAACTGCGCCGAGCGCACGACGACGGTCGCCGTCCCGCTGCGGGCTGCCAGGGCCGAAGGCATGTATTCCTTGATGGCGACGTTGCGGTCCAGCACGTGGTCGCGCGCCAGGTAGACGATGCCGAAGCCGCCTTCGCCGACCAGGCCGATGATTTCGAACTCGTCGAGCCGCGTGCCGAGCGGCAGCGTGTTGCCGCTGCCGAGGCCGGTCACGCCCGGGGCAGAGGGCGTCCCGTCCCGGGATCGGACGGGGACGATCGTCGGCTCGTCATCGGGGGTGAAACTCACGCGCTGCTGCCGGGCACGGGTGCGAAGGACGACCGCAGCGTAGCGCCGCCCCCGGAGTTGTTGCAAAGCGCCGCGCGGCGCGTCAGGCGTGATTGAAAACGGGCGGGCGCTTGTCGACGCAGGCCTGCATGCCTTCCTTCTGGTCTGCGCTGGCGAACCGCGATTGCACGGCAAGGCACTTGAACGCGAGCATCATTGCGGCTCGCCCGGTGGCTTTCGCGCTTGCGGCGCAGGCGACGGCCGTCACCGGCGACATCACTCCAGTCGCTACCGGCCGCAGCCTCACCTGAAGCGCTCAGCGCAACGACGACCATGGACACCAACCAGCCTCTGATCCTGCGCCGCGAAGGCGGCGTTGCGCACCTGCGCTTCAACCGGCCGCAGTCCCTGAACGCGATCGACAGCGCAACGGCCAAGGCGCTGCGCGCCGCAAGCGAGGAGCTGGCGCGCGACCCGACCGTACGCGCGGTCGTCCTGTCCGGAGAAGGCAAGGGCTTCATGGCCGGCGGCGACATCGGCCAGATGAAGACCGACCCGCGATCGATTCCGACCCAGCTGATCGATCCGCTGCACGCCGCCCTGCGCAGGCTGGCGGCGCTCGATGCGCCGGTGATCGCAAGCGTGCATGGCGTCGTCGCCGGCGCCGGCGTGAGCATGATGCTCGCCGCCGATCTGGCGATTGCGGCGGAGGGCACGCGCTTCGTCCTCGCCTACCTGAACCTCGGCGCGAGCTGCGACGGCGGTGCCTCGTTCGCACTGCCGCGCGTGGTCGGCCTGCGCAAGGCGCTCGAGATAGCACTGCTCAACGAGACGTTCGACGCCGCCGAAGCGCTGCGCCTGGGGCTCGTGAACCGCGTCGTGCCGGCCGCGACACTCGAAGCCGAGACGGACAAGCTGGCGCAGCGGCTTGCCGCCGGCCCGACGCGCGCGATCGGCCGCATGCGCCGGCTGATGCGGCGCTCGTCCTCGTCCGACTTCGGCGCGCAGCTCGACGCCGAAAAAGAGGCGTTCGCCGCCAGCACCACGACGCGCGACTTCGCCGAAGGCGTCAGCGCGTTCCTGGAGAAACGCGCGGCGCGCTTCGAGGGCAACTGACAGGAGCGCGGCGATGACGGCGACCGCAACCCCATGGTTCGGTTTTCGATCAGCAACGGCTCGACGGCGGGCAATCGAACCCGACCTTCTTCGTCACGTATCCGGCCCCGGCGCATGGTGTTGCGCAAGAAGGCGGCGCGCCGCGCGCGAAGTCGGGCGTCGCGACGGCCGAAAACGCAGAGAGGTCGGCGCATTGGGCGTGGTATTAGTGGGCCGCGCTGTCGAGGCGAAAGCAGAGGAGGCTGAACGATGGACTTCGCGTACGGCGAGCATGTGCAACGACTGCAGCAGCGGCTGCAAAACTTCATGGACGACCATGTACTGCCGGCAAACGCCGAGTGGACGCGCATCGCCGACGAAGGCGAGTTCCCGCTCGCGATCGTCGACGACCTGAAGGTAAAGGCGAGGGCGCAGGGGTTGTGGAACCTCTTCCTGCCGGGCCTCAAGCCCGACGAGCCGGGGACGCGGCTCACCAACATGGAGTACGCGCCGCTTGCCGAGATCATGGGCCGCGTGCCGTGGTCGCCCGAGGTGTTCAACTGCAACGCGCCGGACACGGGCAACATGGAACTGCTGCACCTGTTCGCCACGCCGGCGCAGCGCAAGGCCTGGCTCGACCCGCTGCTGCGGGGCGGGATCCGTTCGTGCTTCGCGATGACGGAGCCCGACGTCGCTTCGTCCGACGCGACCAACATCGCGACCACGATCCGGCGCGATGGCGACCATTACGTGATCAACGGTCGCAAGTGGTTCACGACCGGCGCGCTGCATCCGAACTGCCGCATCAGCATCGTGATGGGCGTCACCGGCAGCGAACGCGAGGCGCATGACCGTCATTCGATGGTGCTGGTGCCGACCGACACGCCGGGCTTCAAGGTCGTGCGCAACGTGCCGATCATGCATCACCGTGCGCCCGAGGGGCACTGCGAGGTCCTGTTGCGCGACGTGCGCGTGCCGGTGTCGAACCTGCTCGGCGAAGAGGGCAGGGGCTTTGCGCTGGCGCAGGCGCGGCTCGGGCCCGGGCGCGTGCATCACTGCATGCGCACCATCGGGCAGTGCGAGCTCGCGGTGGAGCTGATGTGCGAGCGTGCGCTCTCGCGGCGCGCCTTCGGCAAGGCACTGAGCGAGTTCTCGAACCTGCAGGACTGGATCGCCGAGTCGCGGGTCGAGATCGACCAGGCGCGGCTGCTCGTGTTGCGCGCGGCGTGGCTGATGGACCAGCAGGGCAACGCGGCGGCGCGCATCGACGTCTCGGCGATCAAGCTGGTCGCGGCACGGCTGCAGACGCGCGTGCTCGACCGCGCGATGCAGGTGTTCGGCGCGATGGGACTGACGCCGGACACGCCGCTCGCTTTCCTGTGGACCTGGGGGCGCGCGATGCGCTTCTTCGATGGTCCCGACGAGGTGCACCTGCGCACGATCGCGCGCCACGAGCTGGGCCGGGCGCGCAAGCGCGCGGGCAGCACGGCCCCGTACTACAACCCGCCAAGGAGCCGCTAGATGGAAAAGGCCGTTCGCTTCGAGAAGCCGGGCGATGTGCGCAATGCCGTCGGCCAGGAGGTCTGCGTGACCGACTGGATGACCGTCGACCAGACGCGCATCGACAAGTTCGCCGAGGCAACCGGCGACTTCCAGTGGATCCATGTCGATGTCGAGCGCGCGAAATCGTCGCCGTACGGCGGCACGATCGCGCACGGCTTCCTCACGCTTTCCCTGCTCGGCGGGTTCTACGAGCCCTACCTGCAGCACGCGTTCCCGTTCTGCGACCTGGGGCTCAACTATGGGCTGAACAAGGTGCGCTTCACCGCACCGGTGCGCTCGGGCAGCCGCGTGCGCGGCCGGATCGTGCTGGCAAAGGTGGACGACGTGGAGGGCGGCCTGCAGTTGACCTCCAACATCACGATGGAGATCGAGGGACAGGAGCGTCCAGCACTTGTCGCCGAGTCGCTCGTGCGGCGCTACTTCGAGAAGAGCGCGCGATGAAAGCCGTGCTGTGCCGCACGTTCGGTCCGCCCGAGACGCTCGCCGTCGAGGAGGTGCCGACGCCGACGCCGGGTCCGGGCGAAGCGCTCGTGCGCGTCAAGGCCGCCGGCGTCAATTTCCCGGACGCACTGATCATCCAGAACAAATACCAGATCAAGCCGCCGCTGCCTTTTTCGCCGGGAGGCGAACTGGCGGGCATCGTCGAGGCGATCGGCGCAGGCGTGACGCGCGTCCAGCCGGGGCAGTCGGTGATCGGATTCACAGGCTGGGGCGCGTTTGCCGAGCAAGCGCTGGTGCCGCAGGACCGCCTCGTTCCGATGCCGGAGGGCATGCCGTACGAGATTGCGGGCTCGTTCCTGATGACCTACGGCACCTGCTATCACGCGCTGAAGGATCGCGGCCAGGTGCGCGCCGGCGAAACGGTGCTGGTGCTCGGTGCGGCGGGCGGCATCGGCATCGCCGCGATCGAGATCGCCAAGGCACTCGGCGCGCGCGTGATCGCCGCCGCGTCGTCGTCCGGCAAATTGCGCACGTGCCGAGAGCACGGCGCCGACGAAACGATCGACTACCAGAGCGAGGATCTGCGCGAGCGGCTGAAGGTCCTGGCTGGAGCGGGTGTCGACTTGGTGTGCGATCCGGTCGGCGGCAGCTTCAGCGAGCCGGCGCTGCGCAGCACCGCCTGGCGCGGACGCTATCTGGTGATCGGATTCGCCGGCGGCGAGATCCCGAAGGTCCCGCTCAACCTGCCGCTGCTGAAGGGTTGCTCGATCGTCGGCGTGTTCTGGGGCGACTTCCTGCGCCGCGAGCCGGCCAACGGTGCACGCGACGTGCAGGAGCTGGTCGCGCTCTACCGCGCCGGCCGGATCCGGCCGCTCGTGTCGGCGCGCTACGCTCTGGACCGGACCGTCGACGCGCTGCAAGCGCTGATGCAACGCAAAGTCGAGGGCAAGGTGGTCGTCGTGCCGTAACGGCGGGCCAGGCGCTGCGGGTCGCGCAACGCGAACAGGGAGACCGAGGCAATGACAGGAAGAAGCCAGACCGTCGCGGAACTCTTGCATCGCTCGGCGCGGCGCTACCCCGACAAGCGCGCGATCGCCTGCGGCAACGTGGCGTGGACGTATGCCGAGTTCGACGCGCTGTGCAGCAGGCTCGCCGCCGGGCTGCACGCGAACGGCATCGCGAAGGGCGCGCAGGTGGCGGTGCTGGCGCGCAACTCGCACGCGTTCGCTGCGTTGCGCTTCGCGCTGGCCCGCCTCGGCGCGGTGCTGGTGCCGATCAACTTCATGCTCAAGGCCGAGGAGATCGCCTACATCCTGCGCCACGCGGGCGCGCGCACGCTGGCGGTCGACGAAGGGCTCTCCGAACTGGGCCACGCGGCAGCCGGCCTCGACACGCGCGTCGAGCGTTTCGTCGCGTTGCCGGGCGAAACGTCGCCCGAGCCCCGCGGCAGCGGGATGCTCAGCTTTGCGACGCTGGCCGCGACCGCCGCCGAGCCGCCGGCGGTCGAACTGGCGGGAAGCGATCTCCTGCAGATCGTCTACACGAGCGGCACCGAATCGCTGCCGAAGGGCGCGATGCTCTCGCACGAAGCGGTGATCTGGCAGTACGTGAGCTGCATCGTCGACGGCGAGATGGCGGCCTCGGACCAAATGCTGCACTCGTTGCCGCTGTATCACTGCGCCCAGCTCGACGTCTTCCTCGGCCCGGCGATCTATCTCGGCTGCAGCAGCGTGATCACCGCCGCGCCGCAACCCGACAACCTGCTGCCGCTGCTCGAGCGGCATCGCATCAGCTCGTTCTTCGCGCCGCCTACCGTATGGATCGCGCTCCTGCGCTCGCCGCTATTCGAGCGCACCGATCTCTCGGCGCTGGGCAAGGGCTACTACGGCGCATCGATCATGCCGGTCGAAGTGCTGCGCGAGATGCAGCGGCGGTTGCCCCAGGTGCGCCTGTGGAACTTCTACGGCCAGACCGAGATCGCGCCGCTCGCCACCGTGCTGAAGCCGGAGGATCAGATGCGCAAGCCCGGCTCGGCGGGCAGGCCGGCGCTGAACGTCGAGACCCGCGTCGTCGACGACCGCATGCGCGACGTCGCGGTGGGCGAGATCGGCGAGATCGTGCACCGATCGCCGCAACTTCTGGCCGGCTATTACAACGATCCCGAGCGCAGCGCGGCCGCATTCGAGGGCGGATGGTTCCACAGCGGCGACCTCGCTGTGGTGGACGACGAGGGCTATATCGCGGTGGTCGATCGGAAGAAGGACATGATCAAGACCGGCGGCGAGAACGTCGCCAGCCGCGAGGTCGAGGAAGCGATCTACGGCCTCGCGCAGGTGAGCGAGGTCGCGGTGGTCGGCCTGCCGCATCCGCGCTGGGTCGAAGCGGTGACCGCGGTCATCGTGGTCAAGCAGGGCCAGTCGCTGACCGAGAGCGAGGTGATCAGGTTCTGCAACCAGCGGCTGGGCGGCTTCAAGGTGCCGAAGGGCGTCGTCTTCGTCGAGGCGCTGCCGAAGAATCCGAGCGGAAAACTGCTCAAGCGCGAGCTGCGCAGGCAGCTGGAGAAGCACTTCGCGGCGTGAGCGCGTGAAGCGGGCGGTTTCGAAGCTCGAGGCGCCGCGATTCCTCGCTGCGCTCGGAATGGAATGCCGCCGCGTCATCCCGAGGCGAAGCCAAGGGGTCTCGGGCTCGGTCCGGTGAGACCTCACGCCCGCTGCAGCACGTACTGCCCCGGCGCCGCGGTCAGGACCGGACGGCGTGCAAGCGGAGCCGATCGGTATCCTATGCGCCGATGCGCGAAGCGAGACACGCCATGCGACCGCCGCTGCGATGCAGTCAGGCCGCGCGGCACGCGGCGCGCGGGTTGACGGCGCGTTGATCGATGGGCCGCATCTATCTCGTCCGCCACGGGCAGGCATCGTTGCTGGAGGACGACTACGACCGGTTGTCGCCGCTCGGCGAGACGCAGGCGCGCGAGGTCGGCATGTGGCTCGGTGCGCGCATCGCGCCGCCGCAGGGGATCGTTTGCGGCACCCTGACGCGGCAGCGGCAGACGGCCGCGGCATGCATCGAGGGTGCAGGGTGGCTCCCGCGCGTGGCGGCGGTCGACGCGGGCTTCGACGAGCACGACCAGGACCATCTGATTGCGCACGCGTTTCCCGAGTTCGCCGACCGGCGCCTGCTGGCGGCCCGGCTGCGGGCGAGCGACCATCCGCGGCGCGAGTTCCACGCGCTGTTCGAGCGTGCGTTCGGCCGCTGGCTGCGCAGGGAAACACCGGCGGGAAGCGGACCGACCTGGGCGCAGTTCAGGCAGCGCTGCATGGCGTCGCTGCAGCGGGTGGCGGACGCTTGCGGTCCCGGGCAGTCGGCGCTCGTGGTCACGTCGGCCGGGCCGATCGCCGCCATTTGCCAGGCATTGGTCGGGTTGCCCGACGACCGCGTCCCGACCTTGCACACGCCGCTGTTCAATGCGTCGATCACGCAGCTACTGACCCGACCCGGACAGATCAGCCTGAGCACGTTCAACAGCGTGGCCCACCTCGAGGTGACGCGTGCCGCGCCGCCGTTGCTCAGCTATCGCTGAGCCGCACGCGACCAGCCCGATGCATCCTGCGTGAGCATCCCGCCATGGCCGCCCGCCCGATCCGCCGCGTCGACGTCGATGGCCACACGCTGCGCGTAGGGGTCAAGCGTGGGGAGGGAACGAGCCAACCTCGAACTGCTCGAGCCGCTGACGCAGGCCCTGGATTGCATCCCGGACGCGATCGCGCCCGGGTTGCCGCGCCGTAACCAACCGTAACTGCGCGACGCAAGCGCGATGCGCAAGCGCCTGTCGGGCGCTGCGGCGGCTTACAGGTTGCTGACCAGTGCGCCCCGAGACTAGCGCATTCGACTGAACGCGCGCCCGCGCGCACGCGCTGCACGAGGACAAACGGCGCATCGCGAAGGACCGGCGGCGCGTGCGCGCGCGATGCTTGCGGAGCGCTTTCTTGAAGCTGAATGGCACTCTCGCGTTGGCTCAAGATCGACGCGTGTTTCGCCGTTAGTTCGAGAGGTGTCAGCTTTTGTTCGTGAAGAAGAATTCGCTCGCTGCACCGTGACTGCGAGAGACATTGCGAATGCCTACCGGAAAGCGTCCGATCACATACAGCCCGCGCGATGCGGGCCTGCTTCAGCGCGGCGTCACGCTGATCGAGCTGATGGTGGCGATCGCGATCTTCGCCGTGCTCGCGGCAGCCACCGTGCCAACGTTCTCTTATACGGCGGCGGCGTATCGCATCTCCGGCCAGGTGAACGGCTGGATCGGTGACCTCCAGTACACGCGCGCGGAGGCGATCAAGCGCGGCCAGACGGTCACGCTGTGCATCTCGGCCGACGGCGCCACCTGCGCACTGAATACGTCCAGCTGGGACCGGGGATGGATCGTGTTCGCCGACGCCAACGGCAGCGCGACCGTCGACGCCGGCGAGGCCGTGCTGCGCAGCCAGCCCGCGCTCATCGCCAACAGCACCTTCACCGCGGACAACCACGTGCGCGCGATCACGTTCAATCGCGACGGCTTCGCGATCGGCCTGCCCGCCGGCAACGTGACGCTCACGCTGCACGATGCGAGCGGGCAGAGCGGGCTCACGCGCTGTGTCGCGGTCGCCACAGTGGGCCGCACAACCGTGCAGAAGGCCGGAACCGGGAACTGTGCGTGATGAATCCGCGACTCGTACGTTGGTCCGTGCCGCGCGGCTTCGGCCTGATCGAGATGCTGGTCGCGGTCGCGGTCGTGGCGATCGGCCTGCTCGGCTTTGCCAAGATGCAGGCGCTGGCGATCGGCAGCACGCACAACTCGGGCACCCGTGCGCTCATCGCACTGCAGGCTTCGTCGCTCGCGAGCGCGATGCGCGCCAACGAAGCGTACTGGGGTGCCGGCATTGCGCCGGCGAGCTTCACCGTCAGCGGCGCGCAGCTGAGCGATGCGACGCTGAGCACCTATACGAGCGACTGCACAACGGTGGTCTGCACGCCGGCGCAGATGGCGGCATTCGACGCGAGAACCTGGGGCGCGAGCCTGGCGGCGATGTTTCCGGGCGCGGGCGCGACGATCTCGTGCTCGACCGTGATCGGAACCCCGGTCACATGCACGATCACCGTCAACTGGAGCGAGAAGACCGTGGCGGTGAACGCGGCCGTCGCTGCAGGCAGCGCACCGGCGACGCTCGCCTATACCCTACTGGTGCAGCCATGACGCGGCACGCACGCCCGCTCCACAGGGGGATCGGCCTGATCGAGCTGCTGATCGTGATGGCGATCGGCCTGATCATCGTGGCCGGCATTCTGTCGGTCCTCTACAGCACGCGTTCCACGTCGCTGGCGCAGACCGGCATGTCGCAGCTGCAGGACGACCAGCGCCTGGCGCTCACGATGCTGACCGAAACGGTGCAGGCCGGAGGCTACTTCCCGAACCCGCTCACCTCGAGCGTGACGACCGAGCTTCCTGCCAACGCCACGTTCGCCAACGCGGGCCAGGCGGTGGCGGGTACCACCGGCGCCGGTTTGCCGGGCGACACGCTGATCGTGCGCTTCGAGGCGGGCACGGCCGACGGCATGCTCGATTGCAACGGCAACAGCAACACCACGGGCGTAAACCTCGTCACCGTCAACACGTTCAGCGTCGACGCCAACAACAACCTGGTGTGCTCGGTCAACGGCGGCGCTGCGCAGGCGCTGGCGGGCGGCGTGCAGAACTTCCAGGTCCTCTACGGCGTCGACAGCAACAAGAACGGCTCGATCGACCGCTACATCGCCGCGAGCGCGATGACGAGCAACAACTGGAAGAACGTCTATTCGGTGCAGGTCACGCTGACTTTTCTGAACCCGCTTGTGGCCCAGCCGGGCCAGCCGGCAACGCTGGCGCCGATTTCACAGACGATCGCACTTCTGAGTCGCATATGAGCACCGTCCCGCCCGTTCCGTCTTCGCGTGCGCAGCGTGGCGCCGTGCTCGTGATCGCCCTGCTGATCCTGATGATGATGACATCGCTGGCCGTGGCGATGTTTCGCAGCTTCGGACTGCAGGAGCGCATCGCCGGCAACACGCGCGAGAAGCAACACGCCTTCCAGGCCGCGCAAAGCGCGTTGCAGTACGCCGAATGGTGGCTGACGCAGAACAATGCCACGACCGGGACGGCGTGCGCGGGCAATCTCGCGGCGACGACTGTCTGTTCGAACGCGCAGACGCTGGCCGCCTTCACGGCGGGCGTCTGGGCATTCGGCTCGACCTACACGCCGATCAATGTCAACGGCGCGGCGCCGATGACGATCTCGACCACCGGCGGCGCGGGGACCTACTTCGCGGCGCCGCGCATCTATATCAACTACATGGGTCTCGGACCCACCGGACAGTCGCGCGTCTATCAAGTGACGGCGTTCGGCAACGGGGGCGATGCCAATTCGACGGCCGTGGTTCAAAGCACCTATGCGGTGTCCACGGGAGTCCAGGATCTGGGAGGCCTCTGATGGTGGCAGTTTCCGATTTCGCAGCGGGCAAGCGCCCGTTCATTGTCGCGCGGCTCGTTCTCGCCGCGGCCGCGCTCGCGTTCCACGGGGCGTCGTCCGGCGTGGTCATCCAGGACGACCTCACGCAATCCTCGGCGCAGTTGAACTGGTCGGCCCTGAACGGCGCGTGCCTGACCGCCGGCAACGGCACCGGCACGATTCCGGCGTGCGTCGGTCTGTCCTACTACAGCGGCGATCCGAACGCGCTCAAAGGCGGCGCGACCGGCACCTTGCCGGACACGGCCGGCAACGGCGCCTTGCGCTTCACCGACTGGACCTCGCAGAACGGTGCGGTCGTCTCGAACTTCACGTTCCCCGCGAGCGATGGCGTCAACGTCGTGTTCACCACCGTGACCTACCTGGGCGACAGCGGCGGGACGGGCAAGGACGGCGCCGACGGCATCGGCTTCTTCCTGATGGACGGCGCGGTCAGCCCCAACCTCGGCGCGTGGGGCGGAAGCTTGGCCTACTCGTGCTCGAACAGCAACGCGCCGTACGACGGCCTGGTCGGCGCTTATCTCGGCCTGGGCATCGACGAGTTCGGCAACTTCCTCAACCAGAGTGACAACACGAGCACCGGCTTCGGCTACCAGCCCGGCCGGATCGGCCTGCGCGGCAACGGCAATGTCGCCTGGTCGTGGCTGAACGCGAACTATCCGAACTACTACCCGTCGTCGCTCAACTCGAGCAAGCGCCAGGCCGCGGTGCAGAACACCTGCAAGACCGGCAACCTGTGGAACTATTCGAGCGGCAGCGGCGTGCAGACCAGCACCGCGGTTGCGAACTACCTTGCGCTGCCGAACGGCTACAAGGTGCTTCCAAGTTCCAACCAGATCGCCAACGAATCGGCAGTGAAGCGCTCGGACGGCGTGCCGATCACGTACAACCTGCAGGTGACGCAGGACGGCCGGCTCAGCCTCGCCTACAGCTACAACGGCGGCGCGTACCAACCGGTGCTCACCAACCAGTCGATCACCGCTTCCAACGGTGCGCTGCCCAGCAACCTGCGATTCGGCTTCACGGGTTCGACCGGCGGCAGCCGCAACATCCACGAGATCACCTGCTTCCGCGCGCAGCCCGCGGAGCAGGCCGACTCCTCGGCCGGCATCAACACGCAGCAGACGTCGCAGGTGCAGATCGGCACGCAGGTCTACCTGTCCTTCTATCACTCGAACAACTGGTGGGGCCAGCTGACCTCGCAGAACCTGGTCTACAACAGCTCGACCAATACCGTCACCATCAGCTCGAGCGTGAACTGGGACGCCAGTTGCGTGCTCACCGGCGGCAGCTGCGCCGCGACCGGCACCACCACGACCGCACAAGGTCCGGCCAACCGGCAGATCCTCACGTGGAACGGCACGACGGGCACAGGGCTGGAGTGGTCGAACCTCACCACCGCGCAGCAGAACGCGCTCGATGCGGGCGATGCGACGCCCTACGACGCCAATCGCCTGAACTACCTGCGCGGCGATCGCACCAACGAGATCACGACCTCGGGCACCGGCCTGTTCCGCGCCCGCACCAGCGTGCTCGCCGACGTCTACCACTCGACGCCGACCTGGGTCGGGCCGCCCGTGGGTCCGTACTCCACGCTGACGAGCTGGACCGACAACCTCTACACGACGGCGACGATGGCGGAGAACGCGAGCACCGCGCAGCGGTATTCGACCTTCGCCAGCAACAACGCCACGCGCCTGAACGTCGTCTATGCCGGCGCCAACGACGGCATGGTGCATGGCTTCCGCAGCGGCTCGTACGACGGCGCCGTCACGTCCAGCCTGCCGTTCGGCAACTACGTGAGCAACTCGACCACGCCCAACGACGGGGCCGAGATGATCGCCTACATGCCGGGCGCAGTGCTGCAGACGATCCACAACAATACGACCAGCGGACTCGACTATTCGTCCACCCAGTACGGCCACGCGTTCAGCGTCGACCAGACGCCGGGCACCGGCGACCTGTTCTACAACAGCAACTGGCACACCTGGCTGGTGGGCGGGCTTGGCGCCGGTGGCAGCGCGATCTATGCGCTCGACATCACCAATCCGTCGAACTTCTCGGAGTCGAACGCCAGCAGCCTCGTCATGGGGGAGTGGACGCCGTCCACGCTCTCGTGCATCAACGTCTCCAGCTGCGGCAACCATCTCGGCAACACATGGGGCACGCCGGCGATCCGCCGCTTCCACAACGGTTCGTGGGGCTTCGTGTTCGGCAACGGGCTGAGCAGCTCGAGCGGGCACGCCGGCATCTACATCGTGCTGGTCGATCCGACGAGCGGGGCGAAGTCGGCGTATTTCCTCGACACCGGCTATACGGCCAGCAACGATCCGACCGGGGCCAACCGGCCCGACGGCATCACGTTCGTGACCCCGGCCGACCTGGATGGCGATCACGTCGTCGACTACATCTACGCGGGCGACCTGTTCGGCAACCTGTGGCGGTTCGACGTCACGAGCAACAATCCCTCGTACTGGACGGTCTCCCACTACGGCAACTCCGGACCGACGCCGCTGTTCTCGACCCCGAGCGGCCAGCCGATCACGACCCGGCCCCTGGTCCTGTCGACCCCGGCAACGAGCGGCAGCAACCGGTTGATGGTCGATTTCGGCACCGGCCAGGAGATCCCGCTCACTCTGACCGCGGCCACCAGCTACGCCACCGGCACGCAGAGCCTGTACGGCATCTGGGACTGGGACATGGGCGGCTGGAACAGTGTCTCGCCGAGCGTGCAGTACGCCGCGCTCACCGGCTCGCGCACGATCTCGACCTCGCAGCTCACCACGCAGACCATCACGCTGCTGTCCGCCGGCACCAGCTCGTCCGCCGCCACGCGCACGGTGACGACCAAGACGGTGTGCTGGTACAACAGCTCGACGTGCTCCGGCAGCAACACCAAGTTCGGCTGGCTGATCAACCTGCCGAACACGAACGAGCAGGTCATCTACAGCCCGATCATCTACGGCGGCGCCTTCATCATCAACACGACGGTGCCGGCGGCGGTCAACCCGTTCGCGTGCACGCCCAATCTGCCCAGCGGCTGGACGATGGCACTCAACCCGACCAGCGGCGGCGCGCTGCCAAACTCGTTCTTTGCCGACTCCAACAACAACTTCGTCACCGTGAACGGGTCGGTGGTGAGCGGCATCGCGCTGAATGCCACGGGCTCGCCGTCGGTGGTCACCGCCTCGAACAATCCGTACCTTGTCAATCAGACGACCTCCGGCATCGGCACGGTCAACCAGATCAACCCGCCTGGCGGCACCACCGGTGGCCGCGTCACCTGGAACCAGTTGCGCTGACATGAAACACGACAACCATGCCTTCCGCGCGGCGCGCGGCTTTACTCTGACGGAGCTGATCGTCGCGATGGCGGTGGTCGGGGTGCTCACAGGGATTGCGGTCGCGAGCTACGCATACCAGATCACCAAGTCGCGTCGTGCGGACGCCAAGTCCGCGCTGCTTGACCTGGCGGCGCGCGAGGAGCGCTACTTCGCCGCCAACAACACCTACACCAACGTCGCGGCGAATCTCGGCTACGGAGCGCTGCCGGCGGCGATTCCAGGCGGCACGTCCACGACGACCTACACGCTGAACGTCACCGCCGTCACCGCAACCTCGTTCAGCGCGCAGGCGTCCCGCGCCCAGGTACAGGCGAACGATGGCTGCGGCGACTACACCGTCGACGACCGCGGCACGCAGAGCAACGTCAACAACACGCTCGCGACTTCCAGCTGCTGGTAGCGCGTCGCGGCCGCCACGGCGGCGCTCGACCGGCTCGCTATCCGACCTGGTTCAGCCAGGCAAGATGCTCGATCGCGGCACGGGCTGGCTCGCCATGATGCAAGGCCGGGCGATCGGCCTCGAAGTCGACCAGGCTCAGCCGCGCGAGCCACCCTTCGCCGTAAGGATCAGCGTGCAGCAGCTCCGGCTGGTTCTCCAGTCGCGGGTTTACCGCAATCACGCGCCCGCTCACCGGTGACTTGACCGACACGACGGCTTTCGCGATCTCGATCACGGCGATCGAACGGCCGCGCTGGATCTCGGCGCCGACCGATTTCGGCCGGCACATGTGGATTTCGCCGGCGAGGCGAACGCCGAGCGACGTGATGCCGACCGTGGCCGAGGTGGCGTCGTGCAGCCGCGCCCACGCCTGGTGTTCGACCAGGTACCAGAGATCGTCGGGGAACTCGAGGCCGCGGACGATCACGGTGCGTCCGGCGCGGACGACGGATCCGGATCGCCGAACAGGAGCATCAGGTTCACCCCGTGGCGCTGGCGGCCGGACTCGGAGACCAGCACGTCGAGCGTCACCGAGGCAAGGTCGTCGGCGATCGGGTCGACCTGACTGTCCTTCTCCATGTGCACGATCTTGAGATAGTGGCCGCATTCGTCGCACGTCTCGGCCTGTACTGCATCGCCCTGGTGTATCGCCGCTGCGGCGTGATGCGCGATGGGCTCCAGCGACTGATACGCGATGCCTTTCGTCGTCTCGCAGAACGTGCACTTGATCCGCACCATGTTCCACTGCGTCGAACACAACGAACAGTGCAGGTAGCGCAGCCCGGCGGTCTCGGCGGCGATGCGGGTGATGCTCGCGGTGGGCCGGCTGCCGCAGCAGGGGCAGAGCGTCGCGTTCGTGGTGCGGCCGAACGGTGCGCTGCCCGGATCGCTGGCGGCGGCTGCGGTTGCCGAGACCAGGTGCGTCCAGTACGTCTGCAGCGCGGCCGCGATCAACGGTGCAGTGCCGAGATCGAGCCCGACCATCACGCCGTTCACCAGGCGGTCCGCCTGGAGCTCGATCGCTTCGGCAGGCGTCGCACGCAGGGTGCTCAGCGTGGCGCGCGCCGGCCCGTCGCGCGTGCGCTCCGACAGCGTATCGAGCAGCTGCGCCAGGCCCTGCCGCCAGCCTGGGTCGCGGCTCCAGGACGCGGCCGGCAGCGGAGCCTCGGCCGCACGCGCCGCCGCCTCGAGGTGCTGCGCGGAGGGAAGGCGCACCTGCGGATAGTCCTGCAACAGCGCATGCTGGGCGCGGGCCACCTCCGCGACGAAGCGGAGGTAGTCGCCCATCGCGTGGTCCGCGGCGAGCTGGCGCAGGCGCACCTCGCGCTCGGCAAAAACAGACGCGCGGTCCGGCAGCCGCAGGTACGGCGTCCCCCGCGGCGCCCGAACCGCGATCTCTTCGGGCGTCAGGACCCGCGCGGTGTGGGTCACGGGCGCCCTCGCGGCACCGTCATTTGCCGCCCGTCATGTCCTTGAACCAGAGCGGGTGGTTCTGGCGCGCCCAGGCTTCGGACACCGTGCCGCGCGTCATCGCACGCACCGTGCCCTTGACCCAGATGGCGGCGTACACGTGGGCGATGATCGCCAGGATCAGCACGAACGCGGCGAGAGCGTGCAACAGCACCGCGAAACGTCGCAACGTGACCGGAAAGTCGTCCGCGAACCAGGGCTGCCAGAACGTGATGCCCGTCACCAGCAGGACCACGATGGCAATCACGGAAATCCAGAACACGACCTTTTGTCCCGCGTTGTACTTGCCCACCGGCGGCAGGTCCGACTTTTCCCCGCGCAGCAGGGCGCCGCTGGCGCGCATCCATTCGCGGTCACCGTCGTTGATCAGGTTCTGGCGCCAGAAGCGCGCGCCGAGCGCCAGGAACGCCAGGAACAGCGCGCACCCGAGGAACGGGTGCAGGATGCGCGTCCAGGTCCCGCCGCCGAAGAAGTCGGTGAAGAAGAAGAACGCGGGATGGAAGGCCGCGAGCCCGGAGAGCGCGGCCAGCACGAACAGCAGCGCCGTGATCCAGTGGTTGATGCGCTCGCTGTCGTCGTAGCGGACCACGTAGCGCGTGCTCATGACATCACCCTCCGCCGCTGCACGACCGGCGCCTCACACCTTGGCTTCATCCTCTTTCTCCTTGGTCTCGATCGGCCCGACCTTGATGTAGTGGAAGAAGCCCGCGAGCACCGCGCCCACCATGGCGGCCACCGCGAGCGGCTTGGCGACGCCCTTCCACAGCGACACCATCGGGCTCACCTTCGGATCGTCCGGCAAGCCGTGATAGAGCTGCGGCTTGTCGCCGTGCTGCAGGACGTACATCACGTGCGTGCCGCCGACGCCTTGCGGGTCGTACACCGCCGCCTGTGCGTAGCCGCGCTCCTTGAGATCGACGATGCGGTCGGCGGCGAACGCGTGCATGTCCGCCTTGGTGCCGAAGCGGATCGCGCCGGTGGGGCAGGACTTCACGCAGGCGGGTTCGAGGCCGACGCCGACGCGATCGGAGCACAGGCTGCACTTGTACGCCTTGTTGTCCTTCTTGCTGATGCGCGGCACGTTGAACGGACAACCGACGATGCAGTACCCGCAACCGATGCAGTTCTCCGAGATGAAGTCGACGATGCCGTTGCTGTACTTCACGATGGCGCCGGGTGCGGGACAGGCCTTCAGGCAGCCGGGATCCTCGCAGTGCATGCAGCCGTCCTTGCGGATCAGCCATTCGAGGCGCGCTCCTTCGGCGCCCTGGATCTCGACCTCCGAGAAGCGCATGACGGTCCACGACTCGGGCGTCAGGTCGGCCGGATTGTCGTAGGCGCCGACGTTGGTTCCGATCGTGTCGCGCAGGTCGTTCCACTGCATGCAGGCGACCTGGCACGCCTTGCACCCGATGCAGCTCGATACGTCGATCAGCTTGGCGACCTCGGGCGAGTGCCGCGCCTGCGGCGGGGGCGTCGTCTGCGCCGAGCGTTTTTCGATGTCGAGAGACTGGAGTGTCGACATGGCTCAGGCCCTCTCGATGTTGACGGTGAAACTCTTGTACTCGGGCGTCTGCGTGTTCGCGTCGCCGACGAAAGGCGTCAACGTGTTCACGAGATAACCGGGCTTCGCGAGGCCGACGAAACCCCAGTGGTTCGGCAGGCCCACCGTCTCGATCTTCCTGCCATCGACGTCGAGCTGGGGTATGCGCTTGGTGACGATGGCCACCGCCTTGATGTAACCGCGGTTGGACGAGACCTTGACCATGTCGCCGTGCTTGATGCCCTTGGCCGCCGCCAACGTCTCGCTGATCTCGACGAACTGCTGCGGCTGCACGATCGCGCTGGTGCGGACGTTCTTGGTCCAGTAGTGGAAGTGCTCGGTGAGCCGGTAGCTGGTCGCGACGTAGGGGAACTCCTTCGGCGAACCGAAGGCCTCCATGTCGCCCTTGAACACCCGTGCCGCCGGATTGGACTTCACCTTCGGGTTGTTCGGGTGCAACGGATTGCTCTCCAGCGGCGACTCGAACGGCTCGTAGTGCTCGGGCAACGGGCCCTCCGCCATGCCGGTGGGCGCGAACAAGCGCGCGACGCCTTCCGCAGTCATGATGAACGGCTGCACGCGATCGGGGTCGTCGGGACTTGCATCCGGCCGGATGTCGGGCACGTCGGCGCCGCCCCAGGCCTTTCCGCTCCACTGGACCAGCTTGCGCCTGGGATCCCAGGGCTTGCCGTTGGGTGCCGAGGACGCCGCGTTGTAGAGGATGCGGCGGTTGGCGGGCCACGACCACGCCCAGTTCAGTGTCTGGCCGATGCCCCACGGGTCGCTGTTGTCGCGCCGGGCCATCAGGTTGCCGGCCTGCGTCCACATGCCGGCATAGATCCAGCAGCCCGAAGTGGTCGTGCCGTCGTCGCGCAGCTGGCCGAAGCCCGCGATCTGCTCGCCCGCCTTCAGCAGCTGCTTCGGCGGCGCCTTCGGGTCCTTCGGATCAGGCGGCGCGAAGACGTCGACGAGCACTCGCCCGTTGCATTCCATCGCGAGTTCGTCGGGTGCAGGGTTGTTCGGGATCTTGTACGGCCAGGTGAGCTTCAGGACCGGATCCGGGAAGGCACCGCCGTCCTTGGCATACGCCGCGCGCAGGCGCGTGAAGATGTTGGCGATGATTTCGGCATCGCCGAGCGCCTCCCCGGGCGGGGGCGCGCCCTTCCAGTGCCATTGCAGCCAGCGGCCGCTGTTGGTGAGCGAACCCTCTTCCTCCGCAAAGCAGGTGCTGGGCAGGCGGAAGACCGTGGTCTGGATCTCATCCGTCTTGACGTCGTTGTATTCGCCGAAGTTCCTCCAGAATTCGCTGGTCTCGGTCGCGAGCGGATCGATGATGGCGAGGTACTTCAGCTTCGACAGCCCGGTGATGATCTTCTTCTTGTTAGGGAACGAGCCCACCGGATTGAAGCCCTGGCAGATGTACCCGTTCAGCTGGCCCTGGCTCATCAGCTCGAACGCGGCCAGGACGTCGTAGCTGCGGTCCCACTTCGGCAGGAAGTGGTACGCCCACGAATTCTCCGCCGTCGCGGCGTCGCCCCACCAGGCCTTCTGCATGCTGACGAAGAACTTGGGATAGTTCTGCCAGTAGCTCATCTGGTTCGGGCGCAGCGGCTTGAGGGCGCGCGGCTTGTAGTACGTCTCGAGGTCCTGCTCGTTGTCGCGTGCCAGCGAGAGGTAGCCGGTCAGGCTGGTCGACAGGAGGCCGAGGTCGGTCAGGCCCTGGATGTTGCTGTGGCCGCGCAGCGCATTCATTCCGCCGCCGGCAACCCCGATGTTGCCGAGCAGCAGCTGCATGATCGCCGCGGTGCGGATCATTTCCGATCCGACGCTGTGCTGCGTCCAGCCGAGCGCGTACATGATCGTCATCGCACGGTCCGGCACCGCGGTGCTCGCGATGTATTCGCACACCTTGAGGAAACTGTCCTTCGGCGTGCCGGTGATGCGGCTGACCATGTCCGGCGTGTAGCGCTCGAAGTGTTTCTTCATCACCTGCAGCACGCAGCGCGGGTGCTGCAGCGTCGGGTCGACCTTCGCGAAGCCCTTCTCGTCGAGCTCGTAGCTCCAGCTCGCGGGGTTGTAGCTGCGTTTGGCCTCGTCGTATCCGGAGAAGATCCCGTCATCGAACGAATAGGCGGCGCCCACGATGAAGGAGGCGTTGGTGTAGTTCTTGACGTACTCGTGCTGGATCTTGTCGTTGGCGAGCAGGTAGCTGATCACGCCGCCCAGGAACGCGATGTCGCTGCCGGCGCGGATCGGCGCGTAGTAGTCCGCCATCGCGGCACTGCGCGTGAAGCGAGGATCGACGACGACGAGGCGCGCCTTGTTGTGCTGCTTGGCTTCGATGACCCACTTGAAGCCGCACGGATGCGCTTCGGCGGCGTTGCCGCCCATGATCAGGACGATGTCGGCGTTCTTGATGTCCACCCAGTGGTTGGTCATCGCGCCGCGGCCGAACGTCGGGGCCAGACTGGCCACCGTCGGGCCGTGTCAGACACGCGCCTGGTTGTCGATGACCAGCATCCCCAGCGAACGCATCACCTTCTGGGTGACGTAGCCGGATTCGTTGGAGGACGCCGACGCACACAGCATCCCGGTGGTGAGCCAGCGGTTGACCGTCTGACCCGCGCCGTTGGTCGCGACGAAATTGGCGTCGCGATCCGCCTTCATCAGCTTGGTCAGGCGATCGAACGCCTCCTCCCAGCCGACCCGCTTCCATTCCTTTGCGCCCGCCTCGCGGATCTCCGGGTACTTGAGCCGGTTGGGGCTGTGCACGAAGTCGAGCAGGCCGGCTCCCTTCGGGCACAGCGTGCCTCGGTTGACCGGATGGTCGGGGTCGCCCTCGATGTGCACGATGTTGGCGGTGACGTTCTTCGCCTTGTCGCCGAGGCTGTAGATGATGACGCCGCACCCGACCGCGCAATACGGACAGGTGTTGCGCGTCTCGGTCGTGCGCGCGAGCTTGAAGTTGCGTATCTCGGCGAGTGCCGCGGTCGGTGAGTAGCCGAGCGCGGCGAGGCTCGATCCGACCAGCCCCGCGCCGCTGACGCGAAAGAACTGCCTGCGATTCATGTCCATGCGCTCTCCCCCTCGGGCCGTCGGGCCCATGCGGTTCCACTTGGACTGCTCCGCGCTTCTGCTGTCGCATCCGCGCCGGCACTCAGTATGGCACCGCTAAACGCGTGTGAACGTGGCGTGCGCATACAACCTTTGTCTGCACGACCCCGCGCGCAGCGCCTGTACGGATGGTATCGGTGCGATGCAACGAGCCAGCGCACCCTCGGCGATCACATGCTCGGATCCAAGACCGTCACCGCGGTAGGGGCTCCTTGCCGTAGTGCTGCGCCAGATAGGCGGCGATCGGCTCGACGTCCTCCTTCGGGATCGGCGCAGCGAACGCGTTGATCATCCTGTTGTCCGTGCCGGTCCAGCCGGCCTTATCGAGAAAGCGCGAGTTCATCTCGATGTAGTCGAGGCTGTGGCATGCCGCGCATTGGCCGAACTTGTCCTTGCCCGGGCCGTCGGCGAGTTGCAGCGGCGTTTCCTGGGCCAGCTCGACCTTGGGCGGCGATGGAGCGACGCAACCGGCCAGGGCTCTTACTCGGCGCAAACGCCCGCATTTCTCAATGCTACGCGCGATCGCCGCGGCCGGCGCACGCAGCGCAGCAGCGTCGTGCCGGCAGGACGGAGAGCGAAAGAATTTCTTCTTCGTCTCGACCCACAAGATGTAGGGCACCATGTGCGCAGCCAACTAGATGCTGTAGTTATTGCGCCTCCAGATAACAAGATTTGGTGGTGCTCGGCCGAAGGGCGGGTTGCGCGCGCCGGCGCTGCCGCTACACTCGCGCGCGTTGGATCGTGTCGCCGATGTCCGTCGTTCAAGCCGCGAAAGCCCCCGCCGTCTTCGATCTGCGCAGCGCCGCGCTAACGCTGTTGGTCGTCGTGCTGAAGACGACCGACCTTGCCGCGCTGGCCGGCGAGTTCGCGGCCCGCTTCGGCGCCGCCAACGACATGTTCGAAGGCGATCCGGTCGCGATCGATCTGGCGAAGGTCAGCACCGCCGAGGAGGCAATCGACTTCGTGGCGTTGATCGCGCTGTTGCGCCAGCATCGGATGGTGCCGGTCGTGGCCCGCGGCGGCAGTGCCGGGCAGATGGCGGCGGCGCGCGCGGCCGGGCTCGCCGCGGCGCCCGCCGCGGTGGCGCGGGCCGCCGGCGACGCGGCGAACGAGGCCCCCGCGCAGCCCGAAGCGAAGGGCGAGGACGCTGCGCCGCCACCGGCGCCGGTCACGCTGCTCGTGGACAAGCCGCTGCGCTCAGGCCAGCGGGTCTACGCCAGGGGCGGCGACCTGGTGGTGCTGGCCGTGGTGAGCTTCGGTGCCGAGGTGATAGCGGACGGCAACGTGCACGTGTACGCGCCGCTGCGGGGACGCGCGATCGCGGGCGCACTGGGCAATACGGAGGCGCGGATCTTCGCCGCGTGCATGGAGGCGCAACTGCTCTCGATCGCCGGCTTGTATCGCTCCGGCGACACCGCCGTGCCGGCGGAACTGCGCGGCAAGCCGGCGCAGGTGCGGCTGCAAGGCGAAAAACTGGTGCTCGAGGAATTGAAGTTCTGACGTAACGCGCCGCCGGCGCCCGGTCCGGCGCCGGCGATGGCGGTTTCGGAAAGGATGCGAAGCGTATGGCAAAGATCATCGTGGTCACCTCCGGCAAGGGTGGCGTGGGCAAGACCACCACCAGCGCCAGTTTTGCGGCGGGACTCGCATTGCGCGGCCACAAGACCGCCGTGATCGACTTCGACGTCGGACTGCGCAATCTCGACCTCATCATGGGTTGCGAACGCCGCGTGGTGTACGACCTGATCAACGTGATCCAGAAGGAAGCGAGCCTGCATCAGGCGCTGATCAAGGACAAGCACTGCGACAACCTGTTCGTGCTGGCGGCCTCGCAGACCCGCGACAAGGAGGCGTTGGTCAAGGAGGGCGTCGAGCGCGTGCTCCAGGATCTGGTCGACATGGGCTTCGAGTACATCATCTGCGATTCGCCGGCGGGCATCGAAACCGGCGCCATGATGGCGATGCATTTCGCCGACGAGGCGCTGGTGGTCACCAATCCCGAGGTTTCTTCGGTGCGCGATTCGGACCGCATCCTCGGGTTCCTCGCCTCCAAGACACGGCGTGCGATGGAGGGCAAGGATCCGGTCAAGGAGCATCTGCTGATCACCCGCTACAACCCCACCCGCGTCGTCGACGGCCAGATGCTGTCGCTCGGCGACATCCAGGACATCCTGCGCATCGGACTGATCGGCGTGATCCCGGAGTCGGAGACCGTGCTCAACAGCTCCAACCAGGGCGTTCCGGCGATTCACATGAACGGGTCCGACGTGGCGGGCGCGTACAAGGACGTGGTGGGTCGGTTTCTCGGAGAAAGCCTGCCGATGCGCTTCGTCGACGCGGCGAAACCCTCGTTTTTCAAGCGCATCTTCGGCGCGAGGTAAGACATGTCGCTTCTTTCGTTCCTGCTTGGAGAAAAGAAAAAATCCGCCGCCGTCGCCAAGGAGCGCCTGCAGATCATCCTCGCGCACGAGCGCGCGGGCCGGCACCGCGGCCCGCACTACCTGGCGGCGCTGCAGAGCGAGCTGGTGGCGGTGATCTCGAAGTACGTGTCGATCAAGCCCGAGGAGATAAAGGTCCACCTGCAGCGCAAGGAAAACATAGAGCTGCTGGAGGTCAAGATCGAGTTGCCCGACGCGGCGGTCTAGCTGGCGGCCGCGCGGGCGCGGCGACCCCGTTCGGGTTGCGCCGCGACGCTGCGGTGCAGATGCGCCACGAACGTCGTCGCGACCTCCGAGAGCGGTTCATCCTTGCGGGTGAGCAGCCCGAACGACTTGAGGTCGCGCCCGACGACGACCGGCAGGTCGACCAGCGGCTGGGCGCGCGCCGGCCAGGAGATGCGCCTCGGCATCACGGGCCTCGGCGAGCAGCGGCAACGGACCGTTCCCGCGCGTATCGGAGGTGCACGATGAATCAGCTCGACATGAAAAGCCGCGTCGCCGTCGTCACCGGAGGCGCACAGGGCATCGGCTATGCGGTGGCCGAGCGGATGCTCGACTCGGGCGCGGCGGTCTCGCTGTGGGATATCAACCGGGAGCGCCTTGCGCAGGCGCAGGCCGCGCTCGCCGGACGCGGCCGGGTCCGCGGCGAGGTAGTCGAGATCACCGACGTTGCCTCGGTCGACGCCGCAACGCACGCGACGCTGGCGCAGTTCGGGCGTCTCGATGCGCTCGTCAACAGCGCAGGGATCACCGGCGGCAACGGCACGACCTGGGAACTCGCTCCTGAAGTCTGGCGCCAGGTGATCGAGGTGAACCTCATCGGCAGCTACCTCACGTGTCGCAGCGTCGTGCCGCACATGATCAAGGCGGGCTACGGGCGCATCGTCAACATCGCATCGGTGGCGGGCAAGGAAGGCAATCCGAACGCCTCCCACTACAGCGCCTCGAAGGCGGGCCTGATCGGGCTCACCAAGTCGCTCGGCAAGGAACTCGCGAAGACCGGCGTGCTGGTCAACGCCGTCACGCCGGCGGCCGCGAAGACCCCCATCTTCGATTCGATGAACCGCGAGCACATCGAATACATGCTGGCGCGCATCCCGATGGGACGTTTCCTCCAGGTGCAGGAGGCGGCATCGCTGATCGCCTGGCTGTGCACCGAGGACTGCGCGTTCAGCACCGCCGCGGTGTTCGATCTGTCGGGCGGCCGATCGACGTATTAGATATCTGCTTTGGCCGGCCGGTCTGCTGCTCGGCCCAACGCCACGCAGATCCGATCCGGAGTCGATTTCATGGGGACACCTACCATCAGGCATCCGCGCCTTCACCCTGCGCGGCGCGGGCGTGGACTATCACGGAGCAGATCGCGTTCAAGATGCACCTCCTGCCGGGATGCGCCGAGGCGGTGCGCCTGGTTGCGGCCAACCCGGAGCTCGATGCGATCTGCGCTCCGATCGCGCGTTTCGCGGTGGGCGCCCCTGCGCGCGGTTGCCGAAACCGGTCGCTGTGTCCCCGACGACGTGAAGGTCGCCACCGAAGAAGGAACTCGCGCGGCTGTCAGTGAGCGAATTGCCGCCGGGCCGGCACCCGGTGTAGCGTTCGCCATTGTCGCGATCGGGTCGGGGACGGGTTGGCGGGGGTCAACGACCGCTTCGCGCGACACGTGCAACAGTGCACCGCATGGCCGCGGCATGACCCGGTCTCACGGAGATGGTAATGGCTGAGAGCTCGCAACGCCTTCAACCGGCGCAGAAGGATCACTTCCTCGAGCGCATGCTGTATTTCCAGCCCGGCCAGCTGGGCCGCGACCAGCCCGCGCGACCGCACGATCAACCGCTCTCCGGCGCCTATGTTCCGCTGCACAGTTTCGTCGCGCGGCCGGGTGTCGGCTATTCGCTGCCGCGCCCGCGCACCGCGGCGCCGGTGCGGATCGACTCGCCCGCGACCGAGGTGATGACGGACCTGCGCCTCGTCACGGCGGTGACGATCAGTCCCCAGGCTTCGGTCGACGCCGCCAACCAGGTCATGATCGACAAGCGCGTGCGCGCGCTGTTCGTCGTCGACGACGCGACCCGTCACATCATGGGGGTGATCACCGCAACGGACATCCTCGGCGAGCGTCCGCTGCAAGTGGCGCAGCAGCAGGATGTCCACCGCGGCGAACTCGTCGCGCGCGACATCATGACGGGCGCCGACAGGCTGGAAGTGCTCGACCTGCACGATGTCGCCCGCGCCCGGGTGGGCGACATCGTGGCGACGCTGCAGCATGCCGGCCGGCAGCATGCGCTCGTGGTCGAGGTCGCGGGCGGCGCCGCCGCCGGGGCGATGACGGTGTGCGGCATCTTCTCGCTGACGCAGATCGCGCGCCAGCTCGGCATTCCGCCGGGGCCGACGCACGACATCGCCTACACGTTCGCCGAGATCGAAAAGGCGATCGCCAGATAGCGAACACCGGGGCCGTGCCGGGGCGCCCCGGCAC
>DATJUX010000044.1:0-264388 GCA_035502095.1 Burkholderiaceae bacterium
CGCCGCCGAGACGTCCGGCTTGCGGTGGGCGAGCCATTCGTCGGCCATCGCTCCGAATGTTTCGGCGGTCGCAGTGGCCACCTTTGCTCGCTCGACACGGCGGGCGGTGATCGGATCTTTGCCGGTGCGCAGGACATCGCGGTGACGGTCGCGTTCCTTACGCGCGCGCTCCAGCCCGACGTTCGGATAGCTGCCGATCTGGAGCGTGTTCTCCTTGCCGCCGAAGCGATAGCGGTACTGCCAATACTTCGCGCCCGTCGGCAACACCCGCAAGCTCAGGCCGCCACCGTCTTGCAGGCGGTAGGGCTTGCCTGGTTTGCCCTTGCTGCCATTTGGAGGCACGCCAGGCCTGGCCGTGTCGCACTTCCGAACGCTGAGTTGTCGCTCGGCCATCAGTTCGGCTCCAGTGCGGGTAAAAGCTTTCGTTACCCGACTTTTTACCCGCACTCGGCTGAGACTGCAAGATCTGGCCGGATTCGAGGCGTAACGCAAGGCTTTGATTCTGTGCGATGTGGTCGGGATCGGCCGACCGTCCTGATACGTCCGTTTTCGCCGCTATGGAGACAGGTCGGGGAGCCAAGCTGTCCTTACTTGCGACCTCACACCTGCGTCCGGCAGTCCAGCCACAGCACCTCGTACGGCTTCAGGAGGAGTCCTTCGCGCAGGCGATGGACGTCACCGTGAATCAGGTCGCGCGCGGAGTCCGGCTGGGCCGACATCACGTGTGCCGGTACCCGCTGCGTGTTTTCGCTGAAGTTGGCAAGGATCAGCAAGTGCTTCCCATGCTCGCCGCGCATGTAACCAAGCACGCTGCGCGAGCCTGCACGGAACCCGGTGAGGCGCCCGCCCGCGAAGATCGGGTCGGCGCTGCGCGCTGCGATGATGCGACGCAGTCCCTGATAGATCTGGCCTGACACGGACTCGGCACGGTTGCGCTGCGCGTAGCGCTCGGCATCGCGCGGCGGGCGATGAACCCATCGACTGTCGACGGCCTTGGCGGGGTCGTTGAGATAGCGATGGTCGTTTACGGTACCGACCTCGTCGCCGAGGTAGATGAGCGGAATGCCGCCGGTGCTGAGCGCCACGCTGTAGAGCATCAGGATGCGCCGCACGGCGTGCGGGTCGCCTTGTTCGACGCCCGCCAGGGACGCGCACGTACCGCAGATCCGGCAATCGCCCGTCGCCGGGTTGTCTTGAAACGGCACGCCGCGCGCAAAGCTGCCGTCGAACCGGTTGACGAAGAAGCGGTTGAGGAACTGGCGGTGCTGGAAGCCCTGGATCCCGAAGTGCAGCGCGTCCTCGTCCGAGAACGTCCAGCCGATGTCGTCGTGGCTGCGCACGTAGTTGACCCACGCCGTGTCCGAAGAGAGGTTGTGCCGGGTCTCGAGCGCCTGCTGCAGCAGGTTCACTTCCCGCGTCGCCAGGCTGTTCCACAGAAGGGCCATCTGCAGCGGGTTGTAGGAGACCTGGCATTCCTGCGCGGAGATGTACTTCACCACGTCGTCCGGATGCACTATCGCCTCCGACTTGAAGAGGAGGCTCGGCGCCGCGATCCGCACCAACGCGCTGAACGCGCGGATGACCGTGTGCGCCTCGGGCAGGTTCTCACAGGTGGTGCCCATTTTCTTCCACACGAACGCCACCGCGTCCATGCGCAGGAACTCCGCACCGACGTTGGCGATGGCAAGCATTTCGCCGGCCATCGCGGTGAAGACTCTCGGATTGCCGTAATTCAGGTCCCACTGGAACGAGTTGAAGGTGGTCCAAACCCAGCGGCCATCCGCAAGTTGCGAGAAGCCCCCGGGATGCTGGTCCGGAAAGATCTCGCGCAGGGTGCGGTCGTACTGGTCGGGCAGCGTGCGGTCGGGGAACACGTAATAGAAGTCGTGGAAGGCCGGATCGCCGCGTATGCAGCCCTGCGCCCACGCGTGCTCGTCGGAGGTGTGGTTGAAGATGAAGTCGAGGACCAGGCTCATGCCCTCCTTGCGCAGGGCCTGCGCGAGTTCGCGCAGATCCGCCATCGTTCCGAGCGCGGGGTTGACCTCGCGGTAGCTGCTCACCGCGTAACCGCCGTCGCTGTTGCCTTCGGGACAGCGGAACAACGGCATCAGGTGCAGGTAGGTGAGCCCGAGTTCCTTGAAGTACGGAATGTGGGCATGCATGCCCTTGAGGCTGCCGGCGTACAAATCGACGTAGCACACGCCGCCCAGCATCCTCTGCGATTGAAACCAGAGCGGATCTGTCTCGCGCTGCGCGTCGATTGCGCGCAAATCGGCCGGCCGCGCCACCCAGGCCTCGAACGCCTGCGCGAGCAGTTCCTCGAGGAAGTCGAAGAAGTCGGGCCGGCCGCCGTACAGCGTCGCGAGTTCCCGAAACAGAGCCGGAAAATGGCGTTCGATTCGTGCACCGAACGGGTCCCAAAGGGCGGCGGGCGCCGCGGTGATGGCCGGTCGCTTGCGCAGGCGCGCAATGACGTGTTCCCGGGCAAGCGAAATCTGGTTTTCGATGGAAAGCATCCGAGTGCCTCCTGCGTCATTTCACCCGACCACCGCGCTCCGCGGCGTGGTCATCGAAGCGCCAGCCTGTTTGCGCAAATCGCCGAGGCGAGCGCAAGCGCGGCAAGCACCGGGACGATCAGCATCGCACCGCTCAGCCCGAAGTCGTCCGCGGCGCGCCCGAGCAGCGCCGGCATCACGAGGATCGCGCCACCGCTGGCGAGCGTGGTGCGCGCGCTCGCCAGTGCGGCCTCCGAGCCCGCAGAGCGGACCGCTAGTGCGAGCGTCAGCGGATAGATTGGCGCGATCCCGACGCCGGTCAGAAAAAGCCCCGCGATGGCAAAGGCCGCGGCCCACGCGGCGCTGACGCGTGATGCATCGCCCAGTCCCCAGTAGACGGCGAAGCCCACCAGCGTCACCAGTAGCGCTGCGCGCAGCAGACGCCCGGCCGGGTGAGCGGAAAGCAGGCGGCTGCCGGCCAGGCGACCCGCGATCATCGCCACCATGAAGGCGCCCGCGCCCACGGCCGCCGCGCTGCGCGACATGCCGGCCACGCGCTCGAGGAATTCCGGCGCCCAAAGGAGCACGCAGTATTCGATCGCAACGCCCAGCGCAAGCGTCGCCCAGTACGTCCAGTAGACGATCGTGAGCGCGCCATGCGCGGGTACGTGTGCGAGCGGCGAGTCCGGAAGCCGAACGCGGCGAAAGCCCGCGACAACGAGCAGACCCAGGGCGACACCCGCGACCAGCGCGAAGCGCCAGTCGATGCCGATTGCCAGCGCGGCGCCGATGCCAAGCGGCCCCAGCAGCGAGAAGAGGTACGAGGCGGCGTTTGCCTCGATGTAGGCGACGTCGCGCCGCTCGCCGTGCAGGTCCGCGAGCGCGGATGCCACCACGACCGGCACCAGGCCACCGACGGCACCAATCAACGCACAGGCACCTATGCTGAGCGCCGGATGTCGCGCCAGGCACAGCAGCGCGGCGCCAAGCATCAAACCGACGGCGCCCAGCCACATCCCGCGCCGCCGACCGACGCGTCCGAGCAACGGCGCCCCGGTCAGGCCGGTCGTCATCATTCCGCCGGCCAGCGCGCTCGCGTGCAACCCGACAGTGCCGTAGCTCAGGCCGAGTTCCGCTTTCAGCAGCGGGACGATATTGCCCTGCAGGTTCAGCATGAAGCCGAAGAAGCCGAGCATCAGGTACGCGTACCAGGTCGCCGCGTTGCGGACGAACGACGCGGAAGCGTGGGCGACGTCCGAGCCCCGGTGGGCCATCGGCGCATGAGATGACTGGGCGGGATCGCGCATCGAGCGAGATGGGCGGTGGGGCTCCTGCCCACACCTTACCTCAGGCGCAGGCTCCTACTTCCTCCCGCTCTTCAATTCGTCGATCGCCTCCTGGCGCTGCTGCAGGTTTTGCTCGATCGGCCGGTAGGCCACGTGGTACTTGTAGATGTGCCCGCGTACGTCACGGTCTCGTGGCCGATTTTCTCTTCAGCGACGTATTCGACGCTGGAAAACCACACGTTCGGATCGAGGCCGCGTTTGGCGGGTTCCTCGCGTAGCTGGACGACCCGCCCGGGTCCGCAGTCGTAGGCGGCTCCTGACCTAGGTCTAGGGACTGTCCAGTCTCCTCTGCCCGGCCCAGTCGTGCCTGTCCTTCGTCCACGAACCTATACTTTCCGCGCTCTGCGATAGCCAGTTCGAACCCGCGGCGCCAGAGGCCGCGGTCTACCGTCGGAGGCGCCGGGATGGGGAATTCGAGTCGCAATCACGTCTTCATCAGCTACGCCCATGAAGACGAAACCTGGCGACAGGACTTCGAGCGCATGCTCGCTCCGGCGCGCGACCGCGGGCTCGTCAGCTTGTGGGCGGACGATCTGATCGCGGCAGGGGAAAACTGGTCGGAGAAGATCCATGCCGCCCTGGCACGCGCGCGTGTCGGCCTGCTGCTCGTGACGGATCACTTTCTCGAATCGGAATACATCAACAAGGTCGAATTGAAGCAGTTGCTCGAAGCGGCGCAAAAGAACACCGTCGCGATCCATTGGGTCCCCGTCTCCGCGAGCCTGTATCAGTTCTCCGACCTCGCCTCGCTGCAGGCCTGCTGGGATCCGAACCGGCCGCTGAACGGGCTCGACGAGGCGGATCGCAAGAAGGCAATCCAGCAGATCTGCCAGGACATCGTTGCCGCGCTGGCCGCCGCCCCGAAGACGAACGAGCCCGGCCGGGATCGGCTGCGCGCACAGGTCCAGGAGCGGCTGGGCGACAAATACACGATCACGCGCGAGGTCGTAGCCGGGAAGTTCTCGATCCTCTACCGCGCCGAGCGCAAACAGTCGAAACAGGCGGTCGGGATCAAGGTGTTCAACGCGTCGGAACTCGACGACTGGGCGCGCAAGGAATTCATCGAGTGCATCGAGCGCGCGCTCGAACTCCGCAGTCCGGCCTTCATCCGGATCCTCGATCACGCCATGGACGAATCGCCCGGGTTCGTCGTCTCGGAGTTCATCAACGGCGTCCCGCTCAACACAGTGCTGCGCAGCCATTCCGGGGGCCTGCCGCTGGCGACGGTCAAGAGCATCCTGCTCGATCTCGCGCGCGCAATCCTGGAGGCGCACGAGCACGGATGGCGGCGCGGCGAAATGTGCCCGTCGGACATCTTGCTCGAGTCGGGCGGTGCTGCACGTATATCGGCACTGAATCTCTCCAACACCTTGCGCGAGCAGGGCCAGTTCACCGGCAACTTCATGGTCGATCGCGAGTCGCTGACGTACATGACGCCGGAGCGTTTCTACGGCGAACCGTCGACGCCGCTGACGGACCAGTACTCGCTCGCGCTGATCGCCACCGAACTGCTCGGCGGTCCGACCTTGCGCCGCTTCCTGCATCCGTGCGACCTCGAATTCAAGCACCAGCTCTTCACCACCCTCGAAGCCGGCCGCGGCCACTGGGCGGAGCGCTCACCGGAGTTCGCCGGGCTCATCTGCCGGATGCTGCGCATCGCGCCGGAGGAGCGGTGGCCGTCGATGCGCGAGGTGACGAACCTCCTGCGTGACATCGAGGTCGACGAATCGCCGGAAGAGCGCAAACGCCGCCTCGCCACGTCGAGCTACATGCAGTTCCAGGCAAGCGGGGTCAGGGGCGAGCGCCTCTTTTTCAGCAAGTTCTACACCAACTTCTTCGCTCGGGCGGAAGACATCGAAGATCACTTCAAGGACCTGGACATGGAGCGGCAGTACCGCATCCTGAACATCGCGATCCACAAGCTGCTCGAATTCAGTCCGGAATCGCCGGCGTCGATGAAGCAGCTCGAAGACCTCGCCGCGCGCCACACCAGGCTCGGGCTGACGAGGCGCCATTACGACCTCTTTCTCGAAGCGTTCCTTCAGACCGTGGAGGAGTTCGGCGAGCGCGATGCATCCAGGCTCGCGGCCTGGCGCACCACGCTCCAGCGCGGCATCGATTTCATCTGGAAGTGCGAACAGGCAGCGCGAAGCGCCGGCCAGCCCGCGTAGCCCTTGGTGACATCACGCGTGGAGTTGCCGCGCGCTCTGCCTGCAGGTTGCGCGCGTGATCACAGCGCTTGGTGGTTCGCCTAGCCCGGTTCGACCGATTTCGAACCGCCGGCGGTGTTCTCGCTGTCCTGAGATTCGAAGAGAAGGCTGGTGGCGGTGATCTTGACCCGGACCCGCACTCGATGCGGCCGGCCAAGCATCATGCGGACCGCGGGATCATCGAGTTCGACGTCGCGATAGATATCGATGCGATGCTCGAGGCCGGCGCGCGCGAGGGCCTTTGCAGCACGCCGGCATAGCTCCTCGAGCGTGATGTCATCGGGGACCTTGGTTATCGTCGACATGGCAAATCCATCGCGCAAGCGCGATTGTGTCAGATCCCTTGCGGGCGCTGCCCCGCGCAATGTAGCGGGAGTGCGGGGGCAACCCAAATACCGCCTAGCGGCAACGCGACGCCACCCTGACGCAACACCAGCGGTCGAGCAAGCACGCCGGGATCGGTGCAATCGACCGCACGGCCTAGCGTGCGAAGGGTCAGCGCGCGAGGGCTTGCGCCAGATCCCGCTGCAGGTCAGCGACCGATTCGAGGCCTACCGCGATGCGCAGCAATCCCTCGCGGATGCCGGCGCGGTCGCGTGCCTCCGGAGTCAGGCGGCTGTGCGTGGTCGATGCGGGATGCGTGATGGTCGTGCGTGTGTCGCCGAGGTTGGCGGTGATCGACATCAACTTGACGTTGTCGACGACGCGCCAAGCGCGCTCGCGCTGCTCAGCCGGCGAGGCGCCCTCGAGCTCGAATGCGAGCACTGCGCCGGGTCCAGACTGCTGGCGCCGCGCCAGTGCGAACTGCGGGTGCGACGCGAGCCCAGGAAAGTAGACGCGCGCCACGTCGGACTGGTCGGCGAGCCAGCCCGCCAGTTGGGTTGCGGCCGCCGACTGCGCGCGCAGCCTCAGCGGCAACGTCTCGAGCCCTTTGAGAAGGACCCACGCGTTGAACGCAGACATGGTCGGTCCGGCCGTGCGCAAAACCGGAAGCAGCGCATCGCGGATGAACGCACGCCGTCCCAGCACCGCGCCGCCCAGGACCCGGCCCTGCCCGTCGAGATACTTGGTCGCGGAATGCATCACCATGTCGGCCCCGAACTCGAGCGGCCGCTGCATGATCGGCGTACAGAAGCAGTTATCGACGACGGTGTATGCGCCGAGTTCCCTACCCAACCTGACGAATGCCTCCAGATCGACGATCTCGGTCAGCGGGTTGGAAGGCGTCTCGCAGAACAGCAGGCGCGTGCGCGCCGTTGCCGCCGCGCGCCACGCGCCGGGATCCGCGCCCTGGACGAACGTGGTGTCGACGCCGAACCGGCTGAGCAACGTGGTGAAGAGTTGCACGGTCGCACCGAATACGTTCGCCGCACAGATGACGTGGTCGCCGGCACGCAGTGTCGCCAGGCAGATCGCCAGGATTGCAGCCATGCCCGACGACGTCGCAAGGCAGTCCTCGGCGCCCTCGAGGGCGGCGAGCCGCTCCTCGAACATACGAACGGTCGGATTGGTAAAACGCGAATAGACGTTGCCATCGTCGGTCCCGGCGAACCGGGCTGCCGCGCGCGCGGCACTTTCGAAGACGAAGCTGGAACTCAGGAACAGCGCTTCGCTGTGCTCGCCGAATTCCGAGCGCCGGGTGCCGGCGCGGACCGCAAGTGTCTCGAGTCCGAAGCCGTCGCGACCGTCAGGAGTGGAGTCCATAAGTGAAAAGCCCGCCAGAAATGCCAAGCGGGCTCACGCGGATCGCGACCCTCGCTTTAGCGGCATTTGTTAATGCGCCCGCAAGCTGAGATCAAATCGGCGCGATGTCAGACATTGTATGCCGCCGCGGCACACGCGGCAAGGCGAGACGGATGTCAGGCGTCGGCGGGCTCGATGGCGAGCGAAAGCTGGTTGCGCGGCGTGTCGTCGGCGGGTTTGGGCGCAAGGCGCGCGCGTTCGACGCGGTCGAGGTACTCAGGCGTCACGTCGCCAGTGATGTAGGTGCCATCGAAGCAGGAGGCGTCGAAATTCGTCAACCGCGGATTGCAGTCCTGGATGGCGCGCTTCAGGTCATCGATGCGCTGGTAGATGAGCGCGTCGGCGCCGATTTCACGCCGGATCTCCTCCTCGGTGCGGCGCGCCGCGATCAGTTCGGAGCGTGTCGGCATGTCGATGCCGTAGACGTTCGGAAACCGCACCGGAGGCGCGCTGGAGGCGACCAGCACCTTGTGCGCACCCGCGTCGCGCGCCATCTGCACGATCTCCTGGATCGTGGTGCCGCGCACGATCGAGTCGTCGACCAGCAGCACGTTCTTGCCCTTGAACTCGACACCCACGGTGTTCAGCTTCTGGCGCACCGACTTCCTGCGGATTGCCTGGCCCGGCATGATGAACGTCCGGCCGATGTAACGGTTCTTGATGAATCCCTCGCGATAACTGATGCCGAGGCGGCTTGCCAGTTGCAATGCTGCGGGCCGGCTCGAATCCGGAATCGGCATCACGACGTCGATATCGCCGAGCGGCACCGCGGCAATCACCTGCTCCGAGAGATATTCGCCCAGGCGCAGCCGCGCGCCGTACACTGAAACGCCGTCCATGACAGAGTCGGGGCGCGCGAGGTAGACGTACTCGAAGATGCAGGGATTGAGGCTCGGATTCTCGGCGCACTGCTGGCTGAAGAACCGCCCGTCGAAGTCGATGAAGATCGCCTCCCCCGGTGCCACGTCGCGGATCACGCGAAATCCCAGCCCTTCGGGCGCTACCGACTCGGAGGCGATCATGTATTCGGTGCCCTGGTCGGTTTCGAGCACGCCGAAGCAAAGCGGGCGGATGCCATACGGATCGCGGAATCCCAGCAGTCCGTAGCCGGCGATTTCGGCGACGATGGCATACGAGCCGCGCACGCGCCGGTGCACCCCGCTTACCGCACGGAAGACGGCCGCCGGATCCAGCACCAGCCGCTCGCTGGCGCGCTGAAGTTCGTGTGCCAGCACGTTCAGCAGGACTTCGGAATCGGAGTTCGTATTTATGTGGCGCCTATCGACCCGGAACATCTCCTCCTTGAGCTGTTCCCAATTGGTCAGGTTCCCGTTGTGCGCGAGGGTGACGCCGAACGGCGCGTTGACGTAGAACGGCTGCGCTTCTTCGGGATTCGATGCGGAGCCCGCGGTCGGATACCTCACTTGGGCGATCCCGGAGGTGCCCGGCAACGATCGCATGTTGCGGGTCCGGAAAACGTCGCGCGCCAGGCCGTTGCCCTTGAACATGTGGAACGTGTTCTCGTTGGCGGTCGCGATGCCCGCAGCGTCCTGGCCGCGATGCTGGAGCAGTTGCAAGGCGTCGTAGAGCAACTGGTTGACCGGTGTGGTCGCCACCACTCCGACGATTCCACACATGCGCAGGTTCTCCTGATCAGGCCGCCGCCATCGGCGCAAACGGCGCCGGAACGTGCGGGGCAAGCCATCGTACGCCAGCCTCGAACGCGGGCACCAGCAACGCGTTGCGCCAGGCGGGCTGTTGCGCGAACGCCGTGCGCGACGTGAAATAGACCGCCGCGAAAATGATGAGAACAGCGCGCAAGAGTCCGAACAGCGCGCCGAGCATACGATCCGTGCCGGAGAGCTTGACCGCCGTGATGAACTTGTGCACGACCCATCCAAGCAGCGCGGCCGTGAACAGGCACAGCACGACGATGACCGCTACCGCGATCGACGTGCGCAGAACCGGCCAATCGATATCGCCCGGGAGGTGCAGGCCGAGGGCGACGGCGAAACGCAGACTCAATATCACTGCCGCCACCCAACCGGCCAGGGAGAACACTTCGCGCATCAGTCCGCGCCAGAGACCCAGTGCCGTGGAGAGACCGAGAATCGCCGCGATGACCCAGTCGACGCTGGTCATGCTCAGGTCACGACCAGCGTCGCGCTGACGCCGATGGCGCGCAGCCTCGCTTGGGCACGCTGTGCCTCGTCGCGCGTTGCGTAAGGTCCGACACGCACCCGGAACCGCACTCCGTCGGCCGTGTCCACCTTCTCGGTGAACGGGGCGAACCCGGCCTTGCGCAATCGCTCGCTGAGATCCTGCGCAGCGGCATCGGTGCTGAGCGCGGCGGCTTGCAGGACGATCCTCTGGCTCTTCGCCTTGCTCGCTGTCTCCGCCGCCGCCTTGCCGTCGGATTTCATCTGAGCGCTCGGCCGCGCCGGGTTGGCCGTGTCCGCCTTCGGTGCTTCGCCCTTGGCGGGGGTCGCGTCGCCGGACTTGCCCTTCTCGGCGTCACCCGAGGGAAGTTCGGGCGGCGGAGCGAGCGGTGGCTGCCCGGGATCGGGCACTGGCGGCAGCGACAGGCGCGGCGTGAACGGAGTCCTTTCACTCGGAATGTCGATCGGGATGTTGTCGACCGTCGGCCGAGGGGCCGGATCGAGCAGCAGCGGCACGAGAATCACCGCCGCGAGCAACAGGGCGGCAGCGCCGATCAGCCGGCGTCGCGCACGCACTCGGAGTACTGCCGTGGGGTCGTTGCCTTCCGTTCCCATTTCACCCGTTTTGCGCGGTCGCGACCGGGATCCACTGCGCTCGACCGTTTCACGCTTGCCGCGCCAGAATGCAAGAGCCATCAGAATTTCGAAACGCGGTCAGCGCTCCGGTCCGGATGCGCGGGCGCGCATCACCTCGGCGACCGTCGTGAAGCTGCCGAACACGACGATCCTATCATCGGTGTCGACCTCGCCTCGTGCCGTGGCGTATGCATCGGCAAGAGTCGCGTGTACCACGACATCGTGCTCCTGCGCCGAGCTTGCGCGCACCTGATCGGCCAGCCACGCGCTCTCAGCGCCGCGGGGACCCGGGGTCGGCCCCACGTGCCATCGGTCGACGCGGGTGCCCACGCGCGCGATGACCCCGGTCACGTCCTTGTCCCTAAGCATGCCAAACACCGCGTGGGTGTGCGGAAAGAAACCCATGCTGTCGAGGTTCGCCGCAAGCACGGCAGCGGCATGCGGGTTGTGCGCAACGTCGAGCACGACACAGGGCTTGCCTGGCAGCACCTGGAAACGAGCCGGAATTTCGACCGCGAGGAGGCCTTGGCGCACGGCCTGCTGGCTGACCGGAAGTGCATCGGCCAGCGCTTCCAGTGCAGCGAGTGCGCCGCTCGCATTCAGCAATTGATTCGCGCCGCGCAGCGCCGGGTACGGCAGACTTGCGCGGCGCGCGGTGCGACCCCGGTAGGCCCACTGCCGGCGGTCACCCGAATAAGTGAAATCGCGCCCCGCAAGCCAGAAGTCCGCTCCGAGTTTGCGCGCCACCTCGAGCACGCTGGCAGGGGGCTTGGGCTCGGCGCAGATCGCAGGTCGGCCCGGGCGGAAGATGTGCGCCTTCTCGAACCCAATCGCTTCGCGCGTGGACCCCAGGTACGCAGTGTGATCGATGTCCACCGAGGTGAGGATGGAGCAGTCCGCCTCGACGATGTTGACCGCGTCGAGGCGGCCCCCCAGGCCGATCTCGAGCACCGTCGCATCCAGAGGTTGCGCCTGGAACAAGCGCAGCACCGCGAGCGTGGTGAACTCGAAATACGTGAGCGTGGTCGTGCGGCGTGCCGCCTCGACGGCCTCGAATTGTTCGATCAGCGCCGCGTCGGTGACGGGAAGCCCGTCCAGCTGTGCGCGCTCGTTGAAGACGAGCAGGTGCGGCGAGGTGTACAGCCCGACCTTGTAGCCGGCCGCGCGCAGGATCGCATCGAGCATGGCGCAGGTTGACCCCTTGCCGTTCGTGCCGCCGACGATGAAGGTCGGACATGACGCGCGGAGTCCAAGCCGGTGCGCGACATCACGCACGCGGTCGAGCGTCAGATCGATTGGGCGGCTGTGGAGACGCTCGATACGCTCGAGCCAGGCGTCGAGTGTGGTTGCGGTCAAGAATCGGGTGTCACGGCGACGCCGCCGCCGGCGGCGTGTGTTCTAGGCAATCGCGTCGGCGGGCTGCCTCAACAGCAAGGCGAGCAGGTGCGCAATCTCGTCGCGCATCTGGCGCCGGTCTACGATCATGTCGATGGCGCCGCTTTGCAGCAGGAATTCGGCGCGCTGAAAGCCCTCGGGCAGCTTCTCGCGCACTGTCTGCTCGATCACGCGCGGCCCGGCGAAGCCGATCAAGGCCTTCGGTTCCGCGATCACGACGTCGCCCATGAACGCGAAGCTCGCTGAAACCCCGCCCATGGTCGGATCGGTCAGCACTGAGATGAACGGCAGCTTGGCCTCGGCCAGCTTGGCGATCATCGCCGTCGTCTTCGCCATCTGCATCAGCGACAACAGGCTCTCCTGCATGCGCGCTCCGCCGGTCGCGGTGATACAGATGAATGGCACCTTCTGCTCGAGCGCGGTCTGCACGCCGCGTACGAACCGTTCGCCGACGACGGAGCCCATCGATCCGCCCATGAATTCGAATTCGAAGCAGGCCGCGACCACGGGCAGGGTACGGATTGCGCCGCCGATGACGACCAGCGCGTCGGTCTCGCCGGTCTCCTGCATCGCCTCCTGCAGGCGCTCGAGGTACTTCTTGCTGTCCTTGAACTTGAGCGGATCGACCGGAATGATCTCCTGGCCGACCTCGTAGCGCCCTTCGGCGTCGAGCAGCGCATCGAGCCGCTCGCGTGCGCCAATGCGCAGGTGGTGGCCGCACTTGGGACAGACGTTAAGCGAACGCTCGAGTTCGGCCGAATAAAGCACGGCCTCGCAGCCCGGGCACTTCGTCCACAGGCCCTCCGGCACGCTCTTGCGCGAGCCGCCCTGCTTGATGCGCGGGGGCAGAAGCTTTTCGATCCAGCTCATCGGACGATCCTCCGCATCAGACAGAAGGAGAACGGACTGCCGGCGCGTCGATCGCGCGCCGGATATCGGACAGTAACCTGCCGATCGCTTCAACCGCGTGTTCGCGCGGCGTATTTTCCAGTTCCTGGATGAGACGACTACCTATCGCGACCGCGTCGGCGACCTTGGCGACTGCTTGTGCACTTGCCGCATCCTTGATGCCGAACCCGACTACGACCGGGACCCGCACGTGTTCCTTGATGTGCGGGATGCGCTCGAACACGCTTCCGATATCCAGCGTACCCGCACCCGTGGTGCCTGTCAGGCTGACGTAGTAAAGGTAACCGGAGGCGATGCGCGCGACAAGCCGGATCCGTTCGTCGGTCGAGGTCGGCGCCAGGAGAAAGATCGGATCGATGCTCACGCCGCGCATCGACTGCGCGAACGCCTCGCATTCCTCGGGCGGATAGTCGACGACCAGCACACCGTCGACCCCGGCGGCGCTCGCGGCGCGCGCGAACGCTTCGACGCCGAACGCCTCGATTGGATTGGCGTAACCCATCAGCACCACCGGCGTATCGGTGTCCGCGCGGCGGAAGTCGCTCACCATCGCAAGCGTCCGCCGCAGGCCGACGCCGTTGCGAATCGCGCGTTCGCTGGCGCGCTGGACTACGGGACCATCGGCCATCGGATCGGAGAACGGTACCCCGAGCTCGATAACGTCGGCACCCGCCCGGGCCAGCGCAAGCATCAGCGGGACCGTGAGCTCCGGCGTCGGATCGCCGGCCGCGATATAGGGAATGAGGCCCTTGCGTCGCTCGCGCGCGAGTCTGGCGAAACGCGCCTCGATGCGCGACATCAGCGCTTGTTCCCGAAGTCCAGGCCGCTGGCCTCGGCCACGATATGAAGATCCTTGTCGCCGCGACCGCTCAGGTTGACGAGGATGATGCGGTCGCGCGGCAGGGTCGGGGCGAGCCGGGTCGCGTAAGCCAGCGCGTGGCTCGACTCGAGCGCGGGAATGATGCCTTCGACACGGCAGCAGGCATGAAATGCCTGCAACGCTTCGGCATCGGTCGCGCCCACGTATTGCGCGCGACCGCTGTCCTTCAACCACGCGTGCTCGGGGCCGACGCCCGGGTAGTCCAGTCCGGCACTGATCGAATGCGTCGTGCAGATCTGCCCGTCCTCATCCTGCAACAGGTAGGTGCGATTGCCATGCAGGACGCCGGGCCTGCCCCGCTGCAGCGAGGCGGCGTGGCGGCCGGAATCGAGGCCATCACCGGCGGCCTCGACGCCAATCAGGCGGACGCTGTCGTCGGTGATGTAGTCGTAGAAGATGCCCATGGCGTTGCTGCCACCTCCGACGCACGCGACGATATAGTCCGGCTGGCGCCCGGTCAGCTCCGGCATCTGCCACCGGCATTCTTTCCCGACCACCGAGTTGAAGTCGCGCACCAGCATCGGATAAGGATGCGGTCCGGCGACCGTGCCGATGATGTAGAACGTGTTGGCGACGTTGGTGACCCAGTCGCGCATGGCCTCGTTGAGGGCGTCCTTCAGAGTTCGCGAACCGCTCTCCACCGCAACGACCGACGCGCCTAGCAGCTTCATCCGGTACACGTTGGCGGCCTGGCGTGCCATGTCTTCGGCGCCCATGTAGACGACGCACTGCATTCCGTAGCGCGCCGCAACTGTCGCTGTCGCGACGCCGTGCTGGCCGGCACCCGTTTCCGCGATCACGCGCGGCTTGCCCATGCGCCGGGCCAGCATGGCCTGCCCGACCGTGTTGTTGATCTTGTGGGCGCCGGTGTGATTGAGATCCTCGCGCTTCAGATAAATCTGCGCGCCGCCGAGTTCGTCGCTCCACCGATGCGCGTGATAAATCGGGCTCGGCCGGCCTACGTAGTGCTTGAGTTCACGCTGGAACTCCGCGTTGAAGTCCGGATCCTTGCGATAGCGCTCGTAGGCCGCCCGCAACTCCTCGAGTGCGTGCATCAGCGTTTCGGCGACGAAGACACCCCCATAGAGTCCGAAATGTCCCCGCGCGTCTGGAAGGTCATACGGCGTCATCGCGGTTCCAGTGCAAGATCGGCCGCCCGCACGGCGGCAATGAAGCGCTGCATCTTCTCGATGCTCTTTTTCCCCGGAGATTCTTCGATGCCGCTCGATACGTCGACCGCAAACGGCTGCACCGCGCCAACCGCAGCGCCGACGTTGGCGGCGGTGAGCCCGCCCGCAAGCACGAGCGGCTTGACGCGTACCGAAGCCGACGGCAACCGCGACCAGTCGAAACCCCGACCGCTGCCGCCGTATCCCTCTGACGGCGTGTCGGCAAGCAATCCGATCGACGACGCGAACGCGCGCTCGCAGTCTAGCAAATCGACCTCGTCGAACATGCGAATCGCGCGCAGGTACGGGCGTTCGAAGCGCGTGCACTGCGCTGGCGTCTCGTCACCGTGGAACTGGAGCAGCGCGTTCGGCACCGCGTCGAGGGCACGTTCGATGTTCTCGCTGCTTGCATTGACGAACAGTAGGACGGGCGTGACGAATGGAGGCAGTCGGCGCGCGAGATCCTTCAAGGCCGCCGGCGCGGCATAGCGTGCGCTCGGCGGATGGCAGACGAAGCCGACCGCGTTCGCGCCGATCTCGACCGCGGCCTCGACGTCACTCGCGCGGGTCATGCCGCAGAACTTGACGCGGGTAATGCTCATTGGAGGAACGGCGGCGCCTCGTCGGGTGGCGGCAGATCGAGCACGGGATCGTACTCGACGTGTGTCAGATAGAGGCCTCCGGCGGCGAATGTCGGCGCCGCGCGCGCTCGATCGCGCGCGGCGAGCACTTGCGCGACCCACTGTGGCTCGTGCCGGCCGGTGCCGACGTAGACGAGCGCCCCCACGATGTTGCGCACCATGTGATGCAGGAAAGCGTTGGCGACCGCCCGGATCCGCAGCAGACTCCCGCTACGCTCCACCGTGAGCAGGCGCAGATCGCGCACCGGAGACTTCGCCTGGCACTCGGCAGACCGGAACGACGAGAAGTCGTGCGTTCCAGTCAGCAGCGCGGCCGCGCGTTGCATCGCTGCGAGATCGAGAGGCCGAAACACCCATCCCGCACGGTCGAGCGCGAGCGGCGCACGCACCGGATCATTGAGGATCCAGTAGTCGTAGCGCCGCCCCAGCGCGGAGTAGCGGGCGTGAAAGGTCGGCGGCACGGACCGGGCCCATCGCACCGCGATCGTATGCGGCAGGAAGCGATTCACGCCGCGTATCCAGGCCTGCAGCGGGCGCTCGATGGCGGTCTCGACGTGGACCACCTGATACGTCGCATGCACGCCGGCATCGGTGCGGCCCGCGCAGATGGTGGCGAGCGGCGTTCCAGCGAAATGGAGCAGCGCGCGCTCGACTGCGTCCTGCACCGACTGGCCGTTCGGTTGCGTCTGCCAGCCGCAAAGGGCGGCGCCGTGGTACTGCAAGCCGAGCGCGAGTTTGTGCACGGAAACGGAACGGGCCGGCACGACACCTCGTACCGGCCCGCGATCGGTTGGTGAAGGCCTAGGCTTCGACCTGCTTCAGCAGTTCGACGGCGTTCTGGCGCTGCTCGCGCGTGCCGTCGCGCATCACCTCTTCGAGCAGTTCGCGCGCCCCGTCCTTGACTCCGAGATCGATGTAGCCCCGGGCGAGATCGAGCTTGGTCGCCATCTGCGCGGCGAGCGGGCTCCCAGCTTGAGTCTCGGTGCGGCGGCCCCCAAGGTCGACATCGGAGCCGGTCAGGTCGAAATCGATCAATGGCACCGTCGCCTGGTCGGTGTTCGAGGTCAGGCGCGGTGCCTGCTCGTCGGGCAGCGCGCCGACCTCGCCGAGGAGCGTCGGACGCGACAACGCATCGTCGAACGTCGGCGGCGCCGAGGCGGACGCGGCAGGCGTGGCTGGCAGCGTCAGGTCGACATCGGGGATCGTCGTGCGCCCGCTCGCTGTCGGCGCGGCCGCAGCGACCTCGGGACGCGAAGCCGGGACCTTCAGGTCGCTGTCGGTCGCGCGCGCGGCCGGGCGCGCTGCGGGCGCCGCGGTCGTGCCGCTGTCGATGCGCGAGTCGAACGGCATCGATATCGACGCTCCCTTGGAGACTCCGTGCAGACCGGTTGTCGTCGAGCCGAGGTCGAAATCGAGCGCCGCGAAGTCGATCTTGTCGGCGGCGGTCGCACCGAACGGATCGATCGTGCCGGCGCTCTTGTTGGCAGCCGTGCCGTCGTCCAGCGGCAGCGTGGCCGCGAAGGCGGTCGGCTTGGTCGCCGCCGATGTCGGCGGGATCGCGGGAACTTCCAACGGCATGCTCGTATCTGCCGTCATCTTGGTGTCGAGGGCCAAACCCGAGTCGAGACGCGAGTCCGGCGCCAGCTTGGCGGTGACGGCCGTCGATTGCGGCTCCGTCGGAGCGAACGCCGTAGGCTCGGCCGGCAGTTCAACCGGGCGCGGCGAGACCGTGCTCGGATTCAGGCGCAGTTCCGTCGTCGGGCCACGCATCGCCGCCTCCGTGGCAGCGGCCGAGCCTGCGAACATCGCATTGGACGGATCGAGCGCGCGGCCGAGCTTCATCGCGCGCTCCCAATCGTCGCCCATGCCGCCCGTGCGCTCGCGCAGTTCCTCGGCGACCGCGTTGAACGACGCCTTGTCGCCGCGCCGCGAGTAGATCTCGAGCAACTTCACCCGGACCGGGTGACGATCGGGCTGCAGCCGCAGCGCTTCCTTTAGGATTTCCTCGGCCTGCTCCTCCCTGCCGTAGGCGATGTAGACATCCGCCTCGGCGACGGGATCGACTTCGTTCGAGTCGAGTTGCGACGCGGCCGGGATGAAGCTCGAATTGAAGGTGCTCGTCGCGCCCGTATCGACGCTCTGTCCACCGGTCTGGCCAAACAGCGAGTTGGCGCGCAGTCCTTCCGCGGCGCCCTGCCCACGGTCGCCCTTCTCGACCTTGCGCTTGCGATAGATGTTCAATCCGATCAGGCCGCCTAGCAGGGCGACGAGCACCGCGATCAGCCCGATCGACGTCGAGTCCTTCAGCATGTCGAGCAGACCCGGTCCAACCGACTCGGGCTGCGCGGGCTCTGCTTTTGCGGGTTCGGCCTTCGCCTCGACCTTCGGCGCGGGAGCCGGCGCGGGCGGCTCGACCTTCGGCGGCTCGACCTTGGGCGCTTCGACCTTCGGCGGTTCCGCGTTGGCCGGGGCCGGAGCGGGCGGGACGGCGACCGGTACCGGCGCAGGTGCCGCCGCCTTCGCCGGCTCTTCCTTCTTCGCCTCGGCTTGCTTCTGAACCTGTGCACCGGCCTTGCTCTGCAACTCGAGCGCTTTCTTAAGTTGCTCGTTGGCCTTCTTCAGCTCGGCTGCGCGATCCTCTTCTTCCTTCAACGCGCGCTGCTTCGCGACCGCCTCGTCCTGCGTCGCCTTGCCTGTGCCTCCGGTGCCCGACGTATCGGCCTTGGCGATCTTCAACTGGTCACCGGTCTTGGTCGGTGCGGATTTGTCTTCCACCTTGGTGGTGACGCGGCCCTGACCGGCGGCAGCGGGAGCGGGTGCCGCGGCGACCGGCGCGGCGCCTGATGCGGCTTGCGCGAGGCGGCTACGGTACTGCGCGAAGTCAGCGCTCTGCGCCGCAACTTCCTGACGCGCCTCGGTTTGCGGAATTGCCTCTGCGTCGGCATTCGAGGGGATCGTGATCGTCCGCCCCGCCCGCAGCAGATTCATGTTCTGGTTGATGAACGCGCTCGGGTTCGCCTGGAACATCGCGACCAGCATCTGATCGAGCGATACGCCAGCAGCCTTGTTGCGCAGCGCGATCTTGCTGAGCGTGTCGCCGGGCTTGACCGTGTAGTTCGCGCCCTCCCCAGTGTCGGCCGGCGCCGCGGCCGCACGCGGCTGCGGAGCGGGAGGAGCCGGAGGTTGGGGAGCGGGCGCCGGCGCGGCGGCCACCGGCGCGGGCGCCGGTGTGGCGGCGACCGGCGCAGGGGGGGGCGCGGCGACCGGCGGCGGGGGCGCGGCTGCTACGGGCGGCGCAGGAGATGGCGTGACCGGTGCCACGAGATCGGGCGTCGCACGCAGCGCCGGTGGATCGAGCAGAACCGTGTATTCGCGCAGGACGCGCCCGGTCGACCAGGTCAGTTCGAGCAGGACGTCGAGGTACGGCTCGTTGATCGCCTGCAGCGACGTGACGCTGACGACGTACGTGCTGTCGCTGCGCTTCTCGAGCGTGAAGCGCAGTGCCGAGAGCGCGGGGTTGAATTCGAGGTTGGCTTGCCGGAACGCCGACTGCGATGCGAGCCTTACCGCCAGCGAGGGCGCCTCGTCGCGACCGACAGAAGTGACCTCGACTTCAGCTCGCAATGGCTGGCCGAGTGCCGACTGAACCGAGAGGCGTCCGAGCCCAGCCGCATCCACCACCGGAGCGGCGAATGCCAAGCCGATTGCCAGCGCAAGCGCACACGGTGTCGGCGCGCGCTTAGATCTTTGCGATGCCACGGATGCCCCCCTGCAGGCGGTCGAAGCTGATTTCGAACATAACATCAGACACTTAGGCAGGCAAGTTGAGATGCCGCAGTAAGTCCCCGGAAAGCGGGAGAAAAATCCTTCATCCCTGCGTTTGGTCCGAATCGATTTTGTTAGTCGAGTTTGCCAAGCAGCATCCGCAGCATCCTGCGCAGCGGCTCAGCCGCTCCCCAGAGCAACTGATCACCTACGGTAAACGCCGCCAAATACTCGCCTCCCATCGCAAGCTTGCGCAGGCGCCCGACCGGTATCTGCAGGGTTCCGCTCACCTTGGCGGGCGAGAGCTCACGAATGCTGCTTTCGCGATCGTTCCTGATCACGCGGACCCATGGGTTTCCTTGGCCAATCCGCTGTTCGAGCTCGGCGAGCGGAAGATCGCGCCTGAGCTTGATTGTGAGCGCCTGGCTGTGGCAACGCATCGCGCCGACGCGCACGCACAGCCCCTCGACGATGAGTGAACCCGGCTCGCCCATTGAGGGAAGACCAAGGATCTTGTTGGCCTCGGCGCCTCCCTTCCACTCCTCGCGGCTGACGCCGTTGCCGAGGTCCTTGTCGATCCAGGTGATCAGGCTGCCGGCCAGCGGCACGCCAATGTTGCCGCGTGGCAGGCCGTCGGCGTTGAGTGCGGCGGTGACCTGGCTGTCGATCTCGAGGATCGCCGACTTCGGATCGGCCAGGAGCTGCCTCGACGCGGCGTGCACGTAACCCATCTGTTCGATCAGTTCGCGCATCGCGGCTGCGCCCGCGCCCGAGGCCGCCTGGTAGGTCATCGCGGTGACCCATTCGACCAGATTCGCTTTCAGCAAGCCATCGATCGCCATCAGCATCAGACTGACGGTGCAGTTCCCGCCGATGTAGTCCTTCACGCCCTCGCGCAGCGCGCGCTCGATCACCGGGCGGTTCACCGGGTCCAGGATGATCACGGCGCTCTCTTTCATGCGCAGCGCCGACGCGGCATCGATCCAGTAACCGGTCCATCCGGCGGCACGCAGGCGCGGATGAACCTCGTTCGTGTACTCGCCGCCCTGGCAGCTAACGATGGTGTCGCACGTCCTGAGCGCGGCTACGTCGTTGCCATCCTTCAGCGTGCCGGTCGATCCGCCGACTTTCGGCGCGGCTCCTCCGGGGTTCGACGCGCTGAAGAACACGGGCTCGAACAGCTCGAAGTCCCTCTCGGCCGCCATGCGCTCCATGAGCACAGAGCCGACCATGCCGCGCCATCCCACGAATCCGACCCTCATGACACTCCCGACCAGGTTCCAGTTTGCAAGCAGTTAGCGATTGCGCGCCGCCTGTTCCTATCGAAGCGCGGCCGCCACCGCATCGCCCATTGCCCGCGTTCCCACGGCACGCTCGCCGGGGGCAGCGATGTCCGCGGTGCGCAGCCCCTTAGCGAGCACGCTGCGGACGGCGGCCTCGATGCGGTCGGCGAGTTCCGGCCGCCCGAGGGAAAAGCGCAGCATCATGGCCGCTGACAGGATCGTCGCCAGCGGATTGGCGAGGTCCTTGCCGGCGATATCCGGCGCGCTGCCGTGGCTCGGCTCGTACAAACCGCGATTGTGTTCGTTAAGCGATGCCGAGGGCAACATGCCGATCGAGCCGGTAAGCATCGCCGCCTCGTCGGACAGGATGTCGCCGAACATGTTGCCGGTAACGATCACGTCGAAGTTGCGCGGCGCCCGCACCAGCTGCATGGCAGCGTTGTCGACATACATGTGCTCGAGTTCGACATCCGGATACCCCGCGTGCACGTCGGTCACCACCTCGCGCCAGAACTGGGATGTTTCGAGCACGTTGGCCTTGTCGACGCTCGTCACCCTGCGGCGGCGCTTGCGCGCAGCGCCGAATGCGACGTGCGCGATGCGTTCGATCTCGGGCCGCGAGTAGCGCATCGTGTCGTACGCCTCGGGCTGGCCGGCAAAGGGCCCATCCGGTGCCGAGCGCCGCCCCCGCGGCCGTCCGAAGTAGATGTCGCCGGTGAGTTCGCGCACGATCAGGGTATCCAGGCCGGCCACCAGCTCAGGCTTCAGGCTGGAGGCCGCAGTCAGCTCCGCATAGCAGAGCGCCGGCCGGAAGTTTGCGAACAGGTTCAACCTCTTGCGCAAGCCGAGAATCGCCTGCTCCGGCCGCAGCGAACGCTCAAGCCGGTCGTACTTCCAGTCGCCGACCGCCCCGAAGAGCACGGCATCGGCGGCCTGCGCCACGCGCAGGGTCGCCTCGGGAAGCGGATGACCGCAGGCGTCGTACGCCACTCCTCCGACTTCCGCGAATTCGAACTCGAACAACTCGCCGAGCACGCGCAGCACCTTGAGCGCCTCGGCGACGATTTCCTTGCCGATGCCGTCTCCGGGCAACACCGCGACTTTCATGGGCAGGCTCTCTCACCGCGGGGTTCGGATCGGTCCGCTCCCCCCGCGCCGGAACGGTAACGAGGATCAGGAAGCGCTGGTTTTCGCCAGCCACGGGAACCGTGCCAGGCGCCGCTGCTCGAACTCGACGATCAGATCCTTGTGACGCAGTGTCAGCTGGATATCGTCCCAGCCGTTCAGCAGGGATTCCTTGCGAAACGGGTCGACCTCGAAGCGCAGACCTTCGCCGTCGGGCGTGCGCGCAACCTGTGCAGGGAGGTCGATCGCCAGCGTGAAGCCCGGGGTTGCCGATACCTGAGCGAACAACCGATCGACGATCTTCTCGTCGAGCACGATCGGCAGCAGTCCGTTCTTGAAGCAGTTGTTGAAGAAGATGTCGGCGAAGCTCGGCGCGACGATGGCGCGGAAGCCGTGCTCGGCGATCGCCCATGGCGCATGCTCACGGCTCGACCCGCAGCCGAAATTGCGCCTCGCAAGCAGGATCGAGGCGCCCTTATACCGCGCCTGATTCAGGACGAATTCCGGATTGAGCGGACGTCTCGCGTTGTCCATGCCGGGCTCGCCGCGGTCGAGGTAGCGCCACTCGTCGAAGAGATTGGGCCCGAATCCGCTCCGGTGGATCGACTTCAGAAACTGCTTCGGAATGATCTGGTCGGTGTCGACGTTCGCGCGGTCGAGCGGGGCGAGCAGACCGGTGTGGGTGCGGAAGGGTTGCATCGCGGTCAGCCGCTACAGTGCTCGCACATCGACAAAGCGCCCCGCGAGCGCCGCCGCCGCCGCCATCGCCGGGCTCACGAGGTGCGTCCGCCCACCCGGACCCTGCCGCCCTTCGAAGTTGCGATTGGAGGTCGACGCGCACCGCTCGCCCGGCTCGAGCCGGTCGGCGTTCATGCCAAGGCACATCGAACAACCCGGTTCGCGCCACTCGAACCCTGCCGCGGTGAAGATCCGGTCGAGCCCTTCTTTCTCGGCTTGCGCCTTGACCAGGCCCGACCCCGGAACGACCAGAGCGCGTTTGATGGTGGCCGCGACATGCCGCCCGCGTACGACCGCGGCGGCGGCGCGCAGGTCCTCGATCCGCGAGTTGGTGCAGGAGCCGATGAAGACCTTGTCGACGCGGATGTCGGTGATCGGCGTGTTCGGTGCGAGTCCCATGTAGGCCAGCGCACGCTCGACGCCCTCGCGTCGCACCGGGTCTCCTTCGCGCGCCGGATCGGGCACCGTGCCGTCGATCGTCGTCACCATCTCCGGCGAGGTCCCCCAGCTCACGACCGGTTTCAACGCACGCGCGTCGATCTCGATCACACGGTCGAAACGCGCGCCGTCGTCCGAACGCAGCGTCTTCCAGTACGCCACCGCGCCGTCCCAATCCGGACCAGATGGGGCAAACGGGCGACCGCGCAGGTACTCGATCGTCTTCTCGTCCACCGCCACGAGGCCGGAGCGCGCGCCGGCCTCGATCGCCATGTTGCACACGGTCATGCGGCCCTCGAGCGACAGCGCGCGCACGGTCGAGCCGCCGAATTCGATCGCGTGGCCGGTTCCGCCTGCCGTGCCGATCCGTCCGATCACCGCGAGCACCAGGTCCTTTGCCGTCACACCCGGGGGAAAGGCGCCTTCCACGCGGATCAGCAGGTTCTTCGCCTTGCGCATCAGGAGCGTTTGCGTGGCGAGCACGTGTTCGACCTCCGACGTGCCGATGCCGAACGCAAGCGCCCCGAGCGCCCCGTGCGTGCTCGTATGCGAGTCACCGCAGACGACCGTCATGCCCGGGAGCGTCGCCCCCTGCTCGGGGCCGATCACGTGCACGATTCCTTGCCGGCGGTCGAGGAACGGAAAATAGGCGGCGGCGCCGACCTTGCGAATGTTGGCGTCGAGCGTGACGATCTGTTCGCGCGAAGTGGGATCGACGACGCCATCCAGTCCACGCTCCCACCCGCTGGTCGGGGTGTTGTGGTCGGCGGTGGCGACGATCGACGAGACACGCCATGGGTTGCGGCCGGCAAGGCGCAGGCCTTCGAAAGCCTGCGGGCTCGTCACTTCGTGGACAAGATGGCGATCGATGTAAAGAAGCGTCGTGCCGTCGCTCTCGACGTGCACGACATGCTCGTCCCAGAGCTTGTCGTAAAGGGTCTTCGCAGCCAAGTTGACCGCCGGCGACGCGCAGGTGCGAAGGCAAGCGGGCCGAAATTATGCCATCGCGTCGCGTGCGATCTGCCTGCGAGCGGGAACCCGGACAGGCACTTGACAGTCTGACGGACGCTGATGGGTACCCGGCCAAACAACCGGCGCACGCTCGCGCGGCGCCATGCGCTCGCGACGCTCGCGGCGGCACCGCTCGTGATGCCGCTCGGCAAGGCCGACGCACAGACTCACGACATTGCCTCGACGCCGGCACAGACACTCGGCCCGTTCTACCCGCGCTCCACGTCCGAGCGGCCCGCTCACGTCGATCCCGATCTGATCGTGGTGGATGGATCGCGAGTGGTCACCAAGGGAATTCCGCTTTACCTGACGGGGCGCGTGCTCACCCATGAAGGACAGCCAGTGGCCGCAGCGCTGGTCGAGATCTGGCAGTGCGACGCCAACGCGATTTATCACCATCCCGATGGCGGTGACGAGGCGCATCGCGACCCGGCGTTCCAGGGTTACGGGCAAACGCGGTCGGACGCGGGTGGGACGTTCCACTTCAGAACCATCAAGCCCGTGCCCTACCCTGGACGGACCGCACACATCCATGTACGGATCCAGACCGGTCAGTCCGGATCGCTATCGACGCAGCTCTATCTGCCGGACGCGGCGGGTAACGAACGCGACGTGATCTATCGGCATCTGAGCCCCGCGCAGCGCGCCCAGGTGGTGCTCAGCCTCAGACCGACGGTGGGCGACCACCCGCTTGCGCAGGCGACGCGCGTCATGGCCGACGTCGATCTGGTACTCGCCTGAGACGGCGCTCGCGCTAGCGCCTGGCTTGCTCGTACAGCGGTAACACGCGCTGCGAATAGTCCTCCAGGTCCTTGATGCGGGACTCGTGCGACGGGTGAGTCGACAGCCACTGTGGCGGCTGGTTGCCGCCCAGATTCAGCATCTTGTTCCAGAGCGAGACCGCCGCGCGCGGGTCGTAGCCGGCGCGCGCCGCGAGTTCGACGCCGATGCGGTCGGCCTCCTGTTCGTTTTGCCGGCTGTTCGGCAGCACGAACATGCTCTGCGCGAGCATCTGGCCGAAGTCGCCCGTCGGCACGCCGGTCAGGATCTCGAAGACGGAAAGACCGACGCCGGCCACGGCCTGCCGGCTCATGCTTTCGCGCGCGTGTTCGCGCAGCGCGTGCGAGATCTCGTGCCCCAAGACGGCGGCCAGTTCCTCGTCGGTGATCTTGAGCTTTTCGATCAAGCCGGTGTAGACGGCGATCCGTCCCCCCGGCATGCACCACGCATTGACCTCGGCGGAGGTCAGGACGCTGACCTGCCAATCCCAGCGCGGCGCATCGTCACGGAACACGGCTGTCTGCGGGATCAGGCGCTGCGCGATGGCGCGCACGCGTGCGGTGGTCGCGGGGTCCTGGTTGAGCGTGCCCTTCTTCTGCGCTTCCTCGAGTATCTGCGCGTATTGCGTCTTGGCCGCTGCATCGACTTCGGCCGCCGAAATAAACATCGACTGCGAGCGGTCGACCCCGACCTCGCCGCCACGCGTGGTCTGCACCGACTGGCAGCCAGCGATTGCGATCGCCGCGGCCAGACCCGCCAACGCAATCCAACGCAACGACCTGCTCATGTACATGCTCCTTGCCGCACGCTCCGGTTCACGCGGAGTGCCCGGCGGCACGATCCAATTCTCGCGCGCGCCGCACCGCGAACCATCCCAACAGCGCGGCGACGCTGCTCGAGAGAAACGCCGCGCTCGGCGAGACCGCCGACCATAGCCATGCCGCGATCAGGCTTCCCAGCGTGGCCCCCACTCCGTACCCGATGCTCGTGTACAGGGCTTGCCCGCGGCCTGCGGCCCGACCGGGGAACCAGCGTTGAATCGCCAGGATGGACGCACTGTGGTGCACGGCAAACGTCATCGCGTGCAAGAGCTGCGCAATCACCAGCACCACCGCCGATTGGGCGAATTCGGCGGTGAGGAAGAAACGCACCGCGGCAACCAGGAAGCTCGCCTCGACCAGGCGCAACTGCTCGAAACGCCTGAACAGTCTGCCCTGCGTGTAGAAGAGGCCGATCTCGCACAGCACGCCGAGCACCCAGAACACGCCGATCTGCGTCTTCGAGTAACCAAGCACCGCCAGGTAGATCGAGAAGTACGTGTAAAGCGCGCCGTGAGCCGCGATCATCAGCAGCACGGACAGGAAGAACCAGCGCACGCGCGGCTCGGCCAGACGGGCTCGCACCGAGACGGGCTCGTGCGGCTCGCCGGCGGGCGGCGCATCTAGCACCAGGCAGCTGGCCACGAACGTCGCAGCCAGCAAACCGAGCGCGATATACGGCGTCGCCGCAAGGCCGGTGCGATCGAGCAGCGCTCCCGTGCTCAGTACGAAGACGATGAAACCGATCGATCCGGACGCGCGAAGTCTTCCGTAAAGTCCGGCCGCGCCGGGCTCGCCACGCAGATGCATCGCGGCGATGGCCTCGGCGAGCGGCACCTGGCCCGAGAGGAAGATCTGATACACCAGCGTCACGCCGAGAACCAGGCCGAACCCGCCCGGGAGCAGGAGCGGGAGAAAGCCGAGGCAAGCAGCGAGCGTGGTCACCCGCAAGACCGCCGCCCGGTACAACGTGTGATCCGCCAGCCAGCCCCAGCCCGCGGGGGCGACGATGCGCAGGCCCTGGGCAAGCGCCGTGACGACACCGATCTGGGCTGCGGTCAGGCCGCGCCGTTCCAGATAAAGCGGCAGGTAGGTGCCGAGAACACCGCCGGCCGCGTAATAAGCCGCAAGGTAGACGCGGAGCCGCCAGGGCTGCCAGGCGGCGGCCGCCCGCATCGGCCAGTCAGCCGGCGTTGCCGGGGCGCGTCCGGCTGGCCGGACCTGCGATCGGCGGCACGGTGTGCGCGACGTCGGCGTTCTGCGCGCGGTCACGCAGAGCGTGGTCGATCAGGACAAGGGCCAGCATGGCCTCGGCGATCGGCGTGGCGCGGATTCCGACACACGGGTCGTGCCGCCCTTCCGTCGCCACCGTGACCGGCTCGTTGCGGCGGTTGATCGACTGGCGGGGCAAACGGATGCTCGACGTCGGCTTGATCGCGATCGACACCTCGATGTCCTGGCCGCTCGAGATGCCTCCCAACGTGCCCCCGGCATTGTTGGAAGCGAAGCCCGAAGGCGTCAGCTGGTCACCGTGCTCGCTGCCCAGCTGCGCAACCGACGCGAACCCGGCACCGATCTCGACGCCTTTCACGGCATTGATACCCATCATCGCGTAGGCGATCTCGGCGTCGAGCTTGTCGTACAGCGGCTCGCCGAGGCCGGCGGGTACGTCGGTCGCCACCACGCGCAGCCGTGCGCCGCACGAGTCGCCGCGCTTGCGCAGCGCGTCCATGAATTGCTCCAGCTGCGGCACGATCCGCGCGTTCGGCGCGAAAAACGGATTGGCGTCCACGTGCTCCCAGCCCTCGAATTCGATCGCGATCGCACCGAGTTGCACGAGATGTCCTCGGACCGAGGTGCCGTAGTTCTCGCGCAGCCACTTCTTCGCCACCGCTCCCGCGGCCACCATCGGTGCCGTCAGGCGCGCCGAGGCGCGTCCTCCGCCGCGCGGGTCGCGCAATCCGTACTTGCGCCAGTACGTGTAGTCGGCATGGCCCGGACGGAAGGTGTCGAGCAGCGCCTCGTAGTCGCTGCTGCGCTGATCTTCGTTGCGGATCAGCAGCGCGATCGGCGTGCCGGTGGTCTTGCCTTCGAAGACGCCAGAGAGTATTTCGACCCGATCCGACTCACGCCGTTGCGTGACGTGGCGCGACGTGCCCGGCTTGCGCCGGTCGAGATCGGGCTGCATGTCCTCGGCCGACAGTGCGAGGCCGGGCGGACATCCATCGATGACGCAGCCGATGGCCGGCCCGTGCGACTCGCCGAAGTTGGTGACGCAGAAGATGCGCCCGAAAGTCGATCCCGACATGACAAATCAATTGTAAGCGGACGCATTCCGGTCACCGGCTCAGAGCCAGTCCCCGCGCAGCGCGGCGACGCGCCCGTGCAGTGCTTCGGGGCTCGCAAGTGCCGGCTGCACCGGCTCGCCAACGCTGACGCCGATGCGCGAGAAGACACCGCGCCGAAGCGGCTTGGTCATCGCCGGCCCGCCTTTGCGCGAGAAAAAGGAGCCCCAGAGGCCCTGCAGGGCCACGGGAATCACGGGGACCGGATTGCTCTCGAGGATTCGCATCAGGCCAGGACGGAACGGCAGGATCACGCCTGAATCGGTGATGCGCCCCTCCGGAAAAATGCAGACGAGTTGCCCGTCGCGCAGTTCCTCGGCCACGCGCCGGAAAGCGCTTTCGACGAGTTCAGGATCGTCCTTGTACGACGCGATCGGAATCGCCTTCACCTGGCGGAACAGCCACGACAACACCGGTGTGGCGAAGATCGACCGGTCCATCACGAACCGGATCGGCCGCGGACTGATCGCCATCAGCACCAGCGCATCGACAAAGGAGACATGGTTGCTGACGATGAGAGCGGCTCCCTGCTCGGGGATCCGCTCGGCACCCTGGCGCTGGATCCGGTACACGACCGAAACCAGCAGCCACGAGAGGAAACGCAGCAGGAACTCGGGCACCAGCGAATAGATGTAGCCCGCCACCAGGATGTTGACGATCGCCGTGGCGAGGAACAGTTGCGCGATGCTCCAGCCGAGCGCGCTCAGAACGAACGCGCTCAGGCCTGCCGCGAGGATCAGGAACAGCGCGTTGAGAATGTTGTTGGCAGCGATGATGCGCGCGCGATGGCTTGCCTCGCAACGCGTCTGGATGAGGGCGTACAGCGGGACGCTGTAGAACCCCGCGAACAGCGCAAGCAGGAACAAATCGCTCAACACGCGCGCGTGTGCAGGCAAGGCGAGGAACTGCGGGATGGTCTGGTCAGCCGCCGCCGGCAGCCCCTGCACCGCAAAGAAAAGATCGAGCGTAAAAGCCGACATGCCAATCGAGCCGAACGGCACGAGGCCGATCTCGATCTGATGGCGCGACAGTCGTTCGCACAGCAAGGAACCGGCGCCGATCCCCACTGAGAACACGCCGAGCAGCAGCGTCGCCACGGCCGGATCGCCGCCGAGCGTGTCCTTGGCGAACTGCGGGAATTGAGTGAGAAACACGGCACCGAAAAACCACAGCCACGAGATCCCCAGCAGGGACAGGAACACCGAGCGTTCGCGCTGTGCAACCCTCAGGTTTTCCAGCGTCACGCGGACCGGGTTCCAGTCGATGATCAGGTTGCGCGCCGCCGCAGGGCCGACCGGGATCGCCAGGCTCGCGGCCAACCCGGCCAGCGCCAGCGCGACACAAACCACGGCCGAAACGAGGTGCCCGTTCGGCCCGCTGTCGATCAAGGCACCGGCCGTCATCGTGCCGAGCAGGATCGCGACGAAGGTCCCCATTTCCACCAGGCCGTTGCCACCGACGATTTCGCCAGGCGCGAGACGCTCCGGCAGGTAGGCGTACTTCACCGGACCGAAGAGCGTGGAGTGCAGGCCCATCAGCAGCGTGCAGGTGCAGAGGATCACGAAGCTCCGGGTGTAGAAGCCGAAGGCCGCGACCAGCATGATCGCGACCTCGAGCATCTTCACCAGCCGCATCACGCCCGCCTTTTCGAACTTGTCCGCCACTTGTCCGCTGGTCGCCGAAAACAGCAGGAACGGCAGGATGAACATTCCGGCGATCAGGTTGACCGACTGCGCCGGCTCGAGCCGGGAGAATTCGCCGGCGCGATAGGTGACGAGCAGGGTGAACGCATACTTGAAGACGTTGTCGTTGGCCGCTCCAAGGAATTGCGTCAGAAAAAACGGCGCGAAGCGGCGCTCTTTGAGGAGGAGGAACTGGCTCGGCGCGGACAATCGGGTCTCCCTAGTTGGCGCGTGCCGATCCTAGGCGAGTCGCCGACGCCCGATGGACCGATAAGAAAGGTTGCGCTGCGCGCTACCGACCGTACGCCCCGCCTCGCGCGACGATGCAGGCGCGGGACGCGCTCATCCGGAGAGGCAGTGACACCTGCTATCGCGGCGCGAACGATTGCGCCGCGCCGTCCGGCCTCACCCGTTGACCGATTCCTGCTCCGGCCAGTCGCGGATATACGCCTTGAGCATGCGGTTCTCGAAGCTCTGCTCTTCGTACACCGCACGGGCGACGTCGTAGAACGAGATCACCCCGATCAGCGTGCGCCCCTCCGTCACCGGCATGTAGCGGGCATGCTGGTCGAGCATGATCCGGCGCACTTCGTTCACGTCGGTGTCCGGACCCACGGTGAGCGGGCCCTGCACCATCAGTTCGCGCACGCTACGCGCAGAGAACTGCTCACCGTAGCGATGCACGGTGTTGATGACCTCGCGAAACGTCAGGATGCCGACCAGTTCGCCGTGGTCCATCACGACGACGGAGCCGATGTCGTTCTCGGCCATGCTCTGGATCGCCGAAGGAAGTGTGCTGTCGGGAGTCACCGTGAACAGCGCGTTGCCCTTGACCCGCAGGATGTCGCTCACCTTCATGGTCGCCTCCCGTGTCGCGCGTCGACACCGTGATTGCCGACACACCCATCCTAGCCGAAGGCAGGCGCAAGCGGTATCGCGTGAAACGCGGCGAGCGGTCGCGGCGATCCTGCACCGCGCAAACCGATGCGGTGTCGCGATCGATCAGCCAAGGAGCTGCTTGAAGCGCTCCACCTCGCGCATCACCATGGACCGCACCGCCGGCTCCCAGACGGAATGGCCGGCATCGGGAACCACGACGTAGCGCGCGCTGGGCCACGCGCGCGCGAGCTCGTCGGCGCTCATGATCGGGCAAACCATGTCGTACCGCGCCTGCACGATCGACGCCGGGAGGTGGCGAATCCGGTACAGGTCACCCAGGAGCTGGTTGGGTGCGAGGAAACATCGATGTGCAAAATAGTGCGCCTCGAGCCGGGCGAGGCCGATCGCCTCGTCCGCGAAGTGCCGCACGAGTTCGGGGTTCGGCAGGAGCGTCGAGCAACTGCCCTCGAACTCGCTCCAGGCGCGCGCGTAGGGCAGGTGAATGCGCGGATCGGGGTCGAACAACCGCCGCAGGTATGCGCGCAGTACGTCGTCGCGCTCCTCGCGGGGCAGCAGTTCGACGAAGCGCCGCCACGCCTCCGGGAACACCTGGCGCAGGCTGTTGAGGAACCAGTCGATCTCGCTCTGCCGGCCGAGGAAGATCCCGCGCAGGACGAACCCGAGGCACCGGTCCGGATTGGCCTCGCCGTAGGCGAGACCGAGGGTGCTGCCCCAGGACCCGCCGAAAACGAGCCACCGGCCGACGCCCAGGTACTCGCGCAGGTGCTCGATATCCCGAACCAGGTGCGCAGTGGTGTTGTTGGCGACCTCGCCGAGCGGCGTCGAATTGCCGGCGCCACGCTGATCGAAGAGAACGATGCGGAAGAACGCCGGATCGAAAAAGCGCCGATGCTCGGGCGAACAGCCGCCACCGGGACCACCGTGCAGGAACACGACCGGGACACCGTGTGGATTGCCGCTCACTTCCCAGTACATCGTGTGCACGTCGTCGAGCGGCAGCATGCCCGAATCGAACGGTTCTATCGCCGGGTACAGGTCCGCGCGCGCCGCGGTCCGATTGTCCATGCGTGGCATTATGCCCTTCGTGTCGCACGTACAAGCGCTGCAGCAACGAAGGAAAAGCGCTTGATTTCCCGTCCCGCGCAATCGACGGCTTGGCGTAAGCCTCGCCCTCGGTGGGGCCCAGCCAGGAACACGGCACGACGATGAGCGGCCCGAAACATCCTCGCTTCGATACCCTGACTCTGCATGCCGGGCAGCCCGTCGATCCGGCCACCGGTGCGCGCGCCGTACCGATCTACGCGTCGACGTCGTTCTGCTTCGAAGATTCCGAGCATGCGGCGTCGCTGTTCAACATGGAGCGCGCGGGGCACGTCTACTCGCGCATTTCGAATCCGACCGTCGCGGTTCTGGAGGAGCGCATCGCTGCGCTCGAGCGCGGCGTCGGTGCGATCGCGACCGCCAGCGGCCAGGCGGCCCTGCACCTCGCCATCGTTACCTTGATGGGCACGGGTGGCCACATCGTCGCGAGCCGGGCGCTTTACGGCGGATCGCACAACCTGCTCGCCTACACGCTGAAGCGCTTCGGCATCGCGACGACGTTTGTCAACCCGCGTGACCTCGACCAATGGCGCCACGCGATCCGGGCGGAGACGCGACTCCTGTTCGGCGAGACGTTGGGCAACCCGGGACTCGACGTGCTCGACGTACCGGGGGTCGCTGCCATCGCGCACGAGCACGGCGTGCCCTTGCTCGTCGACAGTACGTTCACCACGCCGTTTCTCATGCAGCCATTCGAGCACGGGGCCGACCTCGTGTATCACTCGGCCACCAAGTTCCTCGGCGGCCATGGCGTGGCGATCGGTGGTTTGCTGGTGGACGGAGGCTCGTTCGACTGGGAGGCAAGCGGCAAGTTCGACGTCCTGTGCGCGCCGTACGAGGGCTTTCACGGGATGGTCTTCGCCGAAGAAAGCTCGGTCGCACCGTTCCTGCTGCGCGCACGCCGCGAGGGACTGCGCGATTTCGGCGCTTGCATGAGCCCGCACACTGCCTTCCTGCTCCTGCAGGGCGTAGAGACGCTCCCATTGCGCATGCAGCGCCACGTGGAAAACACGCGCAAAGTGGTCGCCTTCCTCGCCGAGCAGCCCCAGGTCGAGTCGGTCGCTTACCCGGAACTGCCGTCCCATCCCGATCGCGCGCTCGCTGCGCGCCTCCTGCCACGCGGGTGCGGTGGGGTGTTCAGCTTCAACCTCAAAGGGACGCGCGCGGCGGGCGCGCGGTTCGTCGAACAGCTGGCGGTCTTCTCGCATCTCGCGAACGTCGGCGACGCCAAGTCGCTCGTGATACATCCCGCTTCGACGACGCACTTCCGTGTGCCGGATGCGGAACTTGCCGCCGCGGGGATTACGCAAGGCACGATTCGCCTGTCGATCGGCCTCGAGGACCCGGACGATCTGATCGAGGACCTGGGACGCGCCATGAAGGCTGCGGCGAAGGTGGCGACGTGAGACTCGGTGTCGGGCCGCAATACCTGTTCGCCTATACGGGTGGCAGGGCCTTCGATCCGGACCTCCCGTGCGCGGTGTTCCTGCACGGTGCCCAGCACGATCACAGCGTCTGGACCCTGCAAAGCCGCTACCTCGCGCATCACGGCTTCGGTGTGCTTGCCGTGGATCTGCCCGGACATGGCCGCAGCGATGGACCGCCGCTTGAATCCGTCGAGGCCATCGGCGAGCGCATCGCGCAGGCGCTGCGACCGCTCGACGTCGGGCGCTTTCTTCTGATCGGCCACAGCATGGGGTCGCTGGTCGCGCTCGAGGCGGCGCGTCGCATGCGCGAATGCGTCGGCGGCGTGGCTCTCTGCGCGACCGCCTTTCCAATGCGCGTCTCCGAGGATCTGCTCGCGGCAACCCGCACCAATCCGCCCGCCGCGATGGAGATGATCAACGTCTGGTCGCATCGCGCATCGATCGCGCCCTTCGTCGCCCGCCCGGGCAACCCCGGACCGGGCTTCTCGATCGTCTGGCAGAACCTGCGCCTGATGCAGCGAATCGCACGTGTCAATGGCAGCACCGTCCTGCCCACCGACTTCGCTGCGTGCAACGCCTACGCCGGTGGCGTGGAGGCGATCAAGGCCCTGGCCTGTCCGGTACTCTTCCTGCTGGGCGCAGCCGATAGCATGACACTGCCGAAGTTCGCGCGCGGCTTGATCGAAACCGCTGCGCACGGACGCGTCGTCCAGTTGCCGGACACCGGTCACGCGATGATGGCCGAGAATCCGGAAGGCGTGCGCCGGGCGCTGGCGGACTTCGCCCGGTCAGTGTGCCGCGCTCCCAGCTGACCGTCCCGCCTCGTCGCTGATGACCGCAAGTGTCAACTGGGACACGTACTGGCTCTATGTCCTGGCCGAAGCCGCGCTGAGTCTCTCGCCCGGCCCGGCCGTCATGCTCGTCATCGCATACGGTCTGACGCATGGTGCGCGCCGGTCGATCCCCGCCGCGCTCGGGATACTTTGCGCGAACGCGTTCTATTTCTCGCTCTCCGCAACCAGCCTGGGTGCCCTGCTGGTCGCGTCGCGGACCTTCTTCAACATCGTCAGGTGGTTGGGGGCCGCCTATCTCGTGATCCTTGGCGCCCGCGCGCTGATCGGCAAGCCCACGCCGATCTCGGTCTCGCGCCCGGGCAGCAAGGCGGCACCGGGCGCCGTCTTTCTCTCCGGCGTGACGCTGCAGCTTGCCAACCCGAAGACGCTGATCTTCTTCGCCGCCATCCTGCCGCAGTTCGTCGACCCGCGCCTGCCCATCGGCGCCCAGATGCTCTGGCTAGCCGCAGGGTCCGTGATACCGGAGTTCTTCATCCTTCTCGGTTACGGCTATCTCGCCGCGCGCGCGGCCGGTTTCGCCACCGACCCGCGCTATGCGCGCTGGACCGATCGGCTGGCGGGTCTGCTCGTCCTCGCTGCCGCGGCGCTGGTGCTCTCCGTCACGACTTGAATGCCGCATCACAAGCGGCATAGATTCATCGCAAGGGACGAAAGGAGGGGTCCATGAATGCAATCGGGCGGTCCGCGGCGAACAAATACACGTCGTTTCGCGAGTTCTACCCGTTCTACCTCAGCGAGCACAGCAACCGCACTTGCCGTCGCCTGCATTTTATCGGCTCGACGCTCACGCTCGTGTGCCTTGGGCTTCTGATCGGCAGCGGCAACGGATGGTGGCTACTGGCGACGGTGCTGGCAGGCTATGGATTCGCGTGGATCGGGCACTTCGTGTTCGAGAAGAACCGCCCGGCCTCCTTCAAGCAGCCCGTCTACTCGTTCATGGGTGACTGGGTCATGTACAAGGACATCTGGACCGGGCGCATCCGGTTCTAGGGTCCGCTCGGGGAGACGGTGCGCTGGGCGAACAGTTCGGCGAGCGGACGCCGGATCCAGTCCGCCGCCAGACCGTCCGTCATCCAGGTGGCGAGCCCGTCCACGTCGCGCGTGATCAGCGTGTTGCTCGGATCGACGGCATGGCGCCCGAACAGCGGCACGAGGTTCGCTTGCGCCGGATTCGCAGTCAGCAACCATTCGCCCACGTGCCGGCCGTCCAGCGGCGCGACGTAGCCGAGGCCCTCGAGGTCGTTCAGAAGGCGCTCGACCTGCTCGGGATAAGTCCGGACGTGCAGGGCGAGTGCCTTCGTGGTCATGCGGCCGCCCTCCTTCGCGTCAACGAGCGCGTGGTAGAGCGCCGCCAGCAGCGCAACGGAGGTGACGAAGCGATTGCCCGCGCGCGTTTCGTCGGCGAAGCGCGTCAGGCGCAACATCGGCAGCGTCGCCGCGATTGCCGCGCCGAACAGGGTGACCCACCACGAGATATAGACCCAGAGCAGAAACACCGGCAGCGCGGCAAACGCTCCATAGATGGACTGGTAAGTGCCGCGTGCGATGTAGAGGGCGAACACCGCCTTCGCGGCCTCCGAGAGGGCCGAGGCCACGAAGCTTCCCACCAGCGCATCGCGCCAGAGCACCGGCCGGTTCGGCACGAACACGTACATCGCGGCGAATGCGAATCCGCCGACGGCAAGCGGCACCAGGTCGAGGGCATCGTGCACGATCGGCGGCAGTTCCTGCACGACTCGCCCCGAGATTGCCCCCAGGTACGAAGTCAGCGCAAGCGATCCACCGACAAGAAGCGGGCCGATCGTGATCAAGGCCCAGTAGATGAGCACGCGCTGGGCGAGCGGCCTGCGCTGGCGCACCTGCCAAATGTCGTTCAGGACCCGGTCCACCGTGAGAATCATCAGCAGCGCCGCCGCGAACAGGAACGCGAGGCCGACGGCGGTCAGGCGCGTGGCCTGGCTCGAGAATTCCTTCAGGTAGCGCAGGATGACGCTGGAGATCTGCTCCGGCACCAGGTTCGTGATCAGTGTCTTCTCGAGCGCGCTCCGGTATTCGGCGAACAACGGGAAGGCGCTGAAGACCGCGAGCGCGACGGCGAGCAGCGGAACCAGCGAAAGGACCGTCGTGAATGTCAGGCTGCCCGCCACTTCGGAGAGCCGCACCGCGCGCGCGCGCCGGCCCGCAAACGCCACGACGTCGCGCGCATGATCCAGCCATGGCCCGACGCGCGCCAGCGCGTTATGCAGGCGCGGAATCCGTGCACCGGCGCGCGCATACCAGGGTACGTTCGGGGTCACGGACGGTGTTGCCATGTCGGGTCAATACAATCGGGACAGGCCTTCTTTCGCTAGGCCGTCAGCGCGCGAAATGGACATCCTCGTTCTCTACTACAGCCGCAATGGTGCCACGCGCCGCCTCGCCGATCTGGTGGCATCCGGCATCGATGCGGTCGCCGGCACGCACGCGCGCCTGCGCACCGTGCCACCGGTGGCGCCAACCACGGAGATTGCAGCGCCGCCCGTACCGCCTTCCGGCAGTCCGTACGTCGAACTGCGTGACCTCGAAGAGTGCGGCGGGCTCGCGCTCGGATCGCCGACACGCTTCGGCAACATGGCCGCGCCGCTGAAGCACTTCCTGGATAGCACCGGGACGCTCTGGCAGTCGGGCATCCTCGCAGGCAAACCCGCCGCGCTGTTCACATCGACGAGCACGCTGCATGGTGGCCAGGAAAGCACGCTGATCTCGATGATGCTGCCGCTGCTTCACCATGGAATGCTCATCGTCGGCCTTCCCTATACCGAACGGGATCTGCACGAGACGACCGGTGGCGGTACCCCTTACGGCGCGAGTCACTACGCGCGCGGTGCCGCGCAAGTGGCGCCGACCGAAGCCGAGAAGCGTCTCGCCGTCGCGCTGGGCCGGCGCCTCGCGCTGATTGCGCTGCAGGTGGCACGCTAGCCTCGTTCCGCAGGCACCGGACTTCCGAAGGACACGATCCAATGAATCTGCTCGACGCGCTGCGCGGGATCGTCGGCACCGCGAATGTGCTGGTCGAACCCGCGGCAACCGAACCTTATCTGGTCGACTGGCGCAAGCGTTACCGGGGCGCGGCGCTCGCGGTGGTGCGCCCGGGCAATACGCGCGAAGTGGCCCAGGTCGTGGCCGCCTGCGCGAGCGCAAACACGGCGATGCTTCCGCAGGGAGGCAACACCGGACTGGTGGGCGGCGGCACGCCGGATTCGAGCGGAAGCGCGGTGCTCGTCAGTCTGCAGCGAATGACCCGCGTGCGCGCGGTCGACCTCGACAACGACACCATCACGGTCGAGGCGGGGTGCATATTGCAGTCGGTGCAGGAGGCGGCGCGTGCACGCGGCCGGCTGTTCCCGCTCAGCCTCGCGGCCGAGGGCTCGGCAACGATCGGCGGGAACCTCGCGACCAACGCGGGCGGGACGCAGGTGCTGCGGTATGGCAACGCGCGCGAATTGACGCTCGGCCTCGAGGTGGTGCTCGCATCGGGAGAAATCTGGAACGGCCTGCGCGCCTTGCGCAAGGACAACACCGGATACGATCTCAAGCAGCTTTTCATCGGCTCGGAAGGCACCCTGGGGATTATCACCGCCGCGACGCTGAAGCTTTTTCCATTGCCGCGCTCGCAGGTCACGGCATTCGCCGCGCTGCCTTCCCTGCCCGCTGCTGCCAGGCTGCTCGAACTGGCCCGCGCCGGCGCCGGTCCAGGCCTGACCGCGTTCGAGGTGATGTCGGCCCGGTGCATCAAACGCGCCTTGGGCGAGTTGCCGCGCCTGCGTGCGCCGCTGCCTGTCACCGCGCCCTGGTACGTGCTGCTGGAGATCTCGGATCACGCAGACGAAGCGCACGCCGCCGGGGTGCTGGAGACCGTCCTGGGCGGCGCCTTCGAAGCGGGCGTCGTCGAGGACTCGGTGATCGCGGCATCGCTCGAGCAATCGCATTCGCTGTGGGAGATTCGAGAGGGGATCCCCGAAGCCCACGCCAAGGCGGGTGGCAACGTCAAGCACGATATCGCGCTGCCTGTCTCCGCAATCCCGGCTTTTGTCGAGGAGACGAATGCACGGCTCGCCGAGCGCTTCCCATGGATCGAACCGGCCGTCTTCGGCCATCTCGGAGACGGCAACCTGCACTACAACATGGGCACCCGCGCCGGCACACCGATCACCGTGGCGTTCGAACACGAACGCGAGATCAACGGGATCGTCCATGCGGCAGTCGCGGCGCGCGGGGGCTCGATCAGCGCCGAGCACGGAATCGGCCAGCTAAAGCGCGACGTGCTCCCGGACTATAAGTCGGCGCTCGAACTAAGGCTGATGCGGCAGATCAAACAGACATTTGATCCCGGCGGCCTGATGAATCCGGGCAAGCTGCTGTAGCGGGGCGGTTCGGCCCGACGTACGGTCGATTCAGGTCGCGCGAATAGATCATCACCCGGTTGCTGCGCGGGATCTCTTGGTTAGACTCGCATGCAACCATGGGAGACGATGATGTTGCGCCCTTGTGTTGCCGCGTTCTTGGGTCTGGCACTCCTCGGGAGCGCGGTCGGCGCCGAGCCGGTGTTTCGCTGCGAAGGCAAGGACGGACGGGTGACGTATAGCGATTCACCCTGCCCCTCGGACAGTCGCACGGCGCGCAAGCTTGACGAGGCACCCCCCGTTTCGACGGCTGCCGGCAAGGAAGCTCCGCGCGACGCGCGCGAGGCCGGTCAGATCGCTCAAAGCCGCACCGGCACGCCGGATGCGCTGCAGGAGAGCCGGCAACTCGACGAACAGATTGCCGCAACGCGACGCGAGTGCGCGGACTTGTCGCGGAGCGTCGAGTACGCGAAGCAGGACCTTGACGCGGCCACCCCGAACCAGCGCTCGACCGCGGAACTGGCGCTGCGGCGTGCCCAGGATCAGTACGCCCTGATTTGCCCGCACAAATGAGCGCGCGCTCGCGCGCAGCCGCCGCCCTCGCCGCGGCTGGCCTGTTTTGCGCCGCACCGGTGCCCGCCCAGCAGGTGCAGCGCTGCGAGTCGCCCGACGGCAAGGTCACCTACTCGAACACGCAGTGCCCGGAGGGCACGCAGGCGGTGCGCAAGATCGAACCCGATACTGGCCCGAGCGCGGCCGATCAAAAGGCGGCACGTGACCGGGCGCAGCAGCATTCGCGCGAACTGGACAAGCTCGAGAAACAGCGCCAGAAGGACGAGGAAAAGGCTGCGCGCGAGCGCGCCGCGGCGGAGTCGAAACAGGCGAAGCAAGATGCCGAGTGCCGCAAACTCGAAGCCAAGGTGCGCATGGCACGCGAGGAGTTCGACAATGCCACCCTCGAGCAGCGCCAGCGCGCGGATCGCAAGCTGCGTCAAGCCGAGGATCAGGCGGCCGTCTGCAAGAAATGAACAACCGGCACGCCTGCGCGCGCCGGATCAGCCAGCCGCGAACACGGCCTCGGCGGCGCACAGCGTCGCCGTGCCATGTCGAGCGAGAAACGCGGGGTCGCTCAGGTGCCGGCGCCAAAGGCGCGCGTTCGGCTGACCGTGATACAGCCCGAGCATGTGACCCGTCACCGCACGCGGCGGGATTTCGTTCACTGCCATCCGCTCGAGGTAGCGCCCCATCCTCGCCACTACTTCGGCGCGCGACGGTGCCGGCGCAATGTCGTTGAAGATGCGCGCGTCGACGCCGGCAAGCAGATATGGATCCTGATACGCAGCGCGGCCGAGCATGACGCCGTCGACGTGCTCGAGTTCCGCCTGCGCCTGGGCGAGCGACCTGAGCCCGCCGTTCAGGACGAACGTCGCAGACGGAAATTCGGCGCGCAGCCGGTGCACGTACGCGTAGCGCAGCGGCGGCACTTCGCGGTTTTCTTTCGGACTCAACCCCTTCAACCACGCGTTGCGCGCGTGCACGAGGAACGCCGCACACCCGGCATCATGCACCGCGCCGACGAAATCCCGGACAAAACCGTAGGCCTCGGTCCGGTCGAGGCCGATGCGATGCTTGACCGTCACCGGAACGCGCACGGCGTCTCGCATCGCTCGCACGCATTCGGCGACGAGCGCTGGTTCGGCCATCAGGCAGGCGCCGAACGATCCGCGTGCGACGCGCTCCGAAGGACAGCCGCAGTTGAGGTTGATCTCCGTGTAGCCCCAGCCTTCGCCCAGCTTCGCGCAGCGTGCCAGGTCGGCGGGGTCGCTGCCGCCCAGTTGGAGCGCCAACGGGTGTTCCGCCGGGTCGAAATCGAGATGACGCCGCACGTCTCCATGCAGCAACGCACCCGTGGTGATCATCTCCGTGTAAAGGCGCGCACGCCGCGACAACTGCCGGTGGAAGTAGCGGCAGTGGCGATCGGTGCAGTCCATCATCGGCGCAACGCAAAAGCGCCACGGCGAATGCGGGGTCGCTGGCAGATCCACAGCGGGGATTATCGCCGCTGCTTCAGGCCTCGAATCCTCCTACCCGGCGCAAAGGCAGAGTCGTGTCACTGGTGATGCGCGCGACGAACCGCCGCGCCAGCGCAGGCTCGCGCGCGCGCGTGACGACGGCGACCGAATATTCCGTCTTCAATTCGAACCCGGCGGGAAGACTTCCGACGAGGGCCACGCCCGGCGTGTAAAGGATTTCGGTGACCTGCGTGCAACCGATCGCGTCTGGGTCGGCCGCGGCGGCGAGATCACTCATTGCCGCAGCCCCGTTCGGAAACGCGCGCAGCCGCGTCTGCATCGCTGAAAGGATCTCCAGACGTCGCAGCACCGCGATGCAGTGGATCCCGGCGGTCGCGCGTTGCGGATCGGGCAGGCAAACCGCGGATGCGGCGAGGAACGTGCGCCGGAGGTCGTCGCCGGTCGCGATCGCCGGCAATGCGTTGCCCGCCGGCGCGGCGATCCCGGTCGACACGTGACCGAGGGACACCCGCGTATCGATGGCGCCTTCGCCGGCAAGATCGTCGAGCAGCTTGCCGCTCAATATGAGTACATCACAGGGCGCGCCGGCCTCCAATTGCTCGCGAATCGCTCCGACCGCACCGAACGTCGTTCGCAGGACGATTCTCTCCTCGCTCTCGACCGCCTGCTTGAGGCCGAGCACGACCGCCTTCGCGGCACCGGCACTGAGTACGAAAAGTTCGCGCACGCTCACTGCTCCGGTTTGGCGCCCGAGATCCTCACGATGCGCGCCCATTTCGCGATGTCGTCGGCGACGAACCGCTCGAACTCGTCTGCGCTCATCGCCATCGGCGTGGCTCCCTGCCGCGCCCACTCCGCGCGCACGTCGTCACGACGCGTGATCTTCCGCACCTCGACGTTCAGCCGCGTCACGATCGCCGCGGGAGTCGCGCGCGGCGCCATCAGGCCGAGCCAGATCACCGCTTCGTAGCCCGGCACACCGGCTTCGCCGATCGTCGGCGTGGCCGGCAGCACCGTGGAGCGAAGGCGCCCCGACGTTCCGAGGGCGCGCACCTTTCCGGCTCTTACCTGCTCGGCCATGGTCGTCACGGCATCGAACATCATGTCGACCTGCCCACCGATCACATCCGCGCGTGCGCCGGAACTGCCGCGATACGGCACATGCAGGATGTCGACCCCGGCCATCGCCTTGAAGAGTTCGCCCGCCATGTGATACGGCGTTCCGGGCCCCGACGATGCGTAAGTCAGCGTGCCGGGCCGTGAGCGCGCCAGCTCGAGCAATTCCTTCAGCGAGTTCACCGGCACCTCGCGGTTGACCACCAGGACCAGGTCGGAGCAGTTGATCGGTGCGATCGGAACGAAGTCGCGCAGCAGCCCATACGGCTTCGAGGGAATCAGCGTCTCGTTGACCGTGTGGGTGTTCGACATCAGGAGCAGCGTGTAACCGTCCGGCGGTGCCTTGGCAACGGCATCCGTACCGATGATCGAGCCGGCACCGGGGCGGTCGTCGACGAGGACGGGCTGGCCAAATACCTCCTGGAGACGCTGGCCCAGGAAGCGCGCATAGATATCGGCCGGACCCCCGGAGGCAAAGGGCACGATGATGCGGATGGGACGCGCCGGATATTCCTGTGCACGCGCCGCCGTCCCGGCCCACGACGCGAGCGCGACAAACGCCAGGCAAACGGTGCGACGCGCAAGGCGGTCCACGGGAATCCTGCGACGAGATATACCGATGTCCATGATATGAGCGCGACACCTCGTAGGCATGGCGATTTCATCCATACTGGCGCCACCGAACGGCTCCCGAGCAGACCGATGAGCGACTTCAATTCGCGCGACAACCGCGCCGTCTGGTTCGACATTTCGGTCGAAAACCTGGATCGCGCGCAGGCTTTCTACACCGCCGTGCTCGGCATCAAGGAGCATCGCGAGCAGTTCGAGGGCTATTCGTTCTACGTGCTCGCCCACAGCGAGGGCAACGGCGGGTGCGTTGTGCCGCGCAAGGAGTCCATCAGCGGCGCCGCCGGGATCCTCGTGTACCTGAACGTCGACGGGCCGATTCGCGACGCCTGTGCCCGGGTGACGAAGCAGGGCGGCCGCATCACGCAGGAGATCCATGCGACCGGGCCGCACGGCTTCCGGGCCATGGTCGTCGACAGCAAAGGCAACCGTATCGCTCTTCACTCAACGACCGACACGTGAGCGCGACCCGTCTGGTGGAGCCGGTCGAACTCGTCGTCTCCAGGTTTGTCGCCGGCGGCCTGGTGTTCCCCGAAGGGCCGCGCTGGCACGCTGGAGAACTGTGGTTCTCCGACATGCTCGGCGGCGCGGTCATGCGCGTGTCCGCGAGCGGCACGCTGCACCGGGTCGTCGAGGTCGCAGGCCAGCCGTCAGGGCTCGGCTGGTTGCCCGACGGGCGGCTGTTGATCGTTTCGATGCGTGAGCGTCGCCTCCTGGCGCTCGACTCTGGCAAGACCACCGCAGTCGCTGACCTGTCATCGCTAGCCCCCGAACAATGCAACGACATGGTCGTCGACGCCCAGGGGCGTGCCTACATCGGCAACTTCGGTTTCGACCTTCCCGGCGGCGCGCCGCCAATGCCCACTGGTCTCGTCCTGGTCGCACCAGACGGCACTGCGCGCACGGCCGCCGACGGCCTGCTATTTCCCAACGGCTGCGTGATCACACCGGATGGCAAGACCCTGATTGTGGGTGAGACCTTCGGCGCACGCCTGACCGCCTTCAGCATTGCACCTGACGGATCGTTGCACTCGCGTCGCACCTTTGCATCTTTGCCCGGCCGGTCACCCGACGGCATCTGTCTCGATGCGGAGAATGGTGTGTGGGTCGCATCGCCACCGACACGAGAGGTGCTGCGCGTCTGCGCCGGTGGCCGGATCACGCACCGTGTCGCGACCGCCAGTCAGGCTATCGCATGTGCGCTCGGCGGTTCCGACCGATGCGAACTCTTCGTCCTGAGTGGTCATGTCTCGTTCGACCCACCCAAGGCGCGCAAGTACCGCAGCGGCCGGATCGACTCACTGCGCGTCGAGATCCCAGGCGCAGGACTCCCATAGTCGGGCGCACGGGTTTGCAAGTCCTGCAACGCCCGCGCAATCGCACAGCGGCGCAAGCAAGGCGGACGAAATTCACCCATCGGGCGCGCACGCATTTGAGTCTGCGCAGGTTGCATTCCGTCGCAGCGCGGTTGGTACGACCCGCGGCGCCTCATAGAGTGCGCGGGGGTGGATTGATTCATCAGCGGGAGAAATGACGATGCGGCGAATTGCAATGCTCGGGGGGATCGTTGTGGTCGGAGTGACCGGATGCGCGACCGGCGGTGATCCGGCGGCAACTGCAGAACGTGAATGTGGTTACCTCGCCCGGAACGACGGGGCTCGCCTCGTGCGCGTGGACGGCGTCGAGGCGGTTTCCGAGGGAGACGCCAACTTCAAGGTGAAGATGCTGGTCGAAGACGCGCTCGAGCGCAAAGCGAACGCGGAATGCCTCTATTCATCGGCGAGCAACAAGGCACGCTGGGCTGCGCCGCTGCCAGCGAGTTTCCGTCGCGTCTAAGTCGGCCGCTGCAGAGCACCCTCACGTCGCTCAGGCGGCTGCATTCGACGTCGCCTCGCGGCGTGTCGCCGCCAGTTCGTTCACCGCCAGCGCGCCGAGCACGATCGCGCCGCCGCTAAGCGTCGCGCGGCTCGGGGTTTCGCCCGCGCCCAGCCACGCCCAAAGGGTGCCGAACACAACTTCGAGCAGCGCGAGCAACGCGACCTCGTGTGCCGGCAGATTGCGGGCCACAACGACGAGGAACATGCATGGCAGGCCGAGTTGGAAGAAGCCCAACAGCGCAAGAAGGGTGATGTCTCTCGGACCCGACTGCAGCGGCACGGCAAACGGCAACATCGCGAGCGCGGACAGCACCGCCCCGAGGAACACGGCCGGTATGAAGTCCACGCGCACCCGGGCCCGTTGCAGCGTCACCAGGTTGATCGCGGCCGCCAGCGGCACTGCGAAGGCGATCATCATGCCGGCGAGATGAGTTGCGCCGAGGCCGGCGGCGTCCCGCGCGAACATCCATGCCATGCCGAACAGCGCCGCGATGATGGCGGCCCACGTGCGCAAGCCGATGCGCGTTCCAAGGACGAGACGCGCGAGCAGTGCCGCCACGAGCGGACCGACACTCAGGACGACCAGCGTATTCGCGGTCGTCGTCAGCGTCAGCGCGAGCATGAACGCGGAATACATCGTCGCCCAGCAGAGCCCCGATATCACGCCCGGCCAGCCCCCTGTCGCGACGGCGCGCAATCCCCCGTGACGCCAGAACAGGAGATACACGCCTACGAAGCAGGCCGCGAAGAAACTGCGCCAAAACGTAATCTCGAAGCGCCCTACCCGTTGCAGTTCGGGCGAAAGATGGCGTGTCACCACGCCCGCGATGCTCCACAGCAGCGTGGCACAAACCATCAAGCCCACCGCACGCCGGTGCGTCAGCGCCGGCGCGCTCATGGTTGCCTCGCAGTCGATCCTGGTCGCCGGGCACCGGTCCAGAAATCCTCGCAAGGACGTGCCCGAAGGCGGCGCATCCCGGCCTGCACTTAGGCGGCCTCCCGTTCCGCCCGCTTGCGCTCGTGTTCCTTGAGATACCGTTTGCGCAAGCGAATGCTCTGTGGCGTGACCTCGACGAGTTCGTCGTCCGCGATGAACTCGACCGCATATTCAAGCGTCAAGCGGATCGGCGGCACGAGATCGATGTGCTCGTCCTTGCCGGCCGCGCGCACGTTGGTGAGCTTTTTTTCCCGGATCGGGTTGACCACCAGGTCGTTGTCGCGCGAATGGATGCCGACGATCATCCCCTCGTACAGCCTGTCGCCCGGGGTGACAAACATCCGGCCACGTTCCTGCAGTTTCCACAGCGCGTAGGCGACCGCCTCGCCGTCGTCCTGGCTGACGAGCACGCCGTTGCGCCGCTCGCCGACGCCCCCCGACCTCTCGGGCGCATAGTCGTCGAACACGTGGCTCATCAGCCCGGTTCCGCGCGTCAGCGTCATGAATTCACCCTGGAACCCGATCAGCCCGCGTGCCGGAACGCGGTACTCGAGTCGAACGCGTCCGCGCGCGTCCGACTGCATGTCCAGGAGTTCGCCTTTGCGCCGACCCAACTCCTCCATCACCGCCCCCTGGTTTGCGTCCTCGATGTCGACGGTCAGCATTTCGTACGGCTCGTGGCGCACGCCATCGACGTCCTTGAACAGCACGCGCGGGCGCGACACCGCGACCTCGTAACCCTCGCGGCGCATGTTCTCGATCAGGATCGTGAGGTGAAGTTCGCCGCGCCCGGCGACTTCGAAGACCGTCTCGTCGCTGGTTTCCCGCATGCGCATCGCAACATTCGACTTCAGCTCGCGCTCCAGGCGCTCGCGCAACTGCCGGCTGGTGACGTACTTGCCTTCGCGTCCTGCGAGCGGACTCGTGTTGACGCAGAAGTTCATGACCAGAGTCGGTTCGTCGACGCGCAACAGCGGAAGCGCATCCGGTGCATCGACCGGACACAGCGTGCAGCCGATACCGATATCGTCGATGCCGTTGACGAGCACGATGTCGCCCGCCTCTGCGTCGTCGACCACTTGGCGCTCCAGGCCCTTGAAGCGCAGCACCTGGTTGATGCGGCCGCGCGTCGTCGGCGCGTTCTGCTCCCCTTCCGCGCCGTGCATCACCAGCACTTCCTGCCCGCCGCGGAGCCGACCACGCGCGATGCGGCCGACGCCGATCTTGCCGACGTAGCTCGAGTAGTCGAGCGAGCAGATCTGCAGTTGCAACGGGCCATCGGGGTCGTCGCTGCGCACGGGGACGTGCTGCAGGATGGCCTCGAACAACGGCTGCATGGTGCCGGCACGCACCGTCGGGTCGACAGCGGCGTAGCCATTCAATGCGGAGGCGTAGAGCACGGGAAAGTCGAGCTGCTCCTCGCTCGCGCCCAGCTTGTCGAACAGATCGAAGGTCGCGTTTACGACGTAGTCGGGACGCGCGCCAGGACGGTCGATCTTGTTCACGACGACGATCGGCTTCAGCCCCTGGGCCAGCGCCTTGCGCGTCACGAATCGGGTCTGGGGCATGGGCCCTTCGACCGCATCGACCAGGAGGAGGACACCGTCGACCATCGACAGCACGCGCTCGACCTCACCGCCGAAATCGGCGTGGCCGGGCGTGTCGACGATGTTGATGTGCGTCCCCCCGTACTCGACCGCACAGTTCTTGGCGAGGATCGTGATCCCGCGCTCGCGTTCGAGTTCGTTGGAGTCCATCACGCGTTCCACCACGTGCTGGTTGTCGCGGAAGGTTCCGGACTGCGCGAGCAGCTTGTCGACCAGCGTGGTCTTGCCGTGGTCGACGTGCGCGATGATGGCGATGTTGCGCGAAGCGCGGGTCATGGTTGGCTTTCGTTGCGATCGGTTGCCTGGTGCACCAGCCGGTGCGGTGCGAGCAGGCCGTGTTCATCGATCCGGGCGACGCCAAGCAGGCGCGAACTCGGGCCGATGACCCGGACGCGGCCGCACGGGTTGCCCGGCCCGAGTGGCAGGCGTTGACCGTGACTGAAGCGGTCCGCCAGCCCCGCGTCGAGCTCGACGCGGGGCAGGCACCCGATCAGCGTGTCGAGCGGGAGAAGCAGACGGCACCGCGCCTCAGGCGCGAGCGCAGCGAGTTCCTCGAGTGTCGTGCTGCCGGCCAGTGTCAGGTCGCCCACGCGGGTGCGGCGCAAGCCCGCCAGGTGCGCGCCGCAGCCGAGCTGGGCACCGATATCCTGCGCCAGGACGCGTACATAGGTGCCTTTGCTGCAATCGATCACCAGGTGCAGTCGCGTTCCTTCGTGTGCGCGCAACTCGAGCCGGTGAACGACGACGCTGCGCGCGGGCCGTGCAACCTCCTCGCCCGCGCGCGCGTACGCGTAAAGCGGTCGCCCGTCCCGCTTGAGCGCCGAAAACATCGGCGGAATCTGCTCGATCGCACCCGACAGTCGTTGCAGAGTCGTCTCGATGTCGGGAGTCGAGACAGCCACCTCGGCCGTCGCGGTGACTTTGCCTTCCGCGTCGCCGGTATCCGTCGTGACGCCAAGGGCGACCTCCGCCTCGTAGGTCTTGGAGGCGTCGAGCAGGTCGGACGAAAACTTGGTTGCCTCGCCGAACGTCAGCGGCAGAAGCCCGCTTGCGAGCGGGTCGAGTGTTCCAGTGTGACCGGCCTTTGCGGCGGCGAGCAGTCGCCGCGCCTGCTGCAAGGCGAGGTTGGACGTGATGCCGCTCGGCTTATCGAGCAGCAACACGCCATCGACGGGTTCCCCCCGGCGGGCGCGCGCCACTCGGACCTCACTCGTTCGGATGTTCGGGCTCGACGCCCTCGGCGGGTCGGTCGGCGACTGCGCGCTCGATCAGGCGATCGAGCTGGAAACCTTCCTCGACGCTCGTGTCGTGCACGAAGTGCAGGCGCGGAACGGTGTGGATGGCGAGCCGCTTGAATAGCAGGTGGTGGAGGTGGCCGGCGGCCGAATTCAATCCGCGCGCCGCGACTTCCGGCTCGCCGCCGATCACGGTGAAGAAGACCTTGGCGTGCGCGTAATCGGGCGAAACCTCGACCGCGCTGATCGTCACCAGGCCGACGCGCGCATCACGAACCTCGCGCGGAATGAGCGCCCCCAGATCGCGCTGGATCTGGTCGGCGATGCGCTGGCTGCGGTTGGTCGGCTTGTTGCGCGACATGGCGGATGGCTTACAGGGTGCGTGCGACTTCCTGCACTTCGAAGATCTCCAGCTGGTCCCCTTCCTTGATGTCGTCGTATCCCTTCAGGCTCAGGCCGCACTCGAAGCCGGCCTTGACCTCACGCACATCGTCCTTGAAGCGCTTCAAAGAAGAAAGCTCGCCCGACCAGATCACCACGTTGTCGCGCAGCAGGCGCGCGCTGGCGGTACGCCTGACGACCCCATCCAGCACCATGCAGCCGGCCACGACGCCGACCTTCGGCACGCGGAAGATCTGGCGGATCTCCACCAGTCCCAGGACCTGCTCGCGCTGCTCCGGTGCCAGCAGCCCGGAGAGCGCGGCCTTCACCTCGTCAACCGCGTCGTAGATGATGTTGTAGTAGCGGAGGTCGATGCCGCTTGCTTCCGCGAGCTTGCGCGCCGTCTGATCCGCGCGCACGTTGAAGCCGATGATGACGGCCTTCGACGCGAGCGCGAGGTTGACGTCGCTTTCCGTGATGCCGCCGACCTGCGCATGCACCACCTGCACCTTGACCTCGTCGGTCGAAAGCTTGGTGAGCGCATGGACCAGCGCCTCCTGCGAACCCTGTACGTCCGCCTTGATGATGAGCGTGAGCACCTTGGCCGCGCCTTCGCCCATGTTCTCGAACACGTTCTCGAGCTTGGCAGCTTGTTGCTTGGCGAGCTTGGTGTCGCGGAACTTGCCCTGGCGGTACAACGCGATTTCGCGCGCCTTGCGCTCGTCGCCCAGCACCATCAGCTCGTCGCCCGCGGCTGGCACGTCCGAGAGGCCCTGGATCTCGACCGGAATCGAAGGACCCGCCTCGGGGATGCTCTTGCCTGCCTCGTCGAGCATGGCGCGGACGCGCCCGAAGCTCGAGCCGGCAAGCACGACATCGCCGCGCTTCAGCGTGCCAGACTGGACCAGAACAGTGGCCACCGGCCCGCGTCCCTTGTCGAGGCGCGACTCGATGATGAGCCCCTTCGCGGGCGCATCGGCGACCGCCTTCAGTTCCAGCACCTCGGCCTGCAGCAGCACGTTTTCCAGCAGCGAGTCGACGCCCTGTCCCGTCTTCGCCGACACCGGGACGAACGGCGAGTCGCCGCCGTATTCCTCCGGCACCACCTCGTTGGCGACCAGTTCCTGCTTGACGCGGTCGGGGTTTGCCTCGGGCTTGTCGATCTTGTTGAGCGCGACCACGATCGGGACGCCGGCGGCCTTCGCGTGCGCGATGGCCTCCTTGGTCTGCGGCATCACGCCGTCATCGGCAGCGACCACGAGGATGACGATGTCGGTCGCCTTGGCGCCGCGCGCGCGCATCGCCGTGAACGCCTCGTGCCCCGGCGTGTCGAGGAACGTGATGATTCCGCGCGGCGTCTCGACGTGATAGGCGCCGATATGCTGCGTGATGCCCCCGGCCTCGCCCGCGGCGACCTTGGTACGCCGGACGTAGTCGAGCAGAGAAGTCTTGCCGTGGTCGACGTGACCCATGATCGTGACCACGGGCGGCCTCTGCACGGCCTGAGCATCGACGGGCGCCGTGGCCGCCTCGACCAGCAGGGCCTCGGGATCGTCCAGCTTGGCCGCCAGCGGCGTGTGCCCCATCTCGCTCACCACGATCATCGCCGTGTCCTGGTCGAGCACCTGGTTGATGGTCACCATCTGGCCCATCTTCATCAGGACCTTGATGACCTCGGACGCCTTGACCGCCATCTTGTGGGCGAGGTCGGCGACGGTGATCGTCTCCGGCACCGAAACCTCGCGCGTGATCGGCTCGGCCGGGAGCGCAACGGCAATGCGCTCTTCGACATCGGACTTGCCCTGCTTGCGTCCGCCCTTCGGGCCGCGCCATTGCCCGGCGCCGCCCATCGCGTCACCGCGCGTCTTGATGGCGCGCTTCTTTGCCGCGTCCTCCGACCAACTCGAAGCAAGCTTGCCGGACTTGACCTCCTTGACGCCGGGCTTCTTGTCGTCCTTCTTCACCTCGGCCGGCTTGGCCTCGGTCTTCGCTGTCGGCTTGTGCAGCGTGCCTTCGGTTCCGGGAGCCTTCAGCACCTTCTTCGGTGCCGACATCATGTTCTTGATGGCCGCGACTTCGTCCTCGACCACACGACGGGCGCGATCCTGCGCCGCCCGCGCCGTGTCGGCCGCCTGCTGGGCAGCCGCGCGCTCCTTCTGTTCGCGAGTTGCCTCGGCATGGACCTGCTCCTCGCGTTCCTTGGCCGCGGCAGCCTGCTGCTGCTCTCTCTCCTGGGCCAGCAGCACCTCGCGCTGCGCCCGTTCGGCACGTTCCTTGGCTTCCGTCATCTGGCGGGCTACCAGTTCGGCGGAGCGGCGCTCCTCCTCCTCGCGCTTTGCGAGCTCCGCTTCGTCGATGACGGGCGCCGCGTTCGCGGCGACCGCGGTCGCCGCTTCGGCGGGCGCGCCGGTCTCATCGCGTTTGACGAAGACGCGCTTCTTGCGCACCTCGACCTGGATCGTGCGTGCCTTGCCGGTCGCGTCCGCCTGCTTGATCGCAGTGGTCTGCTTGCGCGTCAGGGTGATCTTCTTCTTCTCGATCTCCTGGCCGCCATGCGCCCGGCGCAGCGAATCCAGCAGGCGCGCCTTGTCCTCTTCGCTCAGCGTGTCGGTGTTGGTCTTTTTCATCACGCCGGCGGCGCGCAGCTGCTCCAGCAGCAGCTGCGGCTCGACCTTCAGTTCGGTCGCAAATTGATCGACGGTACTTGCCATGACGTCCCCGGCCTTGGTGGTTGTTGCGTGCCGCTATCGACCTCGATCGCGTTACTGGAACCAGTGCGCCCGCGCGCCCATGATCAACGTCTTGGCGCGATCCTCGCTGACACCGGTGAGCTCGACCAGTTCGTCCACGGCCAGTTCGCCCAGGTCATCACGCGTGCGAATCCCGTTACCCGCGAGCCGCGTCGCGAGCTCGACATCCATGCTGTCGAGCTCCAGCAGCTCCTTTTCGACCTTTTCCAGGCTCTCCTCGCGCGCGATCGCCTCGGTCAGCAGCGCGTTGCGCGCGCGGTTGCGCAGTTCCTCGACGGTCTCTTCGTCGAACGCTTCGATTTCCAGCAACTCGTTCATCGGCACGTAGGCGATCTCGTCCAGCGAGGAAAACCCTTCGCTGATGAGGATGTTCGCGACCTCCTCGTCGACGTCGAGCTTTTCCATGAACTTGACGCGGATCGAGGCCTGCTCGCCTTCCTGCTTCTGCTGCGATTCCTCCGCGGTCATGATGTTGATCTGCCAGCCGGTCAGCTCGGAGGCCAGGCGCACGTTCTGGCCGCTGCGTCCGATCGCGATCGCCAGGTTGTCCTCATCGACGACCACGTCCATCGCATGCTTGTCCTCGTCGACGACGATCGAGCTCACGTTCGCGGGCGCCAGCGCGCCGATCACGAACTGCGCCGGATCGTCGGACCACAGGACAATGTCGACACGTTCACCCGCCAGCTCGTTGGTCACCGCCTGCACCCGGGAGCCGCGCATGCCGACGCAGGTGCCGATCGGATCGATGCGCCGGTCGTTGGTCCACACCGCGATCTTGGCGCGCACGCCCGGATCACGTGCCGCCGACTTGATCTGCAGCAGTCCCTGCTCGATCTCCGGCACTTCGAGCTCGAACAGCTTCTTGAGGAACTCGGGCGAGGTACGCGACAGGATGACCTGCGGCCCGCGCGCCTGACGATCGATCTTCGCGACATAAGCGCGTGCGCGATCGCCGATGCGCAGGTTTTCCTTCGGAATCATTTCGCTGCGCGGCAGGCGGGCCTCGACCTTGCCGATCTCGATGATCGCGTCGCCCTTGTCCATGCGCTTGACGGTGCCATTGACGATCTGGTCGCCGCGCGCGAGGAATTCGTTGAGCACCTGCTCGCGCTCCGCATCGCGGATCTTCTGCAGGATCACCTGCTTGGTGTCCTGGGCGAACCGGCGCCCCAGCGACTCGTTCTGTTTCGGCAGCTGTTCCTCGATGAAGTCGTCTACCTCGACATCCGGATCGAGTTCGCGTGCATCGGAAAGAATGATCTGGTGCCCCGGCTCCTGCAGGCCGGCCTCGTCCGGAACCACCACCCAGCGCCGGAACGCGTCGTACTCGCCGCTCTCGCGATCGAGCGCGACCCGGATCTCGACGTCCTCTTCGCTGAAAAGCTTCTTGGTCGCCGCGGCGAGCGCCGACTCGAGCGCGCCGAACACGATCTCGCGCGGCACGTTCTTTTCGCGCGCCAGCACGTCGACCGTCATGAGGATTTCCCGCCCGTTCATCGCTTGCTCCCGAACTCCAATTGCGGCACGAGCCGCGCCTTGTCGATCGCGGCCAGTGCAACCTCCACCATCCGTGCGGGGCCCGGCTGCGCCTTTGCCGCTTCCCGCCGCCCCTTGGCGCCCTGCGCCGGCGCATCCTCGGCCAACTCGAGCGTGATCCGCTCGGCGCCCGCGGCGCCGCTCAACCCGACCAGGCGCCCGCGCAAGCGGCGTCTGCCGTCGACCGGTTCGCGCAATTGCACGAGCACCTGCTGGCCCGCGAACCGGGCAAAGTCGCGCGGCCTGGAAAGGCGCCGATCGAGGCCCGGCGAGGAGACCTCGAGCCGCTCATAGTCGACTCCCTCGACCTCCAGCACGCGCGTCAATTGACGACTCACACGCTCACAGTCGTCCAGTCCGACCCCGCCTGGCGTCTGCGGCGCGTCGAGCGTCACGCGCAACAGGCCGCCGCCCGCGCGTTCGAGTTCGACGAACTCGTAGCCGAGCCCTTCAACCGTTCGCTCGATCAATTCTGTCAATTGCGCCCCGACTCCCACTGCCCGACTCCACCAACACTGCCGACCCGCGGGCACAGCAAAAAAAAATGGGCCGTGAAGCCCATTCCGTTCAAACAGGCTTGCACCCGCCAGGTCGTGGCGCGTGCAATGCCAAGCAGCTCACGAGCGGCGAATCCGCCTAAGCAAGCTGCCTCGCCGCGCGCGGCCCGCCGGTCCCCCGGCGTTCCATTCAGACTTACGCGCCCAACTTCGGCAACCGCGCATTATATGGCAACACACGCTTCTCTCGCAGGCGCCGCGGCGCGACCGCGCTGTCAACCGAAACCGCGACGTGGCTTCCCGGGGCGGAAACGACGCTGCGGGTTGGACCCGGGGCGCCCGCCAGCCGCGATGTAACTCACCGTGCTCGTCATTGGGTCCGGCTGCGAGGACGGCTGGCGTGACGGCCGCTTATTGCGGCCGCTACCGTTGCCTTGCGCTCCGCCGCCCTGCCGATGGCCCTGCGCTCCGCCGCCCTGCCGATGCCCGCCCAGCTGGCCCGAACGGCCTCGCACATCGTCCATGCCGATACCCAGATCGTGCAGCCAAGCCTGGACCCATTCCGGCGCGAGTTCCGAATAGCGGCCACGCGGAAGCGAACGTGGCAGCTGAATCGCACCATACCTAATGCGGATCAAACGGCTGACTTCAAGTCCCACCGCCGCAAACATGCGCCGCACTTCACGATTGCGACCCTCTGCGATGACCGCGCGATACCAGCGATTGGCACCTTCGCCGCCGGCTTCTTCGAGCCGGGAGAACCTGGCCGGTCCGTCGTCGAGTTCAACGCCTTCCAGCAGCCTGCGCTTCTGATCTTCGCTCACCTCGCCGAGGACCCGCACGGCGTACTCCCGCTCGACCTCGTAGCGCGGATGCATCAGCCGGTTCGCCAGTTCCCCGGAGGTACTGAAGATCAGCAAGCCCTCGGTGTTGAAATCAAGGCGGCCGACTGCAACCCACCGCCCGCCGCCGACCTTTGGCAGCTTGTCGAAGACGGTAGGCCGGTTGTCCGGATCGTCCTGCGACACGATCTCGCCCGCCGGCTTGTGATAGAGGAGCACTCGGGGCGGCCGCCCCGGCTGCTTGCGCGCCAGCGGCTTCCCATTGACCCGCACCTGATCACTGGGAAGGACGCGCTGCCCGATGTGCGCCGGCTGACCATTTACAGACACGCGTCCGGCGATGATGAGTTCTTCCATGTCCCGGCGCGACCCGACGCCTGCATCGGCGAGCACCTTGTGCAACTTCTCCGACTGCGCGTTAAGCGCCTGCTTCGCGGCCCGCCGGCCCTTTTCGAGCAGTTCGCGCGTCAGTGGCGCGGAAGCCATTGCGGCGGGATTGATGTCGTCTCCCTCGCCCGCGAGCGGCAGCGGAGCAACCGGTGCGGCGTTTTCGCCTAGCGGCGCGTTCTCTTGCTGATCGCTTGCCTCGCGGCGCTCGCGCAGGCCGCCTGCGCCTCGTCTCCGCCGGCGGCGACCGGATGGCTGGCGCTCGCCGCCCTCCGGCTGACGCTCGTCGTCGTCTGCCTCGACGGGATCGGAAAGCCCCCCCGCGGCTGTATCCGCCAGATCCTTCGCCTCGCTCTCGGCATCGGCGGCCGATGGCGGAATGGTCTTGACCGGAGTGTCTTCGCTCTCCGGAGTGTCCCCGCTCTCGGGGTGGCTCGGGGGCGAAATTGTCTGAGTCATGGGATCGGGACCTAGGCGGACGCGGGGAGCGGATCGGACGGAAAACTTGCGACAGAACTTGCGGATTCGGCAGACTTGGCGGTCTGGGCGGTTTCGGTTTCGGCCGCCTCGAGCGGGGCTCTATCGGGGGCAGCGGCAAACTGCAACTCGAACTCCGCCGGCACCGCAGCAGCATTGGCCTCGAGCGGCGGCAACTCGTCCAGCGAGCGCAGGCCGAGATCGTCCAGAAACGCCTTGGTGGTTGCAAACAGCGCCGGCCGCCCAGGGGTTTCGCGCTGCCCGATCGTTTCGATCCAGCCACGCTCTTCGAGCGCCCTGATCACCTGCGGCGAGACCGCGACCCCACGGATCTCTTCGATGTCTCCGCGCGTTGCCGGCTGGCGGTAAGCGATGATCGCCAGCGTCTCGAGCACGGCGCGCGAGTAGCGCGGCGGCTTTTCCGGATTGAGCCGGTCGAGGTAAACGCGCATCGATGGGGTGCTTTGAAACCGCCAGCCGGAAGCCAGCGGCAGAAGTTCGACGCCCCGACCCGACCAGTCGTCGCGCAACTCTTCCAGCAGCACACGCAGCGTGTCGGCATTGAGTTCGTCTGCGAAAAGCCGGCGCAGATCGGCAAGCGGAAGCGGCCGTTCCGCAGTGAGCAGCGCAGCCTCGAGGACGGTTTTCGCCTCTTGTGTATTCATGTTGCAGTCAAGCCATCGATGAATCGTGGCCGCACGATTTGCCCGCTTCGCACAGGTGCGAACTGGTGCGGCAAATTCTCCGGTCAGCTTCTAGCTGCCGCGCAAAAATCCGAGTTTCCGGGGCCGTTATTCAGCCGCACGGCAGGTAAGCGTTGATGGACCCGCTGGCGGACCGAAGGTCGCCCGCAGCGATATGTTCACATTGCGGGCTGGATGCCAAGCGTCCGCCAATTTTCGCAGAGACGCCGGCAAGGCCAAATCAATTCCGAATGGCTGAGCAGTTTATCACCACCCGCTCGTTTAGCGACGGATTAATCGAGACCCATATTCACAGGAGACGCGAGTTGCAACGCAGGACTTGCATTTGCTTCGGTTACTGTATAAATTCACAGCATCGATTCCCTCTTGTTCCCGTCCCTTCAAGATGCGCGATGAAGCCGCGTTACCTACCGCCCGCCAGGGCGAGATTCTCGAATTCATCCGCAGCACGTTGGCCGAAAGCGGAGCGCCACCCACGCGCGAGGAAATTGCCCGTGCCTTCGGATTTCGCTCTCCCAACGCCGCCGAGCAGCACCTGCAAGCGCTGCGCAAAAAGGGATTGATCGATCTTGTGGCGGGCACCTCGCGCGGGATACGTCTGAAAGACGCCGTGCTCGCGGTCCGCGAGGTGTCCGAGGAATTCGGTCTGCCGTTGATCGGCAAGGTGGCCGCCGGCAGCCCCATTCTTGCGCAGGAAAACGTGCTTCGGCATCCGGCCATCGATCCGCTGCTATTCAAGCCGCGCGCCGATTACCTGCTCGAAGTGCGCGGCATGAGCATGCGTGACGCCGGCATTCTCGATGGCGACTGGCTCGCCGTGCACAAGCAGGTCCAGGCGCAAAGCGGACAGATCGTGGTCGCCCGCCTCGGCGACGAAGTGACGGTCAAGCGTTTCAAGCTCAAAGGTGCCAGGGTCGAGTTGATCGCTGCCAATCCGGACTTCAAGCCGATCCTCGTCGATTTGCGCCGCGATCCCATCGCGATCGAGGGAATCGCCGTTGGTGTGATTCGCCCGGCGCTGTAACTCTCTACCCAGCCTGCTTTTGAATCGGCGTCATGCGTGCCGCCACGGCTCTTGTTCCTCTCTTGAAAGACATCGATACGCGCCAAGTCTGGCGCGCCGGAGATATTTCCCCATCAGGATGGACCGGAATAGTCTCCAGCGGCATCTCCGCGCTCGATGCCGAGTTGCCCGGCGGAGGGTGGCCGCAGGGTGCGATAGCCGAGCTTCTTCTCGATGTGCCGGGGCGCGGGGAATTGTCGTTGCTCATGCCGGCATTGGTCCAAGCAACCAAGGCCGGCCGCCCTTGCGTCTGGACGCTTCCGTGCGAGCAGGCACCGGGTGCTTCGGCTGCAAATGGCGGCATGCCGTTGCCTTACGCCCCTGCCCTGGCTGCGGCCGGCATCGATCTCGAGCGTTCCATCTTCGTCCAGCCCGCCACGCCGCGCGAAAGCCTTTGGGCGCTGGAGCAATCGCTGCGCATGCCGCATCTGGGTGCGCTGGTCGGCTGGCTGCCCGCGGGTCATGCCGATGCAGACTTTCGTGCATTGCGCCGCCTGCATCTGCTCGCCAGCCGGCATCAGGCGCTGGTATTCGTACTGCGCACATGCAGGGCCGCCACCGCACCCTCTCCGGCTGCGCTGCGACTGCAACTGGCCAGCCGGGACGGTCGCCTCGACGTGACGCTGCTGAAGCGTCGCGGGCGTCCGCTTCTCGAGCCGGTCACGGTGCAGGTGTATCCGGCGAGTTGGAACGACGCGCGGGTTGCCACTGCAGCGCGGCCTGCTGTCCCCACCGACATGCAGCCCGTGCCTTTCCCGCCACCTACCCTGCCCGCACGGCGCTGGTCGATCCAGGCGATCTTCAGCCACTGACTTGGAGCTCCAATGGCATCGGCAGCGCACTATTTCGCGACCATGGCCTACAACAACGCGTGGGCCAATCACCGCCTGCTGAAAGCCTGCGCACGGCTGTCGCAAGCCGATTTCGTCGCCACCCGCACGAGTTTTTTTCCGTCCATCAAAGCCACGCTCAATCACATCCTCACCGTCGACTGGCTCTATGTCGACATGCTCGAGCGCAGCCGGCGGGGGCAACCGCCCAATCCCGAATCGCGCAAGTTCTTCGATCCGGAAGAACCGTTCGATACGTGCGTGGCACTGGCACACGAACAGCACAAATGCGATGCACGATTGATTGCGTTGTGCCTGGAACTCGACGACGCCGCGCTGGACAGCCCGGTGCAGGTACCGCGCGTGACCGGTACCTACACGGACCAGGTGGGGCGCATCCTCGCGCATCTGTTCGAGCACCAGATCCATCATCGCGGGCAGGTGCACGCGATGCTCGCCGGCACGCCGGTGGCGCCGCCGCAGCTGGACGAGTTCTTCTGCAGCAACGAAGTCCATTTGCGCGCGCAGGACTTCGCCGAGCTGGGCTTCACCGAAGAGGCGATCTGGGCACGGACGTGACCAGCCGCCGCACCACCGCGTCGTCAGGGTAATTCGACGTCCACCGCTTTCCACACGATGCCGCACGATGCCGCTGTGGCTCGCTCTCATTCTTCCGGCATTGCCGCTGCAGCTCGCGACACGTGCGCTCGAGCAGCCCGGCCCGCTCGTGGTGGTGGAAGGACCGGCGCAACGACCGGTGGTCGTGTTCTGCAACCGGGCTGCGGCCGACTGCGGCGTAACGCCGGGGCAAAAACTCGCCGCGGCGCAGGCCCTGGCGCAACCACTGCTCGCGGTTGCACGCAATCGCGAGCGCGAGCATTCGACCCTGCTTGAACTTGCCGGCTGGACGTACCAGTTCAGCGCCCAGATCTCGCCGCGCAACTGCCTCACCAGCGGTCTGCTGCTTGAAACGGGTGCCAGCGGGAAACTCTTTGGCGGGCACGCCCGCCTACATCGACGCATCGAGCGTGGCCTGGCTGCGCTGGGATTTCAGGCGACGTTCGGTTACGCCGCCACGCCGCAGGCAGCCTGGTGGATCGCTTCAGCGCGGGCTATCGGCCTGCGTTGTCCCGATGCCATCGACGACGATCGACCGGAGGCAGCGCTCGCGCCGCTGCCACTGCACCTGACCGGCTGGGAAACGTCCATCCTGGAGTCGCTGCATGCACTAGGACTTGTCACGCTGGGCGACGTGCTGGCGCTGCCACGCGATCAACTGAATCGCCGCTTCGGCACGATGCCACTGGCGGATCTCGATCGCGCGCTGGGCCGCCTGGCCGATCCGCAACCGTTGTTCGCACCGCCCGCGACGTTTTTCGCTCGGCTCGAGTTGCCGGCCGACGTGATCGAAGCGGAGCAGTTGATGTTTCCCGCGCACCGGTTGCTGCGCTCGCTCGAAGGATTCTTGCGCGGCCAGGATGCCGGCACGACTGAACTCGGATTCACCATCACGCATCACTCGCGGCGTGCCAGGCCGGTGCCACCTACGCGGGTCGCACTGACGCTTGCCGCACCGGAACGTGACGCGCGCCGTCTGGCACAACTTCTTGCCGAGCGACTGGCACGGGTGCAGCTTCCGGAACCTGCGGTCACGCTTGCGCTTGGCGTGGATCAGTTGCAGCCGTTCGCGCCACGACATGCTTCGCTGTTGCCTCCGGCGCCGGGCGTATCGCATCTGATGGCCGACACGGACTGGCAGCAACTTGCCGAAACACTGCATGCACGGCTGGGTTCCGAACGTGTATTCCAGTTGCAGGCGATCGACGATCATCGCCCCGAGCACGCCTACCGTACGCTGCCGTTGGTGGTCCATGCCGGCGAGCGCCGCCGCGGCAGACCCACTGGACCACGGCGCCCGCTCCTGATCCTGCCGCAGCCTGCGCCGCTCGAACAGAGCGACGAAACGCCCACCTTCGAAGGTGCACTGCGGCTCGTGGCCGGCCCGGAGCGAATCGAGTCCGGTTGGTGGGATTTCGGCAGTCCGTCCCGTAACCCGGTGTTCCGTGACTACTTCGTCGCGCGCAATCCGCGCGGACAGACGCTCTGGATCTACCGCGAGCTGGCAGCGCCGCGGCGCTGGTTCCTGCACGGCTTTTTCGCGTGACGGCGGAGTGAGCGCATGCAGGTCTCCTACGCCGAACTGCATTGCATCTCCAACTTCTCGTTCCTGCGCGGCGCTTCGCATCCGGAAGAGATGGTCGAGCGGGCGCTCGCGCTCGGGTACTCCGGTCTGGCCATCACCGACGAATGTTCGTTTGCCGGTTCGGCCCGGGCGCATCTCGTTCTGCGGGAGACGATCGAAACGTATCCGGCCGCCGGCGAGTTCAAGCTGATTCACGGCACCGAGCTCCGACTCGGGGATGAGTCGAAACCCGGCGCGCACCTGGTGCTGCTCGCCACCACGCGCGCCGGCTACGGCAATCTGAGCCAGCTCGTCACCCTGGCACGGCGCGCGGCGATCAAGGGCAGTTACCGGCTCACGCCGCACGATATCGAAGCGAATCTGCCGCTGCTCGGCGACAGCCTGGCGTTGCTGGTTCCAGCGCTGTCAACCCGCGCGGAATCCACTGTCCGCCACGCTCGCTGGCTGGCCCAACTCATGCCGGGCCGCAGCTGGATCGCCTGCGAGCTGACGCGTGGTCCCGACGATGCTGCGCATCTGGCCGAATTGCAGGCGATCGCAGGGCAGACCGGCCTGCCGCTCGTTGCCAGCGGCGACGTGCACATGCACGTGCGCGGTCGCAAGCCACTGCAGGACGCGTTGACTGCCGTGCGCCACAAGGTGCCGCTCGCACAATGCGGCGCACGCCTGTTTGCCAACGCCGAACGTTATCTGCGGCCGTTGTACCGCCTGGCACGCATCTATCCGCCCGAACTGCTGGCGGAAACGCTGGCGATCGCCGAGCGTTGCACGTTTTCGCTCGGCGAGCTGCGCTACGAATATCCCGAAGAAGCGGCTCCCGCCGGTGAAACGCCGACCACCTACCTGCGCCGCGCGACGTACGAGGAAGCGGCAGCCAGACGTTATCCACAGGGCATGCCCGAAGCGGTGCGCACGCTCGTCGAGTACGAACTGAAGCTCATCGAGGATCTGCAATACGAGCCGTATTTCCTCACCGTCTACGACATCGTCAGGTTCGCCCGCTCGCGCAAGATCCTGTGCCAGGGGCGCGGTTCGGCTGCCAATTCAGCGGTCTGCTTTTGCCTCGGCATCACCGAAGTCGATCCGGCGCGCAGCGCGGTGTTGTTCGAGCGATTCATCAGCAAGGAGCGCAACGAACCGCCCGACATCGACGTCGATTTCGAACATCAGCGCCGCGAAGAGGTGATGCAGTACATCTACGACAGATACGGCCGCCACCGCGCCGCCCTGACCGCCGCGCTGCATACCTATCGCCCGCGCGGTGCCGTGCGCGACATCGGCAAGACGCTGGGACTCTCGCTCGACCAGGTGGACCGGCTCGCCAAGACGATGGCGTGGTGGGACGGCCGCAAGATCCAGTCGGACCGGCTAATCGAGGCGGGCTTCGATCCCGCCAATCCGGTGATCGCGCAGGTGGTCCGGCTGGCACAGGAACTCGTCGGCTTTCCGCGCCACCTGTCGCAGCACTCGGGCGGTTTCGTGATCGCGCGCGATCGCCTCGATCGCCTGGTGCCGATCGAAAACGCCGCGATGGCCGACCGCACCGTGATCCAGTGGGACAAGGATGATCTCGATGCGCTCGGCCTGTTGAAGATCGACGTGCTCGCGCTCGGCATGCTGTCGTGCATCCGGCGCGCGTTCGATCACGTCAACGGGTTCTATGCAAACCACCCGCAAGCCGTCGTGCCGGCGGGCGGCTTTGCTTACCGGCAGGGAAATCGTTCGCTCGACCTCGACGCGATCCCCTCGGAAGACGAGCGCGTGTACGACATGCTGTGCGACGGCGACTCGCTGGGCGTGTTCCAGGTCGAATCGCGCGCGCAGATGAACATGCTGCCGCGCCTGCGGCCGCGCAAGTTCTACGACCTGGTGATCGAAGTCGCGATCGTGCGCCCGGGCCCGATCCAGGGCGGCATGGTGCACCCTTACCTGAAGCGACGGCAGAAGATCGAAGAAGTGACCTACCCCTCCAAGGAAGTCGAGGTGGTGCTCGAGCGAACCCTGGGTGTATCGATCTTCCAGGAACAGGTGATGCAGCTTGCCGTCGTGGCCGCGGGCTTCACGCCCGGCGAGGCCGACAAGCTGCGGCGCGCGATGGCGGCATGGAAACGCAAGGGCGGCATCGGGCCGTTCCGCGACAAGCTCATCCACGGCATGCTGGCACGCGGCTACACGGCCGAATACGCGGAACAGATCTACCGCCAGATCCAGGGCTTCGGCGAGTACGGTTTTCCGGAAAGCCACGCGGCAAGTTTCGCGCTGCTCGTGTATTCCTCCTCGTGGCTCAAGTGCCACGAACCGGCGGCGTTCTGCGCTGCGCTGCTCGACTCGCAACCTCTCGGTTTCTATGCGCCGGCACAGATCGTGCGCGACGCGCAGAAGCACGGCGTGGAGGTGCGCCCGATCGACGTCACGGTGAGCGACTGGACCTGCGTGCTCGAACCGATGTCCGATGGCCCGGGCCGGCCCGCGGTCCGGCTCGGCCTGGAACTCGTGAGCGGATTCAGCGAAGCTGCGGCGCAGCGCCTCGTCACCGCGCGCAACCAGCGCGCATTTGCCGACCTGGCCGATCTCGGTCGCCGCGCCGCTCTCGACCGTGGCGAACTCAATGCGCTCGCTGCGGCCGATGCGTTCGCATCATTGACCGGGCATCGACGTCAGGCGTTGTGGGCCGCGCTGGGTCTGGCAGCCGACGCGCCAGGCACTGCGCCGCTGACGGCGGGCGCACCCGTCCGCGAAAGCAAGGTCAACCTGCGGGCGCCCAGCGAAGGCCAGAATATCGTCGCCGATTACGACCGCACGTCACTCACCCTGCGGCGGCATCCCCTCGCGCTGTTGCGCGGCCGTTTCGATTCGATGCGACTCGTCCCGGCGGCCGCCATCGGCCGCATGCGCCACAAGCAGCTGATTCGCACCACCGGCATCGTTACATGCCGCCAGCGTCCGTCGACGGCCAGCGGAGTCACCTTCGTGACGTTGGAGGACGAAACCGGCACGATCAACGTCGTGGTCTGGCGTACCACCGCGGAAGAATATCGGCGCGAACTGCTCGGCTCGACGCTGCTCACCGTCTATGGCCATGTCGAGCGCACCGACACGCCCGGCGTGCCTGTGATCCATGTGATCGCGCAGCGCCTGGTCGATCACTCGCCGCTGCTCGGCCGGCTGAACGCTCCGTCGCGCGACTTCCACTGAGGACGATTCAGCGCACCTCGCGAACCATCAGTCCCGCCAGTTCGTACAGCGCGTAATACGACCCTTGCAGTGCCGCGGCTTGCGGCAACACATCGCCAAATGCCTCGACACGCGGGCGTGGCAGCGACGTCGGTGCAGGGATGACCTCGAAGCCCGCTGCGCGGAACTCGGCGACCGCGCGCTCGACGTCGAAACCGTGCATTACGAGCGCGATCCGTTTTATCTGCAGAGGCAGGAGGATGGCTGCCGAGTTGCGTGCGTTTGACCGGGTATCGCGAGACGCGGTTTCCACCCATCGGACCGGGACCCCGAACTCCTGCTCCAGTGCATCCCGCATCACCTCGGCCTCGGCCCGCGTCGCGAACGGCGGGCGGCCGCCGGTGACCAGCACCGGCAGACCCGTCGATCGTGCGAGGCGCGCTCCATACCGGGTCCGCTCCAGCGTCAGCGTCCCCAGCGTGTCCCCGCCATACTCGGGGGCGTCGGTGCGCAACCCGCCCGCAAGAATCACGATCGCCTGGGCCGACTTCAGTTCGGCCGCATCGACGGGCCGCTCCGTGCCGGCGACGACCTGCAGCCACGCCGCAACCACCGGCGTGCAGAGCGCAAACATCACCAGCCACGCCACCCCGAGAATGGCGCGTGCACCGGCAGGCCAGCGCCTCATCATCGCGATGCCGATCGCCGCGACGATCAGCGGGCTCGCCGGCGGCAAGACCAGCGTCTTGGCAATCTGATAGACCGAAGTTCCCATTTCCACGGCCTCGCGTCCAGTCCCGAAGACGCGCCGTCAGCGCATCCTGGCGAGTAGCTCGCGCAGGTGCCGGATTGGAATCGCGTAGGAGATGCCCGACGGCTGCGCCAGCGCATTCTCCTTCAGACCTTTCACAAATACCATGTTGACGATACCGACTACCGTGCCGGTCTGCCGGTCGTAGAGCGGGCTGCCGCTGTTGCCCGGATAGGCGGTGCCATCGAGCTGGTACACGGGGAAGGGACCGCGCTGCAGGCGCCGCACGAGGCTCGGATCGAGCCGGTCGCCTGTGGGCACCGGGATGACGATGGGAGTGACGGCAGAAATCATGGCGCGATGGGTTGCGGCAATGGGACCGAGCACCGCGCCGATCGGAAAGCCCGTGAAAAGGAATTCATCGCCGTCGCTCACCGCATCGTCTTCGCTCAGGCGCAGCGGCGGCAACCGGCCCGTCTTGAGCTTGAGCACCGCAAGATCGTGCTCTTCGTCGACGGCCGATCGCGTCACTTCGACCACCGTCGCCTGACCCGCCGTGGTCGACGGAAGCATGATCGCGAATACTTCCGGGTCCGTGTCGTCCTTCAGCCGCTCTGCGACGACGTGAGCATTGGTCGCGATCGATCCTCCGTCGTCAACCGCGAATCCGGTCCCGAGAAAGCGGAACGGCGGCGACCGCGTGCGCTGAAACGTCCCGACCACAACGACACCGGCCTTGACCCGCTCGATAGCGCTCCTCTGTGCCTGCGCCGGAGGCGCGGCGCCGACGAGCAGCGCGACCCCCATGAGCGCGCTCAGGCAGGTACATCTCGGGCGACGGGAGCGGGCGGAAGGTGTCGCCGCCGCTCGCAAGTTGGCGCTCAGGCCTGAGCCGCGGCCGCGCTCGGCGCGAAATGCCTGATGTACCACTCGACCGCCTCATCGAGGCCGGAACGGACATCATGAGTCGGCGCGTAACCGAGGAGCCGCTTCGCCTTGCCGATATCGGCCTGCGAGTGGCGGACGTCGCCAGCGCGGAACGGCGCGTGCACCGGCGGCGCGACATGGACCGAAGGCCGGTGCCCGCGGATCGCCTCGCCGAGCAGCGCGTGCAATTCGTTCAGCGTCGTCCGGTCACCGACCGCGACGTTGTAGACCTCGTTCACGGCATCGCTGCGCGCGACCAGGGCTGCAAGCAGGTTCACCTGTACCGCGTTCGCCACATAGCTGAAGTCCCGCGAGGACTCGCCGTCGCCGTTGATGGTGCAGGGACTTCCCGCCAGTATCGAGCGCGCCCAGCGCGGAATGACCGCCGCATAGGGGCCTTCCGGATCCTGGCGCGAGCCGAAGACGTTGAAGTAGCGCAACCCGATCGTCTGCATGCCGTAGCAGCGCGCGAACACGTCGGCATAGAGTTCGTTCAGGTACTTGGTCACCGCGTAGGGTGACAACGGTCGTCCGATCCGGTCTTCGACCTTGGGCAGCCCAGGGTGGTCACCGTAGGTGGAACTCGATGCCGCATACACGAACCTGCCGACCTTCGCGTCGCGTGCGGCGACCAGCATGTTGACGAATCCGGTCGCATTCGCCGCGTGCGTCACCAGCGGGGATTCGATCGACCGCGGCACGGATCCCAGCGCGGCCTGGTGGAGAACGATCTCCACGCCACGGCAGGCACGTGCGCAGGCAGCCGGATCGACGATGTCGGCTTCGATGAATTCGAAGCGCTGCCAGGCCGCCGCGCCGACGATATCGCGCACCTCGTCCAGGTTCGCGCGCTTGCCGGTGGCAAAGTTGTCGAGACCGACCACCTCTTGCCCGAGACGAAGGAGCTCTTCGAGCAGGTGCGAGCCGATGAAACCCGCCGTGCCGGTCACGAGCCAACGACGGCGCCTCGCGGCTACCTCCGGCGCGAAGGGCATCGGCTCAAAGCCTCCAGACGCACGCGCCGCGGGCGCGCAAGGCCGCCGCATCGGCCTGGCATTTGACGTCGACATACAGCCCGCCGGGAACCAGGCGCGTGATCATGTCCTCCACGGACCGCTGCTTGTACTGGCTGTGTGCGACCGCGGCAACCATCGCCGACGCCTTCGGCAGGTTCTCCCATGGCGTCAGTTCGATCCCATATTCGTGCAGCGCCTCCGCCGGCTCCGCAACCGGATCGTGCACGTGCACTTGCACGCCGTACGAGCGCAGTTCGCGGATCACGTCGATGACCTTCGAATTCCGCAGGTCGGGGCAGTTCTCCTTGAACGTGAGGCCGAGGACGGTCACGTCCGCGCCCTTGACGCCGAACCCGTTCTGGATCATGTGCTTGACCGTCTGCTCGGCGATGTACTTGCCCATGCCGTCGTTGATGCGCCGGCCGGCCAGGATCACCTGCGGGTGATATCCGAGCATGTCGGCCTTGTGCGTCAAGTAGTACGGATCGACGCCAATGCAATGCCCGCCTACCAGTCCGGGGCGGAACGGCAGGAAATTCCACTTGGTTCCGGCAGCCTGCAGAACCTCGAGGGTGTCGATGCCTATCCGATGGAATATGAGCGCCAATTCGTTCATCAACGCGATATTGAGGTCACGCTGGGTGTTCTCGATGACCTTGGCGGCCTCGGCCACCTTGATGCTCGACGCCTTGTAAACGCCCGCCGTCACGACGCTCCCGTACATCGTTGCTACCGTCTCGAGGGTTGCGGCGCTGTCGCCTGAAACCACTTTCGTGATGCGCGTCAGCGTGTGTTCCTTGTCGCCGGGATTGATGCGCTCCGGCGAATACCCGACGAAGAAGTCCTGCTTCCACTTCAGGCCCGAATGTCGCTCGAGGATCGGAATACAAACCTCTTCCGTCGCACCGGGATAGACCGTCGACTCGTAGCAAACGACGGCGCCGCGCTTGAGGTTCTCGCCAACCGACCGGCTGGCACCCACGAGAGGCGAGAAGTCGGGCTGGTGCGCGTCGTCGACCGGCGTCGGTACCGCGACGACGATGAAGTCAGCCTGCTTGAGCGCCTGCGGATCGGTGGTGGGCTCGAGCCGTGCAGCGGCCTTCAGATCCGCCGTACTGACTTCGCCGGTCGGATCGACATGACGCTTGTACGCGTCGACCTTCGCTTGCGAGAGGTCGAAGCCAATCGTGCGGTGCTTCTTCCCGAATTCGACCGCGAGTGGCAGCCCGACGTAACCGAGACCGACAACTGCAACTACCGTCATGAGTTTCCTTTGGTGCTGAAGGAGAAGGTTTTGCCGCCCCGCCATTTCATAGTTTCTGCAGCATTTCTGCCGCGGCGCGTTTTTCGGCCACGTCGTCCCTTGCCTCGGCGATTTCGCGCAGTTCCTTGCGTGCGGCATCCTTCTGCCCGCTGGCCGCCAGCGCACGCGCGTAGCTCAGGCGCACGTCGTAGCGTGCTGGCGCGAGTTCACGCGCTCTGGAGAGGTACTCGAGCCCCCGCTTCGAATCGCCCTGCTTGACCAGCAGCGTGCCCAAGGTCTCGAGCACAGACGCACTTTCCGGCGCGAGTTTGGCCGCGCGCTCGGCATAGGAGACCGCCTTCGCATCTCCGGTTTCGCCGCCTATCCATGCGAGGTTGTTCAACGCGACGACGTTGTTCGGTTCGATCGACAGCACAGCCTCGTATCGCGCGCTCGCATTCTTGTAGTCGCGGGCACGCAGCGCGCGATCGGCAAGCATCATGCGCAACGCGGTGTCACGCGGGTGATCTGCCAACCAGCGCGTCGCGAAGGCATCCGCTTCGGCGGACTTGCCACCGGCGAGCGTCGCCGACACGACCTTGACGGCAACAGACCCCGAATCCGGGTCCAGCTTGAGCGCGTCGCGGTAGGCACGCTCCGCCTCGGTCCATCTCTTCTGCGTGACGTGCACATCTCCTTCCAGGATGTAGCCGCCAGCGAACTTTGGCGCCCGGGTCTGCAGATCCCGCGTCTGCTTGAGCGCCAGATCGGGCTTGCCCTGGTTCAGCATCGTCGCCACGAGGTCACGATCGATCTGGCGATTCTCCGGCGCGATTTTCTGAGCGCGCTGCAGCGTCTCGATCGCGCGATCGTAGTTTCGTCCCTTCGCCTGCAATGCCGCCAGATGGAGCAGCGGCTCGGCGAGGCCCGGGCGCATCTGGATCAGACGGTTGATCGAGTCGATGGCGAGGTTTGTCTCTCCTGCCGCTTCCTGGGCGAACGCGAGCGCCTCGATCACGCGCGTATCTTTGGGCAGAGCAGCGGCCGCGTCCTGTGCTGCTGCAAGCGCGGCCCGCGGGTCCTTGTTCCGAAGATGGTGGTTGATCAGCGCGATGCGCGCGTTCGAGGATTGCGGGTTGGCGTTGATCGCCTTCTGCAGCAATGCCACGACATCCTTGCTCGGTGCGCCGCTGCGAAGCTCGACTTCCGCCTGAGCGAGGATGATCTGCTCGTTCTTCGGATCCTTCTCCAGCATCGCGGCAAGGCGCTTGCGCGCCGCGTCGGTCTTTTTCTCGGCCAGGTCGAGATTTGCCAGGCTGAATGCGGCCGGGAGGAAGGTCGGAGCGATTTCCAGCGCGCGCTCGAAGCTTGCACGCGCACCGGCGTTGTCCTTTTGCAGCGCCTGCACGCTGCCGAGCAACTGGAACGAAACCGGGTTGGTCGGCTGCTTTTTCGTCAGCGCCTGTGCCGCCGCAAGTGCCTTGGTCATGTCGCGACGCCGCAGGTGGCTCATCACCAGAGCAATGTCGGCCTGGTTGTCCTTGGAGTCTGCGCTCGCAGCTGCCTCGAGTTCGTGGATCCCCTCCTCCACGTGCCCGCGTGCTATCGCGATCTGCCCGAGCCTCGTGCGCGCCGCAGTGCCCTCTCCGTCAACCTGCGCGGCCCGCTCGAAGTACGACGAGGCCTGGCCCAGGTCGCCGTTTGCGAGATACGTTTCACCGGCGAGCATGAGCATTGGCGGCGAAGGCTCGACGCCGCCCCCTACCAGCGGCTGCAACGCCTCCAGAGCACGCGCCGGCTGTCCCGACCGCAGCAATGTCGCCACGAGCAGCCGCCGCGCGCCGATGTGTCCCGGAGCGCGAGCCAAGGCGCGCCGCAGGCTGTCCTCCGCGGTCGCCAGTTGCCCCGCTTGCAGTTCGATCGCCCCGGCGAGCACCAGACTGGGAACGTGATCGGGCGCACTCTTCAGTACGCGGAGAACGGAATCGCGCGCCTTGCTCAAATCCCCCTTCCGATACGCGAGCAAGGCGTCGAAGTAGACGATGCGCAAGTCGCCGCGCGCGACCTTGCGCGCGGCCTCGAGCTGTGCGGCTGCGGCTTCGAATGCGCCCTCGTCCAGTGCAAGCGAAACCAGCGAGAAGTGCGCCGGAAGCGACGTGGGATCCACCTGCAGGGCTTTGTGCAGCAGAGCCTTGGCGCCCTCACGGTCGCCGGTGGCGAGCAATGCATCTGCTTTCAGGGCGTACGCCTCGCCGGACTGCGGCGACGCCTTGATCACGACGTCCGCTATCCTGGTCGCATCGTCGATACGCCCATCGCGCAACGCGAGCCTCACCTGCCCCACGAGGGCGGCCGGATAATCGGGCACCGCCTTCAGGGCCGCGTCGAAGCTCGCTGCCGCGCCACCTGAGTCCCCACCGGCCAGGTAGGCCTCGCCGAGATACGTCCGCACACGCGCCTCGACAGATGGGTCGTTGAACTGGCGCTCGCCGAATTCCTTGAACAGAGCGCCGAAATCGCGCATCTCGAACAGGCTGCGCGCAAGCGCAGGCAACACCTTGTCTTCCGGCTGCTTGAGCTCCAGGGCCCGTCGCAGTTCCTTCTCGGCCGATGCGGGATCATGCGTCTCGAGCAAAGCGATTCCCAGCAGGAAACGAGCCTCGCTGTTGTTCGGTGCCTGCTGCAAGGCGTTCTTGAGCTGGATTACCGCCGCGCTGTAGTTGCCCTTCGCTGCATAGTCGCGCGCCGATGCCACGAGCGACTCCGGGCTGTCCTTGTTGCAGCCCGCGAGCGCTACGGCAAGGCCAAACGCCCAGAGAAGCAGCGATAGCGCACGTCCTGCATGACGCACACGATCGAATATCCGAATCCTGATCTGCATCGGCCGCGCCGCTTACTTCAATCCGAAGCGATGCATCAAGTCATACAGCGTTGGACGGCTGATCCCGAGCACGTCCGCAGCACGGCTCAGGTTGTTGTTGGTGCGACCGAGCGCACGCAGCAGCGCATGCCGCTCGGCTTCGTCGCGCACCCAGCGCAGATTCAGGTTTTCGCTGCCGTTGCTGGCGGCCTCGCCAAGGCCGATATCGGCGGCATGCATCACGCCACCTTCGGTCATGATCACCGCGCGCTTGATCACGTTCTCCAGTTCGCGGACGTTGCCGGGCCAGCGATGGCGTTCGATCGCGTCGATGGCGTCGGGGGCCAGGGTCAACGTCCCTCGTTTCATCTCGGCCCCGAGCTTCTGCACGAACGCGTGTGCCAGCAGGCTAGCGTCGCCGGCGCGGACACGCAACGGCGGAACCTCGATCACGATCTCCGCCAGGCGGTAATAGAGGTCCTCGCGGAACTTGCCGTCGGCGATCAATGCCTTGAGGTTGCGGTGCGTCGCGCACACCACTCTCACGTCGACCGCGATCTCCTCGCGTCCTCCCAATCTCTCGATCCGCCGCTCCTGCAGAAAGCGCAGCAGTTTGGCCTGCAGTGCGACAGGAAGATCCCCGATCTCGTCGAGAAACAGCGTGCCCCGATGCGCGACCTCGATTTTCCCGGGCGTCTGCTTGGCAGCACCGGTGAAGGCACCCCTCTCGTAGCCGAACAGCTCGCTCTCGAGTAAGGTCTCGGGAATCGCCGCGCAATTGATCGCTACGAATCGATGAGCGCGCCTCGGCGAAGCGTCGTGCGCGCCGCGCGCGAGCAGTTCCTTGCCGGTTCCCGATTCGCCGACGATCAGCAGAGTAGCCCCGGTCGGTGCCACCTTCTCGATCATGCGGCATAGCCTCATCATCTCGGGATCCTGGGTGATGATTCCCCCGAGCGAAGCGGAAACGCGGTTCGCCTGCAGGCGCTTGTTCTCCTCGTGCAGTTCGTGCAGACGAAACGCACGCTCGATCGTCAGCGCGAGCACCTCGAGATCGAAAGGCTTGGCAAGGAAGTCGTAGGCTCCCCGCGCCACCGCCTGCAACGCATTTGCTCGGTCGTTCTGCCCGGTCAGCACGATCACCTTCGTGTCCGGCGCCTGGCTGAGGATTTCCCGCAGCGCTTGAAAGCCGCCCGCCGGATCGTCAGGTGTCGGGGGAAGCCCGAGGTCGAGCGTCACGACCGCCGGTTCGAGGCGGCGCATCTGCGCCATCGCTTCGTCGCAGTTGCTCGCGACCGCGACATCGTAGGCGTCGAGCGCCCACTTCATCTGCGTCTGCAGCGCCGGATCGTCCTCGACAATGAGCAGCGGGCGGCGCTTCTCCGTCACGCTGATTCCTCCTGCGCGATCTTCAACTGAAGCTCGACGGCGATCGGAAGACGCACGCTGACGGTCGTCCCTCGACCGGGCTCGCTCTCCACAGTGATCCGTCCGCCGAGCGCGTTCACGTATTGCAGGCTTTCGTACGCGCCGATGCCCATTCCCAGCTTCTTCGTGGTCTGGAATGGACGGAACAGCCGCTCGCGGACGAACTCGGGTGTCATGCCGACTCCGTTGTCGGCAATTTCCACGACACCTTCTTGGTCGCTGCGAAACACCCGAATACGGACGCGGGGATTATCGCCCACGGCATCCACGGCGTTCTGCACCAGATGCCCGACGACGCGTTCGAGCCGGTCCTGATGCCCGACGACGTAGACGCCCAGATCCAGGTCGAGTTCGACTCCGCCGCCAACGCGAGCCCGGTTCGCCTGCACCCGGCGGGCGATGGTTGCCAGGTCGATCGACTGGGGACTCTCGACTGGTGTCGCACCAGCGCGCAGCTGCTTCATCAGCTGATTCATTCGGCCAGCGACGTGCTCCACGGTCCCCAGCATGTCCCGTTGGAAGTCCGGATTGTCGTGGTGCCGTTGCGCGTTATGCAGAAGCAGCTGCAGTTGCGCCACCAGATTCTTTAGGTCGTGCACGACGAACGCCGACATCCGGTTGAAAGCTTCGAACTTGCGCGCTTCGAGCAACGCCTCCCCCGCCTGCAGCAACGCAAGGTAGCTGCCGACCTGATGACCGGCGGTCTTGAGGAGATCCAATACCTCCCAGTTGAGCTCGATCCGGACGCGCGGGCGAGCCAGCACAACGAATCCGCTCAGGGCCTCGCCGTTCGGCAGCGGGACAACCAGCCAGGCGCCGGGTATCGCCGCCAGCCACTCCGGCGCCTCGAAGCCGAGATAGGCTCCTGGTCGCGCACGAAACTCGTCGAGATCAACGACCCAGCCCGTGCGGCTGATGAATTCGGCCAAGCCGCCATGCAGCGGCTCGACCGCCGTCGCCAGCGACATGTTGAGCTCGGCAGTCGGGACGAAGCCGTCGTCGCCGCGGCGCAGCCACAGCGCCCCGCCCGGACTTTCGACGAGCTCGGCGAGAGCGCGAATGCAGAGCTGTGGAGTGGTGGTAGCGCTCGCCGCGGACAGTGCCTGCGTGATGCGCAACCACTCTTCGCGGTAGTCGTAGCGGTACGCGAAAAAGTGCTTGCTGGTCAGCACCCGCAGCTTCGAGCGGAAGGTGCCGGAGACGAGAACGAGCACCAGCAGGAGCAGCGCGCCGAAGAGCAGCACGATCTCGAGCGCCCGCCCCCAGGAACCGCCGAAGTCGCGAACGTAGTATCCGACTCCCGCGATGGCCAGCAGATAGCTGCCGGACGCGAAGAGCGCCGTCGAACCTGAAATGAACGAACGCGACATGCTGACCGCAAGGTTCCAATCGCGGTTGCGTGTCGCGGCCAGGGCCAGCAATGGAATCACGAGCGCGTCGACGACGCCGCGCGCAGTCCAGATGTTCGGATCCATCCCTCGATAGAGCAGTGCGTCGGCGAAGAGCACGAGGTCATAGAGAAAGAGACCAGCCAGTCCGAGGCAGAGCGGGCGTACGTTCCAGCGCCAGCTCGGTTGCGTGCGGCGAAACAGCTGCTCGACAAGCACGAGCCCCAGTACGGTGCGCGCCAGCAGTAGTCCGAATGCCAGAGTCGTTGCCCGGCTTTCGCCGACGAGCGGCACTGGCGGAGGCTCGGCGACTACCAAGGTGAGAAGGACGAATGCCGCCAGTCCGAACAGCCTCGCGCGAGGCAGCTGTGGATGGACGCCCCCAGGCGAGGAATCGCGCCCGGTCCTCATGGTCACGACCAGCAGAAAAGCCAGAAAGGTGCCGATGCGGAGTGCGTCGAAGAAGTGGACCAGGTGCCACCACGGCTGCGCGACGAACAAGCTGTAGGCGGTCGCGCATGCGGCCCAGGCGGCGCTCAGGACGATGCCTGCAAGGAGGTAAGCGGCGCGCTGACGGCCCCGGCGGGCCGCGACGAGCTGAATCGAGAAGATGCTGAACGCCAGCGCCGCGATGCCGTAGGACCAGACCGCCGGGTTCAGGTGCCAGTTCGGATTCACGGGAGGTATGGACTCTGCGGCCGGGCCGTGACAGGCCCTCGCGGCAATTCAAAGCATCGACCGACCGCGCCGCCGCGACTGCGGCACGCGATCGCACCGCTACGTCATCGACGGTTCAGTGCGCCCCTTCGCGAAACATGATGACGCGAACGGTTTCGAAAAGGATCAGTACATCGAGGAACAGCGAATGGTTCTTCACATAATAGAGATCGAACTGGAGCTTGGTCCGTGCGTCCTCGACCGAGGCACCATATGAGTACCTGACTTGCGCCCATCCGGTCAGGCCCGGTTTGACGCTGTGGCGCAGGTCGTAGAAGGGGATCTGCTCTTTGAGCTGAGCCACGAAATTGGGCCGCTCCGGACGCGGTCCCACGAAGCTCATCTCGCCCCGCAGTACGTTCAGCAGCTGGGGCAGCTCGTCGATACGCGTTTTGCGGATCAGGCGACCTACTCGCGTCACGCGCGGGTCGCCGACTGATGCCCACCGGGCGATGCCGTCCTTTTCCGCATCGTTGCGCATGCTGCGGAACTTCAGCACCGTGAACGGGCTTCCCGCCCGTCCGACGCGCTCCTGCCTATAGATGACCGGGCCCGGGCTCTCGAGCTTGATCGCAAGGGCCGTGAGAAGCATCAGCGGCAGGGTTACGACGAACAATACAAACGCCGCGAGCAGGTCGAATGCACGCTTGATCAGCGTGCGGAGACTCCCTTGCTCGAAGCCGTTCGCATAGATAAGCCAGCTCGCCTTCAGCGAGTCGATTGGCACTTCGCCACGGACTCGCTCGTAGAAGCCGGAAAGATCGGTCACGAGAATTCCGCGCACACGACACTCGAGCAGTTCACGCAGAGGGAGAACTCCGCCGCGCTGTTCACGCACCGCCACGATAACTTCCTTGATGTCGAGCCGCTTGACGACCTCGATTAACGGGATCGAGCGCGGCACCATGCGGTCGTCCTCGACCACCGCGGCACTGGTGGAGCTGGTCTGATAGAAGCCGACGACATCGAAGCGTGGGTGGCGCAGGGTCTTGAGACTCTCTTCCACAGTAACGGCCTCGGTCCCGGTGCCAACGATCAAGACCCGCTTGGCACCCACCCCAAGTCGGCTGAATACCTGAACCGACTGCCGCACCAGCACGAGGCCGCAGAACGCATACAGCAGCGCGTATCCGAGTACCGGCCTGAGGGGCGCCCCGTTCGGAAGCGCCGTGAACACGAGATATGCGACCGGAAGACCGATACCGAGGGCCAACACGATCCGGCCGACCGTCTGCGCAAACGTGGTGACACCGAATTCGCGTCGATACAACCCGAACGCGGAGATAAGACCTGTCATCAAGGCAGCAAATGTGGCCGCAGGCACCAGGGCCGTGGCCACATCCATGCCGTATGGAGACAGCTGAATGGCAACCGCGAGGAGGACCGAGGCGAAGAGCAGCAGACCCTCGGCCACGATCTGCACGACTGATCCGACCGGGACATGGTGACGAAATACCCGAACCACTTGCCCCCCAAATCGAAGCAGTTCCCACCGAGGGCCATGATCGATGGCCCGCCTGTCATGCCGACCTGATGTACTGCCGCGCTCGGGACCGAGGCGCAGCGGAAAACACGGTACCGCTCGTTCTTGACAGCCGCTGGGGCGGATTCAGCAAACCGCCACCAGACTTTTGCGATTCATCAGTCTGGCATAACATCTCAGCGTGATCACGCCTTTTTGCTATTAGCATTTCTTATTGTGAAAATTCGGCAACGTCGCGACATCCGGATCAGCCAACGGACAGTTCAGCCGAATCGGTCGCCATCCCATCCGTCCTTCACATATCCAGTCGGTGGCCCCGCTGTTAGCATCATTGCGGCATCCGCGTCGAGCCGGACATGGCAACCCAACCCATCATCCTCATCGAGTTCAATGAATTGTGCCCTCGACTGATCGAGCAGTGGGTCAAGTCGGGTGATCTTCCCAACTTCGCTCGCCTGCGGGCCAGTTCGACGGTCTGTGTCACGGAGGCCGACGAACTCAAGGCCCCCTACCTCGAGCCGTGGATCCAGTGGTACTCGCTCCATACCGGCGTGCCGTTCCGCGAGCACGGCGTGTTTCGCCTTTCCGAGGGTGCGAACAAACCGTTTCCCAGCGTGTGGGAGATGCTGATCGACAGCGGTCGCCGGGTCATGAACTTCTCCAGCATGAACTGCCGCGAGTTCAAGCATTCCGGCTCGGTCTTTCTGCCTGACCCTTGGAACGACGACCAGCATGCCTATCCGACTGAGTTGGAGACGTTTCGATCCTTCCTCGCAAAGGCAGTGCAGGAGCAAAGGGGCACACCGTGGAGTCGCGGTGAACTGATCAGGGTCTTTTCCTTTCTCCTGTCAAACGGCCTGCGCCCGGCGACCATCCTCGCGGCGCTGAAGCAACTGGCGGCTGAGCGCGTGTCCTCCACTCCGGTGGCCTGGCGCCGAGTACAGATCCTCGACTTGATTCTTCTCGACGTTTTCCTTCATCTTTATAGGAAGCACCGTCCCGAGTTCGCAACGTACTTCAGCAACAGCACGGCTCACCTCCAGCACGCGTACTGGCGCTACCTCGAGCCCGAGCGATTCAGTGAACCCGTCTCCGATGCCGATCGGAGTGCGTACGCGGGCGCAGTCCGGTTCGGTTACGTTTCGATGGATCGGCAGCTCGGTCGCATCATGCGGGTCGCCGAGAGTCTCGGTGCGCGCATCATGTTCGCAACTGCGCTCAGTCAACAGGCCTATGTCGCCTTTGAGGGTCGCGGCGGGCGTCACTACTACAGGCCTCTCGATCTGGACGGGCTCCTGCAGCGCCTGCAGGTTCGTGCCAAAGTTATCCAACCGGTCATGGCACATCAGTACATCCTGACGTTCGCCACTCCCGAGGAGCGCAGGTCCGCGGAAGCCGCGCTGACGCTGCCGAGCGTCAACGGCAAGCAGCTATTCGACGTCGCGGATGGCGAAACCCCTGAGAAGCTGATCTTCGGATCACAGGTCTATGCCGCCCTTGCGAGCGACACAAAGATCGATTTCTCCGCCGATGGCGCAGCCGCACCGGAGAACTTCTTCGCCCATTTCCGTGAACTCGAGGCGACAAAGAGCGGCGGCCATCACCCCGACGGCTGCTTCTGGATCCAGACGGGCACGCATCGCGAGGTCAAGGACAAGGTTTCGATCCTGGACATCGCGCCAACGATCCTGCGCCACTATGGCCTCGCAGCGAGCGGGTTGCGAGGTCATCCACTCACGGTCGGGTGAGTCCGCGCGCCGTTCGGGCGCTGCTCAGACGAGCACCTCGACAGGTTCGGGATGACTGAGGAATCGAGTCGGGCTTGCGGTAAGTCCATAGGCGCCCGACTGGAGCACGACTATCAATGAGTCCGTGTTGGCAGCGCCAATCTCGACCCGATCGCCGAGCAAGTCGAGTGGCGTGCACAACGGGCCGACCACCGAAACGGTCTCCCGCGGTCCGCCGAAAACACGCGTGCCATTGCAGACCGGATAGTTCTTGCGTATCACCTGGCCGAAATTCCCCGACGCGGCAAGATGGTGGTGCAGACCGCCGTCGACCACGAGGAACACCTCTCCGCGCGAGAACTTGCGATCGATGACGCGCGAAACGAAGATCCCGGCTTCGCCGACGAGGTAGCGCCCCAGTTCGATCACGAGCCTGACACCGCCAAGCTCGCGACGCGCGCGCTGCACGAGCTGTGCGAGGTTCTCGCCGATTGGGCGAACGTCGAGCGGGGCCTCGCCCGGGAAGTACGGGATCCCGAAGCCACCACCAAGGTTTATCGACCGTAGCGGTGCCGGCGCAGACTGCGCGAGCCGCACACTCAATTCGAACGCCTTGACCTGCGCCTCGCTGATGGAAGCCGCGCGCAGGCTTTGCGACCCCGAGAAGATGTGAAAACCTTCGAAGGCAAGACCGCGTCGCGCGATTTCGCCCAGCGCGTCCGGCACGAGCTCGGCGTCGATCCCGAACTGTTTGGGCCCGCCGCCCATCTTCATCCCGGATGACTTGAGTTCGAAGTCCGGATTCACGCGTACCGCGACCCGCGCTGGCCGCGCAAGGCGTTGCGAGATCTGTTCCAGCAGGACGATCTCCCGCATCGATTCGACATTAATCAGGATGCCCGCTGCGACCGCCGCGACCAGTTCCGGCTGTCGCTTACCCGGGCCGGCAAAGCTGATGGCATCCGGCACCGCGCCTGAATCGAGCGCAACGCGCAGTTCTCCTGCCGACGCGACATCGAGCCCGTCGACAACCGAGGCGAAATGCGCGACGACCGCCGGCATCGGATTCGCCTTGACCGCGTAGTGCAGGTCGATTGAATTTGGAAGCGCCGCGCGCAGGTCGGAAACCCGCCGGCTGATCAACGCGCGGTCATAGGCATAGAAGGGAACACCGCCGACGCGGGCGGCGAGCTGGGACAGGCGAATTCCGCCGACCAGAAGCTCATCGTCCTGAACCGCGAACAGACCGAATCGCTGTCCGTGCTCGGTCATCACATGTTTCCCTGTTGCAGGTTGACAAAGTCGGCGGCCAGCGCCTTGCGGTCGATCTTGCCGTTTGGATTGCGTGGGAGTGATCCGGGACGGATATCAACGTGCGTTGGCACCATGTAGGCGGGCAGCCGGTCGCGGCAGCTGGATAGCAACGCTTGCGCCGAGAGCTCGGTCCCCGCCTTCGGCGTTGCCACCACGACGATCGCGTGACCGAGCGAAGGATGGGGCACGCCGAGCGCAGCGCACTCGCTCACGAGCTGGGTCGCATAGATCACTTCCTCGACCTCGTTCGGACTGACGCGATACCCCGAGGTCTTGATCATCTCGTCGCGCCGGCCGACGAAATAAAGGAATCCCTCTTCGTCCATACGAACCGTGTCACCCGAGAACACTGCGATCTCGGGCTGCACGAGGCCGGCTTCGCGCCCCGGAAGCGGCCGATAGCGCTCCGCCGTTCTCTCAGGATCGTTCCAGTACCCCATCCCCACCAGCGCTCCGCGCTGAACGAGCTCGCCGGGTTCGTTTGCCGCGCATCGAGTGCCGTCTTCCCTCAGCACCAGTACCTCGGAGTTAGGGATCGCCTTGCCGATCGAGTCCGGTCGTCGATCCACCTCGTCGGCCGGCAGATAAGTCGCCCGGAAGGCCTCGGTCAAGCCATACATGAGGAACACCTCGGTCTTCGGAAGCGCACCACGCAGCAGCTTCAACGTCTCGAACGGCATGCGGCCCCCGGTATTGGCGACATAGCGCAGGTGATCGGTGACCGTCCTCGGCCACTTGAGCTGCGTCAGTTGGATCCAGAGGGGCGGCACTGCAGTCAGCCCGGTGACCTTCTCGCGCACGACCGCGTTCAACACGTCCTTTGGCAGCAGGTAATTGATGAGTACAGCGCGCGCACCGGCGTGAAACGCGGTCGTGAGCTGGCTGAAGCCGGCGTCAAAGGACAGAGGCAGTGCTGCCAGCAACACGTCATCGCGCTGGTTGTCCAGGTAGCTCGCCACGCTCTGTGCTCCGGCGACCATGTTTCGATGCGACAGGACGACGCCCTTGGGCTTGCCGGTGCTGCCCGATGTGTAGAGGATCGACAGCATGTCGACGTCGATCACGCGGTGCCAGGGTGCCACCGCGGGCGCATTCGCGGCCGAAAACCATCCGTGGCAGGCCAGACCCGGCATCTGCTGCACGGGCGAGCCGGCTTCGGTAAGCACGACGTTGCGCAAGTCGTGGCATTGCGAAAGCGTGGGGGACAGCACGTTGAAGCGTTCACGCGAAGTGACCAGCACCCGCACGTTGCAGTCGCGCAGGATGTGCCCGACCTGCTCCGGCTTCAGGAGCGGGTTGATCGGAACGAACACGCCGCCGGCAGCCGAAGCGCCGAACGCCGCCGCCACCATTTCGAACCGCTTCTCGAGATAGATCGCGACCCGCTCGCCGCGCTGCAAGCCAAGTCCGATCACGCCATCGGCGAAGCGCCGCACCTCTTCGGCAAGCTGAGAGTACGTCAACGTCGCGGTGTCGTGAGTCAGCGCTGGCCGGTCCGGCTCTCGCTCGGCCGTGTCGAGGATCAGCTCATGGAGGAGATTCGCGGCTCGTTTCATCGGTTGTCGTGTGCTCGTCCGGCGGTTGCCAGCGTTCGCGGCGCGGAGTTTCTCAACGAGGGTCAAGGAAGTAGACCGGTCGCATGTCGACACGCCACCCGAGATGGAAATGGGGTGCGATCGACGCGAACGATACCTGCAGCGGGCCGGCGACAAGGAAGACCGCGCCGCCCAGCCGGCGTGCGCCAAGGCGGGCATGCGCCGCGAGCGACGCCGGGTTGAATGCCGAGATGCGGCTGATCGTCCAGCGGTACCCGGCGGCCCGCAGGTCGCGGTGCGCGACCTCCCACAGGCGCGCAAAAAGCCGGCCGAGACGGAATTCAGGATCGACATAGACATCGAAGTCCCAGACGGCTGTCGCGGGGTTGAATCGGTAGCAGGAGCGCACCTCGTCCTCGAGATACTCGCGTTCCATGTACCAGAGGAATCCGACCAATCGGCCTGCCTTGACCGCCGCCAGGCAATGCGCTCCATCGCGAAAACGCTTCGCGATGACTTCTGGCGGCCGGGGAAACTGGGCGACGAGGGGATCATCTCGTCCCAGGCGTCGTAACTCGATGCTCCCGCTGCGTCCTGGCGCCACGCCGTCTTCAGGGGCAACCGGTTGCGCCACGAACTGGTAGTTGATGAGGCGCAGCGCCCCGAACGACACGCGTTCGAGTGCGCGCGCGATCGCATAGCACGCAGCCGCCCTCAAGCCGAGTGTCTTCGCCAGTTGCCGAGTCGATGCGAACACGAGCCTTCACCAACTCCCGACGCGAGCGAGGCTCATCGCGCGGCAACGCGATCGAGCAAGGTGGCAAGCTCGCGCGTGCGGCTCTCGCGACTGCATGCGGCGACTGCGGGCGCGGAGGGCACTGCACCGCCGAGGTCGGTCAGGAATTCGGGAAGAATCCTCTCGATGGCAACGGCGTCGTCGAGCGGCGCGATGTAGCGAACGCCGCAACGCCGCAACAGATCCGCCGTGTCCCCGTTGGGATCCGTCAACGCCAGCACCGGTCGATGCGTCCGCAGGTACTCGTATGCCTTGGCCGGGATCTGTTCATTGCAGTTCGATGCCTGCAGCACCAAAAGAGCGTCGGCGCGGTGCATTTCCTCGAGCGCCTCCCGATACGGCAGCGGCGGCGCGAGATCGATCAGATCCGCGACGTCGTGCCGGCGCGCGAGGTCGCGCAAGAGATCGTCGTGCGCGGACGCACGAAAGCGCACCAGGAGGTCGCCGGCCCGACCGCTCCGCTTGAGTGCCGCAAGCGCCGCGAGCAACTGCCGTGGATCGCGTTCGGACGGATAGACGATGCCGCTATGGAGAAGCGTCCGCCGCCCCGGCACCAGCGGCGCCCCGGTGCTCGGGATACCCGCGTAGCTCTGTTCGTCGAAGCCGTTCTCGATCACGGTGATCCGGTCTGCGGCTCCCGGATACCGCCGCTGATACATCGCGGCAGCGCCGCGGCTGACGAAGACACTCGCGGCGGCCCGCTCCACTGCATTGCGCTCAATCCTTTCGAACGACCGCCAGGTCGCAGGGTCTTCCGGGTATCCGTCCTGCGCCATGGGATCGCGAAAGTCGGCGACCCACGGCAACCCGCTCAGGCGCGAGACCCAGCGGCCGACGACGTGCGCGGTGGCGATCGGATAGGTGCTCCAGATCGCCACCGGACGGTACCGCTTGATAAGCCTCAGCCCGGCCGGGATCGCCGACAGCGCCCAGATGATCCAGCGATCGGGACGGGCGAGCACGGCGGGGTAGCGGCCATGAATTGCCAGGTGGCGAGCCGAGTTCAACGCGAACGAGCGGCGAACGACCAGGTCCGCCGGGACTTCTCGCATCAGGTCATCCGAGGTCCGATCGAATGCGCGCGGAGAAGCGGTGAGTACGAGCGGCTGCCAGTCGTGCTCGGGCAGGTACTGAGCGAATCGAAGCGTGCGCTGAATGCCACTGCTGCCCGCAAGCGGCGGAAAATGAAAGGCGATCATCAGCACCGGTCGCATCGTCTTTTCTGAATCCTGCAAGGCAACGCGGCGGGCACAATCCGCTTGCGGTCGATCCGCCTGAAAAAAGGGATGGGAATTCGCGGCTCGGGCGGTTTGCCTTGCAAACCATATCCCGTATTTGCGTTACGTCTCGTATACTAGCCGGCCGCGCCCGGATTGGCGAGGGCTAAGGACTTCAGATTGGGCACTGAACAGAAGGTCAAGCAGATTCTTTCGAGCGTCTTGAACCTGGGCGACCGCGTGGCGAAGTTCGACGCCTCGACGCCGTTGCTTGGCGCGGTTCCTGAGTTGGATTCGATGGCCGTTGTCTCGCTTCTCACGGCGCTGGAAAACAAATTCGGGTTCACGATCGACGATGATGAAGTCGACGGACGGACGTTCGCCAGCATGGGAAACCTGGTCGCTTTTGTCGAAGGCAAGCTTGCGGCCTGACTGGTCGCCGAACTCCGAGGTCTCCGCGCGCTTTGAACCGGCGCCCGCGGGATCGCGTTTCGTCCTCACGTACCTGCCGAGCGGAGCCGAGCGCGGCACCATTGTCTTTGCCGCGCCGTTCGCCGAGGAAATGAACAAGAGCCGGCGCATGGTTGCGCAGGCGTCGCGTGCGCTTGCTGCTGCCGGCTGGCGCGTGATCGAGTGCGACCTGTACGGTTGCGGTGACAGCGCGGGCGAGTTCTCGGAAGCGACGTGGGAACAGTGGGTTGCAGACCTGGGCCGGATCGTGCAAGCAGAGGCGCAGCCCAACCGGGCACTGTGGCTTTGGGGCCTGCGCGCAGGCGCGCTGCTGTTGCCGCCTCTCCTGGAGTCGCACGCTGCTGCGAACGTGCTGCTCTGGCAACCCGCGCTCGACGGCGCCCAGGTACTCGGCCAGTTCCTTCGCATGCGCACCGCGGCCTCGTTGCTCGAAGCCGGCAACTCGATCGATCGGCGCACCCTTCGGGAGCAGCTCGCGCGCGGCGAGTCCGTCGAGGTTGCAGGCTACGTGCTGGGGGCCGGTCTCGCCAACGGCCTTGCGCTCGCCCGTCTGCACCTGCCACCGGACTTCGGTGGAAGCATCGTCTGGATCGACGTGGCCGAGGATGCCGCCTCGCCGCAATCCGTCGCGGCCGAAAAGCTGCTTGCATCGTGGCACGATGCGGGTCATGCGGTCGATTTCCAACGCGTCGCCGGCCCGGCGTTTTGGCAGACCGTGGAGATTGCCGAGGTGCCGGAACTGAGCGGACGCACTGTCGCGGCGCTGGAACGCGCTTTGCCGGCAGCCTGGGCATGAGGGGCCCCGCAGTCGCGGCGCCGCCGCTCGATCTTGCGGCGACTCCGGCTCCTCGGTATGTCGAGGAGGCAACCTGGATTCACTGCGGTAGCCACCGGATGCTCGGCGTCCTCTGCCAGCCCGCGCAGGGAGCGCGATCCGGGGTCGGCGTCGTGATCGCGGTCGGCGGGCCGCAGTATCGGATTGGGAGTCATCGCCAGTTCGTGCAGCTGGCACGCCGGCTTGCAGCGGGCGGCTTCGCTTCGCTGCGCTTCGACAACCGAGGCATGGGGGATAGCGAGGGACCCGCACGGACGTTCGAACAGACTGGCGATGACCTCGCCGCAGCGATCGACCACTTGTCCTCTCGCCCCGGTGTCCGGTCGATCGTAGTCTGGGCACTCTGTGATGCGGCCTCGGCCGCACTGATGTTCTGCAGCGCGAACCCGCGGGTCGCCGGCTTGGCCCTGCTCAATCCCTGGGCGCGCAGTGAAGCCACGCTTGCATCCACCCATCTCAAGCACTACTACGCGCAGCGACTCCTGGAGCGCGACTTTTGGAATCGGGTCATTCAGGGGCGATTCGACTGGCGCGCGTCGGCTCGCGGGCTCTTGGGAAGTCTCGCGCGGTTGCTGCGGTCCGCACCACAGAACGAGAGTGTGCGGTTTCAGGACTTGATGGCGCGCGGTTGGAGACGATTCGAGAGTCCGATTCTGCTGGTGCTGAGCGGCCGCGACCTCACCGCGAGGGAGTTTGTCGAATACGCATCGACGGACCCATTGTGGCGGGGGCTGTTGCAGCGTCCCAACGTCCGCCAGATCGATATCGCCGAAGCCGATCACACCTTCTCGAATCCAGCATGGAAAGCATGGCTGGAGGATCAAACCTTGCAATGGCTGCGCGGAATCGACGACGCGCCCGCGCAGCGGCAGAGAACATAGAAACCCGATTCGCGAGCAAGCGCAGCGAAGAGCATAGGCGGTACGTCTAAAAGTCGTAGCCGGAACCGGGCTCGAGTTCGGCCCAGCCGATGTCGAAACGGTCTAGGGCGAACGTGGGAATTGATCCACGTCCGTGCGGTGCGGTCCAATCCCACCTGTGAATAACGTCCTTTCCGCATTGGATCCGTTCAATGACTCGAACAAGTCGGCGTGGCGCCCTGCGCTTCGGCCTCTTCAGCTGCGCGATGCTGTTGGCAGGGTGCGGTGGTGCAGATGTCGCGTTCAACGCGCTGCAGGGCGGGTCCCCCGCCCCGGCGCCTACACCTAGTCCGACTCCGACCCCGAGCCCAGCGCCAACACCGGCCAGCACGGCGTGGAATCCGGTGATCCCTGCTTTCTTCGTGAATGTCGGCGGATCGTTCGACCTTTCCCAGACACTTCCTGCCAGCGCAGATCGCGGCGGAACCTTCGGAGTCGCGAGCGGCGGTCCGCCGCTACCCTCAGGCATGACGTTGACTTCCTCCGGAATTCTCTCGATGGGAAGCGCCGCAATCGGCCAGACGGCTGGGGTTATCTTTACGTACACAACGCCCGGTAGCTAAGGGAGCACACGTGACAACGATTCTTTCAACGCCGACCGTGGTGTCGGTGCAGGCTGCGTCCGCGCTCAGCCAACTGGCCGTCTCGATGGCACGCGGGACCTGGACCCTGATGTCGCCGGTCCCCAGCGGGTTGGGCATCTTCTGCGGTGGACCGACGAGCGGCGTAAAGCCGGGCTATGCAACCAAGATGGCCTATGACGCAGTCAACAAGAAGATCTACGCATTTGTCGGCGACCATGGCGATCCGCAGATCATTCACTTCTGCGTATACAGCGAAGCGTCCAATAGCTGGGTCGACACCGGGACGCCGCCATGGGCGGCCGTTCCCGGGTATCACGGCTGGGAGCATTACACGACGGAGAGCGCGACCGGGCGTCTCTGGTTTCGACCGTACGGCACGCTGAACCTCCAGCGCTGGGAAGGCGGGTCGTCGTGGACGCAGTTCTCGTACTCCAGCCTCTTCAGCTACGCGTCGTCTGAAGGCGCTGTGCACTGGTTCCCCGAGCGCAACGAGATCATCATTTGTCACCAGGAGAACACGCCGAACGGTCGTGTTGCCGGATGGAACCCAAGCACGCAGACGGGCATCATCCACTCCTCGACGCTGACCAACCTCGGCGGCACAAATCCATTCGCCCAGTACAGCCCCCAGCACGCGCTTGTCTGGATGGGGGGCGGCACGCCGAACTGGATCCTCGATCAGTCCGGCAACGTCACCGCGGGTGCAACGGCGCCATACTCGCTTGGCACCACGAACAACGACGCGCTGATGGTGTGCAACCCTGCGAACGGCAACTTCATCACGATGCAGAATGCCACGTCTTGGCATGACTTCGACCCGGTCGCAAACACTTGGACGGCGCGCAGCGGCACCGCGCAGGTCCTCGCAGCGCCGAACAGCCTGTCGGACTGGCCAACCTTCGGCGTGATCGCGGTGCCGATCTTCCAGTACGGTGTGATCGTCTTCATCAAGTGCTGGACTGCAACGACCAATGCGCAGATGTGGCTCTTCAAGCCGTGAGGGGCACGAGCGAACTGGTCTCGCTACATCGGGCTCAATGCACCTGGCACAGGCGCCGAGAAGTCGAGAGAAATAGAATCTCGACCGGATGAACGTCGTAGCTCGACGAGGGTTGCTTGCGTGCGCGCTCGGGGTCCCGGCCGCTGCATGCGGGGGTGTAGCCGCAAACAGTGCGTCGCCCCCCCTCACCCGCGCCTTCACCAGTTCCGGCACCGTCGCCGACTCCCAATCCCCCATCGGGGGGCACCCTTCGCCACGCGCTGCGCCCAACCCGGCCTGGTAAGGTGCGTCCGCTTCGACGACGTGAGCGACTTCAACACCGGCAGTGGCGGCCTCAACGGCGCCTATCAGCAGAACGCCGGCATCATGCCGCCGTACGGCACCTCCGATTACACGCGCGCTGTCCGCGACACCACGGCCAAAGCCTCGGGCAACGGCTCGCTGAAGTTCACCGTCCCGGCGAACGCGGGCGCCGATACCTCGGGCATGTACTTCACCAATTTCTCGACCGACCTGAACACCCAGTTCGGCGAGAACTCCGAGTTCTACGTGCAGTGGCGTCAGCGCTTCAGCCTCGAGTTCCTCATCAACAACGCCAACGGCGGCGGCTGGAAGCAGATCATCATCGGCACCCGCGATCAGCCCGGCACGTGGTATTCGTCGTGCACCGCGCCCGAAACCGTGTTGCACAACGACTACTACCGCGGCTTTGCGCAGATGTACAAGTCCTGCGACGGCTCGGCCTCGCACGGACCGTCCGATCCGTTCGAGCAGCCGTTCGGCGCCTCCGACTTTAAGCTGCAGAACGCGCGCCCCAGCCCGTACTGCCTGTACTCGCAGAAGAACTCGTCATACTTCCCGCCCGTCGGCGACTGCTTCGGCTACTTCGCCGACGAGTGGATGACTTCCAGGTCGGCTTCAAGCTCGGGCCGCGCGTTGGCAACGAGTTCGTCAACAGCTACGGCATGGTGTGGATTGCCCGCGCGGGGCCAGCCCTCGCAGCTTGTGATCAACTTCGGGCCCTACAGCCTGACCGCGGGCGATCCCAGCACCAACCAGAGGTTCGCCAAGCCGTGGCCGACACCGTACAAAACCGGCAGGGACGCCTCCGCGACCCAGCCCGTTGCGTACACTTGCTACGAGGAGCCCATCATCTCGCGCAAGCCGATCGCAGATCCGTGGTCCGATCCCTTTGGTTTCGCCAAAGGCAGCGTGCGAAACGCGTCGCTGCCCATTTGTTGCGCGTTTCGTGATAGCTCGTAACAGCACCCGACGAGCGGCCAATCAGATGTGAAGATTCGACGGTTATTCCCCCGGTCAAACCTTCTCAATACCCGATTCACGCGATAACATTCACCTTCCCCGCGTGAGCACCGCACTCCCTTGATCGGAAAGCATTCGCGAACGCGGTCTCCCACCCTTAGCCAGACAAGGTTGTAGGCACGTGCAATTGCGGCCAGGGCAGATGACGTCGCCGACGCGCGCCGTTTCGACCACTCTGAAGGAAGCGAATGCGGACGTCGTCGCGGAACTGACCGCCGGCGGCAGGCATGCAACCGCTCCTTCCCCGTGCCCCGCAAGCGTATGAAGCGCAAAGCCGGAAGCCGCGTGCTCGATCTCGCGTTGCTCGCCGGCGGCGTTGTTTTCGCGCTGCTGATCGTCGAGGTCGGCCTGCGCATCGCGGATTTCTCGTACGTTTCCTTCTACCGTCCCGACGACAAGTTGGGACTTCATCTTCGTGAGAACGCCGAAGGCTGGTTCAAGTCCGAGGGCGAGGCATTCATTCGCGTCAACAGCGCAGGCTACCGCGACCGCGAGCACCCGATCCAAAAGCCGCCAGGCGTCTACCGCATTGCCGTCCTCGGTGATTCGTATATCGAAGCGCTCCAGGTCGATCTGGACAAGACGTTCCCGGTCCAGTTGGAACAGCGCTTGAACGCATGCAAGGCCTTTGGCGGCAAGCCTGTCGAGGTTCTGAATTTCGGCGTGTCGAGCTATGGGACCGCGCAGGAATTGCTTACGTTCCGGTACATGGCCTCCAAGTATTCCCCGGACCTCGTGCTGGTTGCGTTCTTCACCGGCAACGACGTGCGCAACAACTCGCGCGATCTCGAGCCCGACAAGGTCAGGCCATTTTTTGTCCTCGATGGAAACGGACTTCGCGAGGATCGGTCGTTCGCGACGTCGGACGAGTTCCGACGGCGGACCGATCGCCTGCACGCGATCCTGAACGCGCTGCGGGTGCTCCGTGTCGTGCAGGCTGGTTACTTCGTCAAGGATCGATTGGAGCAGCGCGCGGAACAGGCGTCAAACGAGGGCCGGCAACCCGTCGAAGCGGGGCTCGATGATGCCGTGTATAGCGAACCGAGTACGCCGCAATGGCGCGACGCGTGGACGGTCACCGAACGCTTGTTTGCGCAGTTCCGCGATGAAGTCAGCGCGAGCGGTGGCGAACTGGTGTTGGTTACGCTGTCGACCGGCATCCAGGTCAATCCCGACCCGGTAGTGCGGCAGCGATTTATGGACACGCTGCACATCCGCGACATTTTCTACCCCGACCGGCGCGTCCAGCGCGCCGCCGCGGCATTGAAGGTGCGTTCGATCATGCTGGCTCCGCGCCTGCAGGAGGTGGCGGAGCGCGACAAGGTCTTCCTGCACGGATTCAAGAATGCCGGAATCGGAACCGGGCACTGGAGCGAACTGGGCCATCGGGTCGCAGCGGACGTCGCGGCGGCCGAAATGTGCGGGCCGTCGTGGCAAGCACGCAACGACCCGCGCTAGAGTGCATTGAAGCGGGCAGGTCAGGAGCGCACGAGAGTGGGACACGAGTCGTTCGATAGACACGAAGAAGTGAAGGGCTCGTCGAATCGCAGTCTCGGACTCGTGTTCGCGGCGGTCTTTCTCATCGTCGCCCTGCTGCCGCTGCTTCACGGCAGGCCGTTGCGCCTGTGGAGCCTGGCGGTTGCGGCAGCCTTCGCAATCGTTGCGCTAGTGCTGCCACGCGCTCTCACCCCGCTGAATCGAGCCTGGACGCGCCTGAGCCTGATACTGCATCGAATTGTCAGCCCGATCGTGCTTGGCATTCTCTTCTTTGTCGTCATTACTCCGCTCGGGCTGCTGATGCGGCTGCTCGGGAAGGACCCTTTGCGCCTGCGGCGAGACCCCTCTGCGCCGACCTATTGGATCGAACGTACGCCACCGGGTCCGAAGCCCGAAACCCTCTCCGATCAATTCTAGGAAGCTACCGGTATGAGTCTCCTGGTCGAACTATGGCGCTACATGCGCACACGCAAGAAGTTCTGGCTGCTGCCGATCCTGGTCGCCATGTTCGTGCTAGGCGGACTTTTGATACTCGCCAAGGGCTCGGCGGTCGCGCCATTCATCTACACGCTTTTCTGATGGCCGGTTGATGAACGTCCTCGGAATTTCGGCCTTCTATCACGACAGCGCCGCCGCGCTCGTGCGCGACGGCGTGATCGTGGCCGCCGCACAGGAGGAACGCTTCACGCGCAAGAAGCACGACCCGGGGTTTCCATCCCACGCCGTCGACTATTGCCTGCGCGAAGGGGGCATCGACTTCGATGGTGTCGACTGGGTCGCCTTCTACGACAAGCCCCTGCTCAAATTCGAACGGCTGCTGGAGACTTACCTCGCGTTCGCGCCGCACGGATTCAAGTCGTTCGGAATGGCGATGCCCGTCTGGCTGCAGGAAAAGCTGTTCCTGAAGTCGCTGCTTACGAAGGAACTGAAATCGCGCGGCGAGCGCCGCGACGTCGCGGAGCGAATGCTGTTTTCCGAGCATCATCTCAGCCACGCAGGGAGCGCGTTCTTCGCATCGCCGTTCGACGAAGCCGCGGTCCTGACGATGGACGGAGTCGGCGAGTGGGCGACGACATCGCTCGCTCACGGCAAGGGAAACCACCTCGAGGTCCTGCGCGAAATCCACTTCCCGCATTCGCTCGGTCTTCTCTACTCGGCGTTCACGTACTACACCGGCTTCAAGGTCAACTCCGGCGAGTACAAGGTGATGGGCCTGGCGCCCTATGGACGTCCGCGCTTCGTGCAGCCCATCCTCGAGCATCTGGTCGATCTCAAACCCGACGGCTCGTTCCGGCTGAATCTCGATTTCTTCAACTACTGCACCGGCCTGACGATGACCAACGTCCGGTTCGATGAGCTGTTCGGCGGTCCACCGAGGCAACCGGAACAGTTGCTCACGCAGCGCGAGATGGATCTGGCCGCCTCGATCCAGGCCGTGACCGAAGAGGTGGTCCTTCGGCTCACGCGCTCGATCGCCGCCTCGACAGGCCTGAAGAAACTCTGCCTGGCGGGAGGCGTCGCACTGAACTGTGTCGCCAACGGAAAGGTGCTGCGCGATAACAAGTTCGAGGAAATCTGGGTGCAACCCGCGGCCGGCGATGCGGGCGGCGCGCTTGGCGCGGCACTGGTCGCATGCCACATGTACAAGTCACAGCCGCGCCGGCCGGCGAACGGTGCCGGCGACCAGATGCGTGGCGCGTACCTCGGCCCGAGTTTTTCGCAGGCGGAGTGCGAGCAACGGCTGCTATCCATCGGCGCGCGGTTTTCGGTGCTCACCGACGGCGGCTTGATCGATACGTGCGCGCAGGCCCTGGCGGGCGGCAAGGCGCTCGGATGGTTTCAAGGCCGGATGGAGTTCGGGCCGCGCGCGCTGGGCGGCAGATCGATTCTCGGCGATGCACGTTCGCCGAGCATGCAGTCAGTCCTGAATCTCAAGGTGAAATATCGCGAATCGTTCCGCCCCTTCGCGCCGTCGGTTCTGCGCGAGCGCGTCGCTGAATGGTTCGAACTGGATTGCGACAGTCCTTACATGCTGCTCGTTGCGGATGTCGTCGACCGGCGACGGCGCAGGATGACCGAGCAGGAGCAAGCTCTGTTCGGCATCGAGAAGCTGAACGTGCCGCGCTCCGATATCCCCGCGGTCACTCACGTCGACTACTCGGCGCGGATCCAGACCGTGCATGCGGATACCAACCCGCGCTACCACCAACTTATCTCCAGGTTCGACGCTCTGACCGGCTGCCCGGTCATTGTCAACACGAGCTTTAACGTTCGCGGCGAGCCGATCGTCTGCACGCCGGAGGACGCGTTCCGCTGCTTCATGGGGACCGAGATCGAAGCGCTCGCCGTTGGCAACTGCTTCCTCAAGAAGGAGGATCAGGACATGGCGCTGCGCAAGAACTACGAGTCGGCGTTCGAGCGCGACTAGTGGCCGCGAACGCAACGACTGCAGATCCGATCGCCCGAGTGCGCGGCGCATGACGAAGCGCGCTGCCAACCTCGTGCTCGACGATGGAACCGTTTTCGAAGGGGTCGGGTTCGGCTCCGGACGAAGTGTGTGTGGCGAGGTCGTTTTCAATACCGGCATGACCGGCTACGTGGAGGCGTTGACGGATCCGTCCTATGCGGGCCAGATCCTTGCCCTCACCTACCCGCTGGTTGGAAACTACGGCGTCCCCGCCGCGCGGGCGAAAGGCAGCATCGACGGACCGTACGAATCGCCACGCATCCAGGTTCAAGGCCTCGTAGTCCAGCACTACGTCGACGCCTATAGCCATCATGCGGCCAGGAGATCGCTCGGGCGCTGGCTGGAGGAAGAGGACGTTCCGGCCCTAACCGGCATCGACACCCGCACGCTTACGCGACGACTGCGGGAGCAAGGAACGATGCGTGGGTGGCTGGTCCCGGCGGATATCGCCCTCGCGGAGGCCAAGGCCGCCGCGGGGTCAGTCGAAATGCAGCGCGAAGTCTTCTATCGGGTCACACCGCCCGAGGCGGTCATCCATGGCAGTGGCGATCTGACGGTTCTCGTCGTCGACGCCGGTGCGAAGGACAATCTCGTGCGCTCGCTGCTGGAACGCGGTGTCAGGGTGGTGCGCGCGCCGTGGTATGCGCGCCTCGCGCCGCTCGCCGAGCGCGCCGACGGCGTGCTCGTCGGCAACGGCCCCGGCGACCCGAAGGACCTGGCGCCGCTGGTCGAACAGGTCCGCGGGCTGCTCTCGGTCGGCACCAAGCCCATCCTCGGTGTCTGTCTCGGCAACCAGATCCTCGCACTCGCGGCCGGCGGCGACACCTTCAAGCTTCCGTACGGACACCGCGGCGTCAACCAGCCGGTGCAGGACCTGCTGACCCGGCGTTGCTACGTCACCAGCCAGAACCACGGTTACGCTGTGCGCGACGACGCCCTGCCCTCCGAGTGGGAGCCGTGGTTCGTCAACACCAATGACGGCACCAACGAGGGAATCCGCTCTCGGGTCAGACCCTTCGCGAGTGTGCAGTTCCATCCCGAGGCACACCCGGGTCCGGTCGACACCGGGTTCGTGTTCGACGATTTCCTCCGTCTGGTCGGTGCAATGAGGACACGATGAGGCTGCCAGGGATCACGAAGGCAACGGCCTGAGATGTACGGCGCTCACCTTCCGCGCAAACCTCGGCGCGCGCTTCTTCTCGGGTCCGGCGCGCTCCAGATCGGGCAGGCCGGCGAGTTCGACTACTCCGGGTCGCAAGCGCTCAAGGCGCTGCGCGAAGAGGGCGTGTCGACCATCCTGATCAATCCGAACATCGCGACGGTTCAGACCAGCGAGGAGCTTGCCGACCGGATCTACTTCGTCGACGTCAACCCGGACTTCGTGGAGCAGGTCATCGTCAAGGAGGACGTCGATGCCATCCTGCTCTCTTTCGGCGGCCAGACTGCGCTGAATTGCGGGCTCGCATTGCACGATGCTGGCGTGTTCGCGCGGCACGGCGTGCGCGTCCTGGGCACCCCCATCGCCGCGATACGAGACACCGAGGACCGTGCGTTGTTCGTCAAGCGCCTGGCGGAAATCGGGGTCAAGACGGCACGCAGCCATGCTTGCGCGACGCCGCAGCAAGCGCATGCCGCAGCAAGATCGATCGGACTGCCGGTCATGCTGCGCGGCGGGTTCTCGCTCGGCGGTCGCGGCAGCAGCATCGTCGAGAACAAGGCGGCACTCGATGCCGCGGTCAAGCGTGCGTTTGCCGGCGGCGCGCAGCAGGTGCTGGTCGAGGAGTGCCTGCGCGGATGGAAGGAGATCGAATACGAGGTGGTGCGCGACGGGCGCGACAACTGCATCACCGTCTGCAACATGGAGAACTTCGATCCGATGGGCATCCACACGGGCGAGTCGATCGTGGTCGCGCCGTCGCAGACGCTCAACGACGAGGAATATCAGTTGCTGCGGTCACTCGCCATCCGCACCGTGCGCCACCTTGGCATCGTCGGCGAGTGCAACATCCAGTACGCGCTCGATCCCTCGAGCTCCGACTATCGCGTGATCGAAGTCAATGCGCGACTCTCACGGTCGAGCGCACTGGCCAGCAAGGCCACCGGCTATCCGCTGGCCTACGTCGCCGCCAAACTCGCCCTCGGACGCTCCCTGCCCGAGGTGCAGAACAACATCACGCGGCGTACCACGGCGTTCTTCGAGCCGGCTCTGGACTACCTCGTGTGCAAGGTGCCGCGGTGGGATCTGGCGAAGTTCAAGGGCGCCTCGTTCCGCATCGGCAGCGAAATGAAGAGCGTCGGCGAGGTGATGGCGATCGGCCGGACCTTCCCGGAAGTGATTCAGAAGGCGCTGCGCATGCTCGACATCGGGGTGCACGGCCTCGACCCGCGCGCGTACGAGTTCGACGATCTGCGCGACCAACTCGCAAATCCCACGCCACTGCGTATCTTCGCCATCGCGCAGGGGCTGCGCGGCGGGATGCCGGTCGACGAAGTTCACGAGCTCACCAGGATCGATCGCTGGTTCCTCAAGGCGATCGAATCGATCATCCAGCTGGACGGGCAACTGCGGCAATCGGCGTGGCCCCCTGCGCCCCAACTGCTCCGGCAGTCCAAGTGGGCCGGCTTCTCCGACCGCGCGATCGAACGGCTTGCGCGCGCGCCGCGCGGTGCGGCGCGAGAGGCTCGCCGCGAGGCCGGCATCGTGCGGCATATTGCGCAGATCGACACGCTGGCCGCCGAGTTCCCCGCCGACACGAACTATCTCTACACGACGTTCCACGCTTCGCGCAACGATATCGGGCCGTCGCGACGCAAGAAGATCCTGGTGCTCGGTTCCGGCGCCTATCGAATCGGCTCGAGCGTCGAATTCGATTGGTGCTGCGTGAATGCGGTGCAGGCGGCGGCCGCACTCGGCTACGAAACGATCATGCTGAACTTCAATCCCGAGACGGTCAGCACCGACTACGACATGTGCGACCGCCTGATTTTCGATGAGGTCAGCCTGGAGACGGTGCTCGACGTCTGGGGGCAGGAGCGCCCAGACGGCGTCGTGATCAGCATGGGTGGCCAGATCCCGAACAACCTGGCGATGGACCTGCATCGGGCCGGCGTGAAGGTTCTTGGCACGAGTCCGGACAACATCGATCGCGCGGAGGATCGCAACAAGTTCAGCCGGCTTCTCGACGAACTCGGCATCGATCAGCCGCGCTGGATGCACATGCGGGATGTCTCCGACGCCGACGCGGTGGTCGCGCGGCTCGGCGGCTTTCCCGTCCTGGTGCGGCCGAGCTACGTCCTGAGCGGCGCGGCAATGAGCGTGGCTCACGAGCCGAACGAACTCGCGCGCATCCTCGCGCGTGCGAAGGAAGTATCGATGGAACACCCGGTCGTGGTGTCCGCGTTCGAGACGCATGCGCGCGAGGTTGAGATCGATGCTGTCGCCGATCGCGGCGAAGTCGTCCTGTGGGCGATCAGCGAGCACATCGAGGATGCCGGCGTGCACAGTGGCGATGCAACCCTCGTGCTGCCGCCGCAGACTCTTTACATTGCGACGATCCGGCGCGCGCGGCGCATCGCCGCAGCGCTCGCGAAGGCTCTCGAGATAACCGGTCCGTTCAACGTGCAGTTTCTGGCGCGGCACAACGCGGTCAAGGTGATCGAGTGCAACCTGCGCGCGTCGCGCAGTTTCCCCTTCGTGTCGAAGGTGACGGGAACGAATTTCGCGCGGGAAGCGATGCGCCGCATGCTGGGATTCGGCGGCCCGTTACAAAGCGACAGCCTGAATCTTGACCACGTGGCCGTCAAGGCGCCGATGTTCTCCTTCTCGCGCCTGGTCGGCGCCGACCCGATGCTCGGAGTTGAGATGATGAGCACTGGGGAAGTAGCCTGTTTCGGCGATGATGTTCATGAGGCATTGTTGCACGCTCTGCTTGCAACCGGCTTCCGTCGTCCGCAGCGCGGCGTCCTGCTTTCGCTCGGGCCGGTTGCAGACAAGTACTGGTTTGCCGACGAAGCGCGTGTGATTGCGAACGATCTCAGGCTGCCGATCTACGCTACAGCCGGCACGGCCGAAATGCTCGCCGAGATCGGCATCGCCTGCACCGCCGTCGAGAAGCATCTTGCGCCCGGTCCCAACGCGATCGATTTGCTGGATAAGGGAGAGATCGACCTCGTCATCAACGTGCCGCGCGAGTATGACGAGATGGGACGTCCCGACGGCGTGCTGATCCGCAGGGCCGCGGTCGACGCAGGCGTGCCCTTGATCACCGATCTGCAACTCGCCCGCGCCGTGATCGAGGCGCTGCGGGTCAAGAAGGCCGGCGATCTGCGCGTGCTGGCGTGGCAGGACTTCGTCGCGCGCTCGCCCGATCGCGCAGCGGCGGCGTGAGAATTTGACGGAACGGCGCGCAGGGCGTACCGATACGGGAGATCGCGCTTGCCCATGATGGGAGATCCGATGAAGACTACGAGCCCCGTGCGGCGGCTTGCACTGGCCGTCGGTGTCATTTCCGTGCTCCTCTCCGCAGCCGGGCGCTCGGCGGCCGGCGAGAGCGGCGACATCCCAGGTTACCCACAGCATGTCACTTCGTACGATCCGCGCGAAGTCTCGCTGTTGCCGAAGTTCTGCACCTACACCCAGCTGTTTCGCGATCACGTTCCGGGCGGCAACAACCCGGTAGAGATCGAGCGCTGGCATGACATCATGGGCCCGGTGTTCATTCACATGCATCACTATTGCTACGGGCTCATGTATCTGCACCGCGCGAACGCGCTCGCGCGTGACCCCATCATTCGCGGCTACAACTACAACTTTGCGCTCAACGAATTCGACTACACCCTGGAACGGACGCCATCCGACTTTCCTCTTCTGCCGGAGATGCTGACCATGCGCGGCGAAGTCCTGATGCACCAGGGTCGCGCGGGACAGGCACAGGAGGCGTTCGAGCGCGCCATCTCGCTGAAACCGGACTATTGGGCTCCTTATGCCTTCTGGAGCGACCAGTTGGTGAAGACGGGAGACCTCGTACAGGCACGAGCCGTTCTCGAGAAGGGCCTGGCCCAGGCGCCGGATTCGGTTGGCTTGCATAGGCGACTCACAGACCTCGACGCCGAGAAACCGAAAAACAAGTCGGCGTCACAGTGAGCGCCGTCTGCGGCGCATGCCGGCCTCGCAGCCGGCGGGGGAGATCGTGCCCGAACCCATAGCTATCCCCGTCGCGCGCGTGCTTGTGGCGGCGACGGACGCGAACGCGACATCCAAGCGACCCAAGTCATGACAGGAATCTGCGGCACGTTCTCGGCGCGCCCCACGGCTGATATCGACGCGGCCCTGCACCGAATGGTCACCCCGACGGTGCCAGGGTCGACAAGCGGTGCAATTAAGCGAAACGGCGGCGCAGGTATCGGTGTCGGCAGCGGGGGCGCGCGCGCAGAACTCATCGAGATCGACGGATTCATCCTCGCGCTCGCCGGCCACCCGAGACTCGGCTCCAGCGAGCGGTCCAGCACGGATCCTCGTGCGATCGCCATGCACCTGCGGACACAGGGCCCCGGCGCAATTGCGTCGATCGGCGGCGATTTTGCTCTCGCCGCCTGGGATGCGGCGAAGGCATCGGGGCTGCTGGCAATCGACCGCATCGGCGTGCACCAACTGGTGTACGGACAAACAAACGAAGCGTTCGCGTTCGCCTCGACGCTCGACCTGCTCGTCAAGCACCCCGGCGTAAGCAGCGATCTCCTGCCGCAAGCCATCTTCGACTACCTGTACTTCCATGTCTGCCCCGGCCCGGAGACGATCTACCGCGATCTGCGTCGCCTGCCACCCGGACACCTGATCGAGTTCGGCAGCGGGGGCGCGGGTGTTCCGCGACCCTACTGGAGCATGCGCTTCGACGAGAGGCACGACCAGGGTTTCCCGGCGTTGAAACAGCGCTTTGTGGACTTGCTGGAGCACTGCGTCGCCACCGCGGCGGACGATGTACCGTCGGGTGCGTTCTTGTCGGGCGGAACCGACAGTTCGACCGTCAGCGGCATGCTCGGGCGCACCCGTGGACAGCGGCCGCGAACGTTTTCGATCGGGTTCGACGCTACGGGCTATGACGAGATGGAGTACGCGCGCATCGCGGCGCGCCATTTCGACAGCGATCATCACGAGTACTACGTCACACCCGCGGATGTTGTGGCCGCAGTGCCCGTGATCGCGCGTCACTACGACCAGCCGTTCGGGAACGCGTCGGCCGTGCCGGCCTACTACTGTGCCAGGCTCGCGCGCGACAGCGGGGTGCAGCGCCTGCTGGCAGGCGATGGCGGCGACGAACTCTTTGGCGGCAACGAACGCTACTCGAAGCAGCACCTGCTGGGTCTCTACCATCGGGCCCCAGCGCGGTTGCGCAAGCTGGTGGTCGAGCCGCTGGTGCTCTCGACGCCGCTCTTCAAGAGCGTGCCGGGCTTGCGCAAGGTGTATAGCTATGTCGAGCAGGCGCATCTCGAGATGCCGGCCCGCTACGAGTCGCGCAACCTGCTCGATTACCTGGGCGTCGAACAGATGCTGACGAACGACTTTCTCGCTGCGGTCGATCGCGGGAATCCGCACAGGCTGATGCGCGAGACGCATGCAGCCTACGCCGATTGCAGTCTCATCAATCAGATGCTTGGCATCGATTTGCGCTTCACCCTGGCCGATAGCGACCTGCCCAAGGTCACCCGCATGTGCGAACTAGCCGGGGTCGACGTCGCATTTCCGCTGCTCGATGAGCGCCTGGTCGAGTTTTCTGCGCTCCTGCCTGCCGAGATGAAGCTGCGCGGCACCTACCTGCGGTGGTTCTTCAAGCAGGCGCTGCGCGATTTCCTGCCGCCCGCGGTCATCAGCAAGCAGAAGCACGGCTTCGGCCTGCCGGTCGGCACCTGGTTGATCGAGCACGCGCCCTTGCGCACGCTGGCCGGGCAGGCCATCGACTCGTTGCGGCCGCATCGAATCGTGCGAACCGAGTTCGTCGACGCGCTCATGAAGCAGCGCTTGCACGAGCACCCGCGCTTCTTCGGGACGATGGTGTGGGTGTTGATGATGCTCGGCCTGTGGCTCGATTCGCGCCGGACCTGACCCGAACTCGGCCTGGGCGGGCCGCCGCCTGTTCAGGCAACGGCAGTCCGCCTGCTGCGCATGTTCCACAGCAGGCGCGCGCCATAGCGCAACCGTGTGCGATCCCACGGTGTAAACCTCGGCAGCTGATACCGGTCCGAACGCGCCGATGCGGCACCCCACGCCGTCGAGACTGCGGAGGAGAAGCCACAGCGACGCACCATCTCGACGTGGACTTGGTCGTAGTCCTGACCGGGTGCGCCATTCGGATATGCAAACATTGCGACCCGCTCGCCGAGCAAACCTTGCAGGTAGTCCTTGCTGGTCCCGATCTCCTCTTCCGCCGCCCGGCGCCCCAGCCGAGTGAGGATCGGATGAGTGACCGTGTGCGCCCCGATCTCCATGCCGAGGTTGCGCAGTCGTTTGACCTGCTCGGGGCGCATCATCAGTGATCTGGGCTGATCACCGCCGGCCGCGCTCACGATGGCATCGACCGCATCCGCCCGTTCGTCCGGTTCTAGGTGCTTGATGCGAGGCAAGACCGAATCGATCGCGCGCTGGCGATCCTGAGTCGAAGCAAGTGCGATATCGCCGAGGCCGATCCGCGAGAGGTCCAATGCATCGGCCCGGCACATCCGGATTGCTTCGATCACCCGGTCGTTCCACATGCACCGCCCGTCAAGGTAGCCGGTCGAGATGAAAAACGTGGCCGTAAGGCCCAGCCGGTGCAGGATCGGGCCCGCAACTTCCTCGTTGTCGGCGTAGCCGTCGTCGAAGGTGATTGAGAGTGCCCGCGCCGGCAGTCGACCGGCAAAGAGGGCATCGGTGGCCGCACTCAATGGCAGCACCTTGAACCAGTCCTGCACCCAACGCATCTGCGCCTCGAAGCGAACTGCGTCGGGGTTACCCGCAAGCAAAGGATCGGGCTGCGGCAGCACGCGGTGGAAGATGAGGATCGTGAGTCGGCCGCGCGGACCCGAGGGTGAAAGCAGTGTCAGTGGAAGCTGCAACACCGCTCAGCGATCTCCACCCGCCGGAGTGCGCCCGGGCCATCGCGCACCCGGACGCATCGGCAGTTCGGACGTTGCGCCACGAACCGCTGGACGGGGGTCGGTCGCCGGTCGCTTCGGGCCCTGGTGCAACCACGGACCGCGCGAGGCGAGAGAGGAGCCGGTCGTTGCGTTGCTGGATTTCAATGCAAGGCGTATCCGGTCCAGCGCCCCGGCCAGCATGGCAAGCAGCCACACCTGCACCTCGGTCTTCAGGTAGTCCGCGGTTTGTCCCGCGACCCACACGACGACGATGCCCGCACAGCACGCGACCGCAGGCGCTGTCAGATCGAGCGCCACTCCTGCCCGGATGGCGCGTCTGACTTCGAGAATGGCTCGCACGCCCCAGAAAGTCATCCACAAATAAAGGATGGCACCCGGTATTCCCTGTTCGACAAGCATCGTCATGAACGTGTTGTGCGATGCACGGGCGGCCTGATCCTGCGTTTCACCCTGCCGGAGCGTCAGCCACTTGGAGTCCATGTACTGGGGACTCAGTACTGCCGTTCCGCGATGCCCCGCTCCGTGCGGATAGTGCAAAGCCATCTGCAGTTGCGCGTTGAAAAGGACGATACGGCTCTCGGCACTGCTATCGATATCTTCGGACTGCTCCACCGCGTCCTTGATCGTGAACATCCGCTCGACGAATGTCTTGTCGACCAGCAGCGTGGCAAGCACGATTCCGAGCGCTGCAGCACCCCAAAACAAGGCGCGGCGCTGTGGCGGCCGCAGGAAGATCAGCACGAACCCTGCTACCAGCACGCCCAGAAACGCACCGCGGCTGCCGGTAAGAATCAATCCATTCAGGATCAGCGGCATCGCGAGCACGACCACTGCCCTGCGCCAACCGGTTCGCCAGAGGAAGAGCACGGCTCCGGCGATCACGCCCGTCCCAAGGAACATCCCGAGCGAGTTCGCGTCATCGAGATTCGGTCCGCCCACGCCGTCGAGCCTGCCCTCGGCCCGGGATGCGTCGTTCATCAGGCACAACAGGCCCAGGAAGAAGCAGCCAATGACATGCACCAGCAGGGTGTCGGCTGCCTGGCGCGGTGTCGTTACAAGGCGATAGACGATATAGAAGACGATAATGTATTTCGACAGCAGGATCGAAGCGTCGAGGTGGAAATCGGGATCGAGTGCCCATAGCCACTGGATCCAGAACCAGACGACGAGCACGATCAGGCCGACACCGGGTGCGGTCGAGTACCAGGGCCGGACAGTTTGAGGCAGGTCTTTGCGCTTGATGAAAATGGCCAGCAGCGTCACGCAGGCCGCGAGCATCGACCAGCGCATGTCGGGAAGCCATGCACCCCACCATCGTGACGGCGGGTGGAGATACACCTCTGCAAGGTACAGATACAGCCCGTAGATCGGATGACGCACCAGCGCCATGACCACGCAGGCGACATAGAACAGAACGAAGGTCCCTGCGGTGAGCATCTTTCGGTCAGCCGTGTGATCGTGGAGATGCACGCAGGGATGCGCGCGCCTGCTGGAACAATCGCCACTGACCGGCGGACACGGCCGTCCAATCGAAGCGCGCCGCGATCGCACGCACCTCGGACCGAGGCAGGCGTGCTGACGCGACCTCCCTGACTGCGGCGGCAACCGCAGCCGGCTCCCTGCCCACGATCATCCGGCCGGCACCGGGCTCATCGAGCATCTCACGCGCCGCACCTACGTCCACCGCAACAACGGGCGTCCCGCACGCCAGCGACTCGAGCACGACGTTCGGCCAGCCCTCGCGCAGGGACGTGAGCAGCAGCGCGTCGACGCTCGAGTAGAGACAAGCGAGTTCACGCTGTGACATGGGAGCAAGGAAATGCACCCGCGCACCGACTCCAAGGCGGCGGCCTAGCGCCTCGAGATCCGACCGCAGGGGGCCGTCGCCGACTATCGCGAGATGGTAACCCGGCAACTCGGGAAGGGTGCGGACCGCAAGAGCCTGGTCCTTCTCCGGGACGAGATTCCCGACCGAAGCCAATAGCGGGCCCGATGGCAACCCGAGGCGCCGGCGCGACTGCACCGGGTCTTCGGCGCGAAAGACGTCGAGATCGACGCCGTTGCGCAAGGTATGAATCTTCGCGCCATCGACTCCGAGTTCGATCAACGCACGGCGCAGGCCGTCGGAGACCGCGATGACCGCTGCAGCGCCACGCGCCGCACCGAGGATCTGCTCTGCCGGCCCCGGCGTCCTGGCAAGCACGTTGACATCCGTGCCGCGCGCGGTGATCAAGTACGGTTTGCCGAACCGCCGGGCGAGCAATGCGGCCGCCACCCCGTCAGGGTAGAAGTAGTGGGCGTCGATGATGTCCGGCGACCATCCCGACTGACTCCACGCGTCAAGGATCGGTGCGGCTGACCGGGCCATGCTCCATGGTTGTACGCGCACTCCGACCTTCGGCAGCATCAGGTACCGCGGGTAGGCCGCGAGCACCTTGCCGTCGATTCGTGTTTCCTGCTCGGCGGTTGCGGCAAACGCGGCATAGCGCCCAAAGCGCCTGGAGCGGAATGGAAACCAGGGGACCGGCGCAATGACGCGCGCGTCGACGTCGAACGCCTCGATCAGCTTGCGCAACCGCGTTTCGACGAAGATGCCGTGCCTCGGCCTGATCAGGCTTGGAAAAAGCGACGAAAAGGTAAGAACGCGCAGTGGCGCCTGCTCGTCTGCAAGAACAGGCGCGAGACGACGATTCGCCTGCGGTTCAGCCGCAGATGAAACGGTGTGCGACGAAGGTGCGGTCGCCAAGGTCATGGGAGGACACACGAGCCGGCGTCTGTCAATCGAAATGGCCGGCCTAGTTCCAGGCAAGCCCGCTGTACGCGGCGCGCAGGCCCGTCCGCCCGCCGATGTTCACCAGGTCGATGACAACCTGGTCTTCGCGCGCATGGTGCTTAAGTGCCTCGATCGTCTTCTTGTCGTTCAGTCCGACGACCAGCACCTCGGACTCCGCGATGACCGGTTCCAGATCGCGCCGAATCAGACCGCCGATGTGAGGTAAATGGCTTTCGATGAACTTGCGATTCGCACCAAGCAAGTTCGAGAGGTGAACCTCGGGGTCGTACACGAGGAGCGAAAGCCCCTTGCCGAGCAGGTGTTCAGCCAGCAATACCAGCGGGCTCTCGCGCAGGTCGTCGGTGCCGGTCTTGAAAGCGAGGCCGAGCATGCCGACACGGCGTTTCCCGGTCTCCAGGACCTTGGCAATCGCGGCGTCGAGATGCACACGATTCGAGGGCAGGATCCCCGCGTGCATCGGCAACTCGATATCCCGCCGCTTGGCGAGATAGAGCGTCGCCCGCAGATCCTTCGGCAGGCAGGAACCGCCGAAAGCGAACCCAGGCTTCAGGTAGGCCTTGGAAATGTTGAGTTGGGTGTCCCGGCAGACCAGGTCCATGACCTGGTATGGATCGACGCCAAGTGCCGCACACAGGCGTGCGGTTTCGTTGGCGAACGTGATCTTCAGCGCGTGAAAATTGTTGCAGCAATATTTGACCATCTCGGCGGCACGGATCGACGTCACGTGGAAGTCGCACGGAAGATGACCGAATACCGACTTCAGTTGATGCACCGGCTCATCGTCGTTGGCACCGACGATCGTGAATGGCGGATTGTCGTAGTCGCGAATCGAAGTCCCTTCGCGCAGGAACTCCGGCTGAAAGCAGACAAAGAACTCGTGGCCCTCGCGCTTGCCCGAAGCCCTCTCGAGGATGGGCCGCAGGGTGTCCTCGACCGTGCCCGGAACCAGCGTTGACCTGAAAACAAACGTGTGCGGACGATCCAATTTCTGCAACGTCGTGCCCAGCTGCTCGGCCAGTCGCAGAATCGCTGATTGGTCCTGGCTTCCGTTTGCTGCCGAGGGCGTGCCGACGCATATCAGCGACATTTCGCTGTCGCGCAGTGCCTGCGCCGCATCGCTCGTCACACTGACGCGGCCGCTTGCCACGACCTTCGCCATCAGTTCGACCATGCCCTCTTCCACCACAGGTGTCCGACCGTCGGCGATCAACTGCATCTTCGCCGGGTCAAGATCGACGCCGATTACGCGATGCCCCTCGCGTGCAAGACAGGCGAGGGAGACCGCGCCTACGTAACCGAGTCCGAAGATGCTGATATTCATGAGACCTGTGGATGAGGGATTCGATCGGAGGTTGCCTGGGCGAGGCATCGGTCGATGATGCCGTCCAGGCGCTTCATGGAACTCGCCCACGCGTGATGCGAAAGCACGCGCGCGCGAGCCGCGCCGGCGAGGCGCGCGCGTTCGGCGGGGTCTTCGAGCAGTCGCAAGACCGCATCGCGATACTGCTCGGGCGTCTCGGCCACCAGCAGGTGTTCGCCGGCGATCGCATCCACGCCTCCGGCCGCGACCCGGCTCGACACGACCGGAACGCCCATCGCCATCGATTCGAGGATCTTGTTCTGCGTGCCGCGCGCGATCGCCAGCGGAGCAATCGTGACCGCGGACCGCGTGACGTAGGGCTGAACCTTTGGCACCGAGCCGGTCACGACGACGCCCGGCAGCTCGCCGAGGCTGCGTACCGAGGGCGGAGGATCCGCGCCGACGATCGCGAGCTTCAGCTCGGGCCGCCGTGCACGCAGCAGCGGCAATACTTGCCGGCAGAACCAGAACATCCCCTGCTGGTTCGGGTAGTAGTCCATGCGTCCGATGAAGCAGATCGTGTCCGGGTCGTAGTGCTCGCCCGCCGGAGCGAATGCCTGCGCGTCGACTCCGTTCGGGAACCAGTCGCTCGGCGTGTCGACTCCGTACGAGCGCAGCGTCTCCCACTCGGCCGAGGTCGTGGCGGTACAGAAATCGAACGCGCGGGCAAGGCGCCTCTCCTCTGCCTGCAGCCGCCAGCCCTCCCAGCGATAACCGAGCGAGAGTGGAAACGGCTTGTACTGCGCGTATTCGAACCACTTCTGCGAGTCCATGTCGCCGAAATCGAGGATCTTCAGTACGTCGCGCACGTGCGCTACGTAGTGCGCGACCGACGAACAATGAACGAAGATCAGATCGAAGCGACGCTGCGCGAGCAACCGTCGCACCGTGCCGGCCAGCCGCGAGCTGTGGAAATACGAGGCGGACGCCGTGATGGGCGTCGGCAGGGTCGCGATCATCCGCAAAGTCTGCACGCGGTCATCGACCGTGATCACGTGGAACTCGGCGCAGTACGGCGCGATACCTTGCGCTTCGGCGGCCTCCGCCGGCGAACGTGCAAGGGAACACACCACCACGTCGTGCGACTGCGCGAGGTGCCGGATCATGTTGAAGGGGCGGATCTTCCCGCCACGCTTCGGCGGGTACGGGAAGCGGTGACAGAGGTACAGGATCCTCATGCGACCGCTTCCTTCAGTTCCTCGGCCACGTCGTTCGAAGCGCGCCGGTCCAGATAGACCCGACACCAGATCTCGAGGTTGAGCAAAGCGAGCAACCTGTCGGTGCCGTCGATGCGGCTTGCGCGATGGTCTTCGATCAACTGCGCCACCGGCCCATGGTTCAGGAGGCCGCGCGCCTGCAGGCTCTCGCCCGAGAGGGCACCCGCAAGCATCTCCGACAGTGCGCCCTTCATCCAGGCCCCCATCGGCGCGCCAAAGCCACGTTTGGCCCGATACAGGATGTCGTGCGGCAGGACGTCCGCCAGCGCTCTCTTCAGCAATGCCTTCAGTTCACCGCCGGCGACCTTGATCGATGCCGGAACCTGCCCCGCGAGTTCCACCAGTTCGTGGTCGAGAAGCGGCACCCTGCATTCGAGCGACGTCGCCATCGTCATCTTGTCGGTGAGCAGGAGCAGATCGTCGGGAAGTTGCGTGTGCGCATCGACCGCGAACATGCGTGCCAGCGCGTCGTCGCCGGAGGCCGCCTCGAACGCCGTCCCGATCGCGTCGAATCGCCGCCGGGGCGGATTCCTCATCAACCGCGCCGCCTCGTCCGCACCGAACACGCCGACGTACGAGCGATAGCGCTCGGTGAACGGCTGTTCGGCAGCGCCGAGGAAATTCTTCGCCAGCCGCGCGTAGTTCAGCCATTTCGAGTGGCGGTCGCTCGGCAGCTGCTTCGCCAGGCGCGCCGCGCCACGCTTTGCCGCGGCAGGCAGCCAGTTCAGATACCGCATGTAGTGCTCGCCGAGGTAGCGCCGATAGCCCCCGAAGAGTTCGTCGCCACCCACGCCCGAGAGGATCACCTTCACATCCCGGCGCGCAAACTCCGCCACCAGATAGGTCGTGATGAACGCGCTGTCGGCAATCGGTTCGTCCATGTGCCAGAGCAGCTTCGGCAGCAACTGCACGACGTCGGGTCGGACCAGGATCTCGTGGTGGTCCGTCCTGAAGAGCTGCGCGACCTGTCGTGCCGGGTCCAACTCGTTGTAGAAGCGCTCGGCCGCCCCACCCTCGAACCCGATCGAGTAGGTCTTGACCGGATCCTGACTGTGGCGCGCCATGAACGCGAGCACGGTGCTCGAATCGATCCCGCCCGACAAAAAGGCGCCGATCGGGACATCGCTGACCATCTGCATGCGGACCGATTCTTCCAGCCGGTCACGGACCCGCCGCGCCCATTGCTCCGGCCGCATTCCTTGCACGACCGTCGTCGATGGCTGCCAGTACGAATCGATCCTCATGCCTGCGGGCGACAGCTTCATTACGGACGCGATCGGCAGCTTGCGGATTCCCCGCAGCATGCACAACGGCGCGGGCACGTAACCAAGCTCGAGATACGAAGCGAGAGCCGCCGGATCGATTTCAGCCGTCAAGCCCGGCAGTTCGAGCAGAGCCTTCGCCTCCGATGCGAAGGCGACGCGCCGGCCGTCGTTGGCGTAGTAGATCGGCTTGATGCCCAGGCGGTCGCGACCGACCAGAAGCGTCTGCGCACGCGCGTCCCAAAGAGCGAACCCGAACATGCCGTTGAGCCGGGTAACGAAGCCCTCGCCCCACTCTGCGTAGCCATGCAGCACGACTTCGCTGTCGGAATGCGTCTTGAAAAGATGTCCTTTCGCTTCCAGACTCTGGCGCAGTTCGCGGAAGTTGTAGATCTCGCCGTTGCAGACGACTACCAGCGATCCGTCCTCGTTGGCGATCGGCTGGTGCCCTCCGGCCAGATCGATGATCGACAGCCGCCGCATGCCGATCGCGCATCGGCCGTCGCCAAAAGCACCTTCGTCGTCGGGCCCACGATGAACGGTGACCCGGCCCATTCTCGCGAGCAAATCGACGCGCGCGGGCGTCCCGTCGAGTTGATAGATGCCATGAATCCCGCACATCGCGACCTAGCCCCTTGCCGCCGCCAGCGCCTCGTGGCGGCGCGCGAGCACTCGTGAATAGACGCTCGTGTAGCGCGCGACGGACCTGGCCCAGGTTCGCTCGCTCTCGACGAATGACCGTGCTCGCAGCTTCATGCGCTGCCACTCGCCGCGGCGCGCCAGCACTTCGCTCAGGATCCGCGCCAGGGCGTTCGCGTCACCCGCAGGAAACAGGAATCCCGTCTCGCCGTCGCGCACGAGTTCGCGGTGCCCGCCGACGTCGGAAGCGACGAAGATCCGGCCTTGTGCCATCGCTTCGAGCGGTTTGAGCGGCGTGACGATTTCGGTCAGACGAATCGACCGGCGCGGATACGCGAGCACATCAATGAGGTTGTAATAGCGCGCCACATCCGCATGCGGAACGCGACCAGAGAAGACAACGCGTTCGGAGAGTCCGAGCTGGCCCGCCTGCGCACGCAGCGCCTGCTCCTGAGGGCCGCCGCCGACCAGCAGCACACGCGTGTCTGGCTGCTGCTTGACGAGTAGCGCCACCGCGTCGAGCAACAAGTCCAGCCCCTCGTAGCCATAGAACGATCCGGCGAACCCGATCACGGTCGCTCCGTCCAGTCCGAGTCGGCGCCGAAGATCGCCATCGGCGGGTGTGTCGAACGCGAAGGCCTTCACGTCCACGGCGTTCGGGATCACGGTCACGGCGTCGGCGTCGATTCCGCGTGCCGCGATGTCGGTGCGCAGTCCCTCGCAGATGGTCGTGATGGCATCCGCCCGCTTCAGCGCAAACGTCTCCAGCGCGCGCGAAGCACGATAGCGCGCGCTTCCCGCGCGCGTGCTGCCGTGATCGACCGCGGCGTCCTCCCAGGACGCACGCATCTCGTACACGAGCGGCAGGCTGTGCCGGCGGGCGACCGACAAGGCAGGCAGCGCATTGAGCACCGGCGAGTGCGCATGGAGCACGTCCGGCCGCAGCTGCTCCACGAGCTCTTCGAGCCGAAGTGCCGTCGCTCGCATTTCGTCGACATATCCGCCCACCGCCGGCACGCGCGACCGCCACCCTGGAACGAATGGGGTGCGATGAAACGTCCAGCCGTCGGCGACTTCGACGGACAACGCAGAGACGCCTTGGCGTGGCGTCGTGAGATGAATCGTCTCCCAGCCGAGATTGCGCTGCTCGCGCAGGATCGCCGCCGTACGGAAACTGTAGCCGCTGTGCAGCGGCAACGAGTGGTCAAGGATGTGCAGGATGCGCATCTCGTCGCGTCAGCTCGCGAGTCGCTCCGCAGCGAACCCGCGCTCTTCGGCGTGCATGACATTGCGCAGGAAGGCTTCGAACATCAGGATCGTCCAGAGCGACGCGCTGTAGTCACGCGTCCCCGCTTGATGACGATCGAGCAGCAGTTGCAGCGCGGGCCGGTTGAAGTACCCGGTATCGGCAAGCACCCCGCCGAGGATTGCGCGCCGAACACGTTCACGCAGCGGCCCGCGGAACCAGCGTGCCAGCGGTACCGCAAAGCCCATCTTGGGCCGGTACAGCACCTCCCGCGGCAGCGACGGTTCCTGCGATTTCTTCAGCAGGTACTTCGTTTCGCCTCCGCGCACCTTCAACGACGACGGCAGCGAGGCGAGCCATTCAACCAGGGGATGGTCCATCAGCGGCTCGCGCACTTCGAGCGAATGGGCCATGCTGGCGCGGTCGACCTTGGTGTTGATATCCCCGATCAGGTAGGTCTTCAGGTCGAGGTACTGGATCAGCGCCAGTGGATCGTCGTGGTTCGCGCGCTGCGCGTGGCGCCTGAACACCTCGATCGCGCTGTAACCGCCAAGCTGGGCGCGCAACGAGTTCGAGAACAACGGGCGGCGCATGTCGTCGCGCAGGATCGACATGCTGTGGAAATACGCCTCGACCGATTCGCGCGCAAGTGCCTGCAAGGTCGTCTTGGCGCGAAAGACGCGGGGCGCCCAGTCGGCCTTTGGATAGGCCCGTCCCAGGAGGCCGAACACCGGCCTCCGCACGGAAAGCGGCAACGGACGCCTCATGCGCTCTTCCATCAAATGCAGGCGATAACGGCGATAGCCGCCGAAACTCTCGTCGCCTCCGTCGCCCGATAGTGCAACGGTGACGTGTCCCCGCGCCAGCTGGCATACGCGATAGGTTGGAATCGCGGAGCTGTCGGCATATGGTTCGTCGTAGAGACCGGCGAGCGTGTCGATCAGATCGAAGTCGTCGCTCTCGACACGATCGACGAAGTGGCGCGTCCGATAGCGCTCGGCGACCATCTGCGCGTAGCGCGACTCGTCGAACGCCGGATCCGAGAAGGAAATCGAGCAGGTATTGACTGCCGAGGCGGAGAGTCCCGCCATGGTGGCGACGACAGCACTCGAGTCGACGCCGCCGGAAAGGAACGCCCCGAGCGGTACCTCCGAGATCATCCGCAGCTTCACGGACTCCGCGAGCCGCTCGCGCAGTTGCGCCCGCGCTTCCTTCTCGGAGAGCCGGTTGTCGAGCGTGAACGTCACGTCCCAGTATTCGACCGGCTCCGGAACCGGCGCGCCACGCCTGACCGACAACGTGTGGCCGGGAGACAGTTTCTTCGCACTCTTGAAGATCGTGCGTGGCTCGGGAACGTAGCCGAGCGCGAAATACTCCTCGACCGCGAACGGATCGACGTCGCAGGCGAGCTTTCCGTGCGCCAGCATCGACTTCAACTCGGAGCCGAAGAGCAGGTGGCCGTCGGGGAGTTCCGCGTAGTAGAGCGGTTTGACCCCGAGGCGATCGCGCGCGAGGAACAGCGTTTCGCGATTGCGGTCCCAGAGCGCAAAGGCGAACATGCCACGGAAGCGCTTGACGCACTCGGCGCCCCAAGCTTCCCATGCGTGCACGATCACTTCGGTGTCGCTGCGGGTGCGAAACACGTGACCTAGAGCGGTCAGTTCCGGGATCAACTCCTGGAAGTTGTAGATCTCGCCGTTGTAGACGACCACCACGCTGCCGTCCTCGTTGAACAGCGGTTGCTGGCCGGTCGCGAGGTCGATGATCGCCAGCCGTTTGTGACCCAGCCCGACGCCGGGCTCGACGTGGGTGCCGCACTCGTCGGGCCCGCGATGATGCTGCGTCTCGTTCATGCGGACCAGAACGCTCGATTCGATCTGACGCTTCCCGCGTGTGTCGAAAACGCCAACGATGCCGCACATACCAGGGACTCCCTTCTAATTGCGTCTCAGGTCGCCTGCAGACCGCGGGCAGCGGGGTTGAGCCGGCTTAGCAACTGGGTATAGAGATCGTCGTAGCCTGCCACCATCCGCTCGAGGCTGAACCGTCTTTCGACCCGTTCGCGCCCGGCCCGGCCCTCGGCCGCGCGACGCGCCGGATCGTGCATGTATTCGAGCATCGCGCTCGCGAGCGCGCGGTCGTCGGCAGCCGGAACAAGCCGCCCGCTCATCCCGTCGTCGACCAATTCCGGGTTGCCGCCCACACGCGTTGCAAGCACTGGCAGCCCCGTTGCCATCGCCTCGAGGATCGTGTTCGAGACGCCTTCCGCCAGCGACGGCAGGACGAACAGGTCGAACGCCGCGAGCAGCTGCGCAACGTCGGCGCGATCGCCCGCAAACCACGCGAGCGACGTCACGCCACCTTGTTCCAGGATTCGTCGGACCTCGCCCTCGCACTGCCCATCGCCCACGATGACCAGCCGCATGCGACGGCGGGCCTCGGCATCCGCGGCAACTGCCCGCACGAATGCCCGCGCGAGGTTCGCATGGTCCTTCACGATGCGCAGGCGGCCGACGGTGCCCGCAATGAAGAGACCTGAATCGCTGAACTCGGGCGGCAGCAACGCGCGCGCGCCGGCGCCATCGGCCTTGAAGCGCTTCAGGTCGACGCCGTTGTAGATGCGTGACACGCGCACCGGCCGGATTCCGACGCGCTCGGTTAGGTAAGCCTCAAGGTCGCCGTTCAGGGCGACATAGTGACTGACCAGCGGGCTGTACAGGCGTCGCAACCAGATGAATCGGCGGTTGAGGCCGCTCGGATCGCTCTCATCCCATCCGTGCTCGCCGTGGACGCGAACCCGCACACCTGCGAGTGCCGCCGGCAGCAGCGCATCGAGCGCGCTGAGGTTGCGACCATGCACGATCGCCGGGCGCATGCGCTTGAACAGCCGGTACAACTCCCTCTGTGCGTGCACATCGAGTCCGCTGCTCTTGTGCAGGGCCACGACGTCCACATCGGATCGCCGGATGCGGCGCCGAAAGTCCGAGTAGTCCGTCATGCAGATCACAGCATGGCGGTACCTGCTCTCGGGCAGATGATTGATGAGGTTGACCAGACCATTTTCCAGGCCACCCGTGACCAGGTGATGGATCACGTGGGCGATCAGAGGGCGAGATTCGGACCGGTTCACCATGACGGCGCTCTCAGCTCCACCCCTCCAGCCGGGCGCGAAACGACCACTCGCTGAAGTTGTGATTGACCCCGACCCGGCGCACGTCGAATGGATCGATCGGCCCGTCGTTGCGCCCGCCGAAGGCCGACAGGCAACCGACGTAGCCTTCGGCACGGACCTGGTCCAGGGCCTGCGGCGTCATGTTCTGCCGCCCGCCAAACGGATACGCAAAGATCGGCCGCTCGAGACCCAGCTCCTGCTGCAACGTGATGCGCGACTCGTGCAGCTCGGAGCGGACCAGTTCAAGGCTTGCCGACCCGCAATCCAGGTGCGAGACGGTGTGTGAGCCGATCGTGTAGCCCGCGGCCTGCATCTCGCGCAGCTGTTCCCACGTCATGGTCGGCAACCCATGCCCGATGCGACGCAGGTCGTGATCGAACGCGCCATCGAGGCCGATTTTGCCCGTCGACACGAAAAAGCCGGCTGGCACACGATGTCGCAGCAGTGCCGGAAATGCATTTTCGTAGTTGTCGCGGTAGCCGTCGTCGAACGTGACGGCGACGATGGGGCGAGTGGAATCACGCGTGACGCGACCCGCAACGATGTCGGCGATGTCGACCAGCCGGCAGCGCTTCGCAAGCAAGCTCATCTGCCGGTCGAACAGCTCGATGCCGATCGTCAGCGCGTCGCGCATGTCGTCGTTCACTCGGTGATAAAGCAGCACGACGATGCGCTGGCGATCGCGCCATCCGCGCACGCGGCGCGCGACAGGCGCGGCACCCGCCGCATAGCCGCAGAACACCGTGTTCTTGGCGAGCGTGCGTGCAACCGCGCGGGGGCGCGGCCGCTGACGCTTGCGCAAGACCTCCTGCTGGAACAGCGTGGGCTTGCGAAACGTCGTTCCACCCGATCTCTGCGGCTGGCGGCGCGCACTGCCATCGAGGACCGCCTGCGCAGCCTGGGCCATAAGACGAACGCCGATTTCGTCCAATGTGTGCTGCAAGCCGCGCAACGTCGAGTGCGGACGGACGGGAATCGAGGACTCGAGGACGATGTCCCCGGTGTCGAGGCCGGCCTCCACCATGTGCACGGTGCACCCGATCTCCTGTTCGCGGTGCCACAGTTCCCAGAACGCGGGCGGCATGCCGCGATACTCGGGGACCTTGCCCTTGTGCAGATTGAGCGTGCCAAGACGGGGTATCGCGAACACGGCCGGCTTGAGGATCGGTGCCGCCAAAGCGATGCCCAGATCGGGTGCAAATTCCCGCATCTGCGCCCGCGCCGCTTCGCCGTGGATGTCATTGCTGAAGACGAGTTGCGCCGCACGACCGATTGCCTCGAGCGAAAAAGCTCCACCCGGTCCATCCGGAACCTGGCCCCGCTTTCCAAGCCGTTCGCGCACGCGCCCGAGCAGATCGCCGAGTTGATACGGCACCCAGCGCCAGCCGTTGCGTTTCAGATTGCGCCATTGGCTGCGCACGAGTTGCGGCACGGTCTTCTTCGGCTGGTCGACGACGATCATGAATTCCGCGCCGTGCAGTCGATCCATCAGTGCCGCAATCCCCTTGCGCACCGAGTAGCTCAGAACGCCCGTAACGACCAGGATCCTGCTCACCGGGATGATCCCTTCGCCGTCGGTCCGGGCCCGCCATCGCGTGCGGCAACGAGCGCACGACTGATCGACTCGCTCATGTCCCCTGCGAACCGGGCAGCCGCCGCACCGCCGTCGCTCTGGTCCGCGGGCTGCGTCGACACGAACACCGCCGCCGAGTCGTCGCCACGAAGGCGCAGTCGCGACTGTGCAATCCACGACTTTGCCGTCGCCTCGCTGCCCGTGACACGACCATCGACCCAGTAGCACCACACCACGTCGAATCGGCCGCTGGGGGCGGAGATCGTCGACCTCCTCGCTTGAAGTCGGGTGTCGCTCCAAGTCACATCGGCAAAGCCCGCCGACACCTCGTGTGCGACCTCCGCCGTCGACGCGAGCAGTGTGTTCGACGCGCTGACCAGTTTTCGCTCCGGAGACTGACCCCAGTAGTAGAGGACGTACAGAGTGATGCGCTGACCGTCGCGCTCGAACACCTGCCGTCTGGCGACGCGTTCACCCCTGAACGCCGGTCGCCAGCCATCGCCTGGATCGGCGACCGTCACCCAACCCTTCGCATCTGCAATGGAATCGAGAAGGCGCGGCCGCTCATCGTGCTCGTCCATCAACGCCGCGCCGACGGCTGACCACGGAAGCGCAATGGACAGCGCCGCGATAGCTGCAACCGCCAGGGTCTTGCTTGAAGCATCCGTCGCGTCCGCCTGCAACGCCCGTTCCAGCGCACCATCCGGGTGCTGCCCGCTGTCGGGCGGACGCAGCTTCATCCCGAGCGCGAACATGGTCAGCAGCACGACGCCGAAAAAGATCCACCCGTAGATGACGTGATCGACGCCGGTCGCCAGTTTGTTGCTGCTCAAGTGACCGAGCAGAACGATCAGGTAGGCACGCAACCAGTTGGCGGCGATCGGAACCACGATCGACAGTGCGATGAACGCAGCACGGCGCCCGTAGTTCGAGTACACGAGATAGGCGAAAAGCGTCCCGGCCATCATGGACGCGATCAGGTAGCGAATCCCGCTGCAAGCCTCGGCGACCGCCCAGTGGCCTGTCGGCACGGCGAAACTGTTGCCCTCGCGATAAACCGGGATGCCCGTCGCCTTCAGTGCCAGCACCGTGAAGTCCGCCGTCCAGTCGATCATGGTCGGCACGAAGGCTTCGCCGAACGGGACTGCAAAGAAAAGAAACAGCAGGGGAAATGCGATCGCGCGCGCGATCGCCCAGCCGAGCACCACGAGCACCGCGCTCTGGATCATCAGAACAAGTGCGAAATGCTCGATGACGTTGGCGTTCGCGACCCGACCGACCAGCCATAGCAGCCCTGCAATCGCGGCCAGCGGCAGCGCCCTGAGGCACGGACGGGCCGGGAGAGCACGTAGCTCGGCGTGCTTGCGCGAGATGAGCCATAGGGAGATGGGGACAACGATGACTCCATGGCTGAAGGTGTCGGAGCTGAGCCAGATCCTCGCCATCGAACCGGCGGTGTCGGCGAACGCGACGAGAATCGCAACGATGACCAGTCCGGCCGCAACAACGGCAGCCCGATGGCTGCCAAGCGCAGGGGTCGCCCCGAAGGTGAGTGTCGAGTCGCTGCTCACGTCGGCGGACTTTCGCATTGCTTCATCGCACGTGGTGTCGGGCGCGCGCAGGGCCGGTCAGCCAAGGCTCCGCACAATCCAGGGACCGATGGTGTTGACGACGGGTCGTGGCAGACGGCGCCACGTAGCGATGAACGCACGAAACTTGGGGTTGCTCGGGTTGTTCTGTGGAATCGTTTCGCGCTTGAGCAGCTTGTATTCGTAAGCAAGCGGCTCGGGCGCGAAGCCCCAGTTCTTCTTGAAGTCGTAGGGTCCGGTATCGCGCTTCGACCGGCCATAGTCGAAAGTCCTGCAGCCGCGCGCGCAGGCGCGCCGCATCAGTTCCCAATACTTGAAGTCGTTGGCGGCGAGGTCGCGGGCATCGATCAGGTCGCCGCCGTAGTAAGCCAACACCTCGTCGCGAAAATAGAAGCTCAACACGCTCGAGACCGGCTTCCCCTGCGCGGTGACGACCGTGAGAACTTCGCAGTCGGAACCGAAAGTTCCTGCCAGCGCTTCGAAGTACCGCTTGGGCAGAGCAGGTGTGCCGTGGCGATGCACGTTGTCGGCATATAGGGCGAAAAAGCGGTTGACGTCGGCGTCGACCTCGCTCGCCAGCCCGCGCTGAATCCCCTTGCGCACCATCGCGCGTTGCTTGCGCGGAATGGCAAGCATGTTCGCCTCGATGTCGGGCAGGAGCTCCTTGCGAAAGGTGAAGTACAAGTCATGCTGCGGCCAGGCCGGCTCCTTTTGCCGGCGGTCCCGCAGCTCGAGATGACTTGCGCCGAGACCACGCGCAGTCCAGACCGCCGCCTCATGCAGGGTCATCGTTGCTTCGTCTTCTATGGCGGCGACGCCACCGTAGGCGGCAAACGGAAGCGATACGAGCGCGTGACCGAAGAGCAGGCTTTTCACCTCGGCCAACGGAAGAACGCCGACGATCTGTCCGGCACGCTCGGCAACGAGGTAGTGGCAGCGATGTCGAAAAATCTGTTCCAGGATGTCCTTCCACCCGATGCGATGGAAGAACGTCGCTTCCGGGCACTGCCGAACGAAAGCCTCCCAGCGCTGCCGGTCTTCGCTGCGATACTCGCGCACGGTCAATGCAACCGGCGCGCGCAACGGTGCGTCGACCGGCTTCATGCGCTTTCGACCCCGAACGCCCGCTGCACCGTATCCCAGCGAAAGTCCGCCAGAAGTCGCCCGAGCCGACCTTCGGTACGGTGCAAGTTCACGTAGTGACGAAAGCGTGTCTTGAGACTCACGCCGGGTACACGCGGCTGATCCGGATCGATCTCCCAGGGATGCAGGTAGAAGATGGCGGGCTTGCGATCGATCCGGTTGACGCGTTCGATCGCCCACCGCGAGACTCGATACGGCGCGAGCCGGAAATAGCCGCCTCCGCCGGCGGGCAGGTTGCGGCCCCAGACGCAGGTAGTCGTGACCGGGATCTCGAGCAACCCATTCGGCAGTCGATACGGGAACCGGGGCGCGTCCGGCATCCCATAGTGATCGTGCCGGACCGGATACACGCTCGAGCTGTACGTGTAGCCCGCCGAAGCGATCGTGTCGAATGCCCAGAGGTTGCTCTTGCCGATCGAAAAGCTTGGCGCGCGGTATCCCCGCACCGCCGCTCCGGCGATGTCCTCGAGGATCATCTTCGCGCGCACGATGTCGTTCGCCAGTTCGGACGGTGACTGCTCGCTCGCCCGCAAATGTGCGAATCCGTGGCTAGCGACCTCATGACCGCCAGCGACGATGTCGCGCACGACGCCCGGGTACCTTTGCGCGACCCAGCCAAGCGTGAAGAACGTCGCGCGCGCTCCGCTTCGATTCAGCAATGCCAGCAGCCGGTCGACGTTGCGCTCGACACGACAGGGCATCGAGTCCCATCGATCGCGCTGAATGTGAGGCGCGAGGGCTGAGACCTGGAAGTAGTCCTCGACATCGATCGTCAGCGCATTGACGGTGCCGGCAATGTTCCCGCGCGCGTTCATGATGCGGCGATGGTCGCCCGCGCTGCATGGCTCGTAAGCCACGCACCGAGGTGTGCCGCGATCCGCCCGCCTGCCTTGCCGTCCCACAACTCGGGCACGCGGCCGCGCTTGCCTCCGCCGGCGAGAATCTCGTCGATGCAACGCAGGATGAGCGCACGATCGCGCCCGACCAGGGTGTTGGTGCCCTGCTCGATCGTGATCGGCCGCTCGGTGTTGGCCCGCATGGTGAGGCAGGGCACGCCGAGCGCGGTCGACTCCTCCTGCACGCCCCCGGAGTCGGTCAGCACCACCGTCGCGCGGCTGAGCAGTCCGACCATCTCGAGGTAGCCCTGCGGCGGCAAGGTGACGAGGCGCGGATTGGCAAGCGACGCCGCGAGTCCCGAACGCTCTATGCCGCCTCGCGTCCGTGGGTGCATTGGCCAGATAAGCGGCACTCGCTCGGCGACCTCGGCAAGGACGCCGAGCAGCGACTGCAGTGTCGGCGGGTCGTCGACGTTCGACGGCCTGTGCAGGGTGACGACGCCGAACCCGCCGGGATCGCGCAAGGCGTCAAGCGATGCCCTCTCATGCAACAGCGTCTGCTCGGGAAGTACCGCCTGTGGAAGCGCCGCGAGCAACGAGTCGATCATCAGGTTGCCAACGAAGACGATGCGCTCGGGAGCGATCCCCTCTCGCACGAGGTTGGCGTGTGCCATGCGCTCGGTCGTATAGAGCAGGTCGGCGATCTGATCGGTCAGGACGCGGTTGATTTCCTCGGGCATCGCCCGGTCGAAGCTGCGCAGTCCGGCCTCGACATGGATGACGGCGATCCCCTTCTTTGCCGCAACCAGGCTGCACGCGAGCGTGGAGTTGACGTCGCCCACGACGAGCACTGCGGATGGCTGGAGATCGTCGACCACCGGCTCGAAGCGCTTCATCACCTCGGCGGTCTGCACTGCGTGCGTCGCCGAGCCAACCTCGAGGTTGATATCAGGACGCGGAAGTTTGAGGTCGACAAACAAACGATCGTTCAATGCGTAGTCGTAGTGCTGACCTGTATGGACCAGCACGGCGCGCGGCATCGTCGCTTCGGCGGAAAAGGCGCGCAGCAACGGCGCCATTTTCATGTAGTTGGGGCGTGCGCCGACGACGCACAGCACCGGTCCCAGCATCGACTCGCGCCCTCCCATCAACCCCTCGCCTGGCGACTGCTCTTCGTGGGGCGCCGCTCGGATCCAGCCATCGTCCGCAGCAGCTCCAGCACCTGGTTGATGCTCTTCTCGAGGCGGTCGAGACGGGCATTGATCGCAGACACGGCGAAGGGACGCACGACCGATTCCCCGCGCGCAACATCCTGCAGCGACGCCGCCGCCTCGGTCACGGGCACCTCGGCGCCGCCCGCTTCGTCGCGGATCTCGCCGGCGACCGCGTCGGCATCGGCCCGCACGAGCTTGTGTTTCTCGCCCAGGTAGCCAGCGAGCAAGAGGCGATTGCACAGCGTGTTGATCTTGCGTGGCACACCACCGGTCGCCGCATAGATCGCGTCGAACACACCTGCTTCGATTTCGGGATCGTTCTTCCATCCCACCCGATGCAATCGGTGTTCGATATAGGCACGCGTCTCTTCCCGGTCCATTGGACCCAGGTGATAGGAAGCGATCACGCGCTGGCGCAGCTGCTGCATATAAGGCTCGCGCAGCAGGTTGCGCAGCTCCGGCTGACCGACGAGAAAGCTCTGCAACAGTGCGCGATCGCCGAGCTGGAAGTTGGAGAGCATGCGCAGCTCTTCCATGGCGCGCGGGGTGAGGTTCTGCGCCTCGTCGACGATCAACAAGGCCCGTTTGTGCTCCGCGATCAGCGAGGTCAGGAAGGCTTCCAGTGTGGCAAGAAGGTGCGACTTGTCGGTGCCCTTGACCGGCAGGCCGAACGCCGTCGCAACGGAACGCAGGAGGTCGTCGGCATCGAGTTGGGTGCTGACGAGTTGCACCGCCACGACCTTGCGCGGATCGAGTTCCGCCAGCAATGTACGCACCAGGGTCGTTTTCCCGGCTCCGATCTCGCCGGTGACGACGATGAACCCCTCGCCCTGGAAGACGCCGTACTTCAGGTACGAGTAGGCACTGCTGTGGCCCTTGCTGCCGAAGAAGAACGCCGGATCGGGATTGAGCTGGAACGGTTTGCCTGTCAGGCTGTAAAAGGATTCATACATCGCTGGACCTAGAAGCGGTGACCGAGACCCACGAACGCCGCGTGTTCGTCTCCCTTTGGCGCGACCCCTGCGGCATTCGAATCGAAATTCTGCGCACGTGCTCCGACATATACGGTGGTCTTTGGTCCCACTTCTCGAGTCATCTGCAAGCGCACTCCCCGCTGATATGTCCTGGTACTGGTGTCGACATCACGATTGCGGGAAACCCAGCCAATCAGATTGAGCGCCGTAAGCGTTGTGACCTGGTGGCTGAAAGTAAAAGACCCCCCTTCCTGCAAAACGTCCAGCGGCGTACTGCCGGTAACGACGAATATGGAATCGCTCAGGTCCTGCGTGCGATTGCTGTAAGCGCCGAGCACCAACGAATTCCGAACACCCGTCACCAGAAACTGCACGCCCCGCTCGGTAACGACGGTGACCCGTTGGGCGGCAAGACTAGTCGGCGCGGCGAGTGACGACGGGAGACCTTGCTGCGCCATCAGATTGGCCACGGCCCTGGCACGTTCAGTCGGATCTGGAAAGCGCGTCGTGAACGCGGCATCGAGCAAGCCCGCGACATTGTTTGTCGCCGGCAGGGTAAGGAACGATTGTGCAAACGATTCGACGTCGCGCGACAAGACGACGTTGAAGGCCACGCGCGGCATGCGATGATCGAAACGGAAGTGCCAACTCGGGCCGAAGAAACGCTCTTCCCACAGCCAGTCCAGATCGGTGCGCTCGCTCGGTTTCCAGCGCATTTCGAACCCGTAGATCGGGCTCTCCTGCTTGTCCGTGTTGGTGACCAAGTTGGTCTTCTCGTACCCGCCATGAACCCCGAGCGTGAACGCCGATGTAATCAGGTCGGTTATCCCGATGCGCGCGGTATCGTCCGTCGCTTTCGGCGGCACTTGGTTTTCGAAGACGCTGACCGTTCGTCCCAGCTCGAAACTCCAACCCAGCGGCACGGGCTGATGCTCCATGCGCAAAGTGTGTTCGCCGGAATAGGACTGATTCTGATTTGGCGTTCCGGCCGGCGCCCCGGTGATCACGCTCCAGTCGTTGGCGCTGCGTAGCTGGTAACGAACATCGGGCGTGATCTGGCCCTGGAATGACGGAATGATCCGGTAGTCGGTCGTGGTTTCCGTGTTGAACGAGGACGCACCCTCCGGTCGAGGTGCGAACACGTCGGTCGCGGTCTGGCGCGAGATGACTCCGGCTTCGATGAAAAAGAAGCGTTCGATCGCCTCGAGGTTCGCGGTAAGGTCCACCTCGGGCAGGAGGGTGTTCTCGTTCGTCCCGTTCGCGTACGCCAATCCCGTGACCGACAGATGGCCCGAGATCCGGAAGCGCTTGCCTTCACCAAGCAGAGATACGCTTGGCGTCGCTTCAAACAGCGTGTCGGCCTTCTTCACGCCTTGCTCGTCGAAGTTGGCGTTGTCCGTCCATGTCACGCGCGTGTCGATGGCGGGCAGGATCGACCACTTCTCGGCCTGCGCCGGTCCGACGTAAGCCGCGCATGCAATGACAAGGGTCGGCACCAGCCTGCACTCGCGACAGGCAGATCGCGCCATCACGTCCTGCGCTTGCGCTGCCGGCCCAAAGACGTCGCCGGCATCAGGATGGCGCATTCGCGTAGTACCCGTAGTACGAAACCGCCTCCGAGCTCACCACCTTGTTGAGCAACGTCATGACGACGGGACAGCTTTCGACCGCCGCGAGAGCTTGAACCAGTGTGGACCTCTGGGTCCGATCGGCTTCGACGACGACGACGATCTGCCCCATATGGCCCGCCAGCACCCGGGATTCCGTTGACGCCAGCAGCGGCGGCCCATCGAACACCAGGATCCGGTCCGAGTAGCGTGTGGCGAGTTCATCGACCAGTCGGTTCATGGCGTCGCTCGCCAGAAGCTCGGTCGCCCGCGGATGGTGTGTGCCGGCAGGCAGGATCGACAGGCGTTCGACGTTGGTCCGCAGCAGTACATCGGAAAGATCAAGCCGCGGGTCGGTCAGGACATCGAGCAGGCCCTTCGTGCTCGGCAGACCCAGTCGATCGAGCATCGCCGGTCGCGCGACGTCCGCGTCCACCAGCAGCACCGTGCAATCCAGTTCGACCGCCATGCTTAGCGCGAGGTTGATCGCGGTGAAGGTCTTTCCCTCTCCCGGCATGGCGCTGGTGATCAGGATCAGATTGCCACGCTCGACACTCGTCGATGACTTGCGCAATGCGTTGGTGAGAAGCGGCCGCTTGATCACGCGATATTCGTCCGCGAGTTGCGTGCGTGGCGCATCCGGTGTCAGGTACCCCATGTCGGCGAGCCGGGCAAGATCGATCTCGACCGTCCTCGAATGCCGATGGGGTTGTTCGAAGGAGCTCTCGTTTCGTGCCTGTGGCGGCGCGACCCGAACCGGTCGGTTCGCGGCAGGGTCCAGCACCAAGGGCTTCTTGTAAGGCCGGCCCAGCTCCACGACGGTCTCCGCCTCAGAGCTGGGGGTTACGCCTGTTGTGACCTCTCTCGGCTTCGTCCCGGCCGGAACGTCGACGCCTGCGCGCCGGAGTTCCTCCAGTCGTTTCGCCGCCTGCTCGATGATGCTCATCCGGGTGTCCTCAAACCGGCACTGCGAGGCTGATCCAGGCAATCCAACTCCCGAATACGATCAGCAGCATTGAGAGTGCCCCGCCGAACGCGACGTTCGAGATGCGCCTGCGGCCCACCGTGGCCGGGTTGGGCCGCAACGACACGATTCCAAGCACCGGCCGCTGACCGACATCGCGTAACACGCGTGCCGTGTCGATTGTCGGAAACAGTTGCGAAAGCGCAAAGCTCACAAGAGCCCCCAGACCCAGTGCACCGAGCAGTGCAAGCGGAGCAAGCGAGGCGCGGTTCGGGAAAACCGGCTTGGGTGAAACGCGAGGCGGATCGATGATTCTGAAGTCGGCGAGTTGGGTCGTCGCGTCGACGTCCTCGGAGATTGCTGCGGACTCGCGTCGCGTCACCAGACCGTCGTATTGCTTGCGCAGCACGTCATAGTCGCGATTCAGCTGCGCGAGTTCTGCCTCGACCTGGGGTACGCGGCCGGCGGTCGACCGCAGCGCGACCAGGCGTGACTCCAACTCACGTTCGCGTCCCTGAAGAGAGGCCACGTTCGCCTCCGCCTCGGCGAGCGCGATCTTGATGCCCTGGAACACCGGGTTCGTCGCACCGCCCGTGGACTTGATCTTGGCAGCGGCGGCCCGCTTGCGAGCTTCGAGTTCCTTCGCCCGGTCCGCCTGCAGGCTCGCGAGCTGCCTGCGGGCGGCGATCACATCGGGATGCTCTTCGGTGTAGCGGCGCAGCAATTCGTCGAGCTGCTTGCTCAACAATTCGATCCGGCCGTCAAGCTCGGGAATGGCGGTGGCGTTGTCGACCGTCGCGAAGACATCGGAAGCCAGCGAGGGATCCTCCCCTGCCAGTTCGTGTCTGAGCGCTTCGCGCGACTCTTCGCTGGCGCGCAATTCGAGGCGCACCTTTGCCAGATCCTCGTTGATCGCAGTCATCTGGCCGAAAAAATCCTTGCCTGAGCCGGTCGTGTAGTTGAGGTTGCGCAGCTTGAATTCCTTGAGGCGGTTCTCCGCCTCCTCCAGCTTCTTCTCGTACGACTTGATCTGCTCGTCGATGAAGCGCCGTGCCGCTTCCGTGTCGCGCCGCTTGCCCCCCAACCCCGAGTCGACAAACATCGTGGTCAGACTCTGCACGACCCGTTGCGCGCGGTTCGGATCCGTGTCGCGGTAGCTGACATTGAAAAGATTCTCGCGCCCGCCTCCGGTCAGCTTGACCTCGCGCGTGAGCGTGTCCAGCAGGTCCTCACGGTCGCGGTCGCTCTTGATCGTGATGCTCAGATCGGCGTTGCGAATCAGGTTCTCGAGGTTTGGCCGGGTGATCAGCGTCCGCGCCAGCATCGCCACCTGCTGATTGACATCGGGCTGCACCGCCAGCCCGGTCAGCAGCGGCTTGAGCACCGACTGCGTATCGACGTAGATCCGCGAAGTCGCTTCATAGCGCTCCGGCATGCGCAGCACGGCGCCCGACCCGACGAGTGCCGCGATCCAGGCGACCGCCAGTCCGATCCAGCGTCGCTGCCACATGCCGCGCGCCACGCTGAGGATCTGCCGAAGAATCTCGTCCATCGACACGCACTCTTACGAAGGTAGGTCGGGAACCATGCCGCGACTGCTGCTCAGAACCAGCTCTGCGGAATGATGATTACGTCTCCCGGCTTCACATCGACGTTGGCCGAGATGTCGCCGCGCTTGACGAGGTCCTTGAGCCGAACGTTGTACTGCTTGTTCTTCTCGGTCCCGCGCACCAGTACTGCAGCGTTGCCATCGGCAAAGTCGGTCAGGCCACCGACCTGGATCATCACGTCGAGCAGCGTCATGTTCTGCCGATATGAAATCGCCTGCGGCTTCGCGGCCTCTCCGATGATCCTGATCTGTTCCGTATAGGGTCCCTGGAAGGCCGTCAGCACGACGGTCACGATCGGATCGCGAATGAACTTCGAGAGCGCTTTTTCGATATCCCGCGCCAGATCGGAGGGGCTGCGGCCAAGTGCGGGAAGGTCCTCGACCAGTGGGGTCGAGATCCGACCGTCAGGCCGGACGGGCACCGTGGTCGAGAGTTCAGGATTTCGCCAGACGATGATGTTCACCGTGTCCAGCGGCCCGATGAGGTAACGATATTGGGGGGTCGCTGCAGAAACGGGCGCCGGCGGATTCGAAGTGCCGCAGGCAACGAGCAGAAGCGACGTAAGGGCAAATACGAAGCCGCAAACACTCCGAAGAACGCGCGATGCCGTCGAACGGGTCGCCATCGAGTCCCTCCAAAAGATTGATTGCAAAGACTTTCTTCTTGCAAAGCGACGAAAGGCCGAACTTTACGTCGGCCATCACATATTTATGTGAGTCTATACCAGGTAGATGACCAGCGCCACATGGAGAACCAGCAAGAACCCTCGCCTTGCTCCGCGCCTACTCGTATTGACGAACCACGGCAATTCTGGTTCGCAGACACGGCAGCCAACTTCTAAGTCAAAGGAGAGATTTTCCGCCGATCCGGGGCGCGCAATGCCTCCTCAAGAGGAGCGGCCGACTTGGGGCGACGGCAGGTGGCATGCACCGACAATGAAGTCAGCTTAGCGGGATGATCGGACGCCGCAATCCCGTGGCGCCGACCGCGCACGCGCACTCTCGATGTTCACGACCCGCGCGCGTTCTACGAAGATGCTGGGCAAGGCCGACGCTAAGGCCTTAGCACACCCTTGGCTGCCTTGCGCAGCCTCCGCGGCGCCTGCGTCAGCTTCGGCGCACGCTCGACCCTCAGCGGCGTCGCATGCCGCCCCGACGGCGTTTCGACGTGCGACCTTACCTGAGACTTTGTCATGTCGTGCCCGGTGATCCGCTTCCCTCCGGCGCTGCGCACCATCTTTCAACTCCTATGAATAGTCCTTACAAAGCTAGCCGTTCGAGAAACGAAGACATTGACCGCGCGCAGGCGACGACCAGAACCCGATCGAAGAACACACTCCGTCGAGCTACCGACGCGAAGGTGAAAGACCAGCACTCCTTCGATGCCGCCGCCACCCGCGGCAGCACATCCCTCGGCGAGCGGCTCGCCGCATCAGTGGTCCTCGATGCGCGGACGTTGCTCTTCCGCGAGCGAGCCGGTTTCGGGATCGATCCAGCTTTCGACACCGATGTCGTCCTCCGCTTGTTCGGTCGACTCGCCGGGCTCGACGCCCGCTTCGGAAGATTCGGCAAGTTGCATGTCGGCGCGCGCATCGTCGAAGGTCGCAAACGGGCCCACCTCATGCAACTCGGTAAGCCAGTAATAGCCGTCAGGATGTTGCACGATGCGTGGCTCGGTGCCCTCGGGCCCTGCCAGCGCCTCGCGCCGCGGACGTCGTGTGGGTTTCATGCGTTTCCTCCGGTAGAAATCCTTGTGAACCCTAGCGAGCGGCGCGACGGAGCGCCTTGACCACGCTCAGGGACCGGCGACGACTTGGGCGTCGGTTTCGCTCCCCGAACACGCGTATTGATGGGATTCTCCATCTGGCCGCTGGTCGTATTTGACCACGCTCAAGTCGGCCTCTGCGCGCGCTCCGAAAATTTTGCCCACGTCGCCAGCCTATCCATGGGCGAGCGGCATGTCCCGGACGTTCCATACAAGGAGGTTTCCGATGGCTGGCTTGCAACTTCTCGATCCTTTCGAAGGCTTCGACGAAGCGTTCAAATCGATGTGGCGCCCAGTGCGTTTCGAGTTGGCGGCACCCGCACCGAGCATCAAGCTTGAAGTGAGCGAGAGCGATGCAGAATTTCACGTCAAGGCGCAAATCCCCGGCGTCCGCAAAGAGGACATCCGGGTGAAGATCGACGGTGACGTCGTGTCCATCAGTGCCGAGACAAAGCAACAGAAGGAGGAAAAGAAAGGCAAGGTGGTGAAGTCCGAGTTCCAGTACGGCTCGGCGCAACGCAGCTTCTCTCTCGGCACAGACGTCGACTCGGCAAAGTCGAAGGCACGCTACGAGAATGGCATCCTGGAACTCACGCTTCCGAAGAAGCCAGACGGACAAGCAACGACGCTTGCGATCCAGTAGGAGACGCCCGCTGAGCCACGTGACGCTTCGCACCGCAGGTGGAGGTTGCGCTCGACGTTGCCGACTCATTTTTTGAGCGGAGCCGCGGTTAGTGGTGCCCGCTCCTCCTGTCAGGCCGTTGCGTCTCCGTCGCGTGCGGGAATCCTGCCGTCCGCGCGCATATTCGCTACGCGGGACGCCGCTGCATCGCCTCCGCCACGGCCTTGCGATCGATCAGTGCTCGCAACACCCACGCCAAGCCAACCTCCGCGCAATACAGGTAAGCGTTCTCGCCCATCGCTCCTGCTTCCGCCATCACGTATTCGTCGCGGCCGTCCTCGACGACAAGGTGCAAGCGGCTTGTGTCCTGAACGAACTCGAGGTTGGTTGGCGCCTGGCGCGGCCCAGCGGTCCGGCGCATGGCGTGGGCAGATTTTGTGACTGTCTACGCCGCGTGCTCCTCGGTTTCGTGCCTTGCGGCGACCGCCCTGCTGACGAACCACGCACAAAGGATCGCAATTCCTCCGAGCAGCAACCAGCGCGGCACGCCACGGCGGGCCGCGAGCGCCGCAAGGGTCGAAAGGAGGAGCGGACGTTCGCGCATCAGACCGAGGACTGTAGCGGCCAACGAAACGAGCCCCCGGGCGCGGCGTCCGCGTGTGATGCGCGACACGGCGCCCAGCACACCGAACAAGGTTTGCGTCGAGTTTCTGAGTTCGCCCACTGCATACCGCAATTCGGAGCGCTCGATTGCGGCGCGGGTCCGCAGGATCTCGGCCTTTAGTCTGTGCTGGTCGAGCTGCACCATCAGAGTCCGGCCCCCCTGTTTCCCGAACCTTCCTGCGCCGTCCTCTGTTGCGCGCTACGGCCGGAGTCCTGCGCAGGAGCAGAATCATCGTCGCCGAGCAGTGCATTGCGATCCTTGGCAAGCTCGGCGAGCGTCTCCGAGAAAAGCGGCGGCATTTCGGCGATCTCACGTCGCAATCGCCTCAGGAGTGCGGCTGCGACGCCGGCAAACACTACGGCGAGAACTACCAATACGGAAGGACCGAAACGATCCCACAGCATGACCGCGAGTGCACCCGATGCCGCAAGAACTGCCAACTCAAAGAAGGTCGCGGCCACCAGCCCGAGCAACAGCCACCGCACGAGCTGCGCACGCGCTTGCGCGAGTTCGAGGGCTGCAAACTCCCCACGGGAGAGCAGCAACGTCAGTAATTGCGCCAACACACGGCGCAACGCGCCGAGCGGACTCCGCGCCACCCGCTCCTCTCGCCTCGAATCTAACGGCGGCCGACCAGCAGCCCGACGACCAATCCGACGCCGGCGGCGATGCCGATTGCGCTCCACGGATGGCCGTGCACCCAGTCGTCGGTCGTCTTGGCGGCGGAGCGGGCGGTTTCCTTGGTCGCGGCCTGGATTTCACGCAGCTTCGCCTGGGTGGCGCGCAACGCCGCCTCGGCGCGCTCGCGCAGTTCCTGCGCCTGGCCGGCACCGGCAGTCGCCGCTTGTTGCAGCATCGTCTCGACATCGTTCAACACCAGCTTGACGTCGGACACAAGATCTTCCCGGGTAACGTTGCTCATTGCTTCCCTCCATCAATAGATTCGCGGCGCGTCCGCGCCATGGTTCAGACTATGTGCGCGCTCGTTTTGTTTCGATTTGACTCAGGTCAGAAAGATCCATACTTGTTGGTTTCTCTGCGTTCGATCCTCGTCACGTTCAGTGTGTTGCGCTTGATCTGTCGCGAGCCGTGCACATGATGCGCCTTTTCGCATTGCAAGCGACCCGCGACCTCGGAGCGCGGGTCGCGGCCGAGGCAGGCTGCGAGCTTGCGCTGCACGAGGAACGTGATTTCGAAGACGGCGAGCAGAAGCTGCGTCCCCTGCTCGACGTGCGAGGCGACGACGTTTACGTCGTGCAAGGCCTGCACGGCGACGCGCGCACCAGCCCCGCCGACAAGCTGGTGCGCCTGCTGCTGTTCGCCGCGACGCTGCGCGACCACGGTGCAAGTCGCGTGACCACCGTGCTCCCTTACCTCGCCTATGCGCGCAAAGACCGGCGCACGCAGCCCTTCGATCCGGTGAACTCCCGGTACATCGCACAGCTGCTCGAGGCCGTGGGGGTCGGCCGGGTTGTTGTGCTGGAAGTCCACAACGTGGCGGCGTTCGACAACGCGTTTCGGATCCCGGCCCTGCATCTCAACTCGGCCGCCGTGCTTGCTCCCGAAACAGCGTCCGTCGTCGCCGATGGGCCCGTCATCGTGGCATCTCCCGATCCGGGTGGCGTCAAGCGGGCACAGTTGTTTCGCGAGGCCCTGGTGCCGCTGCTCGGGCGCGACTGCGGTTCTGCCTACATCGAAAAACGCCGCAGCGGCGGCGTCCTCAGCGGTTCGCTGCTCGCCGGCGACGTGCGTGACGCGACGGTGGTTCTGGTCGACGACTTGATCAGCACCGGCGGAACGCTCCTGCGCGCGGCGCGCACCTGTCTGGACGGCGGCGCGCGCCGTGTCGTCGCGTGCGTCGCCCATGGCCTGTTCGCGCGCGGCGCCGACGCCGTGGTACTCGACCCCGCGCTGTCGACGATTCTCGTCACCGACAGCGTGGCGCCGGAAACGTTATCGCCGCCCGCGCGCGCCAGGCTGAGGGTCGTCGGCATTGCGCCGCTGCTTGCGGCGACGATCAAGATGCTGCATGAAGACCACAGTCGATAGATACCGCGTGGCCGGCGACAACCGCACTTAAGCGAGAGCAGAGCCGAGGCGCTGTGCCCGCGCCAGATAGTCGCGGGCAACGGCCAGCCAGTCGCGCGAAGAACTCGGCGTCGGCTCGAGCAGATGCGCCGCCGCGAGGCGCGCACGGACGCATGCGCGCAACGCGGTGTAGAAGCGCTCCAAACGAGGGGGCGGAACATCCTGCAGGATCGCCTCAAGCGAATGGCGCAGGAGCGGGCCGACCCAGTCTGCGCCGAGGCGGGCACATTCCAGCCCGAGAAAAGCGATCTCGTCGAACGGATCGAGCAGGCGCAGTTCGCGGCTGAACTCCAGGCAGTCGATGACGACCGGAGGCGTGACAACGCAGACGTGTTCCGGCCGCAGGTCGCCATGGCCTTCGACGATGCGGCGTGCGCGCGCCGCCAACTCGGTGCCCTCATCGAGATACCGGCGCACTGCTGCGGCAACCGCGCCCAGCGTTGCGGATGACAGCCCGAATTCCCGCCGGGCAAGCATTTGCACGCTGAGCTCCAGCTGGTGCCGCAGCTGCGCGACATAGTCTTCGGCGCTCAGATCGACGCCGGGCTGCGCGGAAAAAAATTCACCCAGCCGCTCCGCCACTGCTACCACGTCGGTGCTGCGCAACCGGCCCTTCACTATCAGCTGGTCGAGCATCGCCTCGGACGGAAGGCGCCGCATCCGGACCAGCCATTCGACCACTTCACCCTCGCCCCCCAGGGACAGCGCACCGGAGGCACTTTGTGTCAGCGCGGTGATACCAAGGTAGACATCCGGTGCGAGCCGGCGGTTCAGCTGGACTTCGGCCTGGCAGTTCGCGCCACGTCCTTCCAGCGTGCGCAGGTCCGCCAACGCGTGCGCGAGCGGCTTCTTCATCTTGTACGCACTATCAGACGTCAGGAACACGTACGACAGGTGCGTCTCGCGTACCTCGACGCTCGAAGTTCGCTCCGGGTAGACGCCGGGCTGGCGGAGAAACTGCACCTTGTCCTGCAGCGAAGCCTTGCTCGTTGCAGTTCGCGCTTGCGAACACATCAGTCAGGCGGTTGAATCGGGAGCCGCCGCGGCACGCAGGAGTTCCACGACCTCGCGGTCTTCGAGTTGATGGAAGTCGTCGTAGAAGGCCGAGATACCGGGAAACCAATCCGGTTGAGTGAGACACACGACGAGGTCTGCTTCCCTTTCGAGACGGGCAACCGTCTCGGGCGGCGCCACGGGCGTCGCGACGATCACGCGTCGGGCGCCCCGGTGTCTCAATGCACGCACCGCGACCAGCATCGAGGCACCGGTCGCAACGCCGTCGTCGACGACGATCGCATCGCGGTGGACAGGGTCGACGGGCGCGCGCCCCGCGAGATAAGCGGCCCGACGGCGCTCCAGCTCATGCCGCTCACGCTCTTGCACGGACGCGAGGTAGACGGCATCCGCTCCCGTGCTGGCAGCAATGTCCTCGTTGACCAGGGTCTCGGGTCGATCGCCGTCGACGATCGCACCTACCGCAAGCTCGGGTTGCCCGGGGGCTCCTATCTTGCGTACCAGCACGAGGTCGAGCGGCGCGTCGAGCGCCGTCGCAACCTGGATCGCGACCGGCACGCCGCCGCGCGGCAGGGCGTACACGACCGGTCGTTCGAGCGGGATCTTCCCCACGGCGACAGCGAGCCTGCGGCCGGCGTCGTTGCGATCGGCAAAGCTGACGCGTTCAAACATGGTTGCGCGCTCAAAGCGCTCGACTTCCACCGCCAGCGAAAAATGCTCGACGCATTCTCGCGAAATGCGCCCGCGTTCAGGTTGAGGGGGGTCAAGCAACGTTCAAGTGTGCCTGCTCGCGTGCGCCCCTTGGGCGATCCTCCCGCAACCCCTCATCCGAAGAGGTCGACCGAACGGACCGACTTCATTCCGCGCGCAGCCATCTCGCCCAGGAAGTCGGCGCCGAGGTTCTCGAACCCGCCGACCGAGCTGGTGCAATCGGCGAGCAGGGTGAGTTTTGCCGTCCGCACGGCCCCGAGATTGCACGCGAGGTCGCGCACGGTATTGGCGACGCAATGGCTGAGCGCCTCGCCGGCGACGATGATCGAGTCGGCCGCGCTCAGCGCCTCGAGGAGCCGGGCATTGAGCAGCGTGCCCGGATCCGACGGATCCGGCACTTCGGCCTGGACGGCGGAGTAGTGCTCGGTGAACGGGTTCGAACCCTTGAAGATGTAGTCGACCGTCTGGAGCCGGTCGCGCGCCCAGCGCGCGAGTTGGTGCGCCACGGCCGGATGCACGTTGTGGCCCCAATGGCCGATGAGACAGTGCTCGGGCCAGACCACCAGCGTGTACCGCCCGCCCGCCTCCAATGCCTCGACGTATGCGCGGCTGCGGCCCTGCCATGCGGGATTGCGGGACCGCCATTTTCCTGTCTGCACGTCCTCGGCGCGGATGACTGTGAACGGCGCGGGCGGGTGGCCGGTGCGATCGATCCACCACAGGGGATGTGCGATGTGCAGTGGGTGGTGTGAATCCAGCGTCACGTGCACGGCCCGGAGGCTGGCGCTGGCCCGTTCGATGAACCGGGAAAGTCGCAGCATGTCCTGGTGACCACCGGCAACCGGAAGCGCCGGATCAGGCGCACCAGCGACCGACGGACCATCGCAGAAATCGTTCTGGGGATCGATGACGAGCAGATGTATCTCTGGGCCGGTGGTCATCGGCATACCCGCGACGAGCACGCCGCTTCGCGCAAGCGTACGCTTTTCACGCAGAGATCGGGGCTTGCTGCGACGCCATCCTGCGCATGCGGATCCGGCTCGTCGCGTCAACGCGTGTTGTTGATGTGTCTCAACGCTCGCCGATCAGCAGCCGGGACAATCGGTACCCGCCGTCAGCAACAACCGCTCGTAATACTGCCTTTGCTCATGCCCACCGCCCTTTCGCCCGCCCAACTTCGCCCGACCACCGATCCGTCGACGCTGCGCTTTGCGACCACGGCAGACATCGAGCCAAGCGATGCGCCGATCGGTCAGGACCGCGCCCTCGATGCGCTGCGCTTCGGCACGCGGATCGAAGCCGCCGGTTTCAATCTTTTCGTCATCGGTGCGGCGGACGCCGGCCTCGATCGGACGATAAGGACGTTCCTCGAGGTGAAGGCCCGCGCCGAGCCGGCACCGGTCGACTGGGTATACGTGAACAACTTCGCATCGCCCCAGCGTCCCTATGCGATGCAGTTGCCTCCCGGCCGCGGACCGCTCCTGCGCGATGCCATCCGCGACCTGATCAAGGACCTCGCGGTCGCGCTGCCGGCCGCCTTCGACGGCCAGGACTATCGGTCGCGCCGCACGGCGATTGACGAAGCATTCCGCAGGAATCAGGAAGAAGCGTTTTCCGCCCTGACCGACGCCGCTGCCAAACGGCACCTTGCGATTCTCCGTTCACCGATGGGTTTCGGCGTCGCGCCCGTCGGAGAGGATGGGAACGTCCTGAAAAGCGAGGTCTTCAACGGGCTACCAGAGGCGGAGCGCAAAGCGATCCAGGCGTCGGTGCAGGAGTTCGAGAAGAGGCTGGAGCAGATCCTGCAGACAGTGCCGCGCTGGGACAAGGAGCGGCGGGACGAGATCCGGACGCTCGATCGCGAGACGGCGCAGTACGCGGTGGGCCATTCGATCGAGGAGACGCGCGGCCTCTTCACCGATCTGCCGCAGGTACTCGAGCACCTGCAGCGCATGCGCGACGATCTGGTCGATCGGGTCGGCGTCTTTTTCGCGCCCCAGGGCGAAGAGGCCGACGGTGAGGGCAAACCGGCGGCCGATGGACCACTGGAGAACTACGAGGTCAATGTATTCGTGACCCAACCCGGTCCGGCAGGCGCGCCGGTGATCGAGGAACCCCACCCGTCACTCGGCAATCTGGTCGGTCGCATCGAACATGAATGGCGCCGCGGCGTCCTCATGACCAACTTCCGCCGCCTGAAGGCGGGTGCACTCCACCGCGCCAACGGCGGCTATCTCCTGCTCGATGCTCGCAGCGCACTGCTCGAGCCGTTCAGCTGGCTCGCCCTCAAGCGCGCTCTCAAGATGCGCAGGATCAAGGTCGAGGGTGTCGACGACTTCCTCAGCCTCACGAGCACGGTTTCGCTCGAGCCGGATCCGATCCCGCTCGACGTCAAGGTGGTTCTGGTCGCGGACCGCACGCTCTACTACCTGCTCGCGCAGTTCGACCCGGACGTCGCCGAACACTTCAAGGTGCTTGCCGACTTCGACGACGCGCTGGATCGCAACACACCGTCCGAGAGGAGCTTCGCCGCGATGCTCGCGCACGTCGCCGGGCGTGAGGGACTACGCGCGCTCGACCAGGCGGCAGTGGCACGCGTGATCGAGCAAGCGGCCCGCCTCGCGCAGGATGCGCGCAAGCTCACGCTGCATGTCGATCGGGTGCGCGATCTGCTCGTCGAAGCGAACTTCTGGGCCGGCGAGGCGCGCCACGAGGTCATCGGACCGGGCGACGTCGAACGTGCGATCGCCGAACAGACGCGCCGCGCAAGCCGGGTGCGGGAGCGCACGCTGGAATCACAGGTCCGCGAGATCGCCCTGATCGACAGCACCGGATCGGAGATCGGCCAGGTCAACGGGCTTTCAGTGCTCGAACTTGCAGGCGAGATGTTCGGTTGCGCCACGCGCATCACCGCACGGGTGCGACCCGGCGGTGGCAAGGTGATCGATATCGAGCGCGAAGTCGAACTCGGCGGTCCGATCCACAGCAAAGGCGTCCTGATCCTGAGCGGGCTCCTCGCCGGTCGCTATGCGCTCGACGTTCCGCTTTCACTCGGGGCCACGCTGGTGTTCGAGCAGTCGTACGGCGGGGTCGAAGGCGACAGCGCGTCGTGTGCGGAGTTGTATGCGCTGCTGTCGGCGCTGGCCGGACTGCCCCTGCGCCAGGACCTTGCCGTCACGGGCTCGGTCAACCAGATGGGACAGGTGCAGGCGATCGGCGGAGTGAACGAAAAGATCGAGGGCTTCTACGACCTCTGCGCTGCGCGCGGACTCAGCGGAAGTCAGGGCGTGCTGATTCCCGCAGCCAACGTGCAGCACCTCATGCTTCGCCCCGACGTCGTGGGAGCCTGCGCCGCGGGACGTTTTGCCGTATATCCCATCGCCCACGTCGACGAGGGCATCGCCTTGTTGACAGGCACGTCGGCGGGCCAGCGTGGCTCCGATGGGGCCTTTGCGCCCGGAAGTGTCAACGCGCTCGTCGAAGAACGGCTGCGCTCGTTTGCGCGGGCACGCCGCGGTCCGCACCAGGCCGAGGATGCACGGGAGGAGAGCTGAGGGCTATGACCGGGGCCGACGTCGTGAACATCCGCCGGATCGTCATCGGCTTCGCCGACGCGGCTGCGATCGCCGATGACGCGATCGCGACGGCGGCGGAACTTGCGCATTTGCTGGATGCGGAATTGATGGGGTTGTTCGTCGAGGATGCGTTGCTGTTCGACGCCGGCGCGTTACCCTGGCTGCGCACCCTCGAGCCGCGCCGGTTGGTGTGGCGGTCGCTCACTCCGGCACAACTGGCGGAATCGCACGCCCTGGCAGCGCGTGCCGTCGAGCGGCATTTGCTCGGTCAGGCCGCGGCGTTCGGCGTGGCGGCCGGCTTTCAGGTCGTACGCGGCGATCCTGCCACGACGCTGGCGCTTCGCAGCGAACCGTCGGATCTCCTTGTGCTTGCGGAGCCCGCGGAGCCCTTTGCACGCGCGGTGCATCCTTATCCGAGCCTCGTCCGTGCCGTCGCCGAAACAGCGTCGGCGGTGCTCTATGTTCCACACGGCGCTCGCCCAAAGACAGGCCCCGTGGTCGCTCTCGCGCGGGCTCCGGACGATGCGGCGCTCGCGCTGGCGGCCTCGGTCGCGCATGCGTTCAAAGAACGGCTGGTCGTGCTTGCCGTGGCGCCACCCGAAGGCGAGTTGGCGATTGCACAGGCAGCACGCGCGCTGGCCGGTCGCGACTGCATCACCCTGCGTCTCGACGAGCGCGGCGCCGGGGACTGGTCGGAGCCCGCACGGCATGCGCTCGCTCCTTTCCGCGAACGCCTGCTGACCGTGAGCCGCACCGCGGTCGGCGACGACCTGGCCGGGTATCTCCGCCTGGCGGGCGAACGCAGCGTGCCGCTGCTCCTGGCACCGGTCTGACGATTCGTGGACGCCCGCCACGCGGGGATGGAAACGCCCATACCCGAGGCGGACCTGTTTCGGCTTCTCCGTGCTGGATATTCGAACGTGGTGCGTTTCAGCGCCGCTCACGCAGCCAGGTGCGCACCTGCGCCAGCGAACGTGTGTTGAGTACGTGCCCGGCTTCCAGCCATCCGCGTCGAGCCTGGGCGACGCCGTAGACCAGGTTGTCGAACTCGTGGACGGCATGCGCGTCCGAGTTTATGGCCACCAGGACACCTTCGTCCTTCGCCATGCGGCAGTAGAGGTCCTGCAGAGCGAGTCGCTCGGGGTGCGCGCTGAGCTCGAGTGCGACCGCGCGCGCCTTGCACTTGCGGATCACTGCCTGCATGTCCAGGTCGTAGGGCTCGCGGAGGCCGATTAGCCGCCCGACCGGATGCGCCAGGATGCGCACGTGCGGGTTGTCGAGCGCCGCGAGGACGCGTGCAGTTTGCTTCTGGCGCGGCAGGTTGAACCGCGAGTGGATCGCGGCGACCACCACTTCGAGCGGAGCCAGCGCGGAGTCGGGCAGATCGAGGATGCCGTCGTCGAGCACGTCGCATTCGATCCCCGTCAGCAACGTGATGTCCGCATGGCGCGCGTTGAATCGAGCGATGTCCGCGCATTGCCGGGCCAGACGCTCCGGATCGAGCCCGTTGGCGACGCTTCGGCGCCGGCTATGGTCGCTGATCGCGAGATATTCCAGGCCGCGGGCACGCGCCCCCGCCGCCATCTGCTCGATGGTCGCGGAGCCATCGCTCCACGTGGTGTGTGCGTGCAGATCGCCCCGCAGGGCACGGCGTTCGATCAGCGCGGGCAGCTCGCCATTGCGGGCGGCCTCGATTTCGCCACGGTCCTCGCGCAACTCGGGAGCGATCCAGGGCAGCCCGAGCGCCGCATAGACCGACTCTTCAGTCCGCCCCGCCACGACCGCGCCGACTTCCCTTCCCCGGCCGCGCGCGCGAAACAACCCGTACTCGTTGAGCTTCAGGTTCCGTTCCAATGCCAGATTGCGCAATCGGATGTTGTGCGCCTTCGACCCGGTGAAATAAAGCAACGCGGCACCGTAGCTCTCTTCCGGCACGACGCGTAGATCGACCTGTAGACCGGATTTCAGCACGATTGAGCCTCGCGTCGCGCCGGAGGCCAGCACGCGCTTGGCGTCCGGGCAGGCCGCGAAGTAGCGCACGACATCCCCGCCCTCAGCCGCGGTCGCGAGCAGATCGATGTCGCCCACGGTCTCGCGCGCGCGCCGCAGGCTGCCCGCGGTCGCGACTTCGATCACGCCAGGACCTTTCGCCAGATACGTACACAGCGCATCCGCATACTGCGCGGCAACGGCGAGCTTGTAGCGCGGCTTCTTGCTCAACTGCGCCTCGAGCGCAGCGGCGATCCGTTCCTCGCTGGCGGGCCCGAAACCTCGTAATTCCCGGATCCGGCCATCGCGTGCCGCGCGCAGCAAGGCGACCTGAGAGTGAAGGCCCAGCGCGTCGGAAAGGACACGCACTCGCCTCGGCCCCAGACCCGGCACGCGCAGAAGATCGGTGAGTCCTGCCGGCACCTGCTTGCGCAGGCGATCGAGTTCGGGCAGATGCCCGCTGGTGGCCAACTGGCGAATCTTCTCCTCCAGGTCCGCACCGATCCCCGGAAGCTTCGGCAGCTCCTTGTCGGCGTCGATCAGCGCGGCCAGATCGATCTTCAGGCCCCCGACCACGCGCGACGCGTTCCGATACGCCCGCACTCGAAACGGATTGGCGTTGCGCAGATCGAGCAGATCGGCCATCTGGTCGAACGCGGCCGCAATGTCTGCGTTAGTCATCCCCATGCGAGTTTCACGCGGACAGTTGCACCATGCTCGCGCACGCGCAGCGCGACGGGGTTGACCGGAATCAACGCCACTGCCAAGTGGATCGCCCGGGGTCGTTGCACCCCAAAGGCCTTCGCTCGACGTCGACCAAGCCTCTTCTTGCGAATTGTCAAATGCGAAAGCGCCAGCGCGTTCAGTGTTCGATCCGAGACCTGTCGGCAAAGGAGCCTTCGATGCGCAGAACCCGGAGCATGCTTGTACGCGACGTCGCGCAAGGCGAAGTTCAGACGGTCGGACCGGACGCCACATTGGCGCAGTGCGCCAGCGTGATGCGCTATCACCACGTCGGAAGCCTCGTCGTGGTCGATGCCTCCCGTGTGGACGGCGGCCCGGTCGGTATCGTCACCGATCGCGACATCGTCCTGGAGGCCGTCGCCCAGTCGCTCGACCCGCGCTCATTGACCGCGGCCGACGTCATGGTCACATCGCTCGGCACAGTGCGCGAAGACGACGATGTAATCGACGCGCTTGCGCGGATGCGCGAGCACGGCGTCCGGCGGCTCCCGGTCGTGAGCGCGAAAGGTGCATTGTCCGGCATCGTGGCGCTGGACGATCTGGTGTCTTTGCTGGCGGAGCAGTTCCTCGCCGTGGCCGACGTTTACGCTGCCGAAAGGACCAAGGAAAGCGAGACGCGCCGGTCGCGCTAGCGTTGCTGCCGGCAGCCGGTTCAGCGGCGCCGTGGCACCGGCGACCATGGGGGTCGCGTCGGGGTCATGGAATCCACCACGACGAGGTAACGCCCCGACCACCGCGTCGGGGTCCGGTCCGGATCCAGCACCCAGAATTTGCGTCCCTGGGCCAGGGCTTGTTCGTATGCGGCGTCGAGGATGCCGTAGCGATCGAAGAAGTCGTTCAACGATGCAGGGATCCGAATGCAACCTTTGGACTGCGCCGTACCCAGCCTCGGTTCGAGCAGGACCGGGTCGGTCGAGTGCATCTGCAGGCGCATCGGGCTCTCGCCGGCCTTGCCCCAGGTGCGCTGCGCCTCGACCCAGCCGAAGTCGTAGACGCGCATTCCCTTCGCGCCGTAGCCGCGCACGCCGAGCTCGTTCGTCGTCCCTTCCGCGCGAAAGTCGGGATTTTCGAGCGAATGATCGAACACACCACTCGGCGTCACGAAGTGCTCGAATCCGCCGTGGCCTCCGGTGGAGGCCGGCGCCGCACCGATGAAGATGACCGCCCCGGTGGATGCACGCCAGAAAAGCATCGCCGCCTGGACATTGGGATCGCGATCGACGACGACGAGGTACTGGTCCGGAAGCGGGAGAAGGCCCGCGTCCTTGAGCTCGTCCTCCATTTCCGCCGCGTAGGCACGCTGCTGATCGGCTGGTATCTGCAAGCGGGGCGTCACCTCGCGCGCAAACGCAGGCGCGAGGTCGGACGGCACGTCGATCTCGGCGTTCCCGGCCGCTGCCTCGACGAGGCACAACAGCGCAACCAGCAAACGGGCGAATATGTGCACTGGATGGCGACGATCTCGCATTGGTGACATCCTCGCAGCCCGGCTGGCGTCATCCTTGATCTTTCGCAACCGGGAAGTGGTCACGCTCGGTCGAGGGCAGGATGGTCCCCGGCCCGCTGAGCGCGGCGGGGCATTCGACACGGCGATGCATTCCACGGCGCCTTCTATGACCGGTGCGCCCTTCATTGCGTGCGTCTGCCAGAGGGATCCTCCGCAGGGGGAGGGGTTGGTCCCAGTCTTTCGCGCGGCCGGCCGAATATCCGAGGCGGTGGTCTCGTTGCCAGGTCACGCATCGGTTGACCCGCCTCAATGAGTCTCTCGCCGATGGGCGCATCCTTGAAGCACAACAAGTCGATGAACCTCGAGGCCGGGAAGGTCGGATGCAACGAGCGGCGCCTGAGTCCACGCCTCTTCTCGAGTTGGGAGAGTTTGGTTTTGCCGCCCTGCAGATCTGGCTGGGTGGCTGGTCGGAGCCGGCAGCCCGGCACGAGCAGGCAATGAACCGGTTGCAGGCCCTGATCCGCGTCGCCCGCGAGCGTGCGCCGCTGTACCGTCGTTTGTATCGCAATCTGCGCGACGACCGCGCTCTGAGTCTTGCCGAACTGCCGGTCGTCAACAAATCCGACCTGATGGCCGACGTCGCGGCTGGCTTCACGGATGTTTCGATCACACCCGCCGCCTTGCACGCGTTTGTCGCCGATCCGACCAACGTCGGTACGCTGTTCCACGGCCGCTATGCGGTCTGGACCAGTTCGGGAACGTCCGGCACGCCGGGCCTGTTCCTTCACGACACACACGCGCTCGCCGTCTACGAAGCGCTCGAGACGCTGCGCTTTCGCGGCCTGTCTTCCCTTGCGCAGTACGGAGCGCGCGTCCTCGCGGGGGAGCGGTTCGCCCTGGTGATGGTGACCGGCGGCCACTTCGCCAGCGTTTCCAGCGCCGAGCATTTGCGACGTGCCTTTCCCTGGCTCGCGGCAAACGTCGCTCCATTTTCGCTGTTCACGCCGCTTGCCCAGCTGGTCGCACAGCTGAATCAGTATCGCCCTACCCTGCTCGCGACGTATCCGACCGCGGCGCAGATGCTCGCGCAGGAACAGGATGCTGGCCGCCTCCAGCTGCAGTTGGCCGAAATGTGGACCGGGGGCGAAGTCCTTGCCCCGCATGTCAGGACGAGGCTTGAGCAGGTGTTCGGATGTCGTGTCCGCAACAGCTACGGTGCATCCGAGTTCCCCTCGATCGGGTGGGAGTGCGGCCTTGGCTCCCTCCACGTCAATTCCGACTGGGTCCTGCTCGAAGGCGTGGACGAGGCCTACCGCCCGGTTCCCGCAGGGACACCGTCGCACACGACGCTGCTGACCAATCTGGCCAATCACGTGCAGCCGTTGATTCGCTACGAGCTCGGCGATTCGATCACGCTGCTGCCGCCGTGCGCATGCGGCAGCACCTTCCCTGCGATTCGCGTCGAAGGAAGGCACGACGACGCGCTGCGATTCGCCGACGAGACCGGACGTCTCGTCACCCTCCTGCCCCTCGTGCTTTCCACCGTTCTCGAAGAGCAGGCCGGTGTGCACGATTTCCAGGTGACGCAGACGGACGCTCACAACCTCCGCGTCTCGCTCGGCAGCGCTGAACCCGCAGCGGACGAACGGGTCCGTAGCGCCCTCGCGGCCCATCTCGCGCAGCAAGGAGTGCGCGATATCAGGCTTGAAGTCGATGCGCTGCCACCTCTGCGCAGCGCAAGGAGCGGAAAGCTGCGCCGGGTGATCTGCGAAGTGAAGGACCGGCCACCGGCCGGGAGCACGGGTCCGACATCCGTCGCGGGCGCGGCGACCAGTGTCGCACCGCCGCGATGAAAACCGCCTCCTCTTCGCCGCCGTCCGATCGGGCGGCCGGTCCGGCGGTCGACTCCGCCGAAAATCGCCGCGTCGCCGACATGCTGCGGGAAGCCGCTGCGTTGCTCGGCGCGCAGCGGGCCAATCCCTTTCGCGCTTCCGCTTACCGCAGAGCGGCCGACGCGGTCGCGGGCCTGACGACGAGCGTGCGTATGTTGCTCGAGCGAGCAGGCCGCGCAGGCCTCGAGGCGTTGCCCGCCATCGGCCCCGGGATCGCAAGCGCGATCGTCGAAATCATCTCGACCGGTCGCTGGCGCCAGCTCGACCGGCTGCGCGGCGAGGTCGACCCGCGGCAGCTGTTTCAGGCCGTTCCTGGAATTGGTGCCGAGTTGAGCGAGCGCATTCATGACGAACTTGGGATCGATACGCTCGAGGCGCTTGAAGTGGCGGCGCACGACGGGCGCCTCGAAGAAGTGCAAGGCGTCGGACCGCGCCGCGCGAGTGCGATCCGCGTCGCAGTGGCGCGGGTGCTGCGACGCGCGCGCGGCCTGCCGACCGACGCCGATTCCACAGGCGCGGACCGGCTGCCCGTAGAGGCACTCCTCGACGTCGATCGCGAATACCGGTCCAAGGCGCAAGCCGGCGTCCTTCCGCTGATCGCGCCGCGGCGATTCAACCCGGGCGGGGAAGCGTGGTTGCCGATCCTGCACACCCGGCGTGGGCCGTGGCACTTCACGGCGCTCTATTCGAACACCGCAACGGCGCACGAGCTGGGACGCACTCACGACTGGGTCGTGGTCTATTTTCACCGCGACGATCTCGTCGAACATCAACACACGATCGTCACCGAGACACGCGGCCCGCTCGGCGGCCTGCGCGTCGTGCGGGGACGCGAGGCGCAGTGCCGTGAGTACTACCAGCCCGCGGCTACCTCTTGAGCCGCCGACATGGAACAGACGATCTGGTTGAGCGCTCGCCTTCTGCTCCTGCTCGCGACGGCAAACACTTCGCCCCTGATCAGCAAGCGCATCTTCGGCACACGCCTGGCGACGCCCCTCGACAGGGGTCTCTTGTTCTTCGATGGTCGGCCTCTGTTGGGCGCTTCGAAGACCGTGCGCGGTGCGCTGACGGCGATCGTCGCCACCGCGGTGGCGGCATTGCTGTTGGGAATCGGCCCTGCGCTTGGCGCACTCATAGGCGCCGCCGCAATGGCCGGCGATGCCTTCTCAAGTTTCGTCAAACGCCGTCTGGCCATTCCTTCGAGCGGCCGGGCGACTGGACTCGACCAGATTCCCGAGGCGCTGCTGCCGCTCCTCGCCGCCCGACACGCACTGGATTTGTCCGGCATGCAGATCGCCTGCATCACGCTGCTCTTCGCGGTCTTGGAGATCCCCTTGGCGCGTCTCTGGTTCCAGCTCGGCTGGCGCGACCAGCCGTACTGACAACGGGGTGTGACCGGGCCCTAGCCCTTAATGCAGACCAGCGGTTCGAGGCGTGCGACCTTACGCGCGAGCCCCGCTGCGTCCGCCGCATCGACCACGGCGCTCACGTCCTTGTATGCCTCGGGCGCCTCTTCGGCGATGCCCCGCATCGACGGCGAGCGGATCAGGATCCCCCGCCGCGCGAGTTCATCGATGACCTGCCGGCCGTTCCACTTGCCCAGCGCTTGATGACGGCTCATGGCACGGCCCGCCCCGTGACAGGCTGAGCTGAAAGCCCGCGCCTCCGACCCGGTCGTCCCGGCAAGCACGTAAGAGCCGGTGCCCATCGAGCCGCCGATCAACACCGGCTGCCCCGCGCTGCGCAGCGGTTCCGGGATGTCCGGATGTCCTGGTCCAAATGCGCGAGTTGCACCCTTGCGATGCACGTAGAGTTCGCGCGTTCGGCCTTGGACCCGATGCTCTTCGACTTTGCAGGTGTTGTGGGAGACGTCGTAAAGGAGCGCCAGCCGTGCTTGGGGCAGCAGGTCGGCAAAGACGGCACGCACGAGATGCGTGAGGATCTGTCGATTGGCCAGCGCGCAGTTGATGGCTGCGCGCATTGCGCCCAGATACTCCGCCCCCAGGTCCGATCTGATCGGGGCGCACGCGAGCTCGCGATCCGGCAAGTTGATCCCGAAGCCGGCAGCCGCCACGACCATCCGCTTCAGGTAGTCGGTGCCGATCTGATGGCCCAGGCCGCGCGAGCCGCAGTGAATCATGACGACGATAGCGCCCAGCGCAAGCCCGAACGTCGCCGCGACGTCGGGTGCGTACACTTCGGTCACCTCCTGCACTTCGAGGTAGTGGTTGCCGCTGCCCAACGTGCCCATCTCGTCACGCTGTCGATGCTTGGCCTCCTGCGAAACAGCGCCGGGTTTCGCGTGCCGCATCTGCCCACGCTCCTCGATGCGCTCGAGATCGTTGGGCAAGCCCCAACCCCGCTCCACGGCCCATTTCGCGCCGCCGACGAGCATGGCGTCCATTTCGGCTGCGCTGAGTCGGATCGAACCCGTGCTGCCAAGACCGGCCGGAACCCGCCGGTAGAGCGCCTCGGCAAGCTCGCCCTGCACCGCGCCGATGTCTCCGCGCTGAAGCCCCGTATGCAGGCAGCGCACGCCGCACGAGACATCGAAACCGACGCCTCCCGCCGAGACGACTCCGCCCTCGTCGGGATCGAACGCGGCAACGCCGCCAATCGGAAAGCCGTATCCCCAGTGTGCATCCGGCATCGCATAGGAGGCGTCGACGATTCCCGGCAGCGCGGCGACATTCGACGCCTGCTCGTAGACCTTGTGATCCATGTCCCGGATCAAGGCCGCGCTCGCGTAGATCACCGCCGGTACGCGCATCGCGCCGTGGCGCGGGATTTCCCACTCGTTCTCGGCTCGACGTGTGAGCAGTCGCGTATCCACGTCACACGTCCACGACCGTCTGCGCGATCCAGCCGGAACCTTCCGGGGCAACGCGGAGCCCCGTGTAAGTCGCGCCCTTGATCTCCACGGCGGGTTGGTGGCGTGCGACGTCGATGGCCTCGCCCCATGCGGTCGCGTTGAGACGGGTGCCGTCTATTTGCACGGCGAAGCGTGAGAAGACCATCTTGCGCGTCGTCATTTCGTAGACGAGACGGTTGAGCCATTCTGCAAGCAAGAGTTCATCGTCAGGCGCCTCGCATTCGATGCCGACCTTCACGCGTGCGGCGACGGTTGCGGGATCGGTGATGGCGCCCATCATGGCGAGCGCGACCTGCTCGAACGCCTCGGCTTTGGTCGAGCCGAAGCCGCGCACGCCGATGTCGGCTCCGTGGGGAAAGTGTTCCCAGTGCGGTCGCAACGTGCCCATCGCATTTCGGGCGGCGACCCCGCCGGGCCGGTGCCGAGGGCGCCGTCAACCGGGGTGCCGCGCACCCGCATCACTCCTCGGCGAACGGCCCTTCCGGGTTGTACTCTTCCGCATCGTCCTGGTCCGGGTTGTCTTCGACCTCGCGTTCGCGCTCGCTCTTGAGCACGCCGGCCAAAGTCGCGATCTCCTCCGCGATGCCAGCCAGCACGTCGTCGAACGAAACGAATCCGACAACGACGCCCTCGTCGTCGACGACGCCCAGCCGCCGCACCCCGTTCTCCCGCATGACTTCGATCGCCTGGCGGACGTCGGCATCGCGCTCCACGGTCGCCAGTCCGTCCGTCATCACGTCACTCAGGGTCGCTTCGCCGGGACCGATGCCCTCGGCCAGTGCTTTGACTACGAGATCACGGTCGGTGACGATGCCGACCACCTCGCCTTCGTTCGGCGGGTCATCGGTGACGACGAGTGCGCCCACGTGATGCTTGCGCATCAGTCCGGCCGCGTGTTGCAGGCGGCACGAACGCTCGGCACGAACGACGGCGCGAGAACTGATCTGGTCGAGGTTCATGGCACCCTCCGCTGCGTGGTGGGACCTGCGGCGAGTCTGGCGCGCAGAGTCATGTATGGCTTGACCGCCATCAAGCGGGCGGGCAAAGCATGCCAAGGAGGCGGTACCGGACGACCTAGAACTCCGGCGCCGCAGCCTCCGCGCCGGCTGCGGCGACCGGCTGCTTCGGCGGCTCGGCTATCACGCAGTCCGTCGTCAGAATCAATGCCGCAATCGAAGCGGCATTCTGCAGCGCGAGGCGCGCGACCTTGGCCGGATCGATGACGCCCATTTCGAGCATGTCACCGAACTCGCGCGTGTTGGCATTGAAGCCGTAGTTCGCGGCGCCCTCGCCGTGCGCTTCATCGACGCGATGAAACACTACCGAAGCTTCTTCGCCGGCGTTGGCCACGATCTGGCGCAAGGGCTCCTCCAGCGCACGCTCGACGATGCGCAAGCCGGCATCGATGTCGAAATTCGCGCCCTTGGTCGCGGCCAGTCGCGGCCGGCATCGCACCAACGCGACACCGCCCCCGGCGACGATGCCTTCTTCCACGGCGGCGCGCGTGGCGTGCAGAGCATCCTCGACGCGGATCTTGCGTTCCTTCATCTCGGCTTCGGTGGCCGCACCCACCTTGATCACCGCCACGCCGCCCGCGAGCTTGGCCACTCTTTCCTCGAGCTTTTCCTTGTCGTAGCTGCTCGTGGTTTTCTCGAGTTCCCTCTTGATCTGGCCGACGCGGGCCGCAATCACGGCCGGATCGCCGTGGCCGCCGATGAGGGTCGTCGCATCCTTGCCCACCTCGACCCGCTTCGCGCGGCCGAAGTCTTCCATGCTCACGTGTTCGAGCGAGCGGCCCGCCTCTTCCGCAATGACGCGGCCGCCCGCCAACACCGCGATGTCCTCGAGCATCGCCTTGCGGCGATCGCCGAAGCCGGGGGCCTTCACGGCGCACGACTTCAGTATTCCACGCAGGTGGTTCACCACCAGCGTCGCCAGTGCATCGCCTTCGATGTCCTCGGCGATCACCAGCAGCGGCTGGCTCGCCTTCGCTGCCAGTTCGAGTGCCGGCAGAAGGTCCTTGATCGCGGAAATCTTGCGATCGACCAGCAGGATCAGGACTTCCTCGAGGACGACATTCTGCTTTTCGGCATTGTTGATGAAATAGGCGGATTGATAGCCACGATCGAACTGCAGTCCCTCGACGACTTCCAGTTCGCTCGTCAGGCCCGATCCGTCTTCCACGGTGATCGCGCCATTGCGTCCCACCTTTTCCATCGCCTGGGCAACCATGGACCCGATCGACATGTCGTTGTTGCCGGAAATGGCCGCGACATGAGCGATCTCCTGGCCGGTCGAGCAGGGCCTAGCGAGCGTCTTGAGCTCGTCGACCACGGTCTGCGTTGCCTGTTCGATGCCGCGACGCAGGTCCATCGGGTTCATGCCGGCTGCCACGAACTTCATTCCCTCGCGCACCATCGCCTGCGCGAGAACCGTCGCCGTGCTGGTTCCGTCGCCGGCCATTTCGCTGGTGCGTGCGGCCACCTCACGCAGCATCTGCGCACCCATGTTCTCGAACGGATCCGCAAGATCCACTGCCTTGGCAACGATGACTCCGGAGTTGACCACGGCCGGCGCGCCGAACTCCCGCTGCAACAGGACGGTGCGCCCGCGCGGTCCCAAGGTGACGCGGACCGCGTCGGCAAGCACGTTGATTCCATGCAGGATCCGGGCATGAGCCTGATCGTGGAAGAGGATGACTTTGGCAGACATGAATTCCCCACTTCTACCCATCTCATGCAAGAAGAACACCTTTGTGCCGGCGAGGCCTTGACCCGCATCAACTCCGGAGTAAGACGGAAGTGCGCCACGGTCGACCAGGAGCCGCGCCGCGCGTCGATACGATCAACACGCGGATCGAGAGACAGGGGGAAATGGAGTCCACGACCGGCGACGGGCGCAGAACTCGACCGGCCACACCGGCGGGGCCCCGAAAGCACAAGGGCCTCCATCAGGGGCCCTTGTCGTGTCGTCTGGTTGCGGGGGAAGGATTTGAACCTTCGACCTTCGGGTTATGAGCCCGACGAGCTGCCAGACTGCTCCACCCCGCGGCGAACGGCGAATCTACCACGTTGATGCGCGTTTCGTCTTGTAGACTCATCGGGTGGTGACGGCCAATGCGCGTTTTTGTTCCGTATGCGGTTCTCCGGTGCTGCGCCGGATCCCATCCGGCGACAATCGCGAGCGCGATTGCTGCGATCGCTGCGGCAAGATCCACTACGTGAACCCGCGCCCGGTGGTCGGCACGATTCCGATCTGGGGCGACGAGGTGCTTCTGTGCAAGCGAGCGATCGAGCCACGCTACGGGAAGTGGACGCTGCCGGCCGGTTTCATGGAGGTCGGTGAAAGCACCGCGCAGGGCGCCGAGCGCGAGACTATCGAAGAAGCGGGAGCACGGATCCGGCTCGGTCCGCTATTCACGATGCTCGATGTGCCTCACGTCGAGCAGGTGCATATCTTCTTCCGCGCCGACCTGCTCGACGTCGACTTTGCGCCCGGCCACGAGAGTCTCGAAGTGCGCCTGTTCAGGGAAGCCGAGATTCCCTGGGACGAGCTCGCCTTCCGCACGATCTCGACCACCCTGCAACTTTTCTTTGCGGACCGGCGCACGGGACAGTTCGCCACCCACACGCGCGAGATCGCGCCATCGCTCAGGTCGACGCCCCGCTCATGATTCCCTGGCTCGAAGCGGCCGACCCGCTTCCTCCGGTCGAATCGGCGCTAAGGGCACCCAACGGACTGCTCGCTGCATCGGAGCACCTCGATGTCGAGCGCCTTATCTGCGCCTACCGGCGCGGCATCTTTCCCTGGTACGGTGCCGAGGACCCCGTCCTCTGGTGGTCGCCGGATCCACGCATGGTCCTGATGACCGATGCATTCAAGGTCTCGCGCTCGTTGCGCAAGTCGCTGCGTCGCGCCGCACGCGACGACCAGGTCGCGGTACGCCTCGATCACGCGTTCGAGCACGTCATGCGTGCGTGTGCGGAGCCCCGTCCGGGGCAGGACGGCACCTGGATCAGCACGGAGATCATCACGGCTTATGTCGAATTGCATCGCCGCGGCCTGGCGCATTCGATCGAGATCTGGCGTTCCGACCGTCTCGTCGGTGGGCTGTATGGGGTCTCGCTCGGGCGCGTGTTCTTCGGCGAGTCGATGTTCAGCCGCGAAGCGGACGCCTCGAAGATTGCTCTTGCGGCGCTCGTGCAAATCCTGCAGGAACAGCGGGTACGCGTGATAGACTGCCAGCAGAATACTCGGCACTTGGCATCTCTCGGAGCACGCGAGATTTCCCGCGCCGAGTTCTGTTCGATGTTGCGTCGGGCCGTCGCCGAAACGGCGGTTCCCTGGAAGCGATACTCGGACGCGGCTCGAAACGATCTGTTGTCCGGTTATTAGGCGTGGCGAACCTCAAGGAACTGCCCTTTTCGGCGCTGCAGTTTTACGCGACGGCGCCGTATCCATGCAGCTACCTGGAGGGCCGGCTCGCCCGCTCGCAAGTCGCCACCCCGGCTCATCTGATCAACGCTGACGTCTACAGCGAACTCGTACGCATCGGGTTCCGGCGCAGCGGCATCTTCACGTACCGACCGCACTGCGACGGCTGCCGCGCCTGCGTGCCCGTGCGCGTGCCGGTCACGAATTTTTCCGCCAGCCGCAGCCAGCGGCGCGCGCGCCGGCAACATGGGGCGCTCGTTGCGCGGGTCGTCGCGCTTGCCTTCGAGCACGGTCACTACGATCTCTACCTGCGCTATCAATCCACGCGTCACGCTGGCGGCGGCATGGACAACGACAGCCGCGAGCAGTATTCGCAATTCCTCCTGCAAAGCAAGGTCAATACACGACTGGTCGAATTTCGCGATCCCGGAACGGTCAACGCGCCGGGAACCCTGCGCATGGTCTCGATCATCGACGTGCTCAACGACGGTCTTTCGTCGGTCTATACGTTCTTCGATCCCGACGAACTCGGGGCGAGCTACGGTACCTACAACGTGCTGTGGCAGATCGAGCAATGCCGCAAGCTCGGCCTGCCGTATCTCTATCTCGGATACTGGATCGCCGACAGCCCGAAGATGGCCTACAAGGCCAACTTCAGACCCGTGGAGTTGCTTCGCGGCGGCCGCTGGGAACGCCAGGGCTGAGCGCCCGTCTCAGAGACGGTAAGCGGCACCAGGGCAGAGCTCGCACGCCCGATGCTCTACGAGATCGCCCGCCCGCTGGTCTTCGCGTTCGATCCCGAGAAAGCACATCACCTGAGCCTGCGCGAACTCGCGCGCGCACACCGGCTCGGCCTGACGCGCTGGCTCCGCCCGACCCTGCCCGACGATCCGGTCGAAGTCTTCGGGTTGAAGTTCCGTAATCCGGTCGGACTCGCCGCGGGTCTCGACAAGAATGCCGCCTACATCGACCCGCTGGGCGACCTCGGCTTCGGCTCCATCGAGGTCGGAACCGTCACGCCGCGACCACAGCCCGGCAATCCCAAACCACGCATGTTCCGACTGCCCCGAGCACGCGCATTGATCAACCGGCTGGGCTTCAACAACGACGGCCTCGCGCGCTTCGTCGAGGGGGTCGGCTCGAGCAGCGCGTTCGTCGCCTCCGGCGGCGTGCTCGGCCTGAACATCGGCAAGAACGCCGATACTCCGCTCGAGCGCGCCCTCGAGGACTACACGACCTGCCTGCGCGAGGTCTACCCCCTCCTCGTGGAGCGCCCCGGCTACGTGACCGTGAACATCTCGTCACCAAACACCCGCGAGCTGCGCAACCTGCAGGGCGCCCTTCACCTGGATGCCTTCCTGCGTGGCTTGCGGGACGAACGACGACGGCTCGCCGATCGTTATGGAAAGCGCGTGCCCATGGCCTTGAAGATCGCCCCCGACCTCGAGGCCGCGGAACTGCGGCGCATCGCCGACACGGTGGTCGAGTGCGAAGGCGACGCGATCATCGCAACCAACACGACGGTGGCGCGTGACGGAGTCGCCGGCCAGCGCAATGCGGATCAGACCGGCGGTCTGTCCGGCGCCCCGCTGCTCACGCGCTCGACCGCCGTGGTCGCGGAACTCGTGGCGCATCTGCAGGGTCGTCTGCCGATCATCGGCGTCGGCGGGATCATGAGCGGCGCCGATGCTCGTGCCAAGCTCGCTGCCGGCGCGTCGCTCATTCAGCTCTACACCGGCCTCGTCTATCGCGGGCCCGCCCTGGTCGCCGAGTGCCGGCGCGCCTTGAACAAACGGAGAGCGTGAAGGCATGGAAAGGATCGAACTCGGCGCGAGCGGACTGAAGGTCAGCCGGATCTGTCTGGGCACCATGACCTTCGGCGAGCAGAACACCGAAGCCCAGGCGCACGCCCAGCTCGACTACGCACTCGAGCGCGGCATCAACTTCATCGATACGGCCGAGATGTATCCGGTGCAGCCCCGCGCCGGAACGTATGGCGCGACGGAGAAGATCATCGGAACCTGGCTGAAGCGGCGCCCTCGCGACACCGTCATCCTGGCCACAAACGTCGCCGGGCCGAGTCGTGGCATGGGCTGGATACGCGACGGCAAGCTGGATGCCACCAATATCCGCGCCGCCATCGAGACGAGCCTAAGGCGCCTCGGAACCGACTACATCGACCTCCATCAGATCCATTGGCCCGGGCGCAACGCACCGATGTTCGGCCAGAACGTGTTCGACCCCGCGAAGGAACGTCCGAGCGCGCCGGTCGAAGAGTTGCTCGGTGCGTTCGATCAACTCGCTCGCGCCGGCAAAGTACGGGCATTCGGTGTCTCGAATGAAACCGCCTGGGGCGTCTGCGAGTTCGCGAAGGTCGCTGAACGGGACGGCTTGCCGCGTATCGCCTCGATCCAGAACGCCTGTCACCCGATGAATCGCAGCGTCGAGCAGGGCCTCGATGAAGTCTGCTTTCGCGAGAACGTGAGCCTGCTTGCATACAGCCCGCTCGCGTTCGGGCAGTTGACCGCCAAGTACGTCGACGATCCGCGAGCGCGGGGCCGGCCGAACCTCTTTCCAAAGACCTGGAGCCCGCGTTATGTGCGGCCGGCGACCTACGAGGGCGCGCGCCGTTATCGCGACCTTGCGCGTACGAGCGGCCTTAGCCCCGTCACGCTGGCGCTGGCTTGCTGTTACTCGCGCTGGTTCGTCGCAAGCACCATCCTTGGTGCGACCTCCGTCGAGCAATTGCGCGAGAACATCGACGCGTACTCGACCAGGCTCCGCGACGACGTCGTGTCCGCGATCGACAGGATCCACGCCGAACTCAGCAATCCACCGCAATGAGCGACCGCGCGAAGCGAGCTGGACCCGGCAGCGCCGCCGATCGCCAGCGGGTGTTTGTAGCGCTTTGGCCGACACCGGAGGTTCGCGCCCGTCTCAGGGTAGTCTCCGACGATCTTGCGCGACGTGCAGCGAAGGCGCGCCAGGTCGAAGCCGCGAACCTCCATCTGACGCTCGCCTTCATCGGTTCGCTGGAGGCGGAACTCGTTCCGGAACTCTCGACTCGCGTCCATTCCTGCCGGAGCGACGGCTTCGATTGGGTGATCGACCGAGCGGGACACTTCGAAGGCGCACGCGTTGTCTGGGCCGGTGGCCCGCCATGCGCGCCGCTGGTTGACCTCGCGCGACGGACGCGCGCGATGCTGGATTTAATGCACATCGGATACGACCGGAAGCCCTTCGCTCCGCACGTAACGGTCCTGCGCGATGTTGCCCGGTGGCCGGCTGGGGAATTCAGGATTTCCCCGGAAATCGCCTGGCCTTGCAAGGGCCCAACCCTCGTACGCTCGGAACCGGGGCCGGCAGGCGTCGCTTACGTGCCCGTAACTGCCCGATCGGGCTCGTGCTAGCGCCCCGTTTGGCGCATCGCACCAGGACGCGCGGCGACAGCGACGTTGAGGGAACCCGCACCAGTCATGGCTTTTGCCGACGTTTCGTATCTTGGTATAAGCTTCAAGCAGATTGCTCCTGCACCGCACCATGGCCTCGACTTCCGACAACCCTGTGCGCGAAAAGACTGCCATCCAGGTCATCGAGCGCATGATGAATCTGCTCGATGCGCTCGCCGCGCACTCCGACCCCGTCAGCCTGAAGGAGCTCTCACAGAAGACCGGGCTGCATCCCTCGACGGCTCACCGCATTCTCAACGACATGGTGTTCGGCCGTTTTGTCGACCGTGGCGACCAGGCTGGCACCTACCGCCTCGGCATGCGTCTGCTCGAACTCGGGAACCTCGTCAAGGCGCGGCTCTCGGTGCGAGAAGCCGCGTTGGAACCGATGCGCGAGTTGCATCGGCGCACAGGCCAGACCGTGAATCTCTCGCTGCGCCAGGGTGACGAGATCGTCTATGTCGAGCGCTCCTACAGCGAACGCTCGGGCATGCAGGTCGTCCGGGCGATCGGTGGCAGGGCGCCGTTGCACCTCACCTCCAGCGGAAAACTCTTCCTTGCCTATGACGACGCGCGTCTCGTGCGCGCCTACGCCATGCGCACCGGCCTGGCGGGTCACACGAAGAACAGCATCACCGAATTGCAGAAACTTGAGCGTGAACTGTCGCTGGTCCGTGCGCGCGGATTCGCGCGCGACAACGAGGAACTCGAACTTGGCGTGAAATGCATCGCAGCGAGCATCCGCGACGACTCGGGTCGCATCGTCGCCGGCCTCTCGGTCTCTGCACCGGCCGAACGCCTGCAAGACGAGTGGATTGGCGACCTGCTCGCGACCGCCGGCAAGATCTCGTCGGGGCTCGGCTACGCGCCTTGAGCGGCGCGCTTTCGCTGCAGAATCAGATTGCCGGACGGCCGGCCGCGCGGGCGGGCGCGATCGAAGCGCCAGATTCGAGCCAGTTGCGGATGCGTTGTGCATCCCCGATCCGCGAGTACTTCCCGGCGGAGTCGAGGAGCACCATCACGACGCGGCGACCCTGAATGACGGCCTGCATGACCAGGCACCGGCCGGCCGCGGAGATGTACCCGGTCTTCTGCAGGCCGATGTCCCAACTCGGATTCGAGACCAGCCGGTTGGTATTGCCATAGTTCACCACCCGCTTGCCGAAAGGCACCGCGAGCGAACTCGATGTCGAGAAGTCGCGGATCGCGGGGTACTCGTACGCCGCCTTGACGAGTCGCACCAGATCCTGTGGGGTGGAGCGATTCTCCGGCGACAACCCGGTCGGGTCGACGAAGTGGGACTCCTGCATGCCGAGAATCTGCGCCTTCGCGTTCATCGCCTCGACGAACTGTTCGAGGCCGCCTGGGTACGACCGACCGAGCAACTGAGCGGCGTGGTTCTCCGATGACATCAACGCGAGATGCAATGCCTGGCCGCGAGTCAGCTTCACGCCAGGGCGCAGCAGCGACCGCACGCGGTCGACGGTGCGATCCTCGCGCGTAACCACGAGTTCCTCGTCCATCGGCAGATCTGCCTCGATGGTGACGAGGGCGGTCATGAGCTTGGTGATCGATGCGATCGGCAGAATGGCGTTGGTATTTTTTTCGAGCAGCACCTCCTCGGTGTCCTGATCGACAACGAGTGCCACGGCCGACTTCAGGGCCAGCGGAATTCCGAGTTCGTCACCCCGCCTGACCGGCGCCCTGCGCGCGGGCCGTACTGCCACGTCGCCCGAAATGCCGTTGAGCGCCGTGGCCGCCTCTGCCCCCCAAGCTTGTCCAGCGACGAACGTCGCGATCGCGCCTATTAGCGCCAGCGCAAAGCACCCCCCAATCCTCATCGCCATCCCTTGTCCAAACTGCCCCGTTGACTCTGCCATTCCAGGTCGACGCGAAATCGCTCACACACGCTCACCAATCCCCGCCAAATCGCCCTGGGCCGCCGACTACGCGGCCGTCGTCGCCATCATCCGGACGGCTTAGCCGACAGCCTGCCCACGACCCGAATGAGCCAACACTCGAGCGTCGGACGACATGCGTCTGATTCTATGGGCAAAGGACGCGGAAATGAAGAGCGGTGAGCCTACGCGACCCGGATCTGTTCCAGTACCACGCGCATCGCTGCGCCAATCGGTGCAGCGGTCATTGAAGCGCGGTCGACGAAGACGTGAACGAAATGCCCTTGCGCGCTGGCGATGTCGGAGTCCTCCGCGAACAGTCCTATCTCGTACCTCGCGCTCGAGTACCGACGTGCGGAACCCGCAGCCCCGCGACGACGCTCTGAGGAAACGAAGGCGGGCCAAAGTACTTGCGATGCGTTTCGACCACGAGCCCGATCACCGGACTCGCCTGGACGTCGGGCGCGCCTGAACGAACCAGATACGCGTTGACGACGGTGTCGAATCAGCTGTTTGTCCATCCAGCGCGTCGTGATGCGGTGGAAGTGCCGATAGGCATCGCGCCGATTCGGCGCGGGCTTCTTGTTGCTCACGCTGTCTGCTCCCTCCGACTTTCGCGCAGTTCGCGCCAGGTGTCGCGAGCGGCGCGTACGGTATTGAGATGGACCGTCACGGTTTCCTCGATATCGTGGCCGTAGCCACCGGCCATTGCGACCGCGATTGGAATGCCAAGCCACCTCGCGAGGCCGAACACCCGCTCGTCCCGGCGGGCCATGCCGTCTGTCGATAGCTTCAGGCGACCGAGGCGGTCGCCGGCGTGCGCATCGGCACCCGCCAGGTAGAGGATGAAATCGGGCACAAAGCGGGCAAGCATGCCGTCCAGCGCATCCTGCAACGCTTGCAGGTACTCCGTGTCAGCGGTCCCCTCGCCCAGACTGATGTCGAGGTCGCTGCGTTCCTTTCGAAAAGGAAAGTTCAACTCGCAATGAATCGACAATGTAAAGCTCGCGGCGTCGCCGGCGAGAATGCTGGCCGTTCCGTTGCCCTGGTGCACGTCGAGATCGATGATCGCGACGCGCAAGTGCTGGCTGTGCCGATGCAGCAAGCGCGTCGCGATCGCCGCGTCGTTGAAAACGCAATAGCCCTGGCCGGCGCCCCGCATAGCATGGTGCGTGCCACCCGCGAGATTGACTGCGACCCCTTCAAGCAACGCCGCGTTGCACGCTCCTATCGTGGCGCCGACCGACCGGCGCGAGCGTTCGACCATCTGTTCAGACCACGGAAAGCCGATCGTCCGCTGCTCCTTTGCCGACAGCGTTCCGGAGGTGACCCGGTCGATGTAGACGGGATCGTGAGCCAGAGCGATGACTTCATCACTCGCGGGATCCGGTTCGAGGATCTCGACATCGCGCAATTCCGCCGCAACCCGCTGCCGTAGGCGCGTCTGCTTGCCCATCGGAAAACGATGATCCGCAGGCAATGGAAGCACGAACCGCTCGCTCGAGAAGGCTTTCACATCTTGCTCCGGGTGGACGGGTCCACGGCACGCCTGCGTCGCAGCGCATGATAGACATGCCATGAAACCTCACGTCATTTCGAGATATATCAGGCATGTGACTGAAATAAAAGCTATTCATCGACCAGATCCGGATGCCACTCGGTGGGTGCATCGCAAAAAAACTTGACATCACGCGCGTCGCGCATAAAATTCCATTGTGCATTGCACAAGCGGAACAGCTAAGGATCCGAAACGAACTAGAACGGGTCGCAGCAAACAGAGCATCGCTGATCGAACATCGACATCCATTCAATTCAGTCCGAAGGAGCCATCATGTACGCAACCCCCGCTCAAGTTGCCGAACTCCAGAAGGGGCAAGTTGACGCGCTCTACGCGCTGTCGCATGCGGTTTTCGACGCCACCGAAAAACTTGTCGACCTGAACCTCGCTGCCGCCAAGGCGCTGATGGACGAGTCGGCGGAGAGGACCCAAGCCTTGCTCGGCGTCAAGGATGTGCAGGAGTTTCTCGCCCTGACGGGTGGGTTCGCTCAGCCGGCCATAGAAAAGCTGGTCAGCTACAGCCGCAATGTGTACAGCATTGCGAGCGGAACCGGCGCCGAATTCTCCAAGATCGTCGAAACCCAAGTGGCCGAGGGCAACAAGAAAGTCACCGAACTGGTTGAGTTCGCGACCAAGAATGCGCCGGCCGGGTCCGAGCCGGCAGTGTCAATGCTCAAGAGCGCGGTCGCTGCCGCCAATACAGCCTATGACACGTTCGCGAAGGCTGCCAAGCAGGCGGCCGATGTCGCGGAGTCGAATTTCGCCGCGGCGACGCAGGCGTCGCTCAAGGCGGCAGCTGCTGCGAATGACGCCGTAAAGGCGAAGGGCCGCAAGGCCGCGTGACGGCGGCGTGCCGGAACTGAAACAGCAAGAGAGAAACGGATTGTTATTTGTCGAATAAGTCGCGCCAAGAATCAGGGAGAATTCCAGCGATTCGGAAGCGGAATTGAGCTAGCGTGAAGATGATCCCGTAACGTTTGTCTCCTTGGCACCACTTGTTTGGACTCTTGTCCAAACTACTTCTGTCTCCTCCTTTGGTGGTGCTTTCAAAGCCCGGTCCTTCGACCGGGCTTTTTTTATCCGCGCTCGATATGTGAGGCGTCTGCATCCCGGCGTGTGCGTTTCAGCCACGCTCCTCGAATTCGGCACCGAGGCGCGCGACATCGAGTCTGAGTTGGGCGAATGCCGCGTCGATTTGCTCGACAGGTCCCTTTATCCCCAACTCGATATGGCGGCGCGCGATACGACCATCGCTGCCATCTCCGACCGAGGGAAGGCTGAAGGCCTTGATCGCGGAAAACCGGCTTTCGATCTCTTCCATCACCGGCGCAACCGCGGACTCGGGAGTATCGAACACGATAAGGGAACGCTCGGCCTGGCGCGCCCTGTGGAACCACTTCGCGTACTGCGTATCGAGGACCCATTCGATCATCGGCCACGCCATCACCGGAAAGCCGGGCACGAACCAGTGATGGCTCACGGCGAAACCCGCGATGCGGTTGTACGGATTGGGAATGATGGTCGAGCCGGCCGGGAACTCGCCCATCTTCAGGCGCTGCCGGTTTTCGGGCGTGGACATGTCCGCACTGCCGCGGCCTTCGGCGGCAAGATCGCGACAGCGTGCCGCAATGAGTTCAGCCGCCTCGGGATGCAGGACCAGTTCGCGTCCGAGCGCGGCCGCGGCCGCCTGCCGCGTGTGATCGTCCGGCGTCGATCCGATTCCTCCGCAGCTGAACACGTGATCCGGACCCCCGAATGTGCTTTGCAACGAAGCGATGAGGCGCGGGCGATCGTCGGGCAGGTATTGCGCCCACTCGAGGGCCAAACCGCGTGCCCCGAGAAGTTCGATCACCTTCGCAAAATGCTTGTCGCCACGCTTCCCCGAAAGGATTTCGTCGCCGACGACGATCAATCCGAACCGAGGCACGTCGTCCATCTGCTCCACCGAACGGTTCTCCCGCTACGCCCGAATGTTGCACGTGCCGCGGTTTCCTGACGTAGCGCCGGCAATTGAGACGGCATTGTGTCCCTCCCGCTCGACTGCAACCAAGTGTTTCAAAGGTACACGCCAGGCTCGCTCCGCCGCTCAATAGTCGCGGGCCATCCGCGACATCGCGCTTAGCCACGCGGCCCAACGATGTTTGACTCTTTGCAGGGACTCCACACTACGCTCTTCCTGGCCGTGGGGCTTCGCACCCTTCCACTACGGGCGCTGGGTCGACGTCCAGAACGCGTGGGTTGGGTGCCCGGAGCCTACGCCGCAAGGCCATGTTATGCGCCTGCGCTCGTCGCGTGGTACGCCACGCCCGGCGTCGGCGTGAGCGTCGGATGGTTTCCGCTTGCTCCCGGAGAGGCATTCATTCCCGCCTTCGGTTACTCGCCGCGCTATCTCACCGACGGTAACGTTGAGGTTCGTCACGTGGCCATAGTTGACGGCGCACTATCGCTACAGGCAGCCCAACTTCTCGACGTCGGTATCCAGCGATGCGCTGGTGCATACACCGATCAATCGCGTCGTGCAGGCGGCACCGAGCGACTGGGCGAAGCCGCCAACCACTCGACAGCCTTCCGTGAAAGTGACCAACGACGCGCGCAGCAAGCGGCCGGAGTGGGTGAAAGGCGGCGCCTCCGGCCGCGCCGCCGGCAGAGAGCGTGGCGAGCGCGACGCACGGAGCGGCGACGCGTCGATTCGTCCACCCATCGCGAGGCCCGGGCCAGCCGAGGAAATCGTGTCGCGCCGCCGGTGCAGCGAGTTCCCCGGAGTGAAGCACCGCGCCAGAACGCGCCCCTGAATTCGTCGCTCAGCCTCGCGCGCCGAAGACGCAACCGAGCGAACACATCCGCTCCCGGGACAGATTGCGGCCCGGTCGCGACGAGCGCCACGGCCAACGCCGAGTCGGGAAGCACCCGCCCTACCGGCCGTTGTTCCGCGCTCAGGACCCGCCGCGCGGCAGGATGCCCTGATTCGCAAGACCGGCCCGCAACAACGCGTACAAACGGCTGAAAACGCACCGCGTGCGAAAGCGCCGTGACAGCTTGGAAATGGGCCGTGACGGGCAGTCGCGCCGGACAATTGCCCCTGGCCCGCCCGGCGCATAAGCGCCCTCCCCGTCGATTGATGCCCGTTGAATCGAACGCGCAGAGGACTGCGACCACGGCTGGCATGTCTTTGGCTCGTATTTCGATCCAGTGCCTGCCGAGCTTGCCCTTAGAATCCCTTGCGAGTAGGCGGCATGAACGATCAGGGAGGTCGTAATGGTGCCCAAGCGTTCGCTCGTAGTTCTTGCCGCAGCACTGGCCGGATTGGTTGCATGTGCCTCGGCGCCCGACGGAAGCTCCCCGGCCGACGCGTCGAAGAGCAGCGCGGCGAAAAGCACGAAGGCGTTCCCACTCGAGGTCATGTCGGCGCAGTTCGGGGTCTTCGGCGCCGATTCGGAAGGCCATCGCATCCTGTTCGAGACCGATCGCTTCCCGGCAATCGTGGCGGCGCCCTACGGCTGGTACATCGTCTTCAAGACCAACAAGCCGACCGTTGTCTGGCGCGAGGAATTCGAGTTGCCCGAACCGCCGCCCACGTGGGGCCCGGGTGAAACGCTCGGTATCTACACCATTTCGCCGGATCGCAGGACCGCCGTCACCGAACGTGTGATCCCCACGCGGCTGGGGTTCATCGCCAACGAGTGGCGCTACGCACCAGGGGATCCGATCGGGGCGCACGCGATGCGCATCTACATCGACGGCCAACTCGTACGCGAGTTCAAGTTCAACATCGAGGACGGGCCAGGCCACGGTCGACCCTCGGGTGAACACGCGCCGACGACCTGATTGCGGCCCCCGGGCCGGCGCCGCGCGGGATGGGCGCCCCGGCACCCGGCGCCTGCTTCGGTCCTTCGTCGCTGCTGCGCTCTGGTCACTTGCGACGCTTGCTTGCGCCGTCGACATCGACGCGCTCTGGGAATACGACAACGCGGCTGCGAGTGAAGCAAGGTTTCGCGCGGCGCTGGTCGATGCAGCGGGCGACCAGCGGCTCGAACTGCTGACCCAGATCGCCCGCACGTACAGTCTGCGCGGTCGTTTCGACGATGCGCATCGCATGCTCGACGAAATCCAGCCTGCCCTTGCAACGGCCGGACCAAAGGTTCGCGCGCGCTTCCTGCTCGAGCGTGGCAGGACCTTCAACTCCTCCGGTGCTCCGGAGCGGGCGCGTCCGCTGTTCATCCAGGCATGGGATCTCGCCCGGGCAGCGCGTATCGATGGGCTTGCGGTAGACGCGGCACACATGGTCGCGATCACTTATCGCGGGACCGCCGCGGCCGTCGACTGGAATCGGAAGGGACTTGCCCTCGCCCGCGTTTCGGAGGATGCCAAGGCAAGGGCGCTCGTCCCCGCGATGCTCAACAACAGCGCCTGGGACCTGCACGACATGGGTCGCTACGCAGAGGCGTTGCCGCTCTTCGAACAGGCGCTCGCCGAATGGCGCATGCGTTCGAGGCCTGCGCAGATCCACTTCGCGCGCTGGAGCGTCGCGCGCTGCCTGCGCTCGCTCGGGCGTTTTCCCGAAGCGCTGACGATTCAACTAGCCCTGCAGAAGGAAGATACCGAGCGGAACGCGGTCGACGGCTACGTGCTCGAGGAGATCGCGGAACTCTATGATGCGCTGGGGCAACAGGAGGAGGCACGCTCCTACTACCAGCGTGCGGCGGGTGCCCTGTCGGCCGACGAGGATTTCGTGCGCGACAATCCGGATCGTCTGGCTCGACTGCGCGCAAAGGCCCGATGACCCCTCCGCTGCCGTTCTCTGCACTGTCCATCTCTGGTGTCCTGCTCTGCGCGCTCGGCTTGGTACTGATCCTTGCCAGCCTGGTCGCACTCGTTCGCTTGCGTCCAATGCGCGCGTTGACCCGATTGTTGTCCGGGGCCCTCGCGGTGGCGCTGGGCGGGCTTGCGGGGATGCTCGCCATCGGAGTGCAGGGATACCGCGCTCTCACCGAGGAAGATCTCGCCGCGCGCATCGAGGTCAAGCCGACCGGACCGCAGCGCTTCGTGGCCACGTTCCACTATCCGGACGGCCGCGGAGCAAGCTATGTCCTCAATGGCGACGCGATCTATGTCGACGCCCACGTTCTGAAGTGGAAACCCTGGGCCAACATCCTCGGTCTGCATACTGCCTACGAACTTAACCGGGTCGCCGGGCGTTATAACGATATCGACCAGGAACGCACCGCGCCGCGCAGCGTGCATGCGCTTGCGGAGGAACGCCCGATCGACCTCTTCTCGCTGCGCCAGCGGTACACGTGGCTGGCGCCGCTGCTCGATGCCGACTACGGATCGGGCACGTTCGTCGCCGTCGATGGCGGCAAGACGCTGGAACTGCGCGTCTCGACCACCGGTCTGCTGCTGCGGCCCGCGCCGGAGCCGAAAACGGGAGGCTGAAGCGGGACCGGTTGCTAGCGCCGCAGGCTCTCCCAGGCCTTGCTCAGACGTTTCGCACTGACCGGCATCGGGGTCCGCAACTCCTGCGCGAACAGGGAGACGCGCAACTCCTCGAGCAACCAGCGAAACTCTTCCAGGCGCGGGTCGGTCACTCCCTTGCGTGCGGCGACCTCGCGCAGCAGCGCTGTCTGCAGCGGCGCGACCTCGCCGGCCCGGGCGGCATCGCGTGCCGGATCGGCCTTCATCTTGTCGAGGCGAGAAGCAATCGCCTTCAAATAGCGCGGGTAATGGGCAAGCTGCCCCGGCGGCGTCTCCACGATGAAGCGCGGCGGGAACAGCCGCTGCAACTGCTGCTCCACATCCGCGACGGTCGCGGAGAACGCGCGCAGGGCATTGAGCTTCTTGGGGATGGCCGCGGCGTCCTGCACTATGCCGGTCACGAGACGAGCGACCTCCTGTGCAATCAGGCTCAGCTTGCCGCGCGCTTCGCTGCGTCGCGCGCCAAACGATGCGTTGTCCGCGGGCCACGGTTCGACCAGACACGTCCGATCGATAGCCGCCGCGATCACGTCTTCGCGCAAGTCCTCGAAACCGGGCAATGCAGACGCGAGTGCAGGGATCGTCGTCGCCTGCATCTGGGTCGTCTGCAGGGAGTTGAGTGCCTTCTCGATGAATTTCACCTGCTCCCTGAGTTGAAGGCGGAACAGGCGGCGCAGGCCGGCGCGATGTTTCGCCAACGCCTCGTCCGGATCGTCGAAGACCTCGAGCGAGCAGGAATCACCGCGATCGACGAGGGCGGGGTGCCCGACCAATGTCTGGCCGCCGCGCCGGATCTCGAGCAACTCCGGCAACGGGCCGAAGTCCCAGTCCGTGATCTTCTCGTGCAGGCCCGCGGCGACCTTCGTGTCCGCTCCTGCCAATGCCTGAAACGTGCGCTGGGCCTGCGATCCGAGCTCGGCGCGCAACGCTGCAAGGTTGCGCCCCATTGCGAGTTGCCGCCCGTGCTCGTCGACGACCTTGAAATTCATCGACAGATGTGCCGGCAAGGTCTCGAGCTTGAAGTCTTCCTGCTTGCAGGCGGCACCCGTGCGTTCGTGAACATCCGCGCACAGCGTCTGGATCAACAGCTTTTCCGGCTGCACGGCGTGTTCGCCCTGGCGCGCGATGAACTCCGCGGCGTACTCCGGAAGCGGAACGCAGTTCCGCCGCACCTTCTGCGGCAGGCTCTTCAGCAGCAGGTGCACCTTTTCCTTGAGCATTCCCGGAACCAGCCAGTCACAGCGGTCTGCGTCGACCTGATTCAAGGCGAACAGCGGCACGGTCAGGGTCACGCCGTCGCGCGGGCTGCCCGGTTCGAAGTGATAGGTCAGTGCCATGTCGACACCACGCATGGACCAAACCTTCGGAAACAGCTCGGTGGTAACGCCCGCAGCCTCGTGCCGCATCAGCTCGTCACGGCTCAGGAAGAGCAGCTTGGGATTGTCCCGCTCGGCGCCGCGACGCCACTTCTCGAACTGGGCGGAGGAACTGACTTCGCGCGGGATCAGCGCGTCGTAGAACGCGAAGATCAGTTCGTCGTCGACCAGGACGTCCGGACGCCGCGACTTGTGCTCGAGCTCGCGTATTTCGCGCACCAGCCTGCGGTTGTGAGCCGCGAAGGGGGCATTGGTGTCGTAGTCGCCTTCGACCAGTGCGCTGCGAATGAAGAGCTGCCGTGCGAGCCGCGGATCCCGGTCACCGAACGGCACACGGCGCTGGCTGTAAACGAGGAGGCCATACAAGGTCGCGCGCTCGTGCGCGACTACCTGCCCCGCGTTCTTTTCCCAATGCGGATCCGACCAGTTCTTCTTGAGGAGGTGTGCGCCGATGCGCTCCACCGCCTGTGGCTGGGTGGTCGCGATCGTGCGTGCAAACAGGCGCGACGTTTCCACCAGCTCCGCCGCCATGATCCAGCGCCCGGCTTTCTTGGCGAGTGCTGAGCCCGGCCAGATATGAAACTTCACGCCTCGTGCACCGACGTACGGCGGCTCGCGATGGTCGGCGTCGAGTGTCTTGTGGCCCACGTTGCCGAGCAGGCCTGCAAGCAGGGCATCGTGGATCTGGTCGAAGCTCGCTGCCGACGTGTTCGAACGCCAGCCGAGCTCGCCGACGATGCCGGCAAGTTGCGAGTGCACTTCGCGCCACTCGCGGACGCGACGCGGCGAAATGAAGCTGTTTCTCAGCTCCTCGGTGAGCTTGCGGTTCGACTTCTTGTGGTCGAAGCACTCGCCGACAAACTCCCATAGCCTGGTGAAGCTCAGAAAATCCGACCGCTCGTCGGCGAAGCGCCGGTGTTCCTGGTCGGCCGCCTGCTGCGCCTCGAGCGGCCGTTCGCGCGGATCCTGGACGCTCAGCGCCGATGCGATCACGAGCACCTCCCGCAGCGCCTGCTGATCGCGGCCCGCGAGCAGCATGCGGCCGATTCGCGGATCGACTGGCAGGCGCGCGAGCTCGTGTCCGACCACCGTGAGCTCGTTCTCGTCGTCGACGGCGTTGAGTTCCGCGAGCAGGTCGAACCCGTCGGCGATGGCACGTGCCGGCGGCGGCTCGACGAACGGAAACGCGCGCACGTCGCCGAGCCCGAGCGATTTCATGCGCAGGATGACGCCAGCCAGCGACGAGCGCAGCACTTCCGGATCGGTGAAACGCGGGCGCCGCTGGAAGTCGGCTTCATCGTAGAGACGGATACAAACGCCGTCGGCCAGACGGCCGCAGCGGCCGGCACGCTGGCTGGCCGCCGCCTGCGAGATGCGCTCCACCTGGAGCTGCTCGACTTTGTTGCGGTAGCTGTAGCGCTTTATCCGTGCAAGCCCGGAATCGACGACGAACCGTACGCCCGGCACCGTGAGCGAGGTCTCCGCGACGTTCGTGGCGAGCACGATCCGCCGCGCGCCCGACGGCTTGAACACGCGTTCCTGCTCCTCGGCCGAGAGACGTGCGAACAGCGGCAGGATCTCTGTAGCAGGCGGATGGTGCTTGCGCAGCGCCTCGGCAGCCTCACGAATCTCACGCTCTCCTGGCAGGAAGACCAGGACATCGCCGCGGCCCGCACGCGCACATTCGTCGACTGCTTCGACAATGCCGTCCATCAGCGTGCGATCGTCGGCATCATCCTCGTCGTGGTAGGCGCGATAGCGGATCTCGACCGGAAAGAGCCGGCCGGAAACGTTGATCACCGGCGCCGGGCCGCTGGCCGAGGCGAAGTGGGTGGCGAACCGTTCCGCGTCGATCGTCGCCGACGTGATGATCAGCTTCAGGTCGGGCCGTTGCGGCAGCAGGCTCTTGAGGTAGCCGAGCAGGAAGTCGATGTTGAGCGACCGCTCGTGCGCCTCGTCGATGATAATGGTGTCGTACGCCCCAAGCGCGCGGTCGCTCTGGGTTTCGGCGAGCAGGATGCCGTCGGTCATCAGCTTGACCGACGCCCCCGCCTGCATGCGATCGCTGAACCGCACCTTGAAACCGACGATCTCGCCCGGCTCGCTTTGCAGCTCCTGCGCAATCCGCCGCGCGATGCTCGTGGCGGCGATGCGCCGCGGCTGCGTGTGACCGATGAGGCCCGTGGTACCGCGCCCGAGTTCGAGGCAGATCTTGGGCAGTTGCGTCGTCTTGCCCGATCCCGTCTCGCCGGAGACGATGACCACCTGGTGCGCCTGGATTGCGCGCGCGATGTCCGCGCGCAGAGCCGCGACAGGCAGTTCGTCGGGAAAGACGATCGGGCCGAATGGCGTTCTCTGGCGCGTACGTGCTGCACCACGGTTGGGCTGCGGGCGGGTCGACACGGCTGGGCGCGGCTTCCGACCGGGGCGCCGCATGGACAGGGACTGACAACGAAGGGCGGCAAATATAATGCCTTGCATGAACGACAGCGACCGCCCGCTGCCCTCGGCTCTGGTCGAAGCAACGCGTGCGCAGTTCGTCGCGTGGCTGCGCGACGTGGCGCCTTACGTGCATGCGCACCGCGGCAAGACGTTCGTGGTCGCGTTCGTCGGCGAACTGATCGAAGCCGGGTCGCTCAATTCGCTCGTGCACGACCTGAGCCTGCTGCACGCGATGGGAATCCGCCTGGTCATCGTTCACGGCTCGCGCCCGCAGGTGCAGGCCCAGTTGCACCTCAAAGGCCTGCCCTCGAGGTTCTCGCACGGAATGCGCATCACGGACGCTGCGGCGCTCGAATGCGTCAAGGAAGCGGCGGGCGAAATCCGGCTCGATCTCGAAGCCGCGTTTTCGCAGGGACTTCCGAACACCCCGATGGCGCACGCTCGCATCCGGGTCGTAAGCGGCAACTTCGTCACCGCCCGGCCGGTCGGGATCCTGGATGGCATCGATTTCGAACACACGGGCGTGGTGCGCAAGGTCGACGCCCAGGCAATCAGGCAAGCCCTCGACACGAACTGTGTCGTGCTGGTCTCGCCCCTGGGCTTCTCGCCCACCGGCGAGGCATTCAATCTGGTGCTGGAGGACGTCGCGACCAGCATCGCGGGCGCGCTGAAGGCCGACAAGCTGATCCTGATCACCGACGGCGACGGCATTCGCGATCGCGCCGGAAGCCTGATCGAGGAATTGACGGTGGCGCAGGCCGAGATGCTCCTCGCCGCCCAGGAGGTGGTTGCCGACACTGCCTTCAATCTCGAGTTCATGTTGCGCGCCTGCCGCCAGGGCGTCGCACGCGCTCACATCCTGCCGTTTGCGCTCGACGGTGGCGTGCTGGTCGAACTGTTCACCCACGACGGCGTCGGCACGATGATCACGACTGAAAACCTCGATACCTTGCGCGAGGCGACCATCGACGATGTCGGCGGATTGCTGAAACTGCTGGCGCCGCTCGAAGCCGATGGCACGCTGGTAAAGCGGCCGCGCGAACTGATCGAGCGCGAGATCGAGCATTTCACCGTGCTCGAGCACGATGGCGTGATCTACGGCTGCGCGGCACTGTACGCGTTTCCTGCGGCGAAGATGGGCGAACTCGCCGCGCTCACCGTGCATCCCCACGATCAGAACTTCGGCGACGGCGAGCGGCTGCTGAAGCGTATCGAGGCGCGCGCGCGCCAGACCGGTCTTGCACGCCTGTTCGTCCTGACGACACGCACGGCCCATTGGTTCCTGAAGCGGGGCTTCGTGCTCGCAACCGTCGACGAGTTGCCGGTCGAACGACAGCGCCTGTACAACTGGCAGCGCCGCTCGCAGGTCCTGGTCAAGGACCTCTGACGAGCCATCACAGCGAGGACATTCCATGGCGCGAATGGTCAAGTGCATCAAGCTCGGGCGCGAAGCCGAAGGGCTGGATTTCCCGCCCGTGCCCGGTGAACTGGGCAGGAAGCTTTGGGAGAACGTCTCCAAGGAAGCCTGGCTGCAATGGCAGAAGCATCAGACGATGCTGGTCAACGAAAACCGACTCAACCTGGCGGATATGCGCGCGCGCAAGTACCTAACGGCGCAGATGGAGAAGTACTTCTTCGGCGAAGGCGCGGATCAGCCACCGGGCTATGTGCCGCCCAGTGAATAGTCGCGTCTCATCGCGCCGGCCGCGCGCCTAAGGCAGATGCCAGAACAAGGTGCGCTCGAACGGCGCCCAGACCGGCATCGGCAGGCCCGCGTCGCTCAGTGCCGAGCGAACCCATTCGTTGCAGGTGAATCGCGGCGAATACACCGGGATCGCTTCGTAGAACGCGTCGGCGTCGGAATACCCGGGCGCATCGATGCGGATCGGCGTGCCATCGGCCGCGCGCCGGAATGAATCCTTTATCGCTTCGACCAGGCGTGTGTACTGGCGCGCACTGATCTGCAGGCGCGTTACCGCATAGTCGTCCGGACGCGTGACGTATTCGACGTGCATCGCGCCCGGGCCGAGCCCGACCAGCGCCCGAAGGCCGGTACCGAGGCGGATGTCGCGCCAGGCCGGTGTCTCGAGCATGAACGCCCGATCGCCCCACCCGAATGCGATCCACGGGGCAGGGCGATCGATCGCGCGCATGTGCGACACCGGGAACAGTGCCCGCCAGTCCTGCTCATGCGTGTGGGTCGGCACGACGATTTCGGCGTGAACACCGTTCGTACGCAAATAGATAGGGATGCCACCGGCCGCGATCGGCGTGGGGCGGAAGTCACGATTGACGCTGATCGCTCCAAGCGCGCCTGCCAGCAGGACATAGAGGCATGCAAGACCGGGAAGCAGGCCCGCGCACCATGCCGCCAGACGGCGGTTCATCGGATGACGACGAGCCCGGTTGCGCGCGAGCGCGGAAGGGTCGCCGGACGGCTCGCTGCGGCGACGCGACCCGTCACTGTCGTCGAGACTCCTGCACGCCGTCGGCGCGACCGAGCAGCAGCACGTCGGCGCCCCGCGCGGCGAAGAGCCCGTTGGTGACCACGCCGACGATACGGTCGATTCGCGCTTCGAGCGTGAGCGGATCGTGAATCTCCAGGCCATGCACGTCGAGGATGACGTTGCCGTTGTCGGTCGATACCCCCGCGCGCAACCTGGGCGTGCCGCCCAGCCTGGCGAGTTCGCGCGCGACATGGTTGCGCGCCATCGGGATGACCTCGACCGGCAAGGGAAACGTTCCGAGCACCGCGACCCGCTTGCTCGCATCGGCGATGCAAACGAACCTGCGTGCCACAGCGGCGACGATTTTTTCGCGGGTGAGCGCGCCGCCGCCCCCTTTGATCATGGCGAAGTGCGGATCGATTTCGTCGGCACCGTCGATGTAGACATCAATCTCTTCGACGTCGTTCAGGTCGACGACGCGCACGCCGATGGCCGCTAGCTTGCGGCTGGTCCGCTCCGAACTTGAAACGGCGGCGGGAACACGAACATCCGAGTCGCCCAGCGCGTCGATGAAGTAGTCGACGGTCGAACCGGTGCCGACGCCAAGAATCCGGCCGCTCTCCACGAACCGTAACGCCGAACGCGCGACCGCCCTCTTCTGCTCGTCCTGAGACATCGGAAACGTACCAACCGTCGAAACGCGCGCATGGTAGCGAACGCGCGCAGCCGCTCGTTCCGGATCCGGAGCGCTTGCTAGCGAGTAAGCCCCAGTCCGACGGTTCGCGGCCGCGTCGCGAGGGCGAACCAGACCGCGCGCGGCCGATGCTCGCACATGGCGCGCATCGCCGGATCGGCATAACGCACGACGCGCGGACGGATGACGAGGTTCGTCGTCACGAGCGACGCGCCGTCTTCCGCCTGATCCACGATGAAGCCATGACCGAGCGGCCGGTAGACGACATTCCCGGTCACACGTACGCCGGGCGAGCCGGACATGACCACACCGCGCTGGTAGGACTGATGCACGACGCAATTCACGAGGGCGCTGTGATCCGACGCGCCGTTGCCGTGCCAGTAGAGAGGGAAGCGGCCAGGGCGATTGAATTGCCCGACCCGCCTGAACTCGACGCCGGAAATGCGTGCAACGGATGGCTGGGGCGCACTGGCAACCGTCTCTTCGAGCTGGGGCGCGATCGTGCAGCAGGCACCGTTGTTTGACTGGTCGGACGATTCGTCGCCTTCGACGACGATGTCGCGCGAGAGGAGCGCGACCTTTCCTATCGTGCCGGGCAGCGCACCCATTACGGGCGCGTTGCGGCCCAGATGACGGTGCTTGAGCGGCCGGTCCAGTGTCACCCTCAGGCGATCACTGCCGACTGCCGCCACGAGCCGCTCCTCGACCAGCGGCAGATCGGCGCCGCCCGAAGCGACCACGAGTCTTTCGCCGACGCGCCAGTCGATCTGCTCGGTGAGCTTGAGAACCACGCCGCCCGGGAAAACCGTATCCGCGAGAATCGACCAGCCGACGCGCCGCGCGCCATTCAACTCGATCGTGCCGCCCTCGGCCGCGACCAGGAACTTGCCTTCGACGCCGACCAGGGTCTCTACCTTGGCCGACTGACACAAGGTAACGGTCAGGCGATTCTGGAAAGGACGGTCCGCCTCTCCGGCACGGAACGACCCGCCGAGGGTGACCAGGATTCCGGCGGTCCGAATGGCGATGTCGCGCGGAGCGACCGTGACCGACCCGTGGACGAGCAGGGCGGCAACATCGACGTCCTGATCGATCAGGAGCGAGCGCCCGACAGGCACATGAACGATGTCGCTGCGGCCCGGCGGCAGCCCGGCCCACGTCGCGGGATCGGACCAGCGCAACCCCGATGCGTCCGTGCGACCCATGCACGGCAGCATCGCGCCCCCGCCAGCTTCGAACTCTCGGAACCCCATTTCTCCTCGGTGCGTCGCCGCGGACTGCCAATCTTTCCGCCGGGTACGCCTGCCGCCGCAAGGGCCGAATGGTAAGCCTATGCCGCGCGAAGTGTGCGTCAATCGCGTTGACGCCCGCTAAATGGATGAGATCGGATTTACCGGTGTGCCGCGCCTGCGGCACTCCTTGCGCCGTCTTCAGCGTCGCACCGGCGGGAGGTCCGTGCAGGTGCCTTCCGCCGCCTCCGCGGCGAGCCCAAGCGACTCGCCCAGGGTTGGATGAGGATGGATCGTCTCGCCAAGATCGACCGCATCGGAATCCATCTCGATCGCGTGCGCAATCTCGCCGATCAGATCTCCGGCGTGCGTGCCGACGATGCCGCCGCCGATGATGCGATGCGTCGTCTCGTCGAACAGCAACTTGGTGAATCCCTCGTCCCGGCCGTTGGCGATCGCGCGACCTGAAGCGATCCAGGGAAACAGCCCCTTTTTGATCTTCCAGCCCGCCTGTTTCGCTTCGTCTTCAGTGACGCCGACCCAGGCGATCTCGGGATCCGTGTAGGCAACCGAAGGGATGACGGTGGCGTCGAAGTGCGACTTCATTCCCGATGCGGCTTCGGCCGCAACGTGCCCCTCGTGGGTCGCCTTGTGGGCGAGCATCGGCTGGCCGACGATGTCTCCTATCGCGAAGATGTGTGCAACGTTGCTGCGCATCTGCGAGTCGACTCGGATGAATCCTTTCTCGTCGACCGCGACGCCCGCGCGCTCGGCCCCGATCTTGTGGCCATTGGGACTCCGGCCGACCGACTGCAGCACCAAGTCGTAGCGCTGGATGTCCGCCGGCGCGTTTTCGCCCTCGAATCTCGCGTAGACGCCGTCGGTTTTCGCATCGACTGCCACGGTCCGGGTCTTCAACATGAGGCGATCGAAACGGCCGGCATTGAATTTCTGCCAGACGCGAACGAGGTCCCGATCCGCACCCAGCATCAGCCCCGCCATCATTTCGACCACGTCGATCCGGCTGCCGAGTGTCGAATACACGGTCGCCATCTCGAGGCCGATGATGCCGCCGCCGATCACGAGCATGCGCGGCGGGATCCAAGGAAGTTCGAGCGCGCCGGTGGAGTCGACGATGCGTGGATCGTCGGGAATGAACGGCAGGCGCACCGACTGGCTGCCCGCAGCGATGATCGCCGAGTCGAAGCGGACATTGCGCGTGCCATCGGCCGTGGCGACTGCAAGGTGATGCGGATCCGCAAACGTCCCGATGCCCTGGACGACCGACACCTTGCGCAACTTCGCCATCGTGCTCAAGCCCGACGTGAGCTTGCCCACCACCCTGCCTTTGTGTGCACGCAGCTTGCCGAGATCGAAGGACGGCCGGCCGAAGGTCACGCCCAGGTCCGGAAAGTGCGCCGCCTCGTCGATCACTGAGGCAACGTGCAGGAGAGCCTTCGAGGGAATGCACCCGACATTCAGGCAGACGCCGCCCAGCGTCGGATAGCGCTCGACCAGGACCACTTTCCTGCCCAGGTCGGCGGCACGAAACGCCGCGGAGTAACCGCCCGGGCCGGCGCCGAGCACGAGCACTTCGCACTCGAGATCGACGCTGCCGGTAAACCGCGACGTGCCCGCCGCCTGCGCCTGGATCGGCGCGGATGCTCGCGGCGCGGCCGGGCGCGCCTGCCCAGGTCGGCGCACGGCCTCTGCGCCGACTACATCGCCGGGCTCCAGCAGCAGGACCGTCGATCCCTCGGAAACCTTGTCGCCGAGCTTGACCTTCAGCTCCCTCACCGTGCCGCCCACCGGTGCCGGGATTTCCATCGAGGCCTTGTCCGACTCCACCGTGATGAGCGACTGTTCCCGGGCTATGACGTCACCGGGCTGTACCAGGACTTCGATGATCTCCACGTCCTTGAAGTCGCCGATGTCCGGCACCCTCACCTCGACCAGCCCATTCATGCGGCTGCTCCCGGAGCCATCACGACGCTGAAAGCGCGTACCGGCAAGGCGGAACTCTTGTCGAATTCGCAGCCCGCGCGCACGCCGATCTCGGCAATCTGCAGCGCGGTGGTGACGCTTTCGTAGGCCGAATACATCGCACCGAGAGCAAAGTTGCGGCCGGAGCCGATGCCCCAGAACTTGTCGAACGAAAAAACCTCGCGGTACGAATACACGCCGTAGATCCCGCTCGGATTCGCGATCACGGCAGTGATCTGCGAAGATTCGTACGGATCGGAGTCGTCCTCCTTGGGGTTGAGGAAATAGCGCTCCTTGAGCACCGCATGCAGGCGCTGGAAGGTGGAGAACACCTGCACCCGGCTGCCGAGCTTGCAGTCGTCGCCGAGGCCGCGCAGCGCCTCGGCGAGAACGGCGAAATGAGCCGTGCTGCCGGCGAGTCCGATGTAAGCGTCGCCGATGCGAAAGATCTTCTCGTTCACTTCATAGCCGTGCGGAAGACGCGTCTCGCCGAACGTGACGAGCGCATCGGAGGCGATCGCGATCTCGCCGTTCTTCTTGACGACGACGATCGTGGTCACAGCATGACCCGGCGGAAATCGGCGAGCAGTTGCGCGAGATGCACGTTGAAGCGGGCGGCGGCGGCACCATCGACCACGCGGTGGTCCCACGAGAGCGACATCGGCAGGATCAAGCGCGGGACGAATGCCTTGCCGTCCCAGACCGGGCGCAGCACCGATCGGCAGACGCCCAGGATCGCGACCTCCGGCGCGTTGATGATCGGAGTGAAGCCGGTTCCTCCGATGCCTCCCAGGGAAGAGATCGAAAACGTTCCGCCCTGCATGTCGGCGATCCCCAGCCTGCCCTCGCGCGCCTTGGCGGCGAGTGCGGCCGTTTCCTGTGCAATGTCGAGGATCCCCTTCTCGTCCGCGTCCTTGATCACCGGGACGACCAGCCCGTGCGGCGTGTCCGCGGCGAACCCGATGTGGTAGTAGCCTTTGCGGAAGATCGCGTCGCCCGCCGGATCGAGCGAGCTGTTGAAGTCGGGAAATTTCTTCAGCGTCGCCACGCACGCCTTGATCAGGAAGGCAAGCAGCGTGACCTTGACCGGGTTCTTTTCGCTGTTGAGTTGAACCCGGAAGGTTTCCAGCTCGGTGATATCGGCGTCCTCGTTGTTCGTGACGTGAGGAATCGCCACCCAGTTGCGCGCCAGGTTCGGCCCCGCGATCCTGCGGATTCGCGAGAGCTCGACGCGCTCGACCGGACCGAACTTCGCGAAGTCGACGCTCGGCCAGGGCGGCAGATTCAATCCGAGCCCGCCCGCCGCGACGGGCGATGGCGCGGCCGGACGTGCGCCGCCCGCCATCACGCTCTTCACGAGGCCGCGCACGTCGTCCTGCGTGATGCGTCCCTTCGGCCCGGTGCCACGCACCCCGGCGAGGTCGACGCCTAGTTCGCGCGCAAATCGCCGCACGGAGGGCGAGGCATGCGGTTTGAGAGCACCGTCGGCGCCCGATGGACCGACGGCTGGACGGGGTCCCATTTCGACCGCGAATGCCGTGGACTCGGGTGACGAGACGCCCGCAGGCACCGGCGGCTCCGGCAGCCGCGTTGGGCTGGCCGCGGGCGCCGCGGGCGCGATGGCCGCGACCTCCTTCGCGACACGCAATACCAGTACCGGCGAGCCTTGCGAAACCTTGTCCCCGATCTTCACGTGCAACGTCTCGACGACGCCGGCATCTGGAGAGGGAATCTCCATCGAAGCCTTGTCGGACTCGACCGTGATCAACGACTGTTCCCGGGCAACCCGATCGCCCGGTTTGACCAACACTTCGATCACTTCGACATCCTTGAAGTCGCCGATGTCCGGCACGACAACCGCAAGCGCCGACGCCGCGCCGCGCGGCGCGGTTCCAATCGACGCCGGCGCTGGCGCGGACCCGGGAGTTGGCGCAGCGGCAGCGGGCGCAGGCCGCGCGCCCGCAGAAGCTGCTCCGCCGGGTTCGAGTACAAGCACCGGCGAACCTTCCGAGACCTTGTCGCCGAGCCTCACCTTCATCTCGCGCACGGTTCCTGCGGCCGAGGAAGGAATTTCCATCGACGCCTTGTCCGACTCGACCGTGATCAGCGACTGCTCCTTGTCGACGACGTCGCCTGGCTTGACCAGCACTTCGATCACCTCGACATCCTTGAAGTCGCCGATGTCCGGGATCTTGATTTCGATCATGTTGCCCATCGTCTCGGTCTCCGCTGGCGCGCGTCCGCCGCCTCGCCTGTGCCGGGTCGAGTGACCCGGTCAGGCTAGCGCCGGGTTGGACTTGTCGGGGTCGATCCGGTACCGCTTGAGCGCTTCCGCCGCCTTCGAAGCCGGCAGAACGCCTTCGTCCGCGAGCGCGCGCAGGCTGGCCGCCACGACGAAGTAGCGGTTGACCTCGAAGAACTCGCGCAGCCGCGCTCGCGTGTCCGAACGGCCGAAGCCGTCGGTCCCGAGCACCCGATACTCGCGCCCGCGTGGGACGAACGGGCGGATCTGGTCGGCGAACAGTCGTACATAGTCGGTCGATGCAACGATGGGCCCGGCAGTCCGTTCGAGCTGCTCGGTAACGTACGCCTTGCGTTGGCGTTCTCCGGGACGAAGCATGTTCCAGCGTTCGACGTCGATGCCATCGCGTCGCAATTCCGTGAAGCTCGTCACACTCCACACGTCGCCGGCGACGCCCCAATCGCTCTCGAGCAGTTCGGCGGCGGCGATCACCTCGCGCAGGATGGTGCCGCTGCCGAGGAGTTGCACGCGTGGAATCGAAAGACCGGCTCCGCTGCCGGCCGGCCCTTCGCGCAGCCGGTACATGCCTCGGAGAATCCCCTCCTCCTGGCCCTTCTTCAGGCCGGGATGCGGGTAGTTCTCGTTCATGAGCGTGATGTAGTAGAAGACGTTCTCCTGGGCCTCGACCATGCGGCGCAGTCCGGCGTGCATGATCACGGCCACTTCATGAGCGAAGGTCGGGTCGTAGCTCACGCAGTTGGGGATCATGGCGCTCAGGACGTGCGAGTGCCCATCCTGGTGCTGCAGCCCCTCGCCGTTGAGCGTCGTTCGTCCCGACGTCGCACCGAGCAGGAAACCACGCGATTGCATGTCGCCCGCCGCCCAGGCGAGATCGCCGACACGCTGGAAACCGAACATCGAGTAGAAGATGTAGAAGGGCACCATGATGCGGTCGTGCGTCGAGTAGCTGGTCGCGGCGGCGATCCAGTCGGCCATCGCACCCGCCTCGTTGATGCCCTCCTCTAGGATCTGCCCCGCCTTGTCCTCGCGGTAATACATGACCTGGTCCTTGTCGACCGGATCGTAAAGCTGGCCCTGTTGGCTGAAGATGCCGAGCTGGCGGAACATGCCCTCCATGCCGAACGTGCGCGCCTCGTCGGGAATGATCGGTACCACGCGGGCGCCGATTTCCTTGTCGCGCACGAGCTGCGTGATGAAGCGGACGAACGATTGCGTCGTGCTGATCTCGCGCCCTTCCGCGGTCGGCTCGAGGATCGCCTTGAACGCCCCGAGGTCCGGGACGTCGATTTTCTCGCCGGCACTGCGCCGGCGCTGCGGCAGATACCCGCCGAGCGCGCGCCGACGCTCGTGCAGGTATTTCATCTCCGGCGAATTTTCCGCCGGGCGATAAAAGGGCAGCGCGTCGAGCTTGTCGTCCGGGATCGGAATCGCGAACCGGTCGCGGAACTCCCGCACCGCCTCGGTATCGAGCTTCTTCACCTGATGGGTCGGGTTCTTCGCTTCGCCGATCTTGCCCATGCCATAGCCCTTCACGGTCTTGGCGAGAATCACGGTCGGCTGGTCCAGATGCTTCATCGCGGCAGCGTAGGCCGCGTAGATCTTGTGCGGGTCGTGCCCGCCCCGGTTCAGGCGCCAGATGTCCGCGTCGCTCATGCGCGAGACCATCTCGAGCGTCTGCGGGAACTTGCCGAAGAAATGCTTGCGCACGAAGGCGCCGTCGTTGGCCTTGTAGTTCTGGTATTCGCCGTCGACCGTTTCTTCCATCAGGCGCAGCAGCCAACCGTCCTTGTCGCGTGCCAGCAGCGGATCCCAATAGGAACCCCAGATGAGCTTGATCACGTTCCAGCCGGCACCGCGGAAGTCGCCCTCGAGCTCCTGGATGATCTTGCCGTTGCCGCGCACCGGCCCGTCCAGCCGTTGCAGATTGCAATTGACGACGAAGATCAGGTTGTCGAGCTTCTCGCGCGCAGCCATGCCGATCGCGCCCAGCGATTCTGGCTCGTCCATCTCGCCGTCACCGCAGAAGCACCAGACTTTGCGAGTCACCGTATCGGCGATGCCGCGCGCGTGCAGGTACTTGAGGAAGCGGGCCTGGTAGATCGCCTGGATCGGGCCAAGTCCCATCGATACGGTCGGAAACTGCCAGAAGTCCGGCATCAGCTTGGGATGCGGATACGACGTGACTCCCCGGCCATCGACGTCGCGCCGGAAGTTGGACAGTTGATCCTCCGTCAGCCGGCCTTCGAGGTACGCGCGCGCATAAACACCCGGTGACGAATGGCCCTGGATATAGACCAGGTCGCCGCCGAACCTGTCGGTCGGTGCCCGCCAGAAGTGGCTGAATCCGACCTCCATCAGGGTGCCGACCGACGCGTAGCTGGAGATGTGTCCTCCCAGATCGCCCTCGCCTCGGTTGGCGCGCACCACCATCGCCATCGCATTCCAACGCACGAATGAGCGCAGCCTTTCTTCGAGGGCGGAATCCCCTGCAGACTGTTCCTCCAGGTGCGGGGGAATCGTGTTGATGTAGGCGGTATTGGCGGAAAACGGGATGTAAGCCCCGGAGCGCCGCGCCTTGTCGATCAGCTTTTCGAGCAGGTAGTGCGCGCGCTCCGGACCCTCGCGCGCAAGCACCGAGTCGAGAGCTTCGAGCCATTCCTGGGTTTCGAGCAGGTCGGGATCGTTCGCCGCCTGCAGGTTCGGGTTCGCTGCCACGGATACCTCCTCGAGCGCCTGGGCAGCGACCGCATCGAGGTTTGCCGCCGGCGCACCGCGCAATCTAGCAGCCGTCCGGCAGGCTTTCAAATTACGCAGTCTAATCCCGTAATAAGAAACGATGACGACTCCACCTGGACGCCGCTTGTGATGGCCGCTTGGTGGAAGGAGGGACCGTTCCCCTCTAGATAATATGCAGGCAACGCCGCCGCCGAGCGCCGATTCGAGCGGCGCACTGCAGATGTCGATCCGCAACGATTCCCGTTCCCTGCTGGCCACCTTCGATTCGCTTGCCAAGGCGCATACGCGGCCCTGGATCGAGGCACCGCGCGTGCCGTTTCTTGTCATCGGCCTGATCGTGGCGTTGATCGCGGGGCTGTTCGTTGCCTTGGTGGTCGAGGAACGCCACGTCAAGCGCGAGGCGATGAGCCGCGACATCGACGCCGCTGCACGCCAGCTTGGCCTGCGTCTCGACGGCCTCGGCGAGGCGTTGTCCGCGGTGGCATTCGAATTGAATGACGCACGCGACGAAGTGCCGCACTTCCGCGAGCAGGCCACCGAGTTGCTTGCCAGCCGGCGCGAACTGTCGCGGCTGCAGTACGTCGATCGGAGCGGACGAGTGCTCAGCCAGGTCGACTCCATTCCGACCGCCGGCGCAGCATCGCAGCTCGAAAAAGCTCTCGCCACGCGCCTCGATCAGCTCGGCGCAGCCGGCACGCTGATCTTCATGCATCTCGGTGACGATCCCTCGCAGATCACGGCAGTCGTTCCGGTCATTCGGCAGCAGCGCTACCACGGCTCTCTGGTGGCCCGCATCGATGGCGGCGACCTGCTCATGCGAGGCGTGGCGCCGGAGATCATCGAGCGGTACCGCCTCGCGTTGACCGTCGATGACCAGTTCATGGCCACCACGGCGGCAAGCTTTACCGAGGGCGTGCCGGCGCACTACGCAACCACGATCTCGCCTCTGCCGGCGAACATGCATCTCAAGGCCGCCGGCTACGCGACGGAGGCGCCGCTTGCCGAAAGCGCTCCCGTGTGGGGAATGGCCGGGCTCGCTCTCACGGTGGTCGTCGCCCTCGCCTCGCTGGCGGCGTACATGGCCAGGCAAGGGCGCATCGACAGCGCCTTGCTCGCCGAGGCCTCGCTGCGACGAGCGATGGAGGATTCGCTCGCCACGGGCCTGCGCGTGCTCGACATGACGGGCGCCATCCGCTACGTGAACCGCGCGTTCTGCCGCATGTCCGGGTGGACCGCGCAGGAGTTGATCGGTCGCGGGCCACCGTTTCCCGACTGGGCGCCGGAGGACGTCGCGGCGAACATGGCTGCCTTCGAGGCGACGCTCGCGGGCGGCGATCCTCCCGCGGGAACCGAGATCGTCGTCCAGCGTCCGGACGGGTCGCGCTTCGACGCGCGGATGTACTCATCGCCACTGGTCGATGCGAGCGGCCAGCAGATCGGCTGGATGACCTCCATCGCCGACGTGACCGAGCAGCGGCGCATCCGCCGCGAGCTGTCGGCCGCGCATGAACGCTTCAAGACCGTGCTCGAGTCGATCGATGCCGCGGTTTCGGTGACCGCCTCGGCGACCGGCGACCTCCTTTTCGCCAACCGCTCGTATATCGAGCGCTTCGGCTCGACCGCGGCGGGTCACGTGCGCCTCGCCACGACGTTGAATCAACGCGAAGGGGGCGAGATCTTCGATGCAACCACGGCGTGCTGGTTCGACGTGCGGGCGCGCACGATCCAATGGCCGGTCGACCGGGCGGGCGCGACGACGCTGGAACAGAACAACGACGCACGCCTGCAGATCGCAAGCGACATCACTCTGCGCAAGACCACCGAGGAGACCGCGCGCCAGCAGCAGGAGAAAGTGCAGTTCACGGCCCGCCTGATGACCATGGGCGAGATGGCGTCGTCGCTCGCGCACGAGCTCAACCAGCCGCTCACCGCGATCGGCAACTACAGCGAGGGCACGCTGGCGCGCCTGCGCGGCGGGGCGCTTCCGCCCCAGGACCTGCGCGGCGCGCTGGCGAAGATGGCCCACCAGGCGCAACGTGCCGGGGCGATCATCCGACGCATCCGCGAATTCGTGAAACGCTCGGAACCGCGCCGGCGGCCGACGCCGCCGGCACGCATCGTCGAGGACGCCATCGCCTTCGCGGAGATCGAGGCGAACAAGAAGGCGATCGCGATCGTGGCCCAGGTCGATCCGCACCTGCCTCCGCTCGATGTCGACCCTATCCTGATCGAACAGGTCCTGCTGAACCTGCTGAAGAACGCCCTCGACTCGATGAACAAGCCCGTCGTGCCACGAATCGATGTTCGGGTTCGCGGTACGGTAGACGGCCAGGCCGAAGTAAGCGTCGTCGACCGCGGCGGCGGCATTGCGCCGGAACATCTGCCCAACCTATTCCACCCGTTCTTCAGCACCAAAGCCGAAGGCATGGGCATGGGACTCAACATCTGCCGCTCGATCGTGGAATTCCACCACGGTCGCATCTATGTCGAGGCCAACCCCGAACCGGTGGGCGGCTCGATTGTCCGAATCACGCTGCCCCTTGCACGCAGTACAGTCGAAACCGAGGCCGCGCTGACGCGCACATGAGGACAGACCCGAAATGAGCGAGCAACCGATCATCAACCCCGAAACCGAAGAGCCGCGCGGCGTCGTCTACGTCGTCGACGACGACGAAGGCGTACGCGACTCGCTGCAATACCTGTTGGAAGCGAACCAATACACGGTGCACACGTTCCCCAGCGCCGAGACGTTCCTGGCGCAGTTCGATCCCCACGCGATCGCCGTGCTGGTGCTCGATGTGCGCATGCCCGGAATGAGTGGCCTGCAACTGCAGGAGGAACTGCTCGCTCGCAAGGCGGCGCTGCCGATCGTGTTCGTCACCGGGCATGGTGACGTATCGATGGCGGTCGCGACCATGAAGAAAGGCGCGGTCGACTTCATCGAAAAACCCTTCAGCCAGGCGGACCTCAAGGCCCTGGTCGACCGGTTGCTCGTGCAGGCACGCGAGCGCGCCGCGGCAGCGGAGCGCGAGCGCATGCACGCGGCACTGCTTGCGCGGCTGACCGCGCGCGAGCAGCAGGTCCTCGAGCGCATCGTCGCCGGCCGCCTGAACAAGCAGATCGCCGCCGACCTGGGGATCTCCATCAAGACCGTGGAGGCCCATCGCGCCAACATCATGGACAAGCTGGAGGCGAACACCGTGGCCGATCTCATGCGCGTGGCGCTGCGCAGCGTCGCCGTGGCGGAAGGCTGAGCGGCGGATGACCGCGCGCATCATCGATGGCAAGGCGCTCGCCGCGCGCCTGCAGGCCGGCGTCGCGCGTCGCGTCACGGCCCTGCAAGCACGCGGGATTGTCCCGGGGCTCGCCGTCGTGCTCGTCGGCGATGATGCGGCATCGGCGATCTACGTCCGCAACAAGATGCGCGCCTGCGAAGCGGCCGGAATTCGCTCGTTCTTCATCCACCTTCCACAGGGCACGGCGCAAGCGACCCTCCTCGCCCGCGTGGCCGAACTCAACGCGGATCCGGCGGTGCACGGAATCCTCGTGCAACTGCCGCTGCCACGCCATCTCGACGCAACCGAGGTCGTCGATGCGATCGCCTTCGAAAAGGACGTCGACGGCCTTCATGCCACCAATGCCGGCCTGACCCTGATGGGGCGCCCGCACTTCCGGTCCTGCACCCCCTACGGGGTGATGATGATGCTGGAGTCCATCCACTACCCGCTCCAGGGCTGCAGTGCGGTGGTGATCGGACGGTCCAACATGGTCGGCAAGCCGATGGCGATGCTGCTGCTGGCAGCCAACGCCACCGTGACCATCTGCCACAGCGCGACCCGGGACCTCGCCGCGCTCACGCGCCGGGCGGATCTGGTGGTCGCGGCTGCCGGACGGCGTGGCCTGGTCACCGCCGACATGGTCAGGCCGGGTGCGGCGGTGATCGACGTCGGCACCAATCGCACGCCGGAGGGAAAGCTCGTCGGCGATGTCGACTTCGCTGGCGTGCGCGAAGTGGCCGGCTGGATCTCGCCGGTGCCGGGAGGTGTTGGGCCGATGACCGTCGCCATGCTGCTGGTAAATACGGTCGAGGCTGCCGAGCGCTCGATCGGCACTTATCTCGCGCAATCGCCGTTGCCCGTCGAAGACGCGCCAGCGACCGCGGCTGCACCTCATCAACCGGTCTGAAGACCCAATCGATGCCGTTCGACATCAACGCCAATCCTCTGCTGGATTTCAGCGGACTTCCGCGCTTCGACGCGATCCGTCCCGCGCACGTCTCGCCCGCGGTCGATGCCCTGCTCGCCGAATGCCGCGCCGCCGTTGCCAGCGTGACCGATCCCGCGAGCGCACCGGACTGGGAGTCCGTCGTCGAGCCGCTGGACGACGCGATGGAGCGGCTCGCGCGCGCCTGGGGCACCGTCTCGCATCTGAACGCGGTGATGGATGCGCCGGATCTGCGCGAGCAATACAACGCCAACCTGCCGAAGCTCACGTCGTTCTGGACCGAGTTGGCGCAGAACGAGGCGCTCTATGCCCGCTACAAGGAGATGGCGGGCCGGCCCGAGTTCAGCTCGTGGAGCGCAGGCCGGCGCAAGGTGATCGGCAACGAGCTGCGCGATTTCCGCCTGGGCGGCGCGGAACTGCCGGCGCACAAAAAGGCGCGGCTGAAGCACGCGCGAGAACGTGCCGCGCAACTGTCCACGCGCTTTGCGGAAAACGTGCTCGATGCGACCAACGCGTTCACGCTGTTCATCGAGGATCGACGCAGGCTTGCGGGCATGCCTGACGACGCGCTTCAGCTGCTGCACGAAGCGGCTGCCGAGGGCGGGCGTCCCGGCTACCTGATCACTTTGCACGCGCCGAGCTACACACCGGTTCTCCAGTACGCGGACGATCGAGCGCTGCGCGCACAGGTTCACCGCGCGTCGCATACGCGCGCGAGCGACCTCGGCAAGCCGGAGTGGGACAACACCGACCTGATGCTCGAGTTGCTGCGCCTGCGCCGGGAGGCGGCGAACCTGCTCGGATACCGGACCTACGCGGAGCTGTCGCTCGAACCGAAGATGGCCTCTTCGCCCGAGGAGGTGCTCGTATTCCTGCGCGATCTGGCCCGTCGATCGCGGCCGTATGCCGAACGTGACATGGGCGAACTGCGGCAGTTCGCGGCGCAAGAACTTGGGTTGCCCGCGCTCGAAGCGTGGGACCTTCCCTATGCCAGCGAGAAGTTGCGCCAGCGACGCTATGCGTATGCCGAGCACGAGCTGAAGCAATACTTCCCGGAGGATCGTGTTCTCGCCGGCCTGTTCAAGGTCATCGAAACCCTGTTCTCCGTTATCGTGCGTCCCGACAGCGGGCCGGTCTGGATATCCGATGCCCGGTTGTACCGGATCGAGTCGCCCGGCGGCGAGCTCCTTGGCCAGTTCTATCTCGATCTGTATGCGCGCGAACACAAGCAGGGCGGCGCCTGGCAGGACGACGCGCGCAACCGGCGCCGGAGCGCGGGCGGCGTGTCGACGCCGATCTCACTTCTGACATGCAACTTCAGTCGGCCGGTCGGAGGCCGCCCGGCCCTCTTCACGCACGACGACGTGCTCACGCTCTTTCACGAATTCGGCCATGGACTGCATCACCTGCTCACGCGCGTCGACGAGGTTGGCGTCGCCGGAATCCGCGGTGTCGAGTGGGACGCCGTGGAGTTGCCGAGTCAGTTCATGGAGAACTTCGCCTGGGAATGGGAGGTGCTGCGGCTCCTGACCCGGCATGTCGATACGGGCGAATCGCTTCCGCGTCCGCTGTTCGACAAGATGATCGCAGCGCGGAACTTCCAGAGTGGACTCTGGATGGCGCGCCAGCTCGAATTCGCATTGTTCGACATGCTGGTACACCACGAGCTCGATCCCGCCCACGCCGGTCCGGCGGACATAGCGCGACTGATCGGTGCGGTCAGGCAGGAGGTCGCCGTCGTGCCACAGCCCAACTACATGCGGCCGGCGCACGCGTTTACCCATATCTTTTCGGGCGGCTATGCAGCGGGTTACTACAGCTACAAGTGGGCCGAAGTGCTTTCCTCGGACTGCTACGCCGCCTTCGAGGAATCGGGGCAGGCACTCGATCGGAAGATCGGGCACCGCTTCCTCGATTCGATTCTCGCCGTCGGCGGAAGCCGTCCCGCGATGGAATCGTTCGTCGAGTTCCGGGGGCGGCGCCCGCAGATCGACGCGTTGCTCCGGCACAGCGGCATGGCAGACTGACGAGGGACCGCAAGAATGAGTGAGACGACAAGACGGGTGGCCGCGCAGTGCTGGATATTCGCAGCGGTGGCCGCCGCTGCGTTCTTTCTGAGCAGTGCGAATGCGCAGTACAAGTGGACCGACCCCGATGGCAAGACCGTCTACGGCGACAACCCGCCACGCGAAGCGCGCAACGTCCAGCGCGTCGATGCGCGCGGCGCGAGCGGCGCCGCCGACGCGCTGGCCGGGCTGCCCTATGAGTCCCGCCGCGCCGCGCAGCAGTTTCCGGTTCTGCTCTACACAACTGCCAACTGCCAGCCCTGCGATTCGGGGCGCGAGCTGCTCCAAGCACGCGGCATCCCGTACAGCGAGCGGACGATCTCCACCAAGGAAGACAGTGACGCGATGGAAAAGCTCGGCCTGGGCAATCACCTCCCCGTGATGACCGTGGGCCGCCAGGTCCAACGCGAGTTCGAAACCGTCGCCTGGCACGCGGTGCTCGATGCCGCTGGATACCCGCGCTCGGCCCAGCTACCGCGCGGTTGGCCGGTCGCGCCGGTGCCGCTCGCTCCTCGTCCCGCTGAGGCACCGTCGGCGCCCGCAGGCGAAGCGCCGCGCGGCGCCGACAAGACCAACTGAGCGGGCGAGCCGCGGCACCCATGACGCTCAGCGTCGCCACCTGGAACGTCAACTCGCTCAAGGTTCGCCTCCCACACCTGACCGACTGGCTCGCGAAGCACGCGAGCGATGTCGTCTGCCTGCAGGAGACGAAGCTCGCCGACGAGAACTTCCCCGCTGTCGCGCTGCAGGCCGCGGGCTACGCGAGCGTTTTTGCCGGACAGAAGACGTACAACGGGGTCGCCATCCTGTTCCGGCAGGCACAGGGACGCACCCCGGCGGAGGTGCAGGTCAATCTGCCGAATTTCGCGGACGACCAGAAGCGCCTGCTCGCGATCACGCTCGAAGGACTCCGTGTCGTCTGCGTGTACGTGCCGAATGGACAGGCGGTCGGGACGGACAAGTACGACTACAAGCTGCGCTGGATGGCGGCGCTCAGGGATTGGCTGCGCGACGAGTTGGCACGTCATCCGCGCCTGCTCGTCGCCGGCGATTTCAACGTCGCGCCGGAACCGCGCGACGTGCATGACCCGGCTGCCTGGGAAGGACAGGTGCTGTTTTCCGAGCCCGAGCGGGCCGCGTTCCGTGGCCTGCTCGACCTCGGACTGCGCGATGCATTCCGGCTGTTCGAGCAACCCGACCGAAGCTACACGTGGTGGGACTACCGCAATCTTTCGTTCCGTCGAAAGATGGGCTTGCGCATCGATCACATCCTACTTTCGCCTGTGCTTGCAGAGGCGTGCTCCGGCTGTTCGATCGACATCGAGCCGCGGCGGCGCGAGCAGCCCAGCGATCACACCCCGGTCATCGCGACCCTGCCCTGAAGGGAACCGGTCCGCCTAGAGCACCCTGTCGGCCGGTTGGTCCGCGAGAGCCGGGACGCCGCGCGACCGACGGCCCTTCATCAGGCGCTTCTCGAAGGCATCGATGTAGGAGTAGATGACCGGCACGACGACAAGCGTGAGGAACGTCGACGTGATCACCCCGCCGATGATGGCCCTGCCCATCGGCGCCTGCTGCTCGGCCCCCTCCCCCAGCCCGAGCGCGAGCGGGAGCATGCCGAAGATCATCGCGGCGGTCGTCATCAGAATCGGGCGCAGCCGCGTCTGGCCCGCGGCGAGCAGTGCATCGAACCGCGCGAGTCCGTTGCGCTGCCCCTGATTTGCGAAGTCGACCAGCAGGATCGCGTTCTTGGTCACGAGGCCCATCAGGAACACGATGCCGATCATCGAGAAGATATTCAGCGTCGTGCCGGTGACGAGAAGCGCGAGCATCACGCCGACGATCGACAACGGCAGCGAGACCATGATCGCGATTGGCTGCAGGAAGCTGCCGAACTGCGACGCGAGCACGATGTAGATGAAGATCACCGCCAGCGCGAGCGCTCCGACAATCGCCTGGCTCACCTCCTGCTGGTCGCGGATCTGGCCCCCGACGTCAAAACGCAATCCTGGCGGCAGCTGGTAGGACTTGACGAGTTCCTGCACCTCGTTGCCGACGTCGCCCGCGGGACGGCCCTCGACGTTGGCGAAGACCGCCACGCGCCGCTGCAGGTCCTGGCGCCGGATGTTCTCCGGGTTATAGGTGCGCTCGATCGTGGCAATCGACCGCAACGGGATCACTTCGCTGGAACCGTCCGCCAGAGTCCGTCCGGTCGCGATGTTCATGCCGGCGATATCGTCGGCGATGGTGCGCCGATCGCGCGGGATCTGCGTGATCACTTCGTAGTTCTGCCCGTCGGGCGCGAGCCAGTAGCCCGATTGCTCACCCCCCACCATCGCGCGCAAGACGCTGCCGAGCTGGGCGTGCGTGATGCCATACTCGGCCGCCAGCTCGGGCTTGAGTCGCACCGACAGCGCCGGCGTACCTTCCTTGACGCTCAGGTCGATGTCGGTGATGCCGCGGATCCCCTGCAGCTTGAGCTTGAAGTCGCCGATCACGCGCCGCATCGCCGCATCGTCGTTGCCGAGCAGCGCGACATAGATCGGACCACCCCATCCCACCTGCAACTCCACGCCCGGAATGCTCGCCACGCGCGCGCGGATCGCTTCCTCGAGCTTCTTCTGCGAGCGGCTGCGTTCGTTGCGTGGCAGCAGCTTGAGGTTGATGCGTCCGGTGTTGCGTGCGCCGTCGGTGCCGATGCCGGTGTCGATGATCTCGATCTCCTTGAACTCGCGCAGTGCCTCCTCGACCCGCTTGACCCGCTCGTCCGCGTACTCGAGCGAGGAGCCGACCGGCATGGTGAGACGGACGCTGGTGAAGCTCTGATCGACGTCGGGCACCAACTCGCCGCCGACGAGACCGCCGACCGGAATGCTGGCGGCGAAGCTCGCCGCCGCCACCGCCAGGGTGGTCTTGCGGTGCGTGAGCGCGACGGCCATCAGCTGGCCGTAAAGTTCGTGCCAGCGCTTGACCCAGCCTTCGAAAAGGCGCAGCAAGGGGCCGACAAGGGGCAGGCCGCGGGCACCCTGCGGCGGGTCGCGCCAGACCGCCGAGAGCATCGGATCGAGCGTGAAGCTGACGAAAAGCGAGACCAGAACCGCGACCGCGACCGTGATGCCGAACGGATAGAAGAACTTGCCGACGATGCCGCTCATGAACGCGATGGGCACGAACACGGCGACGATCGAAAACGTCGTGGCGAGAACGGCGAGCCCGATTTCCTCGGTGCCCTCGCGAGCCGCGGTGTAGTGATCCTTGCCCATCTGCAGATGTCGCACGATGTTCTCGCGTACGACGATGGCATCGTCGATCAGCAGGCCGATGCAAAGTGACAACGCCATCAGCGTCATGTAGTTGAGGGTGAAGCCGAACGCGTAGAGCGCGATGAAGGTCGCGATCACAGCGATCGGAAGCGTGAGACCGGTGATGACGGTACTGCGCCACGACCCCAGGAACAGGAACACGATCAGTACGGTCAGCAATGCTCCCTCGAGGATCGTGTGCTTGACGTTGTCGACCGAGTTCTCCACGAAGTCCGACATCGCCCAGAGCAGTTTCAGCTCCGCACCCTGGGGCAACTGCTTGCGCAGATCCTCGGCCGCGACCTTGAGCTGTCGCCCGACCTCGACGATGTTCGCGTCCTGCGCCTTGAAGACCCAGACGCCGATCGAAGGCTGGCCATTGATGCGCGTGATGGATTGGCGCTCGGCCTCGGCATCGAGCACCTCGGCAACCTGCGCCAGCAGGATCGGCGCGCCGTTCTTGCGCGCCACGATGATCTTGTTGAAGTCGGCGGGCGTGGACATGCGGCCGTCGACCCGCACGATCGATTCCGCCGTGCGGTTCGAGATCGTGCCCACCGGAACGCTCACGTTCGCCTGACGCAGGGCCTGCACCACCTGGTCGACGGTCAACCCGAACGCGGTCAGGCGCGCCGGATCGACGTGCACCTGCACCTGGCGGGTGACCGTGCCGCCAAGGTCGACACGCCCTACACCATTGGTGCGCTCGAATGCCTTTTCCACCACCTGTTCGGCGAGCGTCGTCAGTTCACGTTGCGTCAGGCGTTCACCGACCAGCACGAACGAAGCGACCGGCTGATCGTTCTCGCTGCCGCCCCGCTCCACGACCGGATCCTTGGCATCGCGCGGGAAACCGGCGCGGATCTGCGCCAGCTTGTCGCGCACTTCCTGCGTCGCGCGGGTCGAGTCGACCTCGAGCCGGAACTCGACCCAGGTCAGCGAACGCCCCTCATCCGAGCGCGATAGGATGCGCTTGACGCCCGCGACGGTGTTGACGGCGTTCTCGATCGGCTTGGCAAGGTCGTTTTCGACCTGCTCCGGCGATGCGCCCGGGTACATCACCGTGATCTGCACCGCCGGCGGCGCGATATCCGGCATCGGCTCCACACCGAGGCGCGCGTAGGAAAACAGGCCGAGGACGGTCAGCGCGACCATGACCATGGTCGCGAACACCGGGTGATTGATGGCGACGCGCGTCATCCACATGCCGGGACCCCGTCGGTCAGTTGGCGTGCGAACGCGGGGCGTCCCTGTCGGCGACGCTTGCCGGCGCGGCTGCACCGCCCATGATCCTGGCGGCGAGGCCGTCGCGCAGGTTGTCGAACTTCGTCGCCACAACGAGGTCACCGGGTCCGAGTCCGCTCACAATCTCGACGAGTTGCGCGCGGTCGTCGCGACGGCCGATGGTCACGAGCCGCTTGACGAGCCTTCCTTCGTCGATGACCCAGACGATGCTCTGGCCGGCGTCGCTCTGGATCGCGGAAGCCGGCAGCGCGGAGACCTCCTTGTCGCGTTGCACGCGCAGGCGGACGCGCGCAAACATCCCCGCCTTGAGCAACGCGTTCTCGTTCGGCAGGCCGATATAGACGTTGATGGTGCGCGACCCCGGCTCTGCGCTCGGGTTGATGCGTTCGACCCTGGCCGCGAACGTCCGGTCCGAGAGTCCCTCGATCTCGACTTCCGCGCGGGCGCCGATCGCGACATGCGTGATGTCCGACACGGCCGCCTGCGCCTGCACTTCCATCTGACTCAGGTCGACGATCGAAAGAAGCGGCGTGTCGAACGCCACCTTCTCGCCCGGCTGAACGAGACGCTTGGAGACCAGTCCGCCGATCGGTGCGTGCACGACCGCGTCGGCGAGCGTCAGTTTGGTCTGCTCCAGCTGCGCCCCGGCGGCCGCCACGGCCGCGCGTTGCGCCCGGTACGCCGCGTCGGCCGTATCGAATGCGTTCTGGGAAATGAAGTTCTGCTTCACCAGTTGCGCGTTGACCTCGCGTGTGCGTTCAGTCTGCGCGAGCTGAGCACGCGCTGATTCGAGCGTGGCCTGGCGTTCGGCGAGCTGCATGCGCAGCTGCGCGGTATCGAACTCAACCACGACCTGGCCGGACCGGACGCGATCACCCTCGCGCACGGACACCGTGCGAACCTCCGCCGAGACCTTGGAGCGCACCGTCGCCTGCGACACCGCCTGCACGGTCCCCGGCAGCAGCAGGTCGGCCGTCAGCACGCGCGACGCCAGCTGCACGATGTCGTGCGCGGCGAATTCGAGCGGGGGTGCCTCCTTCTTCTTTTCCGCCGCCTTCGCGTTCGATCGCACGATGCCCTGGTAGACGGAGAGCCCGATGCCACCGACCGCCAGCACGACCACTCCGGCCAGCCACCATCTTGTACGTCCCGTCATTCGATCCCCCCGATCGAGCTGGCCGCCAGCGCGGCCCGCACGCCATGCGGTGCGGCGCGTGGCATTGTGCTCGTCGACCCGCACGGACTGGTGCATTGGTCTGAACGGCGCGCATTATCGACGCGCCCGTGGCGGGCGCCGTGCTGGTGCGACGGACTGCGCGTGGCAGCGACGAACTGCAGGACGGGAGGACGGGTCCGCCTGCCGCGAGGAACGGCGCGTCAGTCCTCGAGACCTAATTCCTGGATCTTGCGCGTGATCGTGTTGCGGCCGACCCCGAGCCGCGTGGCCGCTTCGATGCGCCGGCCATGGGTGATCCGCAACGCGGTACGGATCACGGCTGCTTCGTATTCGCGCGTCAGCGCGTACATGACCTCGGTTTCTCCCCCGCGCAGGCGGCGCTCCACCTCCCCGACCAGCATGGCGAGCCAGTCGGCGGCGCTGGCAGACGGTGCGGGGGCGGCCCCGGACCGCAGCTCGCTCGCCATCGGGCCTGCACTCGGCGCAGCGGGTTGATCGGCCTCGTGGCGGATCTCGAACGGCAGATCGTCCACCTTCACCACCTGGGCCGGCGCGAGCACGGTCAGCCAGTGGCACAGGTTCTCGAGCTGCCGCACGTTGCCGGGCAGCGGCAACTGGCTGATGAACTTGAGCGCCTCGGGAGAGAGGCGCTTGGGTTCGACTCCGAGCTCGCGTGCGCTCTTTGCCAGGAAATGGCGCACGAGAAGCGCGATGTCCTCGCGCCGCTCGCGCAGCGGGGGCAACCGCAGCCGGATGACATTGAGGCGGTGGTACAGGTCCTCGCGGAACAGGCCCTGGCGCACGCGCTCGTCGAGGTTCTGGTGCGTTGCTGCGATCACGCGCACGTCGGCCTTGATCGGCTCGTGACCCCCGACCCGGTAGTAGAACCCGTCCGACAGCACCCGCAGCAGCCGGGTCTGCAATTCCGCCGGCATGTCGCCGATCTCGTCGAGGAAGAGCGTGCCCCCTTCGGCCTGCTCGAAGCGTCCGCGGCGCATCGCCTGGGCGCCCGTGAAGGCCCCGCGCTCGTGCCCGAACAACTCGCTCTCGAGCAGATCGCGCGGGATTGCGGCCATGTTGAGCGCGATGAACGGCCGGCTCGATCGCGTGCTGTGCTTGTGCAAGGCGCGCGCGACGACCTCCTTGCCGCTGCCCGACTCGCCGGTGATCAGGACGGTGACGTTGGACTGGGACAACCGGCCGATGGCGCGAAACACCTCCTGCATTGCCGGCGCCTGCCCGAGGATCTCCGGCACATCGGCGGGCACGTCATCCGGATGCGTCTCGCGCAGGCTCTCGTCGACGGCGCGCCTGATCAGTTCCACGGCCCGATCGACATCAAACGGTTTCGGCAGATACTCGAATGCACCGCCCTGGAACGCGGCCACCGCGCTTTCGAGGTCGGAGAACGCGGTCATGATGATCACGGGAAGCGCCGGGTGCTTGCGCTTGACCGCACGCAGCAACTCGATGCCGCTCTCGCCCGGCATGCGGATGTCGGAGACGAGCACTTGCGGGGTCCCGCGATCGAGTTCGGCGAGCACTTCCTGCGCGGCACCGAATGCCCGGCAGGGAAGGTTTTCGCGCGCGAGCGCCTTCTCGAGCACCCACCTGATCGATCGGTCGTCGTCGACGATCCAGATCGGCTTCATGTTCCCGTTCGCCTCGATCATCCTTGGTCAGCACTCATTACCGGGTGTCCCGCCAGGCCTCGCGCAACGGCAGCACGATGCGAAAATCGGTCCGCCCCGGGCGGCTGTCGAAATCGATCATCCCGTCGTTCTGCTGGACGAACGTCTGCGCAAGGGTCAACCCCAATCCGTTTCCGCCATCGCGCCCGGACACCAGCGGGTAGAAGACGTGTGGCTTCAATGCGTCTGGAATTCCCGGGCCGTTGTCGATGACATGCAATTCGAGTGCCAGCCGGTAGAGACGGCGCGAGAGTGTCACGTGGCGCGCAACGCGCGTGACCAGCACGATCTCCGCGTCGCCCGCGGCGATGCGCGGGGCGAGCGCCTGGGCGGCGTTGCGCACGACGTTCAGTACCGCCTGGATCAACTGTTCCCTGTCGCCGCGCACCTCCGGCACGGAAGCGTCGTAGTCGCGCGTGACGGTCAGCCCGCGCGGAAACTCTGCGAGGATCACCGATCGCACGCGCTCGGTGACCTCGTGCATGTTGAAGTCCGCCACGACGCGAGGGCTGCGATGCGGCTCCAGCAGCCGGTCAACCAGGGCTTGCAGCCGGTCGGCCTCCGAAATGACGACGCGGGTGTATTCGCGCTGCTCGCGCGAGGGCAGTTCGCTTTCGAGCAACTGTGCCGCACCGCGAATGCCCCCGAGCGGATTCTTAATCTCGTGCGCGAGGCTGCGCAGAAGGCGCCGGCTCGCTTCGGAGAGATCCAGGTTGTGCTCTTCGCGCGAGACCTTGAGCTGCTGTTGAATCTCGATTAGCTCGAGGATCAGCGGCGTGGCTTCGTCGTAGAGCGCCGTCGCCGTCGCCTGGACCGCGAGCGGGTCGCGCAGCGGGCGGCGAAGTTCGAGCAACTGGCGCCGCTGTCCAAGATCGTTGGCGCGCGCTGCCGCGAGCATGCGATCGATCACGATCTCATCGATGAACAGCCGGGAAACCAGCTGGCCCACGAGGATCCGACGCGAGACCTCGAAGAGATGCTCGGCGGACTGATTGGCGAAGGCGACGCGGGCGTCCGCGTCGATCACTATCACGGCCGTCGAAAGCAGTTCCAGCCCGGCATACCGGGTGGCGGGTTCGGGAACCGGCGACCTGCGCAGAGAGAGCCAGCGCGTCGGGCCACTCATCTGGCCAGCCTCTCGCCCGGGAGTTCCCGGCTACGTCGGGGCGCTACTGGCGCAGGGCTGCGATTTCCCGGCGCAGCGCGACGATGTTGTTCTCGCCGCGCTGGATGTCTTCCTGCAAGCGCTGCACGCGTTCCTGGTAGCGAGCGTAGTTGCGCTCGTCGCCACGGCGCTCGGGCTCGCCATTGTTGAATTCTTCGCGCAAGCGCGCCACGCGATCTTCCTCGGCACGCAGTTCGTCCTCGAGGATGCGCCGACGATCCCCGTCGCGCGCGCGCTGTGTGTCGTCGTCCACCCGCGGGTAGTTCGCAGGCGTCGCACGTTGTTCGAGCCCATTTCCGCCGGCATTGCGCGCCGGCAGGCGCGGACCCGGCACCGTCACGACCGGCGCGATCTCCTGCCGCTTGCAACCCTTGGTGTTGCCCGTATTGGTGTACGTCTTGTGGCCCTCGTCGTCGACGCAGAGATAGATGTCGCTCTGGGCACGCACGACGGCCGTGAGCAGGCTCGTGCTCAGCAAGGCGGCCGAAACTGCGAACAGGCGAAGCTTCATTGATCGGTCGAGGCGCACAAGCGCGAACACGAGTGTACGGCAGCCGCGTCACCGGAAGAATCCCCGTCATCCTTGCTGCTGGCCGCGATTCCCGCGGCAATTCAAGTGCTTGGCCTGGCGACATCGTGGACCGGATGCACAAAGGGGCGGAAATCCCGCCCCTTTGTCTTGCCTGAAGCGGTTCTTCGACTACGAACCGTAGTACATGTCGAACTCAACCGGGTGTGTGGTCATGCGGAATCGTGTGACTTCCTCCATCTTGAGGGCAATGTAGGCATCCAGCATGTCGCTGCTGAAAACACCCCCGCGCGTCAGGAACTCACGATCGCGATCCAGGTTCTCGAGCGCCTCGTCCAGCGACGCGCAGGGATGCGGCACCTTGGCGGCCTCTTCAGGCTCGAGGTCATAGAGGTTCTTGTCCATCGGCTCGCCCGGATGGATCTTGTTTTGCACACCGTCCAGGCCGGCCATCAGCATCGCCGAGAAGGCGAGGTACGAGTTGGCCGTCGGATCTGGGAAGCGCACTTCGACACGACGGCCCTTGGGACTGCTCACGTAAGGAATCCGGCACGCCGCCGAGCGGTTGCGCGCGGAGTAGGCAAGATTGATTGGCGCTTCGAAGCCTGGCACCAAGCGCTTGTAGGAGTTCGTTCCCGGGTTGGTGATGGCATTCAGTGCCTTGGCATGCTTGATGATGCCACCGATGTAGAACAGCGCGAAGTCGGAGAGGCCGGCGTAGCCGTTGCCCGCAAAAAGGTTATTGCCTTCCTTCCAGACCGACTGGTGCACGTGCATGCCGGAGCCGTTGTCGCCGACCACCGGCTTGGGCATAAAGGTCGCCGTCTTGCCATAGCTGGCCGCCACGTTCCAGATCGTGTACTTCAGGATCTGCATCCAGTCGGCACGCTTGACAAGCGTGTTGAACTTGGTACCGATTTCGTTCTGTCCCGGCGCCGCAACTTCGTGGTGGTGGACCTCGACCTCGACGCCCTGCTGCTCCAGCAGCAGACAGATCTCGGAGCGGATGTCCTGCAACGAATCGGTTGGCGGAACCGGGAAATAGCCGCCCTTGACCGGCGGACGATGCGCGAGGTTGCCCGCCTCGTACTCGATACCCGACGACCAGGGCGCTTCCTCCGACTTGATCTTGACCGAGCAGCCGGACATGTCGACGTTCCAGGTGACCGAGTCGAATATGAAGAACTCGGGCTCCGGGCCGAAGTAAGCGGTATCGCCCAGCCCCGTGGACTTCAAATACGCCTCGGCGCGCTTGGCGAGCGAGCGCGGATCACGGTCATATCCCTTCCCAGTCGAGGGCTCAAGCACGTCGCAGGTCAGGATGAGCGTGTTTTCTTCGCGGAATGGATCCATCCGTGCGGAGCCCGGATCAGGCAGCAACAACATGTCGGATGCCTCAATGCCCTTCCATCCGGCGATCGAGGAGCCATCGAATGCGTGACCTTGGTCGAACTTGTCGTCGCCCATTGCCTTGGCCGGCACCGAGACGTGCTGCTCCTTGCCCTTGGTGTCCGTGAATCGCAGATCGACGAACTTCACTTCGTTGTCCGCAATCATTTTCATGACGTCTTTAGGCGTCGCAGTCGCCATCGATTCCTCTCCTCAACTGGGGATGATTGAAGGTCGTCGCTGCCGTTGGATCCGGCGAGCCATCGTCCGCGTCCATCTTTAGCAGGAAATGTGCCGCTCGGCCGACTCCGGCCCGACCGAACGCACCCCCTCTGTGCACAAGAGCCATGCTGAGCCGTTTTTGCTTCACGGAATCAGCTCGAATCATGATCTCATGTGGTGCATTATGCACCACAAATGCCTTATCAGCACCTATATGGTGCTATTGGTGCAATATAATTCATAAAAATATCGATTGCAGATCGCTCAGGAATCGCTGCCCGAGCGGCGTTGGCGCTAGCACGTCATCGCGGTCCGAGAGCAGGCCTCGCTCGACCGCGCGCGCAAGCAAGGGGTCGACTTGAGAAATGGGCATCCCGGTGCGCTGGGCGAACAACCCCACCGGGACGCCGTCGATCAACCGCAAAGCATTGAGCATGAACTCGAATGGAACGTCCGCACGCGGGACCTCCTTGGACTCCGCTACGGCGTCGCCACAACGTGCATTCGCCAGATAGGAATGCGGCTGACGCCACCGGACCTGGCGCACGATTCGGTGCGGGAATGAAAGCTTGCTGTGTGCCCCGGCGCCGATCCCGAGGTAGTCACCGAACATCCAGTAGTTCAGGTTGTGGCGGCACTTGCAACCCTGCCGCGCATAAGCCGAGACTTCGTAGTGGCTGAACCCCGCCCCTGTTATCCGGTCCTCGATCCAGGCGAACATGTCGCTCGCCTGGTCGTCGTCGGGAAGTGCAGGCGGAAATTTCGCGAAGACCGTGTTCGCTTCCACGGTCAATTGGTAGAGCGACAAGTGCGGCGGGCTGAAATCGAGTGCCTGCTCGACGTCGGCTTGCAGGCCGGACAGCTGTTGTCCGGGAAGGCCGTACATCAGATCGAGGTTGAAGTTGGCGAACAGGCGCTGAGCGCATGCGGCGGCGGCGAGAGCCTGGCTGCGGTCGTGAATGCGCCCCAGTGCCGTCAGCTTGGTTTCATCGAAGGACTGGATCCCGAGCGAAAGGCGGTTCACGCCAGCCGCGCGAAATGCAGCGAACTTGTCGGCTTCGAACGTGCCGGGATTGGCCTCGAGCGTGATCTCGCAGTCCGCCTGTAGAGGCAGCAACGCCCGAATGTCCGACAGGAGCGTCTCGATTGCACGCGCGGAGAAAACGCTCGGGGTACCGCCGCCGATGAACACTGACGTGACGGGTCGACCCCAGATCAGCGAAACCGACGTCTCCAGGTCCACCCGCAATGCCTCGAGATAGGCCTGCTCCGGAATCGCTTCGAGCCCGCCAGGATTTTCATGTGAGTTGAAGTCGCAGTATGGGCACTTGCGAACGCACCAGGGAATGTGCACATAAAGCGACAACGGCGGCAGTGACGTGAGAGACAGCACGCCCGGACGCAGGTAGTGCTGTATTGAAGCGGGCTCGGGCCCCGAGGGTGCGATCCTCACCACTGCCAGGCGACCTTCAGATTTTCGATCAACTGGGCCAGCGCACGGCCACGATGACCGATGCGGTTCTTGTCTTCCGGCGCGAGCTCGGCGGCTGTGCAGTTGAGATCGGCGAGCCAGAAGTGCGGGTCGTATCCGAATCCGCCCGACCCGTGCGGCGAATCGATGATCGTTCCGTGCCAACGCGCTTCGGCGATGACTGGGTCGGGATCGAGTTCCGAGCGCAGAGCCACCAGAACACAGGTGTAGTGAGCCCTGCGATCGCTCGCGCCCTTCAGTTGACGCACGAGTTCTGCATTGTTCTCGGCGTCGGTCGAGCCTGCACCGGCGAAGCGCGCCGAGCGCACACCCGGCGCGCCGCCCAGAGCGGCACAGCAAATCCCGGAGTCATCGGCAAGCGCCGCAAGCCCCGTCGCCGCCGCGGCGTGACGCGCCTTTGTCAGCGCATTTTCGACGAAAGTATGGAACGGCTCGGCCACGGCGCGGACCCCGAGTACCGATTGCATCACCAGGTCCACTTGGAAAGGCGCAAACATCGCTTCGAACTCGCGCCGCTTGCCCGGGTTGTCAGAGGCGAGGATAAGACGCCGCACGCTTCTCGTTCACGCAAAGCCGAGCGTGGTCTTTTGGGCGCCGACCAGCCGGCTGATGCCCATGCGGGCGAGCTTGAGCATCGACTCGAGTTCCTGGGCGGAAAACGGTGCGCTCTCCGCGGTCGCCTGGACCTCGACAAAGGCCCCGGTGCCTGTCATGACGACGTTCATGTCGGTCGCGCAGGATGAGTCTTCGGAGTAGTCGAGATCCAGCAAGGCGGTGCCGCTGTGGAGACCGACCGAGACGGCAGCCACGAAATCGCGAATCGGAAGCGTGGTGAGACCACCGCGTTCGCGCAGCCAGTTGAGGGCGTCATGTACGGCGACGAAGGCGCCGGTGATCGAAGCCGTTCGAGTACCACCGTCGGCCTGGATGACGTCACAGTCGACATGCAGGGTCCTCTCGCCGAGTTGCTGCAGATCAATCACCGAGCGCAGACTTCGTCCGATGAGACGCTGGATTTCCAGCGTCCGTCCTCCTTGCTTGCCGCGCGCGGCTTCCCGCTCGTTGCGCGTCCCGGTCGCGCGCGGCAGCATGCCGTACTCGGCGGTCAGCCAGCCGGAGCCCTTGCCCTTGAGAAAGGGAGGCACCCTGTCTTCGATCGAAACGGTGCAAACGACGCGCGTGTCGCCGAACTCGACCAGGACCGAGCCTTCGGCGTGCCGGGTATAGCCGCGCGTCAACCGCACCGGGCGCAACTGATCGGCCCGGCGACCCCCAGCACGTTCGAGAGCCATGAGAGCACCCGCTCGCGGTGATTACTTGTTGTCGTCGACGAGCTTGGAGGACCGCTGGATCGCCCGCTGGATCTCGGCGACGGCCTCGTCGATCTTGTCCTCGGTAAGCTCTTCGTCGGCGCCGAGATCGCCGTGGCGCGGGAACTGGATCGTCGAGGCGACCGCACCATCGGGCATGACGAGCGTGGAGACGGGAGCTTCGGTTGGCGGAACCATGTCGACCGACTCCGTGCCGGCCCAGGTCATCGCCACCGCCGTGCAGTTGTCGGCGTCGTTGCCGCCATTTGCCAGAGCGACCTCCATCAATTCCGGCACTGCGCGCATGACGGTCTTGCCGGCGAAACCTTCCGCGATCTGGCGGTCGTTCAACGTACCCCAGAGCCCGTCCGAGCAGAGAAGCAATGTGTCGCCGTTGCGCAAGGCGACCGGCCGGCTGATTTCCACGGTCGGCGCGACATAGGCGCCGATGCAGTTGAAGATGCGATTGCGCTCCGGATGGTCCTTCGCGTCTTCCGGTCGAATGAGTCCGGACGAAACGAGGTGATGGACGCGTGAATGGTCGATCGTACGCTCGACGATCCGCGAGCCGCGTATCAGATACAGGCGCGAATCGCCGGCATGCGCCCAGCAAGCGATCCCCTGCTGGACCACGCACGCGACGACCGTTGTTCTCGGCGCTTCGGGCAAGCTGTGCTCGGCCCGATAACGATGCAACTCGCGGTGCGACGCCAGCACCGAATCCTCCAGGAACCGCGCCGCATCGGGCAACAGCGGCTTGGCATCTCGCTGGTAGATCGCTGCCATCGTCTGCAACGTGATCTGTGCGGCCACCTCGCCGCGTGCGTGCCCGCCCATTCCGTCGGCCACCACCAGCAAGAGCGAGTCGCGCGTGTACAGGTAACCCATGCGGTCCTGATTGACCCGCCGGCCCCCCTTCTTGCTCTCTTGATAGATGGAAAAGCGCACGTTTCAGAACCAGGTGATGTTGTGATCCTTCATGAAGCGACTGACGCGCTCCTGGACATGGCGGAAACGTGCCCCTGCCCGCTCTGCAAATGAAAACTCCGGCTTGTCCGGTACGTTGTGGACCAGTTCCTTCTGGACCGCATAGACGGTCTGAGGCCGCTCGAGCGAGTTCAGCCGCAGGCAACGCTCGACCATCGAGATGAGTTGCGACGAGTACAAGCCGCGGAAGCTACGCAGGATCTGCGGCATCTTGTCGTCCTTCAGCCTCTGATCCGATTCCTGCGGCGGCATTCCTGACATGCACGCGTAGATGCATGCGCCGATGCTGTAGACATCGGTCCAGGGTCCCAGCTCGGCGTCGCGCTTGTAGAGCTCGGGAGCGGCGAAACCAGGCGTATACATCGGATAGGTCTTGCTGATGTCCCGCTGCAGGGTCTGGCGCGCGGCGCCGAAGTCGAGCAGGATCGGCGTTCCGTCCATCCGCAGATAGATGTTCGCCGGCTTCACATCGAGATGCAGCAGGCGGTTGGAATGGACTTCGCGCAACCCGTTCATCACCTGCGTGTAGACCCGGCGTATGAAGCGCTCGGAAAGCACATCCTTCTGGTCCTTGCTCCGGTTGCGCAGAACATGCTCCTGCAACGAGCGTCCCGACTCGTAGTGCATGACCATGTACACGGTGTCGTTGGCGCGAAAGAAATTCAGCACGCGCACGATGTTCGGGTGGTAGATCGATGCGAGGGCGCGGCCCTCCTCGAAGAAACACTTGAGGCCGATGCGATAGGTATTGAGGTTTTCCGGCGCAACGTAGGGCGAGAATTCGCCCGTCTTGCGCTGCGCCAGCGCAGCGGGCATGTACTCCTTGATCGCGACCGACTGGCCCTGTTCGTCAGTGGCCAGATAGACGATGGAGAATCCGCCGCTGGATATCTTCTTTACAATTCGGTACCCGCCGACTTCGAGGCCTTCGGGAAGTGCTGCGTTGTTCTGCGCGGCCATTGAAGTGGGACCGTCGGCTAACGGGAGAGGGCGGGACGACGAAGACCGGGGCCGATTCTAGCCAAACGAGCCTCGCCGCTACCCCCCTTCGAACCACGGATAAGCGCAAATTTTTCGCGCCACATGGCCTCAATATCCAGCATGACGGGCTTTGCCGCGGTCAGCAGACCGACGGAAATGGGCACGCTGCTCATCGAAATTCGGTCCGTGAATTCGCGCTTCCTGGACCTCGGTCTGCGCATCCCCGATGAGTTGCGATCGCTCGAAGCGGTGGTACGCGAGACCATCGCGGCGCGCGTGGCCCGCGGGAAAGTGGACTGCCGCGTCGCCCTGCAGCGCCAGGGAGACGTCCAGCAGGTCGCTATCGATACGGAAGCGTTGGCCGCGCTGGCGCGCCTCGCGTCCGAGGTGCAACGTGCTACCGGCGCAGCGCCACTCTCGACTGGCGAAATCCTGGCCTGGGAAGGCGTGCTCTCTTCTCCCGGTGTCGACCCCGAACACCTGCGCCACGAAACAGCGCTGGCGCTGGACGAGGCGCTCGCAGCATTGCAAGCCTCGCGCGGGCGCGAGGGCGCGGCCCTGGCGGCCGGTCTGCTCCAGCGATGCCAGGCCGTCGACGCGATCGTCGCCGAGGTCCGCGCGCGCGCGCCCGAGTTGCTCGCCGCGCTCGAGCGCAAGCTCGCGGAGCGCCTCGAAAAGGCGCTGGCTCCGGCGCTCGGCAGCGGCGGAACGTTGACACGCGAGGAGGTCACGGATCGCATTCGCCAGGAGGTGACGCTGTACGGCCTGCGCGCGGATGTCGAGGAAGAGCTCAATCGCCTGACGGCTCATGTGAGCGAAGTGCGCCGCATCCTGCAAATGGGCGGCACCATCGGCCGGCGCCTCGACTTCCTGATGCAGGAACTCAACCGCGAAGCCAACACGCTGGGCTCGAAAGCGACGGCGATCGAAATGACTCAAGCGGCGGTGGAACTGAAGCTGCTCATCGAGCAGATGCGGGAACAAATCCAGAATTTGGAGTAAGACAATGACGCATGGCTCGCACACCTCGCAGGCCTTCGCGGGAAACATATTCCTGGTCGTTGCGCCATCGGGCGCCGGCAAGTCGACGCTGGTGAACGCCCTGCTCGCAAAAGACACCGACATCGCGCTTTCGGTTTCGTACACGACGCGCCCAGCGCGCCCGGGCGACAAGGACGGCCGCGAATACCACTTTGTCACCCTGGAGGACTTCAAGGCGCGTCGCGCGCACGGGGAGTTCCTGGAGAGCGCCGAGGTCCATGGCAACTTCTATGCGACGTCGCGCGTCTGGATCGAAGAGCGGATGCGCCAGGGCCACGACGTCCTCCTCGAGATCGACTGGCAAGGCGCACGCCAGGTCAAGTCCGCCTTTCCGCACGCCGTGGGTATCTTCATCCTGCCGCCGTCGATCGACGCCCTTGCGCAGCGTCTCCACAAGAGAGGCCAGGACCCCGAGCACGTGATCAGCCGCAGGTTGCTCGCGGCAGGCAGCGAAATCGCTCATGCGCCCGAGTTCGACTACGTTCTCATCAACGAGGACTTCACGCTGGCGCTCGCGCAGCTGACCGCGATCGTGACGGCGACGCGGTTGCGGTATGCCAGCCAGGCGGCTCGCCATCACCCGCTGTTCGTACAACTCGGCATACCTGCCTGACGGGCCGGCGCACCGCGGGCCGGCCTTCGCTACAATCGGGCCAATTCCCAGAGAGACTTTGCAGATATGGCACGAATCACGGTCGAAGACTGTCTGAAGCACATTCCAAACCGGTTCCAGCTCGCGCTCGCTGCGGCCTATCGCGCCCGTCAACTCGCGCAAGGCCACGCGCCGAAGATTGAAAGCAAGGACAAGCCCGCCGTGGCGGCCCTGCGCGAAATCGCGGCGCAAAAGGTCGGCATCGAGATGCTCCGCAAAGTGCCGAGTTGACGGTTTGTTGTCGTTGTGGCGCGAAAACGGCCGGGCTAGCGTTGCAGAGGTGATCGCGGCGGTACATGGCAACTTCGAACCCGGCCTCTCCCGAGCTTGCGGGTGACTATTCGCCGGCGGGCCTTGCGCGCCGTGCGGCCTTCGCGCTGCGCCGCGCCGGCAAGGTGGTCTGGCGCGGGGATGGTCGGCCGGCCGACGCATCGACCGCCGTCGTCACGTTTGCCGCGCTCACCGATCGCCTGAAGCGCTACCTGAGCAGCGCCGACGTCCAGCGCATCAAGGAGGCCTATCGTTTCTCGGACGCGGCGCATCTCGGCCAGTTCCGCAAGAGTGGCGAGCCCTACATCACCCACCCGATTGCGGTCGCCGAGGTGCTGGTGGACTGGAAGCTCGATGCCGCGGCCATTCAGGCGGCGTTGCTGCACGACGTCCTCGAGGATTCCGGCGTCGCAAAGCAGGAACTCGCGGCGCGATTCGGTCCGATCGTGGCCGAGTTGGTCGACGGGGTCTCGAAACTGGACCGCATTCGCTTCGATTCGAGCGAGGACCAACAGGCCGAGAGCTTCCGCAAGATGCTGCTTGCGATGGCGCGCGACGTCCGCGTCATCCTAATCAAGCTTGCCGACAGGCTGCACAACGTCCGCACGCTCGACGCGATGGAACTCGAGAAGCGGCGCAGGATCGCGCGCGAGACGCTCGAGATCTACGCCCCGATCGCCCATCGCCTTGGCCTGAACGCCATCTATCGCGAACTGCTCGAACAGAGCTTCGCCCACCTGCATCCACTTCGCTATCAGACGCTGCAGAAAGCGGTGCTCGCGGCGCGCGGCAACCGGCGCGAGGTGCTGGGCAAGATCTTCGAGGCCGTCCGCCGCGCGTTGAGCGCGGCCAAGATCAAGGCCGAGGTGTATGGCCGCGAGAAGACCATCTACGGCATCTACCGAAAGATGGCCGAGAAGCACCTTTCGTTCTCCGAGGTGCTCGATATCTATGGCTTGCGCATCGTGGTTCCGACTCGCGCCGATTGCTATCTGGCGCTCGGAGCCCTCCATGCCCTGTTCAAGCCCGTACCGGGTCGGTTCAAGGACTACATCGCAATCCCCAAGGTCAACGGCTACCAGTCCCTGCACACGACCTTGATCGGACCCTACGCCGCGCCGGTCGAATTCCAGATCCGGACCCAGGAGATGCACCACGTGGCCGAGTCCGGCGTGGCTGCGCATTGGCTATACAAGGAGGATGACAGTTCGCTTTCCGAACTGCAGTCGCGCACCCATCAGTGGCTTCAGTCGCTGCTGGAGATCCAGAGTCAGACCGGCGACTCGGCCGAGCTCATGGAGAACATCAAGGTCGATCTTTTCCCCGACAAGGTGTACGTCTTCACCCCGAAGGGGAAGATCGTTTCGTTGCCGCGCGGTGCAACGCCGGTCGACTTCGCCTACAACATCCACACCGATGTCGGTAATCGTTGCGTCGCCGTCCGCATCAACGGCGACGTTCAGCCCCTGCGCACGGAGCTGCGCAATGGTGATGTAGTGGAAATCGTCACGGGTCCCGTTGCGCGTCCGAATCCAGGCTGGCTAGGCTTTGTCCGGACCGGCCGTGCAAGGGCGGAGATCCGCCACTTCCTGCGCACGATGAAGCGAGAGGAGTCGATCGCGCTCGGTGAGAACCTCCTCGCACGTGCAGCTCAGCAGCTCAACTTTTCGATTACCGAAGTTGCGCCGAGCCGGTGGGATGCACTTGTACGTGACGCCCAGGCGAAGGATCGGGACGAGATCCTGGCCGACGTCGGGTTGGGTCGCAGGCTGGCTGTCGTGGTCGCGCGCCAGCTTGCGATGGGCGGCTCGCAGTCCGACGAAGGTGCCGACGGCCCGCCGGATCGGGCCAAGGTCACTGCGACGGCAGCCGCGCCGGTGGTGATCCGGGGTACCGAGGGCATGGCGCTGCAGATGGCGAAGTGCTGCTCGCCGATTCCGGGCGACGAGATCGTCGGTCACATGCGCAAGGACCAAGGACTTGCGGTGCATCAGAACGACTGCGCGTATGCGACACGCGCGCGCCGTGCCGATCCGGAACGCTGGGTCGATCTCCAGTGGGCCGACGACACGGCCGGCACCTATGCGGTCAATCTCGACGTCAGCGCTGCCAACGAACGCGGTGTCCTGGGACGCATAGCGGTTGCGCTCGCCGAGGCGGATTCCAACATCCTCAGCGTTCATCTCGAGGATGAGAACGCCGAGCAGGCGTTGATTCACTTCAAGCTGCAGGTGCACGACCGTCGGCATCTGGCGCGCCTGATGCGGATGCTGCGGCGTATCAAGCAGGTCTCCCGCGTGACACGGGTGCGAGCCGGCCGGAGCCAGCCGACCGAAGAAGGCGAAGCGCGCGCCTGAGGCGCGGAGCTATCTGTACCTGACCTCGAGGACGTCGAGCGTTTCCTCGCCAGCAGGCGTCCGCACCGTAACAGAGTCGCCCTCGCGCGCCTTGACGAGCGCCCGCGCGATCGGCGAGATCCAGCTTATGTGTCCTCGCGCGACGTCGACTTCGTCCACACCGACGATTTTGATCTCCCGCTCGTCGCCGGCGGCGTTGGCGAACCTTACGCTCGCGCCGAAGAAGATCTGATCGGTCGGCTCGCGTGCAGCCGGATCGACGACCTCGGCGGCTTCAAGTCGTTTCGTCAGGAACCGAAGCCGGCGATCGATTTCGCGCAGACGCTTCTTGCCGTAAATGTAATCGCCGTTCTCCGAGCGATCGCCGTTCGACGCCGCCCAGGAGACAGTCTGGACGACCTCCGGGCGCTCGACGTTCAGCAGATGCGCCAGCTCGTCGTGGAGCCGCCGATAGCCCGTAGGGGTGATGTAGTTCTTGGTACCTTGCGGGAGCTGGGCAGCCTGAGGATCGTCGTCGTCGTCGTCGTCCGCGTCACCCTCGCCTTTCCGTACGAAGGCCTTGCTCATCGAACTGCCTGCATGAATGGGGTGGCCGATGGGACTCGAACCCACAACAACCGGAATCACAATCCGGGACTCTACCGTTGAGCTACGGCCACCACTTGCAAAGACTGGCCTGCCCGACTGGACTCGAACCAGTGACCCTCAGCTTAGAAGGCTGATGCTCTATCCACCTGAGCTACGGGCAGGTCGACCCCGTCGGACCAACAAAATCTCCTTCCAGCCACGTTGCACTGCATGCATCGCGCCTTTTCGGCACCGTGGGGCCGACGCTGGGAAGCCGACGCACGTACCCTGAGGAGACCGCGATTGTAGCGATCGCAGCGGACGAGGGGATACAAGCCCCCGGGTTTCCTGACAGGCACCCCGGGCGATTCCTTTCCCCAAAACGAGCGGGCGCAAAGTTCGGAACCATCGGTCTGAGCACTGTCGAACAACATTGCCCCACCGATTTGGATGGATGCAACCCTGCGCTTGAGCAGGGGCGCCACCATTGGCACACTGGCTAAACCCACAATGCAGGTATCGTACCTGCGAAACTGAGGCAAATAGAAATGCGATCACTTTCTACAACCGTGGCAACTCTGGAAGCCCGGAAGTCGAGCCTGTCACGGGAGCTGGCAGCCGTCGAGGCGCGGCTCGAGGCCATATCGAAGGCTCTCGCCGGTCAGCTGGCAAAGAAGGTCAACTCGACCGGTGGCGAGACGAAAGGTGCAGGCAGTCATCGGGTCGCAGGTGCTCGTCGTGGCAAGCCCTCGACGAAACGCGTGTGGTTCGAAAAGAACGAGATAGGCAAGCTGCTCCGCAAGGCCGCCCGGACGCCGACCCCGGTCGCCGATGTGGTGCGCGAATTGGCAAAGATGAAGGGTTACGTCGGGAAGCTGGCGAACGACGACATGCGCCGCTTCCAGGGAGCGGCCTTCATGGCTGTCGCGCAGGGCGTCAAGAGCAAGGTTCTCAAGCGTCGCGCAGACGGAACGGTGGTTGCCGCCTGAACCGGATGGGCCGCGGGCCGGAATCAGAGATTGCTGGTCCGCGCCATCCGTGCTCGCCCCCTTGCTCGCGGAGGAGACCAGGCGCATGTACTTCGCGAGCAGCGCCCGCGTATAGCACGGCGGCGGCGGCGTCCAGCGGTCGCGGAGACGCGGCAACTCCGCGTCGTCGACATTCAGCCAAACCCGCAGCGCTTCGCGTCCATGGTGATCGAAACGCCCTTCTTTTCCAATGCGATCGTGCCGCCTGCAAAAGGCTCGGGCGCCGCGTGGCCGACCACCGTGCCTGCATGCCAGGACCACCCTTCGGCCCTTCGTAGCGAACGATGTCCACGTCGCGGCCTGATCCGCTTCGCCATGATCGCTGCCATTGCGGCCGGTTCGGAATCGAGCGCCCGGGCAGGCCCGGTGATCTTAGCGACGCACCCTTCCAGAGCCAGGTTGCCGCGCAGGATGGCGACGTGCCCCTGCGGATACATCGGCCGCGACCGGGATGGGATCACGTCCTGATCCGCACGCGGCCGTGCGGGGGCGGACTCCAATTCGTCGCCGATCGTGCGCCCCGTGATCGTCATGCGGACAACTCGGCTGAGTCCGCGTTTCCCGCGTCGGGCGCGGCCATCTGCGAACTTCCCAGCAGACTCATGCCGAGCGCCTCGAACGACGACAACATCGTGTCGGCGCTCTGGATGCCGCCGCAAGCCCCGACGCTCGGGCACGCGTTGCGTTCGAAGCCTTCGAAGTCATCCCTCGACATCGTCCCGCCTGTAGTCCGCCGAACGTCGTGCTCGCGGGCGAGAGGCGAACCGCACGATGTCATGGTCGGGGCGAGAGGATTCGAACCTCCGACCCCCTGCGCCCAAGGCAGGTGCGCTACCAGGCTGCGCTACGCCCCGAAGGTGGCGGCATCATACCGGCGCCCCCGAAGCTCGGCAATTTGCCTCAAGCGGCGCGCAGGCGACCTTCCTCGCGCGCCGCGATGAGCCGCGACCGCGGAAGGTGAGCGACGAAGACACTGCCGCGGCCGAGTTGCGACGTCACGTCGAGGCGCCCGTCATGCCGATGCAGGACATGCTTGACGATCGCCAGGCCGAGCCCTGTTCCGCCGGTCTCGCGCGATCGGCTCTTGTCGACGCGATAGAAGCGCTCGGTCAGCCTGGGGATGTGCTCGGGTGCGACGCCGATGCCGGTGTCCTCCACCTCGAACACCGCGCCGTCCTCATCCGCACGCCAGCGCAGCCAGATCCGGCCTCCCGATGGCGTATAGCGAATCGCATTGGTCACGAGGTTCGAAAAGGCGCTGCGCAGCTCCTCGCGGCTGCCGCGCAGGCCGATCGCCGCAGCTTCGACAGCGATGGTGTGCCGGCCCGCGGACAACGCCCGCGCTTCGTCGCCGAGTTCGCGCACCAGTTGCCCGACATCGACATCCTCTTCCTGCAACGCCGTCTCCTGCGATTCGAGGCGCGAAAGAAGCAGCAGATCCTCGACCAGGTGACTCATCCTGTTGGCCTGCTCGTGCATCAATTGCAGGTGATGGCGCCGGGTCGGATCGAGCGGCGGCTGCGCATCGAGCAGGGTTTCGAGAAATCCCTTCACGACCGTGAGCGGCGTGCGCAGTTCGTGCGATACGTTCGCGACGAAGTCCCGTCGCATTGCGTCGACCCGCTCGCTCTGCGTGACGTCGCGGGTCAGCACGATCGAGCGCGCCGACTCGAACTCGATCACCTGCACCGACAAGGCGATCCCGGCGTTGGCGAGTGGGCGAAACGTGAGCGGGTTATCGAAACGAGCCGAAGTGAGATACGCGACGAACGACGGATCGCGTACCAGATTGGTCAGGCGCAGGCCCTGGTCGGCACGCAATGAGATTCCGAGATGACGCTCCGCGACGGGATTGCACCATTCGATCTGCAACTGCGCATCGACGAGAACAATCCCCTCCGGCAATGCGCTGATCGTGCGCCGAAATCGTTGTTCATTCTCGGCCAGCCGGCTCTCGTTCAGCTCGCTCGCGCGCCGGCTCTTGTAGAGCCTGGCGAAGACCTCGGACCAGGCGCCGGCGGCCTCGGGCACCGTGTCGAGGGAGGGATGCTCGAGCCACGCACCGAGGACCGAGAGATAGAAGAAGTGAAATCCGAGCACCGCCGCGAAGCTCACCAGGGTGAACCACAGCGCTGCGCGGTCGCCGAAGAAATAGTCGACGACGAGCGCCACCAGCCCCAGCAGCGCCAGGCGAACCAAGGCCGGATAGACGATCCGGATCCGAGCGAAGCGTTCACTCATGACCGGAGTCTAGAGCCGCCGCTGCGACCCGCCGGGATCGCGTGCCACCACCGCGGGCCCGGCACCGCCTGGCGCTATTGTCCGCCCTCGTTCGAGAGCCGGTATCCCAGGCCGCGCACCGTCTGGATCAGATGCTGCGCGCTGGCTGGAGCCAGCGCCTTGCGCAGGCGCAGCATATGCACGTCGACGGTCCGCTCCTCGATGAACACGTGATCGCCCCATACGCTGTCAAGAAGCTGACTGCGCGAGAACACGCGCTCCGGATGGCCGACAAGAAACTTCAGCAGCTTGAACTCGGCCAAGCCCATTTTCACTGCCTGGGTGCCGACGCGGACCTCGTGCCGCGATGGATCGATGGAAAGCGCTCCGTAGGTCAGCGCCTCGCCGCTGTGCTCCGGCGCTCGACGCCGGAAAACGGCCCGCAGACGCGAGACGAGTTCACGTGGAGAGAACGGTTTGACGACATAGTCATCCGCCCCGGCGTCGAGCCCGGCCACCTTGTCCCCCTCTGCGCTCTTGGCCGTAAGAAGGATGATGGGCAGCGCTTTGGTCCGCTCGTCGGTGCGCAGGTCGCGCAGGAGTTCGATCCCCGCGCGATCGGGCAGCATCCAATCGAGGATGACCAGATCCGGCAGCTCGTGGCGGATCGCGTCCTGCGCGGCACGTGCGGACTCGGCGCGCCGCACCGCGTACCCGTTGTTCGTGCAGGTGAACGAGACAAGCTCCTGAATCGCCGGTTCGTCTTCGACTACGAGGATCGATGCTGCCATCGGCAAGCGCCCCTAGCGGCCTTGCGCCACAGTGCGCTCGACTTCGTCCGGGCTCGTGTGTCGGACGTCGGCGCCCTGCGCAACAAAAATCACATGTTCGGCGATGTTCTTCGCGTGATCGCCGATCCGCTCGATCGCTTTCGCCGCCCAGACGACGTCGATCGCGGCCGATATTGCGCGGGGGTCTTCCATCATGAACGTGACAAGCTGGCGCAGGATGGCGCGAAACCGCTCGTCGACCCCGGCATCGTCTTTGATGATTGCTGCAGCCGCCTGCGCATCGAGCCGGGCGAAGGCATCGAGCGAGCGGCGAAACATCGTGTGCGCGATATCGCCGCAGGCGCGGATATCGGGAATCCGGTTCAGGCGGAAGTTGCCGCCCTTGTCGCGCAGCCACTTCACGCTGCGCGCGATCTTGCTCGCCTCGTCGCCGATGCGCTCGATGTCCACGATCGCCTTCGCGACGCCCATGATCATGCGCAAATCGCCGGCCGTCGGCTGCCTGCGCGCAATCACGTGGTTCACCAGGCGATCGAGTTCGATCTCGAGTTCGTTGACCCTGCGGTCGGCCTCGATCGCCCCGTCGGCCAGTGTGACGTCGGCCTTTTCGAATGCCTCCAGCGCGAGGCGGAGTTGGGACTCGACGAGGCCGCCCATGTGCAGGATGCGCGAACGCATCTGCTCGAGTTCGACGTCGTACTGCTTGGAAGAGTGGTCTCCGCTCGACATTACATTTGCTCCTGCATTTCGACCCTGCCTACCCGAAGCGGCCCGTGATGTAGTCCTCGGTTTCCTTGCGCGCCGGCTTGATGAAGATCTGATCGGTCTCGCCGAACTCGATCATCTCTCCCAGATACATGTACGCGGTGTAGTCCGACACGCGCGCTGCCTGCTGCATGTTGTGCGTGACGATCGCCACCGTGAAGTCGGCCTTCAGTTCCTCGATCAGTTCCTCGATCTTCGAAGTCGAGATGGGATCGAGCGCCGAGCACGGTTCGTCGAAGAGAATCACCTCCGGCCGCACTGCGATTCCGCGGGCAATGCAAAGGCGTTGCTGCTGCCCACCCGAGAGGCTGGTCCCGGTCTGCGGCAGCTTGTCCTTGACCTCGTTCCAGAGCGCTGCCTTGCGCAATGCCCACTCGACCCGCTCGTCCATCTGCGGCCGCGAGAGACGCTCGAACAACCTGACGCCAAACGCGATGTTGTCGTAGATCGACATTGGAAACGGGGTCGGCTTTTGAAACACCATTCCGATTTTCGCCCGCAACAACGATACGTCCTGCCGCGAGGTCAGCAGGTTCTCGCCATCGAGCAGGATCTCGCCTTCGGCGCGCTGCTCCGGATACAACGCATACATCTTGTTGAACGTCCGCAGCAACGTCGACTTGCCACATCCGGACGGGCCGATGAAGGCGGTGACCTTCTTTTCCGGAATATCGAGCGAGATCGACTTCAGAGCGTGAAATCCGCCGTAGTAGAAGTTGAGATTTCGCACCTCGACCTTCGCGCGCGTCGTCGCCGTCGTGGTCGTGGCAGCGGAGTGCGATTCGCTCTTCTCGAAGGACTTTGAAACGGCGGTGTGGTTCTGCATTGGAACCCTCATAGCGTTTTGCGAAATAGCACGCGCGCCACGATGTTCAGCACGAGTACCGCAAGAGTGATCAAGGCGGCGCCGCCCCATGCAAGTCGGTGCCAGTCTTCATACGGGCTCATCGCGAACTGGAAGATCACCACCGGCAGATTCGCAAGGGGCGAATTGATGTCCAGGGACCAGAATTGATTATTGAGTGCCGTGAACAACAGGGGTGCCGTCTCGCCGCTGATACGCGCGACAGCCAGCAAGATCCCGGTCACGATGCCGGTGCGCGCCGCACGATAGGTGACCATCGTGATCACCTTCCAATTCGGGCAACCAAGCGCAAACGCGGCCTCGCGGAGGCTGTTCGGCACCAGCTTCAGCATATCGTCGGTCGTCCGGACCACGACGGGTATCACGAGCAGGCCGAGAGCAATCGAACCGGCAACCCCGGAGAAATGCTTCACCTGCGCTACGTACACCGAGTACACGAACAGGCCGATCACGATCGACGGTGCCGAGAGCAGCATGTCGTTGAGGAACCGCGTGCCGGCGGCGAGCCAACTGTTCTTGCCGTATTCGGCCAGATAGGTTCCGGCGAGGATTCCGATCGGCGTTCCAAGCACGGTGCCGGCTACCACCATGATCACGCTGCCAGCAATGGCGTTTGCCAGTCCTCCATCTGCCCCTGGAGGCGGGGTCATCTGCACGTAGAGTGACGCGCGCACCAACGCGTTGCCGCCCTCGAGCAGGAGTGTGACCAGGATCCATGCCAGCCAGGCGAGGCCGAAAGCAAGCGCAGCGCACGAAACGCCCATCATCAGCGCGTTCCGCCGCTTGCGCCCGGAGTAGACCGGATTGGCCGCGGTGATCAGACTCATGGCGCCCCGATCGTTCACGTCCGCGCGCCCTCCTGCCGCGCGAGCCGGAGCAACATGAGTTTGGAGAAGGCGAGCACGACTGTCGTGATGACGAACAGGATCAATCCCAGTTCGATCAGCGCGGCGAAGTAGAGATCACCAACGGCCTCGGTGAACTCGTTGGCCAATGCCGACGCAATGCTGTTTCCTGGCGCCAGCAACGAAGCCCCGAGCCGGTGCGCGTTGCCGATCACGAACGTGACGGCCATTGTCTCGCCCAGCGCCCGCCCGAGGCCCAGCATGATTCCGCCGACGACTCCGACTTTCGTGTACGGAAGCACGACACGCCAGACGACCTCCCACGTCGTTGCACCGAGACCGTACGCGGACTCCTTGAGCATCGCCGGAACCAGCTCGAAGACGTCGCGCATGACGGCGGTGATGAACGGGATGACCATGATCGAGAGGATCAGGCCAGCGGTAAGCATGCCGATCCCCAGCGGTGGCCCTTCGAACAGAGGAGCGATTCCCGGCACGTTGCCGAGCGTATTGATCAGAAGCGGCTGAACATATCTCTGTAGCAGGGGGGCAAGAACGAACAAGCCCCACATGCCATAGATGATCGAGGGTATCGCCGCCAGCAACTCGATGGCGGTCCCAAGCGGCCGCTTCAACCACCGTGGGGAAAGCTCGGTCAGAAAGAGCGCGATGCCGAAACTGACCGGCACGCCGATCAGCATCGCGATGGCAGAGGTGACCAGTGTCCCGAAGATCGGAACGAGGGCTCCGAACTCCTCCTTGACCGGATCCCATTCCGCACTCCAGATGAAGCTGACGCCATACTTGTGCAGCGACAGCGTGCTGCCCATCACCAGCGCTACGAGGATCGCCGCGAGGATGCTGAATACGAGGAAGGCGAACGACCTCGTCAGCCACTCGAATGTCGCGTCTTTCCACGCAGACGACGGCGTAATCACAGGCGCACCGCTACCGATGAGCGCGCCTTGACCGTTGGCTTCACTGGAGGACACTTGGACCGAACTCATGAGCCTCTCTGGGAGAATAGTAACGGCCCGCGTGATGCGCCCGCTCGGCCCTGTTGTGACGCGGCCGCCGAGACGCCCGAGTCTCGGCGGCCCGTTTTCAGCCGAGGCCTGCCGCGCGATTGGCGCTACCCCCTCCGCCCAATTCAACCCCCCGAGGCCCTGCGCCGCAACGTCAGTACAGTGCCTTGCCGGAGCCGTCCTTCAGCTGCGCCTTCCATGCCGCCTGGATGAGGCCGACCACGGCGTCCGGCATCGGGACGTAGTCCAGTTCATCCGCCATCTGCCGCCCGTTCTTGAACGCCCAGTCGAAGAACTTGAGAACTTCCTTCGCGTTGTCCGGTTTGTCCTGCACCTTGTGCATGAGGATGAACGAGGCGCCGGTCATCGGCCAGGCGTTCTTGCCCGGTTGATCCGTCAGGACCATATACATCCCCGGCGCCTTCGACCAGTCGGCACCGGCCGCCGCGGCCGCGAATGTCTCGTCGCCGGGAGCGACCGCCGTGCCAGCGCGGTTCGTCATTTTGGCGACTGCCAACTTGTTCTGCTTGGCGTAGGCGTACTCGACGTAGCCGATCGCCCCATCAATACGCTGCACGTAGGAAGCGACGCCCTCGTTGCCCTTGCCCCCTACGCCGGTTGGCCACGCGACCGAGGTCCCTTCGCCAACCTTGGTCTTCCACTCCTCGCTCACCTTCGACAGGTAGTCGACGAAGATGAACGTCGTGCCGGACCCGTCTGAGCGGTGCACGACCGAGATCGCTTGGTCCGGCAGCTTGACGCCGGGGTTTGCCTTGGCGATCTCGCCATCGTTCCACTTCTTGATCTTGCCGAGGTATATGTCCGCGATCATCGGGCCCGTCAGCGCGATGGCTCCCGATGCGACCCCTTGGAGGTTGTAGACGATCACGTCGCCGCCCATGATGGCGGGAAACTGCATCAGGCCGTTCTTCTCGAGATCCTCGGGCTTCATCGGCATGTCCGACGCTCCGAAGTCGACCGTCTTGGACGTGATCTGCTTGATGCCGCCTCCTGAGCCGATGGACTGATAGTTCAGACCAATTCCGGTGGATTTTCTGTATGCGTCCGCCCATTTGGCATAGATCGGATACGGGAATGTCGCGCCGGCGCCGGTGATGTCGGCCGCCATACCGCTCGTCGAGATCATCAATGCTGCGGCTACGCTCAAAACTTCGGCCAGGCTTCTCGTGAACATCGGGCAATCCTTTCTCTAGACCCCGCTTGGACTTGGGCGAGCACGTTAGGAGTCATTTGTGTCACTTGCGTGACAGCGGTCACATGCCCGGGCCGAGCCTTGTCATCGAAGTTTCACGCGGGTGTGTCGCGGACTGCGGCGCAGCCGGATAAGCCCTGCCGGAAAGCTGACGTGTCCTCTTGTCAGTCTTTACCGACGCAGCAGGAAAGGATTCAACTGTGCCGGAGCACTGGCGCCCCCGGCTTGGTGAGACTCAGGCGCTGACGCTCGCAGCAAGCCTTTGTGCCAACTCGTCCGCGAGAGCCGCGTCGTCAGACTCCACCATGACGCGCAGCACCGGCTCCGTGCCGGAGGGTCGGATGAGCACGCGGCCGCTCCCCGCCAAGGCGCGTTCGGCCGCGGCCGTCTCACGCGCGAGCGGCGCGTGGTTCCTCCAGTCGAACCCCGGTTCGAGCCTCACGTTGATAAGCCTTTGCGGCATCAGGCGCAGGTCTGCGGTGAGCTGCGCCAGCGTTTGCCGTGTGTGTCGCATCGCCGCCAGCACTTGCAAGGCACTGATGATGCCGTCTCCCGTCGTGTGCTTGTCGAGGCACAACAGGTGTCCTGAACCCTCGCCGCCCCAGAGCCAACCCTTCTGCTGCAACATCTCGAGGACATACCGATCACCCACCTTGGCGCGGGCGAACGGCACGCCCATCTCGCCGAACCTGCGCTCAAGAGCGAAGTTCGTCATCAGGGTCCCGACGGCGCCCAGGCCGGTACCGTCACTCTGCTTGCCGAGCCGATCGCGGACGATGACGTAGAGCAACTGGTCGCCGTTGTAGAGGTCGCCGTTCGCGTCGGCAACGACCACGCGATCGGCGTCGCCGTCGAGGGCGATACCAATGTCGGCGCCCCGGCTGCGCACCGTCTCGGCCACATGTTCGGCGTGCACGGCCCCGACGCCATCGTTGATGTTCAGACCATCGGGGCTTGCGCCAACGGGGATCACTTCCGCGCCGAGTTCGTGAAACACTTCCGGGGCAACGTGATACGCGGCTCCGTGGGCACAATCGATCACGATCCGCATCCCGCGCAGGTCGAGTTCGTTCGGGAATGTGCTCTTGCAGAACTCGACGTATCGCCCGCCGGCGTCGTCGAGGCGCCGCGCGCGACCAAGGTCGCGCGATTCCACGCAGGACTGCGGCAGGTCCATCTCGGCTTCTATGGCCGCCTCGACCTCATCGGGCAACTTGGTCCCGCGTTCGGAGAAGAACTTGATGCCGTTATCCGGATACGGGTTGTGCGAGGCGCTGATCACGACGCCCGCGGTGAGTCGCTGCGCGCGGGTGAGGTATGCGACCGCAGGCGTCGGCAACGGGCCACACAGGACCGTGTCCACGCCGACACTTGAGAACCCCGCCTCCAGCGCGGCTTCGAGCATGTAACCCGAGATCCGGGTGTCCTTGCCGATCAGCACCGTTGGCCTGCCGGAGGCGCCACGCGCGAGAACGCGGCCGGCGGCCTGACCAAGGCGCATGACGAAGCCAGGCGTTATTGGGTCACGTCCCACGGTGCCGCGTACGCCATCCGTGCCGAAGTATTTGCGGCTCACGCTTTCCCTCTCACGTGCTTGCGAGTTGCCTGCCAAACGGCCAGCGCGTCCCGCGTTGCCGCCACGTCGTGCACCCGCACGATGCGTGCACCGCGTTCTACCGCGATCAGTGCCGCCGCCGCGGACGCCATGGCCCGCTCGCCGACGCTGCGTCCGGTTGCGTACTTGAGCATTCCTTTGCGGGAAATGCCGACCAGCAGAGGTCGCCCCAGCGCCGTCAGTTCGCCCAGCCGCGCGAGCAACTCGTAGTTGTGCTCGTTCGTCTTGCCGAAACCGAACCCGGGATCGATCGCGATGCGTTCGCGCGCGATGCCGGCCGCTTCGACCTTCCCGCAGCGATCGCGCAGGAATGCGCCCACTTCGGTCGTCACGTCGCCATAGCGTGGATCCAGCTGCATCGTCTGCGGGGTTCCCTGCATGTGCATCAGAACGACACCGCACTGCGACTCCGCCACGACGTCGAGCGCTCCCGGCAGGGAGAGCGCGCGTACATCGTTGACGATCGAGACCCCGCGGGGAAGCACGGCCCGCATGACTTCGGCCTTGCTCGTGTCGATCGAGAGCGCCACCGCGACGTCGCTCAATGCATCGACGACCGGCAGCACGCGCCGCAACTCCTCGCCGAGCGAGATCTCGGCTGCGTCGGGTCGGGTCGACTCACCGCCTATATCGATCAGGTCGGCGCCCTCGTCGATCAAGCGGCGGGCATGCGTGACGGCCGACACAAGGTCGGGGTAGCGGCCGCCATCCGAAAATGAATCCGGCGTCACGTTGACAATGCCCATGATCAGCGGCCGCGCGAGGTTGAACTCGAAGCGGCCGCAGCACCAAGTGTCGGCTGCGTCGGTGACCTGGGTGGAAACATTGGACATGGCGGAATCCGTCATTTTAGGTGCCCTCGTCAGCGATCCGGGTGCAGCAAAGGCGTCGCCGCGTTGGATCGGGCCCTCTTGCTGGCCTTTTTCGGCCAATCAAGCCCGCCGCCAGTCAGGTAAATCCTTGTTGCCTTCACTGCATCCGGCAGACGAATGCTCGCCCAATGGTTTTCCAACTGGCGCTGGCCAAGCCGAGAAACACGCGCTGGGTCGGTGCCGCCACCACCTTCGGCGCCCGCTCGGCCAGCGGCGGACGCGAGCGTCTCGATCGTTCCGCAAGGTTCCTGGCTGGTCGCTCGTCGACCGTTGATCGACCGCTCCGGGGGCATTGTCGGGTGGGATCTGCAGCTTTCTGCGCGTGCCGCCGAGCGCCTTGCGCGACGCGACACGCCACGCGTCCTTCGCGAGGCGTACTGGTTCGCGCTGGCACAGGCCGCGCGCGAGACGGCCGACGCAGCGCGACGCGTGATGCTCGGCTTGCCCCTCGACGCTCTGACCGACGCAGGCCTGCTCGGCCAGCTCCCGGCCCGCACGATCGTGCGCGTAAACGAAGAGCAAGCGGACGAACTTGCCGCGATGGACGCCGGATGGGCAAGCCGGATTGAAGCCGGAGGACTGCTGCTGGCGGCACCTCGTCAAGCGAATCGGGCCGTGAATTGCGCCTTTCGGCTGCTCGATGCCACGGCGAGGGCGCCCCACGATCCGTGGCTTCCGGGCTCCTCGGAACGCCGGGTTGTCATGAACCTGCGTACCTACGAAGAAGTCAGCGAAATGGTGCGCTCAGGCGTCGAATTCTGCTGCGGCAACTTCGTGCTCGCCGCACGCCGCCCCGAGGCACGTCAAGTTCCGCCGCTGGTCGTGAATGCGGCAAGCATTCTCTCGGCGATCATCAGCGGACGTTCGTCGCGCGAGGTCGCCGACCGGTTCAAGGCCGACATCGGTCTTTCGCATCGGCTGCTGCACGCCACCCGGTCGGCCGCGTTGGCCCTGAACCGACCCCTTGATTCGATCCACGAGGCCGTGATGATGCTCGGGGCACGAGAACTCTATCGGTGGCTCAGCGTGCTGCTGATGTCATCCGACGGCCGCTCAACGATCGCCACTGCCCTGCACGAGACCGCGCTCGCGCGCGGCCGGTTGCTCGAGTTGCTTGCCCTGGCCCGCGGTCGCGACGATCCGGCCGAGCAGTTGTTCGTGACCGGGGCGTTCTCGCTGCTCGACTTGATCTTGAACGTTCCGCTCGAGGTCGCGCTCGCCCTAACCCCCCTGCCGCCCCATGCAACGGAAGCGCTGATTGGCGAATCGGGACCTTGGTGGCCCTATCTGGCCATCGCTCTGGGGATAGAGCGGGACGACCCAGCCAAGTTGGAGGCGGGCTGCGCGGCCCTGAATATCGATCCTGGAACGGCCGTTACAGCGAGCAACCAAGCCAGAGACTGGGCGGCCCACACCCTTAGACACCTGCGCGGCGCCGAAGGCCAAGCAACGGGCGCCGGCGCGCAACGGGCGCCCGCGCCCGCTCAAGCGGGCTGAGCCGCCCCCTCGATGCCACCGGCCGGCTTGCCGCCCGTCGGCGACGAGGTCGACGACGGGGACTTCGGCGGCCTCGGTGGCCGACCCTGGACGATGTCGTCGATCTGCTCGGCGTCGATTGTCTCGAACTCGAGCAGCGCCTTGGCCATCGCCTCGACCTTGTCCCGGTTCTCCTCGATCAGGCGGCGCGCCAACCCGTACTGGTCATCGATGATGCGGCGAATCTCGGCGTCCACCTTGCGCATCGTCTCTTCGGACATGTTCGTCGTCTTGGTGATCGACCGGCCCAGGAACACTTCACCTTCGTTCTCGGCGTAGACCATCGGGCCAAGTACGTCGCTCATGCCGTACCGCGTCACCATGTCGCGCGCCATCTGCGTCGCGCGCTCGAAATCGTTCGAAGCACCGGTCGTCATCTGGTTCATGAACACTTCTTCCGCGATCCGCCCGCCGAACAACACCGCGATCCGGTTGAGCAGGTAGTCCCGGTCGTATGCATAACGATCCTGCTCAGGCAGTTGCATCGTCACGCCGAGCGCCCTGCCGCGCGGGATGATCGTGACCTTGTGCACCGGATCGGTCTTGGGAAGCAGCTTGGCCACGATCGCGTGCCCGGACTCGTGATACGCCGTGTTGCGCCGTTCCTCCTCGGACATGACCATCGACTTGCGCTCGGCGCCCATCATGATCTTGTCCTTGGCCTTCTCGAAGTCCTGCATCTCGACGACACGCGCATTGCGACGCGCGGCAAAGAGCGCAGCTTCGTTGACCAGATTGGCAAGATCCGCTCCCGAGAAACCGGGTGTGCCGCGCGCAAGAAGATCGGCCTTAACGTCGGCGCCGATCGGCACCTTGCGCATGTGGACGTTCAGGATCTGTTCACGGCCGCGGATGTCCGGCAGCGGCACCACGACCTGGCGGTCGAAACGTCCGGGACGCAGGAGAGCTGGATCGAGCACGTCTGGACGGTTGGTCGCGGCGATGACGATGACGCCCATGCCCGTCTCGAACCCGTCCATCTCGACCAGCATCTGGTTGAGGGTCTGCTCCCGCTCGTCGTTGCCGCCACCCAGCCCGGCGCCGCGCTGACGCCCGACCGCGTCGATCTCGTCGATGAAGATGATGCACGGCGCGTGCTTCTTGGCGTTTTCGAACATGTCGCGCACGCGCGCGGCGCCGACCCCCACGAACATCTCGACGAAATCGGAACCCGAGATCGAGAAGAACGGGACTTTCGCCTCGCCGGCGATCGCCTTGGCGAGCAGCGTCTTGCCGGTCCCCGGCGAACCCACCATGAGGACGCCACGGGGTATCCGGCCCCCGAGCTTCTGGAACTTGCTCGGATCGCGCAGGAACTCGACCAGTTCCTGCACTTCCTCCTTGGCTTCGTCGCACCCGGCAACGTCGGCGAAGGTGATGTTGTTGTTGCTCTCGTCGAGCATGCGTGCGCGCGACTTGCCGAACGAGAACGCTCCGCCGCGCCCCCCACCCTGCATCTGACGCATGAAGAAGATCCACACGCCGATCAGCAGGAGCATCGGGAACCACGAGACGAAGATCGAGGTCAGCAGCGACTGTTCCTCGCGCGGCTTCACGTCGACCTTCACGCCGGCATTGATCAGGTCCCCCATGAGACCCCGATCCAGCACCGTCGCAACGGTGCGGATGCGGCGGTCATCCTGGGTCACCGCCACGACCTCCGGCGTCACGCCGGATTCGGTGATCGTCACCGACTTGACCCGGCCCGACTTCACCTCGGCCAGGAAATCAGAATAAGGCAAATACGTGTCGCCTGGGCGCTGGCGGCCCTCGAACTGCTTGAAGACAGTGAAAAGAACAAGCGCGATCACCATCCAGATGGCGGCTTTCGCGAACATGCTGTTGTTCAAGATCCACTCCTCTCGACATCCGGCCGGGATGTCAGGTCGCAACAATTCTAGGCGCTTTTCCCCTTAGGGGCCCATCGCATCAACCCTCTAACTGGGACGGATGAGCCGCTGTTTCAAGGGCGTAGGCGCGCCGGATTCGGGTTCTTTTCGCCCCGGCTTCAGACCGCGCGCAAGAAGATACGTTTCCGCCGACTCAGCCCGTGATGCGGCAGGCTTGCGCACCGCAACCGACGAAAATCTGCGCTTCAACGCTTCCACCACCTGGCTGTGACCGCCGCCCTGGAACGACTTGAGGAGCAGCGCACCCGACGGCTTCAGGTACCTGGTCGCGAAGTCGATAGCCAACTCCGCCAGGTGAGCATTGCGCGCGGCGTCGGCGGGTCCGATCCCGGACAGGTTCGGCGCCATGTCGGAAAGCACGATGTCGACCCTCGTCTCGCCGAGAGCCGCCCCGAGTCGAGCGGCCACCTCCTCCTCGCGAAAGTCGCCCTGGATGAACTCCACGCCCGCGATCGGCTCGATCGGGAGTACGTCGAGAGCAACGATGCGCCCGCGCACCGTCCCACCGGGACCCGCCAGGCGCTCGCGCGCATACTGCGCCCAGCTCCCGGGTGCCGTGCCGAGATCGACCACAATCGCGCCGGGGCGCAAGAGCTTGTCCCGCGCGTCGATCTCGGCGAGCTTGAACGCGGCGCGCGAGCGATACCCTTTGCGGGTCGCCTCCTTAACGTAGGGATCTGTCAGATGGCGGCGAATCCATTCCGGATTCGAGCGGTGCTTCTTTCCGGTGGCTGGCATGAGCGGGGCGGCTGTTCGAGGTCTCGGTTAGCCTAACGGTATGGGCGAACTGACAATCGAGAAGAACGTTCGGCTTGCGCTGAAAGCGCAGGCACACGCGCTCAGTCCGGTGGTCCTTCTGGGTGCCGCCGGCCTCACGGACGCGGTCATCGCCGAAATCGACCGCGCCCTGGTCGCGCATGGGCTGATCAAGGTGCGCGTTCCATTGGACGATCGAGCGGAACGCGACGCGATCTTCGCTCGAATTGCGGATCGCGTTGGCGCCGCTCGCGTACACGCGATCGGAAAGCTGATCGTCCTGTACCGCCCGCCGCCCGAAGAGACTTCAGCTCCGTCGCGGCCGACCGATCGTGGCGGGCGCGGCAACACCGGGCGCCCACGGCGTCATATGTAACGTACGTCGAGGATCTCGTATTCGCGCCGCCCGCCGGGCGCGGCAACCTCGACGACATCACCCTCCATCTTGCCGATCAAGGCTCGTGCGATCGGGCTGGACACCGAAATCAAGCCCGCCTTGATGTCCGCCTCGTCATCGCCGACGATCTGATACTTGACGCGCTCGGCGGCCGTCAGGTCTTCCAGCTCCACCGTCGCGCCGAACACGACGCGCCCGCCGGCGTCGACGGCAACCGGATCGATGATCTGCAAGCTGGCCAGCTTGCCCTCGAGTTCGAGGATGCGCCCCTCGATGAACCCCTGCCGTTCGCGCGCGGCCTCGTACTCGGCGTTTTCCGAGAGGTCACCCTTTTCGCGCGCCTCCTTGATCGCCTGGATCACCGCAGGGCGCTCGGACGATTTCAGGCGCTGCAACTCGGACTTGAGCCGCTCTGCGCCGCGGGCAGTGATCGGAATCGGCATGTCAGGATCTGGCGGCCATGAAAAAACAGCGCCCCGGCGACTGCGGGGCGATGCGCGCACTTTACAAAGGCTTTTGCCTCGAAGCAACCGCCCCGCGACAAGCGGCGATCAGTTGGCAAGCTGCTTGTGCAGCGACTGGAGATCGTAGACCTCGAGATCTTGCAGGTGACGCATTCCCTCGACTGCGGCGCGGCCGCCCGCAATCGTGGTGTAGTAGGTGACCCGGTGCGCAAGCGCGGTCGTGCGGATGGAACGTGAATCGGCGATCTGCGTGCGGTTTTCGGCCACCGTGGTGATCACGAGATCGATTTCGCCGTTCTTGAGCAGGTCGACGACGTGCGGGTGACCCTCCTTGACCTTGTTGATCGTCCGCACCGGGATGCCCTCGGCAGCGATGGCCGCGGCAGTCCCATGAGTGGCGATCAGTCCGTAGCCCATCTCGTGCAGCAGCCGCGCCACCTCGAGCGTGCGGGGCTTGTCCCGGTCCTTCACGCTCAGGAACACGGTCCCGTTGGGCGGCAGAACCGCACCGGCACCGAGTTGCGACTTGAACAGAGCCTCGCCGAACGTGCGCCCGACACCCATCACCTCGCCCGTTGAGCGCATCTCCGGGCCGAGCAACGTGTCGACGCCGGGGAACTTTGCGAACGGAAACACCGCCTCCTTGACCGAAAAGTAGGGCGGCACGACCTCTACCCGCGCGCCCTGTTGCGCCAGGGAGCGCCCGACCATGCAGCGCGCCGCGATCTTCGCCAGCGGTTCGCCGGTCGCCTTGGAAACGAACGGCACCGTGCGCGACGCTCGAGGATTGACTTCGAGGACGTAGACGGTTCCGTCCTGGACGGCGAACTGCACGTTCATGAGGCCGCAGACGTCAAGCGCCTGCGCCATCTGCACGGTCTGGCGGCGCAGGATCGCGATCGTCTCCGCGCTCAACGAGTAGGGCGGAAGCGAGCAGGCCGAGTCGCCCGAGTGCACGCCGGCCTGCTCGATGTGCTCCATCACGCCGCCGATTCGCACTTCGCGCCCGTCGGCGACGCAGTCGACATCGACCTCGATCGCGTCATCGAGGAACCGGTCCAGCAGGACGGGCGAGTCGTTGCTGACCTTCACCGCCTCGCGCATGTACCGCTCGAGATCCCTGCCATCCTGCACGATCTCCATCGCGCGTCCGCCGAGGACGTAGCTGGGGCGCACGACCAGCGGGTATCCGATTTCATCGGCGAGCCGCAGTGCTTCCCCTTCGTTGCGAGCTGTCCGGTTGGGTGGCTGTTTCAGCCCGAGCCGGTGTAGAAGCCGCTGGAACCGCTCGCGGTCCTCGGCGATGTCGATCGAGTCGGGGCTGGTGCCGACGATCGGCACGCCGTTCGCTTCGAGATCGCGCGCCAGCTTCAGCGGCGTCTGACCGCCGTACTGCACGATCACGCCGAGCGGCATCTCCTTGTCGACGATCTCGAGCACGTCTTCGAGCGTGAGCGGTTCGAAATACAGCCGATCTGACGTGTCATAGTCGGTCGAGACCGTCTCGGGGTTACAGTTGACAATGATGGTCTCGAACCCGTCCTCGCGCAGCGCGAGCGCCGCGTGCACGCAGCAATAGTCGAATTCGATCCCTTGCCCGATGCGGTTCGGGCCTCCGCCAAGCACGACGACTTTTTTACGATCGCTCGGATCGGCCTCGCACTCCTCTTCGTAGGTCGAGTACATGTACGCGGTGGTGGTGGCGAATTCCGCCGCGCACGTGTCGACCCGTTTGTACACGGGACGGACCTGCAGGTGCACGCGCGCCTTGCGCACTTCGGCAGGGCTCGCGGCCAGCAGTTTCGCGAGGCGCCGATCGGAAAAGCCCCTGCGCTTCAGCGAGCGCAACTCTCCGGCATCGAGCGAGTCGAGCGAGCGCCCGCGCACCCGCTGCTCGATCCGTACGAGGTCCTCGATCTGGGCTAGAAACCATGGATCGATACCGGTCTCTTCATGCACCTCCGGCACGCTCATGCCCAGGCGCAGCGCGTCGGCCACGAACCAGATGCGGTTCGGGCCGGGGTTGCGGATTGCCTCGACGACTTCGTCACGATCGGTGGACTGCTCGTCCAGGCCGTCCGCCCCGGTCTCGAGACCACGCAGCGCCTTCTGGAAGCTCTCCTGGAACGTGCGTCCGATCGCCATCACTTCGCCGACCGACTTCATCTGGGTCGTGAGGTGGCGATCCGCCTGCGGGAACTTCTCGAACGCGAACCTGGGTACTTTCGTGACGACGTAGTCGATGGTCGGCTCGAACGAAGCCGGTGTCGCGCCACCCGTGATCTCGTTGCGCAGTTCATCCAGCGTGTAGCCGACCGCCAGCTTGGCCGCGATCTTGGCGATCGGGAACCCGGTCGCCTTCGAGGCAAGCGCCGAAGACCGCGAGACGCGCGGGTTCATCTCGATGACGACCATGCGTCCGTCGCGCGGGTTGATGGCGAACTGCACATTCGAGCCGCCGGTATCGACGCCGATCTCGCGCAGGATCGCGATCGACGCGTTGCGCATCAACTGGTATTCCTTGTCGGTCAGCGTCTGCGCGGGAGCGACCGTGATCGAGTCCCCGGTGTGGATGCCCATCGGGTCGAGGTTCTCGATCGAACACACAATGATGCAGTTGTCGGCGCGGTCGCGCACGACTTCCATTTCGAACTCTTTCCACCCGAGGAGCGATTCCTCGATCAGCAGTTCGCGGGTCGGAGACAGGTCGAGGCCGCGATTGCAGATGTCTACGAACTCTTCCACGTTCCAGGCCACGCCGCCGCCCGAACCACCGAGCGTGAAGCTCGGGCGGATCACTGCCGGAAAGCCGAGTCGTGACTGGATCGCGCGCGCTTCGTCCACCGAATGCGCGATGCCTGAGCGGGCGGAGGCAAGGCCGATGTCGGCCATCGCCTGCTTGAACTTCTGCCTGTCTTCGGCTTTGTCGATCGCGGCCGGCGACGCGCCGATTAACTCGACACCGAACCTCTCGAGAACGCCGTTGCGATGGAGGTCCATGGCACAGTTGAGCGCCGTCTGTCCGCCCATCGTCGGGAGGATCGCGTCGGGCCGCTCCCGCGCGATGATCGCCGCGACGACCTGCCAGGTGACCGGCTCGATATAGGTCACGTCCGCCGTCCCCGGGTCGGTCATGATCGTCGCCGGGTTCGAGTTGACCAGGATGACCCGGTAGCCTTCCGACTTCAGCGCCTTGCACGCCTGTGCGCCGGAGTAGTCGAACTCGCACGCCTGCCCGATCACGATCGGGCCGGCGCCGATGACAAGAATGCGCTCGAGGTCGGTGCGCTTCGGCATTCGTCGTCGCGCTAGCGGCGCGCCTCCTCCATCAGGCTCACGAATCGGTCGAACAAGTAACCGATGTCATGGGGTCCAGGGCTCGCCTCGGGATGACCCTGAAAACAGAACGCGGGCCGGTCGGTGCGACGGAACCCCTGCAAGGTGCCATCGAACAGGGAGACGTGCGTCACCTTGCAGTTGTCGGTTAGGCTTGCCGGATCGACCGCAAAACCATGGTTCTGTGACGTGATCAGCACCTTGCCGCTTTCAAGGTCCTGCACCGGATGATTCGCGCCGTGGTGGCCGAACTTCATCTTCAGCGTCCGCCCCCCGGCTGCGAGACCCATGATCTGATGCCCCAGGCAGATGCCGAACGCCGGCAGCCGTCGGTCGACCAGTGTCCGGCAGGCGTCGATCGCGTACTCGCACGGCTGCGGATCACCCGGGCCGTTGGACAGGAAAATCCCATCGGGCCTGAGAGAGAGGACATCGGTGGCGGAGGTACGCGCAGGCACCACCGTGATCCTGCAGCCGCGCGCCGCAAGCAGACGCAAGATGTTGCGCTTGACCCCGAAGTCGTACGCGACCACGTGCAGGCGACTGTCCCGCAAGGTGCCGAAACCGCGTCCGAGCTCCCACGCAGTCTCCGTCCATTCGTACGGACGCTCGACCGAAACGACGCCGGCCAGGTCGAGGCCCGCCATGCCGGGAAACGAGCGTGCTAGCGCGATCGCGCGATCTTCATCGCTGCCGACGAGGATCGCACCGGCCTGCGCCCCGCGGTCGCGGAGCACGCGCGTGAGCTTGCGAGTATCGATGTCGGCGATCGCCACGACGTTCTCGGAGGCCAGGTACTCCCCCAGCGAACGCGAGGCGCGGAAGTTCGAGTGCAGGGGCGGCTGGTCGCGGATCACCAGACCGGCCGCGTGAACCCCGGCAGCCTCGACATCTTCCTCGTTGACGCCGGTGTTGCCGATATGCGGGTACGTCAGCGTAACGATCTGCCGACAGTAGCTCGGGTCGGTGAGGATCTCCTGGTAACCGGTGATCGCGGTGTTGAAGACCACTTCGCCCATCGTTTCGCCGGGCGCGCCGATCGAACGGCCGCGAAACACCGTGCCGTCCGCGAGCGCAAGGACGGCTCTTGTTTCAAGCGGGAGCAAACGAGGACTCCTGGGAAAGGCGCGGCCGATCGGGTCAGCGTCCGCCGCCTGCGCCAGGCTGGCGAAACGGGCCTGGGCGGCGCGGTGCCGCAGCGCAGGCGGCGAATTATATCGGCCCCGCCGGATGGATCGTCACCACGACGCTCGGGCGCCACGATCCCGACTGGTTAGCGGACAGTTGGGACACATGGCCGCACCGCGCGGACGCGCGGTGCGGCCCCATTCTGCCGCGATCGCTACACTTAAATGGCTAAGGACTCGCGCTGGGTCAGGTATGACAGCGATTGCGAAAAGCCTGAAGTTCCGTCGAATACTGGCGGTCCGCGCGCGAACCAGTCGGCCGCGTGCAGGCACCATACACGCGCACGTCGAACCCCGAAGCGCAGACTCCTCTCCGATTCCGATCTCGACGCGCGCCGGACGCCGCGCGGCGCAACGGCAAAACCAGGTTCTCGGACGCGCGCACTGACCCGATGTTGATCCTGCCGTATCAGACACGTTTCACTGCCCGCTCACTGCCGGTAGCGACGTTCCTGATCGTCGCGGTCTGCGTGCTGGTGTTCTTCGCCTTCCAGAGCCGCGACGGGGCGATCTACCAGAAGGCCTATCAGGAATACGTCAATTCCGATCTGCCGCGCATCGAATTGCCTCGCTACGAGGCCTGGCTGATCGATCGCAGCGATCGTGCCTCCCACGAGCGCCTGGTAAAACTGCGCTCCATCACGACCAAGGATGGCGTCGGACCCGCGCTCCAACTCATGCAGAGCGATCCGGAGTTCATGCGCGACCTGCGCGCGCGCCTCATCGTCACACCGAATGACGCGCAGTTCGGAACCTGGGCGCAACAGCGCCGCGAGTTCGAAGCGACCCTTGGCCAGGCGTTCATCGAGCGCTTTTCCCTGAAGCCCGGCTGGACCGAGCCCTGGCGCCTGGTCACGCACCTGTTCCTGCACGCGGACCTCGGCCACCTGCTCGGCAACATGATCGTTCTGCTCCTCGCAGGTCCGTTTGCCGAGGCGGGGCTTGGCCGCCTGCGCTTTCTTCTCGGATACCTTGCCGGCGGAGTCGCGGCCGGCGCGATTCACCTCTTCCTCACGCCGGACTCGCTCATCGGCGCATCAGGCGCGATTTCGGCGGCCATGGCGATGGTCGCCGTGATCTACGGTACGCGCCGGGTGCCCGTCTTCTATTGGGTGTTCGTCTACTTCGACACCGCGCGCGTTCCCGCACTCGCGCTTCTGCCGGTCTGGATCGCGAACGAGCTTTACCAGTGGAGTTCCGAACCCGGATCGCGCATTGCCTACGGGGCTCATCTCGGCGGTTTCGTCGCCGGTGCATTGCTTGCCTGGCTGCTCAAGCCGAAGGACGCCAAGCGCATCGACACGCTGCTCGACGCAGAGTTCGGGGACGAGAGACGGCAGGAAGAGCAGTCGGAACTCGCACGGCAGGCGCAGGAGGCGGCTGCGCGCCTCGATACCAAGCGCGCCACGCGCCTCTATCGCGAGTTGTGCGAGTTGCACCCGAACCGCGTCGACTACATGGCCGCCTGCTTCAACATGGCCTTGCTCGGTGCGGATGCCGAAGAACTCAAGGATGCCGCGCTGCGCGTGTTGTGGTCACGCAGCAAGCATCATCCTGAGGAGTTTCGCAAAGCGTTCATGTCGATGACGCAGCCGAAGGTGCTGCAGGTGTTGCCGGTCGACGAACAGCTTCGGCTCACGCGCCGCCTCGTGCGTTTCCGCGAGGACGCGGCCGCGCTGCGCGTGCTCGACTCGCTGCTGTCGGACGAGAACATGCGCACGCTGTACGCGCGCCAGATCGCTGACTGCCTGCTCGGCCTCTTCACGACCTATACCCGGCACGGGTTGCGCCAGCCCGCCGACCACGTCAAGGTACGCCTGAGTCAATACTTCCCCTCGCCCGACGACATCGGCGGCCTGCCACCCAATCGCCAGATGCCGATGTCGATCCGGGCACCGAATTCCGGGCCCGGGGACTCGCTGCGCATCGACCTGAGCCGTTAGGCGGCGCGCCCCTCGACCTGGCTCAGACGCATCAGCCGCTCGAGCAGCCGCTTCGCTTCGGTGGCGGCGGGGTGCTCCGAGTAGTTGCCGACGACATGTTCGAGCATCCGCATCGCCTGTGCACGCGGCGCGCCGGCCTCGAGCATGATCTGCGCCCCGAGCAGGTAGATGTGCGGTATGTCCGGGTGCATGCGATGGCGCTTGTCGAAGCCGCGAATCAGTTGCGCGGCGAGCTTCGGCTTGCCCGCCGCCAGCGCGCCGCGCGCGAGCGGAACCACCAGCTCCACCTTGCGCGGCTCGTAGTCCGGCCGCCGCGCGAACGCGGCTTCGACCAGCGGAAGTGCCTCGCGCACGTTGTCCGTCTTGACCAGCAGCTCGATGTAGCGTTCGGCGTGATCTTCGATGCGCGGCGTCGCGCCCTCGATCAGGAGCAGCTTGTGCAGCCGCCCGTGCAGCGACAGGTCGCTCGGTTTTTCGCGCAGATCGGCATTGAGCATGTCGATCGCCTCGCGCATCTCGCCTGCCGCGACCATCTGTCCGATCAGCGCGTCGCGGGTGCGGCGCTGGTGCTCGGCGGAGCTGATGCGGCCGATCGTGCGCGCCTCGCCGGGCCCGACCACCGACACGCCCAGAGCGTCGGCGTACTGGTACATCGCGTAGCCGATCAGTGAGCACATGAGGAAGAAGAAATAGCTGCCGACGAACGTGAGCGCGAAGAACGCAAGTCCCATCGTACGGCCGAGGGCACCTGCGATCGCCTGTGGCGTTGCGCCCCCTTCGATGTTCTTGGCGTGGGCCGGCATCTGCGCGTCAAAACGCGGCATCACCAGATCGGCGGCCTGCTGCGAGCTGATGAAAAGCAGCAGCAGGAAGAGACACAGGGCGAGATAGGGCTGGCCGATCTTGCGCGCGACCTCGAAACATCGCTGCGGGTTGATCGAATCGAAGAAGCTGTCGGTCATCGTCATGACCATGCAGCTCGCGGGAAGCAGCAGCGCGGAGCCGATGAAAAGCACGGCCATGAGCAGGTGACTCTTGAAGACGGCGCTGACCAGGCCGATCACGATCGGCACGACCATCATGATCAGGAACATCTTGTAGGGCCGGTTGGGGCTGCCTTCCTCGGCGAAGTCGGGGTACTGGTCCTGGCGCAGATAGCCCGCCGCGGTGCGCTCGATGATCAGGAACCCGTACCGCGAGAGAAAGACCGCACTCCCGAGCGCCACCGCCAGCAGCAGCACAACCCCGAGCAGAGGCGAGGTGAACATGCTCCGGCCGAAGATCCAGCCCGCGATACCGTAGGCCAATGACGCGGCGCCGATCCGCCACAGGGATGGCTTGGCTGCGGGAAACAGGAATAACTTCGGCATCCGGCGCCAGAATGGCGTCACTGGAGCTTCGGGGGATTGCCAGGCCGTCGTAGTGTCCAAGGGCAACTCTCGGTCGAAGGCGCGCGACCGAAAGGGCGGTCCGCGCCGGGCCACCCACCCTAGCGCAAGCCGCAGCTTCAGATTCGCTCGGTTTCGCCCGTCCGCGGCTGCCATTTCATCAGACGACCTTCGGCCCATCCCACGCCCCAGTCCAGGACGAGGGCAAAGGCCGTCAGGACGAGGATCCCGGCCATGACGGTGTTGATGTCGAACGTGCCCTCGGCCTGCAGGATCAGGTAGCCCACGCCGCGCGCCGACCCGAGGTATTCACCCACCACCGCGCCGACAAAGGCCAGGCCGACGGACGTGTGCAAGGACGAAAAGACCCAGCTCGTCGCGCTCGGGAGGTAGACATGGCGCAGTAGCTGACGCTGGTTGGCGCCCAGCATCCGTGCGTTGGCAAGGATCGTCGGGCTGACCTCCTTGACGCCCTGGTACACGTTGAAGAAGACGATGAAGAAGACGAGCGTGAAGCCGAGCGCTACCTTGGATGCCACGCCAAGCCCGAACCAGACCGCGAAGATCGGCGCCAGGATCACGCGCGGCATCGAATTCAGCCCCTTGATGTACGGGTCGAGGATGGCGGCCGCGATCGGACTGAGCGCGAGCCACAGGCCGACCGCCAATCCCCCCGCGGTCCCGATGACGAACGCGAGCACAGTCTCGACGAGCGTCACCGCGAGATGTCCGTAGATATCTCGCGTCGCGAAGAACCAGTCCGCGATGCGCGCAAGCACCTTCAAGGGCTCGCCGAAGAAGAACGCGGCCTGCCGATCGTTTTCGAACAGGAATGGAGGGATCAAGCCGGGCTTCGTCAGTACGTGCCAGGCGACAAAGACCGCCAGCAGTACGACCGCCTGCCACAGCGGCAGGGTCCTCGCACGGGGCTTGAGCGCGCGCCACATGTCAGTTCGCCTTCGTCTGCTGCGCATATCCTTTGAGCACTTCGCCGCGCAGGACATCCCAGATGGCGCGATGCAGCTCGATGAATGCCGGCAGCACGCGGACTTCGGCGACATCGCGGGGCCGCGGCAGATCGATCGCGAAGGAGCCCAGCGGATGCGCCCCCGGCCCGGCCGAAAACACCACGACCCGGTCGCTCAATGCGATCGCCTCGTCGAGGTCGTGCGTGATGAAGAGGACAGCCTTGCGCTTGGCCGCCCACAGCTGCAGCACCTCGTTCTCCATCAGCTGGCGCGTCTGGATGTCGAGCGCGGAGAACGGTTCGTCCATGAGAATGATGTCGGGATCGAGCACCAGCGTTTGCGCCAGCGCCGTACGCTTGCGCATTCCGCCGGAGAGCTGATGCGGGTAGCGATCGCCGAAGCCGCCGAGGCCGACGCGGTCGAGCCAGGCTTCGCCGAGCTGCCTTGCATCCTGCGCCCGCACACGGCGGAACTCGAGTCCGGCCGTGACGTTTGCCAGCGCCGTCCGCCACGGCATCAACGCCTCCGACTGGAACATATACCCCGCGCGGGTATTGAGCCCGTCCAGCACGCTGCCGAAGACGCGCACCGTGCCACGGCTCGGAATCAGCAGGCCGGCGGCCACGTTGAGCAGCGTGCTCTTTCCGCACCCTGTTGGACCGACGACAGTGACGAATTCACCCGGCGCGACACGCAAGCTCACGGAGTCGATCGCCGTATACCGGGCGACGCGCGGGTCGCGCCCGACGAACGTGCACGAGACCTCGTCCAGCGCCAGGGCCGGCACCTCCGCATTGACAGGCATATTCCGCGACATGTCGGCCGGCCGGCGGGAACGATGGACCAGGTGTTCAGCCCTTCGGATAACGAGCGTTTGCCTTCCTGACGAATTCGTTGGTGAAGTTGGCCTTCAGGTCCAGCTTCGTCTTGGCGATTGCTTCGTCGACGCTCGCCAGGGCGCGGTAGGCGGTGGCGGAACCTGCTTCCGGAAACGCACCGTCCGGCGATAGCGCGCCCTTGGCCTTGAGATACGCATCGATGTAGATCGCGCGATCGCCGAGCTGGTAGGACTCGGGCACGACCTTGATGATTTCGCCAGGTCCCGCCTGCTGGATCCACTTGCACGCGCGCACCATCGCATTGACCAGGGCTTGCGTCGTGTTCGGGTGCCTCTCGAGGAACGTCACCGGCGCGTACAGGCAGCCGCCGGGCATCGGTCCGCCGAAGACGCGATCCGCTTCAGCAACGTCGCGGGTATCAGAAACGATCTTGATGTCGCCTGCCCGGGAAAGGATCGTGATCACCGGGTCGAGATTGGAGATCGCGTCGATTTGCCCCGCGCGCAGTGCGGCCACGGCGCCTTGCGACGCGCCGACGCCGATGATCGAGACATCGGCCGGCTTCACGCCACCCCTCGCGAGCACGAAATTGGCGAGGATGTTGGTCGACGAGCCCGGTGCGGTGACGCCAATCTTCCTGCCCTTGAGGTCCGCGATCGACTTGTAGTTGGGCAGTGTCCTGGTGCCGACACCGAGCACGATCTGCGGCGCCCGCCCTTGCAGCACGAAGGCGCGCATCAGCTGGCCCTTGGCCTGCATGTTCAAGGTGTGTTCGAAGGCCCCCGACACGACATCGGCACTGCCGCCGACGACTGCCTGCAGCGCCTTGGCGCCACCCGCGAAGTCCACGATCTCCACGTCGAGCCCCTCGGCCTGGAAATACTTGAGCTGCTCGGCGATGCTGAGCGGGAGGTAGTAGAGGAGGTTCTTGCCGCCGACCGCGATCGTGAGCCTGCTCTTCTCGAGTGTCTGCGCGCTCGCTCCGGTTGCCGCGCCCGCGACTGCCCCGGCGGCGGCCACCAGCAGCTCGCGCCGGCGCATGAAGATCGTCATCGTTTCTCCGTGCTGTCTCGTTTTCGGTGCGCCATGCGGCGCGGTCAATCAAGCGAAACTATAGCGGCGGTGTGGCGGAGTACGCGGCGAGTGGTGCACGACCTGCGGCGGCGTGGATCGGCTCACAATCGACGCCGAACCCCGAACCAGGAGACTCGATTGCAGGCGCGCTACATCCTCTTGCCGACGCGCGGATTCGTCGCCAGTGAACCCTACTCCGCACCCGCAACGTTGCAGTTTCTTGCGTCGTTGACACCGGCGCCTCATCTGGAGCGCCCGTCACACCTCCTGGTTCTCGACTCGATTCGCGAGACCGGCGCGAAGCTCGTCACGCTGCCCACCGGCGCGATCGGCGATTTCCGGCGCGCGCACCCCGGCACACGCATCGTTCCCGAGGTCTTCTATCAGCCGGCGCGTGCACCTCGACCGTCCGTGAGAATTCCGGCGACGCGCAGCGCGACGGCTTCGGCGGCCGGCGTCGTGCTCACCGTCGAGCTTCTCTCCGACGCGACGCCGGTGGCCGACGTCGAGGTGATCGCCTTCATCGACTTCGCGGAGGGCCGGGGCGCCCAGGGCCGGACCAATCGCCGCGGCCAGGTGCGCCTCCGTCTGCCAGCGACCACCCGCACGATTGAACGTCTCTACCTGTTTCCGCGCGTGAAGGCCTGGCCGCGCGTGATCCGCAACCATGCAGCCGGGCCCGATCCAGTCCGGTTGCGCCCCATCGAGCCCGACTTCGCCGATTCCCGCGCCGCCTGCTACGGCCCCGCCCAGGATGAAGACGGGCGCGGCGTCACGATCGGCGTGATCGATACCGGCTGCGGGCCACACCCATGGTTGCAGGTCGCAGGCGGTGTGAACACCGTTTACGGCGAGGACGAGACGGATTGGTTCGACATCGATGGTCACGGCACACACGTCGCAGGCCTGGTCGGCGCCAACGGACCCACCTTTCGCGGGACCGCTCCTGCGGCGCGAGTGCGGGCCTATCGTGTCTTCGGAAGGAAGGATGACGGCGCCTCCAACTTCGCAATCGCCAAGGCGATCGACCGGGCCGTCGCCGACGGCTGCGACCTGCTCAACATGAGCCTCGGCGGCGGGCCGCTCGACGTGCTGACCGACGAGGCGATCAAGGACGCCCGCTCGCGGGGCGTGCTGTGCATCGTCGCTGCCGGCAACGAGGGCGGACCGGTCGCATGGCCCGGGCGCCACGCGCTTGCCATGGCGGTGAGTGCTGTGGGCGTGCGCGGCCGCTGGCCGCGCGACGCGACGCAGGCGGAGGAGGTGGAACGACCATTCGGGCGCGAGTTCGACGGCGACCCCTGCTTCATCGCCCGCTTCTCGAATCGCGGGCCCGAGATCGACCTCGCGGCTCCTGGCCTGGGCATCGTCTCGACGATGCCGCCCGACGGACTCGGCGTGATGGACGGCACCTCGATGGCTTGCCCGCTTGCGACCGCAGCACTGGCTTGCCGGCTGGCCCGGCGTCCCGACGTACTCGGGCAGGCTCGCGATACGGCGCGCGCCGACGAGATCGAGCGCCTCGCCCTGACAGGAAACCTCGATCTCGCCTTGCCGCACGCCTTGCAAGGCCACGGGATGCCTCGATAATGGCGCAATGAGTCGTTTCGTTCTTCGTTACAGTGGGCCCGGCACGGTCAGCAAGGACCGGGCGCTCCAATCGGTCGCTCGCGCCGGCGTGCGGGTCTTGGACGTCTCGGGTCCGATGCTGCTCGTCGAGTGCGACGCGGCGGAGGCGAAGTCGCTGCGCAGCGCTCTCCCCGATTGGAAGATCGTGGCGGAGCGGGCCGTCGCGGCACGGCCGCGCCAGCCCCGCCCTCGCCTGCGCCGCAAAGCCGCCTGAGTGCCGGATCGGATCCGGGAAACCCGCGCGCTGTCACGCCGCGCGCCGGTCGAGCATGGCCTGGGCAATCGTGTTGACGTCGGTGTATTCGAGTTCGGCGCCGGCGGGGACGCCGCGCGCCAGGCGCGTCAGCTTCAACTGCGGGTCGCGGGCGCGCAGCAATTCGCTGATGTAGTGCGCGGTCGCGTCGCCCTCGGGTGTGAACGAGGTCGCGATGATCACCTCGCGCACCGAGCCGTCCGTGGCGCGGGCAAGCAGCCGCTCCATCTGGATTTCGCGCGGGCCGATGCCGTCGAGCGGCGAGAGGCGGCCGAGCAGTACAAAGTACAACCCTGAATACGCAAGCGATTGTTCGATGGTCAGCTGATCGGCTGGACTTTCGACGACACACAGCAGCCCCGCATCGCGGCGCGCGCTTGCACACGTGTCGCAGATGTCGAGCTCGGTCAGCGTGTTGCAGCGGGCGCAATGGCGGACTTCGCGCGCCGCCTCGAGAAGCGCCTGGCCGAGTGCAACCGCTGCGTCGCGATCGTGCTGGAGCAGGTGGAACGCGATGCGCTGCGCGGAGCGCGGCCCGATGCCCGGCAGGCGTTTCAGCGCGTCGATCAGGTTGTCGAGAACGGGTCCGAGCTTCAATGCGGGCATCCGCTGCGTGCGCAGCGGATCAGAACGGCAGCTTGAATCCCGGCGGAAGCGGCAGACCCGCGGTCATCGACGCCATCTTCTGCTGCGACGTCTCTTCGGCACGGCGTACCGCATCGTTGACCGCGGCGGCGACGAGATCTTCCAGCATGTCCTTGTCGTCGCCCACCAGGGACGGGTCGATGGCGACGCGCCGGACCTGGTACTTGCATGTCATGGTCACCTTGACCATCCCTGCCCCGGCCTGGCCTTCGACCTCGATCTGCGCAAGTTCATCCTGCAGGCGCTTCATGTTCTCCTGCATCTTCTGCGCTTGCTGCATCAGGCCAGCGAGTTGCCCTTTCATCATGATGCCTTTGCCTCCAGATCGATGCCCTAGTCCGCGGGCTTGATCGACGATGGATCGACCACCGCACCGAAGTTGTCGATCAATTGTTGCACGAAGGGGTCGTTGTAGATCGATTGCTCGGCGCGCTTCTGCTTCTCGCTCCGAGCGCGCTCGGCGCGCGCGGCCGCCGTGTCGCCCGTTTCGCCCACCTCGATGTTCACCCGGACCTGGCGGCCGAGCGCCGCGCTCAGAGCCGCGCGCAGGCGGTCGACCGTACTGGGTTCGGCCAGCGCCTTGACCGCGACACGCAGGCGAAACACATCGCCGTCCGCGCTAACCAGCTCGCTGCCGACGGCGAGTTCGCGTGTCATGCCGCTTACCGCAAGTCCTGCGACCAGTGCGGGCCAGTCGCTTTTCCGGGACGGCGCTCGAGCGTCCAATGGCGACGACGTTGCGGCCGCGGGGCGTGCAAGCCTGCCACCGGCCGGGGCCGGCGCGGACGTGCGCGGCGGGCGCGTCGCCATCAATGCGGCCTGCCGCACCGGCACGCTCTCCGAGTCCGCTGGAGCGAACGCCAGCATGCGCAGCAGCGTCATCGTGAATCCGGCGTATTCGTCCGGCGCGAGCCCAAGATCGTTGCGACCATGCAGCGCGATCTGGTAGTAGAGCTGAACTTCGTCCGGTGCCATCTCTTGCGCCAGCCGGCGCACCGCATCGGCCTGGTCGACATCGTCGCCGATCGCCTCGGGCAGCTGTTGCGCCAGGGCGACCCAGTGGAGGAGGCTCCCGAGGTCGCGCATCGCCTCGGCGAACGAGAGGCTGTGTTCCGCCATCTCGTCGGCGATCGCCAGCATCTGCTTGGCATCGCGCGCGATCAGGGCATCGAGTAGCCGCACCAGGACGCCGGCATCGATCGTCCCCAACATGCCGCGCACGCCGTCCAGCGTGATGCTGCCCGCGCCGTAGCCAATCGCCTGGTCGAGCAGACTCAATCCGTCGCGCATGCTCCCGCGCGCGGCACGGGCGAGCATCCGCAGCGCGGGGGCCTCGGCCGCCGCCTTTTCCTCGCCCGCGATCCGCTGCAGATGGCTCGCGATCGCGCCCGGCGTCATCTGTTTCAGGTTGAATTGCAGGCAGCGCGACAGCACGGTCATCGGCACCTTCTGCGGGTCCGTGGTCGCCAGGATGAACTTGACGTATTCCGGCGGCTCCTCGAGCGTCTTGAGCATCGCGTTGAACGCGTGGGTGCTCAGCATGTGCACTTCGTCGATCATGTAGACCTTGAAGCGCGCGTTGCTGGGCGCGTAGATCGCACGCTCGAGCAGCGTCGTCATCTCGTCGACCCCGCGGTTGCTGGCGGCGTCGAGCTCGATGTAATCGACGAACCGTCCGGCGTCGATCGCCGTGCAAGCCTCGCACCGGTTGCACGGCGTCGCCGTCACGCCGCCCTTGCCGTCCGGCCCGACGCAGTTGAACGCCTTGGCGAGGATGCGCGACAGCGTCGTCTTGCCGACGCCGCGCGTGCCGGTGAACAGGTATGCGTGATGCAGGCGCTGCTGCTCGAGCGCGTGCGTCAGCGCCCGAACCACGTGGTCCTGCCCCACCAGCGACGAGAAGTCGCGCGGGCGCCACTTGCGGGCCAGGACGGTGTAGGACATGCGGGACGGACTCGAGGGGTGATCGGTCGAGTCTAGCTCTGCGCCGCGAGCTGCTTCAGCGCATCGCCCGTTAGCCGGCAAATGCGCCAGTCCGGAAGCAGATCGGCGCCAAGTGCACGGTAAAAGTCGATCGCGGGCCGATTCCAGTCGAGCACCGCCCATTCGAAGCGGCCACATTCACGCGCCACCGCGAGCCGTGCGAGATGACGGATCAGCGCCTTCCCGTAGCCACGGCCGCGGGCGTCGGGCAGCACGAACAGGTCTTCCAGATAGAGCCCCCGCCGCGCGAGGAATGTCGAGAAATTGTGGAAGAACAGCGCAAAGCCGACCGCACGACCAGCCTCCCAACCGATCACCGCCTCGATCACCGGATGGTCCCCGAACAGTTCATCGCGCAACTGCGCCTCGGTCCCGACCATCTGGTGCACGAGCCTCTCGTACTCCGCGAGTCCGCGCACGAGCGAATGCAGGATCGCCGTGTCCTGCGCCCGCGCCGGTTCGATGTGAAAACTCATGGCCGTTTCATCACAGTCCGTGGTCAAGGGGGAGGTCCAGGAGGGGGCCACAGCCCCGTCCTGCAACTCAAGAGGAGCGAAGCTCGCCTCTTCGCCCTTCCGGCGAAGAGGCGAGCCTTGTCCTCGGCACCGCAGGAAGTCCGCTATGGCTGCTTCGTTCCCGACCTGACCAGATTCACGGCACCTGCATGCGAGGGGGCCCGCCGTGTTCGATCTTATCAGTCGATTTCGATCAACTCGCCGTCGGCCACGATCAGCACGCCGCGCACGGACCGGTTCGGATGAATCGACCGCACGATGCGGCAGTAGCGCTCCACCTGCCGCGTGTAGCTCGAGCGTTCCGCCGCCGTCACGCGCCATTTGAAGTCGATGACCCACCATGCGTCGTCGACGTCGACAAGACGATCGAGCCGCAGCAGCGCACCGTCCTCGTCGATCACCTCGAGTTCCGCGTCCCCCGCCAAGAAGAACCGCGCGAGGTGGGGTGCCGCAAGGACCGTACGCGCCGCATCGAACACGCCCGCGACCTGGGCGCTGTCGAGGCCGAAGCGGCTTCCCACGCGATCGCGATCGATCCGCTCCAGCTGGTCGACGGTGCTCGCACGCTCCAGCAGCGAATGCCACGCACGCCCGAGGCGCAGCGGGTCGTCACTCAAGACCACACGCGGCACGCCCGTCGCGCACGCCACGGGCAGGAAATCGCGCACGCTCGGTACGTCGTCCACGCCTGGCGTTTCGACGGCAACGACCGGCAGCGGCGCCAGACCCGCGATCCCTTCGAATCGCGTGTACCAAGTGTCGTCGTAACGCTGGTCCTTCTTCTGAGGTACCACTCCCGATACGACCAATACCTGACGTGCCCGGGTCGCCGCGACGTACAGGAGGTTCCAGTATTCCTGTTGGCCGCGCTCTCGCTCGATGTCGAGCCAGCGACGACGCGCGGCGCCGCTCACGGCAGTTCGACCGAGGACGGAGACGTGATGCGGGAACGACGCCTCCGGGGGCCAGCCGACGAGCGTGCGGAAGCCGCGCTCCCCTTCCCAGTAGATGTGCGCGTCGGCAAGCACGACGATCTCGCTCTCCAATCCCTTCGCGCCGTGAACCGTCGAGACCCGCACCGCATCGCCCTGTGCGGCCTGGCCTTCGCCGGGCGCTTCCTGGTCGCGCGCGCGACGCAACGCGGCCACTTCGTCGAGGAAGCGCGGCAGGCTCGGATATCGACCCGAGTCGATCGACAGCGCCAGTTCGAGGACGCGATCCAGGTTCGCCTGTACTTGCGAGTGCATGGATGCCGGCGCCGCGGCCGCAAACCGACGGCGTACGTCGCCCTCGAAGAAAATACGATCGAGGAGGTCGTGCACGGGCAGGACGCCAGCGAGCTCCCGCCACGATTGCAGCAGCGAGCGCGCGCGTTCCAGCGCCGCGCCTGGATTCTCCATCGCCCGCAGCCGCCTCCACCAACTCGAACCGGCGACGGGCGGCGCGGGTGTCGTCCGACCGTCGTCATCGGCTGCCGCCGGCGGATCGCGCGGCAAGGGTGGCGCAAGGCTCAAAAGGTCCTCGTCGCTCGCGCCGAAGAGCGGCGAACGCAGTGCATGCGCGAGCTTCACGTCCGCGTAGGGCGCGGCCAGGAACTCGAGCGTCGCGATAAGATCGTCTGCCTCGAGCGTTCCGAGCAGGCCGCCCATCCGATCGCTGACGAAAGGGACGTCCGCCTCACGCAGCGCACGCTCGAGCGAATCGAGCCAGGTCCGCCGCCGCACGAGTACGAGGACATCCGACCAGCGCGCCGGACGCGAACCCTCCTTGTCGTCGATCGTCGTCGTCGCGACAAGACTCTTGATCGCCCCGGCAATCACGGTACCCTCGCGATACCGCGCGTCCGATTCGGCTTCCGGTCGCGCGTCGACCAGAACGTCGCGCATGCCCACATCGGCCGCGCCGGGTTTTTCGCGCCGCTCGGATGCCGCGACGAGGTCGAGACGGATGACACTTCCCTCGCGCGGCGCGCTCGTCGACTGCTGCTGGTAGAGCGGGTTGCGCAGCAAGAAGACCGCGTCGAGTGCACGCACGATCGCCCGCGCGTTCCGCCGCGTCACGTTGGTCCGCAGGTGCGTGCCGCCGAAATCGCGCGCGAGCAGCGCAATGGCCGCATCGAAGAGCCGCGGCTCGGCACGCCGGAATGCGTAGATCGACTGCTTGGGATCGCCGACGATGAAGACCGTCGGACGGTCACCCGCGCCACCGTAGGCGGCCAGCCACCGTTCCAGCGCCTGCCACTGGATCGGATTCGTATCCTGGAATTCGTCGACCAGCACGTGGCGATAACGGGCGTCGAGTTGGGACTGGACGTGGGCCGCGTGCTCCTCGTCGCCGAGCAGGCGCCATGCGTGCCATTCCAGGTCCGTGAAGTCGAGCAACTGCTGACGTGCCTTCAGTTCCTCGTAGGCCGCGATCAATGCCGGCCCTGCAGCGAGCGCAACGGAGTTGAGCTGGACCGCGTCGAACTCGTCCTGCGCAAGCGCGATCCTTTCGAACTCGGCGATGAGCGCCTCCCACGCCCGGCGATAGCGGTCCGCGGCCGGCGCGAGCAATTTCGGCGGCATCCATTTTTCAGGCAGAAGATCCTTGCGCAACGTTGCGTCCTGCGTATAAAGCGCATCGCGAATCAGTCCGAACGCGTTCTGCACATCCCGCTCGAGGGCGGCGATGCCATCTTCCAACCCCTGGCGGGCCGCCGAGATCTTCGACGAGTCCGTCGGCAGGGAACGAAGAAGCGGCATGTACGCTTGCACCGCCACGAGAAAACGCGCGTCGCGCAGGCTGTTCGCCGGCATTGCGTCGGGATCGAAGCCGCTGGCGATCAGAGCGTCGCGCATCGGCCGCACGGCGCGCTGGAGCGGTGCCTCCGACGAAGCTGCCGCGAAACTCCACCAGTCGGCCCGCCGCTGCAGCAGGTCGTCGAGCGTTCCGTTCGCGTTGGCCGCACCGAGCCGCGCGACCATTTCGACGTACGCGTCGCGAATAGCCTCGTATGCGGGCTCCCTCATGTGCTGCGCAAATAACTGCCACGCATCGTTGCGCAGGCGATCGGTGTGTTCGAGCATCGACGGCGCGAAGGGAACGCCGGCGTCCAGCGGCGCGCACTTCAGCAGGCGCAGGAACCACCCGTGGAACGTGTCGATGGTGGGGCCGATCTCGGCCGCCAGCACGCGCTCGTAGAGCAGACGTGCCGCGGGAACCTGCATGCGTGCCTGCGCAGGGTCGACACCGCGTTGGCGCAGCAGCGATTCCACCCCTGCGTTCGATGCGAACGCCATTTCCTGAAGATCGGCTGCAAGCCGCAGTCGCATCTCCTGGGCCGCCTTGCGCGTGAACGTGATGGCGAGGATCTCCGACGGAGCCGCGCCCGCCAGCAGGAGCCGCACGATCCGACCTACAAGAAGCCACGTCTTGCCGCTGCCGGCGCACGCCTCCACCACGCAACTCGCGCGCGGATCGAGCGCGCGCGCGACGAAGGCATCGGCGTCGATCGGCATGCCGTCGGCAAGATAATCGCTCATCGTGGCTCGCCTGATTCGTGCCAGAAGTCGCGCCGGCACAGGCCGCGCATCTCGCACCATTCGCACACGACTTCGTTGCCGAGCGCAGGCAGGCGCTCCCCGCCTGCGATCCGCGCCAGGTCGCCGCGCAGCCGGACCCGCAGAGCCTCGACCAGCTTCGGATACTCCTGCCGCGGCGCCAGCGTACCCACCTGATCCTGCCGGTCCGAGGTTCGCTGCAGGAATACGAATGCTGCCCGCTTCACCCTGCCCGGATAGAGCAGTCCATAGAATGGCAGTTGCACGTTCTCGCCCGCGAGTGCAAGGTCTTCGCTCAGTTGCTGCTTCCTGCGCGCCTTGTAGTCGAGCACTTCGACTTCGTCGCCGCGGACATCGATGCGGTCGATCCGTCCTTTGAGTTCGACCGCCTGCACGCCGGCTGCATCGACCTCGAAGCGGCTGCGCAGGTCGACTTCCGCGCCTTCGAAGGACCATCCTTCGCCGAGTCGCCTGCGCAACCAGACGAGGTAGGCGAGTTGGGTCTCGCCGAACTGGCGCCGCAGTCCGAGCATGCGAGGCCTGCGCTCGACCAGAGGATCGAACACACGGTCGGCGTGGTGCATGAGGCTCGTCGCGAGCTCTTCGTCGGAGGCACCGCGCAGGTCCCGGTCGCGCCATTCGAGGTGAAACTCCGCCAGTACCTCGTGGACTGCTTTCCCGTACTCGCTGGGGCTCGGCTCGTCGGTCACCTCGTCCAGCTTGCGCAGGCGCAGCAGGTGGCGCGCATAGAACTGATACGGACACTCGACCAGGCTCTGGTACTGCGTGGCCGATATCTCCGGCAGCAAGCGTTGCGGCGCGCGCGGCGCCGGGCGTCCGGTCGGTGCCGGCTCGACACGTCGCTGAGGCAGTTGGGCGGCGCGCAGGGGATCGTGGCCAGCCGCCCGCGCAACGGCCCTCAGACGAGCCAGCCATGGGGAGATGGCACGCGGCTCGTCGTCTCGGCGGCTGCACCAGACCGCCATCACTCGGGGAACCCGAACAAGCAACGCGGCGAGGCTTTCCGCCTGCTCCCGGGTCGCCTCGCGCCTGCCGGGCAGTCCGAGATCGGCGCGTACGGCGTTCGAGAAAAAGAACGACTCCACGTGCGGCGCGGGCAGATGCGCGGCGTCCGCGCCGACCAGCACGGCGGCGTCGAAGTCGCGCAGCGTCGTCGCCGACAGCGACACCATCGAGATCGGGCTGTCGATTGCACCTGCGGCGATGGTCTCTTCCTCGAAGCGCGCAGCGACCATCGCACGAAACTCCGCCGGCGCAAACCGGATCCTTCCGATGGCCGCCGACGCGACCGCACGCGCCTGAAGATCGTCAAGAATCTCGAGCACATCCGCGCCGACAGGATCCGCGGCAAGCGCGGCGCGCATGCCGAGGCCGGACAGCGCGCCCTGCAGCGCCTGGGCGAAACCGGCGATCGTGCTCGTCGCCCCAGACAGGCGATTGGCGTGAGTTTCGAGCGATTGCAGCCATTCGATGGCACGTTCATGCGGCTGCTCCGGCCGCGCGGCCGCCGCTTCGTGAAGCGCGAGCACGATCGGCCCCAGGCCCTGGACGATTCCGCGCGATCGGATCACCTTGTCGATCGTCTCGACCAGGAAAGCCTTGCCAGCAAACCCCTGCAGCGTGAACGGCGACTTGAGCCAGTCGAGCAGATCGCGATGATGGAAGCCGTTTGCGCCCAATTCGAACAGGCGCATCACCGCGCCGGCCGCACTGGTTGTCGAAAGTTTCCACCCTGTTTCGTCGCGCACGAGAATCGCGGCGCGCTCCAGAAGCGCCCGCACCCGCCGTGCTGCGACCCGATCGAGGGCCACCAATGCAATCGAACGAGGGACTCGCTCGGAGAAGAGGTCGCCCTGCCCCTCGGGACGCAACCATTTCACGACTTGCTCGCAGACTGCAATCGATTCGTCTTCGAGTGAGCCGGCTTCCAGCAGCCCGGGGGCCTGTGCGGCTTCTGCCTTCGTGACCGACCGGGCCCGCTCCACGATCGGTGCGGGCGCGGCATCCCCGCCAATCAGCTCCGGCCAGGCGGCGGCCAGTAGCGGCCGTGCCGCAACGGCCGCACCCGCATCGGCCACGAGCAGATGCACGGGAACACGCTCCGCCAGCGCTACGAGTCGGCCGCGCATCCACCCAGGCGGCATTCCGGCAGCGACAAAAAGAAGCGGACGCGTCGCTCCGCGGATGCGCGCATCGAAGACCGCAAGACGCGCCATGGCTCCGTGGTCGCGCGCCATCGAAGCGCGCCACAGCTGCAGGATGAGTTGTGCCTGCGGCAGCATGGTGCGCAGCGCCCGTCGATGAAAGTGACGCGCGAGGCTTGCTTCGATCCTTGCCTCGAGCGCCTCCGAGCCGTCGACCGCCGCAAAAGTCAACTCGTCGCAGACCGCTTCGATGTTCGTTGCGAGTGCCCATAGCGCCGCCGGCTGAGGCCCGAACGCGGTTCGCACCCACTCGTTGCCGCGCAGGACCTCGAACAGCTCGACGCGGCGTTCGATTGCGCCGTCCGCAACTTCGCCGGCCCATGCCGCCAGTGTGTACATGCGTGGCGGGATGAATGCGCGACTGCCCTCGGCGCGAAGTCCCGCCTGCAACGCCGTGCGCAAGGGTTGCGCGTGGCTCCAGGAGGGCAGGATGACATCGGCGCGGCGCAGGTCCCTGGGCGCGGAACCCTCGTCCGGCCCCACTAGGCGAAGGACGGCGTCGGCCACGGCGGGCCAGAAGCCGGCATCGGCGACAGCGACGGATTCGGTAAGCGCCTGCGTCAATCCAACGGCTCGATGATGGCTAATACGAACCGATTGTAGGTTTGAGGCTTCCGTTTTACGCCCGAAGTGCTAGCATTGCCCTCAATCGGTTGCTGCCGAACCGCTACTTGAAAACTTTCCCCCTCGCAGCAACTTTCCCGTTTCCGCTCTTTGCTCTCGGCGGCCCCGCCTGCCGGCCGCGATTCCCAGCGAGGATCCTTCATGAGCGACATCAAGTACGTCAGCGACGCAACTTTCGAATCGGATGTGCTGAAGTCCGACGGCCCGGTCCTTGTCGACTACTGGGCCGAATGGTGCGGCCCCTGCAAGATGATCGCGCCGATCCTCGATGAAGTCGCGGGCGAGTACAAGGGCCGTCTCACCGTCGCCAAGCTCAACGTCGACGAAAACCAGGCGGTCCCTGCGAAGTACGGAATTCGTGGCATTCCGACGCTGATGCTGTTCAAGAACGGCGCGGTTGCCGACACCAAGGTCGGTGCTCTTTCCAAATCGCAACTGACGGCGTTTCTCGACCGCAACCTGCAGCCTGCGTGACCCGCGGCGGCCGCCGGCCGCCGTTTCCGCGTATCCCCGCGGGCGCCCGCTTCGATCAAACGGCGCCCCATTTTCCCCTCCAAAAGTCATGCAACTCTCAGAACTCAAAGCACAGCACGTCTCGCAACTCCTCGATATGGCCTCCGGCCTCGAGATCGACAACGCCAACCGGATGCGCAAGCAGGAGTTGATGTTTGCCATCCTGAAGAAAAAGGCCAAGGCGGGCGAGCCGATCTATGGCGACGGGACGCTCGAGGTGCTGCCCGACGGATTCGGGTTTCTGCGCTCGCCCGAGACGTCGTACCTGGCGTCGACCGACGACATCTACATCTCGCCGTCGCAGATCCGCCGCTTCAACCTGCACACCGGCGACTCCATCGAGGGCGAGGTGCGCACACCCAAGGATGGCGAGCGCTACTTCGCGCTGGTCAAGGTGGACAAGGTCAATGTCCAGCCGCCGGAGTCGACCAAGCACCGCATCCTGTTCGAGAACCTGACCCCGCTGTTCCCGGACGAGCCGCTGAAACTCGAACGCGACATGAAAGGTGACGAGAACATCACGGGTCGGCTGATCGACATCATCGCGCCCATCGGGAAGGGGCAGCGCGGCTTGCTCGTCGCGAGCCCCAAGAGCGGCAAGACGGTGCTCATGCAGCACATCGCGCACGCGATCGCGGCCAATCACCCGGACATCATCCTGATCGTGCTGCTGATCGACGAGCGGCCGGAGGAAGTGACGGAGATGCAGCGCTCGGTGCGCGGCGAGGTCGTCGCGTCGACCTTCGACGAGCCCGCGGCGCGCCACGTCCAGGTCGCCGAGATGGTGATCGAAAAGGCCAAACGGCTCGCCGAAAGCAAGAAGGATGTCGTGATCCTGCTCGACTCGATCACGCGTCTGGCGCGCGCGTACAACACCGTCGTGCCGGCTTCCGGCAAGGTGTTGACGGGCGGCGTCGACGCAAACGCGCTCCAGCGGCCCAAACGCTTCTTCGGCGCGGCCCGCAATATCGAGGAAGGGGGCTCGCTCACCATCATCGCCACTGCCCTGATCGACACGGGCTCGCGCATGGACGACGTCATCTACGAGGAGTTCAAGGGCACCGGCAACATGGAAATACACATGGAACGCCGGCTTGCGGAAAAGCGCGTCTATCCGGCTCTCAATGTGAATCGTTCCGGCACCCGGCGCGAAGAACTGCTGTTGAAGCCCGACATCCTGCAGAAGGTGTGGATCCTGCGCAAACTGCTGTACGGGATGGACGAGATCGAGGCGATGGAATTTCTTCTCGACAAGATGAAGGCGACCAAGAACAACGCCGAGTTCTTCGAGATGATGCGTCGCGGTGGGTAGTGCGGCGGCGGAGGCCCGCGTTTGCCGGGGGATGCCAAATTCCGGATAATTGCCAGTTTTCCGCCGCCAGCCCTGCTTGGGGGCCCTGAGAGCGGACAAGAACGAGGAAAGCATGAAACCTGGGATCCACCCGGAGTATCGCGAGGTCGTCTTCGTCGACATCTCCAACGACTTCAGCTTCGTCACGCGCTCGACTGCACAGACGAAGGAAAAGATCACGTGGAAGGATGGCAAGGAGTATCCGCTGTTCAAGCTGGAGACCTCGGCGGAGTCGCACCCCTTCTACACCGGCGCGCAGACCCGCATCGTCGAAACCGGCCGCGTCGAGAAGTTCCGGCAGAAGTTCGCCGCCAAGACGGAACAGGTCAATGCTGCCGCCAAGCAGGCGTCCGCGGCCAAGGCCCGCCGGAAGTAGGTCGCCGCGGCACCACGAAGAAAGAGGCAGCCGCGGCTGCCTCTTTTTCTTGGTGTCGCCGGGCAACCGTTCATGAGTTTCGACGCCCACCGCTCGCCTGCACGCGTGTCGGTTGCCGAGGCGGCGCGCCTGCCGCGCTGGCTTCTCTGGCTCTTGCTAGTGGTTTATGGCGTCGCCGGGCTGCCCGGCCACGATCCCTGGTACCAGGACGACGCTGCGACCTTCGGTGTCATGTGGACCATGGCGCAGGGCGGCGCCTCCGACTGGTTGCTACCCAACGTGTTCGGCGCCCCCATCCCGGAAGACGGGCCGCTCTCGTTCTGGGCAGGCGCCGTGTTCATCCGCCTGCTCGGTCCTTTGCTCGGCGACGCGGTCGCCGCGCGTGTGACCTGCCTGTTCTGGTTCGCCGTCTGCACCTCTGCACTCTGGTATGCGACCTACGGCCTCGCGCGACGCGGCGAAGCACAGCCGGTCGCCTTCGCGTTCGGAGGCGAGGCAAATGCCCGCGACTATGGCCGGATGCTTGCCGACATCTCCGTGCTTCTTTTCCTGGGCACGATCGGCATCGCCACCCGCCTGCACCAGACCGTGCCCGAGACCGCGGCGGTCGCAATGCTCGCCCTCATCCTGCTCGGCTTGGCGATCGCACTCGAGCGGCCGGGCCTCGGAGCCTGCGTGACCGGTCTGGCGCTCGGCGGGCTCGCGCTCGCACGGGGTGTTGGCCCGGCGCTGTTCGCGCTGCCGGCGATCGTCGCCGCCGGCCTGATCGCGTTGCGCGACCGGGCGCGCTGGCAGGTGCCGCTCGTGGCAACGCTCGTTGCCGCCGCTTGCTTTGCGGTGTGGCCCGGCATGGCGATCCTGCTCGCTCCTGAGCGCGCTGCCGACTTCTTCGGCGCGTGGCGCAACTGGACGCTGGAAAGCATCGGCTTTCCCGGCGCGGCCGAACTGGGCCGCATTGGTCGCAACTTTCCCTGGTACGCGTGGCCGCTGTGGCCGCTGGCGCTCTGGACCGCCTACGCGTGGCGGCATGCCCTGCGCGCGCCGCATATCGCACTGGCCGGACTGCTCTCGCTTGCGATGCTGGCGAGCCTGCTGTTTTCGAGTTCCCCGAGCGAAACGATGCTGATTCTCACGGTGCCGTCGATGGTTCCGCTCGCGGCGTTCGGTGCGACCACACTGCGTCGTGCGGCCGAGAACGCGCTCGACTGGTTTGCGATCGCGTTGTTCTCCCTGCTCGCGTTCGGCGCGTGGGCCTACTTCGTCGCGATGCAGACCGGAGTGCCGCCGAAGATGGCCGCCTCGGTCGCACGCCTCATTCCGGGTTTCAAGGAACCCGCCTCGGTACTCGGCACGATGGTCGCGGTCACCGCGAGCCTGGCGTGGCTCGCATTGATCGTCTGGCGCGTCAGGGAACGACCGCCGATGCTGTGGCGCGGCCCGATGCTCGGTGCGGCCGGCCTCACCACGCTGTGGGCCGTGATCAACCTGCTCTTCATGCCCGCGCTGAACTACAACCGCTCCTACGCCAGACTGGCATCGCAGGTAGCAGCCGAGATCGAGCGGAGCGGCGGGTCGCCGTGTGTCCTCGCACATCGGCTCCAGCCGGCGCATCGGGCCCTGTTCGCCCTGCTTGGTGGACTGCGTTTCGTGGCGCCCGAGCAAGAAGCACCTTGCCAGGTCGCCCTGCATCGCGATACGCGCAACTCGAGCCTCGACGACGAGCCCCCCCCGGGACCGTGGCGCCAGATCTGGGACGGAGTCTCGCCGACGCGCCAGGATGAAACCTTCCGCCTGTACCGGCGCGGCCCTGGCTGAGCGCGCGGGCATGCGTGCGGACGCGCCGGCGATTGACGCAGATGAGGCAACGAGATCGCCCGCGCAGTTCCGCGCCGGACGTGGGAGCGCGCGCGCTAGTGCGGCTCGCGGGCCCGATCCTGGTCGCGCAACTCGCGGTGCTTGGGCTCGCCGTGATCGATACGGTGATGGCCGGCCGGCTCTCGGCGGTCGACCTTGCCGCGGTAGCGGTCGGCTCGAGCATCTATGTCAGCGTGTACGTCGGCTTCATGGGGATACTCCAGGCGCTAACGCCCATTGCCGGTCACCACTTCGGGGCAGGCCGCTTCTCCGAGATCGGCGTCGATCTCACGCAGGCACTATGGCTTGCGCTGTTTCTGACTCTGATCGGCGCCGCGGTACTCGCATGGCCCGACCCCTTGCTGGACCTCGCCGGAGCACCACCCGAGGTCGCGCGCGTGGCGTCGATCTACCTGAATGCCGTCGCGTGCGGCCTGCCGGCTGCGCTCGGAACCCGCGCTTTTGTCTCGCTGAATTCGGCGGTCTCGCGCCCGCAGGTGACGATGACCATCCAGCTCGTCGCTCTGCTTGCCAAGGTGCCTCTGAACACTCTGTTCATGTACGGCGCCGGCCCGATCCCCGCGCTGGGCGGCGCCGGCTGCGGGGTCGCGACCGCGGCGCTCTCTTACCTGACCTTCGGCCTCTGCCTTGCCGTCTGGCACCTTGACCCGGGTTTCGCGCGCTATCGCGGACACGCGGCGTTGCGACCGGATTGGGGGCGCCTGCGCGAGTTGCTGAAACTCGGCGTCCCCAGCGGGGGCTCGTTGCTGATCGAGGTGACCTCGTTCACCTTCATCGCGATCTTCCTGGTTCGCCTTGGGGCCAGCACGGTCGGCGGTCATCAGATCGTGGCCAATCTGATCTCGGTGCTCTTCATGCTGCCCATGGCGCTGGGCGTCGCAACAGGAGTCCTGGTCGCGCAGTCGCTCGGCGCTGGTGCACCCACCATCGCACGGCGCGCCGCTCGCCGCGGGTTCGGCGCCGCCGCGTTGGGGGCTGCGGCCTCGTTGCTCCTGGTGTGGCCATTGCGCGAGGAGATCGTCAGTGCGTACACGATCGACCCCGAGGTCGCTGCCGTTGCCTTGCACCTCTTCGGTCTTGCTTGTCTGTTTCACGGATTCGATGCCTTCCAGGGTGTCGCTGGATACATCCTGCGCGGCTACCGGGTCGCGACTGCACCGATGTTCATTCACGGCGTGTCGCTATGGGGGGTCGGGCTTGGAGGCGGCTACCTGCTTGCATTCGTCCGGCCAGGAGGTTGGCCGTTCGATGGGGCCTTCAGCTTCTGGCTTGCCGCAGTCGTGGGTCTCAGCCTCGCGGCGCTCGGGTTGAGCTGGATGGCGGCACGTATCGCGAACCAGCAAGTCCGCGAGGCGGCACACATCGGCTGAAGCGCCCCCAAAAAACAGGGCCGGACGAAGCCGGCCCGGTTTCACCTTCGACTTGCGGTTCGATCAGCGCCCACCCGACTGCAGCGCCGCGATCCGATCTTCGATCGGCGGGTGACTTGCGAAGAGCGCCATCACGCCGCTCGGCCGGCCCGCAATGCCCATCGCCTGCATCTGCGCCGGCAATTCGCCCGGTTCCAGACCGCCGAGTCGCGCCAGCGCGTTGATCATCGGGCGGCTGCTGCCCATCAGGTTGGCCGAAGCCGCGTCGGCGCGAAATTCGCGCTGACGCGAGAACCACGCGACGATGATCGTGGCAAGGACGCCCAGCACGATGTCGAGCACGATCACCGATGCCCAATAGCCGATGCCGGGTGCGTCGTTTTCGTTCTTCAGGATCACGCGGTCGATGACGTAGCCGATCACGCGCGACAGGAAGATGACGAATGTATTGATGACGCCCTGAATCAAGGTGAGCGTGACCATGTCGCCGTTCGACACGTGACCGATTTCGTGGCCAAGGACTGCCTCGACCTCTTCCTTGCTCATCGACTGCAGCAGCCCGGTCGATACGGCGACAAGCGCGCTGTTCTTGAACGCTCCGGTGGCAAACGCGTTGGGCTCACCCTCGTAGATCGCGACCTCCGGCATCCCGATGCCTGCCTTGGTGGCGTGCCGACGAACGGTCTCGACCAGCCATTGTTCCATCGCGTTGCGCGGCTGCTCGATCACTTGCGCGCCGGTGCTCCACTTGGCCATCGGCTTGGAGATGAGCAGCGAAAAAATCGAGCCGGTGAAGCCGACCACCGCCGCAAAGGCGAGCAGCATGCCGACGTTCAGTCCCTGCGCGGTGAGATAGTTGTTGACGCCCAGCAGGCTGGTAACCACGCCCAGGACGACGATGATCGCCAGGTTCGTCAATACGAACAGAGCGATGCGTTTCATAGAGTCTCCACAGAAGTACAGAAGGGGAAAAGCGAGCAAAGTCTAGCCAAGAGCGCTTGGCGGCACCACGGTGTCGCGGCCGGCATTTACATCAGTGCACCTTGCGGATCTTGCCTGTGAATCAATGCTTTGAAGCGCCGTTAAGAGCGCACGAGCCTTGGACATGGGGCCCCGCCAGGGCAAATCAAGGCCCCTGCCTCGGTAGAATCACCGGCTCTGCAGCAGGCAACCCTCCGGCACGGATTGCACTGCGCCCAGCCTGCCGCAAGCAACTCCAGGCTTGCCGTGACGAGCGCATGTGACTCCGTCGTGACTGCGCGCTGACACCGGACCGACATCGAACATCGCACGAGGCAAGCATGGCAAGCATCCGGCAGGCAGACTTGATCGAGAGCATCGCGGCATCGTTGCAGTACATCAGCTACTACCACCCCGCCGACTACATCGGGCATCTCGCGCTTGCGTACCAGCGCGAAGAGAGCCCGGCGGCAAAGGACGCCATCGCCCAGATCCTGACCAACTCGCGCATGTGTGCCGAAGGCAAGCGCCCGATCTGCCAGGACACCGGCATCGTCAACGTCTTCCTGACGGTCGGCATGAACGTCCGCTGGGACGGCTTCACCGGCTCGCTGGATGACGCCATCAACGAGGGTGTGCGGCGCGGCTACAACAACCCGGAGAACAAGCTGCGCGCGTCGCTCGTCGATCCGCCCGAATTCGGCCGCCGCAACACGCGCGACAACACGCCCGCCGTCGTGCATACGACCCTGGTGCCGGGCGACACCGTCGAGGTGTCCGTCGCGGCTAAGGGAGGCGGATCGGAGAACAAGTCGAAGTTCGTGATGCTCAACCCATCCGACTCCATCGTCGATTGGGTGTTGAAGACGGTGCCGACGATGGGCGCCGGCTGGTGCCCGCCGGGCATGCTCGGCATCGGCATCGGCGGGACGGCAGAAAGGGCCATGCTGATGGCGAAGGAAGCGTTGATGGAAGACATCGACATGTCGGACCTGCTGGCGCGCGGTCCGCGAACCGACGCCGAGAAGTTGCGCGTCGAGCTGTACGAAAAGGTCAATGCACTCGGCATCGGCGCTCAAGGCCTGGGCGGCCTGACGACCGTGCTCGACGTCAAGATCAAGATGTACCCGACGCACGCCGCCAGCAAACCGGTGGCGATGATCCCCAACTGCGCCGCGACCCGCCACGCGCACTTCGTGCTCGACGGGTCGGGACCGGCCTATCTCGATCCGCCTTCGCTCGATCTCTGGCCGGATGTCAACTGGCAGCCCGATTACAACAAGAGCAGGCGCGTCAACCTCGACACGCTGACCAGGGAGCAAGTCGCAGCGTGGAAACCGGGGGAAACGCTGCTTCTATCCGGAAAGATGCTCACCGGGCGCGACGCCGCTCACAAGCGGATCCAGGACATGCTTGCCAAAGGCGAACGGTTGCCGGTCGACTTCACCAATCGGGTCATCTACTACGTCGGGCCGGTCGACCCCGTGCGTGACGAGGCGGTCGGTCCGGCGGGGCCGACCACCGCAACCCGGATGGACAAGTTCACGGAGATGATGCTCGCGCAGACCGGCCTGATCGCAATGATCGGCAAAGCCGAGCGCGGGCCTGCCGCGATCGAGGCCATCCGCAAGCACCGGAGCGCCTACCTGATGGCGGTCGGCGGCGCCGCCTACCTCGTCGCCAAGGCAGTGCGTTCGGCGCGCGTCCTCGGTTTCGCCGATCTCGGGATGGAGGCGATCTACGAATTCGACGTGAAGGACATGCCGGTCACCGTCGCCGTCGACGCCAACGGGACGTCGGTGCACAACACCGGACCCAAAGAGTGGCAGACGAGGATCGGCAAGATTCCGGTCGCAGCGGCCTGACGATTTCTGTCGCTCCCTCCCGGGCGCAGCGAGGGCCCTCGGCCTTCGGACGCTGGAGACTCAGGTCGAGAATACGCCGGTGCTAAGGTAGCGATCACCGCGATCGCACACGACGAACACGATCGTCGCGGCTTCGACTCCGGCCGCGACCCGCAGCGCGATCGCCAGTGCGCCACCCGACGAGATGCCGCCGAAGATGCCCTCCTCGGCGGCCAGTCTTCGAGCGTGTTGCTCGGCGTCCGCCTGGGACACGTATTCGATGCGATCGACACGCGCTCGGTCGAAGATCTTCGGCAAGTACGCCGCCGGCCACTTGCGAATGCCGGCGATGCGCGACCCCTCCTCCGGTTGCGCACCGATGATCTCGATCGCGGGGTTCCTTTCCTTGAGGAACCTGCCAACGCCCATGATGGTTCCGGTCGTTCCCATCGCGCTCACGAAGTGCGTGACGCGCCCTTCGGTGTCGCGCCAGATCTCCGGTCCGGTCGTCTCGTAGTGCGCCCGCGGGTTGTCCGGGTTGGCGAACTGATCGAGCACCTTGCCTTCGCCGCGGGACTGCATCGCCAGGGCGAGGTCGCGCGCGTATTCCATTCCGCCGTGCGCCGCCGGCGTCAGGATCAATTCGGCGCCATACGCCTGCATGCTCGCGCGCCGCTCCGCCGAGAGGTCGTCCGGCATGATCAGCGTCATGCGATAGCCCCTCATCGCTGCGATCATGGCCAGCGCGATGCCCGTATTGCCGCTGGTCGCTTCGATCAGGCGGTCACCGGGCGCGATCTCGCCACGTTCCTCGGCGCGCCGGATCATGGAGTACGCTGGCCGGTCCTTGACCGAGCCACCCGGGTTGTTGCCTTCGAGTTTGCCAAGAATGACGTTGCGACGCTGCGCGCCTTCCGCCGTCCCGATGCGCAGCAGCTGCACGAGCGGCGTGTTGCCGATCGTCGCTTCAATCGTGTTCATCGATCGGATTCGCGCGTCGCGGGGCGCGACCCCGGTTCGCCGTTCACCGTAGCGCCCTGAGCCTGCAGACGCTGAACGCGCGCGCCTTTCATGCCCTTAACGCGCCGTTCGAGGTCGTCCCAGTCCTTGAACGGCGCCCGCTCGCGCTCGACCAGAAGACGCTCCGTCATCGTCACGCCCAGGCCGTCGAGTCGCTCGAGCTCCGCGCGTGTCGCGGTATTGATCTCCTGCGCCGCCACGCAGCTCAACCCGAACGCGCAGGCCACGCCGGCAAGCAATGTGCGCGCCGTCATGCGGCGTCGAGTTCTTCGATCCGGCGCGGCGGATAACTGTCCCAGCTCGTGCAGCCCGGACATTGCCAGTGGAACTCGCGCGCGCGGAAGCCGCACTTGTTGCAGCGATAGCGCGCCAGCTTGCGCGTCTGCGTGTGGATCAGCGTGCGCAGCAGGTCCAGTTCCGGGTCGCCCTTGACCGCCGCGCTCCGCGCCGCCAGCAGCCGCTCGAACCCGAGCAGCGAAGGATGGCGCTTGAGTTCCTCGCGCAGCAGTTGCTCCGCGGCCGCCGGACCTTCCCACTCCGCGACGCGTTGATGCGCGATTTCGAGCACGTCAATCGAAGGGCTGTCGAGCAGGTTCCGCCGCAGCAGGTTCAACGCCTCGGTCCTGCGGCCCAGCTTGTCCAGTGCCTCGGTGAGCCGCGCCGCCGCGAGCGGCAGGTACTCCGGGTTGTCTTCCTCGATCCGCAGCCAGTAGCGCACCGCTTCCTCCAGGTCGTCGCGACTGAGCGCCAGTTCGCCCGCCAGAATCGCCGCGCGGACCGATTTGCGGTTGGCCGCCAGTGCTTCGTCGATGCGGCGACGCGCCGTGTCCAGATCACCTTTGGCCAGCGCCTGCTGCGCGAGCTCACAATGAAAGTGTGCGACCGCGACCTGGTGCGACTCGCCCGCCTCGCGCTCCAGCTTGCGCGCGATATCGATCGCACGCGCCCATTCGCGCTCCATCTGATAGATGCGCAGCAATGCGCGCAGCGCGCTCAACCGATGCGCGGGTTCGTCCAGCAGGCGCACGAACGCCTCCTCCGCGCGGTCGAGCAGCCCGCCCTTCAGGAAGTCCTGGCCGAGCTCTTCCAGCGCGTCGGCACGATGCCGCCCCGGAAGATCGGCGCGATTGAGCAGATGGGTATGGATGCGCACCGCCCGATCGACCTCGCCGCGGCGGCGAAACAGGTTGCCCAGCGCGTAGTGGAGCTCGATCGTCTCCGGGTCGAGCTTGACGACGTCGATGAACGCGTCGATCGCCTTGTCGGGCTGCTCGTTGAGCAGCAGGTTCAGCCCCTTGAACATCGACTGCGGCGCCGCGGCCTGGTCGGTCGCGCGCACGCGCGAGTCGAAGCCGCGCAGCCACCAGCCGGCCGCGAACAGCAGCGGCAGGCAGATCAGGAACCAAGCGTCGAACTCCGGCATCGAGACCGTCAGCGGGGGAAGCGCGTGTCGGCGTCCAGTTGCCCGACCGCGCCGATATTGCGCGTGGCGTCGGCCAGCCGGTCGCCCGGGAGCTCACCGGGCTGAATCGTGGACACCGCATCGGCGAGCGCCGCGCGCTCGCGCCGTGCGAACCGCTGCCGCGCGCGAAAGAGGCGCGGCGCGAGAGCCGCCGCCCCCGCGAGTGCACCGAGAACGAGGCAGCCCAGCATCACGACGATGAGGGGCACGTCGTTCCAGACCACCTTCTCGGTCAGACGAACCGGGACCGGCGTCGTGTTCTTGAGTGCGAACCACAACACGAGCAGGAAGAACACGAGGCGAATCAGCCAGGCAATCGCTTTCATCGACTCTCCGCGGGGCGGGGCGATTGTAAGGCCGATGCTCGCAGCGACCGCTGCGGAGAGTGTTGCAGGCGTTACGCGCCGGAGTCCTCGCTCTCCTGTCGCGACGCCGCCGACTCCGGCGAAGGTTCGCCGTCGACGCGTTCGCGCAGTTCCTTGCCGGCCTTGAAATGCGGCACGAACTTGGCCGGCACATGCACCTTTGCGCCGGACTTGGGATTGCGGCCGACGCGCGGCGGCCGGTAGTTGAGGGCAAAGCTGCCGAAGCCGCGGATCTCGATCCGGCTGCCGTCGGCGAGCGCCGCGCTCATCGCGTCGAGGATCGTCTTCACCGCTTCGTCGGCATCGCGCGCAACCAGCCGGGGATTGCGCTCGGCGAGGCGCTCGATCAGCTCCGACTTGGTCATCGTCTTGGTCATCTGAGGTCCGCGCAGAGCGGATCGCGCGCGCCGGACGAGCGGACCCGCCCGGCGCCCCGATCAGTTGCCCTTGTCGAGCTTCGCCTTCAGGAGGGCGCCGAGATTGGTCGTCCCCGTGGTCGCTTCCTGCTGCATCCGCTGCATCGCCTCGACGGTCTCGGCATTGTCCTTGGCCTTGATCGAGAGGTTGATCGTGCGGTTCTTGCGATCGACGTTGATGATCATCGCGGTTACGGAATCGCCTTCCTTCAAGTGATTGCGCGCGTCCTCGACGCGGTCGGACGAGATTTCGGAGGCGCGCAGGTAGCCCTCCGCATCGCCGCCGAGGCCGATCACCGCTCCCTTGGCATCGACGCTCTTGACGGTGCCCGTGACGACCGAGCCCTTCTCGTGCGCCGAAGCGTAGTTGGTGAACGGGTCACCCGACAGCTGCTTGACGCCCAGCGAGATGCGCTCGCGCTCGGTGTCGATGGCCAGCACCATCGCCTCGACCTCGTCGCCCTTCTTGTAGCGGCGCACGGCCTCTTCGCCCGCCTCGCTCCACGACAGGTCCGACAGGTGCACCAGCCCGTCGATGCCGCCCGGCAAGCCGATGAACACGCCGAAGTCGGTGATCGACTTGATCTGCCCGCGCACGCGATCGCCCTTCTTGTGCGAGATGGCGAAGTCCTCCCACGGATTGGGCTTGCACTGCTTCATGCCGAGCGAGATGCGGCGGCGCTCCTCGTCGATCTCCAGCACCATGACTTCGACTTCGTCGCCGAGCTGGACCACTTTCTTCGGATCGACGTTCTTGTTGGTCCAGTCCATCTCGGAGACGTGCACCAGACCTTCGATGCCGGCTTCGATCTCGACGAACGCGCCGTAGTCGGTGAGGTTGGTGACCTTGCCGAACAGCCGCGTGCCCTGAGGATAGCGGCGCCCCAGGCCGACCCACGGATCCTCGCCGAGCTGCTTCACGCCCAGCGAAACGCGGTTCTTCTCCTGGTCGAACTTCAGCACCTTGGCCGTGATTTCCTGGCCGACCTGCACCACTTCGCTCGGGTGGCGCACACGGCGCCATGCAAGATCGGTGATGTGCAACAGGCCGTCGATGCCGCCGAGGTCGACGAATGCGCCGTAGTCGGTGATGTTCTTGACCACGCCCTTGACGATTGCGCCCTCTTTCAGCGTCTCGAGCAGCTTGGCGCGTTCCTCGCCCATGCTCGCCTCGACCACGGCGCGGCGCGACACCACGACGTTGTTGCGCTTGCGGTCGAGCTTGATGACCTTGAACTCGAGCGTCTTGCCTTCGTACGGCGACGTGTCCTTCACCGGGCGCATGTCGACCAGCGAGCCGGGCAGGAAGGCCCGGATGCCGTTGGTCATCACGGTCAGGCCGCCCTTCACCTTGCCGGTGATGGTGCCGCTCACCAGCTCGCCGCTTTCCAGGGCCTTCTCGAGGTTCAGCCACGCAGCAAGGCGCTTGGCCTTGTCGCGCGACAGGATGGTGTCGCCATAACCGTTTTCCAGCGACTCGATCGCGACCGAGACGAAATCGCCCGGCTTGACGTCGATCTGGCCGACGTCGTTCTTGAATTCGTCGAGCGGAATGTAGGCCTCGGACTTCAGGCCGGCGTTGACCACCACGAAGTTGTAGTCGACGCGGATCACCTCCGCGGTGATCACTTCACCCGCCTTCATCTCCCGGCGGGACAGGCTTTCTTCGAACATCGCGGCGAACGATTCGCCGCCGCTTTTTACGTGTTGTGCAGCAGGTTGCATCTACAGACTTTCCATCTCGCCCACGCGTTGCGCGCAGGCGGTGTCAGAAAACGGCACACCGGCGCTTGATGAACAAGCCGCGGGAGTTGTGCCACCCGTTGTTGCCGACGGCGTCCGGCACCAGCAGCCGGACGACATCAACGATCGCGATACCAGGCCAGGATCTGCGCGACGACTTCGTCGATCGACATCGCCGACGAATCCAGCCGGTATGCGTCTTCGGCGGGCCTGAGCGGCGCAGCGGCGCGGGTGGAATCGCGTTCGTCACGCACGCGCAGGTCTGCCAGAAGGTCGCGCATGTTAGCGGTCAAACCTTTTTCGATCAACTGCTTATAGCGCCTTTCGGCACGCGCCTCGAGGCTTGCCGTGAGAAATACTTTGAGATCGGCCGACGGAAAAACGACGGTTCCCATGTCGCGCCCGTCCGCCACCAGTCCAGGCGGCCGGCAAAAGCTCAGTTGCATGGCACGCAGCGCCGCGCGCACGGGTGCGTGCACCGCGACGCGCGAGGCCGCCCGGCTGACCTCTTCGGTCCGGATCGCCTGCGTGACATCGCGCCGACCGAGTTCGACCCGGCCGTCGAGGAACCTCGGCTGCATCCGTTCGGCCAGCCTGGCGAGGCCGTCGGCATCCGTTTCGGCGATGCCTTCCTCGAGCGCGCGCAGCGCGACCAGGCGGTAGAGCGCCCCGCTGTCGAGATAGTGGTAACCGAGTTCCCGTGCGACCCGCGCCGCGACCGTGCCCTTGCCTGAGGCAGTCGGCCCGTCGACGGTGATGACGGGAACGCTGGCCGCAACGTCGCCGCTCACGTTCGCGCCACGGAGGCGAGCACGTCGAAAAACGTCGGGAACGTCTTGCCGACGCAACGCGGATCGCGGATCACGACCTGAATGCCGCCGGCGGCCGCGAGCGCAAAACACATCGCGATGCGATGGTCGTCGTAGGTGTCGATCTCGGCCGCCCGGACAGCGACCGGGCCATCCAGCGCGAGCCAATCCGGCCCGGTGCCCACGTTCGCCCCGAGCTTGCCAAGCTCCGTTGCCATGGCGGCGATCCGGTCGGTCTCCTTGACACGCCAGGAGCCGATGCCGCGCAACCGCGTGCGTCCGTGGGCGAACAAGGCGACCAACGTGGCGGTCATCGCCGCGTCGGGAATCGGACCGCAGTCGTAGTCCACCCCGCGCAGCAGCGCGCCCGAGGATGTTTCGATCCAGTCCGGGCCCCACGCGACGCGCGCGCCCATCGCCTCGAGTAGATGCGCGAATCCGACGTCACCCTGCACGCTCTCCGAACCCGCCCCCAGCACGCGGATCGGTCCACCCGCGAGCGCGCCGAGGGCGAGAAAGTACGACGCACTCGAGGCATCGCCCTCGATTGCGAATCGCCCGGCCGCGCGATACGCGGCGCGCGGAACGTGGAACGTGCACCCGCTCGCCGCGTCGGTGCGCCTCACGTCGACCCCGAAGCGCCCCATGAGCGCAACCGTCATGGCGACGTAGGGTTGCGAAATCAGAGTGCCCGGCACGTGTATCCGCAGGCCGGCAGGCGGCGCGATTTGGGGACCCGCCATCAGGAGGCCGCTCACGAACTGGCTCGAAACCGCGCCGCGGATATCTACGTCGTTCGAACCGGCGAGTCGCGCGGGCTCGATGCGCAGTGGCGGATAACCCGCCTGCCCCGCGTAGGCCACCCGGGCGCCAAGCGCGTTCAGCGCCTCGACCAGATCGCCGATCGGCCGCTCGCGCATGCGCGGCACGCCGTCGAGGCGATAGCTGCCGCCGGCGAAGGCGAGTGCCGCGGCGAGCGAGCGCATTGCGGTTCCGGCATTGCCAAGAAAGAGTTCCGCCTTGCGTTCCGGAAACGCGCCGGCGCAACCCCGCAGGCGCGTTCCGGAATCGTCTTCCGTGATCGTCACGCCGAGGGCCCGCAACGCGTCGATCATCACGCGCGTGTCCTCCGCCTCCAGGACGTTGGTGAGCGTGGTCGTTCCATCTGCGAGTGCCGCAAGCAGCAGCGCACGGTTCGTAAGGCTCTTCGAACCCGGCAGCTGCACGGTGCCGGACGCGCACCGGATCGGCTCGACCGTCAGTGTTGCCGGCCACTGCCGCGGCGTCGACGGGCTCATTCCGCATCCAGCGTCGGTGCATGGCGCCGCCGCGCCTCGCTCGCGAGCGCAAACGTACGTTCGAGAAATTCGGCGTCGCCGGCATCGACCGCCTGCTGCAACCGGTCGAGCAGCTCGCGATAGCGCTGCAGTTCGAGGCTGAGAGCGCCCCGATTGGCGAGGCTCACGTCACGCCACATCGCGGGGCTGCTGGCAGCAATGCGCGTGAAGTCACGGAAGCCCGCTCCCGCGAACTCAAGCTTGCGGTCACCGTCCGCTTCGGACGCGATCGAGGCGACCAGCCCGAAAGCGAGCAGGTGCGGCAGATGACTCACCGCCGCGAAGATGCGATCGTGCTCGGCGGCCTCCATGCGCGCGACGCGCGCGCCGGTTCGCTCCCACAGCGACTCGACCACTGCCATCGCCTCGGGGTTGGTTTCGGCGGTCGGGGTCGTGATGACGAGCTTGCCGCGAAACAGCTGCGCCCGGGCGAACTCGACACCGGGCAACTCGCGCCCGGCGATCGGATGGCCCGGTACGAAGCGGCTTGCTGCGAATCCGCTTCCGGCCGCGACGCTCGCGCGCACCGCTTCGATGACGGAAAGCTTCGTGCTGCCCACGTCGGTGACGATCGCGCTTGCGGGCGCGTGGCGTGCGACTTCGTCGAACACCGCGCGCATCGCAAGAACGGGCACCGCGACCAGCACGAGATCGGCGTCCGCGACCGCGAGCGCGACCGTCGCGGCACACGTGTCGAGGATGCCGGATGCGCGACCGCGTTCGGCCGCGGTCGCGTCGATGTCATAGCCGGAAACCTGGCTGACGGCACCGGCAGCGCGCCACGCGGCCGCCGCCGAACCGCCGATCAGGCCCACACCGATCAAGGCGAGCTTCACGTTCTCCTCAGCCCCGCGCCGCGGCGATCGCCGCGGGCAGAGCCTGCAGCAGCCTGGCGTTTTCCTCCGGAAGACCGATGGTCACGCGCAGCCAATCTGGCAGGCCGTAGTTGGCGATGGGACGAACGATCACGCCGCGCTCGAGCAGCGCCTGGTAGACCTTGGCAGCAGGCCCGACCCGCACCATGACGAAGTTGCCGTAACTCCGCACCGTCTGCAAACCGAGCGCATGGAATCCCTCGACCAACTGCTGCATCCCGCGCCGATTGAGCTCGTAACTTTGCTGCTGGAACGCCAAATCCCCGAGCGCGGCGAGTGCGGCGACCTGCGCGAGCACGTTGACGTTGAACGGCTGCCTGACTCGATTAAGCAGATCCGTGAGTTCGGCCTGCGCGATGCCGTAGCCGATGCGCAGGCCGGCGAGCCCGTAGATCTTCGAGAACGTGCGCGCGATCAGCAGGTTGCGATGCTTCCGCACCCAGGCCGTCGTGTCGAAGCGCAGCGCGGGAGGAAGGTACTCGTTGTAGGCCTCGTCGAGCACGATCAGAACGTCGGCCGGGATCCTGGCGATGAACCGCTCCACGTCGGCATGCGGCGCGAAGGTGCCGGTCGGGTTGTTGGGATTGGCGACGAACACCACACGTGTGTCGGAATCAATCGCCGCCGCCATCGCATCGAGATCGTGCCCGTAGTCGCGCCCGGGGACGACGATGGCCCGCGCGCCGCGCGCCTGGGTCGCCAACGCGTACACCGCGAACGAGTGCTGCGCGTACACGGCGCTGGTACCGGGCGCCAGGACGGTTGCCGCGGCGAGTTCGAGGATGTCGTTCGATCCGTTGCCGAGCGTCAACCACTCGGCCGGCACGCCGAACCGTGCGCTGAGTGCCCTCTTCAACTCGAAGCCGTTGCTGTCCGGGTAGCGCCCGAGTTCGGTCGCGCGCGCGATCGCCGCTCGGGCCGACGCCGGCATGCCGAGCGGATTCTCGTTGGACGCGAGCTTGACGATCGAAGCGGCGGCGAGCCCCAGTTCGCGCGCCACGTCCTCGATCGGCTTGCCGGCCTGGTACGGCGCGATCGCACGCACGTACGCGTGCGCGCGCAACCCGTGCTCGCTCGTCGTCATCCTGACGTTTCCATGGGATATGAGCCGAGGCTCTTGTAGAACGCGCAGACGTCGCGCAGTGCCTGAAGCGCGGTGGCAACGCGCGCGTCGCTCTCGTGGCCTTCGATGTCGACGTAGAAGTAGTACTCCCACGCGCCCATCCGCGCCGGACGCGACTCGAAGCGTGTCATCGAGACGCCGTGTTGTGCCAGCGGCGTCAGCATGTGATAGACCGCGCCGGCGCGGTTTGGAACCGAAAGGATGAGCGACGTCTTGTCGCGCCCCGTGGCACGCACTTCCTGGTTGCCCAGCACCGCGAAGCGGGTCCGGTTCTGCGGATCGTCCTGGATGTGACCGACGGCCACCGCGAGGCCGTACAGGCTAGCCGCGTTCTCCCCGGCGATCGCAGCCGCGGCCGCATCCTGCGCAGCGATGCGCGCGGCCTCGGCATTGCTCGCTACCTGCACGCGCTCGAGGTGGGCGGCGTGGCGGTTCAACCAGTCGACACATTGCCCGAGCGTCTGCGGGTGCGTGACGATACGGGTGACTCCTTCCATCGTTCCGCTCAGCGTGAGCAGGTGATGGCGCACCGGTACCGAGACCTCGGCCAGGATCTTGAGCGGGGTGAGCAGGAGCAGGTCGAGGGAGCGGCTCACCGCCCCCTCGGTCGAATTCTCGACCGGCACCACCGCGAAATCCGCCGCACCGGTCTCGACGGCGCGAAACACTTCGTCGATCGATGCGGCAGGCTCGCCGCCGACGCCGGAGCCGAACTGCTTGATCATCGCCAGTTCGGAGAAGGTCCCGGGCGGCCCCAGGTACGCGACCCGCAGCGGCCGCTCCAGGGCACGGCATGCCGAGATCACTTCGCGAAAGACGCCGCTGACCGACGCTTCGGCGAGCGGTCCTCGGTTGAGCGCGGCGACCTTGCGCAGCACCTCGGCCTCGCGTTCGGGGCGGTAGACCGGCGCATTGCCGAAACGCTTGAGGTGGCCGACCTCGAGCGCGAGGCGTGCCCGTTCGTTCAGCAGTTCGATCAGCTTGCGATCGACCTCGTCGATCGCTTCGCGCAACGGCTGCAGCTTGTCATCCACGGCGGTGCGGGTTTCCGTCGAGCCGTTCCGCGTGCGCCCGGCGCGGGACGTCGTCCGGCAGGATCGCCGGAGCGGAGGAAGAATTCAGCACGCGCGCCACGATCCAGCCGGCCGTTGCGGTCAGACGTCGCCGCTGGGACCACGCGGCGGACCGGAATCGCCGGCGGCGCCACTGCCGGGATCGGCATGTCCGTTGCCGTTTTCCGCGTCGCTCTCGATGATGCGCTGCAGGCCCGAAAGGCGCGTGCCTTCGTCGAGCGCGATCAGCGTCACGCCCTGCGTCGCGCGGCCCATCAGCCTGACCTCCGCCACACGGGTACGGATCAGCACGCCGCCGGTCGTGATGAGCATGATCTCGTCATCGGGCCGCACCAGCGTTGCCGCCACCACCTTGCCGTTGCGCTCGGTGGTGGCGATCGCGATCATTCCCTTGGTGCCGCGGCCGTGGCGCGTGTACTCGGCGATCGGGGTGCGCTTGCCGTAGCCGTTCTCGGTCGCCGTGAGCACGCTCTGGTTCTCGTCTTCGGCGACCAGCAGCGCAATCACGCTCTGCGCGGGCTCGAGTTGCATGCCGCGCACGCCGCGCGCGGTGCGGCCCATCGGCCGCACGTCGTTCTCCTCGAAACGCACCGCCTTGCCCGCGTCCGAGAACAGCATGACGTCGTGCGCGCCATCCGTGATCGCCGCGCCGATCAGGTAGTCGCCGGCATCGAGATCGACGGCAATGATGCCGGCCTTGCGCGGGTTGGCGAATTCGGCGAGCGCCGTCTTCTTGACCGTGCCCTGCGCCGTCGCCATGAAGACGTAGTGATGCTCGTCGAAGTGCTTGACCGGCAGGACCACGGTGATCTTCTCGTCTTCGGTCAGCGGGAACATGTTGACGATCGGCTTGCCACGCGAGGTGCGCGTGCCTTGTGGAACCTCCCACACCTTGAGCCAGTAGAGGCGGCCGCGATTGGAGAAGCACAGGATGGTGTCGTGCGTGTTGGCGATGAAGAGCTGCTCGATCCAGTCGTCTTCGCGCGTGGCAGTGGCCTGCTTGCCGCGCCCGCCGCGTTTCTGGGCGCGATAGTCCGCGAGCGGCTGGCTCTTGATGTAGCCGGCGTGCGACAGCGTGACGACCACGTCCTGGGGCGTGATCAGGTCCTCGGTCACGAGGTCTTCCGCCGTGCGCACGATCTCGGAGCGCCGTTTGTCGCCGAACTCCTTCTGCAGCGCGCCGAGTTCGTCGGCGATGATGGTCGTGATGCGGTCCGCCCGCGCGAGGATGTCGAGCAGGTCGGCGATCGCGTCCATCACCTCGCGGTACTCGTTGGCGATCTTGTCTTGCTCGAGCCCGGTCAGGCGCTGCAGGCGCATCTGCAGAATCTGCTCCGCCTGGGTCTCCGAGAGCCGGTACAGGCCGTCGGCCCGCATGCCGAAGCGCGCCTCCAGTCCTTGCGGGCGGAATGCCTCGCGCTGGTCGCCGGCGCGCGCGAGCATCTCGCGCACGAGGGTCGAATCCCAGGCGCGGCCCATCAGCTCGGTCCGGGCCACCGGCGGCGTCGGCGCCGCCTTGATGATGACGATGAACTCGTCGATGTTGGCGAGCGCCACCGCCAGCCCTTCCAGCACGTGCCCTCGGTCGCGCGCCTCGCGCAGCTCGAACACGGTCCGTCGGGTGACCACCTCGCGCCGATGCGCGAGGAACGCATCGAGCATCTGCTTGAGGTTGAGCAGCTTGGGTTGGCCGTCGACCAGCGCCACCATGTTCATGCCGAACGTGTCCTGCAGCTGGGTCTGCTTGAACAGGTTGTTGAGCACGACTTCCGGCAGCTCGCCGCGCTTGAGCTCGATGACCACGCGCATGCCGGACTTGTCCGATTCGTCGCGGATGTCGGAAATGCCTTCGAGCTTCTTGTCGTTCACCAGCTCGGCGATGCGCTCGAGCAGCACGCGCTTGTTCACCTGGTACGGCAGCTCGTCGACGATGATCGCCGTGCGCGCGCCCCTGTCGATCTCCTCGAAGTGCGTCTTGGCGCGGATCACCACGCGGCCGCGCCCGGTGCGATAGCCCTCGCGCACGCCATCGAGCCCGTAGATGATCCCTGCGGTCGGAAAGTCCGGCGCCGGGATCAGCTCCAGGAGCTGTTCGATCGTCGCGTTCGGCTCGCGCAGGAGCAGCAGGCAACCGGCGACGATCTCGCTCAGGTTGTGCGGGGCGATGTTGGTCGCCATGCCGACCGCGATGCCCGAGCTGCCGTTGATGAGCAGGTTGGGAATCCGCGCCGGCAGGATCAACGGCTCGTTCTCGGAACCGTCGTAATTGGGACCGAAGTCGACCGTCTCCTTCTCGATGTCGGCCAGCAGCTCGTGCGCGATCTTCGCGAGCCGCACCTCGGTGTAGCGCATGGCCGCCGCGTTGTCGCCGTCGACCGAACCGAAGTTGCCCTGGCCGTCGATCAGCAGGTAGCGCAACGAGAAGTCCTGCGCCATGCGGACCAGCGTGTCGTAGACCGCTTGATCGCCGTGCGGGTGGTACTTGACGATGACGTCGCCGACGATGCGCGCCGACTTCTTGTATGGCCGGTTGTAGTGGTTCGCCAGTTCGGACATCGCGTACAGCACGCGCCGATGCACCGGCTTGAGTCCGTCCCGCACGTCGGGCAGCGCACGCCCGACGATGACGCTCATTGCGTAGTCGAGATATGACCGCCGCATCTCCTCTTCGAGCGAGATGGGCAGGGTTTCCTTGGCGAATTGATCCATCGTGCGGGTGGGTGACCGCCGGGCGGTCGATCGTGTTGCGGGCGATTCATGCAAAAAGCCGGTCGGCGCGACCGGCTTTCCCAAGGCAGAATCTTATCAGCGCGACCTCGTCAACGGCCGCCACCGGCGCCCCTTGCCACCGTTCCAATGAAGACAATCGACTGTCTGCTCGAGTGCCGCTGGGTTGCCCCGGTGCAGCCGCGCGGCGCGGTGCTGGGGCATCACGCGATCGCGGTCGACGGCGGGCGCATCACCGCGCTGCTGCCGACCGAACTCGCACGCGCGCAGTTCGATCCGCGCGAGCGGGTGCTTTTGTCCGACCATTTGGTGACGCCGGGGCTCGTCAACGTGCATACCCATGCCGCCATGACCCTGCTGCGGGGCGTCGGCGACGATCTTCCGCTCGGGCGCTGGCTCAAGGAGCGCATCTGGCCGCTCGAAGCCGCGCTGGTCTCGGAGCAGTTCGTCTACGACGGCACGCGGCTGGCCGCGCTCGAGATGCTGCGTGCCGGCACGACCTGCTGCTCCGACATGTATTTCTACCCCGAGCAGTCCGCGCGCGCCCTGCGCGAGGTCGGCATGCGCGCCGTCGTCGGCATCATCGCCATCGAGTTCCCGACCACCTACGCGGCCGACGCCGAGGACTACCTGCGCAAGGGGCTTGCCGCGCGCGATCAGTTCCGCGACGACCCGCAGGTGTCGTTCACCCTCGCGCCGCACTCGCCGTACACCGTCGCCGATGCCACGCTCGCGCGCATGGCCGTTCTGGCCGAGGAACTCGACCTCCCGCTGCACATGCACGTGCACGAGACGGCGACCGAAGTCGCCGACTCCATCGCGCAGCATGGCGTGCGGCCGTTGGCGCGCCTCGAGCGGCTGGGCCTGGTTAGCGAGCGCCTGATCGCCGTGCACGCCGTGCATCTCGAGGACGCGGAGATCGCCCTGCTTGCCCAGCGCGGGGCGACGATCGCCCATTGCCCCAGTTCCAACCTCAAACTGGCCAGCGGCGTCGCGCGCGTCGCCGAATTGCTTGCCCAGGGAGCGAACCTGGGTCTGGGAACCGACGGCGCGGCCAGCAACAACCGCCTCGATCTCCTCGCGGAAGGCCGTCTGGCGGCGCTCCTCGCCAAGGGAGCGAGCGGCGATGCGGCGACGGCGCCCGCAGCGGCGGTCCTCGAGGCCCTGACCCTCGGCGGCGCCCGTGCCCTGGGACTTGCCGGGCGCATCGGATCGATCGAGCCCGGCAAGGAGGCGGACATCGTCGCCTTCGACCTGGGCGACGCCGAAACGCAGCCGTGCTTCGATCCGATTTCTCAGCTGGTCTACGCGCTCGGGCGCGAGCAGGTCAGCGATGTCTGGGTGGCCGGTGCGCGTGTTGTTAGGAAGAGACAAGTGATCGATGTCAGCGGGGCGTCGTTGACGCAGTCCATCATGGCGCCGTTGCCTGCGTGGCAGAATCGCGCCCGGCAACTGTTGAATTTGCCCGCTTGACGTGAGCAGGCGGTGCCGAAATGTAGGCGCCGCGCCGTTCGCGATGAGGAGAATCATGACCAGAGTCGGTGCAGGCGCTGCCATCGATGCAGCGAAGCGTCGAACCCTCGGATGCGCTGATAAACGCCACGGGTCGCCGATATCCCGCGCTTCGGCTAACAAGCCCCCGCGAATGCGGGGCTTCGGCATGTTGCAGCAAAACCAAATTCGGAGGCGTTCCCGCAGGATTGCGCGACAATTGGTCGGTTCTGGATTCGTTTGCTGGGCAAAATCGCTGTTCGCAGCAAGAAAAATCTGAGTACTTCGAGTGAGGGAGAAGATGAAGAGAACGAGGATCAGTTGCCTGTTTGCATCGGCCGTGCTGTCGCTTTCGGGCGCGGCGGTCGCGCAAACCAAGGACATCCCCGGCAATCCGAAGGACAGCGGATACACGCTGAGCCCGCCCAATACCGTGGTTCAGTCCGGAAGCGGGCTGTGCGTGCGCACGGGTTCGTTCCAGGCCTCACAGGCTCTCGTCGAGTGCGATCCGGATCTGGTGCCGCCGCCACCGCCGCCGCCGCCGCCGCCGCCTCCTCCTCCGCCACCGCCGCCGGCAGCAATGCCGCCGCCGCCGCCCCCGCCGCCGCCGCCCCCGCCGCCGCCGCCGGTTACTCAGAAGGTGACGTTCTCGGGTGATGCGCTGTTCGACACCGGCAAGGCCGACATCAAGCCGAGTTCGAAGGCGGCGCTGGACGATCTGGTCGCCAAGGTCGCAGACCTGAAGCTCGAGGTAGTGGTCGTCACGGGCCACACCGACAGCACCGGCAGCCAGGCGTTCAACCAGAAGCTGTCGGTCAAGCGCGCCGAGTCCGTGAAGGCGTACCTGGTCGGCAAGGGCATCGAGCCGAACCGGATCTACACGGAAGGCAAGGGCGAGAATCAGCCGGTCGCAGACAACAAGACGGCCCAGGGACGCGCGCAGAACCGCCGCGTCGAGGTCGAGGTGGTCGGTACCCGGACCATCCAGCAGTAGCGTCCGAACGATGCATAACAGCCCCGCTTCGGCGGGGCTTTTTTTCGCCTGCCGTACCATCACCGGTCATGGCCTCGAACGTCGACGCCGCGGAACTGCAGAAATTCGGCGATCTCGCGCAGCGCTGGTGGGACCCCGCCGGCGCGATGCGGCCCCTGCACGAGATGAATCCGCTGCGGCTCGACTGGATCGACCGGCACGCGGGACTGAGCGGCAAGCGGGTCGTCGACGTCGGCTGCGGGGGCGGCATCCTCGCGGAGTCGATGGCAGCCCGCGGCGCCGAGGTTCTCGGCATCGATCTTTCCCCGAAGCCGCTGCGCGTCGCGGAACTGCACGCGCGCGAAAGCGGCGCGCGTGTCGACTACCGGGAGATCGACGCCGAGGCACTCGCCGCGGACCAACCGGGGATGTTCGAGGTCGTAACCTGCATGGAGATGCTGGAGCACGTCCCCGACCCGGCGCAGACCGTCGCCGCATGCGCACGCCTCGTGAAACCCGGCGGGTGGGTGTTCGTGTCGACGCTCAATCGCAACGCCAAGTCCTTCTTGCTCGCGATCGTCGGGGCCGAATACGTGCTCGGTCTGCTGCCAAAGGGGACGCACGAATACGAGAAGTTCATCAGGCCGAGCGAACTCGCCGCCTTCGCCCGTGCCGCGGGACTGGAGATCGCCGAAATGACGGGCATGACCTACAACCCGCTGACGCGGCGTTTCAAGCTCGGCAGCGACGCCGACGTCAACTACATGGTCGCCCTGCGCAAGCCAGCATGAGCACGCGGCCGATTCGACTGGTGCTGTTCGACCTCGACGGTACATTGGCCGACACCGCACCCGATCTCGCCGCGGTGGCGAACCGGCAGCGCCAGGTGCGCGGGCTCGCGCCCCTGCCGCTCGAGGAATTGCGCCCCGTCGCCAGCCATGGAGCGCGTGGACTCATCGGCCGTGCTCTCGGCATCGCGCCGCCTTCCGCGGAATTCGATCGACTCAAGGAGCAGTTCTATACCTGGTACGACGACGCGTTGTGCGTGCACACGCAACTCTTTCCCGGCATGCCGGCGACGCTGGAGGCACTCGAACAGCGTGCCATCCGGTGGGGCATCGTAACCAACAAGATCCGCCGCTTTACCGATCCGCTGGTGCGAGCGCTCGGCTTGAGCACGCGCGCGGCGTGCGTGGTGAGCGGCGATACGACCGCGCACACGAAGCCGCACCCCGAACCGCTGCGCCATGCGATGCGTGCATGCAGCGTCGATGAACTGGCCACGGTCTACGTCGGCGACGATCGGCGCGACATCGAGGCCGGCCGTGCGGCCGGGACGCGCACGGTGATCGCCTCGTACGGATATCTGGGCGACGGCGCCGACGTCAGCGCGTGGCGGGCCGACCATACGATCGATCAACCGGCGGGCCTGATGCACTGGATCGACTCGTTCGAATAGGCCTGCACGTGGCTTGACATTGCGCCACTCGCCCATATGATCGAGCCGCAGTCAGCAAGAATCCGGGGGCGACCTGGTTTCGACGCGGGTTGTGAAACAGCGCAGTGCATGCCGAGGACCAGAACACCTCGTAAATCCATCTGGAAACCTACAAACGCCAACGACGAGCGTTTCGCTCTCGCCGCTTAATCCCGGTGAGACGCTGCACTAGTTTGTCTCTGGACTAGGTCGGGCAACCGACAGCAGCGCCATTTACAGAGGCTGATCGCCGGCGGCGTCGCGACGCCGGCGCCGAGAATCAGCGACTGGCCGTGCGTCGGCCTGCCGACTGGCTAAGCGCACGGTGAGATTCAAATAGGTCGGCTACGCATGTAGAGCTGTCTGCGGATCATTCGCGGACGCGGGTTCGATTCCCGCCGCCTCCACTCGGACGTCCACGGACTCTTGCGGACTTCCGCGGATCTCAGAGGAAAAGCTTTAGCAGGGGCTAGTTTGCGTGAGTTCGATTCCCGAGCACGGAATCGAATTGGAGTTCGCCAAACATCCAGACTGTCCACAAGACTAGCGAAGCTGTGAAGCGAACGATCTTCAGCGCGCTCATGGACTTACCGCGATGCCTTAACCCCCAAACAGCGGCGCCTTTGGTGCAGGCGCGCTCGTGCGGTCCGACGACCGGAGACGTTCCCACACGTCCGGGGCCTCCGATTCATCGCAATCGCCTTCACCGCTCGCTCCTCAGCGATGGGTCGTGAAGAACCGTTGCTATCCGGGGACAGCTGCGGAATTTGGGGGCAACTTTGGGGGCAACTCGACATCACAAAAACCAGTTGCCCCCAACACGTTCAGAACATCAATAACCAATCGAAATAAGCCGGTGCGCGACCGATGCACCAGTCCAAGTCCGCTGAGTTCGATTTCCAAACAGGGAATCGAATCGGGGTCCGTGGGTTTCTGCGATGTTCCGATCGCACGTGTAGAGGTTCCTGCGAAACTGCGAAGTGGCGCAGGGCCGCACTCCCTTTGCGTCACTTCGGCAATCGCTGTCGCGCTAGATGCCGGACTGACATACAGAGACTCTGGCATACGGGCGGTTGCCTGACATCGCAACACTGAACCGTACTCGGCGACGTGCGACCGGCTCTCACGCTTGTCCGCAGAGAGCCGTCAGCAGCCGAAAATATTTGGGGCAATCTTGGGGGCAGCAATGCCGCCGCGCGGCTCGATTTCACTCTCGCGTTCGATTCCCGTCGGGGAAATCCAACAACCGTCCAGCGCTTCATCCATCTAGGCCAAGATCCACGGTCGATGACAGCGAAGTGATTTTGTCGCGCCATTGTCGCTGGTCCAACCGAAGCAGGTCGGCACATCGTTGGTCTGCGCAAGACCGGGTGATGCACGGCTCT
>DATJUX010000045.1:0-5644 GCA_035502095.1 Burkholderiaceae bacterium
CAAGTAGGCCGAGATACCGCGCTCCCGGCCCTTGTCGACGAAGTACAGCGAACGGCTGTAGGGCACGTAGAAGCGGATCGCGCGCCGCTCGAGCATGCCGTCGAAGTCGCCCTTCCAGGGCTTGGTGGTCACCTCGAGCCGACGCGCTTCGTTGTTCGCTGCGCTCTCGGCCTTGGCCTGCTCCTTGGCTTCGGCCCGCTGGATGTGGGCCCCCAGGACCATTGCAGCGACGGCGATGAAAGGAATTGCAAGCCTGATCGTCAGCTTCATCGGAGACTCCTTGGTCCAGGCCTCCAGACCGCCGCCCAGTGCGAGCAACAGGTTCACTCGCGCGATGCGTTGCTGCGCGTCGACCTTCAGCTGCTGTTGCGGCACGCCGTACCGTACAGCGCAAGCTGCTGCTGCACCAGGATCGCGCGCTTCCGTTACGCGCAGAAGACTTTATGACAAAGCGTGTCGCAAGGTGCGCGCTGTGACAACACGCGGGTCAAATCGTATGAGTGTGTTCCAGCGCATCTTGCCACGTTCCAAACCTTCCCGACCACGAGCGCGCCAGCGACAACACGAGTTCGACGCTGAGGCGACACCAAGCATTCGCGCCGTTGTTGCTATCACGTCAATCGGGCGGAGTGTGTTTGAGTTGCGTCAACCGCCGGTTTTGGCTCGGTCCGATTATTTGTCCGAGGCGCTGTCGGTTGCAACGTTGCCGCGTGCTGGCCGCGCGGCTTTTTCCGTTGCTTGCGACATGGTGGCGAGCAGTTAACTGGAGACAAGCATGCGAAGACTCGCGATTGCAACGGCAACTGCACTGGCGATGTGCAGCGTTGCCCAGGCGCAGACCACTTCGGCCGCAGCCGCGCCAGTCGCGGCGGGTGCCGGAGGTGCACCGGTGGTGGTCGCGCCGAACTCGCAGGCCGACGAAGGCGCACCGGATGCCGACAAGGCGCGCCTAGAGATCTACGGGCAGGTGATGCTCGATGCGATCTACGACTTCAAGCGCATGAACCCGGAATGGGCCGCAACGCTGCGGCCGTCGCAGATCCCGATCGTCTGCCCGGGCAGCCCAGGTTGCGGCAAGGACGAGGCGTTCATCTTCAGCATCCGGCAGTCGAGCCTCGGCTTCCGCTCGTTCATCCCGACCAGCATGGGCATGGTGAAGACCGACCTCGCGTTCGACCTCTTCGGCACCGACGGCAGCACGAGCATCCACTGGCTGCGCGCGTGGGCCGAACTCGGCATGTGGGGCGTAGGGCAGATCGACTCGAATTTCATGGACATCGATGTGTTCCCGAACACGATCGACTATTGGGGCCCGCCGGGCATGGTGTTCGTCCGCAACCCGCAGGTCCGCTTCACGCCGTTCAACAAGAACGGCATGGCCGTGGCGATCTCGCTGGAGGCGCCCAACTCGGTGATCGATACCGGCAAGGTGACCGACGTCGATCCCGCACTCGGTGCCGGCGTCACCGGCAGGAACCGCCTGCCTGATCTGGTGGGTTCGTTCCGCTTCGACGGCGACTGGGGTCACGTGAAGGCCGCCGGCATCCTGCGCCAGGTAGGCTGGCACAACGTCAACAGCGCCGATGGCGAGCCGTCGGGACGCAAGCCCGGCTACGGCATCAACCTGGCCGGCATCGTCAAGGTCTTCGGCAAGGATCAGATCAACTGGCAACTCGTCACTGGCACGGCCATCGCCAGCTACATGAACGATGGCGGCACGGACCTTGCGCCGGATGCGAACCTGCGCGGCGCCACGGTCAACTCGCTGGGGTGGTTGCTCTACTACAACCATGCCTGGTCCGACAAGTGGACGAGCGCCATCGGCTACAGCGAGCACACGCAGGACAACCTCGACGGCCAGCTGGGCACCGCCTTCCACCGCGGCAGCTACGGATCGACCAACCTCCTGTACGCGCTCGCGAAGAACGTCACGACGGGCGTCGAGTACATCTGGGGCAAGAACGAATCCAAGGACGGCGCCTCGGCCAGCGACTACCGGCTGCAGTGGTCGACGCGGGTCGGGTTCTGACGCGCCCGCAAAATTCGGCAACGAACGGAACGACACATGCATCTCCAGGGAAACTTCCCCATTCTCATCGCACATCGCGACGTGGCGGCGCAATCGGTGGCAGGCGTGCGGCTGCGCCAGATCCAGCAGGAACTCGAGCGCGGCGGGTGGAGGACCATCCTCGTCGACGCGGGCGAGGACGCGGGCATCGTCGCCGGCGCGCACCGCGGGCTGGCAGCGATCGTGGTGAGCGCCGAAGGCGCGCGCGGCAGTGCCGAAGCGTTGAAACGCATCGTGACGCAGCTCAAGGCGGTGCACGAGCGCGCGCCGGATCTGCCGGTGATCGCGCTCGGTGAGAGCACGACGCTGCGCGCGGAGTTGCCCGACGCGGTGGAAGCACTGCGCAACATCACCAGCATCGTCTATCTGTACGAGGACACCGTGGAGTTCCTGGCGCGCCAGATCATGCGCGCCGCTTCCGACTACCTCGATAACCTGCTGCCGCCGTTCTTCAAGGCGTTGGTGCACCACGCGGAGCGTTCGGCGTACTCGTGGCACACGCCGGGGCATGCGGGGGGGGTCGGTTTCCTCAAGTCTCCGGTCGGCCATGCGCTGCACGCTTTCTTCGGCGAGAACACGCTGCGCTCGGACCTTTCCGTCTCGGTTCCGGAGCTCGGCTCCCTGCTCGATCACACCGGTCCGGTCAAGACCGCCGAAGCCTATGCGGCCAAGGTGTTCGGCTCCGACCATACGTACTTCGTGACCAACGGCACGTCGACCGCCAACAAGATCGTCTGGCATTCGATGGCCGGGCGCGACGACCTGGTGGCGGTCGATCGCAACTGTCACAAGTCGCTGCTGCATTCGCTGATCATGACGGGCGCTACCCCGATCTACTTCACGCCGGCGCGCAACGACTACGGGATCATCGGGCCGATCGGCCTCGACCAGTTCTCGCCGGCGGCGATCAAGAAGAAGATCGCCGCGAGCCCGCTCGCGCGCGCCAACAAGGGCAACGTCCGCATCGCCGTCGTCACGAACTCGACGTACGACGGCCTTTGCTACAACGCGGAGAAGATCAAGGCGACCGTCGCCGACCAGGTCGACGCGCTGCACTTCGACGAAGCCTGGTACGCGTACGCCGCGTTCCACGAGTTCTACGCCGGGCGCCACGCGATGGGCGTACCGCGCGGTCATCCGCGCGCCGATCACACGCTCGTCTTCGCCACGCATTCGACGCACAAGCTGCTGGCGTCGTTCTCGCAGGCGTCGATGATCCATATCCAGGAATCCGACAAGCGCAAGATCGACACCACGCGCTTCAATGACGCGTTCATGATGCACGGCTCGACGTCGCCGCACTACGGCATCATCGCCTCGCTCGACGTCAGCTCCGCGATGATGGAAGGCGCGGCAGGCCGCTCGATCGTGCAGGAGACGCACGACGAGGCGATGTACTTCAGGCGCGCGCTCGCCTCCGTCGGCAAGACGTTCAAGGGCGGGGACTGGTGGTTCAAGGTCTGGCAGCCCGACGGGCTCGACCTCGACAAGCCGCCCAGGACCGCGGACTGGGTGCTCGACCCGAAAGCGAAGTGGCACGGCTTCGGCAGCCTCGCCGCCGACTACATGATGCTCGATCCGATCAAGGTCACGCTGCTGACGCCGGGCATTGGCAGGGGCGCGAAGCTCGACAAGAGCGGCATCCCCGCCGCGGTGGTGACCAAGTACCTGTGGGAGCGCGGGCTGGTGGTCGAGAAGACCGGGCTCTACAGCTTCCTCATCCTGTTCTCGCTCGGCATCACGCGCGGCAAGTGGAGCACGATGGTCGACGCGCTGGTCGACTTCAAGACCGACTACGACCGCAATGCACCGCTCGCGAAGACGCTGCCCGGCGTGGCCGCGGCAGGTGGCGCGGCTTATGCGGGTTGGGGCCTGCGTGACCTCTGCGAGGCGCTGCACGCGTGCTACCGCGACAACAACACGGCGCACGCGATGAACGCGATGTACACCGAGCTGCCGACGCCGGCGATGAAGCCCGCGGACGCCTACGACGACCTGGTGCACGGCCGGGTCGAGCCGGTGCCGATCGAGGCGCTGAAGTCGCGCGTCGCGGCCGTGATGTTGGTGCCGTATCCGCCAGGCATTCCGCTCATCATGCCTGGCGAGCGCTTCATGACCACCTCGATCATCGAGTACTTGAAGTTCGCGCGCGACACCGACGACCGCTTTCCCGGCTTCGAGGCCGACATCCACGGGCTGCGCTTCGACGTCGACGCCAAGGGCCACAAGCGCTGGCTGGTCGACTGCGTCAAGGAGCCCTGAAGCAATGAACCGGTATTCGAGCTACGAGATCAAGCCGCCGTCGATCCCGATCCCGTTCGGCAACCTGCTGAAGGTCGTTGCCGTCGTCGACACCGGCAATCAGCAGACCAAGGAGCTGCTGGAACAGATCGCCGCCGAGAACTACGAGGTCGAGGTCACTGACATCTTCGAGCGCGATGTCGCCGAAGACGCATCGGTCGGCGCCTACATCGTCTGGACCGACGGCGAGCATCTCGAACGCGCCAAGACGCTGCTGCGCGAGCTGCGCGGCATCGGCTTTCGCACGCCGTTCTGGGCGCTGGCCGATGCGCACCGCATCACCGACCTGCCGGTGGCCGGCGGGCTCGGCGAGGTCGAGGGCTATATCTACCTCGGCCAGCAATCGCCGAGGTTCTACGCCAAGCAGGTGGTGGCCAGCGTGGTCAAGTACGGCATGAGCCTGTTGCCGCCGTTCTTCGGCAAGCTGATGGCCTACGACGGCAAGGCCACGATCGCTTTCGACTGCCCGGGCCACCAGGGCGGGCAGTTCTATCGCAAGTCTCCTCCGGGCCAGCTCTTCTTCAAGCACTTCGGCGAAGCGATCTTCCGCAACGACCTGTGCAATGCGGATGTCGAGCTCGGCGACCTGCTGATCCACGAAGGAGCGGCCGAGGAGGCGCAGGCGCATGCGGCGCAGGTGTTCGGCGCCGACCGCACGTACTTCGTGCTCAATGGCACTAGCACGTCGAACAAGATTGTCACCGGCGCCGTGCTTCGGCGCGGCGACCTGGTTCTGTTCGATCGCAACAACCACAAGTCGCTGCACCAGGGTGCTCTCGTGCAGGCCGGTGCGATTCCGGTTTTCCTTCCCACCGCGCGCAACCCGTTCGGGATGATCGGCGCGGTCGACTGGGAGGCCTGGGACGAGAAGTACCTACGCGAGCAGATCCGGCGCAACCTGCTGGTCGCCGACAAGAAGCTCGCCGACGCGCCGCGGCCGTTCCGGCTGGCGTGCATCCAGCTCTGCACCTACGACGGCACGGTCTACAACGTGCGCAAGGTGCTCGAACGCATCGGCCACCTGTGCGAGTACGTGCTGTGGGACGAGGCGTGGATCGGCTACAACGCCTTCCATCCGCTGTTCGAGAACCACAGCCCGATGCGGCTGACCGACCTGAAGCCGGAGATGGCGGGCCTGTTCTCGACGCAGTCAGTGCACAAGCAAGGGGCGGGTTTCTCGCAGGCAAGCCAGATCCACAAGCGCGACGAGCACCTGCGCGGGCAGAAGCGCTACATCGATCACAAGCGCTTCAACGAATCGTTCCTGCAGCACGT
>DATJUX010000046.1:0-42456 GCA_035502095.1 Burkholderiaceae bacterium
CGCAGCCGGCCCGCTTTCAGGTCGCTCGCGATCTTCGCGCCCGCTTGTGAGGCGTCACTCAACGTGCGGCCGACATCGAGCGGATTGGCGGCGAGTTGCGGCGCGGAGGGCAGCCAGCCCATGCGCTCGGCGCGCACGTTGTAGTCGATTGGCGCGCCGTGAAAGCGCGTCTTGTCCGCGAGCGGCGAGAGAAGGGCGCTGGGGTCCATCGGGTCATAGCGCCATTGATCCGTATGCGCGTAGAAGAACGACGTCGAGTTCATCTGGCGCGGCGGCCGGTTCCAGTCGAGCGCAAACGCGAGTGCGGTCCACCCTGTCTGCGGCCGCAGCTTTTCCTGGCCGACATAATGCGACCACCCGCCGCCCGATTTGCCGATGCAGCCGCACATGATCAGCATGTTGATGATCGCGCGGTACGACATGTCCATGTGGAACCAGTGATTGATGCCCGCGCCGATGATCACCATCGACTTGCCCTGCGTCTTGGCCGCATTGGTCGCGAACTCGCGCGCGATCCGCGTCACGACCTGGCGGTCGACCCCGGTGATCTTTTCCTGCCACGCGGGCGTGTAGGGCGCATCGTCGTCGTAGCGGCGTGCGAGGGCGTCGCCGCCGAAACCCCGGTCGATGCCGTAGCTCGCCACCATCAGGTCATAGACGGTCGCGACGAGCACCTCCTCGCCGTTGAGCGTCAGCCTGCGCGCTGGCACGTTGCGTACCAGCACATCCTTGAACGGGCTGGCGGTGAAGTGCTCGTTCGGCACGCCGCCGAAGTAGGGAAATGCGACCGGCGCGAGCTGGTCGTGTTTGCTGAGCAGTGACAGCGCGAGCTTGACTTCGCGGCCGTCGCGCGCGTCGCGCTCCTCGAGATTCCACTTGCCAGCGTTGCCGCCCTGCTCGCCCCAGCGGAACCCGATCGAACCGTTCGGCAGCACGATCCGGCCGTCGCTTTCTTCGACCGCGACGGTCTTCCACTCGGGCTTGTTCGCCTGGGCGAGCCCGTCGGCAAAGTCGGCGGCGCGGACGTAGCGGTCGGCCACGTACGCGTCGCCGCGCCGGGTCAGCCGGACGAGGAACGGAAGGTCCGTGTTCCGGCGCGCATAGGCGTCGAAGTACGGCACGGTGCGGTCGACATGGAACTCCTTCAGGATCACGTGCCCCATCGCCATGCCGAGCGCAGCGTCGGTGCCCTGCTTCGGGTGCAGCCACTCGTCGCACAGCTTGGCGACTTCGGAGTAGTCGGGCGTGATCGCGACCGTCTTCGCGCCCTTGTAGCGCACCTCGGTGAAGAAGTGCGCATCCGGCGTGCGGGTCTGGGGCACGTTGCTGCCCCACGCGAGGATGTAGGTCGAGTTGTACCAGTCGGCCGACTCGGGCACGTCGGTCTGCTCGCCCCACACCTGCGGGCTCGACGGCGGCAAGTCGCAGTACCAGTCGTAGAAGCTCATGCACACGCCGCCGAGCAGCGAGAGATACCGCGTTCCGGCCGCGTAGCTGATCATCGACATCGCCGGGATCGGCGAAAAACCGACTACCCGGTCGGGGCCGTGCTCCTTGATCGTGTACGCGTTGGCGGCGGCGATGATCTCGTTGACTTCGCTCCACGTGCTGCGGATGAAGCCGCCAAGACCGCGCCGCGCCTGGTACTCGCGGCGCTTCGCGCTGTCGCCGGCGATCGACGCCCACGCGGCGACCGGATCCTGGCCGCCGGCGCGCGCCGCGCGCCAGAGCCGGATCAGCCGGCCGCGCACCAGCGGGTACTTCACGCGATTGGCCGAATAGAGGTACCACGAGTAGCTCGCGCCGCGCGCGCAGCCGCGCGGTTCGTGGTTCGGCATGTCGGGGCGCGTGCGCGGATAGTCCGTCTGCTGCGTCTCCCACGTGACGATGCCGCCCTTGACATAGATCTTCCACGAGCACGACCCCGTGCAGTTGGTGCCGTGGGTGGAGCGCACGATCTTGTCGTGCTGCCAGCGCCGGCGATAGCCCTCTTCCCAGCGCCGGTCCTCCTGCGTCACGACGCCGTGGCCGTCGGCGAATTCCTGCCGCTTCTTGGTGAAGAACAGCATGCGGTCGAGGAAATGACTCATGTGCAACTCCGTGATGCGTGATCGGTTGCCTTCGCCGTTGACGGCATGGTCGTCGTGGCCGCCGCCCGTCGATCAAGGGTTTCTGATGTAGGCGTTGCGGCGCAGGTAGAACCACCAGTTGAGGACCAGGCACAGCGCGTAGAAGACGGCGAAGCCGTACATCGCGGTCTGCGGCGTTCCGGCCTTGATCTGGTTGCCGATCACGATCGGCGCGACGAATGCGCCGTATGCCGCGATGGCCGACGTCCAGCCCAGCACCGGCCCGGCCTGGGTGCGATCGAAGATCACGCCGATGGTGCGGAATGTCGAGCCGTTGCCGATCCCGCTCGCCGCAAAGATGACGACGAACAAGCCCAGGAAGAGCGGGAAGTACTGCTCGGGCGCCGCGGCGTTGTAGGCCTGCATCATCACGTAGCCGACGGCGATCGATGCAGCCACCATCACCGCCGAGATCACCTGCGTGACGATCGAGCCGCCGACTTTGTCGGCGATCCAGCCGCCGACCGGGCGGATCGCCGCGCCGACGAAGGGGCCGATCCAGGCGTAGGCAAGCACGGCCGGCGCGTTCGGGTTGATCTTGGTGTGCGTCATCACGCCGTCGGCCCCGGGGACGTGGCTGACGCCGAAGATCACCTTCATCGCCAGCGGCAGCGCCATCGAGAAGCCGATGAACGAGCCGAAGGTCACGATGTAGAGCGCCGTCAACGACCACGTGTGGCGGTCGCGGAAGATCGCGAACTGCCGCGCCACGCCCTCCTTCATCGGGCCGAACGCGGCCAGCTTCATCACCGCCAGCGCGAGCATCACGTCGAGCGGGATCGCCACCCACATGTTGAGCAGGCCGAGCCCGGTCGGCGGCGGCAGGTACACATACAGGATCAGGATCGAAGGCACGAACGCGAGCGTGTACAGCCAGGTGATCTTCAGGAACGCCGGGATCGTGCCGCCGATCGCCGGCGACACGGTCAACAGGTTGTTCATGCCGAACCAGCACAGGATCGCGAGCGGCACGAGGGACAGCACCCAAGCGAAGCCGGCGTTCTGGATCCAGGTCGGTGTGCCGGCGGGGATGCGACCGAAGATCCAGCCGCTGTCCTTGAGCAGGGTCGCGGGCTCGCCACCGAAAGCGCCGAAGATGCTCAGCGTCATCACCAGCGGGATCACGACCTGCATCGTGGTGACGCCGAAGTTGCCGATGCCGGCGTTGATGCCGAGCGCGGTGCCTTGCAGCCGTTTGGGGAAGAACGTGCTGATGTTCGACATCGAGCTGGCGAAGTTGCCGCCGCCCACGCCCGACCACAGCGCCATCAGCTGGAATGCCCAGAGCGGCCAGTCCTTGTGCTGCAAGACGATGCCGGTGCCGATCGCCGGCGCCAGCAGCATCGCGGTGGTGAGGAAGATCGTGTTGCGTCCCCCCGCCAGGCGGATGAAGAACGACGCCGGAATCCGCATCGTCGCGCCCGCGATGCCGGCGATCGCGGTCAGCGTGAAGAGTTCCGCCTCGGTGAACGGGTAGCCGAGGTTGTACATCTGCACGGCGATGATTCCCCACATGCCCCAGACCGCGAAGGCGCACAGGAGCGCGGGCACGGACAACGCGAGGTTGCGATAGGCGATCCGCATTCCCGTCGCGTTCCAGAACGCCTCGTCTTCGGGCCGCCAATCGACGATATCGCCCGCGGATGCGGGTTTGGGCGGCGCCGCCGCCCCGGGTTGCACCGCGCTCATCGTGTTCTCCATCCCGGCAACGAGTTGTTCATGGGGCGGCCGCCTGCACCGCGCGCCGCGACACCACGTCGACCGTCCGCACTTCGGTCCAGTACATCCAGATCAGGGAGACCCACACCACGCCGTACATCAGCATGAAGGCGGTCGAACGCACGCCGGTGAGGTCGAGCAGCGCACCGAACATGACCGGCAGCACGAAGCCGCCGAGGCCGCCGGCCAGCCCGACGATGCCGGAGACCGTGCCGATGTGAGCCGGAAAATCGTCGGCGACGTACTTGAACACGGAGGCCTTGCCGAACGCCCATGCCACGCCGAGCGCTGCCATGAGGATGGTGAACGTCCACACGTTGTGCGCGAGCGTGAACGTGACCGGGCCGCCGGTCGTCGTCACCGTGTAGCTCGTCGCGGGATACGAGAGCAGGAACAGGCAGATCCAGCTCACCCACATCACCCACCACGTGATCTTGTGGGCGCCCCAGCGGTCGCTCATCCAGCCGCCGATCGCGCGCAGCACGCCTCCGGGCAGGGAAAAGCACGCCGCGAGCAGCGCGGCGACGCGGATGTCGAGATCGAACTCGCCCACGTAGTAGTTGACCATCCACAGCGACAGCGCCACGTAGCCGCCGAACACGATCGAGTAGTACTGGCAGTACTTCAACACGCGCCGATCGGACAACGCCGCCAGCTGCTGGCGGTAGGTGATGTGCGACGCGATCTCGTGACTCGGGTCGTGCTCCGAAAACCACCAGAACGCGATCGCCATGATCAGCATCGACACCGCGTAGACCTGCGGCACCACGGTCCAGCCGAAGGCGACCACGAGCGCGGGCGCCACGAACTTGTTCACCGCTGCCCCGGAGTTGCCGGCGCCGAAGATCCCCATGGCCAGCCCCTGCCGCTTGCGATCGAACCACCGTGCGACGTAGGGCGTGCCGACCGAGAACGACCCGCCGGCGACCCCGACGAACAGCCCGAGCACCAGGAAGTGCCAATACGCGGTCGCGTACGAGATCAGCCAGAGCGGAATGACGGTCGCGAGCATCAGCACGAAGAAGACGATGCGGCCGCCGTACTTGTCGGTCCACATCCCCAGCGGCACGCGCACCAGCGATCCGGTCAGCACCGGGCTCGCGGTGAGCAGGCCGAACTCCGTCGCGTTGAGGTGCAGCGTCTGCTTGATCGGCACGCCGATCACGGCGAACATCATCCACACCGCGAAGCACATCGTGAAACCGAGCGTGCTCACGATCAGCACCGACCATTGTTTCGCCCGCGGGTCGGTCGATGCGCGGACGGATTGGGTGGCGGCGGCGTTGGCCATGACGGTCGGGAAGCGCGTGATCGGGTCCGACGGCGAGGATTGGCCATCGCCTGGCGCCGGTTCATGACCGGCGTCAAGGTGCGTCGAGGGAAACCACTTTAGATACCGCTGCGGTACTCCCTTCGAGGTAAAAGATGTCTCAGAATGCGCCGATGCCGCTGCGGTTCGAAGTCGAACGGGTGCCTGGATGAGTGCGTGGAGCCGCTCGACGTTGTTGCGCGTGAGCCTGGTGCTCGGGCTGATCGCCCTGCTGGCGATCGGTGTCGTCCTTGCCGCGGCCGTCTTCACCGAACGCTCGGCCGGCAAGGGCGCAGGCATCAACGTCGCCGGGTCGTTGCGCATGCAGTCGTACCTGCTCGCCGCGCAGGTCGCGCTGCCCGGCGTGGACGTCGCCGAGCGCGAGAAGCAGGTGCGCGCCGAAGTCGCGGAATTCGAGACGCGCCTTGCCAGCCCGGAGCTCGCGACAGCCGTCGGCGGCGGCGAACTCGGCGCGGCGGCCGGAGGCATCGCCGCGCAATGGCACGACGAGATCAGGCCGCTCGCGTTGCGCTCGGTGCGTGACGATGCGGCGCGCACCGAGTTCTGGGAGCGCATCCACCCGTTCGTCGCGGACATCGATCGCTTCGTCAAGGCACTGGAAGCCGATCTCGAAGGACGGATTCACGTGCTGCAGGTCGCGCTGGGCGCGGTGCTCTTCGTGACGCTGGTGCTGGTGGTGACGGCCGTGCTGGTGCTCGACGTGCAGGTGTTCGAGCCGGTGCGCGACCTGGTCCGCTGCACGCAGGCCGCGCGCCGCCACGACTTCGCCGCGCGCGTGCAGGACACCGGGCCCGACGAGCTCGGCCAGCTCGGCGCGGCGTTCAATCACATGATCGAGGAGCTGGGCGGCCTGTACGGCAGCCTCGACGCGCAGATCGCCGCGAAGACGGCCGATCTCGAGCAGAAGCACCGCACGCTCGAGCTGCTGTACGAGACGACGCGCGAGCTGGCGCGTCCGCCGCTCGCTCGCCCGGTGCTGCAGCGCGTGGCGGAAAGCGTCCGGCGCGTGCTCGGCGTGGAGGGCGTGGTGATCTGTGCACGCGTGCCGGGCGCGCGCTGCGGCCTTCCGCTCGCACGCGCCGAAGCGATTCCCGGGAGCACCTGCGACGCGGTGCAATGCGAGGTGGACGTCGGCGACGGCACGGCATCGCTCGTGCGGCTGGATCTCGCGCACGGGCCAGCACCGGCTCGCATCGTGTCGATTCCCCTGCTCGACGGGGAGCGCAGTTTCGGCGTGATGCCGATGACACTCGCACCGGCCCGGCCGCTGACTGCCGCGCAGGTCGAACTCGCCCAGGTGATCGGGCGCCACATCGGCGCCGCGCTGGCGGCCGAGGAAGCGCGCGACGAACACCGGCGCCTGGCCCTGTTCGAGGAACGCTCCGTGATCGCGCGCGAGCTGCACGACTCGATTGCGCAATCGCTCTCGTACGCAAAGATCCAGCTTGCCCGATTGTCGGCGCTGATCACGGGCCAGGCCCCGAACGCCCAGGTGCAAGACGTCGTCGACGAACTGCGCGTCGGCGTGTCGAGCGCCTACCGCCAGCTGCGCGAGCTGCTGACGACGTTCCGGCTGCAGGCTTCCGGCAAGGGGTTGCGCAGCGCGCTGGCGCAGGCGGTCGACGACTTGCGCGCGCGCACGGGCCTCGAGGTGGAGCTGCGCGACGAACTGGTCGGGCTCGAGCTTTCCGCGAACGAGCAGATCCACGTGCTGCAGATCGTGCGCGAGGCACTCGCCAACGTCGAGCAGCACGCGCGCGCGCGTCATGCATGGGTGCACGCGGCGCGGCCCGCCGATGCGCAGGGGCTGGCGATCGAGGTCACGGTCGAGGACGACGGGGTGGGGATCGGCAGTCCTGCCTCGCCGCACCAGCACTTCGGGCTGTCGATCATGCGCGATCGGGCGTCCGCCCTGCACGGCAGGTTGGAGGTCGGAGCACGCGCCCCGTGCGGTACCTGCGTCAGGCTGCGCTTCGCGCCGCTTGCCGCCGCGACGGGCCTGTCGGCGGCGGTGGTTGCGGAGGTCGCCGGGTCGTGAACCCGGGCGGCCCTGCCTCGCGGCACACGGTGCTGGTGGTCGATGACCACCCGCTGTTCCGCAAGGGAGTGCGCCAGCTGCTCTCGATGCAGGAGGGCATCGATGTCGTCGGCGAGACCGGCCACCGCGCGGAGGCCCTGGAACTCGCGCGCCGTCTCGAGCCCGACCTGATCCTGCTCGACCTCGACCTGAAAGGCGAGAGCGGGCTCGACATCCTGAAGGCGCTCAAGGAAGAGGATCCGTCGCGGCGCGTCGTGATCCTCACCGTCTCGGACGCGCCCGACGACCTGCTCGGCGCGATACGCGCCGGCGCGGACGGCTATCTCCTGAAGGATACGGAGCCCGAGGAGTTGCTGGCGAGGGTGCGCCAGGCGCTGACCGGCATCACCGTCATCGGCGATGCCCTTGCCGTGCGGCTCGCGGCCGCCGTGCGCGCCGAGGCGAGCGATCCGGCCGCGAATCCGGGGCGCGCCCTGTCGGATCTGACCGACCGCGAACGCGCCGTCCTGGAAGGCATCGCCGAAGGACGCAGCAACAAGCTGATCGCGCAGGCTCTTTCGATCACCGAAGGCACGGTCAAGGTGCACGTCAAGCATCTGCTGAAGAAGCTCGGCTTCCGCTCGCGCGTCGAGGCTGCGGTGTGGGCCACCGCACGCGGACCGCGTCGCGAGTAGGGATGCAGCAGGGTGCCGGGCGCGGGGCGTGCTCGCGCGCCGTCGCGTGAGCGCGGGGCGAACCGAAGCGGCGCGGCGCGGTCAATCCGAAGTCGGGTGCATGCCCGCGCGCCCAGCGTCGGCAACCCGCGCGACGTGAGCGAGTCTCGCGCCCCGTGTGGCCTGCCCCCCGGAGAAGAACGATGAAGAAGACCATCGCCGAAGCGCATCGTTTTCCGGAGATCGGTGTGCCGTTGTTCTGGCCGTTTGGTTTTGCCCTGGCGCTGGAACAGGCGACGCTCGACGCGGCGGCCAAGAACATCAAATTCCTCGATGAGGTGAGCAAGACCCAGGTCGAGCGGCCGCGGCCGGCGTGGGCGACCCCGAACAAGGCGGCCCTGCAGTTGCATACGATGACCCTGCGCGACTTCTCGCGCGGCGACGGGCCGCCCGTGCTCGTGTTGCCGCCGTATGCCGGCCACACGTCGGTGATCGCGGACTTCCAGCCCGGCCAGAGCCTGGTGGCGACGCTGCTCGAGCACGGTTGCGGCCGCGTGTGGGTTGCCGACTGGCACAGCGCGACGCCGCAGATGAAGGACTACGACGTCGACAACTATCTCGCCGAGATCAACGTCGCGGTCGACGCAGTCGGCGGCAGGGTGCGCCTGGTCGGGCTGTGCCAGGGCGGCTGGTGCGCCAGCATGGTCGCCGCGCGTTTCCCGGCCAAGGTGGAGCGCCTCGTCATCGCGGGTGCACCCATCGACACCGATGCCGGTGAAGGCGCGATCAAGCAGTCCGCGCACACGCTGCCGATGAGCTTCTACGAGGACCTGGTGCGCAGCGGCGGTGGCCTGATCAAGGGTGCGCTGATGCTGGCCGGCTTCAAGAACATGCATCCGGCGCAGCAGTACCTCGAGAAGTTCGCCGAGTTGTACGAGAAGGTCGACGATGCGAGCTACGTCGGCCGGTTCGAAGCCTTCGAACGCTGGTACGAAACCACGCTCGACCTGCCCGGCGCGTGGTACCTGCAGGTCATCCGCAGCCTGTTCAAGGAAAACCAGCTCGCCAAAGGGCGCTTCGTCGCGCTCGGGCAGACGCTCGATCTGAAGCGCATCGCGTGCCCGGTCTACCTGCTCGCCGGCGCCAGCGACGACATCACGCCGCCGGCTCAGGTCTTCGGCGCCGCGCCGCTGCTCGGCACGCCCGCCCGGGAGGTGCAACAGGCACTCGCCGAAGGCGGCCACATCGGCCTCTTCATGGGGCGCAAGGTGCTGCAGCAGAACTGGGTGCCGATCGCGGCGTGGCTCGCAGCCTGAACGTTGCCGCATGCCGGCACGCCCGCGGAGTCCAATGTTGACGGCGATCACGGTCCCGCTGCTTGCCGCGCCTATCGTTTGCCGATGACATCGGAGCTGCCACGCATCGGCGGTGCGAATGACCCGCCGGTGGGCAACGTGCTTGCGGTGCGCGGCCCAGTCGTCGACGTGGGCTGCACGCGCCTGCCGCCGATCCGCAATGCACTGTCGGTCTCCGTCGACGGGGGCGCCGTGACCCTGGAGGTGCTGCAGCACCTGGACGACTCGCGCGTGCGCACGATCGCCCTGCATCCGACCGAAGGCCTGGCGCGCGGACAGCCCGTGCACGATGCCGGTGCACCGGTGCGGGTTCCGATCGGCGAAGGCTGCCTGGGACGCCTGCTCGACGTGCTCGGCAACCCGCTCGACGGCGGCCCGCCGCTCGCCCGTGCGCGGCTACGCCCGATCCTCGCCGCAGCGCCGCCTCTCACCGATGCGACCGGAGCGAGCGAGATCCTGCCGACCGGGATCAAGGTGATCGACCTGCTCTGCCCCTTCGTGCGCGGCGGCAAGACCGGACTGTTCGGCGGTGCCGGGGTCGGCAAGACGGTGCTGATGATGGAGTTCATGCACGCGGTGAGCGCGCTCTACGAGGGCGTCTCCGTGTTCGCCGGCGTCGGCGAACGCATCCGCGAAGGCCACGAACTCTGGCACGAGATGCTCGACGCCGGCGTCATGAAGCGCGCAGTCCTGGTGTTCGGGCAGATGGACGAGTCGCCCGGCGTCCGCTACCACGCCGCCTTCACCGCGCTCACCTACGCCGAGTTCCTGCGCGACGAAGGGCCGGGCGAGGTGCTGTTCCTGATGGACAACCTGTTCCGCTTCGTGCAGGCCGGCACCGAGATATCCGGGCTGCTCGGCCGCATGCCCGCCAGCGTCGGTTACCAGCCGACCCTGCTCACCGAGGTCGCGAGCCTGCAGGAGCGCATCCTGTCGACGCGGCGTGGCGCAATCACAGCCGTACAGGCGGTCTACGTGCCGGCCGACGACATGAGCGATCCGGCCGTGACCGCGATCCTCGGCCACCTGGACGCCACCGTCATCCTGTCGCGTGAGCAGGCGGCGCGCGGCATCTATCCGGCGGTGGATCCGTTGACCTCCGACAGCCGCCTGTTCGACCCGCGCGTGGTCGGCGCGCGCCACTACCGCATCGCGCGCAGCGTGCGCGAGCACCTGGCCCGCTACAAGGAACTGGAAGACATCATCGCGATGCTCGGCATCGAAGAACTGTCCGCCGAGGACCGCCGCATCGTCGGCCGCGCACGCCGCCTGCAGCGCTACCTTGCCCAGCCGTTTCACGTCGTCGCGGAGCACACCGGCATCGCCGGCGTGTCGGTGCCCCTGGAGTCGGCTCTCGACGACTGCGAGCACTTCCTCGACGGCGCCTACGACGCGATGAAGGAAGAAGACTGCTACATGCGGGGAGCGATGCCGCCGCCATGAGAACGCTCGCGCTCGATCTGCTCGATGGCCGCTCCGAACGCCGCGTCGACCGCGTCGTCAGCCTCGTCGCTGCCGACGACAGCGGCCAGTTCGGCATCCTTCCCGGACACGAGCCGATGGTGACGGCCCTGGCGAGCGGACTGATTCGCTGCACCCGCGCGGACGGCGGGCTGCTTCACGTAGCATGCACCGGCGGCGTCCTGTCGTGCCGCGACGACGTGGTGCAGATCGTGAGCGCGCGCTTCCTCGTCGGCGAACATGCCGAGGTGCTGACCACGCAACTCGATCGGTTGGTCGCCGCCGAACGGGCCGAGCAGGTTGCCGGGCGCCAGTCGCGCACCCAGGTCGAGCACGCGCTGCTTCGTCGTTTGCGGGAGTGGTCCGAGGCCCGACATGCATGAGCCGGGCACGCCACGCGACGAGGGCCGCGCGAAGACGCCGGGACCCGTGAGCGAACGCGACGACGCGATGCGCCGCGCGATCGACCGCCAGGCCGAGCGACGCCGGCGCTTTCGCCCGGCGGGGCCGATCGGGCTTCTCGTGCTGGGCGGAACGGCGGGGTTGCTGTTCGTCGTGCCGATCCTGCTCGGCGCCTACCTCGGGCGCTGGATCGATGCGCACTCCGCAGGCTACTCGGTGCGCTGGACCGTGAGCCTGATCGTGCTGGGCATCGTCGTGGGCGGCTACAACGTCTACCGCTTCTTCAAGGGCATGGGGCAATGAAGGGCGAGGGACTCGGCAGTCCGGTGTGGCTGCACGTGGCCGGACTCGGCCTGAGCGAGCCAGTGCTGCTGTCGTTTGCCTTGACGGCGGCACTCGCCGGGGTGTCGTACTGGATCGGCCGTGCGACGGGGCCGCAAGGCGGCCGCGTGCAAGCCGCCGCCGAGCTTGCCGTCGCGCTGATGACCGATGCCGTCGCCGAAGTCGTGCCCGCTCGCGACGTCGCGCGAGTCCTGCCGTTCGTCGGCACGCTCTGGCTCTTCATTCTCGCCGCCAACCTGCTCGGCCTCGTGCCCGGCCTGTCGGCACCGACGCGCGATCTGTCGGTGACCGCGGCGCTTGCGGTGCTGGTGTTCCTCGCGGTGCACGTCTACGGCATTCGCGCCGCCGGCTGGCGCGCCTACCTGCGCCACTATCTCACGCCCAATCCGATCATGTTGCCCTTCCACCTGATCAGCGAGCTCACACGCACGCTTGCCCTGTCGGTGCGCCTGTTCGGCAACATGATGAGCCTCGAGATGGCCGCGCTGCTGGTGCTGCTCGTGGCCGGCTTCCTGGTGCCGGTGCCGCTGCTGATCCTGCACGTGATCGAGGCGCTGGTGCAGGCCTACATCTTCGGCATGCTGGCCCTGATCTACATCGGCAGCGCACTCGAAGCGCGCGGCGCGGACGAATCAGAGACAGCCGCAGCGCCACCCCCTTCACCGCCTCCGGAGCACGCATCATGAGCGACATCCATCTCTTCAGTCTGGTTTCGACGGTCGCCGCCGCACTGGCGATCGCGCTCGGCACCTTCTTTCCCGCGATCGCCATGGGCCGCGCGATCGCCAAGGCGCTCGATGCACTGGCGCGCCAGCCCGAGGCGGAGAAGGCGATCAGCCGCACGCTGTTCATCGGCCTGGCGATGATCGAGTCGCTGGCCATCTACTGTCTGGTGATCGTGCTGATCATCCTGTTCCGCAATCCGCTGCTCGAGTACCTGCTGCACTGACGGAGGCGGCGATGGGCCTCGATGCCACGACGTTCATCCTCGAGATCGTCAACTTCCTGGTCCTGCTCTGGCTGCTTCGCCGCTTCCTGTACCGGCCCGTGCAGGCCGCGATCGCAAAGCGGCAGCGCCAGGCCGAGGAAGCCGCCCAGGAGCTGGCAACCCGCCGTGCCGCGCTCGAGGCCGGACAACGGGAATTGCAGCAGGCGCGTGCGGCGCTCGAGGCCGAGCGAGCGTCGATGCAGCAGGCGCTCGCAGTCGAGATCGCGGCCGAACGCGCGCGACGGCTCGATGCGTTGCGCACCGAACTGGATGACGAGCGGACCAAGGCACAGGCTCGATCGGCGCTCGAGCAGCAACAGGATGCGCGCCGCCAGGAAGCCGCTGCGGCACAGCGCGCGCAGGCGTTCGTCCGCCGCTACCTCGAGCGCCTCGCCGGACCGGAACTGGAGCGCGCGATCACCGGCCTGTTTCTGTCCGACCTCGCCGCGCTCGAGCCCGAAGCGAGGGATCGCCTGCGCGCCGCGCCCGCCGGAGGCGCAGTCGAGATCGCGACCGCCTTCGCACCGCCCGACTCCGAGCGGCGCGATGTCGAGGCGAGCCTGCTCGCGGCGCTCGGCCGCACGGTGTCTGCGCGCTGGACGATCGATCCCGCCCTGATCGCCGGCATCTCGGTGCGGCTCGACGGCCAGCTGTTGGAGGCGAGCCTGGCGCGTGCGCTCGCTGCGTTCGGGCCTGGCTCGAGCGTGCCGACGTGAGCGCCGTGGCGCCGACCGGCGCGCAGGATCGGATCGGGCTCGTCATCGAGGAGCGCGGCGAAGTCGTCGGCGTCGCGGACGGGATCGCGTGGATCGCCGGGCTGCCCTCGGCGCAGGCCGGCGAGTTGCTGCGGCTCGACGACGGCAGCCGCGCCCTCGCCTACCAGCTCGACGAGCGCCTCATCGGAGCGATCCTGCTCGACGAGTCGCGCAGCATCGCTGCCGGCACGCGCACGCATCGCACGCGGCAGCGCGTGACGATCCCCTGCGGCGATGCGCTGCTCGGGCGCGTCATCGATCCGCTGGGCCGGCCGCTCGACGGGCTCGCTGCCCCGGACCTCACGACCGCGCGCCCCCTGGAGGCGCCCTCGCCGCCGATCGTGCAGCGTGCGGCCGTCAGCCGCCCGCTGCATACCGGCAACACGATCATCGACACGCTGCTGCCCATCGGCCGCGGGCAGCGCCAGCTGATCATCGGCGACGACGGCACGGGCAAGAGTTCGATCGCGCTCGATGCGGTGATCCACCAGCTCGGGCAGAACGTGCGTTGCGTGTACGTGCTGATCGGGCAGCGTCGCTCCGCGGTCGTCGAAACCACGACGCTGCTCGCCCAGGCCGGCGCGCTCGCGCACACGACGGTCGTGGTCGCCGAGGCAAGCACGCTGCCCGGTGTCCAGTACCTCGCCCCGTTTGCCGGCTGCGCCGTCGCCGAGCACTGGATGCATGCAGGCAACGACGCGCTGATCGTCTTCGACGACCTCGGGCAGCACGCACAGGCGTACCGGGAGCTATCTCTCCTGTTGCGCCGGCCGCCCGGCCGCGAAGCGTATCCCGGCGACATCTTCTATCTGCACTCGCGCCTGCTCGAGCGCGCCACCGCGCTCGCGCCCGCGCAGGGCGGCGGCAGCCTCACCGCCCTGCCGATCGTTCCGACCCAGCAGGGTGAACTCGCCGCCTACATTCCGACCAATCTGATCTCGATCACCGACGGTCAGATCTACCTGAGCCGGAACCTGTTTGCCGGCGGCATGCTGCCCGCCATCGACATCGGTCGCTCGGTGTCGCGCATCGGCGGCAAGGCGCAGGACAGGGCGATCGCGCGCGAGGCGGGCCGGCTGCGGCTCGACTACCTGCAGTTTCTCGAACTCGAGATGTTCACGCGTTTCGGCACCCGCCTCGAGCCCGGCATGGCGGCGCGCGTGGCACGCGGCCGCCTGTTGCGCGAATTGTTCCGGCAACCGCGGCTGCTGCCGCGACCGATCGCCTACGAGATGGCGTGGCTGGTCGCGCTCAACGAAGGGTGGCTCGACGGCAAGGACGCCGCCGCCCTCGCGCCGCTGCTGGAGCGGCTGGCGCGCAACGTGCAGCACGCGCCGCCGCTCGAGGCGCCGCGGCAGCGGTGGGTCGACACCGTCAAGGCCTGGGTGGATAGCGCATGAGCGGTGTCGCGCTGCGTGAACGCCTGGGCCTTCTCGACGAGCTGCGCCAGATCGTGACGGCGATGCGCAACCTCGCTTACGCGGAGGTGCAGCGCCTGAGCCGGATCCAGTCGTCCAGTGCAAAAGCGGAGCAGGCCGTGACGCGCGCCCTGGCCGACACCCTGCACGCCGAGCCTATTGTCGCGCCGCGCCTCACCCGCACGGTATGGCTCGTGATCGGCGCCGAGCGCGGCTTCTGCGGCGGCTTCAACGATCAACTGGCGGAAGCGCTTCCCGCGTTGATGCACCAATACCCCGCGGCACGCTGGCTGATCGCAGGCGCCCGCTTGCGGCAGCGCGTGGAACACGACGTGCCCGAGGCGGTCTGGCTCGACGGCTGCACCGGCGTGGAGGACGGGCCGGCGTGCGTCGATGCGTGGCTCTCGCAGCTGGCAATGCCCGAGCCATCGGAGAGCTGGCGTGTGCCCTCGTTGTGGCTTCTGCATCACGCCGAGCCCGGCCTCGTGCAACGTCGCCTGCTGCCGCTGCCGGATCTGCCGCCGCCTTCGGCCGGGCCACGGCCGATGCGGTACGTACCTTCCGCACGCCTGTTGCCGAAGCTTCTCGCCGAGATGATCCGCGTCGCGTTGCTTGATGCGTTGCACCGGTCGCTGCAACAAGAGAACCATTGGCGCCTGGCACAGATGCAACGCGCGCAGGACCATCTGAACGAAGCCGGTACGCGCCTGCGCCACCGCTACTTCCGCGAGCGCCAGAGCGACATCACGAGCGAGCTCGAGACCTTGATGTCGTCGCTCCAGCCGGCTGGCGGACGGTAGGCCGCTTCCGCGATCCTTACTGGAAGCTGACCCGTGTCAGCCGACCGGTCCCGCGCCGTGTTCCTGTGATACTTCGGCCCCGCGGGATTTGCCGCGGGCAGGGGCGGTCTGAGTCGGGCGTGCGCCGCCGAAATGCGCACGCGCGGCGAACGCTTCGATTTGTCCACCAACAAGGAGACATATGGGAATCTCAGCGGGCCTCGACAGTCTCGATCGCCGCGCCGTGCTCAAGGGCGCCGGCGCCGCAATCGCCTTGGGCATCACCCCACCGGCCATCATCAGGGCGCGCGGCGAGCAGCCGCTGCGCATCGGCATGATCGATCCGCTCACGGGCGTCTACGCGGCGGTGGCACAGAACGAAGTGACCGGCGCCAGGCTCGCGGTCGAGCAGATCAATGCCAAGGGCGGCATCCTCGGGCGGCCGATCGAACTGCTGGTGGAAGACTCGGCGAACGACGTCGGCACCGGGGTGCAGAAAGCGCGCAAGTTGATCGAGCGCGACCAGGTGACGTTCCTCGTCGGCGACGTGAACTCGGGCATCGCGCAGGCCATCGCCCAGGTGAGCAACGAGAAAAAGGTGCTGCACATCGTCTCGGGCGGCCACACCGACACCATCACCGGCGTCGACTGCAAGTGGAACGTCTACCGCGTCTGCAATACGACCAGCATGGAGGCCAACGCGGTCGCGAGCCTGCTGTTCGAGAAGTACGGCAAGAAGTGGCACTTCATCACGCCCGACTATGCGTTCGGCCACACGCTGCAAAAGGCCGGGCTGGCCGACCTGCAGAAGCTCGGCGGCACCATGACCGGCAATGAGCTCGCCCCGCTCGGCACGACGGATTTTTCGGCCTACCTGATCAAGGCGCGCGCCGCCAATCCGGACGTGCTGCTGGTGCTGCCGCAGGGCTTGGACATGGTCAACTGCCTGAAGCAGGTGGCGCAGTTCGGTATCGAGAAGCAGATCCACGTCGCCGGATTGCAGCAGGAACTCGAGTCGCTCGAAGCCATGCCGCCCGAAGCACGGGTCGGCATCTGGATGTTCGAGTGGTACTGGAAACAGCCGGGTGTACCCGGCGTGGACAAGTTCGTCGCCGACATCCGCAAGGTGAACGGCGGCAAGGTGCCGACCGCGCGCCACTGGTTCGGCTACACGTCGCTGCACACGCTCGCGGGCGTCGCGAACAAGGAGAAGACGCTCGATGCGAAGAAGCTCGCCGAAGCGCTTGGCGGCTACGAGCTGCCGGCCGACGTCAAGCTGCAGCCCAACAGGTGCTACTACCGCAAGGGCGATCACCAGCTGATGACCTCGGCGTTCGTCGGCGAGGCCTTGGCCAAGCCCGCGGGCGATCCCGAAGACCTGTTCCGCGTCGACAATGTGGTCGCCGGCGACAAGACCGCGCCGCCGGAGGATGCGACCGGTTGCAAGTTGCAGTGGCCGGCCTGATCGGCACCGTCTGAGGCCCGAGGCGCTCCCTCGGGCAATTTTTTCCCCGCACACCTTCACGACCGCCGTGGCGCAAAACGCCACCCGTGGCAATGTGAGCCGACGATGACGCAGCTGCTTCTGTTCAACGTGACGAACGGTCTCATCATCGGCGTGTTCTACGTGTTGATGGCGCTCGGGCTGTCGCTGATCCTCAACCTGAGCAACGTGATCAACTTCGCCCACGGCGGGTTCCTGGTCATCGGCGGCTACATCGCCTACACGATCACGCCGTACGTCGGCTTCTGGGGCGCGCTGGTGATCGCGCCGCCGCTCACCGCGCTGATCGGCCTGGCGCTCGAACGCACGCTGATCCAGCGGCTCTACGGGCGCGACCCGCTGTACAGCCTGTTGCTGACGTTTGGCCTGGCCTTCATCTTCGAAGACGGCACGCGATTCATCTGGGGTGCGCAGGGCAAGCCCTTCAGTGTCCCGGCCGTACTCGCGCAGCCGCTCAGCAACGAGTTCTTCTTCATCACCGGCTACCGGCTGTTCATGGTCGTTACGGTCGCCGTCACGGTGACGCTGCTGTTCCTGCTGCTGCGCTACACGCGTCTCGGCGTGCGGATCCGTGCCGGCACGCTGGACCTCGAGACGGTGGCGGCGCTCGGCATCAACGTCGGCCGCTTGCGCGCGCTGAACTTCGCGGTCGGGATCTTTCTCGCCGGCTTGAGCGGCGTGCTCGCGGCCGGGCAACTCGGCCTCGAGCCCACGATGGGCACCGGCCTGCTCATGCCCAGCTTCATCGCGATCATCGTGGGCGGCGTCGGCAGCCTGACCGGCACGCTGCTCGGCGGACTGCTGATCGGCGTCGCCTCGGGGATCACGGCGGTATTCCTGCCGGCGGCCAGCGAAGCCATCATGTACGTGCTGATGGCAGTCGTGCTCCTGATCCGCCCGCGCGGCCTGCTGGGCGAAGAAGGCATGATGTCATGAGCGCACGCACTCGGACACGCAGGCTCGCGACGCTGGTGGCGATCTGGGCGCTGCTGCTGCTCGCGCCCTACTGGATGGCGCCGCTCGGCGGCTACACGGCGCTCGGCACGCGCGTGCTGGTGCTCGGGCTCGCCGCGATGTCGGTCAATTTCCTGCTCGGGTTCACCGGCGTGCTCTCGTTCGGCCACGCCGCGTATTTCGGGCTCGGCGCGTACGGCGCGGGGTTCGCGCTCAAGTTTCTCGCGCCGAGCACGCCGCTTGCGTTGATTTGCGGAATGCTGCTCGGCGGCGTCGCCGGCGCGCTGCTCGGTTCGCTCATCGTGCGCCGGCGCGGCGTCTACTTCGCGATGGTGACGATCGCCTTCGGCCAGGTCTTCTACTACATCGCGTTCCAGTGGAGTTCGGTGACCGGCGGCGACGACGGCCTGCGCGGCTTTTCGCGCCAGCCGCTCGACCTGGGCTTGGCGAAGATCGACATCCTGGCCAACGCCAACGCGTTCTATTACTTCGTCCTCGTTTGCCTCGCGATCGCGATCGGCCTGATGGGATTCATCCTGCGCTCGCCTTTCGGCCGCACGCTGATCGCCATCCGCGAGAACGAGCGCCGGGCACGCTTCCTCGGCATCCCGGTCGACCGGCACATCTGGATCGCGTTCACGCTGTCGTGCTTCTTCATGGCCTTCGCCGGCGCCCTGTACGCGCTGGTCAACAACTTCGCCGATCCGCGCGGCCTGCACTACAGCCAGTCGGGCGACTTCGTGATGATGGCGGTGATGGGCGGCATGCGCACCTTCTGGGGGCCGCTGCTCGGCGCCGCGGTGTTCGTCGTGCTGCAGGACTACCTGTCGAGCGTCACGGTGAACTGGATGTCGTTCGTCGGCATGCTGTTCGTGGCAATCGTTCTCTTCTTCCCACGCGGCCTGCTCGGCGTCATCCGCCGCAAGAGCGAATCGTGACCGTGCTCCAGGTCAATGGCGTGAGCCGGCGCTTCGGCAGCCTGGTCGCCGTGCGCGATGTCTCCATGCGCGTGGACAAAGGCGAACTGCGCGCCATCATCGGGCCGAACGGCGCCGGCAAGACGACGTTCTTCAACCTGATCAGCGGGCTCGTGCCGCCGTCGGCGGGAACGATCTCGTTCGACGGGCGCGACATCACCGCGCTCGCGCCGCATCAGCGGGTCGCCCTGGGCATCGCCCGCACGTTCCAGATCACCGAGATCTTCCCCGAACTCACGGTGTTCGAGAACGTGCGCATCAGCACCGAGGTCACGGACGGGCTGCGCCTGCGGCCCTGGATCAGCCGCGCCGAGCGCGAGAAGGTGCGCGGCGCGGTTGCGGAAACGCTGTCCCTCACGGGCCTGGCATCCAAGTCCGACCGCCTGGTGGGCGAGCTCTCGCACGGCGACCAGCGTGCCGCCGAGATTGCGATGACGCTCGCGCTGCGGCCGCGCCTGCTGCTGCTCGACGAGCCCACGGCGGGCATGGGCGACCAGGAGACGTACGAGATCACGCAGCTCATCGGTCGCCTGCATCGCGACCAGAGCCTGACGATCGTGCTGATCGAGCACGACATGCGCGTGATCTTCCACCTCGCCGACCGGATCACGGTGCTCGACCAGGGCAGCATGCTGGCCGAAGGCACGCCGGGCGATATCGCCGCCGACGAGGCCGTGCAAGCCGCTTACCTGGGCAACGCAGCATGAGCGCAGCGCTGGTCGCCGAGGGTCTGCACACCTACTACGGCAAGAGCCACATCCTGCGCGGCGTCGGCCTCGAGGTGGAGCAGGGCAAGATCACGGCGCTGCTCGGCCGCAACGGTGCGGGCAAGACGACGACGTTGCGCACGCTGATGGGCCTGACGCCCGCGCGCCAGGGACGCGTGACGGTGTTCGGTGCCGACACCACGCGTTGGCCGACTTACCGGATCGCCGCGAGCGGCGTCGGTTATGTTCCCGAGGGGCGCAGGATCTTCGCCAACCTGAGCGTCGAGGAGAACCTCAAGGTACCGCTGGAGCGCGCCGGACCGTGGACGGTCGAGCGCATCTACGAGCTGTTCCCGCGCCTTGCCGAGCGCAAGCTGAGCCGCGGACGCCAGCTTTCGGGCGGCGAACAGGAGATGCTGTCGATCGCCCGCGCGTTGCTGCTCAATCCCCGCCTGCTGATGCTCGACGAGCCCTCGCAAGGACTGGCGCCCCTGATCGTCAGCGACGTGTTTCGGATCGTCTCGCGCATGCGCGACGAAGGGATCTCGGTGTTGCTGGTCGAGCAGAACGCGCGCCTCAGCCTCGAGATCGCCGATCACGCGTATGTGCTCGACGACGGGCTGATCGTGCACTCGGGAAGTGCGCGTGAGCTCGCGGCGGATGAAGCGCGCGTGCGGGCGCTGACGGGAGCGAGTGCGGAGGAGTGGGCCTAGCGCCAACGCTCCCCTCCCCCGCAGGCGGGGTAGTTCAAGTCGCCGGGCTATTTCTCGACGATAACCACCCGCGGCCGCACGGCGGGCGTGTTCATGTAGACCACGAGCGACGGTGTCACGGCGTAGGCGAGCTGGTGCGGCGGGTCGTTCAGATCGAGGCCCCCACGCCCGACCACCGGCGCCGTCGATGCGAACGAGTCGTTTCCGGCGAACGGTATGGCAGGCGATAGTCCCGCTGGCGTCGATTCGTCTTCGGAGCCGACGTAGGTTCCGGTGCCGTCGAAGGTCAGCGAGCCGCTGGCGATCAACCGCGCGGCCGCGTGCGGGCCTTCGGTGCCATAGGCGAATGTCCCGCTCAACAGCTCGTTGCCGAATGACGCCGGAAGGTTCTGCGCCTCCAGGCGTCCCGCCGCGGCCTCGGGCCCGGCGCTCAGGATGAAGGCACGGTTGGCCTCGATCAAGTACATCACGAAGGGCGGGTGCCCCAGCGTCGTCGTGGTGGTCGCGCGGCCGTTGGCGGCCACCGCATACGTCCCCTGTTCCTGGACCAGCGGATAGAACGCCCCGGCCTGGTTCAGATCGAACACGAGCGCGTAGTGGCCCTGGCCATCGGGGGTCAGCGCGCCGATCGACACACTCGCCCCGGTCGCCCCGGGAATGAACCCGCTTGCCCAGAGCACCGACCTTGCGTTCAGCGAGGCCTCATTGAAGCTCCCGGCCGTTTGCTGCAGCAGCTCGCCGCTGAGCAGCGGGGTCGCCTGGCTGCGGGCATCCATCGACAGCGCGAGGATTTCCTGCGCGGACGCGACGTAAAGAACGAAGTCGGAGGCAGCCTTGCCGTCGACCGACACCGCCATCGTGGCGCGGCCGTTCGCATCGATCGTGCCATAGCTGCCTGTCGCGGAACTGGGAGCCGGGGCCGTCTGGCCGGCATCGTTGGTGTCCAGCTGGCCGTTGGCGACGCCGCCTGCGCCGTCCGCGGCGAGAACGCCGATCGTGGCGATGTGCTGGCTCAGAGCATCTTCGCCCACGAACTCGAAGGCGTAGCCGCCCGCGACGGCTGCCTGGGAGAACGCCGTGGCGTCCTGTCGCCGCATGAATCCTTCGGCGCGTGTTCCGGTTCCGGTCGCGTCGTCGAACTCGATCAGATGTCCCCGGCCCGCGATGCCGCCCGACAGCGCCGCGAGCGAAAAACGCAGCGACATCGTGCCACTCGATGTCGCCAGCGTCAGGCACCCGCGCTGATCGCTGCCGACCGAATAGCTGCTGCCGGCGGGGTGTATCGACAGTGCCGCTTGCGGGCCGGTCGAAACGCGGTTCTGATCGATCGATCCGCCCCCGATCTTCCCGCCGCCGTCGGCAGCAAAGCTTCCGGCGATCGCAGCCGGGCCACCGCTGTCGGCGCCCCGAAGCAGGAAGGCGTACTGGCCCTTCAACATCGATTCGCTGCCGGCGGGGCACGCAAGCGTGAGAACGTCGAGCATCACCGATGCCGACTTCGTCGGGTCCTGCACGGAGGTGGCGACGACTGTCACCGCGAAGCTCGACGTCACCGCCGACGGCGGCGTGTACGTCACCGGGTCGGAGGTCGTGCTGCTCAAGGTCCCGCAGCCGCTGCCCGGGCAGCCGGTACCGGAGAGCGTCCATGTCACGTTCGGGTTGGCAGCGTTCGAAACCGCTGCGCTGACCTGCAGCGTCGCATCGGCCCGCACGACGGTTTGATTGCCCGCGGTGGCGACGGTGACCGCGACCGGCGGGCTTCCGCCTCCTCCACCTCCTCCACCGCCGTGCCCGCCTCCACCGCCTCCGCCACCGCAGCCGCCCGCTTGCAACGCGGCGCCAATGAGCATCGGCACCAGCCAACCGTCTCTCGCTCTCCTGGCCATGGCATCCTCCGAATAGCGAAGGAACGGTAGGTGCCGGCCGTTAGGCAAACGCAAGCGGCGTGCGCTCTCCTTGGAACGCTCTCGGCATGAGGCTGCTAGTCCAGCACGTCATTCCCGAGCCACAGGCGATGAGCCTCGGCATCGCGCAGGGCGCGGATCCCCCGTTGCGTTCGCTGCTCGGAATGAGAAGACACGACAGGAAAGTGCTTGGTTGGCCTCAGTCTGCATTCAGCGCGCCCAACTACGCTGCGGCGATTCTCCACTTCGGCCGGGGTGGTCGCCTGAGTAACGTCACCCGCCGGGCCGCGCGCTGTCCCACAAAACTCCTGCGGAGGAAGTGTCGATGAAGCGCAGAGATGTCCTGGCCACCGCCTTGACCGCATCGCCCTGGCTTTTCGCCGGCTGCGTGAGCACGGCTCCGAGACTGGCAGGCATGCCTGCAGGTTCGGAGGCAACCCGGGTGACCGTCCTGTACGACGCCTTCGGGCGTGAGACCGGGTTGCAGCGCGACTGGGGTTACGCGGCCTTCGTCGAGACCGCCGGCAAGCGCATCCTGTTCGACACCGGCAACAACGCCGAAGTGCTGGCGCAGAACACCAGGGCGAAGGGCATCGACCTCTCGCGCCTCGATTTCGTCGTGATGTCGCATCGGCATGGCGATCACATGGGCGGGATGAGCTATCTGCTCGCACAGAACCCGAAGGTCAGGATCTACGCTCCCAAAGAAGGCTTCGGCGTCTACGGCGCCGATCTGCCCAGCGCGTTCTACCGCAAGGACCCCTCGCTGGCGCCCGAGCAGCGGTACTACAACGGCGCGCCCCCCGACAAGATGGTGTTCGGATCGGCCTGGCCGCAGGCCAACCTCACGCTGATCGACAAGACCACGCAGATCGCCCCTGGCCTCCATCTGATCTCGCTGGTTTCCGACAAACCCGGCACGTTGGAACTGCGCGAGCAGTCCCTGGCCATCGAAACCCCCGAAGGAATCCTCCTCGTCGTGGGCTGTTCGCATCCAGGCATCGACAACATCGTGAAGGCCGCGGCCGCGATCAATCCGGACATCCGCTTCGTTGTCGGTGGCTTCCACCTGGTCGTTGCCAAGGATCCGGAAATCGAAGCCGTCGCAATCGCATTGCATGAGACCTACAAGGTGGGCTATATCGCGCCCGGGCACTGCACCGGCGAGCCAACCTTCGCCGCGCTCAAGAAAGCGTTCGGCGACCGCTACCTCTACGCGGGACTTGGCACGACGTTCGAAATGGGCGCGACGCCCAAGGCGCTCAGTGCAGGGCACAGAAGTGGTCAGCCGACTGAACAGGAAGCGGGCTCCGACGTCCTGGCTTACCGAGCGCTGCTCGGGGCGAGCAACGACCGCCGGAGTCGACTCTTCGGCACGGTGCAGCGTTCGACTTCTCCGGACGGCGCGTACCTGGCGCAATGGCGCAAGAGCATGGCGGGCTGCTGCTAGCGTCGATCCAGCATGCCGCTTGCGCGGCAGCCGCATCGCCCTCGAACACAGACGCCGGTGCGAGTCGCGGCACGATCGGCTTGCCAACACCTCGCTAGCTCGCATTTCGCGACGTCGCCCGGGCGGTCATAACGAGGCTCGCGCTGGATTGTCTCTCTCGCTTTGCGCACGTTGCCTGCGCGCCAGCGCGCGATCCCGGCGGCCGCTGGGGGCGGCCGCTATCGAGGTCGACGACGCGCGCATCCGACGCGCGAGATTCCGCGGCAGTTTGGCGAATGCACCTTGCTCAGAGCGGAATGTCCTTGAACACTGCGGTGCTGCTCGCAGTCGGCTGCATCACGGGGAAGTTGAACTGGCATTTCGGGCACGGTTCGGCAAGCGTTTTCTGTTCCTGACGCAGGTCGTAGCTCTTGTCCTGGACGTGGCCGCAGCACGGACAGACCCGCAACAGGCGCGTGCCCGCCAGTTCGAAGTTGGTGATGATGTCCTCCATGATCGCGCCGCGCGCCGCCCATTCCTTGGCGTGCTTGTGATAAGTCGCCATGTGCCAGTCGTTCAGCGCTTCCTTGCTTGCCCAGAAGCTCACCTCGTTGAACCAGGTCGGATCTTCGGGATGCACCCACCACGTCAGGTGGATGAACCCGGGCAGCTTCATCAAGTGGTTTCTCACGTCGGCAAACAGCACCTTGAATTTTTCGTAGCCATCCTGGCTGGAAAAACGCACGCGTTGCATGCTCAAGTACATGCCCATGGCCAACCTCCTCTCGTGCCGGCGCGATCGTCGAACTCCGATCGCACCTACACTATGCGGCGCGCCCTGGCCCACGCGTAGTGCCAGCTCCGGCAAGAATGATGGGGCCAGCCGCACCGTTACCTGAGCGCCATCAGGCCGGTCACCTCGGCATCTTCCAGGAGGACCGCGATGGAACTGTTGCTTTCGGTGAATCGGAACGAGCGCCGTCCGATCCAGGTGCAGTTGTACGAAGGCGTGCGCGCGCTGATCCTGAATGCAGGCCTCAAGCCGGGGCAGCGCCTGCCGTCCAGCCGCCTGCTCGCGCACGATCTCGCGCTCTCACGCAACACGGTGACCCTTAGCTACGAGCGGCTCGCTGCCGAGGGCTACGTGACCACGCGGCCGAAGGCGGGTACGTACGTGAACCGCGAGATTCCCGACGCAGGTGTGCTCGTGCGCCGCCGGCATCCGGCGGTGGCACAGGGCGGGCCCGAACGCACGCGCCTGGGAAGGAATCCGCCGTTTTCGGGCCGCGCGCAGGAGCTCTGGCCCGGAGGCCGACGCCCGCAGTTCGATCTTTTCGTGGGCCGACCCAGCATGTCCGGCTTTCCTGCCCGCTTCTGGCGTCGTTCGGCCGCGCGCCATCTCTCGCATCCGCAGCGTTCTCTCACCGAGTACGGCGATCCGCGCGGGCTGCTCGCGCTGCGCCAGGGTATCGCGCAACACCTGCGTGCGACGCGCGGCATCGTCGCGAGCCCTGAGCAGGTGCTGATAACGGCTGGCATCCAGGGCGCTCTCAACATCATCGCCCGCATCTTCCTGGCCGGCCGCAGTGCGTCGGCGGTCGCGATCGAAAACCCCTGCTACCAGGGCGCCGCGTTTCTGTTTGCAAGCTACGGCGCGCGTCTGTTCCCGATAGACGTGGACCAGCGCGGGCTGCAGGTCGAGCAGCTCGCCCGCTTTGCGGGCAGCCTGGTTTATGTGACGCCGTCGCATCAGTTTCCGACCGGCTGCACGATGGCGCTCGAGCGCCGGTTACACCTGCTCGACTGGGCATACCGGACGGGGAGTTACCTCGTCGAGGACGACTACGACAGCGACTTTCGCTACGACGGCCCGCCCTTGACGGCGCTCGCGGGGTTGGACCGCCGCGGACGCGTGATCTATCTGGGCACGTTCTCCAAGTCGATTGGCGCGGGCATGCGTCTCGGGTACATCGTGTGGCCCGAACACTTGCTCGAACAGGCGCGGATCGTGAAAGCGCTGCTCGACAACGGCAATCCCTGGCTGGAACAGGCGGTGGTCGCCGACTTTCTGCGCGAAGGAGAGTTCCTGCGCCACCTGCGCCGCATCCGCAGCTTGTATGTCGCGGCACGCGATGCCCTGCTCGAATCGCTGCACGCCGCCTTCGGCGAGATCGATATTTCGGGCGCCGAGGGCGGCATGCACGTGATGTGGCGGCTGCCTCCGCCTCTGCCCGACGCGCGGGCGATGCAGGCGATCGCCCTTTCCTGCGACGTCGGGCTCTATCCGCTCGCAGCGGCGGCGGGCCATGAATTCGAGGGACGCAGACGCTTTGGCGAACGCTCGCTGGTGCTCGGCTACACCGCGCTGACGCCCACGCAGCTCCGCGAAGCGATCATGCGCGTCGCAGCGGGAGTGCGGCACGCAAGCACGGTGGCGCTGCACTGATCGCGTGCGCCGTGCGCGCGCATGTGCTGGATCGCTGGGCGACGAGCGAACTCAACGATCACAGCGCACGGAGCGAGCAGTTGCGGCAACGGCCTCGACGCGATCGTCGTTGTCGCGACGCTCATATTCGCCGCGTCCGCACATTCGGGCGTGTTCGATCGGTTCACGCCGGCGAAGCGGTTCCGTCAGAACCTTCACCGCGAAGTGGCCGAATTGCCAGGCGGCGCTCGACGCGAACGGTTTCCCCAGGATCGTCGAGCGGAACGCGCAGTTCGAGTTCGAGGAGCTGCGAACGCTCGACGGAAGGACCAACGAAAGGCTGTTGACAGTTCGAGTCGCTACGATTTTGGAGATGTGCTTGGCATGGAATCGAGAAGTCATCGAGTCGAATCGCCCGAGACACCGCATGTCGGCCGCCTCGCCAAGTCCCGGTTCCGGGTGGGCTGAGGATATTCCCGTCAAATCGCTTCGCGGTCGCGCGGCGGATCACGCAGGGCAGGATGGCTTGCGATCCCGGCGTTGATAGATGTCAGCTTTCGCCGATGCCAACCAGCCTTCTTGTAGAACAAGAGGCACGGCATGTTCCTGACCTGGAAATCGAGGTCCGCGCCATGTTCTCGGGCGGGCGACTGGGTCGAAGTCCGCTCCGAAGAGGAAATCCTGCGCTCGTTGAGCGGCGACGGCACGCTGGAGAAGATGCCGTTCATGCCTGAGATGCTGAAGTTTTGCGGGCAAAAATTCCGCATATCGGCGATCGCGCACAAGACCTGCGACCCGGCGCACAGGACCGGCGGCAGGCGGCTGATGAATGCGGTGCATCTGGAGGACTTGCGGTGTGATGGCGCTGCACACGGCGGCTGTCAGGCTGCATGCCTGTTGTTCTGGAAGACCGACTGGCTCAAATCGACCAGCGACGCGGGGAGTCCGGGAAATCCTGTCGCACCGCCGGGCCTGCCGCGTCGCGAACTGGAACTGGCGACTGCCAAGACCGGCAGCGGCGGCCGAAGGGTCTACTCGTGCCAGGCCACTCGGCTCTTCGAGGCGACACAACCACTGCGCTGGTGGGACCCCAGGCAATACATTCTCGATTTGACCAGTGGAAACGTGGCGTTCCCGCACATGGCGCGGGTCCTTCTTCTTTCGTGGGCGGCTGCACTGACAAGACTCGGCTTCGGCTATCGCATCGCGGCAGGCATCTACGATCGACTCCACCGCCTGCTGATGAAGCGACCGGCTCCCAGGCTCGGAGGACCGATACCAATCGGACAGCCGACCCCGTCGGAAGATCTGCGACTGCAGGCCGGGGAGCAGATCCGCATCAAATCGAACGACACGATATCGGGCACGTTGAACAAGGCGGGCAAGAACCGCGGACTCTGGTTCGGCGAGGAGATGGTGCCTTACTGCGGTGGCACCTACCGCGTCGTGCAGCGCGTGGAGCGAATCATCAATGAAGTGACCGGCGAGATGATGGAAATGAAGTCGCCTTGCATCACCCTCGAAGGGGTCGTCTGCCGATCCCTCTATTCGCGCGCGCGCCTGTTTTGCCCGCGCGCGATTACGGCGTATTGGCGCGAGGGGTGGCTCGAGCGGATCGATCCGGACCGGGGTCGCCTGCCCTGACCGGGGTTCCTGCTGCGATGATTGACTCAGGAACGCAGCAGCCCGACCCCTCCGAAGAGCACATGTCGTCTGGACTTCACGCGGTTCCCGGCTTCGACACTCTGAGGTGCTCGTACTGCCGAGGCACGTTCGCGTTCTCCAGGGTCGAGACCCCGCCGCTCGGCCGGTCGGAATTCGGACTGTTGCGTTGCGGCTGCTCGACGTTTCCCGTCGTCGATGGAATTCCGATCATCCAGAAGACCAACGTCGGCATGTTCGAGCACACCCAAGGCACGAGCGAGGTCGAGGGCGTTTCGGTCGCCCGATTGGTCAACCTGATAGAGACCGGCGCTACCGAACGGGCTTTGCTGGAATGCGTCTCGCTGCCACCTGATCTCGCGGGATCTCTGCAGGCACTCGTTGGATGGCTGCTCGCGCGCCATCGGGCGGTGACCGCGTTCGCGCGCGCGCAGTGGGGCGCTCGCGTTTCAAGGCCAACGTGCTGCGAGCGCGCGACGTCATCTCGGCCGCCGGTGTGCTGTTGGAGGTCGCGCGCTGCGCGCCAGGCCGCATCGTCGTCCTTACGCGCGTCGGAAATCGCGCCGTGATGCCCAATGAGGGCAACGAGCGGACCCTCGAGGAGTACATCTCGCGAGACCGGTGGCCGTGGACCATTGGTTGATTCGCTCGTCGATTCCTTTGTGCTGCTCGGGCTGCCAGTGCGGTTCTCCCGCAAACCGATGCGGACCCGGTCAAGCGGGCCGCTCGAAGGTTCGTTGAGACGCAGCGCCGATGCACTGGAGCGCTGACGTGCGACTGAATCGTGGTGGCGCGAGAGCGGGCGTCTGCTCCAAGGGCACTCATTCGCCTACAGCGTTCTTACGACCCGAAACAGGCTGCGGTCCTCGGCGTCGCGTTCCGCACGGAACCCGAGTTGCCGCGTGAACTTCAGCATCCGAGTGTTCGTCGAAAGCACGATCCCTTCCATCGTCTTCAACCCGCGTGCCCGCGCGATGCCGATCAAAGCGTTCATCAATATTCCGGCCAGGCCGGAGCCTTGCCAGGCATCGTCGACGGCCGCGGCAAACTCGCAGTTCGTCCCCGATCGATCGACGACGTAACGGGCGACGCCGACCAGCGCCTCCTGCCCGTCCTGGTCGACCGTGGCGACCAGCGCCACGTGCCCGACCTGGTCGACTTCGGTCAGGTACTTCAGCTTCGCCTGCGGCAACTCGCTGACCGTCACCATGAATCGGCCATAGCGGCTCTCGGTCGAAAGGTGATGGACGAAGTCGGCCTCGAGCGCCGCGTCCGCGGCGCTGATCGGGCGGACAGTGACCCGCGTGCCGTTGACCATGTGATGCCCATGCGGCAGGTCGTGGCCGGCACCGGGCGCACGCGGCGCTGCCGCAGGCAACGCCGGCCGCGACGCGAGATACGCCACAAGGGCATCGAGCGTTTCGAGGTGAGCGAAGTCCGAGTCCGCGATGTCGACGTGGAGATGCTCGTGCAGACCGGCAACCAGATTGATCCAGTCCATCGAATCGAGATCCACCTGCTCGCGAAGGGGCCGGTCGGACCGCAGCGACAGCACGTCGGTCTCCGGCGCGACCGTCGCGATCGCGGCCAGCAGGGCCTTGCGGATCGAGTCGGGGTCCACTATGCGCCGTCAGGATCCGGGGCCGCGCGTCGCCCTCGAACCGCCGCAATACAAAGCTTGCCGGCGCGGACAAGGACAGCGTTCGCCGGCGTGCCTTTGCCGACCGACGTGAAGCGCACAAGCGTCGCCGCGCATGTCATGAGGATTACGCCGACCACGTTCCGATTCGCCGCTCTCGGGCGGCATTGTGACATTGCAAGGAGCGCCGAGACGACGCGCGCTTGGGCGCGTACGTCGCGGAGTTCACGCTGAGGCAGTTCGCCGAACTCGGCGACCTGCGGGGACGTGGGAACCTCCAGAAGCAATCCCCCGGCGGCGAGGGCTCTATGAGCACCGATACCGAGGTCAACGCACCCATCTGTGCGTGCAAGCCTGGGCGGCGAGCCCGCTGCACCGACCACTTCATTCGCTCGCGGCAGCGCTGCGCAGCAATGCGCGATTTGCGGCCCTTACCCTCTTGGTCACGACGTTCGGTCTTGCGATCGTGCAGCTACTGAGCATGCGGTAGTAGGTGTCGCGTCGAACTGGCACGCTGGCCACGTATGCAGCGCAAATGCGATGCATTGCACAAAATGAAAACCTCGACAATTCCCTCGGTCCGGGTCGAATCCGAATTGCGTAAGCAACTGGAGAAGGTGCTTCAAGCCGGCGAGACCTTGTCTTCCTTTGTGGAGACGTCCGTCAGGGAGACGGTGCAGCGGCGCATGGAGCAAGCGGAGTTTGTCAAGCGCGGCACGGCCTCGCTGGAAGCGGCCCGACGCTCCGGGGAGTACGCCGAGGCCAATGCAGTCGTCGCCAAATTGCAGGCACGCCTCGACAGGGCGAAGTCCAAGGCTCGTCGTCCTACCGCTTCGAAGCGGTGACCTATCGCGTCGTTCTCACCAAGGAGGCGGAGGACGATCTTCTTCGCCTCTTTGATTTCCTGATCGAGCGCGAACTAGCACGGAACGGCGGAGATTCGAGCTTGCCCCAGCGAGCGATCGATGCCATCGGAGAAGCATTCAAGCTCCTTGAGCGCTTTCCGTTCACGTGTCGCAAGCCCGGGCGCAGTCCGTTCTTGCGTGAGTTCGTCATCCCCTTTGGTCACACCGGCCAGGTCGCGCTGTTCGAGATCATCGACGACAAGACCGTTGCGATCGGCGCGATTCGGCACCAGCGAGAAGATGACTACCAGTGACGACGGGCTGCGAAACGCCGCCATGCTTGCCCAATGACTGCAACGGATCCAGCCGCTGCCACCCGAAGCCGACGCACCGCCGAAGCTCGACCGAGGCGCGACGGCGCACGAGCCACGAGCGTCAGCTATGCGCAACACGAAGTCACTTGAGCTTGTCGACCGCAATCTTGCAAGTACCTAGCCCTTGGCAGCTGTGCCACCGGTACTGGTCGCGACACTTGCGCCGGAGGCTAGGATGACAAGGCCTATGCCAGCCAGTTGACGCATCGAAAGGTGTTCGCCGAGCAGCGCGAACCCGGCAATTGCACCGACTGCGGGCTCGACGCTCATCAGAATGCCAAAGGTCCTGGCCGGCATTCGAACCATGGAAATCATTTCGAGCGAGTACGGAACTGCGCTTGACAGCACAGCGACCGTCAACCCGAGCAGCAGAACCTTGGGCCCAATCATCGCTGGACCCGAAAACGCAATTCCAAATGGCGCCACGATGATGGTGGCGATGACCGACCCGTACGCTAGCGTCGCGCCCCGAGCCTCGGCACCAGCCTTCTGTCCAAAGACAATGTAGAGCGCCCACCAGAGCCCGGCGAGCAGTGCAAGCACCACGCCAAGCAAGTCCTCTGTATCGGGACCTACGCTCAGGGGCAACAGCCAGTACACGCCGCAACAGGCGAAGACGACCCACAGTAGATCCCGTCGGCGTCTTGAATGTACGAGCGCGAGGCCCAAGGGGCCTACGAACTCAAGCGCCACTGCGACGCCGAGCGGTATGCGGCTCAAGGAAGCGTAGAAGCTGAGATTCATCGCGCCGAGGGCAACGCCGTACGCGGCGATTTGGCGGAGCGAGTTGGAACTGAGCTCCGTGCGCCACGGACGCCAGAAGAGCAGCAATATCAAGCTTGCGAATCCAAGTCTCAACGTGGCAACCGCTGGCGCGCTCGCGAGCGGAAACGCCAGCTTTGCCACTGAAGCGCCAGCTTGAAAAAAGAGCATGCTGCTGATCGCGAGTGCGACCGGCACGGCAAGGGATGAGGAACGTCCGGTTGGACTCGACGCCGACATGTTTGCACTTGCCCGACGGGGAGTCTCGTCAGGCGTCCGCACCTTCAGAACGCGGTGATGGCTGGTCGTCGATGCTACCGAGGAGTTCAGCCAAACTTTGGACTTGAAGTTGACCCGATTTCGCGGACACCTCATCCTGAGGGAGAAAGGAGTCCGAAATGCCGAAGTCCCGTCCGCCATAGACGGCTGAGTTTCGCCAGCAGATGATCGCGCTGGTGCAAACCGGCAAGACCCCAGCGCAGTTGGCCCGAGAGTTTGGTTGCACGGCGCAGACGATCGGCAACTGGGTCGGCCAGGCCGCTGTCGATGCACGCAAGAAACCGCCGACGGCCAAAGATCCGCTGAGCACAGCCGAGCGCGAGCAACTCGCGCGCTTGCGCCGACAAGTGCGGCAGCTGCAGGTGGAGCGTGACATCCTGGCAAAGGCTACGGCCTGGTTCGCCGGCAACAGCGACGCGAGGTCCAAGACGTCTACCAGGTCGTGATGGCGAACCAGGCCGCGTATCCGGTGCGAGCGATGTGCCGCGTGTTGAAGGTATCGGCCAGCGGCAACTACGCGTGGGTCGATCGACCGCCGTCGGCGCGAGCAATCGATGATGCGGTGATGGTCGAGCGCATTCGTGCCGTGCATGCCGAGTCGGACAGCACCTACGGCATGCCGCGCGTGCGCGCCGAGTTGATCGACCAAGGCGTGCGCATCAGCAGACAGCGTGTCGCGCGATTGATGCGGCGGCATGGTCTGCGCGGTGTAAGCCGTCGCCGCGGGTTCGTGGTGACGACGCGTCGAGACGAAACGCATCGTCCTGCGCCCGATCTCGTGAATCGCCGCCTCGTCGCTGACGGTCCGAATCAACTGTGGGTCGCTGACATAACGTACGTGCCGACCTGGGCCGGCTTCATCTTGCTGGCTGTCGTGCTCGACGTTTGGAGCCGACGCATCGTCGGATGGTCGATCGGCGAGCAGATAACCGCCGATCTGGTCTTGGCGGCGCTGAACATGGCGCTCGAGCAGCGGCGTCCCGAAGAGGTCATCCATCACAGCGACCAAGGCGGCCAGTACACCAGCGTGAGCTTCGGCCAGCGCTGCGACAAGATGGGCGTTCGGCCATCGATGGGAAGCGTCGGCTATGCCTACGACAACGCGATGGCCGAGAGCTTCTTTGCCTCGCTCGAATGTGAGTTGCTCGACCGGCGCAACTTCCAGACCAAGACCGACGCGCGCTTAGCACTGTTCACGTACATCGAGGGTTGGTACAACCCGCGACGGCGGCACTCGGCGCTCGGATACCGGTCCCCGGTCAACTTCGAAAGGAACCCGACGCCGACACCGCAACCGAAACACGGGTTGCCCACCACGCCGCCTGCCTCCAGCCTCTTACGGGCCGGCGGCGTCGCCGTGGACAACCCTGCATCGCAGTCCACGCACGCTTGCGAATCAAACCCGAATGTGTCCGTGAGACCGGGTCACGTCCAACCACTGTCTGAAAACGGGGCAATCGCTTCGAGGCTCAGAGCATGAGTTGCCGGATGGAGCCGCACACGGAAAGCAGTTGTGGGCTATTCATGCGCCCGATGATCCGACGGATGACGGACCCCATGACCTGCTGCACGCCTGCCAATCCAAGGTTCGCCGACTGCTCGACAAGAAAACCCGGCTTGGCGAGCTTGAGCTGCTTCATGAAGTAGTAGTCCAGGCCACTGTTCGTCAACTCAACGACGAGTTTGGCGAGAGCGTCGCGGTGCGTGGTCGCATCTTCGGCCTGCTCGACGGTGCTGAGCAGTGAAAGTGTCTTCTTGCGCAGCGCTTCGGAGTGATAGAAGCGAAGAAACGGCTGGGGCGGCGGCGCAGACGCTGCCGATGCCAGTTTGGAGGACTGCTTGCCCCTCGAGGGATTTGCGCGCTTTGAGCGAGTCGTCATGCCGTCGATGATATGTCTTTGCGGGGGAACAAAGAGACCGCGCCATCTGGCAAATCGAAATGCAGCAATGCGATCGCGGGTGCCGTTTAAAACGCCTGGCGCCATGTGCAGACGAATGCGGCGCTTTGGGCCGCCACGTGGAAGGAAATTTTGGGGCCCGGCCCACCACGGGGCGACGCATGCGGTCGGAGGACTGCAAGTGGGCTCAAAAACGCTCGACTCTCCGCAAGTGGCTGCCGACCGGCGCGACGGGCTGCTACTGGGCGTCGGCGTTGAACGTCGGCTAGAAGGAGATCAATTCCGCCTCGGAACTTTGCGCTATCGACCCGACCGACGGAATGTCAGGCCCTTGATCTGGGGCCGAAAGCGAACACTCAGTCCACCAGTTGGAAGTCTGTCCATAACGCATCGGCCAAATCTCACTACTCGTCGGTGAATTTCGTGTTCAATCGATCGGAGATACCTCAGGCACGCACGGCTTGGTCAGGTCATCGAAGGAGGGAGTATGGGATGGTCACTTTGGCTCGTCATTGCGGTCGTCATCGTCTGCGTCGGTTGGTTCAGCTATGAAGTTGTCAGATTGCTAAGGGACATCGCGAATGAACTGCGGCAAATCCGCAAGTATCTTCACGGCGTGAGCGGCGAGCTTGAAAAGATCTCGGGGCCGTTGAACTATGTTCAGAAGATCTACGGGCTGGGCGAGCGCGTCCTTCGCCGAAACCAGGACAAGTAAAGACCGGGCGATTCTCGACATCGCCGATTCGCGGCGGGATGAAAGACAGAGGGCGTCCCTTGGACCTGTCCACCGCCAGAGATCGGGGTGTGGATGCGCCGCCTCTTCGAGGAATTTCCGCTCCACTCACACAGCGGTCGACTCTAATGTCTCCTCCGCAAGCCTGTTGATCTCCAGTAGCTACCGGCCAACAGCTTTCGAACTGACCGCCCCAAGGCGTCTGCTGATTGCGAATAGCCGACTCTCTCCTGCGCCGAGGCGAAATTCGGCTGTGAGACCCGTCGCCGAACTCTCGACCGAGGGGGCTACGAGCGTCCGCTATGCGCAATCGGCGGGCGACTCGAAGCCGCCAGCGCAGCGGTGCAGTCGCTCTTGCGTCACCTTTCCGTGGATCGAACATGAACAATCGGAACCTGAGCGGTCCACGGTCGATGTCGGTTCTGGACATTGGGCGTCTGTCGAAGCCGCAGAATTGGTCGGCAACACCTGGCAGATCTTGAAAATGCGGATCCCGCACGTCTTCCGCACGATGGCGAGTGCACGGGTCGCTTTAGGTAGCGCGCGATCGCTACACTTCAAAGATGGCTAACAGGTCGAGGCTCCGTCTCGGACTTATCCGGCCGGATAGGTCCGCTCGTTCGCCCATCTTCACGATCGAGCAGGACTTTGGCGAGGAGAAAATTGAAGACGTCGATCTCTATATCACCGAGGAAGGCGGAACGTGGGGTGCGTTTCACGCGTCGATCCACCCGAGCACCGCGAACCACCCGGCGGAAGTTCATATCAAGATGAATTGGGACGTCGTTTACAAAGGGCCCATCGATCTGTCGAAGCCCGCCGTGCCCGCAATAGCCATCGCGATTCACAACGACGTGCACATCAAGCACGTGGACGACTTTCAGGATGTCGATCGTCAACGGAAGCCGCTCGACGATCGGTTTCTTTACAAGCGGGAACCTCGGCCTGGGCACTTCCACTTGCTGGTCGTCGTGCTTGTCGACGAGAACAAAGTTGATTCTTTTTCAACGACGCTTCCGCTTGACACGCGCTACTTCGTTCCGCGGGACAGCACGACGTACGCCATTTGGGTGGTCGAAGTCGCGGTGCCGGAGGATCACCTTGGCGTAAAGGTGGGCACGGACCCACCCGAATCGATGATCCTCGCGAAGTTGACTTGGGTTGTGCCCGGCGTTTCGATTTCCTTCGACGGCGTAGAGCACTACGCGCTCCCGACGATCTGCTCAGTGCTGCAACCCATCAGCGGGGGCGCGTTGAATGAGATCGAGTCGCCTTCCCCGGAAGCTGGTTTGTTAGCGTCACGAAGCGCGCGCGGCGGGCGGTGCAACGCGTAGCCGACCGGACAAGCGTAGGCCGTCGCGAAGGTTCATCCCCATCAGCGACAAGTTAGTCGCACCGGCGAGCAACTCGAGCGCCTGCAGGATGTAGAAGGTCGCGTCGAACGTTCCTGCTGACGCCAGGCGGTTAAGAAAAATCGCGGAAGGGACGAGCACCAGCAGGCCGTTGGCTGCGATGAACGGCATGCGTCTTTTCTTGGCATCGACTAGCCGCCCGCGGCGGGACTTGGCGAGAACCATGCCGCTGCTGCCGGCGCCCGCCAGCGCCGGTATCAAGATCCAAAGGCCGGGCGCCACGATCAGCGACTTCAGATGCGCCACGGCCGCGGGAGAGCCGAACAATTCGACGATGATCGTGGACACGAAGAACGTGGCGATACAGAGCAGGCCGAGCATTCCCGCTATCAGATGGGCGCGTTTGGGCATGATTGAACCTTCGATCCGATTCAGGCCGCGCAGAGGTTGGGCACCGCGACCTTGGTGAACAAGTGCGGCTGGGCCACGGCGCTCGACGGGTAGGCGCCCAACGCGCTGGCGAACTCGGGGTGCGTGAATGCGGCGCGGAAACACTCTACCGACTCCCACACCGCGTAGTTCATCAACATGCAGCTGGCCCCGATCGCGCGATGCAGTTGCGTCGAGATGAAGCCGGGCTGACGCTTCATCCAATTAGCGTCCTTTTCCCACGCCGCCATCAGCGCGGGGATGTCGGCGTCGGCCACCGCGAACAGATTGACGAGCACCACAGGGGTGGCCGTGCACTGGAGCTGTTTTACGATGGGAACGACGGGATCGAGGGGGCGCAAGGAAAGCATGGCAAGCTCCTTTCGGGTTGTGTGCATCATGACAACTTGGTGCTATGGTGGCGCACAATACCTATTTGACATCTTGGTGTCAAGAAGGCAGCATGCAAGTGAATGAGTAAAACCAAGCGCACCTCCGCCGGCCAAGCCCTGACGGACCTCGTCCTCGAGCTGTTCCGGTTGAACAATCGGATGCTGACCGCGGGGGATCGACTGGTCGCCGAGTTGGGGCTGACGAGTGCCCGGTGGCAGGTCCTCGGCACCATCGTTGCTTCCGGGCGCGCTCAGCCGGTCGCGTGGCTGGCACGTGACATGGGCGGCAATCGCCAGAACGTCCAGCGCATCGTCAACGATCTGGCGAACGAAGGGCTCGTTGCGTTCCAACCCAACCCGCACCACCGGCGGGCGCAACTGGTCGTGCTTACGGAGCGCGGCCAGGAGGCATTCCACGCGGCAATGCGTCTGCAAACGCCCTGGATCAACCAGCTTGCGGAGGGACTTCGCGTCGCGGATATCGAGACGACGCACGATGTCGTCGCGACGATTCGTCGACGACTGGAAACGAACGCGCATACTGACGGGTAGGCGTCATTGCCGCCAGCCCGATCATCAGTGCGGCGCGCGAGTTCCGCGATTCGACCGCTTTAGCGTGCTATCGCTCGCCACGTCGAAGGCAACAGACGGCTGGCAGCGAGGCGCAGCGGTCCTTCGATCGAGGAATCGCCACCAGCGCATTGGATGGTGCCCCAGTGGCTCGACCTTGGTGCCGAACAAGTCGGCCCCCTCCCGGCGCAGCCTCCCCAGGCCTAGACAAGCGAAGGGACTTTGACTACCCGGGCGCTCCGCAGTTCAACGGCACGTCGGGGCGTCGGATCGGTTGCCTGTTCTCAGAGTCCGGAGGCGTACTCACGGTAAGCGTGTGGTGAAGGCATCTTTTCGCGAGGCGTTCATAGCGGCAAGCTGACGCGCGAGTGGCCACAGTAGGTGTCCACCAAGGAGCGCAGGTGGACACCAAGGGGAAGGCGAGTCGAGGCGTGAAGCAGGAGCGTCGGCGCCACAGCGCGGCGTTCAAGCGTCGTTTGATCGAGCAGACACTGGCCCCGGGCGTGTCGGTCGCACGGATCGCGCTGGAGAACGGCGTCAACACGAATCTGCTGTTCAAGTGGCGCCGCGATCACATCCGGACACATCGAGTTGAGTCGCCGACGTTGTTACCCGTGGCGATCAACGAACCGAGTGCAGAGTCGACACCGATTTCGCCGCCGGCTGCGCGAGTGGTTGCCGGCGGCGTGATCGAGATCGAGCTGGCCGGAGCAAGGATTCGCCTGAAGGGCTCGATCGACCTCGCAGCGTTGCGCGTGACGCTGCAGATGCTGTCGCCGACGCCGGCATGATCGGTCTACCCGCAGGAACGCGCGTGTGGCTCGCTGCCGGGGTGACCGATATGCGCAAGGGGTTCGATGGCCTGGCGGCTCTCGTGCAGACGCAACTGCACGAGGATCCGTTTGCCGGGCACGTGTTCGTGTTCCGCGGTCGGCGCGGCGATCGCGTGAAGCTGATGTGGTGGAGTGGCGACGGGATGTGTTTGTTTGCCAAGCGGCTAGAGCGCGGTCGATTCGTGTGGCCGCAGGCCGCAAGCGGCACCGTGTCGCTGACGGCAGCGCAGCTATCGATGCTGCTCGAAGGCATCGACTGGCGTCGCCCGAGGCGCACATGGCAACCGGCGATGGCGGTGTAGCAACAGCGAACTCATTGAGGCGCAAGAAGTACGTGCGCTCGATGCGCGATGCCAGTATACAGTCGCGCGCCATGCCGAAGGTGATCGATCAACTGCCCGATGACATAGAGCAGCTCAAGCAGTTGGTCATCGAGCTCGGTGCGCGGTTGGCAGAGCAAGAGCAGCAGGTCGCCGAGAAGCGGGCAGAGCTCGCAGCCGAACGCAACGAGATGATCGCTGCGCGGCTGGTGATCGAGAAGCTCAAGCTGCAGATCGCGCGCTACCGCCGGCTGCAGTACGGCCGCAAGTCGGAGCGCCACGATGCGCACGTCGCGCAACTCGAACTCATCGTCGAGGAGCTCGAGTCGAGCCTGGCCGTAGGTGGCAAGCATGCCAGTGGCTCGACACCGGCCGACGACGCCGCTTCTGCACGCAACAAGCCAGCCCGCCACCCGTTGCCCGATCATCTGCCGCGTGAGACGCAGGATCACGCCGCTGCCTGCGCATGCCCGGAGTGTGGCGGAGAGCTCAAGCGCATCGGCGAGGACGTTGCGGAGCAGCTCGAGTTCATTCCCGAGCACTTCAAAGTGATCCGCCACGTGCGGCCGAAGTTCTCTTGCGGGAAGTGCCAGAACATCGCGCAGGCGGCTGCCCCGAGCCGGCCGATCGACAAGGGCATCGCGGGTGCGGGGCTGCTGGCGCATGTGGCGGTGTCGAAGTACATCGATCACTTGCCGCTGTACCGGCAGAGCGAGATCTATGCGCGCCAAGGGGTGGACCTCGAGCGCTCGACGCTGGCAGGCTGGATCGCGGGGGTGGCGGAACTGGTTACGCCGCTTGCCGAAGCGATCGGCCGCTACGTGACGGCAGCAACGAAGCTGCATGCCGATGACACGACCGTGCCGGTACTCGATCCGGGGCGCGGCAAGACCAAGACCGGGCGGCTGTGGGTGTACGTGAGAGATGACCGACCGGCCGCCAGCGGCGATCCGCCGGCGGCGTTGGATCGCTACACGCCCACGCGCGAGGGACTGCACCCGGCAACCCATCTGAAGCCGTTCAAGGGCACGCTGCAGGCCGACGGCTTCAGTGGGTTCGATGCGCTGTACGAGAGCGGACGCATCAAGCTGGCAGCGTGCTGGGCGCACGCACGACGCAAGTTCTACGACCTGCATGCGGCGACCAAGTCGCCGCTGGCGGCCGAGGCGCTCGGCCGGATCGGTGCGCTGTACAAGATCGAAGACGAGATCCGGGGTAAGCCTCCCGATGAACGCCGCCGGGTACGCCAGGCACGGGCGGGTCGGCTCATCAAGGATCTGCAGCGCTGGATGCAGCAGCAACTGACTCAGGTGTCGGCCAAGTCGGACGCGGCCGGTGCGCTCCTGTACTCGCTCAAGCGCTGGGACGGGCTAACGCGCTATCTCGACAATGGCTCGATCGAGATCGATAACAACGCGGCGGAGCGTGCGTTGCGCGGACCCGTACTGTCGCGCAAGAACTTCCTGTTCGCCGGCGCCGACTCGGGCGGCGAGCGCGCCGCGGTGCTGTATACGCTGCTGGAGACGGCGAAACTGAACGGGCTCGACCCGGAGCGCTATCTGCGCGATGTGCTGTCGCGCATCGCCGAGCATCCGATCAACCGCATCGACGAGTTGTTGCCGTGGAACCTCGCAGCCGAAGCAACAAGCGACGAGCGACTCGCCGCGTAGCCACCACCACGAAGCCGCGCGCGGCGCCAGCAGCTCAACCTGCCGAATGGCGCTTCGAGAACATCGAAGCGTTGATTGACACCGGAGAGGGCGACATCACGATCGGCTCCGTGGCATCGATCCCATGTGTGGCGACCGCAGCCGACGACTGCCAATGCTTGGCGATGCTGGTGCGCCGACCTGGCGAATCGCTGCACGCTCTCATGCAGCGCCTCGACGCCGCAATCGCCTATGCCCAGGAAGACGGCGACTACATCGACGAGGTCAACGCTCCACCGCAGCCCGCGCTGAAGAAGGCCGCCAAGTCAAGGCGGTGAGCACCGGACGCTTACCAACATGGCGATGTTGGCGCTATTGCATCGAATGGGGCGCGACGATTTGACCGTCCACGGATTCCGCTCGAGCTTTCGTGACTGGGCGGCCGAAGTCACCAACTTTCCGCGCGAAGTTGCCGAGGCCGCGCTAGCGCATGTTTTAAGCGACAAAACCGAAGCGGCGTACCGGCGCAGGGACCTCTTCGAAAAGCGGCGCAGGCTGATGCAAGCATGGGCGGAGTGGTGCGACAAGGTCGCGCCTGCGACAGTCACGCCCATCCGGCAGGAAAGGCCCAAAGCAGCGGACCCACTTCCCCGCGCCGCGAGCAGCGGGTAGCGGCGTGACAATTTGGACGATCGGTGCTTGACTCTACGCATGCCCGCTACTCCTCTCCTCCCGGTCAACGCCATCGCAAAGCGCATTCTTTTCGTTCGCGGTCAGCGCGTCATGCTCGATTCCGACCTGGCCGAACTCTATGGCGTCGAGACGAAGGTCCTCAACCAAGCGGTGAAGCGCAACCAAGAGCGCTTCGACGACGATTTCATGTTTCAGCTGACCGCCGAAGAGTGGACGGGCTTGAGGTCACAAACTGTGACCTCAAGATCCGGCGCCGGCGGGCGCCGCTATCTGCCTTATGTCTTCACCGAGCACGGCGCGTACATGCCAGGGAACGTCTTGAACTCGCCGCGGGCCATTGCGGTGAGCAAGTTCATCGTGCGCGCGTTCATCCAGATCCGCGACCTCCTTGCCACGCATAAGAACATAGCGCAGCAGCTCCTGGAGCTCGAACGCCGCGTCGCTGGCCAGGACAAGCAGATCGCGCAAATCATCCGCACGATCCATCAGCTTCTTGAGCCACCGGCGTCGCCGAAGAAGCGCCCGATCGGCTTCTAGCGGGCGGATCGGTGCCTAACAGCTCGGGAACGAGTTCGTAGAAATCGAGGCTACTTAAGCGATAGCGTCATATCACCTCGAACGAACTCCTCCTCGGAGTTCGTCTCTTACCTTTTCAAGAACGCGTAGGTCTGTTCCTTGAAGCGACGCGTATGTTTTTCACGTGCCGATTCTCTGCCACAAGCAAGACCTGCCAACACGAGTCGTTCGCCGATTACCCGCCGAAGGCTGCTTCGGAGCGGAAGCCGACTTTGCTCGGCGCTACGCGGCGGCAGCCGCGAGCCGCTCGAGCCTCCGATGGCGATTCTCCGATCGAGGACCAGTGCTCCTCGTTCCCGGCCCTTCGCTGGCTTCGACGTGAAGATCGACAGCAACGCAAAGCGGTCGATCGCAGGCGCAGGACCGGAAGGGCGGCCTCCAAACGAATCGGGAGCGAGCTCACGACCCGACGCCCTCGCTCGCAAGAGCCGCTTTCTACTGCTCGCGAGCCCTAACGATGTGATCCTGCTGGTATGGACTGGCCGCGCCGCCTGGCTTCCATCAGCAGGTACGAGCCCGGAAAACCAATCACAAAGACTACGACCACGAACCCGACGAAGACCCACGTCAGCGGATTCGATTTCTGGAAGTCGTCCCACGACGCGAATACACAGATCACAAATACGACCGGTGACAGAAGCTGCGGAAGCAGCAGCGAACGAACTTGGCTCCAGCGTGCGACGGCTGCGACCTCAAGGGCGAAGAACCCGAACAGGCCCAACTCCGCGGCGGTGACGCGCGCAGTAAGCGGAGTGATCTTCCATGGCCAAGACGAAGCCGTAAGCGTTGGCGCGAAGAACAGCAGCAGACCTGTCACGCACAACCCCGCGCCAAGCAGGTAGAGGATCACCAGGGCTGCCGGTCCGATCCGCACTTCGTCATCGAGCGCAGGGAGCGGACGGGCGGCCCGTTCGTTGCGCAGCCACTGAGCGACAAGCACGAAGGGCAACGTCCAGTAGAGAAAAGTCCAAAGCCAGAACTGCGGGTAGTCGTGGCTGAATCGGTCCCAGTGCAGGACCGTGGAGATTCCAAGGATTCCCGCGAACAGCGCCACCGGCAGTAGCCCCAGCCGAATCTGATGCCAGTACTGCGCGCGGTACACGACGCTGAAGTAGATGACCCCAGTGAGGTACGTGGCGCCTAGCATCATCGCCGACATGCGGGGCTTGATCGGCCACGCAAAATGAGCGCCTGCGTTGTCAGGGGTGAAATACAGGATCAGGAATGCGGCGGCCAAGATTGGAATGACCACGATGGCAAGCCATCGGGTTTCGCGGAGCACCACATCGGGCGCAGGGTCGACACGCCGCAAAATGCGCTCAAACATATGCAGTCTCCCGAAGGGCTGCGCCGGCCGATTCGCGCAGTCTGCACCGACACGGGGACCGCATGTGACGCGGGGCGTCGGTCGACACGACCGCCCGTCGCAAATCTCTGCTTCCGCCGACCGTTCGGATGTCGGCTCCTG
>DATJUX010000047.1:0-12364 GCA_035502095.1 Burkholderiaceae bacterium
CCGTGCTGACGCCGGCCAACGTCGGCATGCAGACCTTCGGCAAGGTGGCCTTCTTCGCCGTCGACGGCAAGGTCGACGCCCAGCCGCTCTATCTGTCGAACGTGAACATCCCGGGGGTGGGGACGCGCAATGTGCTCTACGCCGTGACCGAACACGCGAGTGCTTACGCATTCGACGCCGACAGCGGCACGGAGCTTTGGCAGAAATCGATGCTTGGCACCGGCGAGACACCAGCACAAAGCGACAGCCTCCACCTCAATTGCAGCCAGGTCGCCCCGGAGATCGGGATCACGGCGACACCCGTCATCGATCGCACACGGGGTCCCAATGGCGCGCTTTACCTGATCGCGATGTCGTTCGATTCTTCCGGTAACTACATTCAGCGCGTGCACGCTCTGGACGTCGCGACGGGCGCCGAACTGTTCGGCGGGCCGCAGACCATCGCCGCGTCCTACCCCGGCACCGGCGCCAACAGCTCGAATGGGCGTGTCGTGTTCGATCCCGGTCAATATGAGGAGCGGGTCGGCTTGTTGATGCTCAACGGCGTGCTGTACAGCGCATGGACATCGCACTGTGATTTCGATCCCTACACCGGCTGGGTCATCGGCATCGACGCGCGAACGCTGCAACAAGCGAGCGTGTTCAACGTCACCCCCAACGGCGCGAAGGGCGCAATCTGGATGGCCGGCTCGGGGTTGGCGGCGGACAGCAGCGGCGCGATCTACTTCATCGCCGGCAACGGAACGTTCGACGAGAGTGCGACCGGGATCCCTGCCGACCTCGGCAATGCCTTCCTGAAGTTGTCGACGCAGGGCGGGCTCGCGGTCGCGGACTTCTTCGCCTCCTACGACACGACGGCGCTGTCGGATATCGACGAGGATTTCGGCTCCGGCGGAGCCCTGCTGTTTCCCGACCTCGTCGATGCCGGCGGCAATACGCGGCATCTTGCCGTGGGCGCCGGCAAGGACGCCAAGATCTACGTCGTCGATCGCGATTCGATGGGCGGGTTCAGCTCGAGCGGGAACAACAACTACCAGGTGCTGGTCAGCTCACTCGGGGGCAGCGTGTTCTCGAAGCCCGCCTATTTCAACGGCGCGCTCTACTACGGCGCGGTCGGCGACAACATCAAGGCATTCCCGGTCGTAAGCGCGCTGGTGTCCGCCACGCCCAGCAGCCGGACGGCCACGACCTTCGCCTACCCCGGCGCCACGCCGAGCATCTCGTCAAACGGCAACACAAAAGGCATCGTCTGGGCGGTGGAGAACAACTCGACCGCGGTGCTGCACGCCTACGACGCGAGCAACCTGGCGCGCGAGTTCTACAACAGCAACCAGGCGGCCAACGGCCGCGATCAGTTCGGCGCGGGCAACAAGTTCATCGCCCCGGTGATCGTGAACGGCCGCGTGTACGTCGGCACCCCGGACGGCGTCGCCGCCTTCGGGCTGCTGCCCTAGAAAGTCGCGCCGGCGCGCGACCTCTCAGCGCTCGCCGGACATGACGATGCGGTGTTTGTCGATGTCCGCCAGCAGGTCGATCATGGGCTGCTGCGACACCGTGGTCAGAGTGAAGCCGCTGACCGGTTGATCGAGCGAGCTGATCAGCGCGACGACCGACGCAAATGCGAGTGCCAGGACAGGCATCGCCAGCGTTCTCTTCGATTCGGCGAGGCCCGCCTGATATCCGACCAGGCTCATGCCGAGGAACGTGAGCACCGCCAGCGTGAACCAGATCCCGATGGGAATTCGCGCTTGAACTCCTATCGCCACACGCGAAGCGTGAACGGCGGCCATTTCGTTGAGCGATTCGATATAAAGGGCCGCGACATCCGAGTTCATGTCCCGGTGTGCGTGCACGAGCGCCAGGCTCCACAGGTGCTCCTGGATACGCTCGGCTTCTTCGATGACGTGCTCCACCCGTTCCGCATCGGCCGACTGGAACGCCGAAGCGCGATCGAATACGTACTGGCGTAGCAGAGCCTTCGTCTCCGTACGCTCGGGTTCGGCCAGGAAATCGCTCCGATGCCAGGCGGTACGCACTGCATTCGCTTCTGCCCGGACAAGCTCCTTGCGCGAATCGAAACGGTCGGACGCGATGCCGAACGTGAAGGCAAGAATGAACGCCAACAGCGCGAGGACGGAACCTTCTATCGCCGAGACGGGCGATTCCTTTTCCTCCTGCGATCGACGGTGCGCCCTTCGACCGAGACGGTATCCCACCTCGATGGATAACGCGACGAGGATGACGGTCCCAGCGAAAAATCCGACGATCGAAAAATCAGCGAGGCTCATTGCCGCTCTGTCCCCGTATCAGGTGGTACGCGAGCCGTTCGCCTTGGGACGCGGTATCGAGCACGTCTCCCGACCAGTCCGGCCTCACTGTGGGCGGTCATGGCCGCGCGTCGATGCTCAGTTTGCACAGCGCCTCCCTGCCCGGCCTTGACCGGGGTCAAGCGCTCTGCCGCAAGCGCCAGGCGCGACCCGATGTGGTGGACGACGCGCTTCAACGCGCCGCGTACTCGATTCCCGCCGCGTCCCTCGTCACGGTCGTGCCGGCGGCGCCATCGATGACGGCACCGAGGTCGGCGAGCGCGCCGATGGCGGCACGCTTGCCGCTCGCGCGAGCGAAGCGGCACGCCGCGTCCACCTTCGGTCCCATGGACCCTGCAGCGAAGGAGATCTCCGACAGCGCCTCGGGCGTGGCGCGGCGGATGGCCTTTTGCGTCGGCTTGCCCCAGTCGACGTAGACGGCGTCCGCATCGGTGAGCATGACCAGGAGATCGGCACCGAGGTCGCGCGCCAGCAGCTCGGTCGCCAGGTCCTTGTCGATCACGCACTCGATGCCCACCAGCTTGCGGTGCGCACCCGCCTCGTAGACCGCCGGAATGCCGCCACCGCCCGCGGCGATGACGATCGTGTTGTGCTCGAGCAGCCACTTGATGGGGCGCAGTTCGAAGATGCGCTTGGGCTCGGGCGAGGCGACCACGCGGCGCCATTTGTCGCCGTCCTGCTTGAAGATCCACGTCTTCTCGGCCGCGAGCCGATCGGCCTCGTCCTTCGAATAGACGGGACCGATGAACTTGGTCGGGTTCTTGAATGCCGGATCCTTCGCATCGACCTCGATCATCGTCAGCAGCGTGGCAAACGGCCGCTCGAACGGCACCAGGTTGCCGAGCTCCTGCTCGATCATGTAGCCGATCATTCCCTCCGTCTGCGCGCCGAGCACGTCGAGCGGATACGTCTCGACCTTGGCGTAGGCGGCGCCCTGCAGCGCCAGCAGGCCCACCTGCGGGCCGTTGCCGTGGCCGATCACCAGGTCGTGCTTCATCGCGATCGGCGCGAGCGCCTGCGCGGCAATCCGCACGTTGCGGCGCTGGTTCTCGGCGGTCATTTCCTCGCCGCGCCTGAGAAGGGCGTTGCCGCCCAGGGCTGTCACGATCAGCATGGTTTTATCCTCTTGACGTGCGCCGCCTCTGCCACACGTAAACCGGAAATCCGAGCAGCAGCAGGATGAGGCCGTAGAGCACTGCCGTCGGGCCGCAGCCATAGATGGTGAACAGGCTGAAAACGAACGCGATGACGCCGACCACGCCGACGCGCGGCGCAAGCGGGCCGCCGCGCCCGGCCTGTGCGGCAACCAGGCCGACCGCGAGCGCACAGAATGCGTACGGGATCACGGCGGCCATCGTGCTCAGGCTCACCACGAGGTTGTAGAAAGCGCGCACGCCGGGCGCCCCCAGGGCCTGCAGGCCGACCATCGCGGTGGCGAGGGCGGCGGAAACGACGATGCCCTGCGCCGGCACGCCGCGCGCCGACACGCGGCCGAAGATCGGCGGGAACAAGCGGTCCTGCGCTGCCGCCATCGGCACCTGGCCCATCAGCAGGGCCCAGCCGTTCAGCGCTCCGATCGAAGACAGGATCACGGCCGCCGCCACGGCACCAGCGCCCCATCCGCCCCACATCAGTCGCGCGGCGTCGGTGAACGGAGCCAACGACGTGAGCAACTGCTCGCGCGGCACGACGCCGAGCACGACGACTGTTCCCAGCACGTAGAGCGCGGCGGCGACGGCGATGCCGAGAATCGTCGAGCGCGGAATCGTGCGCGCGGCGTCGCGCACGTCGCCCGCGGGTACCGTGGCCGATTCCAGGCCGAGGTAGGCGAACATGGTGAGCGGTGCAAGCGCCGCAGCGGCTGTGGCCAGCGGCTGGCCGCTCGGATTGAATTCGGCGAGTTGATCCGTGCGCACATGGAACAGCCCCAACACGGCGATCGCAATGAAGGGCACGAGCTTCGAATACGTGGTCACCTCGGCGAACACCCCGACCGCCTTCACGCCGCGCAGGTTGACCAGCACGACCGCCCAGATGGCGCCGAGCGTGAGCGCCAGCGCCACAGCCTTGTTGCCGTACGAAGGCGCGAGGTTGATCAGGGCGCCGGCAAACGCGAACGCGATGGCCGGCAGCGAGGCCCAGATCGAGATCCAGTAGCCCCAGGCGACGAGGAAGCCCGCGAAGTCGCCGTAGGCCATGCGTGTGTAGGCATATGGCCCCCCGGTGGCCGGCGCGATCGCGGCCAGGCGCGCGAACGTGAGCCCGAGGCAGATGGCGCCGATTCCCATCACCACCCACATCAGGATCGAGAGCAAACCGTACGGCGCCACGGCCGAGGGCGAGAGGTAGAACCCCGAGCCCACCATGTTGCCGACCACCACGGCCGTGCATGCGGCGAGGCCGAGGCTCTTGCCCCCGTTGGCGGTCGCAGCCACCGCCGTCCTAGTCGGCCAGCGTGGCGACGAGGATCGCCTTGATGGTGTGCAGGCGGTTCTCGGCCTGCTCGAAGCAGATGTTGCGTTCGGACTCGAACACTTCGTCGGTGACTTCGAGGCCGTCGCGGATGCCGTAGGTCTCGGCGATCTGCTTGCCCAGCGTCGTTTCCGTGTCGTGGAAAGCCGGCAGGCAGTGCATGAACTTCACCTGCGGGTTGCCGCTTGCCTTCATCAGCGCGTTGTTGACCTGGTACTTCATCAGCAGGCCGATGCGCTCCTTCCACACCTCCTTGGGTTCGCCCATCGACACCCAGACGTCCGTATGGATGAAATCGACACCGGCAACGGCCTTGTGCGGATCGTCGGTGATGGTGAGCTTCGCGCCGTACTTCGCTTCCAGGTCGCGCGCGAGCTTCACGTATTCCTCGGCCGGCCATAGCTGCTTGGGTCCGCAGAGGCGCACGTCCATGCCCATCAGGCAGCCGACGATCATCAGCGAATGCCCCATGTTGTTGCGCGTGTCGCCCATGAAGGCGTACTTGATGTCGCCGATCGGCTTGTCGCTGTGCTCGCGCATCGTCATCACGTCGGCGATCATCTGGGTCGGGTGGTATTCGTCCGTCAGCCCGTTGAACACCGGCACGCCGGCGTACTTGGCCAGCGTCTCCACACCGGTCTGGCTCGCGCCGCGGTATTCGATCGCGTCGTACATCCGGCCGAGCACGCGCGCCGTGTCCTTGAACGACTCCTTGTGTCCGATCTGCGAACCCGAGGGATCGAGGTAGGTGACGTTTGCACCCTGGTCGTGGCAGGCGACCTCGAACGCGCAACGGGTACGGGTCGAGGTCTTCTCGAAGATCAGGCAGATCTCCTTGTCTTGCAGGTGGCGCTGTTCGGTGCGCGCGTACTTGGCGCGCTTGAGATCGCGCGCGAGGTCGAGCAGGTAGCGGAATTCGCGCTGCGTGAAGTCCTGGACCGTGAGCAGCGAACGGTTGCGAATGTTGAAGCTCATGACGACATCCTTTGAGGCGGTGGGTCGGAAGGCGCGCGCCGGGTTCAGAACGCGGGGTCGCGCGAAATCGGGCAGGTCATGCAGTGGCCGCCGCCGCGGCCGCGGCCTAGTTCGGCGCCGCGCACGGTAATGACCTCGACGCCGGCCTTGCGCAGCAGGGTGTTGGTGTAGGTGTTCCGGTCATAGGCGACGACCACCCCCGGTTCGAGCGCGACGACGTTGTTGCCGTCGTCCCACTGCTCGCGTTGCGCCTGCCACGCGTTGCCGCCCGTCTCCACCACGCGCAGTTCCTTGAGCCCGAGCGCGTCGCGCACCACGTCGAACAGGTGGCCCTTGTCGGTGTGCACCTCGACGCTGCCCTTGCCATCGGGCCGGATGCTGTAGCAGCGCACCTGGTCGGAGACCTCGCGGTAGGCGGTGACGAGATCGCGATCGCAGAAGCTGAATACCGTGTCGAGGTGCATCGCGGCGCGGCTCTTCGGCATCAGGCAGCCGATCACACGCTGCGTCGCCTTTTGCTCGAACAGCCGGCCTGCAACCTGGTAGACGGCCTGGCGCGTGGTGCGTTCGCCCATGCCGATGAGCACCACGCCCTTGCCCACCGGCATCACGTCGCCGCCTTCGAGCGACGAGGCGCCGAACGACTCGTCGGAGTCGCCCCACCAGATCCGGCAGCCCTTGAAGCGCGGATGGAACTTGTAGACCGCGCGTTGCAGCAGCGTCTCCGGCTTGCGCGCCGGCCAGTACATCGGGTTGACGGTGACGCCGTCGTAGATCCAGCACGACGGATCGCGCTGGAACAGCGTGTTCGGCACCGGCGGCAGCAGAAACTCCGTACCGCCATAGGCCTCTTCCAGCATCGCCGCCCACTCGCTCTTCGGTACGTCGAGCACGGCGATGCCGCCGATCAGATGCTCGGCCAGCTTCTGCGCCGGCATCTCCTCGAGCCAGGCGCGCAGCGGCGCCACGCCCAGGCCCACGTCGTTGACGGTGAGGCGCCGGTCGAGCACCCATGCGCGCGCGGTCTTGTCCTGCAGCGTCTCGGCCAGCATCTCGTGCAGGTCGATCACCTCGGTGCCGCGGTCGCGCATCTTGAGCACGAAGTCGTGGTGGTCGCGCTGCGCCTCGGGCACCCACAGCATGTCGTCGAACAGCAGTTCGGCGGCATTGCCAGGGGTGAGGCGCTGATGCGCGAGACCCGGCCGGCAGACCATCACGAGCCTGAGCTTACCAACCTCGCTATGGACACCCAATTTGTGCATGACGTACTCCTTCGGTCCGGCAGGACTGCCATCTGGAAGAATTCGAAACGCCCAACCTGTGCACGCGGCTCCCTATTCCGGCAGCGCGACCGAGCGGAAGAACCCCACCATGTCCGCGTCGGGCTCACCGAAGTATTTAGCGTAGGCGGCGCGGAATCCCTGCGCGGCGTAGATGCGGCTCAGCGCACGATCGACGGCGAGGCGCCCGTCTTCTTCACCGCGGCGCATCGCGATCCCGATCGGGGCGAGAGTGAAGCGACGATCCAGGACCTTCAGGTCACTGGCCGCCGGGCTGCGCCTGGCCGCGTCGAGCAGGATCGAGCGGTCGGCGAAGAACACGTTGGCCTTGCGCTCGGCCACGGCCTGCACGCCTTCCGTGAAGTCCTTCACCGTAATGACCGTTGCGGTGAGCTGGAGCTCGGCGAGCCGGTCGGCGAGCGCTTTCTCGCCCGGAGAGCCTTCGACCACCGCTAACGTCTGTGCCTGAAGCAGCGCCTGCGTCGGCGTGCCACGCCACAGCGGTCTGGTCGAACTCGGCCGCTCGGAGAGCGCGCGGCTCAGGCCGGCGGGCGCATCGGTGCGCAGCAGCGCGCCGATGCCACCCTGGAAGATCGGAATGGAGAACGACACTTCCTTCCGGGCCGACAGCGTGACCGGCTCGCCGCATACCGCGTTGATTTTCCCGTCGCGCAGCGCGGCGAGCTGGCTTTCGCGGGTGATCCGCACCCATGACACCTCCAGAGCGGGCAGGCCGAGGTCCGCCTTCAGTTGCTCGGCGACCTTGCCGCACAACTCCACCGCATAGCCGGCCGGCTTGCCCGAGTCGTCGTAGGAGAACGGCCGCGCGTCGGCGTAGTAGCCGAAGGCGAGCTTGCCGGTCTGCATCACGCCCTCCGGAGCAGCGGCTGCCTGCGCGTGGGCCGGCCCGGGCAGCATGGCGGCGGCTACGAAAGCGAGCGCGAGCAGGACTGCCGCCGCGACCCCCCCGGCAAGCGCCGGCTTGCGTGCGCCCGCTTCGGCACCCGCGAACCGCGGCGCGAGGAAGCCGTAGAGGACGTAGGTCAGCGCGAGCACGATCGTGCCGCCGAGCACCGCGTCCTTGCCGGAGGCGAAGATGGCGTACGTCGAGTACAACATCGCGACCAGGGCGACGAACATGTTGCGCTTGAAGACGCTGTCGGCGACCTGCGCGGTCTTCATCATCACCGCGAGCGCCGACAGTGAGATGATGTAGGGAATCACGTTGGTCACCACTGCGAGGTTGACCAGCGCATTGAACTGTTCGCTGAGCGTTGGGGAGATGGTCGACAGCGCCATCAGGGTCTGCACGACGCCCATGATCACCATGCCGGCCACCGGGGCCCCCATGTTGTTCTCCTTCGCGAACACGGTCGGGAACAACCGGTCCGCGGCCGCGGTCTTCGCGGTCTGCGCGATGGTGAACTGCCAGCCGAGCAGCGAGCCGAGGCAGGCGATCACGGCGAGCGCCATGATGATCTGGCCGACCACCGGGGTGAACATCTTGGCGTAGGCAAGCGCGAAAGGCCCGGTGGACTTCGCCAGCTCCGCGTTCGGCACGATGCCCTGGATCACGGCGGTCGACAGGATGTAGATCACCGCCGCGCCGAGCGTGCCGAACATGCAGGCGAGCGGCACGTCGCGTTTCGGGTTCTCGACCGCGTCGGAGTTCTGCGCCGCCGATTCCATGCCAAGGAAGGCCCACAGCGTGAGCGCGATGCTCGAGCCCATGCCCTCGAGCAGCTTCATGCCCTGCGGGTTCCACGCTTCGGCGAAGACCGCGCCCTTGAACCAGAACCAGCCGATCACCGAGATGCCGGCGACGGGAATGATCACGCCCCACACCGTCACCGCGCCGAACTTGCCGGTCACCGAGGGGCCGCCGAAGTTGGCGACCGTGGTGAGCCAGATCAGCACGATCACGCTGATGCAGGTCGCGATCGGCGTGGCCGACATCGCCGGGAAGAAACCGGCGAGGTAGCCGACGGCCGAGATGGCAATCGCCACGTTGCCGATGGCGAGCGAGAAGAAGTACAGCAGGAAGGTGAGGAAGTAGCCGCCCTTGCCGTAAGCGTCCTCTGCGTAGGCCGCCATGCCCCCCGGCCGCTGGTTGAAGATGCCGGCCTGGGCGAAGCCGTAGGCGATCGCCATCGAGCCGATCGCCGTGACGATCCAGGAGAGCAGCGAGATCGCGCCCACCTTCGCCATGTTGGTCGGCAGCATGATGATGCCGGAGCCCATCATGTTGACGGCGACCACCACCGTCAGCTGCATCATGGTCATCTTCTTCTTCGGAGCTGCGCTTGCCATAGTCGTCTCCCTATTTCTTCAGACACAAGACGTGGTAGACGCCGTCGATCATTTCCGCGCCCTCGATCACGCCGGCGAAGCCGGGGAACTGCCTCTCCCGGTCCTGCATGCTTTTCAGGTATTGAATCTGCGGCGAATCCGCCGCGCCGAAGTTCTCGCCCGACATGAGCATCGGGATGCCTGGCGGGTACGGCATCACCGCGTTCGCCGCGGTGCGCCTCGCCAGCTTGTCGGCGGGTACCAGCTCGACCTCGCCCGCCACCATTCGTTCGTAGGCCTCGCGCGGCGTCATGTCGGCCGCGGGCAGCATCTCGTAGGCCGCGTTCAGCACCTCGCCCGGCCCGTTCTCGCGCAGGTACTCGAAGAGTTCGTTGCCGAGGTCGCGCATGCCGATCTTGCCGTAGCGCTGCGGATGCTGCGCGGCGATCTCGGGCAGCGATTCGGCGACCGCGCGGTTCGAGTCGTAGTCGCGCTTGAAGGCGAGCAGGTTGGTGAGGAGCGTCCCCCACTTGCCCTTGGTGATGCCGATCGAGAAGAGGAACATCACCTGGAAGTCGGTGACGCGGGTCGGCACGATGCCGAAGCGGTTGAACCACGCGTTGACGAGCGCCGCGGGGACGCCGGTCTTCTCGAGCTTGCCGTCTTCGCCCATGCCCGGCGACAGGATGCTCACCTTGATCGGGTCGAGCATGCACCAGTCGTCGGCGATGTCGCCGAAGCCGTGCCACTTGTCGCCGGGGCGCATGATCCAGGGCTCCTGGCTCTGCGCGAGCAACTCCGCCGGGGCATCTTCGAAAGGCACCTTGCGCCCGCCCGGCCCCTTGACCGATTCCAGGTTCCAGGGCTTGAAGAACCAGTCCTTCTTCTTCTCGAACTCGCGCCGCACGCGACCGACGACCTGGCGGAAGTCGACCGCCTCGTTGATCACTTCCTGCGTGAGCGAGCGCCCGCCGTTGCCATCCATCATCGACGACGTGATGTCGTTCGACGCCACGATCGCGTAGAGCGGCGACGTGGTGGTGTGCATCATGTAAGCCTGGTTGAAGCGGTGATGGTCGATCGCGCCGCGGCCGTCGCGCACGTGGATGAAGGAAGCCTGCGAGAAGGCCGCCAGCAGCTTGTGCGTGGAATGCGTGGCGAAGACCGTCGGTCCCTTGTGCCTCGCCGGGTCGCCGCGCATCGCGAAGTGGTTCTCGTACATCGGGTTGAAGCGCGCGTAGCCGTACCACGCCTCGTCCATGTGGATGCGGTCACTCGATTTCTCGAGCAGCGCCTCGACGCGCGCCGAGTTGTAGCAGAGGCCGTCGTAGGTGCTATTGGTGACAACGGCGTACACAGGCTTCTGGCCTGCGACCTTCTTCGTGAGCGGCCCCGCCTTCGCCTTCGCCTGGATCGTCTTCGGATCCATCTCGGAGGGCGGGATCGGGCCGATGATGCCGTAGCGGTTGCGCGTCGGCACCATGTAGACGGGCCGCGCGCCGGTGAGCATCAGGCCCTGCTCGATCGACTTGTGGCAGTTGCGGTCGAGCACGACGAGGTCGTCGGCCTTCATGCAGGCCTGCATGATGCTGCGGTTCGATCCCGACGTGCCGACCACGCCCGAGTAGCTGCGGTGCGCGCCGAAGACGCGGGCGGCGTACTTCTCGCTCGCGGCGACCGGCCCGGTGTGGTCGAGCAGCGAGCCGAGCGCGCCACGCTCGATACCCATGTCGATGCGAAACACGGGCTCGCCCAGGAAGTCGAAGAACGCGCGGCCGGCGGGGAGCTTGGTGAAGGCGATGCCGCCCTGGTGGCCGGGGGCCGACCACGAGTGCTCGCGCAACTGCGAGTACAGCGCGAGTGCACGGGCGTAGGGCGGCAGCAGCTGGGCCCGGTAGCGCTCGACCGCCGCCATCACGCGGCCGGCGACGAAGTCCGCCGTGTCCTCGAGCAGCCAGACGAACTCGTCCACCATCTCGGCGACCTCGATGGTGATGCCGCCGTGCACGATCTTGCGGTCCGCGGTCAGGAACACGGGAATGTCGGCGTGGCGCTCGCGCAGCTTGCGCAGCAGCGCGGCGGCCTGCCCGGAGGAGGCCTTGCCTTGGGTGCCCAGGTGCCAGTTCAGCACCAGAGCGCGCAGCGAGGCGTCGGAGCCGACGATCGCCTCGCCGTCCTCGAGCGAGAGCGCGCGCAGCACGTCGCAATTGCGCGCCGCCAGCGCGGCGGCGATGCTCTCGGCGGCGCGGCCGAGGGCGGTGTCGATCCGCGCCAGTGCATCGTCGACGATAAGCACGCGCGGCCGCACGGGACCTGCGGTGGGGGTCAGCATTATTTGCGCACCACGTAGGTGTGGAACTTGATGCGGCCCTCGACCCGCTCCTGGTACACCCCCTGCACCTCGTAGTTGAAGCCGGGGAAACGGTTGAAAGATTCTTCGAACGCGTGGAAGTAGTCGAGCATCGGTTTGGCGTGCTCGTCCCAGCGCTCGCCCGGCACCACCACGCCGATGCCCGGCGGATAGATCAGTGCGAGGGTCGCTGCCACCCGGCCCCTGACCTGGTCGAGCGGCACGTAGTCGACTTCGTTGCCGACGAGTGCCCGGTAGGCGTCCTGCGGCGACAGCGCCAGTTCGGGGAAGCTCGAAGCACGGAAGCAGCGCTTCTGCAGCTCCTTGATGTCGCACCCCTTGTAGAAGGCGTGCATCTCGTTGCACACCTTGCGGATCGTGTAGCCCGCATAGCGCTCGCTGTTGGCGGCGTAGAGCGACGGCAGCACCTCCGCAAGCGGCGCGTCGGCGTCCCACAGGCCCTTGAACTTGACCAGCTTGGCGATCAGGCCGTTGAGCTTGCTTTCGTCCTCCGCCGGTGTCATCAGGAACAGGATGCTGTTCAGGTCGCACTTCTCGGGCACGATGCGCTGCTCGCGCAGGTAGTTCGCAACCACGGTGGCCGGCACGCCGAAGTCGAGGTACGCGCCGGTCTGGCGATCGATGCCCGGCGTCAGCAGCATCAGCTTGTT
>DATJUX010000048.1:0-215243 GCA_035502095.1 Burkholderiaceae bacterium
ATCATCCGCTCCTGCTCCGGGGTCGTGCTGGGAATGTCGGCTTCGCCGTAGACGATCAGGCCCAGCCGACGGGCTTCGGCCAGCTCCGCCTGGACTTGCGCGCGCGTCTTGACCGCGACAAGCACCGCTTCGTCCTGGGGGATATCGGCTTCACCGTAGACGATCAGGCCGTGGCGACGGGCCTCGGCCAGGTCGGCCTGCACCTGCGCACGAGCCTTTGCGACGCCCGGTGCATCGCCATAGAGATCGAGGTTTCCCGGCCCGTACCCTTCCGCGAACCCTTCCGCGGACGCGACTCCGACAACGCCGGCGAGCAGGGCCACCGCGAACATGTGCTTGGTCTTCATGGTTGTTGCCTCCTGAGTGGATGACTCGTCGATCGCGCCGCTGCGTGGTCGCAGTGGCTGCAGCCATGACGAGGGATCGGTGGCTGCGTGTGCGGGCACGTCGGCGCCTGCATCGCGGGTGGGTGCAATGTGTCGGTGAACGGGACGGGGCACATCGTTCGAACGAAGGAGAAGCGTGAAAAGCAAGCGGCTTACGCCGAGGCGTCGGCCGCGCTGGCCGACGCCGGCCGGCTCGCGCCGGGCCGACCGCGCAGAAGGCGGCGTGCCTGGGCGAGCGCATTGGTGACCGCGCGCGGCATCGCCAGTACACGCTCGATCTGCTCGCTGCGGCTTTCGCCGCGCAAGTACCACGAGCAGAAGTGTTCGCAGTTGTTCCTGATCACGCCGCAGCGGTCTTCGCCAAGGCGCGAGCGCGCACGCGCGGCGATCGTGTCGGCGCAGTAGCGAGCGTCCGGCTCGGCTTGCATCGAAATGCCGCGGCCGCACGCAAAATCGGCGAGTGATACCTCCTCCACCGGGCCGCGGGAGGTGGCGCGCGAAAGTCCGGCGTAGTGCACGACCCGCCCGCCACCGACGTAGATGCCGTGGTGCGTGTAGCCGAAGCGGCGCGTGACGAGGTGCGCGCCGAGGGGGAAGTCGGGGGCGGGATGCATTGTTCCTTCCTCCGGGGCGCCGCGCGATCCGGAAGCACGCCTCCCGCATGACGCCGGAGGCGTGTCGGGCGAGGCGCTACATCGAGGTGCGGTCCAGAGGCGTGTCGACCTCGTCGATGCCGCCACTGGCGGATGCCGCGGCGCTGGCATTCGCCCGGTCATGCGCGATCTGCAGTCGCTCGGCGTCGGCCTGCGCCGCTCCTTGCAAAGTCAGGACGAACAGGGCGCCCACCGCCAGGCCGCCGATACCGATGAGCATCCTGACTAGCGCTTCTTTCCACATCGACATCTCCTTCCAGGTTGAATCCAACAGATCGGACACGGCATCACCGCGGAACTACGCGGCAGACCATGCCAGTGCAACCAGTTCGCTCTGCCGGCGTGTTCCGGTCTTGGCGAACAACGCCTGCAGGTGCGAGCGAACTGTCGTGACGGAAATCTCCAGTTCTTCTGCGATCTCGCGCGGCCTGCAATCGTCGAGCAGCAAGGCGAGCACGCGCGCTTCCGCCGCGGTGAGACCGAAGAGGCGCTGCACCGCCGTCAGCGTGCCGCCGGATGCCGCGGGCGGATCGATCAGCATCAGGACCGCGGCCGCGCCGTCGTCGTCGCCCTGCGCAAGCTTGCCGAGATGGATGCGCCATAGCGCCCGCCGGTCCCTGGACGGCAGCGTCACGACCGCACTCGCCGCGATGCCGTTGAGGGCTCGTGCGAAGACGAAGTCGAAGGGTTCCGTCGTGGCACCGGCAAACCGGATCACACGACCGTACGACAGCGACACGCACGCGAGCAGGTCCGGCACGATCTCGCCCGCGACGTTGCGCGCGAGGATGCGGCGGTCGGCCGCAAGAAGAATCGCGGGAACCGGCACGCCGTCGAGCAGGCGCTGGGCGTTCCCCTTGACGGATTGCGCGGCCTGTCTCGCGAGGCTCGGCGGGGGCACGCTGGTCCGGGTGGGGTGTACGGACACAGCGGCAAAAGCAGTAGTCATCAGGTGCTCCGCGCGTCGGAAGACGCTGGGCACATGCTCCTGTTTTGCTGTCGTCTGCGCCTCGCCCGCGCATGTAGGGCGGGGCCACTCGATCAGGTGGGAGCGCTGCGGATGTTGGCCGTAGACGGCGATCGCCGAAGCGCAACGGCTACTGCGCAGGGGCGCATGGTGGCGACTCGATGCGCGGGGTTGGACTACTCGTAACGGGGAGAGTGTCCTTCGAGGATGCGTGCGATCGCTTCGGTGCGGTCGTGCGCGTCGAGCTTCGCAAACAGTTGCTTGACGTGGTAGCTCGCGGTATTGATTGACACTCCCATCGTCGCCGCGATTTCGCCGTTGGTCATTCCCTGGGCGAGCAACAGGGCGACCTCACGCTGCTGGGCCGAGAGCGGCAGTTCCAGCATCGCATCGGCAATCCGCACGAGCAGATGCTCCTGGCGCTGAATCAGCACCCCCATCTCGAACTGGCTCAGGGAATATGCGCGAAGGCGATATCGCCCCCACGCGTTGTCGACGATGATTGAAGGCGGCGAGCCGCTCTGGTCTCCGCGCCCCTGCAGCCGGGAAGCGAGTTTCTTCAGCAGGTCGCGGCTCGCTCGGTCGACACTGCCTGCCATCGTCTGGCGATTGATGGGTTCGCCGCTTGCATGCGCCAGCAACGCATAGGCCCGATACGACGCGGTCGCGATCTCGCCGTCGATGCTAGCGACAACCAGCGCCTCCTCGTCGCCGTCGCGAAACGCATTGCTCTTGTCCTTGGCTCGCCTGCCGGCCGACACGAAGCAATGCGCGACGTAACGCGCGGCGGCTTCGAGTGCCTGGTGGTCGGCATTGCTGAAACGCGCGCCACGGCGGCCGCGATACAGCGATATCTGGCCCAGCAGGCGGTCACTGCTGTGCACGATCGCGTAGAGGATCCGGTATGCATCGATCGGCCGCAGGATCTCCTCGTAATACCGGGTCGACTCGAGAGCGCGGGATCGGCGATGGACTCGCGAACGTACTCGCCGGCTTCGGCGAGCTCGACCATGCGCCGGCTGAAGGCGTGCTCCGGGCTGGCGTAATAGCGCTCGAAATACCGCCGCATGAGCTCCGGGGGCAACATGCGCTCCGCGTACATGTTCGTCATCTCGCCGCGACTGTCGACCCAGAAGAAGGCGGCCGAATCTGCGCGCACGAGCTGCCGGACCGACCGGAGCAGGGCGGGCATGACCGCCTCCGACCCGAGGCCGAGATTGCACAGCTGACGTATGTGGGCGAGCGCGGCGCTGCTTTTCATGCGGCTGGGGCGGAGTCTCTGTGGACCTGCAGCTCGCCGGTAACGTGCACCACGCGCGCCGCGCGGCTGTCGTCTCGGCTACTTCAATATCCGCACCAAATTATGGTGTGCATCCGTAAACGTCGGCAGATCCTTCCGATCCGCGATCGGCTCGACCGCCCCCTTGAGCTTCGGATGCTCCAGCAGCGCCTTGTCGCGCGTCACCAGCACTTGGTCGGTCGACGAGTACCAGTATGACGCCCCTTTGGTCGAATCCGGGACGTCCGACACCAGCACCACCTCCAGCCCGACCTCAAGGGCCAGGCGCTTGATGACCGGCATCAGGTCGACGTAGCGATTGGTGGCCTGGAACACGATCACGCCGTCCGGCTTAAGGTGCGCGAGATAGAGCGCCATCGCCTCGCGCGTGACGAGGTGCATCGGGATCGAGTCGCCGGCGAACGCATCGATGCCCAGCACGTCGTACTTGCGCGGCGGCGTCTCGCGTTCGAGGCTCAGGCGGCCGTCGCCGAGGATCACCTGCGTTGCCGCCGGCGTGTCGCGCAGGAAGCCGAACTCGGCGCGCTCGATGTCGACCACGTTCTGGCTGATCTCGTAGAACGTCACGGTGTCGCCGGCGCGGCCATACGCGGCGATGACGCCGGCGCCGAGGCCGATCACGCCGACGTCGCGTGGACCGGGGCGCGCGTCGTTCAGCGCCGCGAACAGGCGGCCATACCCCGAGGTGGGGCCGAAGTAGTCGCTCGGCGTGTTCCTGTACTGCGCTCCCAGCAGCTGGCCGCCGTGCACGATGCCGCCGTGGTACATCGCGCGGTACTTCACGCCCTCGACCTCGCGATCGCGCGTGCGCACGACGCCGTAGAAGTCGCGCGCCATCAGGCGCACCTCGCGCGTGTACTGGTATCCGCCCTCGACCGCGAACCAGGCGGTCGCGACGACCGCGGCCGCGCCGACGATGCGCATCCTTCCAGGCAGGCGGGCGAGCACGAGCGCAGCCAGCAGCACGAGCACGATGTTCAGCTCGTAGTACCCGTGCAGCGTCAGCGGCGCGACGATCGCCACCAGCACGGCGCCCGTGGTGCCGCCCAGCGACAGCATCAGGTAGAAGCGCGTCAGGTAGCGCGGATCGGGCTTCATCCGCGCGAGCTCCCCGTGGCAGAACAGGCACGCGACGAACAGCCCCGCCATGTAAAGCCCGACCAGCGCGACGAAGCCGAGCGACGGCATCTGTCTGAGCGGCTCGCCCCATGCGCGGGGCAGGACGTCGATCAGACGCGACGGGTCGATGTTGAAGGCCGCGATCTTGGCGGCCATGAGCGGCGTCACGACCACCAGCACCGCGATCACCAGCGGACGCAGGTACCAGCGGGGATGGTCGAAGCAGAGGATGAACGTGATCAGGTACAACGACAGCGGCAGCACCCACAGGAACGGCACGCTCGATATGTTCTGCGTGACGTGATTGGTCACTGCCAGCAGCATGATCGAGCCCATCGCCGCGAGCGCCAGCCACGTCGACTGGGTCGCGCGGGACGGCGCCTGCCCGGCGTCGACGGCGGAGGCAACCGGCGACGTGCCGGGGTTGTCGCCGATCACCGCGCGCGCCGACGCCCACGCGGTCACCGCGCAGACGGTGACGAATGCGCCATACAGCAACGACCACGCCAGACCGAGTTGCGGCAGCGACAACGCCGGCTCGAGCAGCACGGGGAACCCCAGCAGGGCGAGCAGCGACGCGAAGTTCGACAGCGCGAACAACCGGTACGGAACCACGCTGCGGAAGCGCCGCCAGTACCATGCCTGCAGCAGCGGCGTGGTGGTCGACAGCAGGAAATACGGCAGCCCGATGGTGGCCGCGAGCAGCAGCAGGATGCGCAGGATCGGCGCCTCGTCGCCGTGCGGCTTCCACGCATCGCTCGCGAGGATCGGCAGCGTGAGCAGCGAGAGCACGAGCAGCGCGACGTGCAGCAGCGTCTGCCGCCGCAGCCCGAGCTTGTGCGTGAGATCCGCGTAGGCGTAACCGGCCAGCAGCACGCTCTGGAAGAACACCAGGCACGTGGTCCAGACCGCGGCCGAGCCGCCGAACCACGGCAGGATCTGCTTGGCGATGATCGGCTGGACCAGGAACAGCAGGAACGCGGAGAGAAAGATCGTGCCGGCGTACGGCAGGATCGCGCTCGCGGCGGCGGGCCGGGCTTGCACGGCGACGGCGGACATGCGGTTTCCCGTTGGAACAAGCGACGGGCCCGGTGAGCGCGTTCGATCACCGGGCCCGCATCGTCGGGTCGCGATTATCGCCGACCGCGCGCCATCGCCACCCGCTCTCACGAGCGCCGGAGCGTTATTGCATCTGCTCGACCCGACCGCGCCCGATCGCGTTGCGCGAAACCTTCGGATTGCCGCGGTAGCGCAAAGTGCCCGAGCCGATGACCATGAAGCTCAGCGTCTTGACCGCGTTCACGTCGGCGGCGCCACTGCCCAGCACCTCGACCTCGACGCTCTGCGCCGTCAGTTCGACCGCATCGACGCGTCCGGAGCCGGCGAGCGCGATCTTGAGCGTTTCGATGGACCCGCCGAGCTTCGCGGTGCTCGAACCGCTGCCGGTAAAGGCGAAATTCGGACCGCTGAGCGCGCCCGCCGTCACCTTGGCGTTGCCGGAGACGTTGAGCGCGCGTATCGGCGGGCTCTCGACCGTGGCCTTCATCGACGTGCGGCTGACGAACGAGCGCAGAGAACTGATGCGCAGTTCGTTGTCGACGACGTCGCTCGAGATCGCGTCGAGCAGGTCGTTGTCCGCTTCCACCGTGATCTTGTAGACCGGGCCGTCGACCAGCGTCACGTCGAACGCCCCGGCCACGTCGACGCGATCGAACGGCGCGAGCGTGCGCTGCTCGGTCTTGGCGATCCCGCTGCCGCGAATGACCTGCGCCAACGCGGCGCGCACCGCGCCCGCGGCGCCGAGCGGCAGAGCGAGCAGGGTGCGCCGGCGCATCGCGCGTCGCGGCCCGCGCCGGTCAGTGACCGAGGATCTTCGAGAGGAAATCCTTGCTGCGTTCGCTCTTCGGATGGGTGAAGAACTCGACCGGCGTGTTCTGCTCGACGATCTGGCCCTGGTCCATGAAGATCACGCGATCGGCCACCGCCTTGGCGAAGCCCATCTCGTGCGTCACGCAGAGCATGGTCATGCCCTGTCCCGCCAGCTCGATCATCACCTCGAGCACCTCCTTGATCATCTCGGGGTCGAGGGCGGAGGTCGGCTCGTCGAACAGCATGATCTTCGGCGTCAGGCAGAGCGCGCGCGCGATCGCCACGCGCTGCTGCTGCCCGCCCGACAACTGCAACGGATACTTGCTCGCCTGCTCGGCGATACGAACGCGCTTGAGCTGCACCATCGCGCGCTCCTCGGCCTCCTTGCGCGGCGTCTTGCCGACCCACATGGGCGCGAGCGTCAGGTTCTCGAGCACCGTGAGGTGGGGAAACAGGTTGAACTGCTGGAACACCATGCCGACCTGCTTGCGGATCTTCTCGACCGCCTTGACGTCATCGGTCAGCTCGACCCCGTCGACGCGGATGTGACCCTCCTGGTGTTCCTCCAGCCGGTTGATGCAGCGGATCAGCGTCGACTTGCCCGAGCCCGACGGCCCGCAGATGACGATCTTCTCGCCGGTCGCGACCGAAAGGTCGATGTCGCGCAGCACGTGGTAGTTGTTGCCGTACCACTTGTTGACCTTGTCGAAGACGATGATGGGCTGGTTGCTCATGGACGCTGCTCGCTATTCATCCCCGCCCCTGGCGGGGAGGGGCCAGGGAGACGGGCTTAGGTTTCCTACCGCAGCTTGCTGCGGCTCAGGTGTTTTTCCACCCACAGGCTGTAGCGCGACATCGAGAAGCAGAACGCGAAGTAGATCAGCGCGATGAAGAAATAACCTTCGATCTTGTATGGCCGCCAGTCCGCGTCCGAATTCACCGCCAGCCCCAGGCTGCCCGTCAGCTCGTACAGGCTGACGATGGTCACCAGCGACGTGTCTTTGAAGATCGCGATGAAGTTGTTCATGATGCCGGGCAGGACGATGGTCAGCGCCTGCGGCAGCACGATCTTGCGCTGCGTCTGCCAGTAGCCCAGCCCGAGCGACTGCGCCGCCTCGACCTGGCCCTTCGGGATCGCCTGCAAGCCACCGCGCACGGTCTCGGCAAGATAGGCGGCCGAGAACAGCGTGATTCCCACCAGCACGCGCAGGAGCACGTCGGGCGATGTCCCGGGCGGCATGAAAAGCGGGAACATGAACGACGCCATGAAGAGCACCGAGATCAGCGGCACGCCGCGGATCAACTCGACATAGATCGCGCACACCGACCGGATGGCGGTGAGGTGCGAACGGCGGCCAAGCGCGACCAGCACCGCGAGCGGAAATGCAAGCACGATGCCGAAGGTCGCCAGCATGATGGTGAGCGGCAGGCCGCCCCACTGATCGGTCGCGACCGGTGTCAGGCCGAAGCCGCCGCCCATCAGCCAGAAGAAGACCGGGATCACGACCACCCACAGCGCGACGAGCCACGGCTTCCAGAAGTAGCGCACGCAACTTGCAGCCAGCAGCCCGAGCAGGACCAGGGTCGCGACGATCGGGCGCCATTCGTCCGCGAACGGATAGCGGCCGAGGATGATCAGGCGGTATTTCGCGGCTACCACGCCCCAGCACGCGCCGGTGCCGCGCGCGGCCTGGCACTCGTCGAGACTGGGCCGGAAGACGGCCTTGAACAGCGTCCAGTTGAAAAGCTCGGGCAGGTAGACGATCGCGAGCAGAACGATGATGACGGTCGTCACCACGCTCCTCCAGTCCGCGAGGAGGTTCTGCCGGATCCACGGCACGAAGCCTTCCGTCGGGTGCGGAGCGGGCCGCGATGCGATGGGTTGGAAGACCGCGCTCATACCCGGCCTCCGCGCGCAGCGCGCACAAACCTCCCCTCGCCAGCTTGCCGGAGAGGGGCCGGAGGTGAGGGCGCTTGGTAGCGATCGACGAGCATGGCTAGCGCTCCTTGATCGCAGACCGCCGGTTGTACCAGCCCATCAAAGCCGCGGTCGACAGCGAGGTCGTCAGGTACACCAGCATGATGATCGCGATGCATTCGACGGCACGGCCGGTCTGGTTGAGCGACGTGTTCGCGATCGACACGACGTCGGGATACCCGATCGTCACCGCCAGCGACGAGTTCTTGGTCAGATTGAGGTATTGGCTCGTCATTGGCGGGATGATGACGCGCAGGGCCTGCGGCAGGATCACCATGCGCATCGCCTGCCCGCGCGAAAGTCCCAGGCTGCCGGCAGCCTCGACCTGCCCGTGCGCGACCGACTGAATCCCGGCGCGCACCACCTCGGCGATGAAGGCCGACGTGTAGAACACGAGCCCCAGCAGGACCCCGAGGAACTCGGGCGTCGTCGAGGCGCCGCCTTCCATCACGAACCCGCCCGGCGCGGGAATGCTCCACGCCGTCGGCGCGCCGCCGAGGATCCAGCCGAGCAGCGCCCCACCGAGCACCAGCACGATCGGGATCAGGAAAAGGCTGCCCGGCTGGCCCGTCAGCTCGAAGCGCCGGTGCGACCACGTCCTGTATCCCCATGCGGCCAGCAGGCCGAGGGCGGCGCCGGCCGCTGCGAGCCCCTGTCCCAGGCCCCACACGGGGATAGGAAACGAGAAGCCCGCCTTGCTCACGTAGAACAAGCCCGCGATCGAGATCGGCTCCGAGATCGGCGGCAGGATGTCCGTGAACAGCAGGTACCACATCAGCAGCTGGAGCAGTACCGGTACGTTGCGGAACGCCTCCACGTAGCCGTAGCAGAGGCCGCGCAGGATGGCGTTGCGCGAGAACCGCCCGACGCCGAGCAACGTGCCCAAGATCGTCGCCATCACGATGCCGATGATCGCGACCCGCAGCGTGTTCAGGATGCCGACGATGAACGCCTTCCAGTACGGGTCCAGCGCGTCGTACGGAATCAGCGTTTCGCTGATGTCGAAGCCCGCCGGCTGGATCAGGAAATTGAACCCGCTCTGGATCCCGCGCGCCCGCATGTTCTCGAGCGTGTTGTGCACCAGGAACCAAGCCCCGGCCGCGATGAGCGCCAGCACGACCACCTGGAACACCAGCCCGCGAAACGCCTGGCTGCGCCAGGACCAGTCACGCCGCTTCGGCGGCGCCCGCCCCGCCGTGGATGCCGACATGCGATCTCCTCGCCGACTTACATCTGTTCTTCTGACTCCAGGAGGCCTCGTCAGAGGCCTCTCCGCTCACCACCCTCTCTCCCGTGGGAGAGGGTGGTGAGAGAGGAAAAGCTCGACACGTGCGGCCCGCGACGCGAGCCAGCACCGCCGGTTCGCTTTCAGCGAACCGGCGGTGCGTACATGATGCCGCCCTTGTTCCAGAGGTTGTTCAAGCCGCGCGGCACGCCGAGCGCCGACTTCGGGCCCACATTGCGCTCGAAGATCTCGCCGTAGTTGCCGACCGCCTTGATCGCATTGACGAGCCAGTCCTTCTCGACGCCGAGCAGCTTGCCCATGTCCTCCGACTTGCCCGTGAGGCGCATCACCACCGGGTCCTGGCTCTCGGCAGCCATCTTCACGACGTTCGCCTGCGTCACGCCGTATTCCTCGGCTTCGATCAGCCCGAAGACGACCCATTTGACGATCGCGAACCACTCGTCGTCGCCGCGGCGGACGCTGGGACCGAGCGGCTCCTTGGAGATCAGCTCCGGCAGGATGACGTGCTCCTTGGGATCCTTTGCTTCCTTGTTGCGGGTCGATGCCAGTCCCGAGGCGTCCGTCGTATAGGCGACGCAGCGCCCGGAGAAGTAAGCGCCGGTGGCGGCTTCCAGCTTCTCGAACACGACCGGCTTCATGCCGAGGTTGTTCGCGCGCGAGTAGTCGGTCAGGTTCTTCTCCGTGGTGGTGCCCGACTGCACGCAAATCGTGGCGCCCTTCAACTGCTTGGCGCTGGTGATCTTCGCCTTGACCGGAACCATGAAGCCCTGTCCGTCGTAATACGTGACGCCGGTGAAATGCATGCCGAGCGAGGCGTCGCGGGTCAGGGTCCACGTGGTGTTGCGCGACAGGATGTCGATCTCGCCCGACTGCAACGCCGTGAACCGCTGCTGCGCCGTCAGCGGCACCCACTTGACCTTGTTGCCGTCACCCAGCACCGCCGCCGCGACCGCCCTGCAGACGTCCACGTCGAGCCCGCTCCAGTTGCCCTGGGGATCGGCCTGTGCGAAACCCGGCAGTCCCGTGTTTACGCCGCAAATGACCTGCCCCCGTTGCTTGATCGCGTCCAGGGTTTTGCCGGCGTGTGCCGGCATGGCACCGAAACCAAGCGCCGCAACGACCCCGCCGATCAGGGCCTTCACTGTGTTGTTGACCATCGGATTGTTCTCCTCCTCAATTAAGTCCGGCCCCGGCGGCAGCCAGCGCGGCCACGGCATTGGCAGGCGGGGGCAATGTTGCACTGGAAAAATTCACGCAGCAAACATGCCGGCGCCGCAGTGCGACAAAGCAGCGCTGACGTTGCGCTTCTGTCGAAGGGATTGTCCGGATTGATGTGCGGACTGTCGCCCGTCGCACCAGGCGGTGCCTCGCTGCACCCCGGGCGTGCAGGCGCCGCTGGCCGGTGCGAGCGGCGGCAGCGAGTCAGGCGGCGGAACGCCGCGGGTAAAGCGTCTCTAGTTCGAGCTGAAGTCGTCGCCCGTGCGGTCGCTTGGCCAGCGCAGCTGGTCACGCAGGAGCGCGCTCATCGGAATGCCGAGGGCGACGTTGTTCGGCGGAATGGGGGACAGGAACCACTTCGAATACAGGCGGCCCACGACGCCATCGATCATCATGCCCGCCAGCACGCGATCGACGGCCCGCTTGAACTCCGTGTCCTCCTTGCGCAAGACGATAGCGACCGCCTCGAGCACCAGGAAATCGCCGGTCACGATGTAGTCCTGCGGCTTGGGAGCCGTGGCCTTGTACGCGTAGAGAATGTTGTCGATCGTCACCAGCGCGTCCGCTTCGCCCTTGTCCAGCATCGCGAACGCTTCGTCGTAGGTCGTGGTCTCCACGAGCTGGGTCTCGCGCAGCCGGCCGTCCTCGATGCGCTTGCGCAGGATCGGAACCGCATTCGCGCCCTTCGCCGTCACGACCTTCTTGCCGGCCAGGTCGGCGAAGTCCTTGATGCCGGAACTCGCCTTGGTCAGGATGCGCGGGCCGGCGAAGAAATACGGCAGCGCGTATCCCGCATCCTTGCGGCGCTCCAGGTTGTTCACCGACAGGCCGCACTCGAGGTCGGCCTTGCCGGAGCGCACCACCTCCCAGCGGCTCGCCGCCGTCACCGGGACGTACTCGACGCGCACGCTCGACAGCTTCAGTTCGGTCTTCAGGCGGGCAACGATTTCGTTGCAGATCTCGATGCCGTAGCCGATCGGCTTCTTGTTTGCATCGAGGTAGGAAAACGGCAGTGCGTCCTGGCGTGCGCCGATCGTGACCACGCCGGTGCCGCGGATCTTCTGCAGCGTCGGTTGCAGCTGCGCCAGTGCCGCCCCGGCCGGCAGCAGCAGAGTGGCAAGAAGCCATCGTTTCATCGTGCCGACTCCCATCGACGATTTCGCTCTCGACAACGCACACGCTCGTGCCGTCGCCGCCGCTAGCGTAGCCGGGTTGGCAAGGCCGGTGAACGCGCGAAAAGAACCCTAAGCAGCCACCTCTTGTCGATCGAGGTCCGGCTGCGCGCGGTCTTCGTCGCGTGCCTGCAGTTCCCACAACCGCGCATACACGCCGCCGCGCAGCAGGAGTTCCGCATGGGTCCCGCGCTCGACGATGCGCCCGTGATCGAGCACCAGGATCTGGTCCGCGTGCACGATCGTGGACAGGCGGTGGGCGACGATCAACGTCGTGCGGTCGGCCGCGATCGCCTCGAGCTCCTGCTGGATCACGCGCTCGGTCTTCGAGTCGAGCGCCGAAGTGGCCTCGTCGAAAATCAGGATCGCGGGCCGCTTGAGCAGCGTGCGCGCGATCGCCACCCGCTGCTTTTCGCCGCCGGAGAGCTTCAGTCCGCGTTCGCCGACCAGCGTGCGGTAGCCGTCCGGCAGCCGTTCGACGAAATCGTGGATGTGCGCGGCCCGCGCGGCCGCGATCACCTCGTCGCGGGCTGCGCCGGGACGGCCGTACGCGATGTTGTATTCGATGGTGTCGTTGAACAGCACCGTGTCCTGCGGAACGATGCCGATCGCCGACCGCAACGATTGCTGGCGCACGCCGCGGATGTCCTGGCCGTCGATCAGGATGCGCCCGGACTGGGCGTCGTAGAAGCGGAACAGCAGCCGCGCCAGCGTGCTCTTGCCGGAACCGGTCGCCCCCACCACCGCGGTCGTGGTGCCCGCCGGCACGGTGAAGTCGACGTCGAACAGCACCTGCCGGCGCGCGTCGTAGCTGAAGTTGACGTGTTCGAAACGGATCGTCGCGCCCGCCAGCGCGAGTTCGTGCGCGTCCGCGCTGTCGGCGATCTCGCGTTGCTCGTCGAGCAGGCGGAACATGCGGTCCATGTCCGTCAGCGACTGCTTGATCTCGCGATAGATGACGCCGAGGAAGTTCAGCGGCACGTACATCTGGATCATGAAGCCGTTCACCAGCACCAGGTCGCCCACCGTCATGGTGCCGTTGGCGACGCCGGCAGCCGCACGCCACAGCATCAGCGTCAAGCCGGTCGCCACGATCAGCTGCTGGCCGGTGTTGAGCAGGTTGAGCGACTGCTGCGACTTGATCGCCACCCGTTCCTGCTGCGCCAGCGTGCCGTCGTAGCGGCGCGCCTCGTATTCCTCGTTGTTGAAGTACTTGACGGTTTCGAAGTTGAGCAGGCTGTCCACCGCACGCGCGCTCGCCTTCGAATCGAGCTCGTTCATCTGGCGCCGGAACTGCGTGCGCCAGTTGGTGACGGTGAACGTGAACGTGATGTAGATCGCGACGCTCACCGCGACGATGACGGCGAACCAGATCTCGTAGTGCAGGAGCAGGTATCCGAGCACGAGCGACAGCTCGATCAGCGTCGGCAGGATCGAATACAGGGTGTAGCTGATGAGCGACGAGATGCCGCGGATGCCGTGGTCGATCTCGCGCGTCACGCTGCCGGTGCGCCGCTCCAGGTGGAAGCGCAGCGACAGCGCATGCAGGTGGCGGAACGTCTTGAGCGCCAGCGTATGCACGGCCGCCTGCGTGACCCTGGCGAAGAAGAACTCGCGCAGCTCGGTGAACACCGAGGTCGACACCCGCAGCAGGCCATAGGCGACGATCAGCGCCAGCGGAACCGCGGCCAGCGCGGTCGTGTTGACGGATCCCGCCGGCACGACGAACGCATCGACGATGTGCTTGAGCAGGACCGGCACGCCGACGACCGCGACCTTGGCGCCGACCAGGCACGTGACCGCGAAGAACACGCGTCCCTTGTATGTCAGCAGGTACGGCAGCAGGACGCCGAGCGTCTGCCAGTCGTTGCGTGACTCGCCGGGGCGGAGCGGCACCGCTGCCTTGGCACCGGCGCCGTGTCTTATTCCTCGCATGTTTCCAACGGGTTGGTATCGTTCATCGCGTGTGCAAGAGACACCGGCCGACCGCATCGATTATCCGCTCGCGGCGCACGCGCGCCTGGGGGCGTGTTTGACCTTCGCGGACCGGGTCATCGTCATCACCGGAGCCTCCGACGGCATCGGCGCCGAGCTTGCGCGCCAGCTCGGTCCGGAACGTCCGTGCCTGGTGCTCGCCGCGCGCTCGGTCGAGCGCCTGGAAGGCGTCGCGGCGCAGTGCCGGGCACACGGCGCGCAGGCGCTGGCCGTCGCAACCGATGTTACCGACGAGGCGCAGAACCGGGCACTGATCGATCGGGCAGTCGGCGCCTTCGGCCGCCTCGACGTACTGGTCAACAACGCGGGTGTCTCGATGCACGCCTGGTTCGAAGACACGACCGACTTCTCCGCCTACGAGCGGCTGCTGCGCGTGAACTTCCTGTCCTGCGTGACGCTGACGCGTTTTGCGCTGCCCCACCTCAAGCGGACGCGCGGGCTGATCGTCGGCGTCTCTTCGATGGCCGGCAAGACGGGCGTGCCGGCGCGCACCGCGTATTGCGCGAGCAAGTTCGCCCTCGGCGGATTCTTCGAGGCGCTGCGGATCGAGCTGGCCGGTTCCGGCGTCGACGTGACGATGATCTTTCCGGGCGTGGTCGCGACCGGGATTCGTCGCCACGGCCTGAATGCGAGCGGCACGATCGCCGGCGTGTCCGGGCTGTCCGAACAGAATGCCATGCCGGTCGAGGAGTGCGCGCGCCAGATGATCGGCGCCATGCGCGCGCGCCGGCGCGAACTCGTCATGACGGGGCGCGGCAGGATCGGGATGTGGTTGAAGCTGCTCGCGCCGAACGTGGTGGATCGAATGGCGCTTGCCGCGCTCGACAAAGCTCATGGAGGCCGCCGATGACCCTACCCGCCGATCGAACCCGCCTGCCCGCCGGCGACCCCGTGCTGCGCGTGATACCCATGCCGGCCGACTCCAACGTGCACGGCGACGTCTTCGGCGGCTGGATCATGGCGCAGGTCGACATCGCCGGTGCCATTCCCGCCGCGCGGCGCGCCAACGGGCGCGTCGCCACGGTCGCGGTCACGAGCTTCCTGTTCAAGAACCCGGTATTCGTCGGCGATCTGCTGTCCTTCTATGGACGCATCGTAAAAACCGGCAACACGTCGGTGACGGTGGATGTCGAGGTCTACGCGGAACGAATGCGCCTGCAGACGGAGGTCGTCAAGGTCACCGAGGCGACGCTGGTGTACGTCGCGACCGGCGCCGACCGGAGGCCACGCACGCTGCCGCCCCTGGAAGGCTGAAGGCCCGTCAATCGCGCAGGGCGTGTTCGATCCACGCCGCGGCCGCGAGCGTGCGCGCGTCGTCGCCGGGCCGGCCGACGACCGAGAGTCCGAGCGGCAACCCGGCATCGCCACGTCCGAACGGGACATTGATCATCGGGCAGCCGAGCAGGTGCCACGGCCGGTTGAAGACCGGGTCGCCGGTCGATCCGATTCCCTTCGGCGCCTCGCCCGGCGCGCTGGGCGCCAGCAACACGTCGGCTGCACCGAACAGGCTGTCGATCGCGGCCACGCAGGCGCGCCCCAGTTGCAGCGCGGCGACGTATTCCTGGGTCGACGTCGCGCGGCCGGATTCGATCAATTCGATCAGGCGGACCGACAGCAGATCGCGCCGGTAGGCAAATTCTGCCGCGAGAGCGCGCGCGGTCTCGAAGACCTGGACCGTCTTCTGCGCGTCGAAAAGGCCGTCGAAGACGCGCGGCCACGTCAGCTCCGCATGGCGCGCTCCGGCGTGCGCGAGTTTCTTCACGGCGGCTTCCAAGGCGTTGAGCATCGACGCCGACGCCAGCGTGCGCTGCGATGTCGCCGTGCTGCCGATGACCGGCGGCGATCCTGCCAGTCCCTGTGCTGGCACTTCCTTCCAGGCGGGCTTGCCGGCGAGGACTGCGGCCGCGAACGCGGCGTCCTCCATCGAGCGCGCGAAAACACCCACCTCGTCCAACATGTCGGAGTTGGGCTTGACCCCGGCGCGCGGCACCAGGCGCGGCGACGGCTTGTAGGCGACCACGCCGCAGTAGGCTGCCGGCCGGATGATCGAGCCGGCAGTTTGCGTGCCGAGGGCGAGCGGGGCCAGGTGCGCCGCCACCGCCGCGGCGCTGCCGCTCGAAGAGCCGCCCGGGGTGTGTTCGAGGTTGTGCGGGTTGCGCGTCGGCCCGGGCACGAAATTGGCGAGTTCGGCTGTCACCGTCTTGCCGAGCACGAAGCAGCCGGCGTCCTTGAGCAGGGACACCACCGCCGCGTCGATCGAGGGCCGATGCGACAGGTAGATCGACGAACCGTAGCTGGTCGGCAGATCGGCGGTGTCGATGTTGTCCTTGATCGCCACCGGCAAGCCGTGCAGCGGCCCGCGGCGCTGCACGAGGTGCAATTCGCGCGCCGCCGCGATCGCCCGGTCGGCGTCGAACCACGCGAACGCCTGGATCTGTCCCTCGCGCTCGTGGATCGCGTCGATGAACGACCGCGTAACGACTTCGGCCGAGGCCTGCCCTTCGGCGATCATGCGCGCGAGCTGAACCGCACTGAGCCGATGCAGGGGCTCCCGCATGGTCCGCCTACTGCTTGCGTTCCCGGCGGCGCCGTGGCGCCCGCGTCGCGTCGACCCCGGCAGGCAGCGGCGTGCTGCGCCCCGCGTCCTCCCGCGCGGGTCCGGCCTCCGACCGCGCCCGCGCGAGGCGTGGCAGCGGCAACGCAACCACGGTGGCAGTGAGCGCGGTCGACTGCTTCAGGAAGCGACGGCGCGCCGGAAAACGGTTGCGATGATTGGCCATGGTCGATCGTGAGAGCGCTAGAACTGCCGTCCGAGCGCGGCGTACACACGCGTCGTTCCCGGGTCGTCAAGTCCGACGGCAACGCCGACGCGCACCTGAAGCGTCAGCAGGTACAGGAGCTTAACCTCGCCGAGCATTTCGGCCCCGACGCCGCGGTAGTACTTCGACGGTGACCCCGTGTCCCACGCGGTACCGATGTCGAAGAAGACGTCGGCCGACAGGCGATTGATCCCGAACGGAGGCACCATGGCATGGCGGTCGATGTCCATGATCGGTGTGCGGAATTCGACCGTCGCCAGGCGTGCATTGCGGCCGCGCAGCTGCGGCTCGTCGCCGCGATACCCGCGCAGCGGAAGCTCGCGCTCGTTGAGGTTCGGCACCGCGAGCGGCAGCACGGTGATGGCGCCGCCGAGCTGATAGGGCTCCGTCGTTCCGTTGGCGTGCACATCGACCACCCGCCCTGCGAGCACGGTCGGGCCGAGCGGAAGGTAACCCTCGCCATTGAAGCGCACCAGCGAGCCGTCGTAGTCGTTCGACGAAAACGGCTTGTACGTCTCGTACAGCACGGTGCCGCGCACGCCGCGGTTGAGGCCCTCCGAGAGCCAGTTGGCGTTGCGGCTGTCGTAGTCGATGTAGGCGGCCGCAACCTTCCTGTCCGCCAGCCCGGTCGTGACGCCGTCGACCACCACCTGGTCGGTGCGATCGATGCCGGCGCCGATCCCCAGCGTCAGGCGCTGCTCGAGGCGCAGCCACGGCAGGGTCGAGACCCACTGCCCCTGCGTGCGGCGTTCGTAGATCGTGGTGGTCTCGTCGCCGTTGCTGCCGGTCCAGGCGGTCGGCTTCAGGTCGCGGATGAGGGCGAAGAAGTGGCGCTTGTACAGGATGTATTCGAGGCTGCCGATCGGCTCGTTCTGCGTCGTCTCGTACATCGCGGTCAGCGTGTACTGGTGGAAGGCGAGCGCATCGGACCCGTAGATGCTCCCACCGAACGCAACCAGGCCGCGGTCCGCATAGAACGCGGGCAGCCACGCGCGCGGGTACAACGAGCGCAGTCCGAGGTAGCTGCGCTCGTCCTTCAGCAGCGAATTCGCGTCGGGTCCCGGCGGCGCGGGCTCGGCCGGGCCCGCTTGCGGCCGCGCCACGTCGGTTTGCGCGAGCACCGCGGGGGTTGCCTGGCGGCGCACCGCGACGCCTCCGTGCTCGATCGTCACGACCGTCAGCGCGCCATCGGTGCCGGAGGCCTGCGCGGTCACCGCGGTGTAGGTGTGCGTGAGCTTGGCGAGCTTGCCGCCTGTATCGTGGCGCCAGACGTTGTAGACGCCATCGCGGTCCATCACGAGCAGCAGCGACCCGTCCGCGAGATAACTCGGCGAGAAGGCCGGTCCATCGAGCCGCAGGCGGATCGTGGGTGTGACCTGGCTTGCGCCCAGATCGAATTCCGCCACCGACCAGCGCCCGGCCACCTTCTGCACGACGGCGGCGCGTTTGCCGTCCTCGCTCGCGGCGAGATCGATGAGTTCGGTTTCCGCCCCCGGCGCATAGACGGTGCGCAACTCGCGCCCGTCCCGGCCGACCAGCACGAGGCTCGCCAGGCCGGCGTCGTTCTTGAGCGCGAGGAGGTCGGCGCCGGCGAAGACGGCGCGGCGCAGGCGCGCGCAATGCGTGAGGCGCTCGAGCCCGTTCGCCGGCGAATAGACATAGAGGTCGAAGAACAGATTCCAGTTGTCGCAGATCTCCGGCTGGGTGATGAGGACGGTGTCGTCGCCGCGCGCATCGATGCGGGCACCGAGGTTCAGGCCCGCGAGGCGTTTCATGGCGCCGTCGGGCTCGATCCGCTGCAGATACGTGCGCGTGATGCCGTCGTTGGTCACCGCGTAGACGGCCCCTTGCGGGGCGGGCGCCAGCCCCTCGACGCTCCAATACACCGGTAACAGCGGCGTGCCGGCATTCTCGGGCTCGCGCTTGATCGCCTCCGCGCGGCGGTCGACGCCGCCGCCGAGATCGGCGAGGAACTCGTTCCACAGCACGTCCATGGTCTTGCCGGTCGCGAGTTCCGGATTGGTGTGCACGCGCGGCACGATGTTGCCGCTGTACTTGTCGACGTACTTGAACACCGCATCGTCGCCGTAGACGCGGCGCAGGTAGTCGTAGAAGTACGCGCCGTAGATGTATTCCTTCGACAGCGGCAGGGCGCGTCCGTTGGCGTTGATCTCGGCGAGCGAAATGAAGCCGCTTGCCCGCTCGGCGCGCAACCAGGCTTCGAACATCGGACCGTACAGCCTGCCGCGCCCGTTGGGCGGATCGCTTTCGTTGAACACCGCCAGGCCTTCGATCGCCCAGTCCGGCTGCCACGCGTTGGGGAAGAAATAGGCCAGGCGGCCGAAGATCCACTGCAGCACCTGCGGCGCGCCGCGCACCTTGTCCAGATGCACGATGTGCGTGAACTCGTGCGTGAAGATCAGCTCGAGCCATGCGCTGTTGTCGAGCAGTTCGCCCTCGTCCGGCGGCGCCAGATAGATGCCGGTCGTGTTGAACGGCAGCGGCGTGGAGTAGCCGTTGGTGATGTCGAACTCGCTGAAGAGCACGACTTCGGTGCGACCACGCGGCTCCCAGGCCAGCTGCTGCGTGATGCGCGGGTAGACGCGCTCGGCGATCGCGGCCACCTTCTCTGCCACGGCGCGCTGTTCGGCGTGGAAGTGGATGCGAAAGTGCGTGCTGTCGGCGGAGCGCCAGTCGCGCCACGGATCGGCGCCCTGCGCAAGGGCTGCGTCGCTCGCGCCAAGAAACACCAGCAGAACAAACAGCGTTCGCATCGTCCGCGCCGCAGACCGCGCTCTGGATTTGGGCAGCCCGCAAGCGTATGCGCAGAGACACTCACTTGCGCCGATCCGGTGCTCGCCTGTTGTACCGAGACCACGTTCGCCCGGAACCTGCGCGCAGCGCGCCCGCCGCCGCATCCGCGTTCCTGCGCACACCATTCGGACTAGCGCCGGCGGAGCGACGCAGGCGATCGAGCTTGCAAGAGCGCCTGCGGCAGGCGTCAGTCGCGGCGACCGGCAACCGCGCGACCACTCTGACCCAGGCTCCGCATCGAGTCGTGGAAAATGCAGCGTGGGCGCAACCCGCCCGGACCGTCCGCCTCGACTCGACCATGAACGCTCTCCAGACCGCAGCGCCCGGCGTCGCGGCAGGTGCCGGCATGCTGGTCGTCTGCCTTTGCGCGGCCTGGTGCGATACGTGCGGTGCGTACCAGCCGGTGCTCGAGCGCGCCGCGCAGCAGCTCCCCGACGCGCGCTTCGTCTGGCTCGACATCGAGGACCACGAGGACCTGCTTGGTTCACTCGACATCGCGAACTTTCCGACCCTGCTGGTGGCAGTCGCTGACGAAGTCCGCTTCTTCGGCACGCTGACTCCCCAGCCGGAAACTCTTGCGCGCCTGCTGCGCGCGAGTTTCGAGGAAGCGACGCGCGGCGCAGCGAGCCCCGAAGCCGCCGCGCTGCTGGCCCGCCTGCGGCGCTGACGCGCTCCGCGTGCGATGCCCTCCGGATAGGATTGCGCCGCAGCCGCCTCCGCGTGGGCCGGTCGCCGGCTCGACCCGATGCGGCCGTCGACAGCCCTACCACGCGAGGACTCGCATGCAGACCCCCAATCCGGAATCTCTTCCCCATGTCGCCGGCCTGGGGCCGGGGCCCCTGACGGCGGATCAGCTTCTGCGCTCACAGGAGACGACCCTGGGCCGTCTTGTGACCACCGGGACCATCGCGGACTCCCGCAGCGGCCTGGTCGTCTCCTCGAATCTCGCCATGCTGGGCGCTCTGGTCGCGACCACGTCGACCTCGACGCTGCTGCGCGGCGGGCCGTGGTTATGGCTGCTGGTCGGGCTGGCTGCGGCAGGTTCCCTGGCGAGCATCGGCATGGCTGCGCTGGCCGCGTTTCCGCGGCCCGGCACCCGGCCCGGGTCCCTCGTGTTCTTCGGCAGCATCGCCGAACTGCCGCGCGAGGAGTACTTCAACCGCCTGCGCGCAGTGCCACAGGTGGAATTCGCGCGCGATCTGGCCGATCAATGCCACCGGGTCGCCGTCATCGCGGCGCTCAAATTCCGCTGGGTACGGCGCGCGATGGTGACGATGATCATCGCCGCGATCCCCTGGCTGATCTGCCTCGAGGTGGCGAGCTGGATGCGAACGGCGCACTGACGCGTCGGAGCCGAAACCGCTCTACTCGACCGGATTCTCAAGCACGCCGATGCCCTCGATCTCGATGCGGACCCGATCGCCGCTCTTCAGCCACCGCGGCGGATCGAAGCCCATGCCGACGCCGGCCGGGGTACCGGTCGCGATCAGGTCGCCCGGGTACAGCGTGATCCCGCGCGAGATGGTCTCGATCAGGACCGGGATGCCGAAGATGAGGTCGCTGCTCGGCGCGTCCTGGCGCAACTCGTCGTTGACCCAGAGCCGCACGCGCACGTTGCGCCCGTCGATCTCGTCGGCGCTCACCAGCCACGGGCCCATCGGGCAGAACGTGTCGAAGCTCTTGCCGAGGTGCCACTGCGCATGGCGCATCTGCACGTCGCGCGCCGTGACGTCGTTGACGATGGTGTAGCCCCACACGTGCGCCATCGCGTCGCGTGCGGCGATGTTGCGCCCGCCGCGTCCGATCACGACGGCGAGTTCCGCTTCGTAATCGATCTGTTCGGTGATGCCGCTGCCCGGGAGGCGGATAGGCGCGCCGGGGCCGACGACGCTCTCGGGCACCTTGGAAAAGATGATCGGCCACTCGTCGATCGGCTTCTCGTCCGCCTTGAAAACCGAGCCCTTGAGTTCCTGCGCATGAGCGCGATAGTTGCGCCCGACGCAGAAGACGTTGCGGCGTGGGCGCGGGATCGGCGCTTCGAGCTGGACGGCAGCCAGCGCGAGCGCCGGGCTCGTCACTTCGGGCAGCGACCTGCCCGCCGCCAGGTGCTCGACCATGGCAAGCGCGCCGCGCTCATCGGCCTGGAACGCAAGCGCCGCGACGCTGGCGCGGTCGTAGCTCACCAGCCCGACGAATCGGCGGCCGGCGAGACGGAACGTGGCCAGTTTCATGGGCATAGTCTCGCGCAGGGCGACGACGTGCTGCGCGCGGCTCCCTCCGATGCGGGAGCGCGGTTTCGGGACCGACGGCGAAGGACGCTAACCGGGTGCCAGCCGCTCGATCCAGTCGGCGAACGCCTGCAGGTACTTGGCGAGGAATTCGCGCGTGGCCGGATTGACCAGCTTGTCGCCCTCGAAGAACTTGTCGGCGCCCCCCACGTAGGCCTCAGGCTGTTGCAGCGGCAGGACGTTGAGGAAAACCAGCGATTGGCGCAGGTGATGATTGGCGCCGAAGGCGCCGATCATGCCCGGCGAAACCGAGATGATCGCGCCCGCCTTGCCGCCGGCCCAGGAGCTCTGGCCGTACGGACGCGAGCCGACGTCGATGGCGTTCTTCAGCGCGCCAGGCACCGAGCGGTTGTACTCGGGTGTCACGAAGAGGTAGGCATCGGCCCGGCGGATGCGCTCGCGAAATGCCCGCCACGGCGCCGGCGCGTCCGCTTCGAGGTCGGCGTTGTACAGCGGCAGCGCGCCGATCTCGACCAGGCTCAGTGCCAGCGATGCGGGCGCAAGCGGCTGCAGCGCGTTGGCGAGCTTGCGGTTGAGAGAGTCCTTGCGCAGGCTGCCGACCAGGACGGCGACGTCGCGACTTGCCATGTTCTGCTCCTTCGGCCAGGGCAGCCGCGAGCCTAGCGCCGGTCATCGGCGCGAGCCTTGCAAATACCTTTAACCGAGCAGAACGACCTGGCCGACCGTGCGGCGCGATTCGAGATCGGCGCGCGCCGCGCGCGGCTCACATGCGGCGCGAGTAAAAACGCTGCAGCAGGAAGCGGCACTCGTCGGGCTTTTCGATCGGGATCCAATGGCCGCAGCCGCGCAGGACCTCGACCTCGCAGCCGACGATCGCACGCCCGATGCGCTGAACTTCCTGCGCGGGCGCGACGGAGTCGGCATCTCCGCCTACAAGCAGAGTCGGGCAAGTTATGCGCGAAACGTCGATCACCTTAGCGCCGGCAAGCGCATCGCACGACCTCGCATAACCGTCCGCCGGCTGCCGCATCAGCAGTTCGCGTACCAGGGCAACGGTGACAGGGCGCGTGGCGCGCGTCTCCGGCGAGGTGGTCGAGTTGACGAGCGAGTTGGCGATTTCCTGCATTCCGGACTGGCCCTCGCTGCGTGCCTTGTCAGCGCGCACGCGCAGTCCGGGCCGCACCGAGTCCGGAGGCGCCACCATCGGGCCGAACAACGCCAGGCTGCGCACGAAGCTCAGCTCGTTGAGCGCGAGGTGAAATGCGACGACGGTGCCGAGCGAATGCGCGACGACGTGCGCGCGTTCGACGCCGACGGATGCTGCCGCGCGCAACATCGCCTGGGCCAGCTTCTCGATGGAAAGTCGCTGATCTTCATACGCGCGTGCGGAGCGCGCCGACCCAGGCAGGTCCGGCCGGATAATGCGAAAGCGGGCAAGTTCGGGCAAAAGTGGTGTCCACACGTTCGACGAGCCGCCAAGACCGTGAATCATGAACACGGCCTCACCCTCGCCGTCCACTTCGACGGCGATGCGTTCGACAAAATGGGTACTCAACGCGATCTCCTCAAGCTACAGAGATCCAGGCGCTCGCGCTGGCCGAGTAGCGCCGGCCTTGCGGATACATCGTTCTTCATGATCGCAGGCGGCCTTGACGCCGTGCTTGTCGGCCTCGAGCATGTCGAACGCGGCCCCGACGACAGATTGGTGCGGTAGACGAAGTCGCTGCCTTGCCTAGACGCATTGCTTGATCGACGATGGCGAGCGCGCGCGTGTTGCCAAGCACTAGCCGTTCGTGCGCTCTTGAGAGGCAGTCTCATCGCACACGAGTACCATAGCAACGCCGTCTTGGAATGGTCAACCGCGCCTCGACGGAACCCGGTCACACTTGTGTCAGTGACACCGCCGCCAGCCGCGGCGAGCACAGCGGCGCGCACGTGCTGGCAGTCGCGCGAGACCGGCATGCGATCAAAGCGGCTCCGTGTCGGTCGCCGACAGCAGCCAGCATGGGGGTTCCCAACGAAGCCGTCTGGCCTCTGCCGGTGGCGAGGAGTGCGCGGGCTCGGTGGCCGAGCCCGCGCCAAACCGCATGGCACCGGCAGCCAAGCAAGAATCGCTACAAGAACAGGTCGGGCAGGAGCTGCGTCGAGTTCGGGACGACCGAATACGCGGCGAAATCCTTCACCCCGGCCTTCTTCAGCACTTCCTCGTCGATGAAGAAGTTGCCCGTGGTGGTGGCCGCGTCCGAAGTCAGGATGGAATGGGCCGCGTCGGCCATGATGGCCGGGGTGCGGCAATGCTCCGGCCGCACCCCAGGAATCATCTGCAAGGCCGCGGTCTGGATCACCGTGCGCGGCCAGAGCGCGTTGACCGCGATGCCGTCGCTGCGGAACTCCTCCGCATGCCCGAGGACACACATGCTCATGCCGTACTTGGCCATCGTATAGGCGACGTGCGGCGCGAACCAGCGTGCGTTCATGTTGAGGGGCGGTGAAAGCGTCAGGACATGCGGGTTGCGTTTCGCCTGCGCTGATTTCTTCAGGTAGGGCAGCACGGCCTGCGTGCAGAGGAAGGTCCCACGCACGTTGACGCCGAACATCAGATCGAAGCGCTTGATCGGCGTCGCTTCGGTGCCCGTCAGGTTGATGGCGCTGGCGTTGTTGACCAGGATGTCGATGGCGCCGAAGCGCTCCGCCGCCTTCCTGGCAGCTTCGACCACCTGCAGCTCGTCGCGGATATCCACCTGCAATGGCAGGCATTCGCCGCCAGCGGCTTCGACCTCTTGTGCGGCCGAGAAGATCGTGCCCGGCAGCCTGGGATTGGCTGCGGCGGTCTTGGCTGCGATCACGACGTTGGCGCCGTCGCGTGCGCAGCGTTTCGCGATCTCCAGGCCGATGCCGCGCGAGCCGCCGGAGATGAAGAGCGTCCTGCCTTTGAGGTTCATGTCCGTCTCCCGATATCGCAAATCCGCCGCGCGGCCGGTCGCGCGCGCACCCGCTCGGCGATCACCGCGCCGAGACGCCGGGCAAGCTGACCATACAGCTTCGGCGCCGGATGGTAACCGTCGCGCGCCATCCAGTCGGCCCGCGTCATCCCGTCCAGATCGACGTGGGCGACCCCCGACGCGGACGGCGCCCAGCGCGCCTGCGCACGATTGTTGCGCCTTGCCTGCAGACCGACGTACCACGCGAGCGGCTGAGGGATCAGCGGGAAGTTCTGCATCTCAGGCATCGAAGTGAACAGGACGTGCGTCACGTCGCGGGCACGCAGCCATTGCGCGATGGCGAGGCGCCAGCGTAGTGCACGCCGCAGCGGCACCTCGTTGGTCAGGTCGTTGACGCCAACGACGACGACCGCGACATCCGCAGGCGCCACGTCCTCGTCCTGCAGGAGCTGCAGCAACGCTTGCGATGTGACGCCGGTTCGCGCCACGAGCTGCCAGGAAACGCTGCCGTTCAGGCGGCCTGCGACATCGCGCGCGAGCGGCAGCGCCAGCGCTTCATCCTGCGTGTCGGCACCGACCCCTGCCGCGCTCGAGTCACCCGCCACCAGAAGACGCAGCCCCGGCGTACCGGAGCCCTCGACTCCTTTGCGCGCGCCACGCGGTTCGGGCAACTCCAGGGCGATCGCACGCAAGCGACGCGCTTGCGCATAGAGGATGGGGCCGAGAGCAATCCTCGCGGCGTTGGCTAGCATCGAGCGCCGGGCTTACTTGGGCCAGAGCACCATCTGCGTACAGCGGAACAGCGCGATGGTTCTCTGCGACTCGATGTGTCGAACCGGCGCATCCCAGACGTGGGTGGTGCGGCCGAGGTGAACGGCGACGGCTTCCGCCTCGAGCGTTCCTTCGGTGGCGGTGCCCAGGAAGTTCGACTTCAGCTCGATCGTGGTGAAGTTGCTCGCACCCTGCGGCAGGTGTGCGGCACACGCGAAGCCGCAACACGTGTCGGCCAGCGCAATCACCGACGCGGCGTGCAGGTAACCGTTGGGGGCGAGCACCTCGGCGCGGATGGGCAGTCGCATGACGAGCGCGTTCTCTCTCAGCTCGACGACCTGCAATCCAACCAGCTGCGGCAGGCCGATCTGCGCCCGCGCACGCAGCGTCTCGGCTGTGACCCCCGTGCGCAGTTTCATGACCGGTCGTCAGCTGAAACGCGAGAAGTCGGGCTTGCGGCGCTGGAAGAACGCGCTGAACGCTTCTTTCGCCTCCGGGCTCGAAAGCAGCCGGCCGAACGACTGGCTCTCCTCGGCGATCGTCTTCTCTACGGCACTCTTCCAACCCGCGCGCAAAAGGCGCTTGGTTTCGCGCACCGACGCCGGGGGCAGCTGCATGAAACGCGCCGCCTGGCGTCTGGCGAACGCAAGCACCTCGCCGGGGGGCAGGATGCGGTTGACGATGCGCATCTCGACTGCGTCCTCGGCGCTGATCGGCTCGGACAGCAGCAGTTTCTCGGCTGCGCGGTGGTATCCGCCGGCAAGCGGCACCAGCAGGCTGGACGCGAACTCGGGACACAGCCCCAGGGTCGCGAAAGGCATCGAAAACATCGCGTTGTCGGCGCAGTACACGAGGTCGCAGTGCATCAGCATGGTCGTGCCGATGCCGACCGCGGCGCCGTTGACCGCCGCCACGACGGGTTTCTCCGATCCCGCCAGCGCCCGCATGAACTTGAAAACGGGCGCGTCCATGCCGAGGTCGCGGCTGGCCTGCGCCATGAAGTCCTCGAGATCGTTGCCGGCGGTGAAGATGTCCGGCTGGCCGTGGATCACGATGGCCCTGACCTGCGCGTCCGCATTGGCCGCCGTCAACGCATCGGCGAGCTGCTGGTACATCGCGACGGTAATCGCGTTCTTTTTCTCCGGCCGCGCGATCTCGATGCGCGCGACCCCGTTGCCCGACTCCGTCTTGATGCTCATTCCGCCGCCTCCGATCCGATGCGCCTAGACGCGCTCGAAGATGCCCGCTGCACCCATGCCGGTACCGACGCACATCGTCACCATGCCGTACTTCAGATTGCGCCGCCGCAGCGCGTGCACGACGGTCGCCGAGCGGATCGCGCCGGTCGCTCCGAGCGGGTGGCCGAGCGCAATCGCCCCGCCCATCGGGTTGACCCTGCTGCGGTCCAGTCCGAGATCGCTGATGACCGCGAGAGCCTGCGCGGCGAAGGCCTCGTTCAGCTCGATCCAGCCCATGTCCTCGGCCGTCAGCCCCGCAAGGCGCAGCGCGACCGGAATCGCCTCTTTGGGACCGATGCCCATGATCTCGGGCGGAACGCCGCGGATCGCGAACGACACGAACCGTGCGAGCGGCGTGAGGTTGAATTGCCCGATGGCCTTTTCGCTCGCGAGGATCAACGCTCCGGCACCGTCCGACGTCTGCGAACTGTTGCCGGCGGTTACGCTGCCCTTCGCCGCGAAAACGGGTTTGAGCTTGGCCAGCGCTTCCAGGCTTGTGTCGGCACGCGGACCTTCGTCGAGGTCGACCTTGCGCGTCCTGACGTCGAGTTCGCGCGTCGAAAGATTGGCGGACTTCTCGACCACGTCGATCGGCGTCGTCTCGTCGCGAAATTCGCCCGCCTTCTGCGCCGCGATCGCCTTCTGGTGCGAGCCGAGCGCGAAGTCGTCCTGCATTTCGCGCGACACCTTCCACTGCTGCGCGACCTTCTCCGCCGTCAGGCCCATGCCGTATGCGATGCCGATGTTCTCGTCACGCTCGAAGATGCGCGCGTTGAACGAAGGTTTGTTGCCGGTCATCGGCACCAGGCTCATCGATTCGGTGCCGCCGGCGATCATCACGTCGGCCTCGCCGACGCGGATGCGATCGGCGGCCATTTGCACCGCGGTCAGGCCGGAGGCGCAGAAGCGGTTGATGGTGACGCCTCCCACCGAGTCAGGCAGCCCGGCGAGCAGGACCGCGATGCGGGCGACGTTGAGGCCCTGTTCCGCTTCGGGCATGGCGCACCCGATGATTGCATCCTCGATCGCTTTCGGATCGAGGCTCGGCACCTGCGCGAGAGCGCCGCGCAATGCCGCGATCAACAGATCGTCCGGACGTGTGTTGCGAAACGCGCCCTTCGGCGCCTTGCCAATGGGCGTACGCGTGGCCGCAACGATGTAGGCATCTTGAACTTGTCGCATGGCTGGGTCCTTCGGGTTTTCAGTTCCGCACCGGCTTGCCGGTTTGCATCATCCCCATCATCCGTTCCTGCGACTTCGGATGGGTCACCAGCTGCATGAAGTATTTGCGCTCCAGGTCGAGCAGCCACTGCTCATCGACCACGGAACCGGCCTCGACGTCGCCGCCGCACATGACCTCGGCGATGCAACTGGCGATAAAGAAATCGTGCGCACTGATGAAGCCGCCATCGCGCATGTTGGCGAGCTGTCCCTTGATCGTTGCGACTCCCGTGCGACCCGCAACCGGAAATGCCCGCGCCGGAAGCGGCGGACGGTAGCCGGTGGCATGCATCGCGAAGGCTTCGCCGATCGCCGTCCACAGGAGCTCGTAGCGATTGAACACGACGGTGTCCGTGGGCCGGAGGTAGCCCATCGATTTCGCCTCCAGCGCCGACGTCGATACCTTGGCCATCGCAGCGTTCATGAACCAGTTGCGGATGAACGGAAACACGTCGGCGATGCCGGCTGCCTGCGCCGCCTGCGCCCCGCGCAGCGCACCCTCTTTCAGGCCACCTCCGCCGGGAATGAGCCCGACGCCGACTTCGACGAGCCCGAGGTAGCTCTCCACGTTGGCGACAAGCTTGGCGCTGTGCAGCGCCAGCTCGCACCCGCCGCCGAGCGCCATGCCGCTCACCGCGGAGACGGTCGGCACCTGCGCGTATTTGAGCCGCATCAGCGCATCCTGCAGCTTCTTCTCTTCCGCGCCGATGGCCTTGGCACCGCCCGACATGAAGAGCGGCAACATCGCCTGCAGGTCGGCGCCGACCGAAAACGGCTCGTCCGGCGACCACAAGACCAGGCCGCGATAGCGGCTCTCGGCCAGTTCGATGGCTTTCAGCAGACCGGCAGCGACACCGGGCCCGATCGCGTGGACCTTGGTCTTGATCGAGAACACCAGCACTTCGGCGCCCTGTCCCGACCCGAGGGTCCAGATCCGGCATGACTCGTCCTCGGACAGCGTCTTGCCGCAGCCGTTGGTGTCGCTGCGTCCATCGGCGAGACCTTCGCCCAGAAGCGGCGCCCGAACGATCTGCTTGGAATAGACGGGAAGTTCGATGCGCGGAACGAATTTCTTGCGCCCCGGACTCCAGGAACCGCCTGCCGTATGCACGCCACCCGCCTTCGCCACCGGTCCATCGGTGACCCACTTCGGCAGCGGAGCCTTCGTCAAGGCTTCCCCCGAGTCGATGTCGGCTTGTACCCAAGCGGCGACCTGTTTCCAGCCGGCCGCCTGCCAGTTTTCGAACGGGCCGGTGTTCCAGCCGAAACCCCACCGCAGGGCGAAGTCGACGTCGCGTGCGGTGTCGGCGATCGACTCGAGATGCACGGCGATGTAATGGAAGCCGTCGCGGAAGATCGACCACAGGAACTGCGCCTGCGGATGTTTCGTTTCGCGCAGCAGGCGCAGTCGCTCGGCCGGGTCCTTGTTCTTGAGAATGCGCAGCACGAGGTCATCGGCCTTGCCGCTGCTCTCCACGTACTCGCCGCGCTTCGGGTCGAGCACCTTGATGACCTTGCCGTCCTTGCGAAAGAAGCCCGCCCCGGTCTTCTGGCCGAGCGCACCCTTCTCCACCAGGCCCTTCAGAACGGGCGGTGTGGCGAAGTACTTCGCGAACGGGTCGATGTCCGGCGTCAGCGTGTCCTGCATCGTCCTGATCACGTGCGCCATCGTGTCGAGGCCGACGACATCGGCGGTGCGGAACGTGGCGCTCTTGGCGCGGCCGAGGTTCGTCCCCGTTAGGTCGTCGACGACGTCGTAGCCGAGGCCGAATTTCTCCGCCTCGTGGATCGTGGCGAGCATCCCGAAGATGCCGACGCGGTTGGCGATGAAGTTCGGCGTGTCCTTGGCACGCACGACACCCTTGCCGAGCGTGCCGGTCAGAAACGACTCGAGGTCGTCGATGATCCTCGCATCCGTCGCCGCCGTCGGAATCAGCTCGACCAGGTGCATGTAGCGCGGCGGATTGAAGAAGTGCACGCCGCAGAAGCGCTTGCGCAGGCCGGCGTCGAGCACTTCCGCAAGCCGGTTGATCGAGAGCCCCGATGTATTCGAGGCGAAGATGGCACCCGGCGCGATGAAGGGCGCCACCTTGCGATACAGGTCGTGCTTCCAATCCATGCGTTCGGCGATCGCCTCGATCACGACGTCGCAGCCCTTGAGGAGCTCGAGGTGCTCCTCGTAATTGGCGGCCTCGATATGCGCGGCATCGTCGCGATCGGCGAGCGGTGCCGGGCTCAACTTCTTCAGGTTGTCGATCGCGCGCGCGACGATGCCGTTCTTGTTGCCCGACTTCGTGTCGGGCAGATCGAACAGGAGCACCGGGACCCTTGCGTTGACGCAATGGGCCGCGATCTGCGCGCCCATCACGCCGGCGCCGAGCACCGCGACCTTGCGCACCAGAAAATTGCTCACTTTGGATCTCCTTGTTGCTGATCGTCCTGGGTGTTCAGGGGGCGCCGCAATCGCGCGCGAGGTCAGTCGACCCGCTCCCACATCTGGGTTCTGCCGAGCAGCGCGAAGCCGATGAAACCGCGGACTTCGAGGCTCCGGTTGTCGTCGACCACCCGCAACCTGCAGCGGTAGACCTTGCCGTTGTCCGGATCGAGGATATCGCCGCCGCTCCAGACGTCGCCGTCGCGCTCCATGTTGCGAATGATGATCAAGCCGATCTTCGGCATGCCGCGGCGCTCGTCGGTGCAGAGGTCGCACACTTCCGCGCCTGCCTGGTTCGGATCCAGCCCCTGCTCGATACGGCCGAAAATCCGGCCGTCCTCCTCGAACAACCGGACCAGTGCGCGCGGCCGCCCGGTTGCGTCGTCGATCGTACGCCAGAGGCCGACCGGAGACCCGCTTGCCGCCTGCGCCAGTGCCACGATCGGCACGAGCAACAGCGCGGCGGCGAGGCGACGCATCAGAACGACTCGACGGCAAGGTCCATCACGCTCTTCGCGCCGGAGCGCGCGGCGCGGATGTGGTAGGCGGTCTCAGGCAACAGGCGCTGGAAGTAGAAGCGAGCGGTGGCGAGCTTGGCGACATAGAACGGCTCGACCCGCTCGGCGTCGGCCGCGATGCGCGCGAGCGCCACCCGGGCCATGCGCGCCCAGAAATATGCGTACACCAGGTGGCCGACGATCCGCAGGTAGTCGACCGCCGCGGCGCCGGCCTCGTCCGGGTTCTGGAACGCCTTCATGCCGATTTCGAGCGTCAGCTTGGTGACCTTGTCGCCAAGGTCTGCAAGCGGCGTCACGAACTCGTTCATCGCCGGATCGGTCCCGTGTTCCTCGATGAAGTCCTGGACGAGCCTGCCGAACTTCTTCAGCCGGGCGCCGTTGTCCATCAACACCTTGCGGCCGAGCAGGTCGAGGCTCTGGATGGTGTTGGTACCTTCATAGATCATATTGATGCGCGCGTCGCGCACGAACTGCTCCATACCCCATTCGCGGACATAGCCGTGCCCTCCGAGCACCTGCAGACACTCGGAGGCGCAGCGAAAGCCGTTGTCGGTCATGAAAGCTTTCACGATCGGCGTCATCAAGGCCATCATGTCGGCACCGAACTGGCGCTCCTCCTCGTCGTCGTGCGCGAGTTGCCTGTCCGCCTGCAGCGCGACCCAGTAGGCAAAGGCACGCCCGCCCTCCGCGTAGGCGCGTGCCGTGAGCAGCATCCGCCGCACGTCGGGATGGAAGATGATCTCGTCCGCCGGCTTGGCGGGGCTCTTCACGCCCGACAGCGAGCGGCCTTGGATGCGCTCTTTGGCGTATGCGGCGGCATTCTGGTAGGCGACTTCGTTCAGGCCAAGCCCCTGGACGCCGACTCCCAGGCGGGCACCGTTCATCATCACGAACATCGCGTTGAGCCCCTTGTTGGGCTCGCCGACCAGCCAGCCCATCGCGCCTTCGAGGACGATCTGGCAGGTCGAGTTGCCGTGAATGCCCATCTTGTGCTCGATGCCGCCGCAGTAGATGCCGTTGCGCTTGCCGACACGCGCGTTCCGGTCCGAGCCCTCGGGCAGGAACTTGGGAACGATGAAGAGCGAAATCCCCTTGGTTCCCGCCGGCGCGTCCGGGAGACGCGCCAGCACGAGGTGCACGATGTTCTCGGTCATCTCGTGCTCGCCGGAGGATATGAAGATCTTGTTGCCGGTGAGTGAATAGCTGCCGTCGCCGCGCGGTTCGGCCCGCGTGCGCAGCATGCCGAGATCGGTGCCGCAGTGAGGCTCGGTCAGGCACATCGTCCCCATCCACTTGCCCGTGACGAGCTTGGTGACGAACAGTTCCTTCTGCTCGGGGGTTCCATGGACCATCAGACACTCGTAGGCGCCGTTCGTGAGGCCGGGATACATCGCCCAGGCCTGGTTGCAGGAGTACTGCATTTCGTAGAAGGCGACCTGCAGCACGCGCGGCAGGCCCTGCCCGCCGTATTCGGTGTCGGCGGCGAGCCCCTGCCAGCCAGCCTCGCGGAACTGCGCGTACGCTTCCTTGAAACCCTTCGGCGTCCTGACGGTGCGCGTCGCCGGGTCGAACGTGCAGCCCTCCTCGTCGCCGCTTTGATTGAGCGGAAACAGCACCTCGGCGCAGAACTTGCCCGCTTCTTCGACGACCTGATTGATCGTGTCGGCGTCGACGTCGGCGAACGCCGGCATGGCCTTCAGTTCGTCGATGGTGTGCAGAACCTCATGCAGCACGAAACGCTGGTCGCGCGAGGGGGGCGTGTAGATGGGCATGAACGACTCCTACGAGGATTGCAGGCGGCGCACGCGCGCGCGCTGCGCGCGACCGCCGGGTGATTTGGCAACCGATCGGTCGGCTGCGGCGCCGCGCCCGGCCCGCCGCGAACGGCCGGCGTCGATCAGGCGTGCAAGTCCGGCGCGCGCCCGCTTGACGCCGTCTGACGAGCGCAGCAGGCGTGCGTCCTGATGCAGCGCGAGCATCAGGCCATAGATCTCGAACACCAGCTGGCGCGATTCGACGCCTGCTCGCAGGTGGCCGGCCGCCTTGGCCGCCTCGATCGCCCGCAGCAGTTCGTCCTTCCACCCCATGACGATGGCGACCATCGCGTCACGCAACACCCCGGGGCGGTCGTCGTATTCGCTGGCGCCGGCGATCATCAGACAACCCTGCTCGAGTTCGCGCGCCAGCAGCCGCAACCAGTTCTCCAGCATCGCCTGCAGTCGGGGCAGGCCGCGCTCGAGTTCGACCGCCGGCCGCAGCACGTCGTCGATGAAGCGGGCGGCGTATTCGCGCAGAACCGCGAGTTGCAGGTCTTCGCGCGATCCGAAGTGCGCAAAAACCCCGCTCTTGCTCATCCCGAGCGCTTCGGCGAGCAGGCCGATCGTCAGCCCCTCCAGCCCTTCGCGGCGGGCGATGCCCAGCGCCGCATCGACGATCGCGGCGCGCGTGCTTTCTCCCTTGCGGGGACGCTCCGGCGGGTCGGCCACGGCGGCGCGCGCCGGCGGCGCGAAGACATGTGTCATGGAACGGGCGTGCAAGAAAAACGAACGTTCGTACTATTTCCGATCGCGTGCCCGCCGTCAACCCGCTGCCGATAGAGGTGACCCTCTACCTCGCAGGCTTGCGGTGCGCGGAGCCGGGGCGCCGCCCTCGAGAGAGTCGCGTGGCCCGCGGCGGTGGCCGGGCCGCCGGCCGGAAGAAGGCCGCCACGTGATCGACGAACAGCCGCACTTTGACGGAAAGATGGCGCCGGCTTGGATAGACCGCCCAGATGTCGGCGCGTCGCCCGACGTAGCCGGGCAGCGCCGGCACGAGCCGCCCGGTGCGCAGTTCCGCCTCGAGCAGGAAGTCGGGTTCGCAGACGACTCCCAGCCCGGCCACGGCCGCGGCGATCAGCATGTCGCCGTTGTTCGCGTGCAGGCTCCCTCCGGCCCGCACCTCGTGCATGACGCCGGCGGCATCGAAAAGCTGCCAGCTGCGCGGACTCGGCGCATAGGCATATGTGAGCGTGTCGTGGCGCGCCAGGTCCTCGGGCGTCGCGGGCGCGCCGCGGCCCCTGAGGTAAGCCGGGGCCGCGCAGACCATGAGCACGGTTTCGCCCAGTTTGCGCGCGACGAGCTGCTCGCTTCCGATCCGCCCGATGCGGATCGCCAGATCGAATCCTTCGTCGACCAGATCCACAATGCGCTCGGCCACGGTCACGTCGAAGCGCACCTCGGGATAGCGTGCGACGAAAGCGGCAATCGCGGGCGCCAGGCGGTGCGTGGCGACGTTGTACGAACACGTCAGGCGGATCGTCCCGCGTGGCACCGCGGCGGTCTGCCCCGCGAGCGCCTCGGCCTCATCGAGGTCGTTCAGCAGCTGCACGCTGCGCTCGTAGAATGCCTGCCCGCTTTCGGTGAGCGACAGCCGGCGCGTCGTCCGGTTGAGCAGGCGGGCGCCGAGATGTTCCTCGAGCTCCGCGAGCACGCGCGAGAGCGACGAGGTCGACCATTGAAGCCGCTCGGCAGCGCGCACGAAGCTCCCCGCCTCGACGACACGAACGAAAGCCTCGATGGCAGCGAACCGGTCCATGCATGATTATCCCGCTAATCGCAATAAACTGTCTCGTGGCGACCCCTTTTTCCTGTACCGCAAGATGCTTAATGTCTACCGGCATCGGGCGCGACGGATGGCGGTGCGAGCCAGACCGTAAGCACCCGATCCAACCTGCGCCGCAGTTCGAATTCCCTGCGCCGCGGCCAACTCGCCGCGGCATCCGACATGGAGGATGTTGACGTGAAGCTGTATTACGGCCCTGGTACTTGTGCCCTGTCACCGCACATCGTGTTGTCCGAACTCGGGCTTGCGCACGACCTCGTGAAGGTCAGCACGAAGACCAGGAAGATGGAAGACGGTGGCGACTACCTGCAGGTCAATCCCAAGGGCTACGTCCCGACCCTCGAACTCGACGATGGACAACGGCTGACCGAAGGCCCGGCGATCGTGCAGTACCTCGCCGACAGGGTGCCGTCGGCCAAGCTCGCGCCCGCGAACGGGACCATGGAGCGCTACCGCCTGCAGGAATGGCTGAACTTCATCACCTCCGAGATCCACAAGCAGTTTTCGCCGATGTTCAACCCTGCTACGTCCGAGGAGGTGAAGGAGGGGCAACGGACCAAACTCGCGGGCCGGTTCGACTGGCTGAGCCGGCAACTCGAAGGCAGGCAATATCTGATGGGCGACCAGTTCACGGTGGCGGACGCCTATCTTTTCACCGTCCTGCGCTGGAGCCCGTTTACGGGTATCGATCTCGGGAAATGGCCCGTGCTCGCTCAATACGTCGCACGCGTGGGGGCACGCCCCAAGGTGCAGGCGGCGATGAAGGCCGAAGGTTTGAGCTAGGCGACGCGCCATGGCGACGCAGCCGACTCTCTTCATCTCCCACGGCTCGCCGATGCACGCAGTGCATGCCGGGCGGGCCGGTGCGCTTTGGGCCGAACTCGGCCGGAGGCTCGCGCGTCCCGCTGCAATCCTGATCGCCTCCGCGCACTGGGAAACCGAGTTGCCGATGGTGGCGACAGGCAGCAACCTGGAGACGATCCACGACTTCGGTGGATTTCCGCCCGAGCTGTACCGGATCAAATACCCGGTTCCAGGCGCGCCGCTAGTGGCCGAGCGCGCACTGGCGCTGTTGCGCGAAGCGGGCTTCGTCGCGACGCCGAATGGTTGCCGCGGCCTCGATCATGGCGCCTGGGTGCCGCTGCTCAAGATGTTTCCCGATGCGGACGTGCCGACGGCGCAGGTGTCGGTGCAACCGCCGTTGGGCCCCGAGCATCACCTGCGGCTCGGCGCGGCACTGGCACCTCTCGCGCGCGAGAACGTGCTCGTCATCGGCTCGGGTCACATGACACACAATCTCGGCGACTGGATGCGCAGCATGCACGGCAACCGGCGCGAGATCGCGGAAGGCGGGCCGGTGCCCTACGTGGAGGCCTTTCGCAGCTGGGTCGACCAGCGCCTGCAGTCGGACAACCGGGCCGAGCTCGTGCGTTATCGCGAACTCGCACCGAATGCGCGTCGGGCCCATCCGACCGACGAGCACTTCCTGCCGCTTTTCGTCGCGCTGGGCGCGGCCGGCATCGCGCCCCGCGTCGAGCGGATCGACCCCGGTGTCGACAGCGGCGTGCTGGCGATGGATTCGTACCTGTTTTCGCCGCAGTAGCAAAAGGGCACGTCGGCCGGCGGCCGCACGCTCACTGGATCGGGGCGATCGTGAACCCCCGTCCGCGCAGCAGCTCGAGCAGCCCGCGCGGACCGAAGTAGTGCAACGCACCTACGGCCACCAGATAAACCGATCCGCTTGCCGCGTATTTTTCGATCGCCTCGACCATGCGCGGATGGCGCGCATCGAACAGCTGTTCCGCAACGAAGCGCTCGCCGCGCGACTTGGCGGCGTGAATTTCGCCGATCAGGCGCTCCGCCGCGTCGGTGTCGCGGCGCTCCCAGGCGTCGACGATCCTGCGCACTTCGCGCTCGGCATCCCCGGTCTCCATGCCACGGATCGCCTGTTCGAGATAGGAGATCTGGGTCTCCTCGTCGGCGCGCTGGAAAAGCGCAAGCTGCAGTTCGATCGATTCGATCTCGAGCAGCGGCTTGCCGCTGCCGATGGCGTACTGGTACAGGAATGACTCGGTCGCGTACGCCGGGCTGTAGCCGCTGCCGGTTGCCTGCAGGATGACGAGCGTGTTGGCGACCATCCACGGCCGCATGCGCCAGATGCGGTTCGGATCGAGGCCGAAGCGCTTGACCTGTGCGAGGACCCGCGCCTTCAGCTCGTCGCCGAGGCGCGTGTCGAGCCCGGGCTCGCCGTCCGGATAAAGACCGACCTTCTGCACGACGTCGGCGACGCGTTTGGCGTCGAACACATCGGCTTCGACCACGATCGCGGTCGCCTCGTCGAAGCGACGCACATAGTCGATGTTCGGAGGATAGAAGTCCGGGCGCCCGACGTGCACGGTGCCGAACAGGTAGACCTTGCGGTCGCCCTTGCGGGCTTCCCAGAAGAATCCGCGTTTCGGCGCCTTCTCCGCCTGCTTGAGCAACGCATCGTTCGCCGGTCCGGCCTGTGCGGCCACGGGCGGGGCAAGGGGCAGGAGGAACGCCGTGAGGGCAACGTGAAGCAGCGGTCGAAGCATCAACGAATCCCGGTGGTCGCGGGCGATTCTATCTACAGCCCCTTGGCGAAACGCACCACGGTCGGATCGTCCGGCTCGGGTCGTCCTTCATAACCGAGCCTGATCATCATTTGCGCCATCGCGTTGTTCTCGGCGAGCACGAAGCCGATCATTTCGCGCAGGCCGCGGCCGCGCGCGCACGCCTCGAGCGCCGTCATCAAGGCCGCGCCCAGGCCGCGTGCCTGCCAGGCGTCTTCGATGACGATGGCGAATTCGCAGCTCGCTCCGTCGGGGTTGCGGGTGTAGCGCGCGATGCCGCGTATTTCTTCCGCATCGCCCTGCATGTCGGTCGCGACGAACGCCATCTCGCGGTCGTAGTCGATCTGCGTGAAGCGGATGAGGCGCTCCAGGGACAGCTCCCGCACCAGCCCATGAAAGCGCAGGTAGAGGCTGCGCTGGGAAAGGCGCGCGATGAAGCGCTGCTCCGCCGCGGCATCCTCGGGTCGGATCGGGCGCAGCAGGGTCATGTCGCCGTTGCGCAGACGCACTGCCCGCCAGAGATTCTTCGGGTATGGATGAATCGCCAGATGCGAATAACTCGCGTCGGCCGCCAGAGGACCGCTGCCGAGGACGACGCGCGCATCGAGGGCGAGCACACCGTTCTCATCCGCGAGCAGCGGGTTGATGTCGAGTTCATCGATGCACGGCAGCTCGCAGGCAAGTTCCGAGACCTTGAGCAGCGTGTCGACCAACGCATCCTGTGCGACGACGGGCCGCCCGCGAAACTCGCCGAGCATGCGCGAAACACGCGTCGCTGCGATCAGCTGCTGCGCGAGAAACCGGTTCAACGGCGGCAACGCCACCGCAAGGTCCCCGTAGACGTCGACGCCGATGCCACCCATGCCAAACCCGATGACCGGCCCGAACTGGGCGTCGCGCGCGATGCCGACGATCAACTCGCGGGCGCGCGGCCGCTCGACCATCGCCTGCACGTGCACGCCGAGAAAGCGGGCGCGCGGCGCGCGCGCGGCGACGTTGCCCTTGATGGTCGCAAACGCCTGTATCACCTCATCGGCCGAGCGCAGGTCGAGCTGCACGCCCTCGACCTCGCTCTTGTGCGCGACACCGGATGCGACGACCTTCACCACGACCGGAAATCCGACCTGCCCGGCGTGGCGGACCGCGTCCTCCGGTGTCGCCGCGAACTCGGCGGCCACGGTCGGGATCCCGAAACAGTCGAGCAGACGCTTCGACTCCCGCTCGTCGAGGGTCGCGCGTCCGGTCTGGAGCGCCTCGCTCACCTCGCTGCGGGCGCGGCCGAGATCGATTTCGAACTCGTCGCTGTGCGACGGCGGCACCTGCAGCCGCCAGCGGCGGTGGCGCACGTAGCGCGCGAGGTACGAAAACGACTCGACCCCACGCTCCGGGCTCGTCAACGCCGGCAGCCCGGCGGCCTTGAACACCGCCCCGCCGCGGCCGGCGTCATGCGCCCCGAGCCAGACGCTGATCACTGGCTTGGTGCTCGCGGCAGCGAGCTCGAGCAGCGCCTTGGCAGCCGCCTCCGCCTCGAGACGGATCAGCGGCGAGAACAACACGAGCACGCCGTCGTTGTCCGGGTCCTCCAGCAGGATCCTGAACGACGAGGCGAAGCGTTGCGCGTCGGCATCCCCGACGATGTCGACCGGGTTGCCGCGCGACCACGTGGGCGGCAACACCGCGTCGAGCCGTTGCTTGACCGCGTCGGACAGAGTCGCGAGCGCAACGTCCGCATCGGCGGCCGCATCGGCCGCGAGCACACCCGGGCCGCCGCCGTTCGTGAGGACGACGAGCCGGTTGGCCTGCTCCCCATCCGGCAAGCGACCCGCCGCAAGCGCTTCGGCAGCGGCGAACAACTGGTTGTACGCGCCGACGCGGATGGCACCCGCGCGCTTGAGCGCAACATCGAACACCGCGTCGTCGCCGACGGAGGCGCCGGTGTGGCTCATAGCCGCCTTCCGCCCGGTCAGGTGACGGCCGACTTTGAGGACGACGACCGGCTTCGTGCTCGCGGCGGCGCGCACGCTCGACATGAGTGCACGCGAATCGTGCACGCCCTCGATGTAGAGGACGATGCTGCGCGTGACGGGATCGTTGGCGAGAAAGTCCAGGACCTCGGGAAAATCGACGTCGGCGCCGGCTCCCGTCGACACCGCCGACGAGAATCCGAAGCCCGCGCTCCATGCGTAGTCCAGGAGTGCGGCCATCACCGCGCCCGATTGAGACACCAGCGCCACGGAACCGGGTCTTGCCGCAGTTCGTGCCGAGGTCGCGTTGAAACCGATGTCCGGCCGCATTACGCCGAGACAGTTCGGACCGAGCAGCCGTATGCCCTGGGCGCGCGCGCGCGCGACCGCAAGCTGCTGCAGTTGCCGGCCAGCGCCGCCCATCTCGGCAAAGCCGGCCGACAGCACGAGCACCGCCCCGATCCGGCGGCGCGCGGCATCGTCGATGATCGCCGGCACCGTCTGCGCCGGCGTCACGATCACCGCCAGATCGACGGCCGCCGGCAGCGCTTGCAGCGACGCGTAGCACCGCTGTCCGGCAACCACCTCGTGCTTGGGATTGATGGGATAAATGTCGCCGCGGAACCCCGCGCCGAGCGCATTGCCGAAGACGTAGTTGCCAAGGGCTTCCTGCCGATCGGTGGCTCCGACCACCGCGATCGATCGAGGCGTCAACGCGTAACGCAGGTAATGTGTGTTGAACATCGCTAAGAGCTTGTCGCGACGCAACAATAGCGCACCCCTCGGGACGCGCTGAATCATCGTCAAGTCTTGCTGCCGCTCCGCTTGCCGAAAGTGCGAGTAAGTCCGACGATGCGCCGAAGGGGATGAAACATGAACGAACAGGCAATACCGGGTGAACTGACGCAGGCCGAGCTCGAGCAATTCGGCGCCCGGCTGCGCCTCCTGCGGGCGGAAGTCGTGGCGACCGTCGAGGCACGCCTGCACGGCCACGGCCAGGAGCGGCACGATGAAGCCGGGTTGCCCCGACGCGCCGAGGACACCGACGATGATGCGGCGGCGGAGGCCCAGCGCAGCATGGACATCGCGCAGCTCTCGCATACGACGGCAGAGCTCGTCGAAATCGATGCGGCGCTGGCGCGTATCGCCGACGGATCGTATGGCTGGTGCATCGACTGCGGCGGACCGATCGGGCGCCCGCGCCTTCTGGTCCATCCGATGGCGGTGCGCTGTGCGCCCTGCCAGAGCCGGCGCGAGAAGCGGGCGATGCGCTGATCAGGTCGGCGAGCCCCACGCATCGACTCAACGATCGGCATCGGCCGGCGCGCCGCGAGGTCGTCGCCGGTTGCATCCCGGCGCGGTCGGCGAGAATCCGCGCATGAACACCCGGACGCTCTTCGCCGCGGCCGTTCTCATCTGGGGCACGACCTGGTTCGCGATCACGCTGCAACTCGGCGCGGTCGCCCCGGAGTTCGGCGTCGCGTTGCGATTCGCGGCTGCCGCCCTCCTCGTGCTCGGCTGGTGCGCCTCGCGCGGACGGGCGTTGCGCCTGCCCGCCGGCACGCACGCGTGGCTCGCCTTGCAGGGGGTGTGCGGTTTCGGCGTCTCGTATGTGCTCATCTATCATGCCGAGCGTTTCATCGTCAGCGGACTGGTTGCGGTGGGATATGCGGCGGCGCCGCTCACCAACATGCTGTTGGCACGCGCGTTCTTCGACACCCCGATGGCGCGACCCGTCGCGGCAGGCGGCGCACTGGGTCTGGCCGGCATCGTGCTCGTGTTCTGGCCGAACTTCGAACCTCTCGTGACCGGTCGCATCGCGGATCCCGGCCTGCTGCTCGGCGCGCTCTTCACGATGACGGCCGTCGTGCTGTCCTGCCTGGCGAACATGATCACCCTGCGCCTGCATCGCTCCGGTGTCGCCGGCTGGCAGCCGATCGGATTCGCCATGGCTTACGGCGCGGCATGCTCGTTCGCGATTGCGATTGCCCTCGGACGACCGCTGTCGATCGCGTGGAGTGCGCCGTTCGTCCTGTCCCTGGCATACCTTGCACTGGTCGGTTCGGTGCTCGCGTTCGGTGCCTACTTCACGTTGCTGGGGCGCATCGGCGCCGCGCGCGCGTCGTACGTCGGCGTCATGACGCCCCTGGTCGCGTTGCTCGTCTCGACGCTGTTCGAGCGGTTCGACTGGCACCCGCTGACTTTCCTCGGGATCGCCTCGGCATTGGCGGGCAACGTGCTGGCATTGCGCCCGTCGCGCATCGCTCGCCCCGTAGAATCGACGTGATGAAGGTCGGCGCGCGACACTATCGATCGATCTGGCCGGTCGAGTCCGCCGGCGGCGCGCGCGCGGTGGGCATCGTCGACCAGACGCGCTTGCCGTTCGAGTTCGTTACGGTCGAACTGGACTCCTGGATCGAGGTCGCGCGGGCGATCCGTTCGATGCGGGTCCGCGGCGCGCCCCTGATCGGCGTCGCGGGCGCCTATGGCTTCGCGCTGGCGATGCGCGAGCAGCCCGACGACGCCACCCTCGTCCGGGTCCACACCGAGCTCCTCGCCACGCGCCCGACGGCAGTCAACCTGCGTTGGGCGCTCGATCGCATGCGACGGCTGCTGGAGCGGACGCCGCGCGCAGTGCGCGCGGAAACCGCGTGGACCGAGGCCGGCCGCGTTGCAGAGGAGGACATTGCCTGCAACCGTGCGCTCGGCGGCCATGGCGCACGGCTGATCGCCGCATTGCAAGCGGCGCGCGGGCGGACGGTTCACGTACTCACACACTGCAATGCCGGCTGGATCGCCACGGTGGATTTCGGCACCGCGTTGTCGGCGATCTACCAGGCCTTCGACGCCGGCATCGACCTGCACGTGTGGGTCGACGAAACCCGTCCGCGCAACCAGGGGCTGTTGACCGCCTGGGAACTCGAGGCGCATGGCGTGCCGCATACGCTGGTCGTCGACAACGCCGGCGGGCACCTGATGCGCCGCGGCCAGGTGGACTTGGTGCTGGTCGGGGCCGACCGCGTGACGCGCGCGGGCGACGTGTGTAACAAGATCGGGACCTACTTGAAGGCCGTGGCTGCACGCGACAACGACGTGCCGTTTTACGCGGCGGTGCCGTCGACGACGATCGACTGGACGATCACGGACGCCGACGCCATCGCTATCGAGGAGCGCAGCGGCGACGAGGTCCGGCGTGTGGAGGGGCGCGGCGCCGACGGGCGCGCGGCGAGCGTCGCCATCGCACGCGAAACGACCGCCGTCCTGAATCCCGGGTTCGACGTCACGCCGTCGCGTCTCGTCACCGGCATCATCACCGAGCGCGGCATCGCGGCGCCGAGCGCGCTCGTCACCCTCTTCTCCGAGATGCCTCGCGCACCGGAACCCGCGGCCGTGTGAGCATGCGACCAGTGAAGACCGCGCTCGCCGTCGTCGAGGACACGCCCGCGCTGCGGGATGAACTGATCGCCACGGCGCGCGCGATGAACGCATCGGGCATCAACGTCAACAAGTCGGGCAACGTTTCGGTGCGTTGCCGTCGTGAACGCAGGACAGGATTCCTGATCACGCCGACCGGGGTCCCCTACGACACCCTCACGGCGCCCGACCTGGTGTTCATCCCGCTTGGCCAGCCCGGCGGCGACGCGCTTCCGGCCGGGTTGGTGGGCACGCGCAAGCCGAGCAGCGAATGGCGTTTCCACTTCGACATCCTGCGTTCGCGCCGCGAGTTCGATGCCATCGTGCATACACATTCGCAGGCGGCCACGGCGCTCGCTTGTCACCACCTCGGGATTCCGCCGTTTCACTACATGGTGGCCGTCGCCGGCGGCGCCGACGTGCGCTGTGCGCCCTACGCGACCTTCGGGACTCAGGTCCTGTCAGACAACGCCCTTGCCGCGCTGCGCGGGCGCAAGGCGTGCCTGCTGGCGCACCACGGCGTGATCGCGTGCGAACGCTCGCTGTCGAGGGCGCTGGCGCTCGCGATCGAGATCGAAAACCTGGCGGGGATGTATCTGAGAGCGCGCCAGATCGGCGAACCTCCCCTGCTTTCCGCGGCGGAAATGGCCCGGGTGATCGAGAAATTCGCGACCTACGGCCAGCCGGCACCCTCCCGGTCGAACTGAGCTGCCAGGATTCCGGCCCGCAAACCGCGTGTCGAATGCTCGCATTGCCACACGGCAGTTCCACAAGCAAGAATAGTTGCCGCAGTTCCTTCCAGGCATCGGGCGACGCAGCGATGACGAGCAGCAGTGGGGTGCGATGGTCCGCGGCACCTTTGTCGCGCGACTGGGCGAGCCCGATCGATGGCTCGATCTGCGCCGTCATGTGGCCCACGCTGACGCTCGTCGGACGCGAACGCTGGTTCGACGAACTCTATGTCTGGACCGAAGGGTTCCAGGCAAGCACAATGCAGCGGGCGCGCATCCAGCTTGCCGCACTGTCGAAGGGCTTCGCGCTGCTCGAGCGGGAGCGCGTCGCACGCGTGGGGGTCACGCTGTCCTTCGGCACGGTCGAGCGCTGCCTCGACCAGGTGACCGAGCTGTTCGACGCCAATCGCCTGTTCGCCCATCGCTCCTGCATCCTGCTGCGCGGCCAGATCGATCGGGTCCGTTCGCGCTATCGCGTGCGCGGCTTCATCGACTGGCTGCGCACCCAGCAGATACCGGTCGGGTACCGGCTCACGGCCACGCGCATTGGCATGGAGATGAAGGCGATCGATTTCGTCGCACCCGACTTTGCCAAGGTCCTGGCGCCGAGCTCCAGCCGCGCCGAGTACTGGGCCGACGTCGCGCTTGAAGCGCGCGCCGCGGGATTGAAGCTCGACCGCGCGATTGTCGCTGGCATCGAACTGCCCGATCAGCGCAAGAACGCCCAGACGGCGGGGTTCGCCTTCGGCCAGGGCCACGCGGTGCGTCCGCCGTACGACCCACCGACGACGCCTGGCGCGGCCCGGCACGACCCATCCGTCGACACCGTTTTTTCGCTCGACTGACCGGCGCGACTCTCAGTCGCCGCGGTCGATGCGCGCCCGCAGTGGCGCGGCGACGCGGCTGCGGTTCGTCCACATGAGGCAATACGCTTGGTTGCGCGGCGAACGGATTACGCCGCCGAGCCGAGCCACCGCCGCGATCTGGACCGGGAACGAAAGCGCTTCCGCGATGCCAATGGAGGTTGAAGTCGAGCGGCGCGTCTGCGTCGAACACGTGCCGCATCGACGCGCCGGAGCCGAGTTCGAAGCACAATTCGTGGAACTCGCCCGCGGCGACCACGGTTTCCATCGGAACGCAACGCGCGCACCTACGGTTACTGGGTGTACCGGGTCGACTATCCGATCAAGGCTGCCGACGAGGCCCGGTAGGCTGCCCCAGGCGCCTCGACTGCGTCGCTATCGAGGCCGCCTCCGGATCGGCTCCGTCTGCGGCGCGACGGCAATCTTCAACCGGAGCGCGCTCTCGAGAGTCGGAGCGGCGTCGCAACTTTCTTGCCCTCGGGAAGCTCACCGACTTCGTCGCGCAATTGAAATTTCCACGGCGCATGGCACTCTAACCAGGTCTTCTGCGCGACGAAGGAGGTCGTATGTCGCTCGAAGCCCTTCCAGACCGTGCTCGCCGCGCCTGGCCCTCGATGGCCGTTGCAGCGGCCGTGCTTCTGCTAGGCGCGTGTGCGATGCCCGATTCGATCAAGCCGGGCATGACGGAAAGCGAGGTGCTGAGCAAATACGGCAAGCCCGACAGCCAGTTCGCGCTGGCCAACGGTGCGACGCGGGTCGAGTACAACCGGGGCGAGTGGATGCAGCGTTCGTGGATGGTCGATTTCGATCCCGATGGTCGGGTCACGAGCGTCGACCAGGTGCGCAGCGAGGCGCACTTTGCGCGCCTGCGGCCGGGCATGGACACGCAGGAAAGCGTACGACGCCAGCTCGGAACCCCGATGAAGGTCGAGTACTACCCGCCGAGCAAGCTGACTGGATGGCTCTACCCGTACCGTGAAGCGGGGATCTTCAATTCGTGCATGACGGTGATGTTCGATCCCGGCGGCGTGTACCGGCGCTCGGAAAATGGGCCGGATCCGCGCTTCCTGGGCGGCGAAGGCCCGACCGGTCGCAAGTAGCCATCCAGCTGGCGGAGTCGCGGCGCGAACGCACGTTGGCAGATGCGCGAGCGTCGTTCCAGGCGTGCCTGAGTTTCCCGACTTGACAACGCTGCAAAGCAGACTTGCGCATGGCAATATCACGTCCATGCCAGCAGACCCGTCCGACCCACGAATACTGATCATCGACGCCCATGGCCAGCCGGTCCGTTGGGCGCAACTGATGCGTGCGGCGCGCTACTACGCCGCCGGCAAGGTTCTGACGGATCTGGGTGAAAACCTGTTCTCCATGACCGGGGGTTTGCAGGAGATCTCCGGCTTGCGCTCGGAATTCATCACGAGTTCGATCGTGATGATCCGCGGGCGGCACCGGATCCCCGTCGGCCACGCGCACGTGGGCCTCACCAAGCACCGCCTGTTCGCGCGCGACCGCCACATCTGCGCGTATTGCGGCGAGCACTTCGTCGAAGGCGATCTGACGGTCGAGCACATCGCCCCCGTGTCGCGCGGCGGACAGCACGCGTGGACCAACGTCGTGACCGCCTGCCGCTCTTGCAACACACGCAAGGGCAATCGACGGCCGGAAGAGGCGCACATGCCGCTTCTTTACGTCCCCTACGCGGTCTGCCGCAACGAGGGCTTCATCCTCAGCAATCGGCGCATCCTCGCCGATCAGATGGCATTCCTGCAGGCGACCCTGCCGAAGTATTCGCGCTGGGCGCACGCCTGAGCACGCGCTGCCGCGCCTTGGGTGCGGGTCCTCAGCGCCCAACGAGACGCGCGACGACCTCGCGCGCGGCCGCCATGGGTTCGCCGCGCACGTACTCGTCGTGCTTGAACGCACATTGCACGCCGGCCGGCCAGAGCAGGCATTCGACGTCCTGACGTTCGTCCTCGATGGACCACACCGTGGCCCCGGAGACTCCGTCCAATGCGGGCGCATGCACGAGTACCCCGTCGATACGCATTGCGGTGCGTGCGTAGCCCGCGCGCACGTCCGCCACCGGGGACGCCATGGGGCGGGCGAAAAATACCAGCGGCCGCGCGTAGACGGCGCCGTCGATGCGGCGCATCTGGGCATAGGGATAGCCGGCGATGACGAGGCGGTCCGAAGTCGGCCGACGCGCCTTGTTCGCCACATACAACGGAACCGGGAACCAGTGGCGCTGCAGTGCGTCCCGCGCGCGTACCGGACAAAGATCGATGGCGGCAACGTCGTGTCCCGGATGCTCGACGAAGCGGGCCCGGAGAGCGTGGAGCGCGATCAGGCGCCCGCTATCGCCCAGCGGCAGCGCGAGGTCGCCGAGGCTTACGCCGTCGTCGAACACGTGACGGCAGGTGAGCAGGATCAGGTGCCCGTCGCTCCAGTACAGGCAGGCGCTCGCAAGCGGCTCCGCGCGCCCGCGGCGGTTCACCAGCAGCGCGATGATGCGGCGGTATAGCGCCTCGGTGATGGCGTGCGCACGCGCGGGAGCGATGCCGCTGTCGACATCGAGTGCAACGGTCGGTACCGACTGCCATGCCATGCCGGAAGAATAAGCAAGCGGCGCGCCAAGTCCACGGCGGGGACGGCCGCTCGTCGCATTAATTCGCCTTCGGTGGCGCCTGCACGCCGAGTTCGACGCTTCACTTCCGCTGCCCCTCGATGCGGCGCCAGATCGAAACGTGGTTGCCCGTGGTCTACGAATGCGGCGTGCCCCATCGTGCAGCGCGGCCTGCGCAAAGGCGCGGTCGGCATTCAGCACGTCGTCCAGGGGGCCTGCGCGCGCCATGAGGGGACCGCCCATGCAGGTGGCCGGCAAGAGAACGACGCTTGCGAGGGTCTGCCTCATTTCGCGCTCTCCGCGCGGCGCGGAATCGGGCGGGGCTACGTAGGCAGGCGCCTGCGGCCAAGGCGCAGCGGCCGGACGGGCGCCGGCGCTGACGGAGTCCGGCGTGACGGCCGGAATACAAATCGGGCCGGGCTCGTTCCGGCGCAAACCGGACCGTAAACAAGCGAGATACCATCGGGAGACGATGCTGCTGGCTTTCGAGGACGAGTGGGAAACGGCCCGGCGGCTCGCGCGTGAATGCGGCCGGCCGCCCGCGCTGATCGAGCGGCATCGGTTCCCCGACGGCGAGCTGAAGCTCCGGTTGCCTGCGGTGCTGCCCGAGCAGGTGGTCTTCCTGCGTTCGCTCGCATGGCCGAACGAGAAGCTGGTCGAGTTGCTGTTGGCGGCGCGCACGGCGCGCGAACTGGGCGCGCGGCACCTCTCCCTCGTCGCCCCCTACCTGGGCTACATGCGCCAGGACATCGCTTTCGTCAGCGGCGAGGCTGTGAGCCAGCGCATCGTAGGAACCTTTCTCGCCGGCCTGTTCGACTGCGTCATCACCGTCGATCCGCATCTGCACCGTATCGACCGGCTGCAACAGGCGGTGCCGCTGGAGGCCGCCATCGCCGTTTCCGCGGCACCCGTGATCGGCGCCTTCCTGCGCGAGCAATGCGAGGGCGCACTGGTCGTCGGGCCGGACGAGGAATCCGAGCAGTGGGTGCGCGATGCGGCCGAAGCGGGTGGCCTGCAGTGGGCGATCGCGCGCAAGACGCGGCGCGGCGACCGCGACGTGACGGTCGAGCTGCCGGCGCAGGACGTCAGGGGGCGGGCGGTCGTGCTGCTGGACGATGTGGCCAGCACCGGGACCACCCTGGCGCGCGCCGCCCACGGCCTGCGCAACGCCGGCGCGTGCCAGATCGACGCGGTGGTGACGCACGGGCTTTTTGTCGAGGACGCACTGGCGGCGCTGGGCGCAGCGGGCGTCGGCCGCGTCTGGAGCACCGACACCGTCGCCCATGCCACCAATGCGATTTCGGTGCTGCCGCTTCTCGCAACCGCCGTGGCGATGCACGCGCGCACGGCGAAACCGAAGGATGCGCCCGCGGCCGGCGGGGGCCTCGGCGGCGCATAAAAAAGCCCGCCGGGACGCGGCGGGCTGGTCGGTTCGCTCGCGTTGCCGCGGGCGGTCCGCGCAGGTTACTTGATGTACTTGTTGACCAGCTTGGTCATCTCGAACATGTCGGCCTTGGCCTTGCCGAAGAGGGCGCGCAGCTTCTCGTCGGCGTTGATCATGCGCTTCTGCACGGCGTCCTGCAGCTTGTTCTTCTTGATGTAAGCCCAGATCTGCTTCGTGATCTCGGTCCGCGGCATCGGCTTGTCGCCGATGATGGCCGCCAGCGGGCCGGTCGGCATCTTCGGAGCCATGAACGCAGCATTCGGCTTGCGTGCGACCCTTTTCTTTGCCGCCTTCTTCGGAGCGGCCTTCTTCGCGACCTTCTTCGCCGCCTTCTTGGGCGCCGCCTTCTTGGCCTTCTTTGCCGGAGCCCTCTTCGCCTTCTTCGCCTTCTTCATCGCCATAGGACACTCTCCATGAAAGTTGAGATCGCACAGCGACAGCGTTCTCCAGTCGGATCTTCGAAAGAGCGCTCTCGTTGCGTGACGCGGATACTAAGCGAAACACCAGAGGAAGCAAGCGTTTTCAGAGGGAAAATTTGCTTTCGCGCATCAGCGCGCGCGTGTTTTCAGAGGGAAAACCGCTTCCCGCCGCGGCTCCGTATGCGAACCTTGCGTTTTCCGCCTATACAAAATATTGAGTTACGCCTCTGAAAACCGCCGATATGTTGTGTAGATAGTGTGGGACAGTCGTGCGCGAAAGTCGGTCGACGAGCGCCGCGCCGGCCCGGGCGGACCGGCCTCCTTCGAGTCGAGCGCTGCATCGATGGCGTTCCGCCGGCGCGACGCCACGGCAGTCGGCCCCGCGAACTGAGCCACCACCTGCACTCTGAAAGCGCGAGGTTCTTCCGCAGCACCGGAGCGAAGGCAAGACGACTCTTGCCTGCGACGACGGCGAACGCCGGCCGGGCGTGCATACGGGACGGCGAGCGCTGGATCGACGGGACGGTGGCGGCAGGCGCGTGGGAACCAAGCGCTGCGCTCTTGCACGCCCAGGCGGCTCCGCTCAGGCAGCCGGCGCCGCGCCCCGCTCCGCGCAAGCGGGGGTCGCCTTCGACCTCCGCCGCGGCCGAGGGTCGCGCCAAAGAAAAACGCCGCCCGCAGGCGGCGTTTCTTGACCCGGTCGCGCAGGCTACTGGATGTTCAGGATCTTCATCGCCTTGGCGAGCGTGTCGACCGACTCCTGGTCCTTGCCGGCCTTGTGCAGTGCTTCGCCGTCGGCGCGATATTTCTTCACGTTGGCCAACTGCTCGGCGGTCAGCTTCGGATTCCTGGCCAGTGCGTCATCGATCTTCTTCATGTCGGCGCGGCAATGGAAAGCCAGCGGACCGCGGACGACAGCGCTCCGATCCCGGTCATGCGCTACCGCGACAGGCCTAACCGACTGGAATGAAGCGTCCCTCTCGCGTGTCGTCGCCGCGATCTCGCGCGAGGGAAACCGGGCGGGCCGTCGCCGCGCCATTCAGTACAGTCTTCCGCGCGCGATGAGCACGGTGGCAAGGCGTACGGCCCCGAACGCAACCCAGTCGCGCACCTTGGCGAGCCAGCTGCGCTGTTCGAAGTCCTGCACCTTCACCTGGACCGTGCCGGCCGCGATCGCGCGCTCGAGCACGCTGCGCAGTTGGCGGCCGAAACTGGTGTCGTAGACGACGACATTGGCCTCGCGCGCGAGCAGGAGCGAGTACGGATCGATGTTGCTGGAGCCGACGGTGGCCCACCGGTCGTCGACCACCGCCACCTTGGCATGCAGGTAGCTCGGTTCGTACTCGTAGATCTCGATGCCCGCCTCGAGCAGTTGTCCATAGAGCGCACGTTGCGCGAAATGCTGGAGCGCGTATTCAACCCGGCCCTGCAGCAGCAACCGGACCCGCACGCCACGCCCTGCCGCCTCGCGCAGGGCGGTGCGAAAGCGCCGCCCGGGCAGGAAATAGGCGCTGGCGATGACGATGTCTTCGCTCGCGCGCTCGATGGCAAGCATGTACGCGCGCTCGATCGCCCGCCGATGGCGCAGGTTGTCGCGCAGCAGCAGCGACGCCGCCACGCCGTCCGGAAAGGCCGACAGCACCGGCTGCATCGACATCATCGGCAGGCGTCCCGAGGCCCGGCGCGGATCGACGAACGAGAGCGTCCACCAGAGGCGCTTGCACGCGAGCGCGACCGCCGCGACGATCGGCCCTTCGCACATGACCGCGAAGTCGAAGCGCGGTCCGAGCCGGCCGCGTTCGCCTTCCGGCAGGTTGTGGTCGTCGATGATGTTGATTCCGCCCACGAATGCGAGCGCATCGTCGAACACGGCGATCTTGCGATGCAGGCGCCGCAGCAGCTTGCGTTCCAGGCGCCACCAGCGCTCGGGCCGATAGATGCAGGCGTCAACGCCCTGCACGCCCAGTTCCCTGACCAGCCTGCGCGCGTAGTCGCCGCCGCCATAACCGTCGATCAGCACCTTGACCGCAACGCCGCGCCCGGCGGCCGTTGCGAGCGCCGCGGCAACCCGGGCGCCGATGTTGTCGTCGGCGAAGATGTAGGTCTCGAGCATGATCGAGCGCCGTGCCGCATCGATCGCCGCCAGCAGTTGCGGGAAGTACTCCTCCCCGTTGACGAGCAGGCGCACCCGGTTGCCGGCATACGTGATCGGACGCGACGCGAGTTCGAAGCGCGCCTCGGGGGCGCGCAGGACCGCGCCCGGCGCCTGGAGTTCGATCCGATGCGCCTTCACCGCAACTCGAGCTCCGCGATCAGCGGCATGTGATCCGAACGCCGCGCCCACACGAGGCCGCGCGGCACCTCGGTGCGCAGGACCCGGAATCCGCGCACGTAGATCCGGTCGAGCGTGAGCCACGGCGCGAAGCTGGGGAACGTGCGCGCGACCGACGGGGCGCGGCGCTCGCGCCAGGGCAGCAGGAGATCGAGCAGCGACAGTTGCGGCGGCGCCTCGGTCGCCGCTCCCACCTCCTCCACGCCCAGTTCGTCGCGCAGCAGCGTGTCGACGCGACGCTGCCAGTCGTTGAAGTCGCCGGCAATGATGACCGGCGCCTTCGTGGGGATCTCCTGGTGGACGAAGTCGATCAGGAAACGCGCCTGGCGCAGGCGGCTGCGCTTGATGAGACCGAGGTGGACGCAGATCAGGTGCACGTCGTGGCCGCGGGCGCGCTGGGGGCGCGCGACCGCGTGCAGCAGCCCCCGCTTTTCCAGCAGGTGATCCGAGATGTCGTGATTGGTGAAGTTGCCGATCGGATGACGCGACAGGATCGCGTTGCCGTGATGCCCGTGCGGATAGACCGCGTTCATGCCGTAGGCGCGATGCTCGTAGCCGCTGCCCGCGAGAAAGTCGAGCTGGCTGGATTTCGGATAGGCGCGGTGGCGCGCCAGGCGTTCGTTGCGGTCCTGTACCTCCTGCAGGAACAGGATGTCGGCATCGATCGCGTTCAGCGCCGAGCGGACGGCGGTGATCCGCGGCCGGCGACGAATGCCTGTAACGCCCTTGTGAATGTTGTACGTCGCGACGCGTATCTTCATGCTGCAGGCCCTGCCCCGTGCTGCAGCTACGATACCTCCCGTCGGCCCCGGCCGTGTCGCCCGCCCGCGTCACCAGATGCCTGACATTCCGCTTGAAGCGCCGGTCATCGACCGGCGCCGTGTCATCAAGCTTGCCCTCGCCGCCGCGGTGCCTGGAGCCTGGCGTCCGGGGCATGCCCTCACACAACCCGCGCTCGCAGCCGATCCGTTCGCCCTCGGCGTCGCCAGTGCGCCGGGGGAACCCGGTGCGGTCGTCCTGTGGACGCGCATCGTGCCGAACCTCGGCGCGCAGATCGAGCGCTTTTCCAAGCTCACGCTCGACGCCTACATCGCGGCGCGCCAGGGATTCGTCGACGCGACGGGCACGCTCGACGTGCGCTGGGAGGTGGCGACCGACGAGCGATTCAACAACATCGTGCGGCGGGGCACGGCCATGGCGCCGGCCGAACTGGCACACAGCGTCCATGTCGAACTCGGTGAACTCGACGCGCGGCGCGATTACTACTACCGCTTCGTGTACCGCGATGCGGTGAGCCCGGTGGGTGCCACGCGCCCACTGCCTGCGGAGGGCGCGCGCCTGCGCTTTGCACTCGCCTCCTGCCAGCACTACGAACACGGGTACTTCGGCGCCTACGAGGCGATGCGCGCGGACGATCCGGATCTCGTCGTCTTTGTCGGCGACTACATCTACGAAGGCGGACCGCGCGCGAACCGCTTCCGGGTGCACCCGTTTCCTTCCGCGCGCACGCTCTTCGACTACCGCCTGCGGCACAGCTTGTACAAACTCGACCCGTCGCTGCAGAAAATGCACCGGCACTGCCCATGGCTGCTGACCTGGGACGACCACGAAGTCTCGAACGACTACGCGCGCGACATCGGCGAGGATCCGGCAATCGACGGGCGTGCAAGACGGATCGCCGCGTACCAGGCCTACTACGAGCACATGCCTCTTGCCGCGTCCGCGCTGGTCGAACGCTTCTCACACGTGCGCATGTACCGCCGCGCGGCGGCGGGTGACCTGGCAACCTTCGTGGTGCTGGACGATCGCCAGTATCGCGATCGGCAGGCCTGCCAGCCGAAGGGACGCGGCGGAAGCAGCATGGTCGAGGACGCGGCCTGTCCCGAGCGACGCGATCCGGCGCGCAACCTTCTCGGGCCGGAGCAGATGGCGTGGCTGCGACGCGAACTGTCGGTGACCCGGGCGCGCTGGACGTTCATCACGCAGCAAACGGCGTTCTCGCGCATGCTGCGCAACGAACACGGACAGCGCTTCTGGACCGACGGCTGGGACGGGTACCCGGCGGAACGCGCGCGCGTGCTGGGACTTCTCGGCGCGGCCCGCCCCGCCAATCCCGTGTTTCTCGGCGGCGACGTGCACACGACGTACGTCTGCGACGTCAAGACGGACTTCGATTCACCCGGTTCGCCGACGATCGCGACGGAGTTCTGCGGCACGAGCATCACCTCACCTTCTAGCCTGGACGCGCGCCGCATGGCTGCGCTGACCGAGGCCAACCCGCATGTCCTGTTCGGTGACGGCGTCCATCGTGGCTACCTGCTCGCCGAAGTCACCGCGCGCGACCTGCACGTCCGATTGCGCGTCGCGGACGACGTGACGCTGCGCGCGCCCAAGGTAAGCACGGCCGCCGCGTGGGCCGTCGAGGCCGGCAAGCCCGGCGCGCAAGCAGCCTAGGCGGGACTAACGCGGGTCGCTGCCTTCGCCGGCAAGTTCGAAGTACCGATCGAACAGGTTCGGATCGTCGAAATGCCGGTGCCCGACGAGGGCAGTCGCATGATGGCCCCACTGGCGCATTTGCCCGACGCTTTTCACGCCGGACGGCCACAGGAACCATCGCTCCGAACGCTCGGTGCCGGCAATCAACCCGTCCGGCCCGTATGCACTTCGTGTTCCCCGCGGCGCTGCGTCGTTGGGCCATGGCAGCGACCGCAGGTCGTTCTCGTCGCGCAGTTCGTATTGCACGCCGCCCGCGGATTCATCGGCCGTCACGGCGACGCGCCGCACGTAGTGCGTGCGCGCAGCGACGTACAAGAGCTGACGTTCGCCATCGTTCAGCACGTCGATCCGTTGCGGCACGAACCGGCTCTCGTCGTCAAGCTCTTCCCCGGGGATCGGTCCGGCTCGCTCACGGACCCGCGCGGAGGGATAGAAGAGGTGGTAGCGGCCGCAGGAATGAATGGTGTCCGAGACCAGCGGTTTCAGATCGTCGCCGAGCATCACGCGCCATACCAGTCCGTCCAGCGTGCCCGCTGATGCGTCGGAACTGTCCTGCGCCGTCCGCGCGGGAAACCAGAACGTGTACACGATCTGCGGCGCGATGCTGCCGGCAAACCGCGTGTAGGTGATGCGCGCATAAGCAACGGGCCGCGTCGTGTCGGCGACGACCTGCCTGCCGGCGTCGCCCCATGCGAGCTGGCCGAGGCGATCGTTGCCGTCGACGGTATCGACCTCGATCGCGGGCGCGTAGCGGGCGATCAGTGCCTCCGTCAGCCCCGGCGTGAGTACCGGGACGCCGAGCGCATCGAGGGCTGGCAACGGCAGTGCGTCGAGGGTGGCAAGCAGCTGCGGCGGCCGGGGCACGTAACGCACGGCTTCGCCCAGTCTCGGCAGTTTCTCGGGCGGCAAGGCGTGCGAGACGCGCACTTCATCGTGCCATTTGCGGATCGAGGAGGCGAGGGCGTATTTGGTGATCGGATAAAGGCCGACGGCGTGCATCGCCTGCGAGTAGTCGTCGGGAACGCGGGCTGCCTGGGCCAGTCCCGCCGCCGATCGATCCTCCGCGGCGAGTTGGGCACGGCAATCGTCGAGCGCCGCGGCATCCCGCAGCGAGCCAACCTGCGGGCCGCCGTTGGCGAGTTCGATCGCGCGTGCCTCTCGGTCGAGCGCCAGCATGCGCTCGCGCCAGGCGCGGTCGGCGTCGGCGCTTCCGTCAGCGGGGCCAAGCCCCGCGGTCAGGCGATCGACGCGCAGGTACGGAAAACCTTCGACCTGCGCCGCCTGCGCATCGCGCACGCCCGCCTTCTCGATCGCCCGGTCGATGCGCTGAAAGCGGCGTGCACATTCGCCGACCTGGTCCGTGCGTTGCAGATGCGCCGAAATCGGCGCGCGCGCATAAGGATCGACGCCGGCGCAGCCGGCCAGCGCGAGGCAACAGAGCAACGCCGGCGCGACCTTCATCGAACCGGGGCGTGCGGGACCTGTGCAAGATGGCGCCGGTAGATCTCGGCCAGCAACGCCTCGAACTGCGCCTGCATGGTCCGGCGCACCGCAAGGGTTCCGAGGATCGGGGGCAGCGTGAACTCGGGCGCGAAGCGCGCACGGTAGCCAAGACGCACGCCGCCCGGGATCGGCACCAGCGTGTACGTGCCTTCGAACTCGTGCAGGCTTGCTTCGTCGCCTTCGCCGACGGATTGAGGCAGGGCATGTGCCTCGACGCGCGATTGCGGCTGCTGCTCGATGTCGAGCAGCACCGCCACGCGGCGCGAGAAGAACAGGAATCGAAGCTCGCCGGCCTGCTCCACAAGCAGGTGCTGCCTGCCCCCTTCCTCGTGCGCCTCGAGCACTCGTACGCGGCGGATGCCTGGCACGAAATCCGGCAGCTTCTCGTAATCGGTAAGCGTTCCCCAGACGACGGCCTGCTCGGCGTCAAGGTCGGCGCTGGCATCGATGCGGAAACCCGCAGCGTCCCGCGTGACGTCGAAGCGGCTGAGGTACGCGCGTGCAAGCGCCGGTTCAACCAGGGCGAGCAGCACGATCAGCCAGCATGCGAACAGCCTGCGCGTTGGTCCAGGAAAAGCAGAGGTCGGCCGCCTGCCGCCACGGGCACCACTGAAAGCGGGTGTGTTCGCGCGCAGCGAGCACGACATCGAAAGGCGCGACCACCGCGAGCCCGAACACATGCTCCGTATTATGCGTAACGCCCGGCGCGTAACGGTGACGCCAATGCGGATAGATCGCGTACCGGCTCACGTGGCGCCAGTCGTCGTAGTCCGCGGTCGTGGTGACGAGGCCGGTCTCCTCCCCGACTTCCCGCACGCATGTCTGCACGAGCGGCTCGTCGTGCGTGGCCCGGCTGCCGGTCACCGACTGCCAGAACCCTGCATGGTCGGCGCGCTCGAGCAACAGCACCTCGAGCGCAGCCGTGTAGATCACCACCAGCACCGATTCGGGAATCTTGTACTGCACCGGTTCCGACCGACGAGCGTCAGGTATTCCGTGCCTCCGTTGCACGGATACGGATATGCAACTCGCGCAGCTGCTTTTCGTCGACTTCCGAAGGCGCTTGCGTGAGCAGGTCCTGCGCCCGCTGCGTCTTCGGAAACGCGATCACGTCGCGAATCGACTCCGAGCCGGCCATCATGGCGACCAGGCGATCGAGGCCGAACGCGATCCCGCCGTGCGGCGGAGCGCCGTACTGCAATGCGTCCAGCAGGAAGCCGAACTTCAGCCGCGCTTGATCCGCGTCGATCTCGAGCGCGCGGAAGACCTTGCTCTGCACATCCTCGCGGTGGATGCGGACCGATCCGCCGCCGATCTCCCAGCCGTTGAGGGCCATGTCGTAAGCCTTCGCCAGGCACTTCGCCGGATCCGTCTCCAGGTAGTCGAGATGTTCGTCCTTGGGGCTGGTGAACGGATGATGCGCGGCGACGAAGCGGCCGTCCTCCTCGTCGTACTCGAACATCGGAAAATCGACGACCCACAGCGGCTGCCATCCGGGCGTCGACAGGCCTGCCTTGCGGCCAAACTCGGAATGACCGATCTTCGTGCGCAGGGCACCGAGCGCATCGTTGACGATCTTCGCGCGGTCGGCGCCGAAGAAGATCAGGTCGCCCGCGCGGGCCTGGGTACGCCGCAAGATCTCCCCGAGCGCCGTGTCGTGCAGGTTCTTGACGATCGGGCTCTGCAGCCCGCTGCGGATCTCCTGTCCGGCACCGGATCCCGCTTGGTTGACCTTGATGTAAGCGAGTCCCTTGGCGCCGTAGATTTTCACGAACTCGGTGTAGCCGTCGATCTCCGAGCGCGGCAGCTCACCGCCGCCGGGGACGCGCAGCGCCGCGACGCGGCCATCGGCGAGCCCGGTCGCGCTCTTGAACACCTTGAACTCGACGTCGCGCATCACGTCGGTGAGCTCGGTCAGCTCGAGGTGCACGCGCAGATCGGGCTTGTCGGAGCCGAAGCGCGCCATCGCCTCCCGGTACGGAATGACGGGAAAGGGGCTGGGCAGCGTCACGTCGAGCACCCGCTTGAACACGACGCGGATCATCTCCTCCATCATGGCGCGGATCTCGGTTTCGCCGAGGAACGACGTCTCGATGTCGATCTGCGTGAACTCCGGTTGGCGATCGGCGCGCAGGTCTTCGTCGCGGAAGCACTTGACGATCTGGTAGTAACGATCGAAGCCCGCCACCATCAGCATCTGCTTGAAGAGCTGCGGCGACTGCGGCAGCGCGTAGAACTGCCCGGGGTGGACGCGTGACGGCACGAGGTAGTCGCGTGCGCCTTCCGGGGTGCTGCGCGTGAGCATCGGCGTCTCGATGTCGATGAAGCCGTTCGCGTCGAGAAACTTGCGCACCTCCATCGCAACGCGATAACGCAGCTTCAGGTTGTTCTGCATCGGCAGGCGGCGCAGGTCGAGCACGCGATGAGTGAGCCGCGTCGACTCGGACAGATCCTCGTCGTCGAGCTGGAACGGCGGCGGGACCGACGGGTTGAGGATGACAAGGTCGCGGCACAGCACCTCGATTTCGCCGGAGACGAGGTTGGCGTTGGCCGTCCCCACGGGGCGCTGCCGCACGCTGCCGCTCACCTGCAGGCAGTATTCGTTGCGGATCTTCTCCGCGGTCGCGAAGACGCCGCGCTGGTCAGGATCGCAGACGATCTGGACCAGGCCTTCGCGGTCGCGCAAATCGATGAAAATGACGCCGCCATGGTCACGGCGGCGATGCACCCAGCCGAACAGCGTGACGGTCTTGCCGACATAGGTGGCGTCCAGGAGGCCGCAGTATTGGGTTCGCATGTTTTCTCCGGGGCAGCGGAAGGGGACGCAGCCGACAGGGCGGCTGCGATTATCCAAGCTCGTGAGCGAAATGTGCCGGCTGGACCGGCAGGTTCGGGCCGAACGGCGCTACTCGTCCGACCCTAGCGGTTTCGGTCCGGATTGTGGAGCGCGTGGCGACGACGTCCGCCGGGTGCGCACTCGCGCACGACGCGGTGGTCGGAGCGGGCGGCACGGGACGTCGTCATGGCGTCAAGCTTAGACGCGAACCGCGGCCTCCTCAACCGGACTATTCGCCCGGCGCTTCGTGCGTCAGCGCCGCGGGCCGCGCGGAACGCACGCGGCTCTCCGACGGTGTCACGACGCCGAGCGAGATTACGAACTTCAAGGCATCGTCGACCGTGATGTCGAGCTCCTTCACCTCGCCGCGCGGTACCAGGATCGTGTAGCCGGAGGTCGGATTCGGCGCCGTCGGAACGAAGACGGACAGCATGTCGGTACCGACGTCCCGCGTCAGCACGGGCCCCGGCGTTCCCACGACCAGGCCGATTGCCCACTGGCCGCGCTGCGGAAACTCGACCAGAACCGCCTGGCGGAAGGCGTTGCCCTTCGGCGAGAGCATCGTATCGGACACCTGTTTCACGCTCGAGTAGATCGAGCGCACGATCGGGATCCGCGAAAGCAGGTTCTCCCACCAAAGGACCAGCTGGCGGCCGATGAAGTTGCGCGCCAGCATGCCGGTCGCCACGACGACGACTGCCGACAACAGCAACCCCAAGCCGGGGATGTCGAACCCGAACAGCTGCTTCGGCTGCCACGCCGCGGGCAAGAGGCGGACCGTCTGGTCCATCTCGCTCACGATGAGGTTGAGCACCCACAGGGTCACCGCAAGCGGCACCCAGATCAGCAGGCCGGTCATCAGGTACTTCTTCAGCATTGCCGCCCTTGCATCAAGCAGAAAAAACCGCGGCGTCGCCGCGGTTCCTGGTGTTGCGCGATGGCTTCAGCATGCCGGGGAACCACCCCGGCCGCCCGCTTGCGCCGCGGGCTTGGTGCTGTCGGGCTCCAATTTCTTTTCCGTGGCATCCGACTTCTTTTCCGAATTGCTCTCGGTCGCCCTGGTTTCGACCACGGTCTCCGCGGGCTTCTCGCCGGAGGCCGGCTCCCTCTTTGCCCCCTTGGACCCGTTCTTGAAGTCGGTCGCGTACCAGCCGCTGCCCTTCAACTGGAAGCCCGCGGCGGTGATCTGCTTCGCAAACGTCGGCTGGCCGCAGGCCGTACACACGGTGAGCGGGGGATCGGACAGCTTTTGCATCACGTCCGCGCCGTGCCCGCAGGAGGAGCATCTGTAGGCGTAGATCGGCATGGGTGGCCTCGAAGGAAAATGGGTGCCGCTTGGAAGACTCGCGCGAAGTATAGGGTGCCGCTCGAGGCGCGACTGCGGAACATGCGGGCCGCGCGCGCGCTCTTCAAGCCGGCAGGCCGGGCCGCTTGGACATCCTTACCCGCGTGCTGCAAACTGGCCGCCCCTTCCGGGAGCCCGGCATGGCAAGTTCGAAGAAGAAGTCGACGCGGGCGGTCACCGCGCAACATCCGGCCCTGGCCAGCGTGCGCGCTTCGCCCCTGGCCAAGGTCAAGGTCGCCGTTTCGGATATCGACGGCGTGTTGCGCGGCAAGTACCTGCACCGGGACAAGATCGAGTCGGCGCTGGAAGGCGGCTTCGGCTTCTGCGACGTGGTGTTCGGCTGGGACATGGTGGACTCGTGCTACGACAACACCACGCTCACCGGCTGGCAGCACGGCTTCCCCGATGCGATGGTCCGCCTCGACCCGGCGACCATGCGCAACGTGCCGTGGGACAGCGACATCCTGTTCTTCCTGGGCGATTTCGTGACCGCGAGCGGAGCGCCTTATCCCATCTGCCCGCGCCAGACCCTCAAGCGCGTCCTCAAGCGCGCCGAGAAGCTCGGCGTGCAGCCCATGTGCGGGCTCGAATTCGAGTGGTTCAACTTCCGCGAGAACCCGCAAAGCTGGAGCGCGAAGAAGGGCATCGACCCGACGCCGATCACGCCCGGCATGTTCGGCTATTCGCTGCTGCGGGCCAACGAGAATCGCGCGTATTTCAACGCGCTGCTCGACGAGATGCTCGCGTTCCGCGTGCCGATCGAAGGCCTGCACACCGAGACCGGGCCGGGAGTCTACGAGGCCGCGATCCAGTTCTCCGAAGCGCTCGAAGCCGCGGACCGGGCGCTGCTCTTCAAGGCCGGCGTGAAGGAGATCGGTGCGCGCTTCGGCATCATGCCGAGCTTCATGGCGAAGTGGAGCGCGCAGTTCCCCGGCTGCAGCGGCCACCTGCACCAGTCACTGTCGGACGGGTCGAGGAATCTCTTCCACGACGCGCGCGGGCGCCATGGCATCAGCAAGCTGTTCGAGAGCTATCTCGCGGGCCAGCTTGCCGTCGCGCTCGAACTCGCGCCGATGTTCTGGCCGACGGTGAACAGTTACAAGCGGCTGGTGGACGGTTTCTGGGCGCCGGTCAAACCTACCTGGGGGCTCGACAACCGGACGGCGAGTTTTCGCGTGATCCCGGGTTCGCCGAAGAGCACGCGTCTCGAAACACGCTGCCCTGGCGCCGACATCAATCCCTTCCTCGCGGTGGCGGCGCTGGTCGCGGCGGGATTGCATGGCATAGAAAAGGGCATGCCGCTCACCGCGGCGCCGATCACCGGCACCAACGTCGGCGCCGAGAAGATCGCGCGCGCCCCGAGATCGCTTGCCGCGACGACCGAGATCTTCAAGCGTTCCGTGGTCGCGCGCGACTGGTTCGGTGACGATTTCGTCGACCATTTCGCGGCGACCCGCGAGTGGGAATGGCGCCAGTGGCAGGATGCGGTGACCGACTGGGAATTGAAGCGCTACTTCGAAATCATCTGAGGACCGGCACGTGACGCGAAGGTCGGCGCGGGCACCTTCAACGGCGGGCGCTACGTGAACGCCGGGCCGGACGAACTGATCGACGCGATCCGCGTCGAACCGGGCATCGGCAAGCGCCGCCCGCTCATCGGCAGCGCGCTGCGGCTGTGGCACGCGGATCTGCCTCTGCGGCCGCCCTATCGCCACACCCTGGCCTGGGTGATGCGGCCGGAGATCACCGCAGTGCCCTGGCCCAACGATGTGTTGGAATTGCGCCGGGTGAAGATCGACTGAACACGGCACGGGCAAGGCAAGATGGCAATCCAGCGTTTCTCGTTTCCCACCGCGATTCACTTCGGCGCCGGCAGCCGCAGGATGGTCGGCGATCACCTGCGCGAGCGCGGCATCGAGCGGCCCTTGATCGTGACCGACGCCGGGCTCGCCCGCCTGCCCATGCTGGCGGAATTTCGCACCGGGCTCGGAACCGGCATTGCGCCTTCAGTCTTCTCGGGCGTCACCGGGAATCCAACCGCCGCGCAGGTGATGGACGGGGCACAGGCCTTTCGCGCGCACGGCGCCGACGCCGTGATCGGATTCGGCGGTGGCGCGGCGCTCGATGTCGCGAAGGTCGTGGCGTTGATGGGCGTGCATCCGGGCCATGTCATCGAATATGTCTGGGACCATCCGCAGGTGAGGCCGATCATCAACCCGCTGCCCTATCTGGCGGCGCTGCCCACGACCAGCGGCACCGGCTCGGAGGTCGGCCGTTCGAGCGTGGTGAGCGACGACGCGACGCACGTCAAGCGCATCGTGTTCTCGCCGAAGCTGCTGGCGCAGGCGGTGTTCGCCGATCCGGAACTGACGCTCGCGCTCCCTCCCGCCGTCACGGCCGCCACCGGCATGGATGCGCTTACGCACAACGTCGAGAGCTACCTCTCGCTGGCGTATCACCCGTTGTGCGACGGCATCGCGCTGGAGGGCACGCGCATCGCCGCACGGGCGCTCGCCCGCGCCGTGCACGAGCCGTCCGATCTCGACGCGCGCGGCGACATGATGATGGCGTCGATCATGGGCGCGATCGCCTTTCAGAAGGACCTCGGCGCGGTTCATTCGTGCGCGCACGCGCTGAGCGCGGTCTGCGACCTGCACCACGGGCTCGCCAACGCGCTGATGATCGAACCGGTGCTGCGCTTCAACCTCGAGGCTGTGCCGGAGAAATTCGCAGAGCTGGCGCACGTCGTCGGCGCGGCGTCGGCGGGCGAGTTCGTCCCCTGGCTCGCCGCCCTGAAGGCCCGCATCGGCATCCCGGGGAGCCTCGCCGCGGTCGGGGTGCGGCGCGAGCAGATCCCGCAGCTGGTTGCGATCGCCGAGCAGGACATCTGCCACCAGACCAACCCGCGCCCGTGCACGGGCGCGGACTTCGCGCGTTTCTTCGAGCGGGCGCTCTGAGATGGCCGAGCCGCTCCTGATCGGCGTCTCGGCGCGCATCTGCCACCCGATCGGGCCGATGCTCGAACTGGGCGGCGTGTTCACCAAGACTTTGCACTACCTCGAGCAGTCGGTCGCGCACTGGGTGATGTCGAAGGACGTCCTGGTGGTGATGATCCCGGCGATCGAAAGCGAAGGCATGCTCGCGCGCAGCGACATGAGCCTTGCGGCGTATGCCGAGCATCTCGACGGACTGGTCCTGCAGGGCGGAGCCGACCTGGCGCCGGAGAGCTATGGCGAACAGGCGCTGGCGCCGGAATGGGAGGGCGATCGCGTCCGCGATCGCTACGAGATCGACCTTTTCAACGCCTTCGTCGAGGCCGGCAAGCCCGTCATCGGTATCTGTCGCGGCTGCCAGCTGATCAACGTCGCACTCGGCGGCACGCTGTACCAGGACCTCGGGACCCAGGTGCCGCACGCGATCACGCACCGGGATATCGGCAAGTACGAGTTGCAATTGCATGCGATGAACCTGGTGCAGGGGACGCGCCTGGCGGGGATGTATCCGGGGGTGTCCCAGGCGACGGTCAATTCGATCCACCATCAGGCGGTGAAGGACCTTGGGCGCGACCTGGTGGTCGAGGCGCTCGCCGTGCCGGACGGAATCGTCGAAGCGCTGCGCTGGCGCGGCCCGAGCTACGTGTTCGGGATGCAGTGGCACCCGGAGTTCCTTGCCCTGCGCGAACTGCACATGGGCCAGCTCGATGGTCGCCCGATACTCGAGGATTTCCTGCGCGCGGTACGCTCCGCCAGGCACGCGCGTGCGCAGGTTGCGCAACGCTAGGAGTGCACGACAACCCACAGGCCATGCTGCAAGTCGTCTCGCCCGCCACCGGCACCCTGATCGCCGAACTGCCGCAGGACACGCACGAGTCGGTCCTGGCGAAATACCAGGCCGCGTGCGCGGCGCAGCCGGCCTGGGCCGCAACCACGCTTGCGCACCGGCTCGAGTGCGTGCGCCGTTTTCGCGCCAGCCTGGTCCAGGACCTCGACAAGCTTGCAGCGATCCTGACTTCCGAGGTCGGCAAGCCGATCAGGCAGGCGCGCAACGAAATCAACGGGCTGCTTCCGCGCATCGACTTCTTCCTCGAAGCGACCGCGTCGACCCTCGCCGTGCGCCGGGTGTTCGACGAAGGCGGGATGCGCGAGGTGATCGAGCACGAGCCGCTCGGCGTGATCGCCAACATTTCGGCGTGGAACTATCCCTACTTCGTCGGCAGCAACGTATTCGTGCCGGCACTGTTGGCCGGCAACAGCGTGCTCTACAAGCCGAGCGAATACGCGACACTGACCGGCATCGAAATCGGCAACCTCCTGCACGTCTCCGGCGTGCCGCAGGATGTCTTTGCGGTCCTGGTCGGCGGGGGCCGGGCCGGTATCGAGTTGCTCAAGCATGCCGTCGACGGCGTGTTCTTCACCGGGAGCTACCACACGGGAGCCAAGATCGCCCAGGCCGTCGGGCCGCGGCTGGCAAAGCTGCAGCTCGAACTCGGCGGCAAGGACCCGACCTATGTGTGCGAGGATGTCGACATCGCCGCCGCGGCGGCGTCGCTCGCCGATGGCGCGATGTACAACACGGGCCAGAGCTGCTGCTCGGTGGAGCGCATCTACGTCCAGGAGCGCATTCACGACGCGTTCGTCGATGCGTTCGTCGCCGAGGTGCGTGGGTTCAGGACCGGCGATCCGGCGAGCGAGGACACCTACATCGGGCCGCTGACCCGTCCGGCGCAGGTGAAGGTCCTCGAGATGCAGGTCGCCGATGCCGTGGCCAAGGGCGCGCGCGTGCTCGTCGGCGGCCACCGGATCGACCGTCCGGGAAACTGGTTCGAGCCGACCGTCCTGGTCGACGTCGATCACGACATGGACGTGATGCGCGAGGAGAGCTTCGGCCCCATCATCGGCATCCAGAAGGTCGCAGACGACGACGCAGCAGTTCGGCTGATGAACGACACCGCGTACGGCCTCACCGCCGGCGTGTACACGCCGGACGAGGCGCGTGCCCGTCGCATCCTCTCTCGAGTCCGGGCCGGGACGGTCTACTGGAACTGCTGCGATCGCGTGAGTCCGCGCCTGCCGTGGAGCGGCGTCGGCCACTCCGGCGTCGGGCTGACCCTCTCGACTTACGGCATCGAGACGTTCACGCGCCCGAAAGCCTGGCACCTGCGCACGCCGTGACGCGCTTCCTCGTACTCGCCGTGCCTGCGAACGTCAGTCTTCCTCCTCGGCCTTGCGCCGGGACTTGAAGTCGTTGGCGAGTTGCTGCTGGACATTCGGCGGCACCGCCTCGTAGTGCGACAGTTCCATCGAGAAGCTGCCCTGCCCCTGCGTGATCGCCTTCAGCCGCCCGGCGTATCCGTCGAGTTCGGAAAGCGGCACGCTGCCCTGCACGAGCATCATTCCCCCGGCCAGATTGCCGGTGCCCGTCACCTGACCGCGGCGTGACGACAGGTCGCCGGTGATGTCGCCCATCGCCGAATCGGGCACCGCGATCTCGATCGTGACGATCGGTTCCAGCACGACCGGGCGCGCCTTGGTGAGCGCATCCAGCATCGCCTTGCGACCGGCAGCGACGAATGCAATTTCCTTCGAATCGACGGGATGATGCTTGCCGTCGTAGACGGTGACACGCAGATCGTGGATCGGATAGCCGGCGACGTAGCCGGTGGCGAGCACTTCGCGCACACCCTTTTCGACTGCCGGGATCAGGTTGAACGGGATCACGCCGCCCTTGACCTGGTCGACGAATTCGAATCCGGTGCCGCGCGCCAGTGGTTCGACGCGCAGGAACACCTCGCCGAACTGGCCCGCGCCGCCGGTCTGCTTCTTGTGACGCGCATGACCCTCGGCGCCGGCGGCGATGGTCTCGCGGTACGGCACGCGCGGCGGCCGGGTCGTGACCTCGAGCTTGAAGACCGTGCTCATCCGCTCCAGCAGCGTGCGCAGGTGCAGGTCGGACAGCCCGCGGATCACGGTCTCGTTCTGCCCGGTGTCGTGTTCGATCACCAGGGTCGGATCCTCGGCAGCCATCTTCGCGAGCACTTCGGAGATGCGACCCTCGTCGCCGCGCCGCTTCGGCTCGATCGCCAGGCCATACATCGGCTTGGGAAACTCGAGCGGCTTCATCCGGATCAGGTCCTCGTCGTGCGAGTCGTGCAGCACGCAGTCGAAGACGATGTCGTCCACCTTGGCCACCGCTCCGATGTCGCCGGGCCGGAGTTCCGGGACCTCGACCGTGTCCTTGCCCTGCATCAGGAACAAGTGGCCGACCTTGAATGCCTTCTTGCCGTCGCCGACGTAAAGCTGCGTGTCCCGCGCGATCCGGCCCTGGTGCACGCGAAACACGCCGATCTTGCCCACGTAAGGGTCGTTGACCACCTTGAACACGTGCGCGAGCACGTGCTTGTCGGGATCCGGCTCGGAGCGAAACGACTGCGTGTCCGCGAGGGCGGCGCTGCCGTTGCCCTTGTAGAACAGCGGCGGGTTGCCCTCGGAGGGATTCGGCAGGTGGCGCGCCATGACGTCGAGCAGGTCCTGCACGCCGGCGCCGGTGCGCGCCGAGACGAAGCAGACGGGAATGATGTGACCTTCGCGCAATGCCTTCTCGAGCGGACCGTGCAACGCGGTCGGATCGACCGCTCCCTCCTCGAGGTATTTCTCCATCGCCGCGTCGTCGACTTCGACCACCTGCTCCATCAGTCGGCGATGGACATCCGGCACGGAAAGAAAATCGGCTTCACCCTCGTCGTGATCGAAGCAATCGATCACGCGCGCGCCGCCCGCGGACGGTAGGTTCACCGGCAGCACCTCCGCTCCGAACGCCTCCTGCAACTGCGCGAGCAGGCCAGGCAGATCGATGTTCTCGTGATCGATCTTGTTCACGACCAGGACGCGGCAGAGGTTGCGCGCCTGCGCCCAGTCCATCATCCGGCGCGTCACGAGTTCGATCCCGTTGGTGGCGCTCACGACGATCGCGACCGTTTCGACGGCGTCGAGGCTGCCGATCGCCTGGCCCAGGAAGTCGGGATACCCCGGGGTGTCGATCAGATGGATGCGGACGCCGTTGTAGTCGCAATGCAGGACGCTCGAGCGCAATGAATGCAGCGCAGCCCGTTCGAGCGGATCGTGATCACTGACGGTGTTGCCTTTCTCCACGCTGCCCGCGGCGCCGATCATCTTCGACTTGGCCAGCAGTTGCTCGGCCAGCGAGGTCTTGCCGGCCGCGCCGTGGCCTACCAGCGCTACGGTACGAAGGTTTGCCGTGGAAAAGTCTGTCATCTCTCCTCCTGACCTGGTTTGACGGCGATGCTGTCGATTGGCTTCCGTCGCCAACTTTACGCCGAGCCGCGCGTGCGGTCGCGCTGCGGTTTGGCCGCGCGCCGGCTCCCGGGCAAACTAGCAACCCGTGCCCTGCGCGGCGCGTCGTGCTCCGCAGCAGGAGGCGGCGGCCGGGCAGGCGCAGAGGGCGACAAGAAGCCCCGGCGAAGCCGTCCGGCTCAGAGCGCGGACACAGAGACAAGAACGTGAACGAAGATCCGCGGCCCGAGATCCTCCTCTCCACACCGACGGCACAGGCACGCATCGTCGTCATCGGCGGCGGCATCATGGGATGCTCGGTCGCGTACCACCTCGCCCGCCTGGGCGAGAAGGAGGTGGTGCTGCTCGAACAGGGTCGGCTGACCAGCGGCACCACATGGCATGCGGCAGGCCTGGTCGGCCAGTTGCGCAGCCACGAGAGCATGACGCGACTCATCCGCTACTCGACCGACCTTTATTCGAGGCTCGAGGCGGAAACCGGGCTCGGCACGGGCTGGAAACAGTGCGGATCGCTCGCGGTGGCGCGCACGCATGATCGCTTCGTTCAACTGCGCCGCACCGCCGCGGTGGCACGAGCCCAGGGCGTCGCGTGCGAGGTGATCTCGCCCGCGCAGGCGGGCGAGGTCTATCCACTCATGCGCACCGGAGATCTGAAGGGTGCCGTCTGGCTTCCCGGCGACGGCAAGGCGAATCCTGCCGATCTGACGATGGCCCTTGCCAAGGGAGCGCGCAACGGCGGGGTACGCATCCACGAAGGCGTGCAGGTGACCGGCGTTGTCGCGTCGACGGCGGACGGCCAACGCACCGTTCGCGCCCTCACCTGGCGCGACAAGCACGGCGCAAGAGGAACGATCGCCGCCGATATCGTCGTGCTGTGCGCAGGCCAGTGGTCGCGTGCGTTGGGGCAAATGCTCGGCGTTCCGGTCCCGCTGTTTTCCTGCGAACACTATTACGTCGTGACCGACCGCATCGATGGTGTGCATCGAGACCTGCCCGTCATGCGTGATCCCGACGGCTATGTCTACTTCAAGGAGGAAGTGGGCGGACTTCTGATGGGCGGCTTCGAGCCGGATGCGACGCCGTGGCAGCAGTGCGCCCGGCATCGGGGCGGCATTCCGGAGAACTTCGAATTCCAGCTGCTGCCGGACAACTGGGATGCGTTCGAGATCCTGATGAAGAACGCGATCGAGCGCGTACCGGCGCTCGAGAGCGCGTGCATCAAGCAGTTTTACAACGGGCCCGAATCGTTCACGGCCGACAACAACTTCATCCTTGGCCGCGCCCCCGGGCTTGCCAATGTGTTCGTCGGATGCGGCTTCAATTCGATGGGGATCGCGTCCAGCGGCGGCGCGGGCAAGGCCCTGGCAGAGTGGATCGTGCAGGGTGAACCGACGCTCGACCTGTGGCCGGTCGACGTGCGCCGGTTCGCGCCGTTCAACACCAACGAAACCTGGTTGCCGGAACGGATCAAGGAAGTGCTCGGCATGCACTACAAGATGCCGTGGCCCAATCGGGAACTCGAATCGGCGCGTCCGCTCCGCCGCTCCCCGCTCTACGCGCTGCTGCGCGATGCGGGTGCCTGCTTCGGATCGAAGATGGGGTGGGAGCGGCCGAACTTCTTTGCCCCGTCGCCGCAACAGGCGCGCATCGAGTACGGCTGGGGCCATCAGAACTGGCATCCGTGGGTGGCACAGGAGCATCGGGCCTGTCGGGAGGCGGTGGCGCTGTTCGACGAAAGTTCGTTCGGCAAGCTGCTCGCGAAGGGCAGAGATGCTCGCGCGACACTGCAGGCATTGGTCGGCAACGACGTACCGGAGGAACCGGACCGCACGATCTACACCGGGATGTTCAACGCGCGCGGTGGATTCGAGTCCGACTTCACGCTCACCTGCCTCGCGCCGGATGAATACCTGATCGTCACCGGATCGGCGCAGGTGGAGCGCGATCGCGAGGTGATCGAGCGCGCGCTGCGTGCCATGCCCGACCGTCCGCACTGCCAGATCGTCGACCTGTCGGCCGCATTCGCCGTGCTGGCGGTGATGGGACCGCGCGCGCGCGAGTTGCTGCAGCGAGTGTCGACCGCACCGCTCGACGAGGCCGCCTTCCCCTTCGGCGCGTCGCGCCCGATCGACGTCGGCTACGCAACGGTGCGGGCAACGCGGATCACTTATGTCGGCGAGCTCGGATGGGAGCTGTACGTGCCGGTCGAGTTCGCCGTCGGCGTCTTCGATGCGCTGGTCGCAGCGGGTGCCGGCCTGGGACTGAAGCATGCCGGGTACTACGCCATCGATTCGCTGCGCCTCGAAAAGGGGTACCGCGCCTGGGGCCGCGAACTGTCGCCGGACATCAATCCGTACGAGGCCGGGCTGGGATTCGCGGTAAAGCTCGACAAGCCGGGCGGATTCGTCGGCCGCGATGCACTTGCGCAGATCAAGGCCCAAGGTGTGCGCCGCCGCGTGGTGTCGATCGTCGTCGATGCGCCGCACACCAACCTGTGGGGCAACGAACTCATCCTGCGCGACGACGTTCCCGTGGGCTTCGTGACATCGGCAGCGTTCGGTCACACGGTGGGGAAACCGGTAGCACTCGGTCTCGTCACGCGTGCCGACGGCCCGGCCGATGCCGCCTGGATCGAAGCCGGCACCTACACGATCGATCTCGCCGGCGAATGCTTCGCGGCCGCCGTCTCGCTCACCGCTCCGTACGACCCGTCCGGCACCCGCGTGCGCCCGTGAAATCGCGATGGACCTGAGCGTCGCGCTTGCGGTCCTGCTCGCCGCGTTGCTGCACGCGACCTGGAACGCGCTGCTCAAGAGCGGCAAGGACATGCTGCTCGACACCGCGGCGATCGTGATCGGGGGAGGCGTGGTCGCGGTGCCTCTGGTTTTGGTGGTCGCGGTGCCGCCCGCCGCCAGCTGGCCGTACATCGCCGGGTCGGCGCTGATTCATATCGCCTATTACCTGCTGATGGTCAACGCGTATCGAGCCGGCGATCTGTCGCTGGTCTACCCGCTCATGCGCGGCACCGCCCCGATGATCACGGCTGTGCTCGGGGTCCTCGCCCTGCACGAATGGCCGGGTCCGCTGTCCTGTCTCGGCATCGCGCTCATCTCGCTCGGTGTCTTTGCCCTGGCGCTGCGCACCGTCGACCATCGGCCTTCGCGCGCGGCAGTCGGGTTCGCGCTCGCCAACGCCGCGGTGATCGCCACCTACACCATCATCGACGGCCAGGGCGCGCGTGTCGCGCAGGATGCCTGGAGCTATATCTGCTGGCTGTTCGTGGTCGATGCGGTGCCGTTCACGCTGCTGGTCGCGTACTTGCGCCGGGGGTCGTTCGCGGCGGCGATGTGCGAGCGGCGCTGGCGCGGCCTGCTCGGAGGCGGCCTTTCGGCGACTGCGTACGCGATCTCGGTGTGGGCGATGACGAAGGCGCCGGTGGCGCTGGTCGCTTCCCTGCGCGAGACATCGGTGCTGTTCGCCGCGCTGATCGCCGCGCGCGTGCTGCGCGAGCGCCTGAGCGCCCGCAGGTGGGCCGGTGCGTGCGCGATCGTGCTGGGCGCGCTTGCCTTGAAACTCGCCTAGGAAAAAGAGCGGGCACACCATCTGAATGGTGTTCGGGAATCTTTACTATCACTTGACGAAGCCGCGAGTGACTAGGGCTGGCTCAGTCCAAGGGACCGCGACGCGTCTCCGATGGCGCTCACGACGTTGCGCAATTCGTTGCTGTCGATCGCGCCGATGCAGCCGACGCGGAAGGTTTCGCTCCGGGTCAGCTTGCCCGGATACAGGATGTAGCCGCGCTCGCGCACGGCGTCGTAGAAGCGCTTGAAGTCGTACCCCGGATCGGCCGGGGCGTGGAAGGTCACGATGATCGGCGCCTGCACCTCCGGACGAAGGTAGGGGCGGAAGCCCAGCGCCTTCATGCCTTCGATCAAAGTCGCGCAATTGGCGGCGTAACGCGCCCCGCGCGCGGGCTGCCCGCCCTCGGCGAGAAACTGGTCGATGGCCGCCCGCAGCGCGGCCACGACGTGCGTAGGCGGCGTGTAGCGCCACTGCGTCGTCTTCTGCATGTACGCGTACTGGTCGTGCAGATCCAGCGCAAGCGAGTGCGAGCGACCCGCGCTCGCTTCGAGCAGCGCCTTGCGCGCGATGACGAAGCCCATGCCGGGCGCACCTTCGAGGCATTTCCCGCTGGCGGCGACCAGCACGTCGAAGGGGCTCGTGCGTACGTCGATCGGCAGGGCCGCGAACGAGCTCATCGCATCGACGACCAGCGACTTGCCCGTTTGCCGACAGACGTCGGCAATGCCTTCGAGATCGTTGCGGATCCCGGCTCCGGTCTCGCAGTGAACCAGCGCGACATGCGTGATCGCGGCGTCGGCGGCGAGCGCGGCGGCGACCGCCGCGGCGGTGACCGGTTGATCCTCGGCGACCGGCAGGTCGACCGCGACCCGCCCGAGATAGCTGCACTGCTTGAGAATGCGCGCGCAATACGCACCGTTGTTCGGCACCAGCACGCGCGCATCCCGCGGCACCAGCGTGCCCAGCGCCGCCTCGACCGAAAACGTGCCGCTGCCCTGCATCGGCACGCAGGCGTACGCGCCGGAGTCGAGGCGGTCCACGACGCGTACGACATCGCGGCAGATGCTGGCCGTGATCTGGTTGAACGCCGCATCCCACGAACCCCAGTCGCGCAGCATCGCCTGCTTCGTCGCCAGCGACGTCGTGAGCGGTCCCGGCGTGAGCAGGACCGGGTCGTTGCCGAGGATCATGCGGGGTTTCCTCTTCTCTTCAGTTGCGGGCCGCGAAGCGCCACGCCTGTGTGCGTCGGACCAGGAGCCACTCCAGGCAGAAGAACAACGCCGTGACGATCGCCGAGGTGGCGACGATCAGGGTGGCCATCGCGCTTGCGCTGCCGACATTGCCGGCCTCGTCGAGATGGACGATGGAAATCGCCGCGAGCGTGGTCTTGGGCGAATACAGGAACACGACCGCGGAGATCGTCGTCATCGCGTTGACGAAGTAGTAGCGGGCGATGTCGATCAGCGCCGGCAGGCATACGGGCACCGTCACGCGCCAGAACGTCTTGTAGAACGGCACCTTCAGCGAGGCCGACACCGCCTCGAATTCGGCGTCGAGTTGCTTGAGTGCCGTGACCGCCGTGAGGTGGCTCGAGGAGTAGTAGTGGACGACCGTGCACACCACGAGGATCGTCATCGTGCCGTAGAGGAAGCCAAGCGGATTGGCCGGGTGGTTGAAGAAGAGGATGTACCCTATCCCGAGCACCAGGCCGGGTACGGCCATAGGCATCATCGCCTGCAACTGGATCAGCGGCCGCAGCAGGTCGGCGCCGCGTGTCTTTTCCAGCCAGTAGGCACCGCCGAACGTCACCGCGGCGCCGAAGGCGCCAGACCACAACGCCATGCGGACGCTGTTGCGCCACGCGTGATCGACGCCCGCCTCCTCGAAGCCGAACGTGTAGTGATTGAGCGTGAACGACAGGTTGTATGGCCACACCTTGACGAACGAGCCGAAGACGGCCATGCCGATCACGAGCAGCATGACCGCCGACATCAGGACGACGAACAGCAGCAGCACCGCGTCTCGCATCGGCGCCGGGCGCGGCTGGTATGGCACCGAGCGTGCGCTGAGCAGGGCCTTCTGGCGTCGCCGCACCATGCCGTCGATGATGAATGCGACCAGGACCGGTGCCAGCAGGATCAACCCCACCACGGCCCCCATCGAGAAGTTCTGCTGCCCGATCACCTGCTTGTAGATGTCGATCGCGAGCACGCTCACGTTGCCGCCGATGACCTTCGGCACGCCGAACTCCGAGACTGCCATGGTGAACACCACCATCGCCGCGGAGATCAGCCCGTAACGGGCGCCGGGCAGGGTGATGGTGAGGAACTTGCGCCAGCCGGGCGTCGCGAGCGAGTCCGCCGCCTCGTACAGCCGCGCATCGGCGAGCGCGAGTGCGGCCAGCAGGATCATCAACGCGTGCGGAAACGCGGCAAAGCACATCGCGAGGACCATACCGGGCAGGCCGTAGATCGTCTGCAGCCCGAACCACGACAAGGCGCCTTTCAGCCAGCCCTGGTTGCCGAACAGGTAGATGAAGCTGAGCGCCGCAAGCAGCGACGGCGCGAGGATCGGCAGCAGCGCGATGTTGCGCCACAGACCCGGCAGCGGAATTCGACTGCGCTGGACCGCATAGGCGAACAGAAATGCGAGCGGCACCGTGATGACGGTCGTCGCCAGCGCGAACACGAGTGTGTTCTGCGCCGAGTTGGCGAACGCCGGCGACGCGAAGTACGCGCTGAAATTGGCCAGACCGACGAACTGGCCGGCACGGTCATCGGCCGAGCGTACGAACAGGGTCGCAAGCGGCAGCGTCAGAAAGACCAGCAGCGCCGTCGCGACCAGAGCGAGGCCGCCGAGCGCCGCCAGTCGTTCGCTCGAAAGCGAAGTCGGGCGCGGTGTGAACGGCGCCGCGGCGGACGCGCTCACCGGGACGCCGCTCACGCGGTGTGCGCGAAGACCCGGACCCGTTCGCCGCGCAATGCGAACGGAATCGAAGCGCCTTCGCGCACGCCGAGTTCGAGCGCCTGATTGAGCGAGAAGTAGACGAGCAGGCGCTGGCCATCGAAGCCGTCGACATCGAGCGCCGCCAGGCAATAGGTACCGAGAAAATCGACGTGCTCGACCCGTCCACGCAATGCGTTCGGCATCGACTCGACCGGCCCGGAGTCCGCCAGCACCCGGTCTTCCGGGCGCAGATAGAGCCGGACCTGCTGGCCCTGTCCAACGCCGTTTGCCTTGGTGGTGAGTTCGACCCGGCCAACCTTGTACCGGCCTGACCCGACGCACACCGCCCGCAGGACGCTGACCTTGCCCAGGAAGTCGGCGACGAACGGGGTCGTCGGATGCTCGTAGACCTCGAGCGGCGTGCCGACCTGCTCGATGCGACCCTGATTCATGACGACCACGCGATCCGACATCGAGAGTGCTTCCTCCTGATCGTGCGTGACCATGATCGTGGTCACGCCGACGCGCCGTTGCAGCTGGCGGATCTCGCCGCGCAGGCGCTCGCGCTCCTTCGCATCGAGCGCCGACAACGGCTCGTCAAGCAGCAGAAGGCTGGGAGCGGTTGCGAGGGCGCGCGCGAGCGCGATGCGCTGCTGCTGCCCGCCGGAGAGCTGGCTGGGATACTTGCTGCCCGAATCGGGCAGCCCCACCAGCGTGAGCAGTTCCTTGACGCGGGCCTCGATCTGCGCGCGTGCCCGGCGGCGGTTGACCAGGCCGTACGCGACGTTCTCGCGGATGGTCAGGTTCGGGAACAGAGCGTACGACTGGAACACGATGCCGTAGTCGCGCGCCGCCGGCGGCGCGCCCGAGATGTCGCGCCCGCCCTGGATCACGCGCCCGCTGCTCTGCGTTTCCAGTCCCGCGATGATGCGCAGGAGCGTCGTTTTGCCGCATCCCGAAGGCCCGACGAAACATACGAGTTCGCCGGCGCCGATTGCGAGGTCGATCGACTGCAACGCGACGAACGCGCCGAAGGCCTTGTGAATGCCTTCGAGCCGAAGTGCCTCTTGCCGTTCGCTCACGCGCATCACCCTGTTGGGCGGTGAACCGAGACGTCACGCCGCGCCGCGGTCCACCCTATGTAGCGAGCGACCCCGGCACGGAGCGTCGCGGACTGGTTCCGTTCACTTCGGGGCCGCCTTGGACTCGTAGCGCCTGCTCCACTCGGCGAGGATACGGTCGCGATTCTTCGCTGCCCAGGCAAAGTCGTTCTTGACCAGGCGGCTCGCGTAGTCGGCGGGAACGTTGGGAAGCGGCCTGGAAAGCGCGGGGATCGCGACGATCGCAAAGTTGCTGCCGAACAATCCCATCGCCTCGTCCGTGGCGGCCCAGTCAAGCAGCTTCTGCGCGGCTTCGAGGTTCTTCGTTCCCTTGTGGATCGCCGAGGCCTCGAGATCCCAGCCCAGGCCCTCCTTCGGGAACACCAGTTCGATCGGCTTGCCCTGCGCCTTCTCGCGGTTCGCGCGGTATTCGAACGAGATGCCCACCACGTATTCGCCGTTGGCAGCCGACGCACACGGTCGCGAACCCGAGTGCATGTACTGCGCGATGTTCTCGTGCAGCGCATCCATGTACTTCCAGCCCTCGGCCTCGCCCCACAGTTGCAGCCACGCCGTCACATCGAAGAATCCGGTGCCGCTCGAGGCCGGATGCGGCATCACGATCTGCCCCTTGTAGACGGGCTTGGTCAGGTCCTTCCAGGTCTCCGGTTTCGGAATGTTGCGCTTCGCCGCTTCGGCGGTGTTGAAGCAGATGGTCGCGCCCCAGACGTCCATGCCGGTCCAGGCCGGCGGATTCTTGCTGTCACGGTACTGCGGTGCGATCCGGTTCAAGCCGACCGGCGCATACGGCAGAAGCATGCCTTCCGCATCGAAGATCGCGAGACTGGTCGCGGCGACACCCATCACCACGTCCGCTTTCGGATTTGCCTTCTCGGCCAGCAGCCTGGCGGTGATGACGCCCGTCGAGTCACGCACCCAAACGATCTCGATGTTCGGGTTGGCCTTCTCGAACGAGCTCTGGTAGGCCTTCAATTGATCCGTTTCGAGGGCGGTGTAGACGGTGAGCTGGGTCTTCTGCGCGGCGGCGCCGAAGGCGACCGCTGCAAGGCTGATGGCGGCGAGCAGTTTGCCGGGCGCTGTAATGCGGTGGACCATGAATTTCCTCCTCAGACATCTTTTCGACGGGCACATCTTCGCTGGCGGCCCGAACGTTGCCGGCTGGCGGCTCCCCAGGCTAGCCATGCCGATTGACTGACCGGTGACGCCTATCGACGCCCCCCTCCCGGTGCCGTGCGGCACCGAGGAGCCGGGAGCCCGGCGTTCTTTCCGGCCGCGGCAGTCTACGCAGCGGCCCTTGCCTGTCAATTGTTTTTTGCAGATTGTCGACAATCTGCTGGCGAGCACATACAATCCATCCATGCCAGCTTCCACGGTCATCGCGCATCCGACCATCGCGTTGTTGCGCTCGGCGTCGCTCTCGAGCGCGGCGCAGCAGGAGATCGAGCGCCTCATTCTTGACGGCGAACTGGCGCCCGGCGCCAAGCTTGCCGAAGCATGGCTGTCCGAGCGTCTCGGCGTCTCGCGCGGTCCGATCCGGGAGGCTTTTCGCATGCTCGAGGAGGCGGGCCTGGTACGGCAGGAGAAGAACCGCGGCGTGTTCGTGCGCGACATCCCGGTCGAAGAAGCGATGGAAATCTACGATCTGCGCGCGGTGATGGACGAACTCGCCGGACGCCGCCTCGCAGGCTCGATCACGCCCGAGCAACTCAGGCGCGCGCGTGCCATCGTGGACGGCATGGACCAGGCCGCGCGGGCCGACGATGCCGACGCCTATCACCTCCTCAATCTGCAGTTCCACGACACCCTGATCGAATTCGTCGGCAACCGCAAGATGGCGGCGATCTATCGCAAGCTCGTCAAGGAATTGGCGCTGTTCCGGCGCCGCAACCTCGTCGATCGCGCCCTGCTGCCGCACTCGGCCGCCGAGCACCGGCAGATCCTGAAGGCGATCGCATCGGGCGACGCCGAGGCCGCCGGGCAAGCGATGTTCGAGCACGTCATGCACTCGAAGGAGCGTGTGCTCGACAGCGAGGCCAGGCGGGTGCGCAACGGCAGCGCACCGGTGCGCGCGCGGGCCGGACGGAAAGGATGATCCAATGGTGACGGTCAACGGCCGGGACTATGCGCTGCCGAAAGCTCCGACCGTCGTGGTCTGTGTCGACGGCTGCGAGCCCGACTACATCGCGCAGGCCGTGTCGCAAGGCGTGATGCCGACGATGAAGCGCTGGCTCGCCACGGGCACCGCTCTTGTGGCCGACTGCGTCATCCCGAGCTTTACCAATCCCAATAATCTTTCGATCGTGACCGGTGCGCCGCCGTCGGTGCACGGGATCTGCGGCAACTACCTGTACGACGCCGAGTCCCGCACCGAAGTGATGATGAACGACCCGAAGTGGCTGCGCGCACCGACGTTGCTGGCGGCACTTGCCGATGCGGGGCAGAAAGTCGCCGTGGTCACCGCCAAGGACAAGCTGCGCCGGTTGCTCGGCCATCGGATGCGTGGAATCTGCTTTTCCTCCGAGCATGCGGACCAGGTCACCGAAGCGGAGAACGGGATCGCCGAGGTGCTGCCACTGGTCGGCATGCCGCTCCCTTCGGTCTATTCGGCGGCCCTTTCAGAGTTCGTGTTCGCCGCCGGCGTGCGACTGCTGCAGAAGGCCCGTCCGGATGTGCTCTACCTTTCGACCACCGACTACGTGCAGCACAAGCATGCCCCGGGTGACCCGGAGGCGAACCGGTTCTTCGAGACGATGGATCGCTACCTCGCGCGCCTGGACGAGATCGGCGCAGTGGTCGCCGTCACGGCGGACCACGGCATGAACGCGAAGACCAAGCTGGATGCAAGTCCCAACGTCATCTACCTGCAGGACCTGCTGGATGCGTGGATCGGCGCTGGCAGGTCGCGCGTGATCCTCCCGATCACCGATCCTTACGTCGTCCACCACGGCGCACTCGGGTCCTTTGCGACCATCTACCTCGACGCGGCCGAGGTCGCGGCCGTGAGTCTGCGCCTGCGCGAGCGACGCGGGATCGAACTCGTGCTGCCGCGCGACGACGCCGCACTGAGGTTCGAGCTTCCTGCCGACCGGATCGGCGATATCGTCGTCGTCGGCGAGCGCGACGTCGTGCTCGGGACCTCGGTTACCCGCCACGACCTCTCGCAACTCGAATTGCCGCTGCGGTCGCATGGCGGGGTCTCTGAACAGCGCGTGCCGCTGGTGTTGAACCGTCCCCTCCGCGGCGTCGATACCGACCGCCGGCTGCGCAATTTCGACGCCTTCGATCTGGCGTTGAACCACGCGCAATGAACGCGCCGATCGCCCCGGTCCGCGAGGAGCCGCTGCGCATCGCCGGCGAGATGCTCCCCCGCGAGCGCACTTTCGAGGTGCGTTATCCGTTCACCGGTGCGCCGATCGCCAGGGTGTCGATGGCGACGGCGGACGACGTGCGGCGCGCTCTCGCCGCCGCGCGCGTGTTCAAGAGCCGGTTGAGCCGCCATGACCGCTATCGCATATTGATGCGCGCGGGCGCGCTGATCGCCGAGCGGCGCGATGAGATCGCACGCGACATCACGCTCGAGTCCGGCCTATGCCTGAAGGACACGCACTACGAGGTCGGACGTGCGAGCGACGTGCTTCTGTTCGCCGCCAACCAGGCGCTGGTCGACGATGGCCAGGTCTTCTCGTGCGACCTGACGCCGCACGGCAAGCAACGCAAGGTCTACACGCTGCGCGAGCCGCTTCTCGGCGTGATCGCGGCCATCACGCCGTTCAACCACCCGCTGAACCAGGTCGTGCACAAGGTCGCGCCCGCGATCGCAACCAACAATCGCGTGGTTTTGAAGCCAAGCGAGAAAACGCCGCTGGCAGCTTTCGTCCTTGCCGACATCCTCTACGAAGCCGGGCTCCCGCCCCAGATGCTGTCGGTGGTGACCGGCGACCCGCGCGAGATCGGGGAGGAACTGCTTACCAGCCCGGACGTGGACCTGATCACGTTCACCGGCGGCGTGGCCATCGGCAAGGCGATCGCTGCCAGGGCGATCTACAAGCGGCAGGTGCTCGAACTCGGCGGAAACGATCCGTTGATCGTGATGGAGGACGCCGACCTCGTTGAAGCAGCCACCCTGGCGGCGAGCGGCTCGTACAAGAACTCGGGGCAGCGCTGCACCGCGGTCAAGCGCATGCTGGTACAGGAGTCGGTGGCTGATCGCTTCGTGGAACTGCTGCTCGCCAGGACACGCGCGGTGAAGTACGGCGATCCGCTCGATCCGTCGACCGACATGGGAACCGTCATCGACGAGGCGGCGGCTTGTTCGATGCAGGCGCGGGTCGAGGATGCGGTGTCGCGTGGCGCGAGACTGCTTGCCGGGAACCTCCGCGAGGGAGCGCTGTACTCGCCGACCGTGCTCGATCATGTGCGCCCGGAGATGCCGCTGGTGATGGAGGAGACCTTCGGCCCGGTGTCGCCCGTCATGCGCTTCGCCGATATCGACGCGGCGATCGCGCTCGCGAATGGCACCGCGTACGGCCTTTCTTCGGCGGTCTGCACGAACCGGCTCGACTACATCACGCGCTTCGTCCGGGATTTGAACGTCGGTACGGTCAACGTGCGCGAGGTCCCCGGCTACCGCCTGGAATCGACGCCTTTTGGCGGCATCAAGGATTCGGGATTGGGGTACAAGGAAGGCGTCGCGGAGGCGATGAAGTCCTTCACCAACGTGAAGACGTATTCGATCCCGTTCTAGTGCGGGCGCAGCGCGCACCGCGGATCTTCCCTCCCCTGCAGGACGAGGGGCAGAGGTGGGATGGGATCCAGGCGGCAACCGGTCTCGCCAGAGCGGGACTTCATCCTCCTTCCCACTCGTCGCACCGAAGCGGAGCATAGACGCAGGCGCCCAACGCACCATGCAGACGCTGCTGAACCTGTTCGCCGCGATTGCCCTGCTCGTCTGGGGGACGCACATCGTGCGCACGGGCGTCCTGCGGGTATTCGGTGCGAATTTGCGGCAGATCCTCCGGCGCAGCGTCGGTACCCGCACCGGTGCTTTCCTGGCCGGGATCGGCGTGACCAGCCTGCTGCAAAGTTCCACCGCAACAGCGCTTCTCGCCTCGTCGTTTGCCGGCCAGGGCCTCATGACGACGGGCGCGGCGCTGGCGGTGATGCTCGGCGCCGATGTCGGCACGGCTCTGATGGCTCAGGTGCTCTCCCTGCGCCTTTCGTGGCTGGCCCCGCTCCTGATCGTCGTCGGCGTGAGTATCTTCCTGTCGCGGCGCAACGAGCGCGCCGGACAGGTTGGCCGCATCGCGCTCGGCCTCGGCATCATCATCCTCGCGCTGCAGTTGATCGTGCAGGCGTCGGCGCCGCTGACCCAAGCCGCGGGGGTGAAGGTGCTGCTGAGCCAGCTCTCGGGGGATGCGCTGCTAGATGTCCTGCTTGGCGCTCTGTTCACGGTGCTGTGCTACTCGAGCCTGGCCATCGTGCTGCTGACGGCGGCGCTTGCCGCCTCGAGCGTCATCGCGATCCCGGTCGCGCTGACGCTGGTTCTCGGCGCCAACCTGGGCGGCGGGGTGGTCGCCGTGTTGACGACGCTGAACGCCGACCCGATCTCGCGCCGGGTCCCGCTGGGGAACCTGCTTGCGAAGGCGACCGGCTGCGTGCTTGCGCTTGCGCTGCTTCCGGCTGCGCTGCCGTGGATCCACCATCTCGGCGACGGCGACGCCCAGCGGCTCGTCCTCAACCTCCATCTTGCTTTCAACGCGCTGCTGGCCGCGATCTTCCTGCCCTGCATCGTTCCACTTGCGCGCGCCGTCGACCGCTGGCTGCCCGCCAAACCCGCGGCCGAGATGCCCGGCCAGCCGCGCCATCTCGACCCGACCGCGCTCGCCACACCGACGCTGGCGATCGCGAATGCCGCGCGCGAATCGATCCGCCTGGCGGACGTGGTCCAGGAGATGGTGGCCGGCCTCTACACCGTGCTGCGCACGAATGACTTCCAGCTGGCCGAGGCCTTGCGCAAGCGCGATGACGAGATCGACCGTCTGTACACGGCGATCAAGCTCTATCTGACGCAGGTCAGCCGCGAGGCACTCGAGGCAAGGGAGTCGAAGCGCTGGGCCGACATCATCCAGTTCACCATCAACATGGAGCATGCCGGCGACATCGTCGAGCGCGTAATGCTCGATGTCGTGGAGAAGAAGATCCAGCATAACCTGTCGTTCTCCGATGCCGGCATGAGCGAGATCGAGGACCTGCACCGGCACCTGCTCGTCAATCTCAAGCTCGCCGTCGCGGTGTTCGTCAATGGCGATCTCAGGAGCGCGCAGCACCTGATCGCCCAGAAAATCGCCTTCCGCGAACTCGAGATGCGCTACGCGGACAATCACCTGCAGCGCTTGTCGGGCAACACGCCGCAGTCGATCGAGACCAGTTCATTGCACCTCGACCTGCTTGCCGACTTCAAGCGCATGAACTCGCTCTTCTGTTCGGTCGCGTATCCGATCCTCGAGTCAGCGGGCGTGTTGTCCAAGACTCGGGTGGTCGAAACTTCGGCGCCGGAGCTGGGCCAACCAACCGCGTACGATCTGAACTGAAGAAACCGCATGGCGCGGCGACACGCGCCCTGACGCACCGGCATGCCCCTCACCCTCGACGCCATCGGCGCGCTCTTCGCCGCGCACGGAACCCGCATGTACAGCGGCGAACCCGTCACCCAGCTCGAACACGCGTTGCAAAGCGCCGCGCTCGCGGAAGAGGCCGGGGCGCCGGCATCGTTGATCACGGCGTCGCTGCTGCACGACCTCGGCCACATGCTCAACGACCAGGGCGAGACGCCGACCTTGCGCGGCATCGACGACAAGCACGAATTCGTGGCCATTCCGCGCCTGCGCGGCCTGTTCCCCGACGCGGTCCTCGCGCCGATCCGGCTGCACGTGGACGCCAAGCGCTATCTCTGCGCGCGGGGCGATGGATCGCGTTCCGGTGCCGCCTATCTGGCGGCTTTGTCGGCCGATTCGTTGCGCAGCCTGCGGCTGCAGGGCGGCGTCTTCACGCCGGCGCAGGCCGATGTGTTTATCGCGCAGCCGTTCGCGACGGACGCGGTTCGTCTGCGCTGCTGGGACGATCTCGCGAAGGTGGCTGGCCGTGCGACGCCGCCGCTGGAGCACTACGTGGCGCTCGCCGCGGGCGTCGCGCTCACCTGACGCTCGCCTATGGGGGGCAATGCGAAATTCAGCGCCGGCTTGAGCGATGCGGAAGGGCGCGAATTCATCCCCTTCGCTCACGAGCTCATCGCAACGGCCTTCTCCACGATCCGCCCGTTTTTCCTCGGCGCAACGCCCGTTCTCACGAAGGCCGATGCCACGCCCGTCACGCAAGCCGATCGGGGCGCCGAAGAGGCCATGCGTGCGCTGATCGAAGCGCGCTATCCGGGCCACGGAATCTTCGGCGAAGAATTCGGCGTCAAGGAGACGGCAAGCGACGGCACGCGCTACCGCTGGGTGATCGACCCGGTCGATGGCACGCGCGCGTTCATCTCGAACTGCTTCCTGTTCGGCACCTTGATTGCCCTCGAACGCGATGACGGGACCGGCTTTCGCCCCGTGCTGGGCGTCATCGCTCATCCCGCCGCCGGGCATGCCCTGATCGGCCATGCGGCCGCGTGCCGCCTCTACCGCGCAGACGGCAGCGAACGCGTCGTCAAAGTCCGCCCCTGCGCCAACCTGGGCGATGCCACCGTGCTGGCGACCACCCATTGGAGCACGGGCGAACAGCCTGGCGGACCTGCGGTCGAGACCTTGATCCGGAGGGCAAAGTTGTACCGCACATGGGGCGACTGCTTCGGCTACTTCGCGGTTGCCACCGGCGGGGCCGACATCATGCTCGACCCTTCGCTTTCGTATTGGGACGTTGCCGCGGTCGTGCCGGTGATCGAGGGCGCGGGCGGTCGTGTCACGAGCTGGAGCGGCGGCAATCCGCTCGAACAGCCCTCGCTGATCGCGTCGGGCGGCGCATTGCACGACGAGGTACTGCGCTGCCTGAACCACCCGGGCCCGGCATAGTCAGCGGTCCCTGCCGGCCCAGCACAGGGCGGAGTCGAGAATCACCTCGGCGAGCGAACGCGAGCGTTCAAACGTCTCGCGCTGGCGGCGGGCGTGGTTGCCCGAGACCCGCACGATCGATTCGATCGCCTCCAGCGCAAGCCCTCCGTTCAGTTTCTCGGCGTACGGCCTGACCTTCGCGATGGTGGCGAGCACGTCCTGGTGCAGCGGCACGATCGCTCCGCTGACAGAGTCGATCACCTGCCCCTCGAGGCCGAAGCGGCATGCTTGGAACCGGTTGTAGCTGTACGTGAGATAGATGTCTTCGCCGGCCGGACGCGCGTGCGTATCGAGCAGCCAGGCGCAGATCGCCTGCAGATACCCTGCAAGTTCGGCAGCACGATCGACCGACAGCGGCGTATCGAAGACGCGCACCTCGATCGTGCCGTACTCGGGCTTCGGCCGGATGTCCCAGTAGAAGTCCTTCATGCTCTCGACGACACCCAGCGCGCGCATCTTGCCGAAGTAGCTCTCGAATCCTTCCCAGTCGGTGACGAACGGCGCCCGCCCCGAGAGCGGAAACGCGAACACGGTGTTCAGGCGCGAGCAGTCGAACGAGGAGTCGACGCCCTGGTAATAGGGGCTGCATGCGGCGAGCGCGATGAACTGCGGCACGTAGCGCGCGAGACTGTGCAGGAGCCGCATCGCCGACGTCCCGTCGGCGCAGCCGATGTGCACGTGCTGGCCGAACACGGTGAACTGCTTCGCCAGATAGCCGTACAGCCCCGCGACGTGCCGGAACCGCGGACGATCGAAGATCTGCCGCTCGCTCCAGTGCTGGAACGGGTGGGCACCACCCCCGGCCAGGCGCAGGTCGAGCTTGTCGGCCGCGACGACGAGCGTCTCGCGCATGCTGCGAAGCTGGTCGCGCAGCGCGCCGAACTCCGTGTGGACCGAGGTGCTGATCTCGATCATGCTCTCCGTGATCTCCGGCTTGATGTCGCCGGGAAAGGGTTTGCGCTCGACCAGGTGAATCAGGTCCGAGGCGCCGCGTGTCAGGTCACCCGTGCGCCGGTCGATGACCTGCAGTTCGAGTTCGACTCCCATCGTGAGCGGAGCGGAGGTGGAAAAATTCATCGGCGTGTCCATCGCGATCTCCCGCGCGCTTCAGTCCCGCGTCTCGCCGCCGCGGCGCAGTGCCGCGGCAAGCAACAATGCGCCGACGACCTGCATCAGCACGACACCGATCACGACCACGCCGCCCACCTGCGCGGCGAGGCCCGGATTCAGCGCGGCCACATCGCGTGTCAGCAGCAGTGCAACCGCCGACATCGGCAGCAGTCCCGCGCCGACCAGTAGGCCCTTGCGCCACGCAAGTCCCGCGGGACGGGCGAGCAGCGTGGCGGCGCCGACCTTGCATAGCGCCCGCACGGCCACCAGCGCCAGCGCCGCCAGCCAGATGTTGAAGCTCAGGTCGAGCCTGACGGTTGCAAACGACAGCGCAAAGAACAGCACGAGCGCGATCGCGGCGGGCATGCCGAGTTCGGCCGCCAGCAGGCGGCGCTCATGGTCCAGGGTGCGTGCGAATGCGCCGCAGGTCAGCAGGGCGAGCAGGGGCGACAGATGCAGCGACTGCGCCAGCGCGAACACGATCGCAATGAACGCGAGCACGACCACGATCTGCGCCCCGCGTTCGCCCCGCACCAGGGCGAGCGCGCGCAGGAGCAACCGCGCTGCCACCGCAGACAGTACGAGCGAACCGAAGACCAGGTACGACGTCGGTAGGATCCAGCGGCCGATATCGCTCCACGCGAATGCGTCGAGGTGGGCATCGACCTGCACCCACGCGAGCATCAGCGTCGCGAGCAACACGGCGTAGATGCTGTTCATCGCCGTCAACAACAGCGTGCGTTCGGTAATCTGGCCCTGCGCGCGCAGCTCGCGTACGACCGCCAGGGCCACCGCCGGGGACGTGGCGACCGAGATCGCCGCTATCAGCGCTGCCGCGAGAGGTGAGAAGGTTCCCAGACGCATGACGAGGTAGACGACGAGAAAGGTCAGGCCCGCCTCGATGACACTCGTGACGGTCAACGAGGGATTGCGTTTCAGCCAGCCCCACGAGACGCGCTGGCCCACCTCGAACAGGATGATCGCTGCGCAGACACCAAGTACCAGGTCGGCCGACTCTGCATCGATCGGCGCCAGCCGGATACGCGCGAGAGCCGCCGCGGCGGCTGCGAAGAGCACGCTGACCAGCGTATAGCCGATCAGCCTCGGGACGCGCAGGCGCGCTGCGATCTCCCCGCAGATTGCCGCGATCAGCGCCAGGAGCGCGAGCGTGAGCGCACTCGTTCCCTGCAACGGCCAAGGTGGAAGGAAGTCGTGGGCCATGGAGCGTCGGATATGCGCCCGAGCGGCGTCGCGCGCATCGCGGACGGTGGGTTGAAAAAAAGAAAAAGCCCGCGCGCCTCGAGGGCCACCGCGGGCTTGAAAGCGAGGAGAGTCGACCTCGCTTGCTGCCGTCGCTCGGAAACTCGATGCCTTGCTGATCCGCGCCGCACTGCTGGCAATGAAGCGGAACTGCTCGACATCAGGTTCGAACGCAGCGTAACCAGCGTGCGCCGGGTACGAAATTCGGTGGAGAGCGTACGTAAATCTGCGGAGAGTCGTCGACCGCGTATCGGAGCTAACGCCTCATGCGATCGGTACGCCGCTTTCGCGTGAGATCGCGCGCGGAACTTTTCTCACGCGCCCGGCTGGTTGCGCTCGAGATCGAACCGCAGTCGGAACAGATCGGCTACGCGGCGCGCACGCAGCTTTTCCATGATCCGGGCCCGATGCACTTCGACGGTACGCGGACTGATACCGAACTCTTCCGCGATCTCGCGATTGTGCTGGCCGTTGGTGATGCGCTCGAAGACCTCCATCTCGCGCGCGGTCAGGCGCTGCAAGCGCGCCGCCAGTTCCTCGCGGTCGCGCGCTTCCTGCACGATGCGCTGGTCGCTCGTCAGCGCAGTGGTGACGGCATCCAGAAGATCGCCCTCGTCGATGGGCTTTTCGAGGAAGTCGACCGCGCCGTCGCGCAGCGCAGTGCGCGCGGTGCTCACGTCGCCATGCGCCGTGATCACGATCGTGGGCAGGCCCGGATGCTTATGCCGCAACTGCCGCTGCAGCTCCAGACCGTCGATGCCGGGCAGCCGTACGTCGAGCAACGCGCAGGCCGGACGCTGCAGGGCGCTGTAGGCAAGGAATTCTTCGCCGCTCGCGAACCCCTTCGGGATGAACCCGCGCAGGCGCAGCAGCAGCTCGAGGGACTCGCGCACCGCGCGATCGTCCTCGACGAGGTAGACCGCGGAACCGGTCAGCGCAGCCTGGGACGAGTCAATGCTCATGTGGCGGTTCGATCGGCAGTTCGAGGCAGAAGTTCGTCTGGTGCGATTCCGTATCGAGCCAGAGCCTACCACCGTGTCTTTCGGCGATCGTGCGGCTGATCACGAGTCCGAGCCCCATGCCCTCGGGCTTGCTGGTCGCCATCGGCTGGAACAGGCGATCGCGTACCTCGACCGGCACGCCGGGGCCCGAATCGCGCACCTCGATGCGAATCGCGTTGCCGTCGGTGCGGCGCGCGCGCACCTCGATTGCGCGCGGCGGCCCGGAGCCGGCCAGCGCGTCGATGGCATTGCCGAGCAGGTTGCCGAGGACAGCGCCGATCTGGACCCGATCGACGGGCACCGGCGGCAGGCCGGCTTCGATTGATTCGCGCCAGGCGATGCGGCTGCGCGCCAGCCGGTCCGCCGCCTGGTCGCGCGCCGATGCAACGAGGGCCGCCACGTCGACCCGCTCCATGTGCGCGGCGCCGGTGCGGAAGAAGTCCCGCATGCGGCGCACGAACTGGCCGGCGCGTGCACTCTCTTCGGCCACCCGTTCGAGCGCGTTCAACAGTTGCTCGCGATCGCTGCCGTTGCGCGCAAGAACGCGGCAGGCGCTGGCATAGGTGCCGATTGCCGAAAGCGGCTGATTGAGTTCATGCGCAAGCGCTGCAGCCAGTTCCGCCGCAGCAGCGGAGCGCTGTGCCGCCGATAGCGCTGACTGCTGCACCCGCAGTTCCCTCTCGCGGCTGGCGAGGATCTCGCCCGACCGCGTGCGCTCGTCGGCGAGCGCGCCGAAGAAGAGCGTGGTGATCGCCAGCGTGAGCATGAGCAGCTGGAACTCGACCGCCGACGTCGACAGCGTCTCGGTGATGACGAGCGAGAGCACGAAGCCGATCTGCGCGCAGGGCAGGCCGAGCGCCGCCCCGACCAGGCCATAGCGCAGCGCGAAGGCGATCATCGGCAGGAACAGCAGGTACGACATGCGGAACTCGTCGAAGGGCTTGACCCCGAAAACGACGACGAGCAGTGCCGCGAGCGCGGCGACCAGCAGCACGGTGTCCCGGACGGCGACACGGCGCAGCGTGCGATCGAGGCGGCGCCAGCTGCGCCACGCACCTTGCGCCAGCAGCATCAGCAACGGTGCCAGCACTGCCAGGCCGAGCAGGTCGCCGATCCACAGGTGCCCGAGCGCCCGCGGAGCTTCCGCGAAGTCGAGCGTGCCGTCGGTGAGATATCCGCCGACATACAGCGCAGCCGCGGCCAGCGTTCCCGCCGCGGAAACGGCGACGAACCTGGCCACGTCGCGCACACCGGCGAGCGCCCACGGTACGCGGACGACCCGGCGTACCGCGAGGCCGGCACAGACGTAGGAGCCGGCCATCCCGGCGCAGGCGATCGCGGTGCCCAGAAGCGTGCCCGGGGCATCGCGCACCAGCACCTCGGCCAAGGCCACGGCGGCAAAGACGGCGGGCGCATACCAGATGCCGCCATCGATTACCAGCACGACGGCCAGGGCCGGATGCGGGTTCCAAGGGGTCGCCGCGAAGGGCGCGGCGGGCAGCGTGTAGGCCGCGGCGTCGAGCAGCACGTACAGCGCGATGAAAACCGCGCTCCGAACAAAAAGGCGCCCGAAGGCGCCTTGCGTGAGAGTTCGTGGGAACGACTCAGAACGGGATGTCATCGTCCATCTCGGCGATGTTGGGCGCCGGTTGCTTGGCGCCTCCCGCCGGTCGCGCGCCTTCGCGCCCGCTGCTCTCGCGCGCGCCGCCGCGCGCCGAGGCTTCGTCGCCGCCCTCGTAGCCACCGCCGCCGCCATCGCGCGAGCCGAGCAGCTGCATGTTCTCGGCGACGATTTCCGTCGAGTACTTGTCGTTGCCTTCCTTGTCGGTCCACTTGCGCGTCTTGAGCCGGCCCTCGACGTAAACAGGCCGCCCTTTGCGCAAGTACTCCCCCGCGATTTCCGCCAGGCGGCCGAAGAACACGACCCGGTGCCACTCGGTCTCCTCCTGCTGCTGGCCGCTGGAGTCCTTGTACCGGCGGGTGGTTGCAATCGACACATTGGTGATCGCCGCTCCGTCCGGGCTGTAGCGCGTTTCCGGATCGCGCCCGAGATTGCCGATCAGGATTACCTTGTTGACCGAGGCCATTTTCTCTCCGAGGTCGAATTTCGTCCCGTGTGCCGCCGCGTAGGTGCCGCACCGCCCCTGCCGGCAGGGCATCTTGGCGCATGATACTCAGCGGCCACGTACCCACGTTTTGGAGCGCCCTTTTCACCCCGGCTAGATGGCCTTGCCGGTAGGTTGGACAGGGTCGAGCGACGCTGCACCGCTATAGTTGGCGGTTTGCCTTGCGCATTTTGCGAAGGGTTGCGAGCAGGCCAATGGAAACGATCCGGGTTCGTGGTGCGCGCACCCACAACCTGAAGAACATCGACGTCGATCTGCCGCGCGACCAGCTCGTCGTGATCACGGGCCTGTCCGGCTCGGGCAAGAGCTCACTGGCGTTCGACACCCTCTACGCCGAGGGACAGAGGCGCTACGTCGAGTCGCTGTCCGCTTACGCGCGCCAGTTCCTGCAGTTGATGGAGAAGCCCGACGTCGACCTGATCGAGGGTCTATCGCCAGCGATCGCGATCGAGCAGAAAGCCTCTTCGCACAATCCGCGGTCGACGGTCGGAACCGTGACGGAGATTCACGACTACCTGCGCCTGTTGTTTGCACGCGCCGGCACACCGTATTGCCCCGACCACCCGGAGTTCGCGCTCACGGCGCAGAGCGTGGCGCAGATGGTCGACAGCGCGCTGGCGCTGCCGCCCGACACCCGGGTGCTCGTGCTCGCGCCGGTGGTGCGCGAGCGCAAGGGCGGGTTCGAGGAACTCTTCGACGACCTGCGCGTGCAGGGCTTCGTGCGCTTCCGCGTCGATGCAGCCGTGGTCGAAGCCGACGCGCTGCCGAAGCTGGCCAGAAACGAAAAACATTCGATCGACGTCGTCGTGGACCGCTTGAAGATCCGGCCCGACGGGCGCCAGCGCCTCGCGGAGTCGTTCGAGACCGCGCTGCGCATCGCCGAGGGCCGCGCGCTCCTCCTGGACACCGACAACGGCGCCGAGACGGTGTTTTCGAACCGCTTCGCCTGCCCGGTGTGCGGATACTCGATCGCCGAGCTCGAGCCGCGCCTGTTCTCGTTCAACAATCCGCTCGGGGCCTGCCCGAAGTGCGACGGCCTCGGGACGGTCGAGTTCTTCGACTCGGCGCGCGTCGTGACGCATCCCGAGCTTTCGCTTGCGAATGGCGCGATCAAGGGATGGGATGGGCGCAACCAGTACTACTTCCAGATGCTGGCGTCGCTCGCGAAGCACCTGCAGGCAGATCTCGACGCGCCGTGGGAGCAGCTGCCCGCGGCGTTTCGCGACCGGATCCTGCATGGGACCGGCGAAGAGACGCTGCCTTTTTCATACACCAACGAGAAGGGACGCCGGATCGTGCGGCGGCACGCCTTCGAGGGTGTGCTGCCGAATATGGAGCGCCGCTGGCGCGAGACCGACTCGCCGGCGGTGCGCGAGGAACTCGCCAAGTACCGCAATGCCCGGCCCTGCCCCGAGTGCAACGGCACGCGCCTGCGCCGCGAGGCGCGCTTCGTCTTCATCGGCGAAGGCGCCGCGCGGCGCGCCATCTACGAGATCGAAGGGGCGCCGCTGGCGCAGGTGCAGGGGTATTTCGCCGCACTCGATCTGCCGGGCGCGAAAGGCGAGATCGGCGGGCGCATCGTGCGCGAGATCGCGCTGCGCCTGCGTTTCCTCAACGATGTCGGTCTCACGTACCTGACGCTGGATCGCGCCGCGGACACGCTGTCCGGCGGCGAGGCCCAGCGTATCCGGCTCGCCTCGCAGATCGGCTCCGGCCTCACCGGCGTCATGTACGTCCTGGACGAGCCCTCGATCGGCTTGCACCAGCGCGACAACGAACGCCTGATCGCAACCCTGCGACACCTGCGCGACCTCGGAAACACGGTGCTCGTGGTCGAGCACGACGAGGACGCGATTCGCGCCGCCGACCACGTGATCGACATGGGTCCGGGCGCCGGCGAACACGGCGGGCATGTCGTCGCCGTTGGCGCACCGCCGGCGATCGAGGCGGCGGCCGATTCGCTGACGGGCGCCTACCTCGCAGGCCGGCGTCGTATCGAGGTACCCCCTGCCCGCGTCCGACCGGGTCTGCACGCCTTGCGGCTGCTTGGCAGTAGCGGCAACAACCTCAAACAGGTCGATCTCGAGCTGCCGGTCGGACTTTTCGTGTGCGTCACCGGAGTCTCCGGCTCAGGCAAGTCGACCCTGATCAATGACACGCTCGCGGCCACGGTCGCGCGCCACCTGTACGGCTCGTCGGCGCAGCCCGCGCCTCATGCGTCCATCGAGGGTCTCGAGCACTTCGACAAGATCGTGACCGTCGATCAGAGCCCGATCGGGCGCACGCCGCGTTCGAATCCGGCGACCTACACCGGACTTTTCACTCCGATTCGCGAGCTGTTCGCCGAGACGCCGACCGCACGCGAACGCGGCTACGAGGCGGGACGCTTCTCCTTCAACGTCAAGGGCGGGCGCTGCGAGACCTGCGAGGGCGATGGCCTGATCAAGGTCGAGATGCACTTCCTGCCCGATATCTACGTTCCCTGCGACACCTGCCACGGTGCACGCTACAACCGCGAGACGCTCGAGGTGGCGTACAAGGGCCGCAACATCGCCGCGGTGCTCGACCTGACGGTGCAGCAGGCCTTCGAGTTCTTCGGCGCGGTCCCGGTGATCGCGCGCAAGCTGCAGACGCTGCTCGATGTCGGTCTGGGTTACCTGCGCCTCGGGCAAAGCGCGGTGACGCTGTCCGGCGGTGAGGCGCAGCGCGTGAAGCTCTCGCTCGAGCTTTCCAAACGCGACACCGGGCGCACGCTGTACATCCTGGACGAGCCGACCACCGGATTGCACTTCCACGACATCGCGCTGCTGCTCAACGTGTTGCACCAGCTGCGGGCGGCGGGCAATACGGTGGTGGTGATCGAGCACAACCTCGACGTCATCAAGACTGCGGACTGGGTGATCGACCTGGGTCCGGAGGGCGGCGAAGGCGGCGGGCGGATCGTGGCCACGGGCAGCCCGGAGACGGTCGCTAGCAACCTGGCAAGCTACACGGGTCGCTATCTGGCCAATGTTCTCGCGCGCGGGCGGCACCGTCGTGCCGCTTGAGCGTCGCCACGGTCGCCAGCGGTCAGTTCCCGCCGCGCTCGTCGCGTTTCGCTCGATTCGGACGCCGCTCGTAGTCCGCCGGAATCTGGAACAGCGCGGCTTCCGGCTCTCCGCGCTTGAGGCCGGCCAGCCGATACGTCGTCTCACCGCGGCGCGGATCGAAGTAGCGCGAGGACACCACGAGCAGCAGCTCGGGCGAATACCAGCGTTCCGAAACGATCTCGATGGGCTTTTCGTTGCCGATCTTTCCGGCCGGGATGGTCCAGGTCGTGCGCGAACCGTCGGCGCGCACACGATCGAATTCCTTGCTGCCGAGAGCCGTCGTCACACCTTCGCCCGTCGGCCCGCCCGCGACCGGCACCGGCGGGAGCGCCGCGATCGCAGCCACCGCACCTTCGGCCGCGTCGTCAGGTGATTCGGTCACGCGCACGACGTCGATGTCGACGCTGCGCCCATCGCCGTCTCCGCCGCCGGTCCGCTTCACGATCACCCGCGCCGGCGCGTTCGGATCCTGCGTCGCGCTCGCCTCGGTCTCGTAGGCGACCTTCTGCTCGTCCCGGAGGCGGGCTGCCAGGTCGCGCGCCCAGCGACGCATCTCTTCCGCCCATGAGCGGGCTTCTTCGCCGGACATCGGCGGCGGCGGCGCTGGGGGAGCGGGCTGCACGGGAGGCGCCGGTGGGGCGCCCGGCGTTGTCGGCAGTACTGGCGGAAGCGGGGGCAGAGGCGCCATGTGCATCGGCGCGACATGAGTGCCCATCGACATCTCGATCGCGCGCTTCGTCGTGGGCAAGAGCCAATAGCGCTTGCCCGCGACCGCGTCGTTGATCAGCACGCTTTCTACACTTCCGTCGCGTTTCAGGCGTTCGACGCGCGTGCGCCCTTCACCATCGCGCGCGAGCCGCTGCACGGAGCGCTTCTGGATCTTGTTGCCGTCCATCAGGACCTGGATCGACTCGCTCACCGCCTCGGCGCTGTACGGCGCCCCTTTCACGATGCGGCTGGTTCGACTCGCTCACCGCCTCGGCGCTGTACGGCGCCCCTTTCACGATGCGGCTGGTGCCGGCTTCGGACGCCGCGAAATTCATCGCCGGCGATGTAAACGCGCCCAGCTGAGCGTACAGCGGGAGATCGATCGTATCGCCGGTTTCCGTCACGATCGCCGGCCGCGGCCGCGCGTGAGCGATGCCGGAGAAGCTCAACACGAGCGCGCACATGGCGATGCGGTTCAGACCGGGCAACGTCATCCATCGCTCCATTTGTCGTCATTCGGGAGAAAACCGGACCGCGAGCACCGCGCCGCGTTGCGATACCAGGAACTCCGCGCGTACCGGCTGGTCGGCGCGCGCCGGATCGACCGGCAGGCCGATCGCAGCCAGCTGCGCGCGCGGCACCTCGGAGGCAATCACCAGCGGACGCGGTTCGGCCGCGATCGCCTCGATCGGCGTCAAGGCCATGAACGCGGGGGCGCGCGCCCGTGCGAACGGCGGCGCGCCGCCGTTCGCGAGAACCAGCACGCCAGCGGGGACGACGAGAATCGTTGCAACGCCAACCGGCACGCTCCACCACCAGCGCGACCGGACGCGCGGAGGCTTGGCCGGCGGGCCGGGGCGCAGCCGACGCAGCAGCAGGCCCTCCGATTGGCGCGCAGTGATCGCGGGCTCGATCCACCCCGGTGGCGATCGTTGCGCCAGATCCGCGCGCGCGGCAGCGAGCCAGTCGTCCAGTGTATTGCGTGGTTCGTTCATCCCCGTCTACCCATCCGTACTTGCGATCGAGGCGCCCAAAAGTTCCGCGAGGCGGGCCCGGGCACGCGCCAGCCGCGAGCGCACCGTTCCCACCTCGATCCCGGCGATCGCGGCCGTGTCGGCGTAGGACAGCTCCTGCAGCTCGACCAGGATCAGCACGTCGCGGTAGTGCGGTGGCAAACCCCGGATCGCGGCATGCAGGCGCCGCAGGGCCTGCGCACGCTCGAGGTGGTCGTGCGGTGGCGGCAGGACCGGAAAGGCATCGGACTGCTCCGCCAGCTCGTCGATGTCGGCCGTGGGCTCGGTGCGGCTGTCGAAGCGCCGATACACCAGATGCCGCGCCATACCGCACAGGTAGGCGGTGCAGCTTCCACGCGCCGGGTCGAACCCGCTGCGCCGTTCGAGCACAGTCATGAACGTCTCCTGGAGCACGTCGGCAGCCTCCGACTCGGAGCCGGTGCTGGCCCAGGCGAAGCGATAGACGGCGTTGGCGTGGCGCCGGTACAACTCGGCGGCGGCGGCCGGATCACCGTCCCCGGAGCGCACCATCAAGGCCGCATCGGATTCGTCGCTCGTGCGCGGATCGAAGGCCATAGTCCAAAGCTCTTGCGCACACGGCCTGAAAAAGTTCCCGCTTCGCGCCCGGATTCGACCGATCGGCAGATAAGGCGGCACCCTGTCGATCAATCATTCCGATCGCAGCGAGCCGCCGCGGCGCACGATGGAGGATCGTCCGCTGCCATTGCCCTGGCCGGGCGTGGTTGTTGCGTGCTGTCGGCGATCATGGAAAGCCCCGCCTCTCGTTTTGCCGGTCGAGTCCTGCTGGTCGAGGACAATTCGATCAACCGCCTGATTGCGCGACGGTTGCTCGAGCGGCTGGGGCTGCAGATCGATTTTGCCGACGACGGCGCCGAGGCTCTCGAAAGGCTCGCCGCCGTGCGATTCGATCTCGTCCTCATGGACTGCGTGATGCCGCGCCTGGACGGGTTCGCGGCGACGCAGCGCTGGCGCGAGCTCGAAGTCGCGCAAGGTCGCGCTCGCACGCCGATCGTTGCCGTGACCGCCAACTCGACTACGGAAGACCGCACCCGCTGCCTCGCTTCCGGCATGGACGATGTTCTCGCCAAGCCGATCAACCTGCAAAGCCTTACCGGCATCGTCGCGCGGTACCTGCGCTCCGCCTGAGCGCGACCCCTCAACGCTCGAGCAGCCGCGCCTCGGCAAGTTCGAGTGCGTCGGGTTTGCCGCGCAGCACGACTACGTCGCCCGACTGGAGCACGAGTTCCGCGCTCGGGTCGGCACCGCGGATGCCGCGTCGACGCACCGCGGTCACCTCGGCGCCTAGGGACGCCAGTTGCAGGTCGGCGATGGTCCGGCCGACCGCGGCGGCATTGTCCTCGATCGGCACCGAGTGCAGGCGCTCGTGGACCGCGTCATCGAACTCGTGCGGATCGTCGGCACCATGGAAGTACCCGCGCAGCAGGCGATAGCGCGTGTCGCGTGCCTCGCGCACGCGCTTGACGACCCGCGGCAGAGGTACGCCGAGCAGCACCAGCGCGTGCGAACCCAGCATCAGCGTGCCCTCGAAGATCTCCGGCACGACCTCCGTCGCACCGGCCCTCTGCAGGCGATCGAGGTCGCTGTCGTCCTGGGTGCGCACGATGATCGGCAGGCGCGGATTCATCTCGTGCGCGAAGTGGATCACCTTCAGCGCCGAGGCGGTGTTGTTGTAGGTGATGACGAGCGCCGCGGCACGGTTGACGCCCGCGGCGGCGAGGGTCTCGTGCCGCGCGGCATCGCCGTAGACGACCGACTCGCCCGCCGCCGCCGCCTCGCGCACGCGGTCGGGATCGAGATCGAGCGCGATGTAGTCGATGTCCTCCTGCGCGAGCATCTTCGCGAGGTGCTGCCCCGTGCGTCCGAAGCCGCAGACCACGACGTGGTTCTCGGTGGCGATCGAACGCGTCGCGATCTTGGTCAGGGCAAGGGCGCGCTGCATCCACTCCGACGCGACGAAGCGCATCGCGATACGGTCCGCATACTGCATCAGGAACGGCGTTGCCAGCATCGAAAGCAGCATCGCCGCCAGCACGACCTGCATGACCTGCGGGGGCAGTAGATTCAGCTCGCCAGCCTGATTGAGCAGGACGAAGCCGAACTCGCCCGCGGTCGCCAGTGGAAGAGCGACCCGGATCGCGGTGCCGGTCCCTGCATCGAGTGCACGCGCGAGCCCGACGATCAGCATGAACTTGAACGTCGTCGGAACCAGCAGGGCCAACACCACCCAGCCGATCTGCTCGAAAACGATCCGCACATTGAGCAACATCCCGATCGTGACGAAGAACAGACCGAGGAGCACCTCGCGGAACGGCTTGATGTCGTCCTCCACCCGGTGCCGGTATTCGGTCTCCGAGATCAGCATGCCCGCGAGGAACGCGCCGAGCGCCAGCGAGAGCCCCGCCTCGGCGGTGAGCCAGGCAAGCAGCAGCGTCACGAGCAGGACGTTGAGCGTGAAGAGTTCCTGCGACTTGCGCCGCGCGACCAGGTAGAGCCAGCGACGCATCAGCCACTTGCCCCCGACCAGCAGCACGGTCAGCATCACCGCGGCCTTGAAGAACGCGATCCCGAGCGGGAACCCGATGCCTTCCGATTCGGTGGCGAGTGCCGGAACGATCACCAGGAGCGGCACGACCGCGAGGTCCTGGAACAGCAGGACGCCGACAATGCGTTTCCCGTGCTCGGTCTCGAGTTCGAGCCGCTCGGCCAGCAGCTTGAGCACGATGGCCGTCGATGACATCGCGAGTGCGCCGCCGAGGGCGAACGCACCGGCGAGCGAGATGTCGAAAGCCTTCGGCAGGACGCGATGCAGGGAGAACCCCAGCGCCATCACTGCGCCGACCGTCGCGATGACCTGGGCCAGGCCGAGGCCGAACACGATGCGCCGCATGCTCTTCAGCTTCGGCAACGAGAATTCGAGGCCGATCGAGAACATGAGGAAGACGACGCCGAACTCGGCCAGCGAGCGCGTCGATGGCGCATCCGGCACCAGGCCGAGCGCATGCGGTCCGATCAGGATGCCTACCGCCAGGTAGCCGAGCATCGGCGGAAGGTTGATCGAGCGGAACAGCACGACCGCGAAAACCGATGCGGCGAGCAGGACGAGGGCGAGTTCGAGGCCGGTCACCATGGGTTGGGTTGTTGAACGCGCCTCGAGTGTCGGGCCGGAGAGGCAAATCTCGTGCCAGTGCAGGCGCCGCGAGGGTATCATCGAGAGGGATCCGGGTCGACCGCGCTTGCGCTCCGAGCAAAGCCCCGACCGGCTCAAGAAATTTCATGGCCAGCCCCGCTCCCCATTCCCGCGCCTCGGCGCTCGCCCTAGCGCGAGAGGTGATCCGCATCGAGGCGCATTCGGTGGCCGCGCTGGTCGATCGGATCGATGCCGACTTCCAGCGCGCCGTCGACCTGCTGCTCGCTTGCACCGGGCGGGTGGTGGTGAGCGGCGTCGGCAAGAGTGGCCACATCGGACGCAAGATCGCGGCCACCCTCGCTTCGACCGGTACCCCCGCGCTGTTCGTTCACGCCGCCGAGGCGGCGCACGGCGATCTCGGCATGGTCACGCCGCGCGACGTATTCATCGGCATGTCGTACTCGGGCGAGACGGCGGAGCTGCTGACAATCGTGCCGGTGATCAAGCGCGAAGGCATGCCGATGATCGCGCTGACCGGCAACGCCGCCTCGTCGCTCGCGCGTCACGCCGACGTGCATCTGAACGTCTACGTCGAGAAGGAGGCCTGCCCGCTGAATCTCGCTCCGACGTCGTCGACGACCGCCATGCTGGCGTTCGGCGATGCGCTCGCGATCGCGTGTCTGGACGCGCGCGGGTTCTCGAGCGACGACTTCGCGCGTTCCCATCCCGGCGGCGCGCTCGGCCGGCGGCTGCTCACGCGGGTGGGCGACATCATGCGTACCGGCGATGCCGTGCCGCGTGTGCCGCTTGCGGCACGCGTGATGGACGCGGTGCACGAGATCACCGCGAAAAAGATCGGCATGACCGCGATCGTCGACGATGAGGGACGCGCCGCCGGCATCTTCACCGAGGGCGATCTGCGCCGGCTGCTCGAACGGGTGGGCGACGTGCGCAGCCTGCGCGTGGCCGATGTCATGACACGCAAGCCGCTGGCGATCCGGCCCGATGCGCTGGCGGCCGAGGCCGCAAGGCTGCTCGACAGCACGCTGCGCAACCAGCTGCTCGTGGTCGACGACGGCCGCCTGGTCGGCGCCCTGCACATGCACGATCTCACTGCGGCCAAGATCCTATGACGGCGCTCGAGCGCGCCGCGTTGGTGCGGTTGATGATCCTCGACGTCGACGGCGTCCTGACGGACGGAAGGCTGTACTACGGCGCGGGCGGCGAAGCGATGAAGGCCTTCGACGTGCGTGACGGCCACGGCATCAAGCTCTTGCGCGAAGGCGGCGTGGAAGTCGCCATCCTCACGGCGCGCCAGTCCGAGATCGTGGCGGTGCGTGCACGCGAGCTCGGCGTCGAGCGCGTCGTGCAGGGCGCCGCCGACAAGCTCGCCGGGTTCGAGCGGCTGCTCACCGAGACGCGCATGCTCGAGCAGCGCTGCGGATATATCGGCGACGACTGGCCCGATCTTGCGGTGCTGGCCCGCGTCGGCTTCGCCGCCACGGTCGCGGACGGGGCGCCCGAGGTGCGCGCGGCCGCGCATTGGGTCGCGGCCGCCGCCGGAGGTCATGGGGCCGTGCGCGAGCTGGCGGAATTCGTGTTGCGCGCACAAGGCCTGTTCAGCGCACTCCTGGCACGGCACGCCGGAGCCTCGCGTGCGTGAGCGCATTGCGCCACTGCTGGCGATCATCCTTCTCACCGTCGTGGTGGGCACGAGCTACTGGTATTCGCGCATGATGCGGATCCCGCGCGCCGCGCCACCACCGACTCCCGGCACGCCCGACGTGGTAGTCGAACATGTCGTCATCACCCAGTTCGACGTGCACGGCGCAGCGCGCAACAAGCTCTTCGCCGAGCGTCTGACCCACTACGAGGAAGGCGACGACATCGAGCTCGCCAGCCCGCGCCTTGTCAGCCTGCGTCCCGATCAGCCGCAGCTCGACGCGCGGGCGCTGCGCGCCCGGATCGAGAACGCGGGCGAACGCGTCCACATGATGGGCTCGGTGCTGCTGACCCGGGCGGCTGCCGACGGTGAGCCGGCGATGCGCCTTTCCACCGAGTACCTGCTCGCGCTGCCGGACCGCGATCGCTTCAGCACCGATCGCCCGGTGGAGATGGAACGCGGTCAGTCGACGATCGATGCGCAATCGATGGTCTACGACAACATCGCCCGCACCATCGATTTCCAGGGCGACGTGCGCGCGACTTTCGTCAGCGCGCCGGGCAGCGGGGCGAAACAATGAAGGGCGTCCTGTTATGCCTGCTTCTCGGCGCAAGCACGGTCGCCGGCGCCGAAACGGCCGATCGCGACCAGCCGATCCAGGTCGAGGCGCAAAAGGGCAACTACAACGATCTCAAGCAGGTCGGCGTGTTCTCGGGCGACGTGATCGTGACCAAGGGCACGATCCGCGTGACCGGCGACCGTTTGGAGTTGCGCAAGGACCCCGAGGGATATGAATACGCCGTGATGACCGCGGCCAATGGCCAGCTGGCGCGCTTTCGCCAGCGCCGGGACGCGTCGCGCCCCGGCGCGGAGGAATTCATCGAGGGCCAGGCCGAGCGCATCGAATACGACGGCCGCGCCGAGACGGTGCGCCTGATCACGCGCGCGCAGCTGAGCCGGCTCGAAAACGACCAGAAGCGCGACGAGTTGCGCGGCAACCTGATCACGTACGACAGCCGTACCACCGAATACAGCGTCGACGGCGCATCCGCGGCGAGCCCCGACGGGCGCGTACGCGCGATCATCGCCCCGCGCAATTCCACACCATCCCAGGGCCAGAGCGCTCCGCTGAAGAGCGCGCCGACCGTCGGGCCTTCCGGATAACCTGATGGACACACGCACCTCCGTCGTACCCGCAGCGCTCGATCCGGCCAGCCGCGCAGAGCTGATGGTCGAGCATCTGCACAAGCAGTACGGCAGCCGGGTCGTGGTGAAGGATGTTTCCCTTGCTGTTGCCGCGGGCGAAGTGGTCGGCCTGCTCGGCCCCAACGGTGCCGGCAAAACCACCTGCTTCTACATGGTGGTCGGGCTGGTTCCGATGGACGGCGGCACGATCCGCCTCGAGGGCAAAACGATCGCCCACCTGCCGATCCATCGGCGCGCACGCATGGGATTGTCGTACCTGCCGCAGGAGGCGTCGGTATTTCGCCGCCTGACGGTCGAAGAAAACGTGCGCGCTGTGCTCGAACTGCAACTCGACGAACAGGGCCGGCCGCTCAGAGACCCCGAACTGAGCGAGCGCCTGAACGAGTTGCTGAGCGACCTGCAGATCTCCCATCTGCGCACCAATCCCGCGCTGAGCCTTTCCGGCGGCGAGCGTCGTCGCGTCGAGATCGCGCGTGCGCTGGCGGCACGGCCGCGCTTCGTCCTTCTGGACGAGCCGTTTGCCGGCGTCGATCCGATCGCAGTGATCGAAATCCAGCGCATCGTCCGGTTCCTGAAGGAGCGCGGCATCGGCGTGCTGATCACGGACCACAACGTGCGTGAAACGCTGGGGATCTGCGATCACGCATACATCATCAACGCGGGCGAAGTGCTCGCTGCAGGCCGCCCGGACGAAATCGTCGAAAACGAGTCGGTCCGCCGGGTTTATCTGGGCGAGAACTTCCGCATGTAAAGGACAGGATGGCAACGGCGGCATTGATCCAGCACGCCGTCGCCACCGGGCATGAAGCCGAGCCTCCAGCTCAAACTCTCGCAGCATCTGGCGTTGACGCCGCAGCTGCAACAGTCGATCCGCCTGTTGCAGCTGTCCACGCTCGAACTCAATCAGGAGATCGAGCAAGCGCTCGCCGACAACCCGCTGCTCGAGCGCGAGGACGATCCGCTGGCGGGATCGCCGCGCATCACCGCCGACGGCGCAATCATCAATGGCTCGGGCAACAACACGGGCGCTACCGACCCGGGACGCAGCGAGGGCGAGACCGCGGGCGACGAGGCGGAAGCACCGGTCGCGATCGACGGCGACGGACTGACGGACTGGGGGCACGGCTCGTCTGGCGCCGAGCGCGACGACGAGGACAGCGGCCCGCAGTCCTGGGCCTCGACCCGGCCGACGCTGCACGAACATTTGCGCGCGCAGTTGTCGGTGACCGCGGCGTCGCCGCGTGATCGTGCGCTTGTCGAACTCCTGATCGCCGCGCTCGACGACGATGGCTACCTGACCTCTGCGCTCGACGACTTGCTCGCGTTGTGTCCCACCGAAGAGCAGGTCGACGGTGACGATCTGGCGGCCGCGTTGAGCCTGCTGCAAAGCTTCGATCCGCCCGGCGTGGGAGCGCGTTCCGCCGCGGAATGCCTCGCGATCCAGATCACTTCGCGCCTGCGGCAGAACCCGGACGAGGCCGAGCAGCAAGCGCTGAAGCTCGCCCACCGCATCGTGAGCGACTACTTGCCGCTTCTGGCAGCGCGCGACTACGCGAAGCTACGTAAGCATCTCGAATGCACCGACGACGAATTGCGGGTAGCCCATCAGCTGATCCGTGGACTCAATCCGCATCCGGGCGTAGGCTTTGGCTCGTCGGCTGCTGAATACGTCGTGCCCGACATCTTCGTACGTCGCGTAAGAAACCGCTGGGTCGCGCAGTTGAACGCCGAAGTCATGCCTCGGTTGCGGGTGAACCAGGCCTACGCGGCCATAGTCAAACGCGACAAGGGGTCCGAAGGACACGCGCCTTGGTCGCAAAGGCTGCAGGAAGCACGCTGGCTGATCCGCAACATCCAGCAGCGGTTCGACACCATCCTCCGCGTCTCGCAGGCGATCGTCGATCGCCAGCACAACTTCTTCAGCCACGGCGAAATCGCGATGCGGCCGCTCGTGCTGCGCGAAATCGCCGACACGGTGAACCTTCACGAGTCGACCATCTCGCGCGTCACGTCGAGCAAGTACATGGCGACCCCGTTCGGCGTGTTCGAGCTGAAGTATTTCTTCGGCAGCCATGTTGCAACCGATTCCGGCGGCGCGGCCTCGAGCACGGCGATCCGCGCCCTCATCAAACAACTCGTTTCGGCGGAGGACGCCAGGAATCCACTTTCCGACAGCAGGATCGCCGAGCTGCTTGGCGAACAGGGCATCGTGGTGGCGCGACGCACGGTCGCGAAATACCGCGAGTCGCTGAAGATCGCGCCGGTGGCAATGCGCAAGACGTTGTAGTGCCTGGCGTTGCCGGTGAGGCGGCGGCGTCCGGCGCAGGACCCAACCCAGCCGAAAGAGGGGTACTGAATGAACCTCATCATCCACGGTCACCACGTCGACGTCACCGGTGCGTTGCGCGCCTACGTTGAAGGCAAGATGGAACGCATTCGACGGCACTTCGACAACGTGATCGAGGCGGACGTGCTGCTTTCGGTCGAAGACAAGCTGCGCCAGAAGGCGGAGATCACATTGCGCGTGCGCGGCAGTGCTTTGCACGCCGAGGCGATGGATGGAGACATGTACGCCGCCATCGACTGCCTGATCGACAAGCTCGACCGCCAGGTCTTGCGTCACAAAGATCGCGTCAAAGACCACGTGCGCGACCCGCTGAAGCACCAGCCGGCGCAGACACAGTAAAACTCTTGGGCACACGAACGGGCCCCCGCCGGGGCCCTTTGTTTTGGTGCGCCTCGCTGCTTCCGCCGGAGGCGGCTTGTCCTGCCAGGTGCCTGGCGATGACCCTCAGCGACATCCTTGCGGGCGCCACCAGCCCGCCGTCGACACTTCAACTGCCGACGAGGCGCTGCCATTGTCGCGATTGCGAAACCACGCGCGCATCTCGATGACCGTGACGAAGCAGGTCATCGCGTGAGACGTTTGGCGCGTTTCACTGGAACCTCAAGGTTTCGTTGCCAGCGAGCAACACGCCCGGTAGCATTCCTGCGGGCCGATTTGAAATGACGCATCGCCACAAGCTGGCGCGTATACTCCGCGCCTTCGCAATTTCGACCGAGGGCGAATCCGCCTCGACGCGAAACCTCCTGCGCTGCGCCGGCCGCGCTCAGCGACCAGAACGCGAGCCCATCAAATGGGATGGGATCGGAGCATTTCCTCCCTGAATCGGCAGGCGCCAGCGAGGCTAACTTGCAAGCTTCGGGGCTTGGCCGGACCTTCGTTCGCTGACTCATGAATCTGATCTCGCGCCTGCTTCCGCCGTCGAACGTGCTGCTCGACCTCGCGGCGTCAAGCAAGAAACGCGCGTTCGAGCAGGCCGGGCTGCTGTTCGAGAACAATCACGGCATCGCGCGGGCCACGGTATTCGACAGCCTGTTTGCGCGTGAACGGCTGGGTTCGACCGGACTCGGACAGGGCGTCGCGATTCCGCATGGGCGCATCAAGGGGCTGAAGGAAGCGGTCGCGGCATTCGTCCGGCTCGCCGAGCCGGTTCCCTTCGATGCGCCGGATGGCCGCCCCGTGCGGCTGCTGTTCTTTCTGCTCGTGCCTGAGCAGGCGACGCAGCAGCACCTCGACATACTCTCCGAACTCGCCCAGATGCTCTCGGACAAGCCGTTCCGCGAGAACCTCCTGCGCCTCACCGAAGCCGGCGCCGTGCACGCGATGCTCGCGACCTGGGAGCCGGTCCGCCCGGCAGCCTGACTGCTCGCGCGATCGGCGCGGGTGAGTCAACCCGACTCGACTGGCTGGCCCGCTCATGATCACTGTCGGCTCCGTCTTCGACGACAACCGCGAGGCACTCGCGCTCGATTGGATCGCCGGCCGCAGCGGCGGCGAAAAGCCCTTGACCGGCCGTGACGCATCCGGCGTCGCCGCCGCCGATCTCGTCGGCCACCTGAACCTGATCCACCCGAATCGCTTGCATGTGCTCGGCTTGCCGGAGATCAAGTACATCGAGCGCATGGACCCGAACCGGCGCACGCATCACCGGCAGGAACTCATGGCCGGCGGGGCGCTCGGGCTGATCGTGGCCGAGAGCCTGCCGCCGCCGGAAGACATGCTCATGGCTGCCGAAAGTGCTGGCGTGCCCATGTTCGTGACGCCGCTCGCGGCCGCGAACGTTATCGATCTGCTGCGCATCTACCTGAGCAAGGCGCTCGCCGTGCGCTGTTCGATGCACGGCGTTTTCATGGATGTGCTCGGCATGGGCGTGCTCATCGCGGGCGAGTCGGGTGTCGGCAAGAGTGAACTCGGGCTGGAGTTGATCAGCCGGGGGCACGGTCTGGTGGCCGACGACGTGGTCGACTTCGCGCGCGTCGCACCCGACACGATCGAGGGGCGCTGCCCGCAGCTGCTCGCCAACCTGCTCGAGGTACGCGGCCTCGGCTTGCTCGACATCAAGGCGATCTTCGGCGAAACCGCCGTGCGCAGGAAGATGAAGCTGCGGCTGATCGTCGAACTCCAGCGCGCCAGCGCGAGCGAAATGACGGAGCGCCTGCCGCTTGCAGGCGCCGCGGTAGAGGTCCTCGGACTGCCGATCCACAAGGTATTCATCCCGGTGGCCGCGGGACGCAATCTGGCTGTGCTCCTCGAAGCGGCCGTGCGCAACACCATCCTCAAGCTGCGCGGATTCGACACGATGGCGGAGTTCCAGGAACGCCAGCGCCGCGCGATGGAACCTTGAAAGCACTTAGGTAAAAGTGCACGGGCCGGACGGGTCAAACGGCAGCAGACTCGTGTTGTTGATGGGGCCGATGCAAGCCGTGCATCGGGTTAAGTCAACTGACACGAGGAGCGTCCATGATTGGCAAAATTCTGATCGCAGCCTGTCTTGTCGTGCCGGTCGCCGTGGCGAACGCAGACGAGAAGAAACTCACGCCGCAGCAGCAGAAGATGTCCGACTGCAGCAAGCAGTCGGCCCAGAAGAAGCTGAGCGGCGACGCGCGCAAGGCTTTCATGTCCACCTGCCTGAAGGGGGACACGACTGCCGCGCCGGGAGACAAGCACCTCTCGTCGCAACAACAGAAGATGTCCGAGTGCAGCAAGCAGGCCGGAGACAAGAAGCTCGCGGGTGACGAACACAAGGCCTTCATGTCGACCTGCCTGAAAGGCTGAGGGGGCAGATACCGCCGGGCACTCGACGGCGCCACACAAAGGGGCACAGCAAGCGCTGTGCCCCTTTGTTTTGCCGGCCAGACGACGTGCCACAATCGGGACGCGACCTGCGGTCGCGCGAACTCGGACCACGGCTGGGAAAATCGCCTCCATCTCCGGCTGCACGGCAAGGCTTGAGCGGCATCGCGCAAATGAGGGTTGTTCTGGTCACCGGCATGTCCGGATCCGGCAAGTCGGTTGCAATCCGGCTGCTCGAAGACATCGGCTACTACTGCGTCGACAACCTGCCGCCGCGTTTCCTGACCGAGGTCTGCGCCTTTCTCGCCGGTGCAGGCCACAGCGACCTCGCGGTGTCGGTCGATGCGCGGTCGGAGGCGACGCTCGGCGACCTCCCCGGCATCGCCAGCGGCCTGCGCCGTGGCGGTTATGACGTGCGCATCCTCTTTCTCACTGCGTCCACCGACGCGCTGGTGGCGCGTTATTCGGAGACCCGGCGCCGTCACCCGCTGTCGCAGCGCCTGGTCGCGAGCGGCGCCATTGATCATGAACCGACGCTCACCGAGTGCATCGAGGCCGAGCGAGAGTTGCTCGCGCCGCTCGATGCGCTAGGCCATACCATCGACACCAGCGACCTGCATTCGAACACCCTGCGCCAGTGGGTGCGCGAGTTCGTGGACTCGCCGCCGAGCAACCTCACGCTGGCGTTCGAATCGTTCGCCTTCAAGCACGGTATCCCGGTGGCGGCAGACCTGGTGTTCGACGTGCGCAACCTGCCGAACCCGCACTACGACCCGGTGCTGCGGCCGCTGACCGGGCTGGATGCGCCCGTCGCCGCGTTCCTCGCCTCGGCGCCCATCGTCGGCCAGATGATCGACGACATCGCAGCATTCATCGACAAGTGGCTGCCGAGCTACGTGTCGGACAGCCGGCACTACGTGACCGTGGCGATCGGCTGCACGGGAGGCAGGCATCGTTCACCTTACGTGGTCGAGCAACTCGCACGGCGTTTCGCCGCGCGCGAGCATGTGCTGGCGCGCCACCGGGCGATCGCGCGACCGTGAAGAACATTGCGCTGTTCCCGCTCAACGCGGTGCTGTTTCCCGCCGGCGTGCTGCCGCTGCGCATCTTCGAGGCGCGCTACATGGACATGGTGCGCGACTGCATGCGGCGCGACGAGCCGTTCGGCGTGTGCCTGATCGTGGGCGGGGCGGAAACTGGGGCGGCCGCGCGCACGGAGAACGTGGGCTGCCTGGCGCGGATCGTCGCGTGGGACATGGAACAGCTCGGCTTGCTGCACATCCGCACCGTCGGTGGCGAGCGCTTTCGCATCCTTGCATCGCAGGTCCAGCCCGACCAGCTGCAGCGTGCCGAGGTCGAGTTGCTCGAGCCGGACGAGGATTCACCGATCGATCCCGAGCACCAGGCCTGCGCGGCCCTGCTCACCCGCGTCATCGACGACGTGCGCGCCCAGCATGCCGAGCGGCGACGCACCGGCCAGGCCGAGGGCGATGTGATGGGCCGGCTGCCGTTCGAGGAACCCTTCCAGCTCGACTCAAGCGTATGGGTCGGCAACCGGCTGTGCGAAGTGCTGCCCGTGCCGATGAGAGCCAAGCAGAAGCTGATGGAGCTCGACGACGCTCACACGCGTCTCGAGATCGTCACCCAGTACCTGCGTCAGCACGCCGTGCTCAAGTAGCGCGCCCGCGCTCGCGCGCGAGCAATTCATGAACCTCGCTCAGGAGCGCCCGCATCGGCGCGGGCAGCGGCGCACTGCCGGCTTCGCGCAGGCTGACCCAGCGCTGGTTCGGTTCACCGACGCGCGACGGCGGCGCATCGAGCTGCGCCAGGTAGGGTGTATAGGCGAGCGTGAAGTGGGTAAATCCATGTCGCCGCGGCCGCAGTGCGCGCACCTGCGCATCGGCCGCCAGCGCGCCCAGCGCCTTGCGCAACGATTTCGAGTCGGCAAACTGCGGCGGCGCGAGCAGCCCGCCCCAGATGCCGACCGGAGGACGCTGCTCGAGCAGGACCGCATCGCGCGCGACCGCGAGCAGAAAACATGCTTCGCGGGTCGGCAGACGCTTGCGCGCCCGCGGCGCCGGCAAGCGATCGACGCGCTGGTGCACCAGGGCATGGCAATCTTCTCGCACGGGGCAGACGGCGCACGAGGGTGTTGTTCGCGTGCACACCGTAGCGCCGAGGTCCATGACGCCCTGGGTGTACGCCGGCATGTCCTGCGCGGCCGGCAGCAACTCGAGTGCACGCTGCCACATGCGCGTCTCGACAGCACGCGAGGCGGGGTCGCCATCGATGCCCGCGTGACGCGCAAACAGGCGCTTGGCGTTCCCGTCCAGGATGGGGACACGCTCGTCGAAACAGAACGCCGCGATGGCGGCCGCGGTCGAACGGCCGATCCCGGGCAGCGCTTCGAGTGCCCGTGCACTACCCGGAAACGATCCGCCGCAGTCGCGCACGAGTTGCTGCGCGCAAGCGTGCAGGTTGCGTGCTCGCGAGTAGTAGCCCAGACCCGCCCATAGCCGCATTACGTCTTCCAGCGGCGCTTGCGCAAGCGCAGGCAGGTCGGCGAAGCGCGCAACGAAGCGTTCGTAGTACGGAACCACGGTCGCAACCTGCGTCTGCTGCAGCATGATCTCGGAGACCCATACGCGATAAGGATCGCGACCCTGCCAGGGCAACCCGGTTCTTCCGTGGATCCGCTGCCACGCGATCACGCGGGCCGCGAACGGCTGCATGCCTCAGATCTCGACGCGCAGGTAGGCGGGCAGTTCGGCCTCGACCGCGGGACGCGGAGCGGCGCCGCTCTCGCGCGCCGCGGAGCCGCGCGCCTGGTTCGAGAACTTCTTCAGCTCGTCCAGGCGTTGCTGGACGTCTTCCAGCGCCTCTTCGAGTTCGCCGATGCGGGCATCGAGCGACTCCTGCGCATCGCGGATGCGCGCCACCGACTCGGCGCGCTTCTTCAGCTGGGCGCGCTGCTCGCGCACCTGCACCTCGATCGGCGGCAGCAGCGAGCGCACCCAGGCTTCGGTGTCCCGCTCGGCGGCGGCGAACACCTCGCGCGACTTCGACACCACCGTATCGAAGAAGCGTTCGATCAGCGCCCACTTGTCGCGCGTCAGCACGGCGAGCGCGCCGAAGTGGTTCTTGTAGGCGGCCTCCGCGCGCTCGAGCTCGGCCAGATACGTGTCGAGCGCGTACGGCATCGGTGGCGAAAGGCTCCAGCCGAGATCCTCGGCGAACCGCCGCTGCACGCCCAGCACCATCTGCTCGATCTCCAGCAGCTTGGCGTTCGACTGGCGCACCAGGTCGCGAATCTGGCCGAAATAGTCCTTGACCGCCGCGAAGAACTGCGGCGTCAACCGCACCTTGCGCATGCGCTCGCGCGCTTCCAGCACGCGCGCACGCAGGGAATCGAGGCGCAGCGGTGCGTACGCTTCGTTGGCGAGCCGCGCCAGCACCACCCGCGCGGCGACGATCTTGCGCACGTTCTCCTCGAAGTCGCGCTGCTCGGTCTGCGCGCGGATCAGCATGCGCTCGATCGAGCTCTGGTTCTTGCCCTGCAGGGCGCGCAGCTCGTAAAGCTGCTCGATCAGGCCGCGCTCGCGCGTGGCGAGCGCCTGGCGCACCTCGCCCGTGATGCGATCGATCACGGCGATCGTCTGCTCGCGCACGATGCGCTGCTTGGCCGGTACCAGGAGGTCGACCAGCGCCGACTCGAGCGCTGGCAGGCGGCTCAGGCGCAGCAGGCGTTGGTCGTCTGTGACCTTGGCGACCAGACCCTTTTGCGCCGACACCGGAAAGACGCGCGACGCATCGAGCCCGAGGGTGCCGCTCACGCTGTGGACCTGCTTTTCGACCTCGGCCTCGATCTCGGCTTCGCTCTTGAGCGCGTCCCACAGGCCGTCGATCTTGTTCAGCACCGCGATGTGGTTGCTGGCGCTGCCGGAATCGCCGATGATGTGCCGCCATACGTCGAGGTCGCTCTTGGTCACGCCGGTGTCGGCGGCAAGCACGAACAGCACGGCGTGGCTCGAAGGCACCAGAGAGAGCGTGAGTTCCGGCTCGGTACCGATCGCGTTCAGGCCCGGCGTGTCGAGGATGACCAGCCCCTGCTTGAGCAGCGGATGCGGAAAGTTGATCACCGCATGGCGCCAACGCGATATCTCGATCATTCCCTGCTTGTCGACCGCGACCACCTGATCCTTGTCGTCGGGGTCGTACAGGCCATACATGCGCGCTTCGTCGGCAGAGACGCGCACCGTCTCGGCAACCAGCTTGAACGCCTGCAACATGCCGTCCGGCGAATCGGTGTCGACCGGGAACACGCGCCATTCGGCGGTAGCCTTCTTGAAGTCGGACGTGGTGCCGAAACGTGCACGCGTCTCGATCGGCAGCGCGCGGATGCACGGCGGCAGCGATTCGTCGTACAACAGCTCGGTCGGACACATCGTCGTCCGGCCGGCGGAAGACGGCAGGATGCGCCGTCCGTAGTCGGCGAAGAAGATCGCGTTGATCAGCTCGGATTTGCCGCGCGAGAACTCCGCGACGAAGGCGATGACCAGCTTGTCCTCGCCCAGGCGATCGAGCGCGACATCGAGGCGGCGTGCTGCGTCGCCTTCCAGCAGCTGGGTCTGCTCCAGCCAGCGACGCAGCTGGACGACGGAGGACGCCAGCGCATCGCGCCAGGCGCTGTATTCCTGGAAGCTGCTTGCGAGTTGGGCCATCGAAACCGGTCCAGCGGGAGCGAATTCAATCTATCACAGCACCTCGATCGCGATCGCTCGTGCTGACGGATGAATGGGCCCTTAACCGGGTCTTTTTCCTCTCATCGACGCTGGCAGTGCGGGCAGAAGAAGGTAGCGCGCCGGCCCTGCACAAGGCGCCGGATCGGCGTTCCGCACACCTTGCACGCAAGTCCGGCGCGATCGTAGACGCGTGCCGCGAGGGTGAAGTAGCCGGCGCTGCCGTCCGCGCCGATGAAGTTGCGCAGGGTGCTTCCGCCGGCTTCGATCGCCTCGGCGAGCACCTGGCGCACGGCCGGCACGAGACGCTCGCAGTGGACCATGCCAAGTCGTGCCGCCGGCAGCGCCGGGTGGATGCGCGCCCGGAACAGGCACTCGGAGGCATAGATGTTGCCGACGCCCACCACCACGTCGCCGCCCAGCAGCACCTGCTTGATGGCGGTACGCCGGCCACGCGTGAGAGCGTGCAGGTAGGCCGCATCGAAACGCAGGTCGAACGGCTCCAACCCGAGGTGTGCCAACAACGGATGTCGAACGGGATCGCCATGTCTGCTCGGATGCCACAGCAAGGCACCAAAGCGGCGCGGATCGGTGAGGCGGGCGATCCGGCGCGCGCCCGTGGCCGCGCCGAACTCGATGTCGGCGTGGTCGTGCGATCCGGGTTGAGGCGGGTCGTCGAGATGAAGCCGCCACGAACCTGACATGCCCAGGTGCGAGATCAGGGTTCCGTGATGGAAGCGCCAGAGCAGGTACTTCCCGCGGCGATCGAGCACGAGCAACCGCCGGCCGGCGAGTGTCCGCCCGAGGCGTGCCGGCACGGGCCATCGCAGACGCCGTTCACGGACGCGCACCGCCTCCACGGTAAGCCCTTCGACATACGGTGCAAGTGCACGGCGAGTGACTTCAACTTCCGGCAATTCAGGCATGGCGCAAGGCGACTAGACTTCACGCAGGATCCGATTCTGCCGCGATCGACGCGGGTACTGCGATGTTGCGATCGATTTCCCTGCTGCGCGTTCTCCTCCTGACCGTCACGGCCGGTGCGTTCGCCGCGGCCTGTACCACCGTGCCGTCGAACTCCCAGGCCGGGGCCGGCGTGCCGTCCCCGATGGCTGCGGGCAAGGACGGGACGCAGGTCCAGCCGTCGGACACATCGAAACCGTCGGGTGCGACGGCGGGCGATTCGAACGAACCGCTGCCCGACTACGACCTGAGCGGCCCGCTGCTGTTCCAGCTGATGTCCGCCGAGGTGGCGGTTCAGCGCGGCGAACTCGCGACGGCGTATGCGACGTTCCTTTCGCTCGCCAAACAAACGCGCGATCCCCGCCTCGCGCAACGTGCGACCGAGGTTGCGATCGGCGCCAGGGCGATGACCGAGGCCCTCGACGCTGCCACCTTGTGGCACGAGCTGGCACCGAAGTCGAGCGAGGCATCCCAGACCCTGAGCGCGTTGCTGATCGCAAGCAACCGCTTCGCCGATGCGACCCCGCTGCTGCGCGAACAGGTCACGAGCGACCCGCAGCCGGCCGAGGCCCTGCTACGAATCCAACGCATGCTCACGCGCGCGCCGGGGCGGGCGGCCGCCTTTTCGCTGCTGGAAGATCTCGCCACGCCGTACCGCGACGATCCGGCGATAGGGCCGGACGTGCGGCTCGTCATTGCCGCCGGCGCCGCGACGGCCGGCCTGTGGCCGCGCGCGTCCGACGAGGCGCTGGCCGCGCTCAAGATGCGTCCCGACAACGAACGCGCGGTGCTGCTGGCCGCACAGTTCCTCGCCCGCCCCGATGGCAAGGACTCCGATAGCGGGCGCGCGAAGGCGCTGACGCTCCTCGATGGCTTCGTGGCAGGCCATCCGCAGGCGCAGGAGGCACGGCTCACCTACGCGCGCTTGCTGGTCGCCGATGCCAAGTACGCGGACGCACGCCGGCAGTTCGAACTGGCACTCGGCGCTGATCCGAACAATCCGGACATCCTGTATGCGCTCGGCGTGCTGGGACTCGAATCACCGCCGCCGCGCATCGAGGCGCGGCGGTACTTCGAGCGTTTCCTCGACGTGCTCGAGGACGCGCCGCAATCGGGCCGCGATCCGGAGGCCGCTTACCTGAATCTGGCCCGCATCGCCGAAGACGAGAAGAAATACGACGAGTCCCTGGCCTGGCTCGAGCGCGTGACTTCGCCGGAAAACGAACTCGCCGCGCGGACGCGGCGCGCGATCGTGCTGGGCCGGATGCAGCGGGTCGACGAGGCACGCAAGGTGCTGGCCGAAACGAATGCGCCGAACGACGCCGCGCGCGTCCAGCTCGTCATGGCCGAAGGCCAGGTCCTGCGCGAAGCGCGCCGATACCAGGAGTCGCTCGACCTGCTGACGGCCGCGCTCGCACGCCAGCCCGAGGACACGAGCCTGCTGTACGAAACGGCGATGGCCGCGGAGAAGATCGACAAGGTCGATGTCATGGAAACCCACCTGCGCAAGCTCATCGCGCTCAAGCCCGACGATGCGCAGGCGTACAACGCGCTCGGGTATTCGCTGGCCGACCGCGGAGTGCGGCTGAAGGAAGCGCAGGAACTGATCCAGCAGGCGCTGAAGCTTGCCCCCGACGACGCCTACATCCTCGACTCGGCGGGTTGGGTGTGCTTCCGCCTCGGCGACCTCAGCTGCGCCCGCCGGCATCTGGAGCGCGCGTACAAGATGCGTCCGGAAGCGGAACTTGGCGCGCATCTCGGCGAAGTGCTCTGGGCAAGCGGCGAGCGCGAAGAAGCGCGGCGCGTGTGGCGTGCTTCGATCAAGATGGAAGCCGATAACGAGACCCTGCGCGCCACGCTCGATCGGCTGAAGGTGCGCCTGTAGCCGGCCGGAACCGGTCCACGGACGGATGAAGCGCGCGCTCGCCTGCATGATGGTGGGCGCGCAGGTTTTATGCGCGTGTACCGCGCTTGTTCCGGCGCCGACGGTCGAGCGCCAGTACGTCGGACGCTTCTCGGTGGTCGCCATGATGGGCGGGAAGACCGACAGCGGATCGGGACGCTTCACGTTCACGATCGAAGGACCCGGAGCCGTGCTCGACCTCGCTTCCCCGCTCGGTTCGACGCTCGCGCGCATCGAGGTCGATCCACGCGGGGCGCGTCTCACCGCGCCGACCGATTCGGGGCAGCGTGAGGTACGCGGTGCGAGCGCCGAGGCCTTGACCTACGAGGTGCTCGGTTGGCCGCTGCCGGTGGCGGGCTTCCGCGACTGGATCGAAGGCCGCCCGGTCCCCTCGCGGCCTTCGACGCAGCTCAGGACCGATGGCGACGACGCCTTCGAGCAGGACGGCTGGACCATCAGCGTGCTCGAACGCTTCGAGGGCAACAGCACCGCGCCGCGTCGTCTCTTGTTCGAGCGTGCGGAGACGCGCGAGCCGGCGCCTGCGATCAGCCTGCGGCTGGTTCTGGACGAACCGCCCTTCGTCCGACAAGGCGCGGGCACATGAGCCGCCTTTTCCTCGCCGTGCCGGCGCCCGCCAAGCTCAACCTGTTCCTGCACGTCACCGGGCGTCGTGTGGACGGTTACCACGAACTGCAATCCGTGTTCGTGCCCATCGATCTCGCCGACCTGCTCGACTTCGCGCGCCGCGACGACGGTGTGATCGAGCGCACCGGTGATCTGCTCGGCGAAGAGGAGGACGATCTTGCGCGGCGCGCCGCGGTGTCCTTGCAGGAAGCGAGCGGCACCCACTTCGGCGCGCGCATCAACGTCGACAAGCGGATTCCCCCGGGAAGCGGCATGGGCGGCGGTTCCTCCGATGCAGCATCGACCCTGATCGCGCTCAACCGCCTGTGGAGCCTGTGCTGGCCGCGCGCGCGCCTGTCCGAACTCGCCGTCGCGCTCGGCGCTGACGTGCCGTTCTTTCTCGGCCCGGGACCGGCGTTCGTCGAAGGCATCGGCGAGCGCTTGACGCCGCTTGCGATGGCGGTGCGCGACTATGCGGTCGTGCTTCCGCAAGTCGCTGTTTCGACGCGAGAAATCTTCGCGGATCCAGGTTTGACCCGAGACACGAAAGCCACGATAATCGCCGCCTTTTCCGCGGCGCAGGCGACGCTCTCGGAGCGGCTCTTCGGCGCCAACGATCTGGAAGTCGTCGTGCGGCGCCGGTTTCCGGAGGTGGATTCCGCGGTCAGGCATCTGCAGCACTTCGGTCCCGCGCGTTTGACCGGTTCCGGTTCGGCGGTGTTCATGGCCGCCAGGGATCGCGATCACGCCGCGGCGGCCATCGAGGCGCTGCCGCCAGGCTGGCGGGGTTGGACGGTGCGTAGTCTCGCCGAGCATCCGCTCGCGGCCTGGTGAGTGCGCAGCGTGCAAGAATTGTCTGTCGTGCGTGGCAACCGGCGGTCACGCACGGCGCACGAAAGGGTTCGCGCTGGGGAGTCGCCAAGCTGGTTAAGGCACCGGATTTTGATTCCGGCATTCGAGGGTTCGAATCCTTCCTCCCCAGCCATTCGATGAAGCTCCACCGACACCCCGGCCTGGGCTGCGCTGAGCGTTCGAGGCACTGAGCGAGAGAAATCCGAAATGGTGCCGATGGTTCCCGACAACCTGATGGTGTTCGCGGGCAATGCGAATCGCAAGCTTGCCCACGCCGTCGTGCAGAACCTCAATATCCCGCTCGGCCGCGCGCAGGTCTCGCGCTTCTCCGATGGGGAAGTCATGGTCGAGATCAACGAGAACGTGCGTGGCCGCGACGTGTTCGTGCTGCAGCCGACGTGCGCGCCGACCAACGACAACCTGATGGAGCTCGTGATCATGGTCGACGCACTCAAGCGTGCATCGGCCGGGCGCATCACCGCCGCGATTCCCTACTTCGGATACGCGCGCCAGGACCGGCGCCCGCGTTCGGCCCGGGTCGCGATCAGCGCCAAGGTCGTCGCCAACATGTTGCAGGCCGTCGGTGTCAACCGCGTGCTGGTGATGGACCTGCATGCCGACCAGATCCAGGGCTTCTTCGACGTGCCCGTCGACAACATCTACGCCAGCCCGATCCTGCTGGGCGACTTGTGGAGACACAACTACACCAACCTGATGGTGGTATCACCCGACGTCGGCGGCGTCGTGCGCGCACGGGCGCTCGCGAAGCGGATGGACGCCGACCTGGCGATCATCGACAAGCGGCGGCCGCGTCCCAACGTGGCCGAGGTGATGCACATCATCGGGGAGGTCGAGGGCCGCACGTGCGCGATCATGGACGACATGGTCGACACGGCCAACACGCTGTGCCAGGCGGCGCACGCGTTGCGCGACCGCGGCGCGCAGAAGGTCCTTGCCTACTGCACGCATCCGGTCCTTTCCGGTCCCGCGGTCGAGCGCATCAGCAAGTCCGTACTCGACGAGGTCGTGGTGACCGACACCATTCCCCTGTCGCCGGAGGCCGAAGCGTGCCGCAAGATCCGCCAGCTGTCGTGCGCGGCATTGCTCGGGGAAACCATTTCGCGCATTTCGCGCGAAGACTCGGTGAGCTCGTTGTTCATCGAGTGACAACCTGCCTCGTCGAGGCTGGTCGCGGCCCCGCGAGGCAACCGACGGAGTCGACAATGAAGGTCGTAGCAACCACACGCAACGCGCAAGGCACGAGTGCGAGCCGCCGCCTGCGCCACGCCGGGAAAGTGCCCGGCGTCCTGTACGGCGGCAAGGGCGAGCCGGTCGCAATCGAGGTCGAGCACAACCCCCTGTTCCACTCGCTGCGCCGCGAGCGCTTCCACGCGTCGATCCTCGACATGGAACTGGACGGCAAGAGCGAGCAGGTGCTGCTGCGCGACTTCCAGATGCATCCCTACCGGCAACTGGTGCTGCACGTCGACTTCCAGCGCGTCGCGGCAGACCAGCCGGTGCATGTGCGCGTGCCGCTGCACTTCTCCGGCCAGGAAAACTCGCCGGCGGTCAAGGAATCGGGGGCCATCGTCGGCCACGTCCTGTCGGACCTCGACGTCAGCTGCCTGCCGAAGGACCTGCCCGAGTTCATCGAAGTGGATCTTTCCGCGCTGAAGGCGACCGACACCATCACGGCGCTCGACCTGAGGCTGCCGCAAGGCGTGAAGGCCGTGGTAAAGGGCAAGGAAAATCCGGTCGTGGTGTCCGTCACCATCCCGGGTGCGGTGGTCGAGGAAGAACCGACGACGGCGCCCGTCGCCGCGGCGGAAGTCCCGGCGACCGCGCAGAAGGCTCCGCCGGCTCCGGCTGCGGGGGCCCCGGCTGCGCCCGAGAAGAAAGGCGGCAAGGAAGAAAAGGAAAAGGGTGCGGACAAGAAGAAGTAACTGCATCGGCCGGGCATGTATACCGGCCGATCCCCCGGCAAGGCAGCGCCTCGTACGGGGCGCTTTTCATTTTCATGAACGGCACAACAACGGCTGACCCGATCCGCCTCATCGTCGGCCTCGGCAACGTCGGCGCCGAGTACGAGCGCACGCGTCACAACGCGGGCTACTGGTTCGTCGACGAAATCGCGGCGCGCGCGCGCGCGTCGTTTGCGCACGAACGCAAGTTCCACGGCGACGTGGCACGCCTGCGCAGTGCCAGCCAGGAGCTGTGGCTGCTCAAGCCCACCACCTACATGAACCGCTCCGGGCAGGCCGTGGTCGCGCTCGCCCTCTACTACAAGATCCTGCCTACGCAGATGCTCGTCGTGCACGATGAAGTCGATCTGCCGCCCGGCGTGGTGAAGCTGAAGCGCGGCGGCGGCACGGCCGGGCACAACGGCTTGAAGGACATCCAGGCCAAACTCACCACGCCCGACTTCTGGCGCCTGCGCATCGGCGTCGGCCATCCGCGCACGCTGGAAATGGCGCAGGAGGTTGCGGACTTCGTGCTGCATCCGCCCGGCCGCGAGCACCAGCAGGAGATCGACGCCGCGATGGGGCGTGCCCTGGACATCGTGCCGCAGCTGCTCGAAGGGCAGTTCGAGCGGGCCATGATGCAGTTGCATCGATCACAATGAGCGCAGCGCGGGCGTTCACGCTGCATGCCGGGCCGCGTGCCGCGGCGCACGTGCACAAGGAAGGACTGCGCCCGCAACACGTGGCCTGCGTTCCGGCCGCCGCCGGGGGACCGAAGGGCCTGGCGCTGGTTCCCCTCGACAAGTGGTTGTTCGGCGACTGGCTGGCAGGCTCGTCGCGCGTCGAGCAGGTCGGCGCATCGATCGGCGCCTGGCGCATGTACGCGGCCGCGCAGCGCGACGCCGTGCCCGCGCTCGAACGACTCGCCGAAGGTTATCTCTCGCAACGGTTTCCTCACCGCGCGACGCCCCAGCAGGTGGCCGCGGAATGCCGGCGCTTCGTGCGTACCATCCTCGAAGGAACGCGCCTCGACACGTTGCGTCCCGGTGCCCGCCTCAGCGTGATCACGGCGCGTGCGCGGGGCGTCCTGCATGGCGCCTCGTCCCGGTCGGCGTTTGCCCGCGCGGCACTCGCGAACACGTGGTCGCGCCCGCGCCTCGCGGCACACATGGAGCGCGTGGTGTTCACTGCCGGGGGGTCGGCCTTTCCCGCCGAACGATTCGATGCTTTCGGCTTGAGCCGGATCGGCTTCACCCAGGACAACCTCGAGGACGCGTTGCTCGCCTCCGGATCGATCCCGCTCGTCTGCGAGCCGGTGCGCAACCCGGCTGGCGCGCCGCGCGGCGACTACTGGGACGGCGGACTGATCGACTATCACCTGCTGCTGCCGTATCGCATGCTCGAAGGCCTCGTCCTGTATCCGCATTTCGTAACGCACGTGACGCCGGGCTGGCTCGACAAGTTCCTGCCGTGGCGCGCCCGGCCGCGCAGCCATCCATGGCTGGACAACGTGTTGCTGGTGGCACCCTCACGCGCGCTGCTCGAGCGCCTGCCGAATCGCAAGCTGCCCGATCGCAACGACTTCTATCGCTATGCGCGCGCAGACGAGCAGCGCATGCGCGACTGGCGCCGCGCCCTCGGCGAATGCCAACGTTTCGCCGACGAAGTCGCGACCTGGATCTCGAACCCCGATCCGACGCTGCTGCAACCGCTGTGACCGGTCAGCGCAGGTCGAGCGCCATGTAGAGTTCGCGCCCGTCCTCGCGGCCCGTGTAGGCGAAGCCGAACGAGGCGTAAAAGGCTCCGAGCGCAGCCGTTTCCCGAACGTGCGAAACCATGACGCGCGCAGCGCCGCGCGAACGCGCATACTCGATAGCCAGGTGCACGGCCGCGCGTCCGTACCCGCGACCCTGCGCGCGCCGATCGATCATCAGGCGCCACAGGAAGAAGTCGGGCTCCTCGGGCTCGGTGGCAGTCCTCGGGTCGTAGATCATCACGAACCCGACCAGTTCGTCGCCCGCGTAGACGGCGCGCGGCCAGGCGGCGTCGCGGTGGACATAGGCCTCGGCAAGCGAGACCGCGTTGGCCGCGACATTGCGCTTCTGCGTCTCCTCGACCTCGAGCGCACACACCGCGCGGACGTTGACGTCGGTGATCTCGCGCAGCGACACGACCCGAGTCGTGCCGGCCTCCGGCGCTTGAGCGCGGGGGGCGTGCTCGGTGGATGGCATCGACGCCTCAGCTCCTGCGCACCAGGGACTGCTCCTGCGCTTCGAGAAACGCGCGACGGAAGGCGAGCGGATCCGCGATCCCCGGCACTGCCTCGAACGGGTTGCCGCCGCCCGCCACGATGATGGTGCCGAAGTCGAAGACGCGCCCGAGCACGCTCTGCTCCACCTGGACGCTTTCGATCTTGGCCACGTTGAGTTCGATCGTATGCCGGCTGACGAAGCCGAACTTGGCGATCACGCGCTTGTCGGTCACCGCAAGTTCGGTGGCGCGGTACTTGACCCATGCAGGCACGAGCAGGAAGAGGCCGATCACGATCGGCGTCAACAGCACGCCGAAGAAGATCCGCGGAAACAACGACCAGAGGCTGATGCGTCCGATGTACAGGATCTTCTCGCCCTCGACGAGGGCCTTTTCGACGTAGCTCGACATTGGATCGCGCGCCGGAGAGTCAACGATTCATGTTGCGCACTTCGCGGCCACGCGTCAATCGGCTTCAGTCTGGCGGCGCCCGGCGTCCGCGCGACCCGGCAGGCGATAATCCGCGCCCCTGCGGCGGTGATGCGCCGGCGGTGATAGCTCAAGGAATCCAATGGCACTGAAATGCGGCATCGTCGGCTTGCCGAACGTCGGCAAATCGACCCTCTTCAACGCGCTCACCAAGGCCGGCATCGCGGCCGAGAACTATCCCTTCTGCACCATCGAACCCAACGTCGGCATCGTCGAGGTGCCGGACCCGCGGCTCGACATGCTCGCCGCCATCGTCGAGCCGGAACGCAAGGTCCCGGCCACGGTCGAGTTCGTCGACATCGCGGGCCTGGTGGCGGGTGCGAGCAAGGGCGAAGGGCTCGGCAACCAGTTTCTCGCCCACATCCGCGAATGCGATGCCATCGCCCACGTCGTGCGCTGCTTCGTCGACGACAACGTCGTACACGTCGCCGGAAAGGTCGATCCGATTTCGGACATCGAGGTTATCAACACCGAACTCGCGCTCGCCGACATGCAGACGGTCGACAGGCAACTCGCGAAATACAGCAAGGTCGCGAAAAGCGGCGGCGACAAGGAGGCGAAGCGGCTGGTCGAGGCGCTCGAGAAGTTGCTGCCGGCGCTCGATCAGGCCCGCCCGGCACGCTCGGTCGATCTGTATCCGGAGGAGGTCGCGGTGCTGCGGCCACTGTTCCTGCTGACCATGAAGCCCACGCTGTACGTCGCCAATGTCGTGGAGCACGGCTTCACCGGCAACCCGCTGCTCGATCAGGTACGCGACTACGCGCAGGAAGAACACGCCCCCGTGGTGGCCGTCTGCGCCAAGATCGAGGCGGAGATCGCCGACCTGTCCGACGAGGATAAGAAGGTGTTCCTGGCCGACATGGGAATGCAGGAGCCCGGGCTGAATCGCGTGATCCGCGCCGCCTACGAACGGCTCGGCCTGCTCACGTTCTTCACCGCCGGTCCGAAGGAAGCGCATGCCTGGACTTTGGTAAAGGGGGCGACCGCGCCGCAGGCGGCGGGCGTAATCCACACCGATTTCGAGCGCGGCTTCATTCGCGCCGAGACCATCGCCTACGACGACTACTTGCGCTACAAGGGCGAAGCCGCAAGCAAGGAAGCCGGCCGGATGCGCCTCGAAGGGAAGGAGTACGTCGTCGCGGACGGCGACGTGATGCATTTCCGGTTCAACGTGTAGCGGCTGGCGCCTGCAGTCCTGCGGGCGCGCACGCGGCTCATTCGGAACCGGCACACCATCCGCGGCGCCGCGCCGCGCATCCGCAGTCCCGGTTCCGCGTCGCGCTCCCGCGACAGGGCTAGTCCAGGGACGTCAACTGCCGCTTGCATCGGATCGGTAACCTCGCAGGAAGTCCTCCCGCTTCCGCCCGGAAGCATCGAACCGGCGGAGTCTGCGATGCTCAAGAAGATCCTGCTAGGACTGGGCGTTGTGCTCAGCGTGTTTCTCCTGGGTCTGGTTGCGGTGTCGGTGTTCTTCGACGCCAACAGGTACAAGCCCGAAATCGAGCGCTATGTACGCGAGCATTACAAGCGCACTGTGCGGTTCGACGGCGACCTGGCCTTGTCGGTCTTCCCGCGCATCGCGCTCGCCCTCCCGCAGACGACGCTTTCCAACCTCGCCGGCGATCGCGTCTCGGCAAGCCTGCAGAGCGCCGAGGTGAGTGTCGCCCTGCTTCCCCTCTTGCTTGGCCGCTTCGAGGTCGGAACGATCAGCATCGACGGTTTGAGTGCGACGGTCGAGCGACGGCGCGATGGCACGACGAGCATCGACGATCTGATCCGGCACGAGCGCGGTGCGATCCGCCCAGTCAAACCTGCGGCGACGACACGGGAATTCGAAGTGGGCGCCATCGAACTCACCAATGCCGACCTCGTATTCAACGATCTCGAGGCCCGGCGCACGCTGCATCTTTCCAAGCTGGCGGTCAAGACCGGTCGCCTCGCTCCGCTCGCGCGCACCCCGTTGCAGTTCGATGCGCAATTCGACGTCAGCGCACCGCCGGCCCACGGACAATTCCGCATGGCCGCCATGCTCGACCTCGACCTTGGCACGCAGGCCTACGCGGCGACGGCGTTGGACGCATCGTTGAAGGCGACCGTGGACGGACAGCCGATCGAAGTCGCCTTGCTCGCCGATCGCGCCGCGTATGCCACGCCGACCGGCGGCATCGAAGCCATCAGGGTCGACGCCAGAGCGAACGGCAGATTGGGGGCGCTGACGCTGGATGAGAGCCGCGTGCTCGCCCGCGCACTTGCGTTCGACCCGCAGAACGAGCAACTCGCCATCGGCGGCGTCGAGGCGAGCGCCAAGGGCAAAGCGAACGCCGGCGGGCTCGAGGCAACCCTCGCGGCGCCCAAACTGGAGGTCACGGAAACGACCGCCAGCGGGCAGCGCGTGGCACTGACGGTGAAATTCACTCCCGCGGCCGTGGATCTGCCTGGCGGTGAGGCCCGCCTGACCCTCGAGGGGGTAAGCGGCAGTGCGCAGAAGCTCGAGATCGCCAAGGTGGCGTTGGATGCCAACGGCGGCCAGGGAACGCGCAGTTTTGCAGCGAGACTTTCCGGCGCATTGGCGGCGAGCATCGAAGACCGGACCTTGTCCGTGCCCCACCTCGCCGGCGCCGTGACGCTGGAAGACCCGGCGTTGCCGGAGCGAACGGTCAAGGTGCCGTTGACCGCGCAGATTCGCCTCGACGCAAAGGCGGAAGCGGCAAGCGCCGGGATCGCGGCGAAGTTCGATGGGACCGACGCGGCGGTCGAGTTCAGCGTGCGCGGCTTTTCCGCTCCCAGGATCACGTTCGAGGCCAGCGCGGATCGGCTCAATCTCGATCGCTACGTTCCCCAGCCGAAGCCTGTACCGGGCAACGACAGTGCCGATCAAAAAGACGATCCGAAGGTCGATTTTTCGGCGCTGCACGGGCTCGATCTCTCCGGCACCATCAGAGTCGGCAACCTGCAGGTGCGCGGAGTGAAAGCGAGCAAGGTCGACGTGGAGCTGAAGGCCGCCGAGGGGCGCCTCGAAGTCGCGCCGCTGAATGCGCAGCTGTACGGAGGAACGCTGGCCGGCGCTGCGAACCTGCGCGCCGAGGGCAACCACGTCGAACTCGACACCACATTCAACAACGTTTCGATCCAGCCGCTGCTGAGGGACCTGCTCGACCGGGACCTGCTCGAGGGCCATGGCAACGTCAAGCTCGCCGTCTCGACGTCCGGTGCCACGATCGGCGCGATGAAGCGACGCCTCGGCGGTTCCGCCGTACTCGAGCTCCGCGATGGAGCGATCAAAGGCATCGATCTCGCGGCCGCCCTGCGCAACGCAGGGAAGGTTCTGCTCGCGCGGACCAAGGATGCACCACCACCTGCCGGCAGCGCGCAGAGGACCGTTTTCTCCGAATTGAACGCGACCTTCGCGGTCAACGACGGCGTCGCTCTCAACGAGGACCTGGAGCTCAAGTCGCCGCTCCTGCGCGCCAGCGGCACCGGCCAGGTCGATGTCGGCGGCGGCAGCATGGACTTTGTCGCCCGCGTGTCGGCGGTTGGTACGCTCAAGGGTCAGGACGGGCGGCCGCTCGATCAGTTGCGCGGACTCACCGTGCCGGTCACGGTCTCCGGGCCGCTCGACAGGTTGGCATGGATGATCGACTGGAACGCAGCCGCGCAGGAACCGCTGCAGGCGCAGGCAGCACCAAGGCAGGCGCCGAAAGCGCCCGGGCCCGGGAGGGGCGCGATGCCCTAGAGCAGAAACCGCACGATGCATTGAAGGGGCGGTTGCACGGATGACGGTACGAATTCGCGAACTGGGCCTGTACCCTGTCAAAGGTTGCCGCGGATTGCAGCCGCGCAGCGCGCTGCTTGCGCCGACCGGCCTCGCGTCCGACGCCGACGGGGCTGGTGCGATCGGCGATCGCGAGTGGGTCATCGTCGACCAGAACGGCAGGTTCGTCTCGCAGCGCGAACACCCGCGCATGGCCTTGATCGAGACCACGCTCACCGCCACGCACCTGCGCATGAAAGCGCCGGGCATGCTGCTGCTGGAAGTGCCGTTTGCTTCCGAAGGCAACGTGCTCGAAGTGCAGGTCTGGAATGATCGCGTCGCCGCAGTCACGCAGGGTGAAGTCGCCGATGCCTGGGTCTCGAGTTTCCTCGGTCTGCCGGCACGGCTGATGCGGTTCGACGCCGAGGCGCGACGCCACTCCAACCTCACCTACACGGCACCGCTCGTCGCGCCATACAAGTTCGCCGATGCGTTCGCGGTTCTGGTCACCAACCAGGCGTCGCTGGAGGATCTCAACCGCCGCCTCGGCTCGACAGGCGCCGCCCCCGCGACGATGGCGCGCTTCCGTCCGAACCTCGTGCTCGAGGGGTTGCCGGCGTACGAGGAGGACTACATCAAGATGCTGCACATCGGCCCGGTGACGCTGCGCGTGGTCAAGCGTTGCGCGCGTTGCACGGTGCCAGGCGTGGATCCGGTCACCGGGGTTGCATCGACGGCGGTTCCAGACGCACTTGCCACGTACCGGCGGACCAACGATGGAGTCATGTTCGGCGTGAACGCGATCGTGGTCGAGGGGGCAGGCAATTCGCTGCGCGCCGGCACCCCGGTCGAGATCGAGTTGGATCTCCCGTGAACCTCCTGCGCCGGCGAGCCGTGTTCGCGCTGACGATGCTCGCTACCGGGCACGCGCTTGCGCAAGATGGCCAGGTGGTCGTGCTGCGCTATCGGGATGCCGAGGACGTCATCCCGATGCTGCGCCCCTACCTCGATTCCGCGGGCAGGCTGACCGGCGCAGGGGACCGGCTCTATGTGCACACCACGCCGCAGAACCTGGCCCAGCTTCGTCGACTGCTCACGATGCTCGACCGCCCGCCGCGCTGGCTCACGATCGCCGTGCGACAGGACCGGCCACCTGTCGCGCCCGATCCGGCGCGGGCACCGAATGCAGCGGTGGTCACCGACAGCCGCTCGGCGTCGACATCCGCCGGCAACGACGGATCGCGCATCACCAGTGCGCGGTCGAGCGAACAGACTGTCCGGGTACTGGAAGGCACGCGCACGCTGATCGAGTTCGAGGCTGCCGTTCCCATGACGTTTCGCCACTTCGCGCTCAACAAGCAAGGCCTCGAAGAGATCTACGGCATGGTCACCTACGACGCGCTGGTGCGATTCGTCGTGCACCCCCAACTGGCAGGCACGGCGGTAGTGCTGGAGATCGAGCCGCAGGACGGGTCGATCCTCACCGAGACCGGCGAACGCGGGCGGCTGTCCATGATCGCTCGCGGGCGGGTCGGCGACTGGATTCCCGTGGGCGGCGCTGATCTGCGCGAGGAAACGCACGAGCAGACGCTGCGCGCCGGCACGGCGCAAGCGCAGACGCGTCCGACGACCGATCAGCGTGGCGTCTGGTTGAAGGTCGAATTCGCTGACGATGGCACGCGATAGGTGGCGCGCGCCCACCATGCTTCCATCGGCCCGCTGCCAAAGCGCCCGATCCACCAGCGGCTTACGGGCCATTGAAGGGCGACGATGCCGAGCGCGAGGACCGCGAGTTCGACGCGGTTGAGTTCAGCGCCCCAGCCGAGTCCCCAGCCCGAGAGCAGAAATCCCATCAGCGCGCTTTGCACGAGGTAGTTGGTAAGCGGCATGCGTCCCGACGGCGCGATCCAGTGAATGAGTGCGGCGACCGGAGCCCGTTCGCGCAGTCGAACCAGCAGCGCGACGTACAGACAGGCCACCGCCGATCCGAAGAACTGCAGCAGGTAGCCCACCGCACCGGGATCGCCGGGGTGATTGCGCATGGTCTCGAAGTTGATCCATTCGCCGTAGGCGGCGAATGGCAGCGCGGCGAGACCGATCCAGGTGGCCGCGTCCCAAAGCCGGGCATGGCGCGCCGGCCGAGCGAGCCAACCGAGACGACCGGCGAGCAGGCCGAGCAGGAAGAGGCCGACGATCTGCGGGACGGACACCGTCAGCAAGGACTCGAGCACGCTCAGGTAGTCGTCGCGGCGCTCGGCGAGTTGCTCGAGGTAGCCCGCTTCGGTATAGGTCGACAACGCACGCAGCGCCTCGAGCGACACCAATGTGGGATCGACACCGGATGCAACGCGGCGCCGGACCGATTCCCAAAGAACGGTCGCCAGGATCGTCACGATCGTCGCCGCGATCCACCACCACACCGCCGCGCGCACGACACGCCGCGCGCGCCAGGGGAGGTAGTAGACGAGCACGAAGCCGCACAGGGCGTAGAACGCGAGCACGTCGCCGTAATAGAGCAGGAACCCGTGCGCAAGGCCCACGGCGAGCAGGAACCGGAGCCGGCGGCGGTACACGGTCTGCGCGGCCGCAATCAGCCGGGGACCCGAAGCACCGGGCGCGAGCCCGGCTCGGATCGATCGGAACTGAAGAGCTGCGCCGAGTCCGAACAGGAACGCGAAGATCGAGATGAACTTGCCCGAGACGAACGTGCCGACCAGCAGGTGCGCGGCCGCCTCGGCGGGCGTAGGTATGGTCAGGAATTCTCCGAGCGGATCGCCGCTGCCCCAGACGAACGACTGGATGTTGACCTGCAGAATTCCGGCGAGCGCAAGGGCACGTAGCGCGTCGACGATCTCGATGCGTGGTCTGCGGACCGTGAAATTACTCAGTCGGCGCTCCGCCCATCTGTGCGATCTTGGCCTTGAGCCACTTGTCGACCGACGGAAACACGAACTTGCCGACGTCGCCGCCGAGCGTCGCGATCTCGCGCACGATCGTGCCCGAGATGAACTGGTACTGCTCCGATGGCGTCATGAACAGCGTTTCGACATCGGGCAACAGGTGACGGTTCATCCCGGCCATCTGGAATTCGTATTCGAAGTCGCTGACTGCGCGCAACCCGCGCACGATCACGCGGGCGCCCTGCTCGCGCACGAAATCCTTCAACAGACCGCGGAAGCCGGCCACTTCGACGTTCGGGTAGTGCCCGAGCACCTCGCGCGCGATCAGGATCCGCTCGTCCATGGAAAAAAACGGCTTCTTGTTGCGGCTGTCCGCCACCCCGACCACCAGCTTGGCGAACACGCTGGCGGCGCGCCGCACGAGATCCTCGTGGCCCCGCGTGAGCGGGTCGAACGTTCCGGGATAGACGGCGATCACCATTGTTGTTGCTCCCCCTGGCAGCCGGAAGATTATTCAGGACGCGTCCTTCTGCAGCAAATGAAACCGGACCTTGCCAGCTCGCCCGGTTCGCACGACTGTCAAGCCGAGTTCGCCGGCGCGACCGGGCTCGATCGACGCATCGCTCTCGGCGTAGACAAGGCCTAGCGGGGCAAGCAACGCGGGCATGCGTTCCAGCGCCGCGGAAAGCACTCCGGAGCCGAAGGGAGGATCGAGAAAGACGATGTCAAAGCCCCCCGGCGGCAGCCGCGCGGCGATCGTCAGGGCTTCGCCGGTCAGGATTTCGATCTGCTGCGCGCCGAGGCGCTTCCTGAGCTCGACGAGGCGGGCGACCAGCCGTGTGTCCTGCTCCACCAGCAGCACACTGCGTGCGCCGCGCGAAGCCAGCTCGAACCCCAACGCGCCCGTTCCGGCGAACAGATCAAGCCCCCGCAGGTTACCGATGTCGGGGCGGAGGGAAGAAAGCCAGTTGAAGAGCGTTTCGCGCACCCGGTCGGGCGTCGGTCGCAAGCCGGCGCGGTCGGCGACCACGATCGGCGTCCGCTTCCACATGCCTCCGACGATGCGTACGCGTCCAGGCGCCCGGTTCCGTCCCGGAATTGCCGGCCGCGTTGATAGACTGCGCGCACGCCCGGGCGCCGCGGACGAACCCGCGAACGTGGTGCGCTGTCTTCGCGGCGCGGTCGCGGCGTCCCGCTTCTTTTCCCTCGGCATCGATCGATGATAAGTCCCGCTCCCGCGAAAACCGGCTGGCTCGGCCGCCTGAAGTCGGGCCTCTCCCGCACGCGCGCGAACATCGCCGGCTTGTTCTCCGGCGGGGTGATCGACGACGCGCTGTTCGAGGAACTCGAGATGGCGCTCGTCGGCGCCGACGTCGGGGTGACGACCACGCGCGAACTGCTCGATACGCTGCGCACTCGCATCAAGCTGGAGGGACTGAAGACTCCGGGCCAGGTGCGCGATGCGCTGCGTGACGAGGTCGCAAAGCTGCTCGCGCCCTGCGAGGGCCGGCTCGATATTGCGCGCGCCAAACCGCTCGTCATCATGGTGGCGGGCGTCAACGGCGCCGGCAAGACGACGTCGATCGGCAAACTCGCCCATTGGTTCGCAGACCAGGACCAGACGGTCCTGCTTGCCGCCGGCGACACGTTTCGCGCTGCTGCGCGAGAGCAACTGGCCGTCTGGGGCAAGCGCAACGGTGTCGAGGTCATCGCGCAGCAGAGCGGCGACCCCGCGGCCGTGGTCTTCGATTCGGTTGCAGCGGCGAAAGCGCGCAGGCTCGACATCCTGATCGCCGACACGGCCGGCAGGCTGCCGACGCAGTTGCACCTGATGGACGAGCTGAAACGCATCAAGCGCGCGATCGAAAAGGCGCAGCCCGGTGCGCCGCACGAGGTGATCCTCGTGCTCGACGGAACCAACGGGCAAAACGCGCTGATGCAGGTACGCGCATTCGACGCGGCCATCGGCGTGACCGGCGTCATCATCACGAAGCTGGACGGCACGGCAAAGGGCGGCGTGCTGGTTGCGCTGGCGCGCGAGCGCCTGCAGCAGCCGCTGCCGATCTTCTTCGTCGGCGTCGGCGAGGGACTCGACGACCTGCAACCCTTCGACGCGCGCGCGTTTTCCGCCGCGCTGGTCGGCGAGGCCGGCGATGCGGGCTAGCACGGCGCACTGCGACCGGAGCATCCGATGAGGCCTTCGCCGGCTCGTGCGACGCTGGTCGGACTCGTCGGCGCCCTGCTCGCGCTCGCCGCGAGCCAACCGGCGGCGCAGGACTATCCGAGCCGGCCGATCACCATGATCGTTCCCTTTCCGCCGGGCGGGGTGGCTGATACGGTCGCGCGGCCGGTGGCCGAAGCGATGGCGCGCGCGCTCAAGCAGCCAGTCGTCGTCGAGAACCGCGCCGGCGCGGGCGGCGGTGTCGGCATGGGAGCAGCGGCAAAGAGCGCGCCGGATGGCTACACCGTCCTGCTGGCGCTCTCTTCGATCTCGATCATTCCCGAGGCGGATCGTATCCTGAAGCGAACTCCGATGTACGAGTTGCAGCAACTGCAGCCGATCGCGCGCTTCACCGCCGACCCGACGGTGCTGGTCGTGCGCGCGGACGCGCCCTGGCGAACCGCGCAGGAGTTCATCGCCGACCTCAGGCTCAATCCCGCCAAATACTCGTACGGATCGTCCGGCAACTACGGGACGATGCACGTACCGATGGAAATGCTGAAGGCTACGGCGAAGTTCTACATGCTCCACGTTCCGTACACCGGCGCGGGCCCGGCCGTGCTGGCGCTGCTCGGGGGCCAGGTCGACGCTGTGTCGACGGGACCGGCGACCGTCGTCCAGCACATCCGCGCCGGACGCCTGCGTGCGCTCGCGCATTGGGGTGAGGGTCGCCTCACGTCGCTACCTGACGTGCCGAGTCTCACCGAGCTCGGATATCCGGTCCAGTTCGCGCAGTGGTCGGGACTTTTCGTTCCCGCAGGGACGCCCGAAGCGGTGGTCGCGCGCTTGCGCGAGGCGGCGCGTACGGCCGCCAACGATCCCAAGGTCGTGCAGACGATCGGTGCCGCCGGCAGCCCGGTGCTCTATCTCGACGCACCGGATTTCGGTCGTTACTGGAGCGCCGACGCGGCACGAATGAGCGAGGTCGTGCGCCAGATCGGCCGGGTCGAGTAACCGGCGACAGCCCGCCGTCACCGCTTGTCATAGGACTGTCAAACCGGGCCGTAGAATCGGTCGCGGCACCCCGAACGCGACGAAACCACGACCTCCGCGATGCTGCTCGCCGCCGTCGATCTCGGATCGAACAGCTTCCGGCTCGAAATCGGGAGTGTCGAGGGCGCGCAGATCCTGCGCCAGAACTACTGGAAGGAAATGGTCCGGCTGGGCGCGGGCCTGGACACCAACAACCGCCTGTCACGCAAGTCGATCGAAGCGGCGTGCGATTGCCTCGCCCGCATGAACGAGCGCATGCGCGGCATGCCGGGCGAGCAGGTTCGAGCGGTTGGCACCGAAACACTGCGCGCCGCGGCCAACGTCGACGAGTTCCTGCTCGAGGCGCAACACGCGCTGGGCTTCCCGATCGAGGTGATTTCTGGCCGCGAGGAGGCGCGCCTGATTTTCGAAGGCTGCATGCATACGCTGCCGCGTTCGGACAAGCGGCGGCTCGTGGTCGACATCGGCGGCGGTTCGACGGAAGTCATCGTCGGCCGCGGTTTTACCGCGGACAACGCAGAGTCGTTTCGCGTTGGCTGCGTGAGTCTTTCGCTGCGCTTCTTCCGCAATGGCGCGATCGATCGCAACGCGTTCAGGCAGGCTGTGGTGGCGGCGGCGGCGGAGATCGAAGAAGCGATTGACGTCTTCTCGCGCAGCAACTGGGACGAGGCGTTCGGCTCGAGCGGCACGGTCGATACCGTGAGCGAGATCCTGCGCGCCGAGAACTGGACCAACGGCACGATCACCCTCGACGGCCTGCACAGGATCCGGCAGGCGCTGCTCGTCGCCGGCGACGCGAAGCGGATCAAGCTCGCGGGGATGAAGGCGGAGCGACAGGACGTGATCGCCGGCGGCACAGCGGTGTTGATCGCCGTCTTCGAGACGCTCGGCGTGGGCGAGATGAAACCCGCGCGGGGAGCGCTCCGGCTGGGCGTCCTCTACGACCTGCTCGGCCGGCGCGAAAGCCGCGATCTGCGCGATGCGAGTGTCGACCGGCTGCAGACCCGGTTCGCGGTCGACCAGGCCCAGGCCCAACGGGTCGAGCGTATCGCGCAGCGCCTGCTCTCCTCCCTCCAGCCCAACGCGACGGAAGCCGACACGAAGCACCTCACCCGCGCGTGCGCGTTGCACGAAGTGGGTTTTGCGATCTCGCACAGCGAGTACCACAAGCACGGCGCGTACATGGTCGCGAACGCCGACCTCGCCGGCTTCTCGACCTCCGAACAGGAGACGCTTGCGGAGCTCGTGCTCGGCCAGCGCGGCAACCTCAAGAAGATCGGCCGTGCTCTGGCGGACCCGATGCGGGCAGCCAAGGTCCTGTCGCTGCGCCTGGCGGTGATCCTGTGCCATGCGCGTCGCAGCGTCGACCTGCCACGCCTGCAGTTGCAGCGCCTGCGCAATTCGGTCGAGCTGTCGATCGACCGTGCGTGGCTCGGCGCGCACCCGCTGACGCAGCACTTGCTCGAAGAAGAATGCAGCCAGTGGGAGCGGGCCGGCGCCCGGCTCCTGCTGCATCCGCTTTAGCCGAGGCTCAGAGCAGGTCCGGGTTGACGACCGCGCGCAGGGCGACCTCGGATGGGTGGTCGGCGCGCACCTGCAACCACCAGATCCCGGCCTTCTTGATCGACCACGGGAGGTCCTTCTCCGCGAGCAGCCGGCTGGCAACCCAGCCCAGCGCGGGCTGGTGGCCTACGACGACGACGCACCCGCCGCCGCCCGGCCAGTCGACGATCTCCAGGATCTCGTCGGCAGATGCGCCCGGGGCCAGCGCCGGAACCGTCTTCGATTTTCGATGCGACATCTCGGCCAGGAAGGCGGCCGTCTGCTGAGCCCGCACTGCCGGGCTGACGAGGATGCGTGCGGAGTTTGGCAGGCTGGCGTGCAGCCACTCGGCGGCGCGGCGCGCCTGCTTCTTGCCCTTGGCGGTCAACCGGCGCTTTTCGTCGGGTTCGCCGGGTTCGGCATCGGCGTGTCGCCAGAGAATGAGGTCCATGTCGCTCCCGCCATCAGCCTTGCGCGACGTTCGCAGACAGTTCCAGCAACAGCTGCGCCTGCGCGCTTTTCCCCCGACCCGGAGCGCGCGGCGGCCTGTAGCTGCCGTCGGCAAGAAGCGTCCAGGCGTCGGAAGTGTCTTCGAGATAGGGCTTCAGGCCCTCGGCGATCACACGCTGCTTGAGCTTCGGATCCAGGACAGGCCAGGCCACTTCGATGCGGCGGAACAGGTTGCGGCCCATCCAGTCGGCGCTGGCGAGGTAGACGTCGTCCGCGCCGCCGGCGCGGAAGTAGTAGATACGGTGATGCTCGAGAAAGCGGCCGACGATCGAGCGCACGACGATGTTTTCCGAAAGCTTCTTCACGCCAGGACGCAGCGTACATGCACCACGCACGATCAGGTCGATGCGCACGCCCGCCTGCGAGGCCTCGTAGAGGGCGTTGATGGTGGCTTCGTCGACCAGCGCATTCATCTTGGCGATGATCCGGCCCGGCTTGCCGCCTTTCGCGAGTCGTGCTTCGTTGTTGACGGCCGCGATCACGTGTCGGTGCAGCGTGAACGGGGCGATCCACAGGTGCTTGAGCCGTTCGACCTTGGCCAGGCTCGTGAGGTGCATGAAGACGCGCTCGACGTCGGCGCAGATCGCATCGTTGGCGGTGAGCATTCCGAAGTCGGTGTAAAGCTTCGCAGTCGTCGGGTGATAGTTGCCGGTGGCGAGATGGACGTAGTTGGCGAGGCGCGAGCGTTTGCCGACTTCCTCCCGGCGCAGGACGAGCATCAGCTTGGCGTGTGTCTTCAATCCGACGACGCCGTAGACGACCTGGGCGCCGACCGCCTCGAGACGCTCCGCGAGGTTGATGTTGGCCTCCTCGTCGAAGCGTGCCTTCAGTTCGACCACCACGGTCACCTCTTTGCCGCGGCGTGCAGCGTCGATCAGCAGATCCACGAGTTCCGAGCTGGTCCCGGTGCGGTAAAGAGTCATGCGGATCGCGACCACTCTCTCGTCGAAGGCGGCCTGGCGCAGGAACTCGACCACCGGCTCGAAGCTTTCGAACGGGTGATGCAGCAGGATGTCGGCGCGCCGTATCGCCTCGAACATGTCCACGCCGGCAACGGAATGGCCGACCTTCGCAGGCCACGCCGGCGCGAAAGGCGTCCAGCGCAGACGGGGCGCGGTCAGCAGGTCGACAAGCTGGGTCAGGCGCACGAGGTTCACGGGCCCGTCGACCCGGTACACCGATTCGTTCGGCAGCTGGAACTGTTCGCGCAGCAGCTGCTCGAGGTTGGGCGGACACGCGCGCAGCACCTCGAGGCGGACCGCGTTGCCGAAGTGGCGCTGGGTGAGTTCCATGCGCAGCGCCTGCCGAAGGTTGCGGACCTCGCGCTCATCCACCCACAGCTCCGAGTCGCGCGTGACACGAAACTGCGAGACGCCGGCGATGCCGCGTCCGGGGAACACGTCTTCCAGATGGGCACGGATGACCGAGGAGAGCAGCACGAACGCCTGCTTGCCCGGCGCCAGGTGCGCGGGCATCGGGATGACCCGGGGCAGGACGCGCGGCACCTTCAGCACCGCTATCGTCGATGCGCGACCGAATGCGTCCTTCCCCGTGAGCTGGATCACGAAATTCAGTGCCTTGTTGGCCACCTGGGGAAAGGGGTGCGATGGATCGAGTCCGATGGGCGAAAGCAGTGGCTTGACTTCGCTTTCGAAGTACGCGCGCACCCATTTCCGCTGCGCCGGCGTGCGCGCCGCGTGGCTGAGGATGACGATCTGCTCGCGCTCGAACGCCGGTGTCAGCCCCCTGTTCAGCACGTTGTATTGACGTTCGACCAGTGCGTGTGCGCGCTGCGACAGGTCGGCGAACGCCGGCCAAAACGGCGCGGCCGTGCCGATGCCGCCACCCTCGCGCATGTCTTCCATCACGCCCGCGACCCGGATCTCGAAGAACTCGTCGAGGTTCGAAGAGACGATGCAAAGGAAGCGAAGCCGCTCCGCGAGCGGAAGCGTCGTGCGCTCGGCGAGGGCGAGTACGCGCTCGTTGAACGCGAGTTGCGACAGGTCTCGATCTAGGAAGCGGCCCTCTGGTGGCACCGGCCGCGGTCGAAGCGTGGCGATCGTCGAGTCCTTGCGGTCACGCCTGTTCTTCTTTTGCCGCACCATACGACCTGTCCATGACTGGAAATTGACGGCATGTCACGCGCGGCGACGACCTAGAATGCGTGCCGGGCTGCGGCCAATCGGCTCTCCCGTCGTTCAATTCTAGGCAAACCGCGCCGGAGCCATGGCCGCCGACGTCTCCACCGAACTGAGCAGTGACCAGCCCTTCGTCCGGCTCGAACGGGTCAGCAGGAAATACGGCACCTTCAGGCTCGCCCTGTCGGAGATCACGCTCAGCATCGATCGAAGCGAACTCGTCCTGCTGATCGGCGGCAGCGGAGCGGGCAAATCGACGCTGTTGCGCCTCGTCGGCGCGATCGACCCCCCCTCCAGCGGGCGGGTGCGGATCGGTGGCGAGGATCCGGCTCGCATGCGCCCCAACGAGCTCGCGTTCCTGCGACGTTCCATTGGAAGCGTGCCTCAGGAACCGTTGCTGCTCGATGGTCAGAGCGTGCTCGAGAACGTCATGCTGCCGGCAATCGCGTCGAATCAGACGCGCCGCGAAGCGGTCGAACGCGCCCGCGCGGCGCTGAATCGCGTCCGTTTCGACGACGTCGACGCGTTGCCTGGCCAACTGTCGAGCGGCGCCCGATACCGCGTAGCCCTTGCGCGGGCCATCGTGAATCGACCCGCCCTCTTGCTGGTCGATGACCCGGTCAGCCGCCTGGACGCCGACGCTGCCGACAACATGCTGCATCTGCTCGAGCAGTTCGCGATCAGCGGTGTCACGGTTGTCCTGGCTGCGCAACGGCGGCCCGAACGGACGCCCGCTCGCTCCCGGCTGATCCGTCTCGAGAACGGCGTGCTGGCGTGATGAACTGGGAGACCGCGCGTGGGTTCTGCTGGACGAGGGCCACGCGAATGCTTGGGGAGCGTCCGGGCCAGACGTTCACAGGCATCGTCGTCGTTGCCTTCGCGCTCGCTCTTCCGGTTGGTGCTTTCATGCTGGCGCAAGGTGTCGGACCGGCTCTCGCGCGCGTACCGGTCGCCGAGGCGACGGCGTTCGTAGCAGCCGGAACCGGACCCGGCGAGGTGAAGACCTTGTCGGCCCGCCTCGAGGCGATCGGCGGGGTTGCGCGGGTAAGGTTCGTCCCGCGCGACCAGGCTTGGGCTGAACTGCAACGCCGCGCCCGTGACGGTCAGGGCTTCGCCGAGATCAAGCCGAACCCGCTGCCCGATGCGCTCGTCGTCGAGTTCCTTCCCTGTGCGGAGCCGGCGACCGTCAGTGCAGCCGCGGTTGCGATGAGCAAACTACCGCGGGTCGAATCGGTCCAAGCCGAAATCGAGTGGTACCGGCGGCTGGTCCTTGTCATTCAGGCGGTCCGCGCCGTGCTGGTCCCGGTGGCGCTCATCTTGGCGCTGCTGGTTGTGGTGGTCACGTTAGGAACGGTGCGGCGGGCCACCACTGTGGACCCGGCTGAACTGCGCCTCCTCGACCAGATCGGCGCAGAGGACGATTTCATACGTCGCCCCTTCGTCTATGCCGGCGCCGTGCTGCTCGGAATCGCGGCTGCCGGTTGCCTCGGCTTGATCGCGGTCGGCCGGTTCCTTGCGAACCCGCCGCTGGCGGACCTCGGAAGGGCGTTTGGGGTGGAACTCGCGCTGGACTACCCGCCATGGCCGCTTGTGACGGCATTCGTGGCGGGGTCGCTGCTGGTCGGCGCCGCCGCCGGCTACGTGTTCGGCGGCCGGCAGGTCGCCCAGGCCAGGGCCTTGCGCTGATGAGTGTGTTGGCGTACACTTTCCCAATAACTGGCGTGGTTATTTGCTTTCAGCTCCTAACAATCAGAGCAGTGATGCTTTGAACCATTTGGCCGGCAGAGACTCTATTGGGTTGGCACTCAGTGGAAGCGAGTGCTAGCATGGACTTGAAGGGGGAGTTTGATGACATTGGCTACGAAGGCTCTTGTTCCTGTTCCGATTGGGCCGGGCGGCTCGGGTTCGGTCGCACTGCATCCAGGCAGTCTCGGCAGTCTTGACGCGTATATCACGGCGGTTAATCGGATTCCTTTGCTTACGGCCGAGGAAGAGGTTTTGCTCGCCAGGCGTTTTCGTTCCGACAATGATCTGGAGGCCGCGGGAAAACTGGTGATGTCTCACCTGCGGCTCGTGGTTGCGGTCGCGCGCAACTACTTGGGTTACGGACTGCCGCATGCCGACCTGATCCAGGAAGGAAACATCGGCCTGATGAAGGCGGTCAAGCGTTTCGATCCGGAACGCGGCGTTCGTCTGGTCTCTTTCGCCTTGCACTGGATCAAGGCGGAGATGCACGAGTACATCCTGCGCAATTGGCGTCTGGTCAAGGTGGCAACCACCAAAGCCCAGCGAAAGCTCTTCTTCAACCTGCGCAGCATGAAACCCGGACTCGGCACGTTGACGAACGACGAGGTCAACAACGTCGCTGCAGCCCTGGACGTGCGTCCGCAGGACGTCATCGAGATGGAAACGCGCCTGTCCGGCGGGGACATTGCGCTCGAGGCTCGCCCGGACGAAACCGACGAAGAGTTCGCGCCGATTGCCTATCTGGCGGACTCCAGTTCGGAGCCGACCGAGGTTCTCGCGCGTCGCAATCGCGACGTCCTGCAGAGCGACGGCATCCGGCGCGCTCTCGATGCCCTGGACGCGCGCAGCCGGCGCATCGTCGAGGCGCGCTGGGTCGAGGAAGACCCGGATGGCAACGTTGGAACCGCAACTTTGCACGATCTGGCGAAGGAATTTGGTGTCTCCGCGGAACGAATTCGCCAAATCGAAGCCAAAGCACTTGAGAAGATGAAATTGCTTCTTGCAGACGCCGCGTGAACGCGATCGTCTGAGTGTTCTACCGGCAAGCTAACGTCCGCCTCTCCTCCTCCCCCTCTCCTCCGAAGAGGCGGATACTCAAGCCCCGCGCCAGCGGGGCTTTTTTTTGATGCCCTTTGAGACCTGTCGAGGCATGCCTTTCGTAGAAGTTGCTTACCCACCGCCAGATTGCGCCGGTGCCGGTCCATCACGGTCGCTCGCGTCACGCCTCTGGCACGCGCGTCTTCAACCTGCGTCGTCAGTCCGCGCGCTCGCTCGGGCGGCCGCACTGCGGCTGCAGGGTCCAATCGGGCGGGTGGAGTCCGCGGGGAGTTTCGAGGACAGCGCGATCTACGGCACCCTGCGTAGGGCGTTGCCTGAATCGTTCGCGGCGTTCACGAAGCTGCGGTTCGAGTGGTACGGCTGTCGCGGCGCGTTCTTCCACAACGACGCTCACTACGACGGCGTCCTGTTTGGCGTCTGGAGTGTCGTCGGTCCGCCACGTGAAGTCGTCTTTCCGCGGATCAAGCGCAGGCTGTCCGCCGACGTTGGTGCGATCGTGGTGTTCGACCCGTATGAACCGCACGGGCTGCTCGATCCGGGGTCCGACCTGTATCGCGCTCGGGACTACGAGGGCAGTCAACCGAGTCTCTTTCTGGGTTTCGAAGTGACTCTTTCATTGCAGGTCCGAGATGCGTTCGGCGTCGGGCCCGCCCGAGGGAGGGGGTCGATGCTGTCGAGCCGGATCGCGATCAATCCCGAGACCGGGGACTTCGCTACATCAATCGCCTGAGGTCCGCGGCGATGGCGTCGACCGATTCCGATTGCTTGATGAAGAGCCTCAACCGGCCTTGCGGGTCGAACACATAAGTTCCGGCCGTGTGGTCGACGCTGTACGACGTGGCAGTCTTGCCGGGCACCTTCTGGTAGATGACCTTGAATTCCTTCGCGGTGCGCGCGGTCTCCTCGGCGTTCCCATAAAGGCCGAGGAAAGAGCGATCGAAGCTCGGCACGTACTGTGCAAGGACCGCAGGCGTATCGCGCTCCGGATCGACGGAGATGAACAACACCTGCATCTTGTCACCCGCATCGCCCAGCATGGCTTTGACTCGAGCCAGGTCGGCCAGGGTGGTGGGGCACACGTCAGGACACTGCGTGTAGCCGAAGAAGACCAGCACGACCTTGCCCCGGAATTCGGCAAGCGTTCGGTGCTTGCCGTTCTGGTCGGTCAGCGAGAAGTCACGCGCGTAACCCGCGCCGGTTATGTCGACGCTGTTGAAGCTCTGCTCCGTCTGGCGCCGGCATCCCGCCAGCGCAACGAGCAGCGCCACACCGAGTCCGAGCAGCAGTCTGCGCATCGCCGGCAATCGCGGTGGCACTGCAGTCACGCTGCGTACTTGTCGACCAGCAGGGCGCCGAAGAGCGCCGCAAGATAGACGATGGAGTAGTTGAAGGTCGCGCGTGCCAATCGATCGCTGTATGCCCGGTACAGCCGCCACGTATAAACGAGGAAACCGGCGCCCAGCGCCACCGCTGCAGCCAGATAGATGAGCCCGGCCATCTGGATCACCCATGGCAGAAGCGTCGTCGCAACCAGGACGAATGTGTACAGCAGCATGTGGAGGCGCGTCAACTTCGAGCCATGCGTGACTGGAAGCATTGGCAAGCCGGACTTCCGATAGTCGTCGAGCCGATAGAGCGCGAGCGCCCAGAAGTGCGGCGGGGTCCAGGCGAAGATGATCAGAGCGAGCACCCATGCCTGGGCCGGCGCGGCGCCCGTGACCGCCGCCCAGCCGAGCACGGGCGGCATCGCTCCGCTCATGCCTCCAATCACGATGTTCTGCGGCGTGTAGGGTTTCAGCAGCACCGTATAGACGACCGCATACCCGACGAACGTAGCGAACGTCAGCCACATGGTCACCGCGTTGACCTGCGTGTACAGCACCCACATCCCTGCGCCGCCGACCAGTCCGGAGAAGACGATGGCCTGAAACGGCGTGATCTCACCCCGCGCGAGCGGCCGCGTGCGCGTGCGCGCCATCCGCGCGTCGATATGCCGCTCAATGATCGAGTTCGCCGCGAAGGCAGCGCCGGCGAGCAGCCAGATTCCGGCAGTCGCCTTGCCGACCAGCCAGAGCGAAGGCAGGTCGGGCGTCGACAGGAACATGCCGATGACCGCGCAGAACAGCGCGAGTTGCGTGACGCGCGGCTTGGTGAGCAGCCAGAACTGGCGCGCAAGATGGGGCAGCGCTGGAGCGTGGGTTCCTTGGGCGGGAGCTTGCATGAAGTGGCCGTGGAGCGAGTCTTGCGTGGTGCGTTTTCGGTGGCGGCGCAGTTTACTCTGCCGCGCTTGCCGCCGCCCCATTGGCACGCGCGACGGCGCGCCGCGTTTGCGCAAGCCACGCGCGGTAGTTCAACGCCGTCACCAGGGCCAGCATCGCCGCTGCGCCGCCGCTGTGCATGACTGCAAGCAGAAGCGGCCACTGGAAGATCACGTTCGACATGCCACTCGCAAGTTGCAGGGCGAGCAGGGCTGCGAGCCATTTCGCGGTTCGTTGCGTGTCTCGGGTCCGGTAGGCTCTCCAGGCGAGCCAGCCCAGTGCGACCGTCGCGCCGGCAGCAAAGAGACGATGGGTCCAATGAATCGCGACCAGCGCCTGGAACGGAATCGGCCTTGCGTCCTGCCCACCTGTCATGCCAAGGCTGCGCCACAACGCGAAACCGTGGGCGAAATCGAGGTCCGGCGGCATCCAGGAGCCGTGGCACAGCGGGAAGTCGGGACAGGCCAGCACCGCGTAGTTCGAGCTGACCCAGCCGCCGAGCGCGATCTGCAGCGCCAGCACCGCGAAAGCAATCGTGCCCACGCGGCGCAACGCTGCTGCGTCGCGTTGCGGCGGCAACGGGCTCTCGCGCAGCGCGAGCCAGATGAGCAGGCAAAGCAGCGTCATTCCCCCCAGCAGATGCGCCGTAACAAATAGCGGCTGCAACTTCTGCGTCACCGTCCACGCGCCAAACGCGCCCTGCACGCAGACCCACAGGAAAACCAACGTCGCCAGCGTGGCCCGACGGGATCGATCAGTCCGCCAGCGCCGCCAAGCGAGTGCCATCAGCACTACGATCAGGACTCCCACGGCGAGCGCGAAATAGCGATGAAGCATTTCGACCCAGGCCTTCCCCATAGTCACCGGGCCGGTCGGTTGCGCGCTCGCGGCGGCGCGAATCGGCTCCCCAGCCGACAGCGGGTTCGAGTGGCCGTAGCAGCCCGGCCAGTCAGGGCAGCCAAGGCCGGAGTCGGTAAGGCGGGTAAACGCGCCAAAGAGGATGAGGTCGAACGTCAGGAACGCGGTTACCCAGGCGAGTTTGCGGATCTTGTCCGGAGCGTGCGAACGCCAGACATAGAGGAGGGGCAGCGCAGCGATCAGCACGCCTTTGGCGGCTAGCGCGATGAGTGCGCCGTCCTGCATGTCCTCGCTCCTCTAGCCGATGCGCGATGCCCGCAACAGCCGATCCAGATCCTTTTTCATGCGGCTCGCGTCCGCAGCCGGCGGCCAGCGCAGCATGAGGTGACCAAGCGGATCGATCAGCCAGACACAGTCCTCGAGCCGCGTCTTGCCGTCCCGCGGAAGCAAGAGGAACGGCTCGAGTTGGCCAGCGGCGGCACGCAGGAAATGCGTGCCCTCGAATTCGCGCAGCAGCATCGTCGTGGTCGGGCCATCGTCGATCAGCAGCAGCACGCGTTCTACACGGTCGCGTTCCTTCCCGGCTGCCGTGCGCACCTGCCGCATGTTCCAGAGCTTGGTGCGACAAGTTTCGGTGCACTCTGCATGATCTACGGTCAGCATGACCCACCGGCCCCGCAACGACCCGAGGTCGAAGGGTGTGCCGTCCAATCCGTGCAGCGCCAGGTCGGGCGTCGCCCGCTGTGGATCGATGAGTTCGCCATAGTTGGTGCGTCCCGCGGGCGGAAACCGGTAGTAGGCGAGGTATGAGGCGACAACCGGTATCAGGCAGAGCAAGGCGGCAAGGTAGAGGGGCCGCAGGCGCCGCCAGTGCTCGCTCCAGCCCCGCGTGCGACCGGCGGCCGTCATGCGCCGCCTTCAGCCATGGAACGCCTCCTGATGGCGCGCCACGTCAGACCGATCGTCAGGACGCCGAGCAGCGCCGCGAGGGAAAACCACTGAAATGCGTAACCCCGGTGCCGCTCGACGCCCGTGGCAGGCGGATCCCACCGCCGTTCCAGGGAATCATCCAGCGCCGACGTCTGCTGAAGGACAAAATCCGCAAGTGGCGCCCCGATTTCGGTGCGCATCAGGTCAAGATCGAGGTTCTGCCGGATCGGCCCGGCGTCGGCCGCGCTGAACTGGAACACGCGCGGCACGCCCTGCATCGCAATGCCCTCGACTTCGACCAAGCCTTCCGGCCGGCCGATCGGCGGAAGATGGGTGCGCTGCGTCGGATCGCGTGGCGCCCAACCTCGATTCACCAGCACCCGCACCCGCGCACCCTCGACCTGCAGCGGCGTGACGACGAGAAATCCCGCGCGACCCGCCAGCGGGCGGTTGTCCAGCCAGACGGTACGCGCGTTTTCGAACCAGCCGCGCACGCGCACTCGGCGCGGGAGTTGCGCGGCCACCGCGGCAAGGTCGGACGCGTTGCGAACCTCGAACGGCGCCGCCTTACGTGCAGCGTCCCACGCCTGCTCGATGGCGATCTTTTCCGCTGCGCGGCGCAGTTGCCAGTTGCCGAGCGCGAGTGCGACCGCAACACCGGCCACCGCGGCGACGACGGCGGACATCATTCGCCACGACGAGATCGTTGCCGGCTGCACGGGCGGTGCCATAATCAATTGCACCACTGGTCAGCGAAGATGAATGTACTGATCGGCGTCGCCTTCGTCGGAATCCTCGGCGCGCTCGGAATCGCGCTGGTATTTCTGCTGCGAGACAGAGGAACAACCAACCGCACCGTAAACGCGTTGACCGCGCGCGTCGCGCTGTCGGTGGCGCTACTCTTGATCATCTGGTTCAGCTGGTTCATGGGCTGGATTCATCCGCGCAGCTATTGATCGCGCGGGGTTCGGAACGCGATGTCGAGGATACTTTGGGAGTTCGAGCGCAAATTCGCACAGCCGGTCACCGCAAAATCCGCGCTCGCGAGTATGGTGCTTCTGCCATAGTGATTCGGCGTTCGCACCACGGGCGTTGACGAAAGGCATTGCCCATTTCCCTCGTGGTGGTGTACGGTGAAAGTGGCGCTTTTGCGTGGATAGAACGTTCGTGCGAAAGCCTAGTCTGAGTCATCGCGTATGGGCATTGCGACGTTGACGTCGCAAAGGAGGTCCTGATGCACGCGTCTGCAGAACTTTTCTCCGAGTTCCGCGAGTCCTTTGTCCGCGCCCAGGACGAGGAGATGGGACTGGAGGAATTTCTCCAGTATTGCAAGACCGATCGAATGGCCTATGCGACGGCGCACGATTGCGTCCTGGAGGCGATCGGCAAGCCGACGCTGCTCAACACGGCCGAAGATCCGCGTCTTTCCCGCATCTTCCAGAACCGCATCATCCAGTCGTGGGACACGTTCGCCGAGTTCCACGGCATGGAAGACACGCTGATGTCCCTCTATGCGTACTTTCTCCACGCGGCGCAGGGACTCGAAGAACGCAAGCAGGTGCTTTACCTGCTCGGGCCCGTGGGTGGCGGCAAGTCTTCGCTGGCCGAAAAGATCAAGAAGCTCTGCGAACAATTTCCGATCTACGCGCTCAAGGACTCGCTGAGCGGGCGGGTGTCGCCGCTGCTGGAAAATCCGCTCGGCCTCTTCGATCGCGACAAGTACGGCGCGCAGATGGAGGATCGCTACGGCATCCCGCGCCGCGCGCTGACGGGCATCGCGACGCCGTGGGCTCTGAAGCGCCTCAAGGAATACAAGGGCGACCTGGCCAAGTTCCGCGTCGTGCGCGTGATGCCCTCGGTGCTGAACCAGATCGGCATCGTCAAGACCGAACCCGGCGACGAAAACACCCAGGACATCTCGACGCTGGTCGGCAAGATCGACCTGCGCATGCTCGAGCGCTACGCGCAGGAGGATCCCGATGCGTACAGCTACTCGGGCGCGCTCTGCCTCGGATCGGCGCGCTGCGTCGAGTTCGTCGAAATGTTCAAGGCGCCGCTCAAAGTGCTCAACCCCATCCTGACCGCGACGCAGGAAGGCAACTTCAAGGGAACCGAAGCGTTGCCGGCAATGCCGTTCAACGGCTTCATCATGGCGCACTCGAACGAGGCCGAGTGGCTGAAGTTCCGCAACAACAAGGACAACGAGGCCTTCATCGACCGTGTGTATCTGGTCAAGGTTCCGTACTGCATGCGCACCGACGAGGAGATCCGCATCTACGACAAGATGCTCAAGTCGTCGACGCTGGCGGAAGCTCCGTGCGCGCCGCAGACGCTGCGCACGCTGGCCGAATTCACCGTGCTCTCGCGGCTGACGGTGCCCGAGAACTCGTCGATCTACTCCAAGCTGCGCTCCTACAACGGCGAGAACCTCAAGGACCTCGACCCGCGTGCAAAGAGCGTCAAGGAGTACCGCGACGACGCCGGTGCGATCGAAGGATTCTCCGGGCTCTCGACGCGCTGGGCGTTCAAGACGATCTCGGCGGCGTTCAATCGGGATCCCTCGGAAATCGCGGCCGATCCGGTCAACCTGCTGGTCGTGCTCGAAGAGCGGCTGAATCGCGACGATCTTCCGGACGAATACAAGCGGCGCCTGCGCTCGCACATCAAGGAGTGGATCGTTCCTCGCTTCGCGGAGTTCCTCGAGAAGGAACTCCAGATGAGCTACCTGGATGCGTACGGCGAGTACGGCCAGAACCTGTTCGATCGCTACGTCACGTACGCCGACAAGTGGCTGCTCGACGAAGACTGGCGCGACCCCGAAACCGGCATGCAGTACTCGCGCGAGGCGCTGAACAGCGAGCTCGAGAAGATCGAGAAACCGGCCGGCATCGGCAATCCGAAGGACTTCCGCAACGAAGTCGTCAACTTCGTCCTGCGCGCGCGTGCGCACGGCAAGAACCCGCACTGGACCAGCTACGAGAAGCTGCGGGTCGTGATCGAGAAGCGCATGTTCTCGAAGACCGAGGACATCCTGCCCGTCATTTCGTTCGAGGCGAAGGGTTCGCAGGAACTCGATGACCGGCACAAGTCGTTCGTCAACCGGATGATTGCGCGCGGGTACACGGAGAAGCAGGTGCGCCGGCTGGTCGACTGGTACCTGCACTTCAAGAAGTCGGCGCAGTCGTAACGGGGCGGCGCGAGGAGCGGATCGATGTCGGATCTGGTCGCTCCGAATCGCTACATGCGGATCGTCGACCGGCGGGCGGATCCCCCGGGGCGTGGCGCGGTCAACCGCGAGCGCTTCGTGCGCCGCTTCAAGGACGAGATCAAGCGCGCCGCGGACGACGAGTTCGCGAAGCGCTCGATCAAGGACGTCGGGCGCGGCGGCCGCATAACGATCCCGGGGCGCGGCCTGAAGGAACCGTTCCTGCACCACGACGACGAAACCGGCAACCGGGATTTCGTGCTGCCGGGCAATCGCGACTACATCCCCGGCGACAGCATCAAGCGGCCGCAAGGCGGCTCGGGCAAGGGCGGACCGGACGGCGACGAGCCGGGCCGCGGCGAAGGTCGCGACGAGTTCGCCTTCGTCCTTTCGCGCGACGAATTCCTGTCGCTGTTCTTCGACGATCTCGAGCTACCCAACCTCGAGCGCACGCGCTTCGGCGAGGTCACGATGGAGCGCAGCCGTCGCGCGGGGTACAGCCGCGACGGTGTTCCGGGCAACCTCGCACCGGCGATGACGGTGCGGATGTCGATCGCGCGCCGCATCGCGCTGCGCGGCGCGATCAACCGAAGGCTGGCCGAGCTCGAGGAGGAGCGTGCAGGCGCCGACCCGGCGCGATGCATCGAGATCGACGAGGAATTCGAGCGCCTCGTGCGGAGGCGCGATTCGCTTCCTTTCCTGGAGGACGTCGATCGTCGCTACCGGTCGCGCGCGCCCATGCCGGCTCCGGCCACGCGCGCGGTCATGCTCTGCCTGATGGACGTCTCGGGCTCGATGGACGAGCACAAGAAGGACCTCGCGAAGCGATTCTTCGCCCTGCTCTACCTTTTCCTGGAGCGGAAGTACGGCCAGGTCGAGGTCGTGTTCGTCCGCCACACCGAGAAGGCGGAGGAGGTCGACGAGCAGACGTTCTTCTACGACCCGCAGTCGGGCGGCACGCTCGTGCTGCCGGCCCTGCAGCTCGCGCACGAGATCATTCAGCAGCGTTATATCGGCGAGTCCTGGAACGTCTACATCGCGCAGGCGTCCGACGGCGACTGCGGCCTGGACGACGGCCGGCAGAGTGCCGCGTTCGCCGACGAGGTGCTGATGCCCCAGGTGCGTTACTTCGCCTACGTCGACATTCCGAGCGTGACGGGCTGGTTCGTGCGGCCTTCGGATCTCTGGCAGAGTTACGAGGCGATCACCAGTGCGGCGTTCGCGCGCCGGCAGGTGCGCGCGCGCAGCGACATCTGGCCGGTGTTTCGTGAACTGTTCGCGCGCAAGGAGGCGACCGCGTGAACCCCTGGGACCGCAACGCCCCGTCGACAGCAGCGAAACGGCCCGCGGAGCGCCCCTGGCCGAAACTGCTCACGCGCCCGACGGTCCCGATGCCGGTCGGCGGGCAGGAGCGCGCCGCAGCGCCGATCGCGACCGGATCCGAGTGGACCGTGCCCATCCTCGAGAAGTTCGACGCCGCCCTGGTCCGCCACGCCCAGCGCAACGGGCTCGTCACGTTCCCGGTGCAGTACGAGGTCATCACCGCCGACCAGATGCTCGATCTCTGCTCGACCGTGGGCATGCCGGTGCACTACGCGCACTGGAGCTTCGGCAAGCAACTGGTCTCGCAGGAACGCGGGTATCGCAAGGGGCTTTCCGGCCTGGCTTACGAGATCGTCATCAATACGAACCCGTCGTTGGTCTACCTGATGGAGACCAACACGCTGGCGCTGCAGGTGCTGGTCATGGCGCATGCGGCGTACGGACACAACGCGTTCTTCCGCAACAACTACCTGTTCCAGCAGTTCACGCAGCCCGACGCGATCCTCGACTACCTCAAGTTCGCCAACCGGTATGTCGTCGACTGCGAGCAGCGCTATGGCTGGCGCGAGGTGGAAAAGACACTCGATTGCTGCCACGCGTTGTCGTCCTACGGCGTCGACCGGTATCGCAAGCCGAAGAGCCTTTCGGCGAAGCGCGAAAGCGAGCGCCTCGCGGAACGGCTGCGCTTCGCCGAACGCCACTTCAACCCGGACTACGCATATCTGTTCGAAAAGCCCAAGCCGGCCGAAGGCGCCGAGGAGCCCGCTGCACCATTCGAACCGCAGGAGAACCTGCTCTATTTCATCGAGAAACGCGCGCCCAAGCTTGCGCCCTGGCAGCGCGAACTGGTCCGCATCGTGCGCAAGGTCGCGCAGTACTTCTACCCGCAGCGCCTGACCAAGGTGGCCAATGAAGGCGCCGCGACCTTCTGGCACTACACGCTGCTGCACGATCTATACGATGCGGGCCAGGTCGATGACGGCTTCATGCTCGAATGGCTCTCCAATCACAGCGATGTGGTCGCCCAGCCGTCGTTCGACGCGAAGCACTACCAGGGCATCAACCCGTATGCGCTGGGTTTTGCGATCTATCGCGACATCCGCCGCATCTGCGAGCAGCCGACCCGCGAGGACCGCGAGTGGTTCCCGCAGCTCGCCGGGCGCGACTGGCGCGAGTCGATCCATTTCGCAATGGCCAACTTTAAGGACGAGAGCATGATCGAGCAGTACCTGTCGCCCAAGGTGATGCGCGACATGCGGCTCTTCCTGCTGCACGACGACGAGGACGACCGCAGCATCTACGCGGTCAAGGCGATTCACAACGACCAGGGCTACAAGCGCGTCCGCCAGTCGCTGGCCGCGCAGTACCGGCCGGAATTCTTCCAGCCGACGATCGTCGTTGCCCGCGACGGGGCGGACCACGACCGCGCCCTCCTGCTGCAGCACCGGGTCGAAAACGGGCGGCTGCTCGACGCGGAAAGCGCCGGCGACGTCCTCAAGCACGCACAGACGCTGTGGAAGTTCGACGTCGTGCTGGAGGAGATCGACGCCGAGGGCAATCGACTCAAGATCCACCGCACCTGAAAGAGAACGGCGCCACTAGGCGCCGTTTTCTTCTGGGTCAGGTCGGGCTGGCTGCTAGAGCCAGTACACCACGATATAGAGACCGATCCAGACCACGTCGACGAAGTGCCAGTACCAGGCAGCGGCTTCGAACGCGAAGTGGTGATCGGGCTTGAAATGTCCCCGCACCACCCGACTCAGCACGACAGTCAGCATGATGGCGCCGATCATCACGTGGAAGCCGTGGAAGCCGGTCAGCATGAAGAACGTCGAGCCGAAGATGCCCGACGTCAACTTCAGGTTCAATTCGGTGTAGGCATGGGTGTACTCGTAGGCCTGGATGCCGACGAAAGAGAACCCGAACAACAGCGTAAGGAACATCCAGAAGATCGTCTTGCTCCGCTGGTTGTCGCGCAACGCATGGTGGGCGATCGTCAGCCAGATGCCGGATGTGACCAGCAGCACCGTATTCACGGTCGGCAGCGGCCAAGCGTGAATCCTGGTGAAGCTCTCGACCGTGCCGGCGGGACCGGCATTGGGCCACGCCGCCGTGAAATCCGGCCAGAGCAGCTTGTGATCGAAGTCGCCAAGGGTCGGAAGGGTGATGACCCGCGCGTAGTAGAGCGCGCCGAAGAACGAGGCGAAGAACATCACCTCGGAGAAGATGAACCAGCTCATGCCCCAGCGGAACGAGACGTCCACCTTGCGGTTGTAGGTGCCGGCCTCCGATTCACCGACGACCGTGCTGAACCAGCCGAAGAACATGTAGATCAGCACCGCGAACCCGATCAGCGCGACGTAGCCGCCATGAGGTACGCGGTTGACCAGCATGGTCGCCCCGAAGGTGGTGAAGATCATCGCGATCATCCCGACCATCGGCCAGTTCGACGGCGCCGGCACGAAGTAGTACGGCCCGGTGCCAGCGTGGGTGTTTGCCATCTTCTTTCTCTCCTCTCCTGGAACCGGCGTGTGGGTCCGCTCAACCTACGACGAAATGGACGATGACGAGCAGCGTGGCGACGAAGATCGCCGCGCCGATGATGCCCATCACGATGACGTGCACCGGATTCAGCCGCGCGATATCGGCCTCATGATCGGCGCGCTTGCGCACGCCGAAGAACGACCAGAACACCGCTCCGGCAGTCTGCCTCAGCGATGCCTTGCGCTGGGTGGGCGCCGGTTCCATGCGGTCAGCTGCGCGGCGCGGAAGGTGCCTGCGCCTGCGGCTTCGGCGCGGCGCCCGGAATTTCAAAGAACGTGTACGAGAGCGTGATCTGTGTCACGTCGCGCGGCAGATCCGGATCGACGAAAAACACGACCGGGAACTCGCGCGATTCGCCGCCCTGCAGCGTCTGCTGCTTGAAGCAGAAGCACTCGAGCTTGTTGAAGTAACGCGCCGCCTGCATCGGCGCATAGCTCGGGATCGCCTGCCCCGCCATCGCATGCTCCTGCAGGTTGACGAGGTCGTACTCGACGGTGACTAATTCGCCCGGATGGACGGTGAGGTAATTCAGGCGCGGCTTGAAGCGCCAGGGCCCTTGGCGATTCGCATCGAACTCGATCACGACCTCGCGGCTCGCATCGACCTGGGTGTTGCGCAAGCGCGCCTCGAGCGCCGGGTCCCGGCCGGTCAACAGGTTGACGCCGGTCACCTCGCAAATCTTCCGGTAGAGCGGCACCAACGCCCATCCGAAGCCGAACATGAGCACCGCCACCACCACCAGCTTGCGCAGCAATGTGGAGTTGGAGCGCCTCGCGGGCGGGTTCAGGTCAGGCACCGTACAACCACCTGCGCAGGATCGCGCCGAGAAAGAAGACGAGCACGATCGAAAGCAGGATCCACCCGGTCCGCCTGTTGCGCTTCCGATCGTCGCTGTCGGCTGCCATCGCCTAGTGCACGCTCTTCCACTCGACCTTCGGCGGCGTCTCGAACGTATGGAACGGCGCCGGTGACGGGACGGTCCACTCGAGCCCGTCGTCCTTCGCATCGAAGTAGTTGTCGCCGGCCTTCGGCCCGACGCCGCGGATCGTCCGCACGACGTTGTACAGGAAGATCAGCTGCGATAACCCGAAGCCGAAAGCTCCGATCGACGCGATCATGTTGAAGTCGGCGAACTGCATCGGGTAGTCCGCATAACGGCGCGGCATCCCGGCCAGACCAAGGAAGTGCATCGGGAAGAAGGTCACGTTGAAGAAGATCATCGACAGCCAGAAATGCCACTTGCCGAGCTTCTCGTCGTACATCGTGCCGGTCCATTTGGGCAGCCAGAAATAGACGCCGCCGAACAGCGAGAACAGCGAGCCGGCCACCAGCACGTAGTGGAAGTGCGCGACCACGTAATACGTGTCCTGCAGCTGGATGTCGATGGGTGCCATCGCCAGGATGAGGCCGGTGAAGCCGCCCATCGTGAACACGAAGATGAAACCGATCGCGAACAGCATCGGCGTCTCGAACGTCAGGCTGCCGCGCCACATGGTGGCGAGCCAGTTGAAGATCTTCACGCCCGTCGGGACCGCGATCAGCATCGTCGCGTACATGAAGAACAGCTGGCCGGTGACCGGCATGCCGGTGGTGAACATGTGGTGCGCCCAGACGATGAACGACAGGATGGCGATCGACGCGGTCGCATAGACCATCGAGGCGTAGCCGAACAGCGGCTTGCGCGAAAACACCGGGACGATCTGGCTGATGATGCCGAAGCCCGGCAGGATCATGATGTACACCTCTGGATGCCCGAAGAACCAGAAGATGTGCTGGAACATGATCGGGTCGCCGCCGCCGGCCGCGTTGAAGAACGACGTGCCGAAATGCCGGTCGGTGAGGGTCATCGTTATCGCCCCCGCCAGCACCGGCATCACGGCGATCAGGAGGTAGGCGGTGATCAGCCAGGTCCATGCGAACATCGGCATCTTCATCAGCGTCATGCCGGGCGCGCGCATGTTCAGGATGGTCGTGATGATGTTGATCGACCCCATGATCGAGCTCGCGCCGAGGATGTGCAGGGCGAAGATGCCCATGTCCATCCCCATGCCCATCTGCACGGTGAGCGGCGCATAGACGGTCCAGCCGGCCGCAGGCGCGCCGCCGGGGACGAAGAAAGACGAAACGAGCAGCAGGCCCGCCGGCGGCAGCAACCAGAAGCTGAGGTTGTTCATGCGCGCGAACGCCATGTCGGGCGCTCCGACCTGCAGGGGCACCATCCAGTTCGCGAAGCCTACGAACGCCGGCATGATCGCGCCGAACACCATGATGAGGCCGTGCATGGTGGTGAGCTGGTTGAAGAATTCCGGGTGGAATATCTGCAGGCCGGGCTTGAACAGTTCGGCCCGGATGCCTAGCGCCAGCACGCCTCCGACCATGAACATTGTGAAGCTGAACCACAGGTACATCGTGCCGATGTCCTTGTGATTGGTCGCAAACAGCCAACGCTTCCAGCCGGTGGGCGCGTGGGAATGGTCATCGTGGGCGTGGCCATGTCCGGCAGCGGCTCCATGGTCGTGGGTGACGGCGCTCATCTCCGCTCCTTGCTTCCGCAGTATCTCGAATCGGGTCAGTGTTCGGATTGCCGGCCGCACCTATTTGCGCGCCGCCGCGACGTCCGCAGGCTGGATCGCCTGGCCGGTCTTGTTCGACCAGGAGTTGCGTACGTAAGTCGCGGCCGACGCCAGGTCGACGTCGGACAGCCCCTTCCACGAGGGCATGACGTTCTTGCCGTTCAGCATCAGCTTGAGTTGTGCGGTAACGTCGCCCGTGACGATCGGGCTCCCGTCCAGCGCCGGGAACGCGCCCTTGACGCCCTGGCCGTTCGGCTGGTGGCAGACCTGGCAGTTAGCCGAGTAGACCTTGGCGCCGCGCTCCATCAGCTCGGCCAATTCCCACTTCTTGTTCGGATTTTCCGCGAGCGCGACCATCTCCTGCTTCTTCTGTCCGACCCACTTCGAATATTCCTCCTGCGTCACCACCCGAACCACGATCGGCATGAATGCGTGTTCCGCGCCACACAGTTCCGCGCATTGGCCGCGATAGGTACCCGTCTTCTCCGCGCGGAACCATGTATCGCGCACGAGTCCGGGAATCGCGTCCTGCTTGACGCCGAAGGCGGGAACGAACCAGGCATGGATCACGTCGTCGGCGGTGGTGATGATGCGGATCTTCTTGTCGACCGGCACGATGAGCTCGTTGTCGACCTCGATCAGGTAGTGCGGATTGGCGATGCGGGCGGTGTCGTTGCCGCCGTCGATCTGGTCGCGCGGAGTGGCCAGAGCCGAGAGGAGGCTGATGCCCTCGCCCTCGCCCTTCAGATAGTCGTAGCCCCACTTCCACTGGTAGCCGGTCGCCTTGATCGTGATGTCCGAGTTGCTCGTGTCCTTCATCGCAACGACCGTCTTGGTGGCTGGCAGCGCCATCGCGATCACGATGAAGAAGGGAATGATGGTCCAGACGATCTCCACCTTGGTGCTTTCGTGGAACGTCGCCGCCACGTGGCCACGCGATTTGCGGTGCGCGTAGATCGAATAGAACATCACCCCAAAGACGCCGACGAAGATCACCAGGCAGATGATCAGCATGAACCAGTGCAGCCAGTGGATCTCGCGCGCTATGACGGTCACGGGCGGCGCCAGGTTGTACCTGCTCTGGATCGCTTCGGCTGCCCCGGCCGCGGCCATGGCCGTCAGCGCTCCGAGTGACCTGATGATCGTCGGCATCGGAATCTCGCTTCTTGTAGTAGTCATCGAATCCAGCACCGGCTCGCGCCGTTCTCCATTCGAATTTTGGATCAGGCCGCGGCGCCGCCGTGCAACGCTGCAAAGATTTCCTGCGCGAGCAGCCTGCGCCGCGGCGCCGGCAGGTGGCGACCTATCTCGACACGCTCCCCGCGCGCGACGATGAATACGCGCACCCGATCCGCCCAGCTCCGTTCCGCCTCCTCGACTTCGACCCTGGCCCAAGCGGCGGCGAAGCGCCAGCTGACGGCGCGCACACCCTCGACGCGTTCGATCGTGACGTGATTTTCCGCGAGCGTGATCCGCTCGTAGTCGGCGGCGCGGCGACCGTAGCAGACGAAGGCGATCGCCACTGCCACGAGTTCCAGGCCGGCGAAGGGAAGGATGAGCCACAGGCCATGGGCTGCAAACACGGCACCGAAGAGAAACGACAGCCCGACCATTGACCCAAAGACTGTCGCCAATTGGGCAGGACTGGCTGAGCAGTTGCGTTTGACGGTCCAGCAGGTCGGTGGCGCGGGCATTTCTAATGACAGCTCAGTGATCAGGCGGCGCGGCGCGGCCGCCGATCCGATGCGCACGGCCCGATGAAGCTCCTCCCGTGCACAAAACCGGCGGATTATAGGGGGAGGCAAAAAGCGGCATCAACAAACCGCACGCGACCTGTCGCGAATCGAGCAACGCCTCTGTCCCGCGCTTGCGCGTCGGCGCACCTGGTCCCCGCCGCGCTCGATGACAGGATGGGCTCAGCGCCGCTTCGCGGCCAATCCCGCGCGCAAGCGATCGAGCGGAATCACCGATTCCCGCGCGCTCCTCGGCATCGGCTTCCACGCGTGACCGTAAACCACCTCGAACGTGAGCGGGATGCGGCCAGCGGCATCGCGCCGCCGATCCAGCGCCGCATGCAATGCGCGCCCGTGCACCCCGCCGACGAGTCTGCTCCAGCGGTCGTCGCGCGGATTGCCCCCGAGTGCGCGCACCTCGGCGAGCAGATCGCGCGCCGAGGCGTACGTCAGGCGGATGCTTTCAACGTCCATGACCGGGGTCGCAAATCCCGCCGCGACCATCATGTCGCCGAAGTCGTGCATGTCGATGAACGGCATCGGACAGGATCTCGGGAGGGTCTCGGCGCACGCCGTGCGCAACTCCTTCAGCGTGTCGGGACCCAAGCAGGTGAACAACAGCAGTCCGTCGACCGCGAGCACCCTCTTCCACTCCGGAAACACGGTGTGTGGCGCGGGGTGCCAGTGCAGCATCAGGTTCGAAAAGACAAGGTCGAAGGTGGCGTCGGCGAAAGGCAGGTGCGCCGCCTCGGCACAGATACGATGCGATCCGCGCGCGCGCGCTCGATCGAGCCACGCGGCAATCGACCAGCCATGCCCGGCGCGTGATCGCAGCATGCGCAGCGAAACATCCACGCCCAGCCACTGCGCCTTCGGAAACCGCGCGGACAACGCGGCGCGCGAACCGCCCGCGCCGCATCCGACGTCGAGGATGCGCCCGGGCGCCACGCGGATGCAATCGAGCCGGGCGACCAGCCGCTCCGACACCTCGCGCAGGACGAAGTCGTGTGTCGGCAGCCGCGCCGCGCGCCGGTCGAATTGACGGCGTACAGTCTGCCAGCGCAGCGGCACGCGCGCCTTCGCCGCGAGCGGCGCTGCCAGGTCGCCGGCTTCGCCTGGATTCGTCGGCATCGTAGTTGCAGTTTACGTGCGCGCACCGGCAGATCGTGTACCGAATCCGAGGCCTTTGGCCACGACCGCGCAGGCCCCTATCGTCACACGATGTCGCTGCGACGGCCGCTTTCCCATTGGCTCGCTGCTCGATGTCCTGTCTGCGTCATCGAGGCCGGTGCCCCGCTCGTGTGCCAGGGGTGCAGGGAGGATTTTTTCGCGGCGGGCGTGCATCGATGCGCGCGCTGTGCGATTCCTCTGGCCAGTGGCGCAGAAATCTGCGGACCCTGTTTGCGCCAGCCGCCATCCTTCGACGCCACGGTGGCGCTGGGGGACTATGCGACACCGATCGACGGGTTGCTGCTGGCTCTGAAGTTCGGCCACCGTCTGGAACTCGCATCCGTTCTCGGCGCGCTGCTGGCCGAACGCGTGCCCCCGCTCGCGGACGCGTCCCTCGTCCTCGTCCCGGTTCCGCTCTCCTTCGAACGCCTCGCGGAACGCGGCTTCAACCAGTCGAACGAGATCGGCAGGGCCACTGCGCGCACTCTGGGTTTGCGCTTCGATGACGCCGTGCTGGTGCGCGTCCGGCACGCACCGGCCCAGGCTTCGTTGCCGCGCGAAGCGCGCCGGCGCAACATACGCGGTGCCTTTGTGGCCCGGCGTGCCCTGCCCGGAATGCGCTTCGGCGTCGTCGACGACGTAATGACCACCGGCAGCACCCTCGACGAGATCGCGCGCGTGCTCAAGGCGGCGGGCGCGCAGCACGTCATCAATCTCGTCGTCGCACGTACTCCCTAGTTTTGCGCTCGCTTCGCGATGTTCAACGTCGTACTCGTCGCTCCCGAGATCCCGCCCAATACGGGCAACGTGATCCGCCTGTGCGCGAACACGGGCGCGCAGTTGCATCTCGTGCGACCGCTCGGGTTTTCGCTCGACGACAAGCAGTTGCGGCGCGCCGGGCTCGATTATCGGGAATACGCCGGCGTCCAGGTCCATGCGAGCTTCGCGGCGTTCGTGCAACTTGCGAACCCCGAGCGTGGGCGCACCTTCGCGTTGACGACACGCGCGCGGAACAACCTGTTCGAGGTGCCGCTGCGGCCCGGCGACTGGTTCGTCTTTGGCGCTGAAACCAGCGGCTTGCCCCCCGATGTGCGCGCGTGGTTTCTTCCCGATCACGACCTGCGCCTGCCGATGCGACCGGAAAGCCGCAGCCTCAACCTGTCCAACGCGGTCGCGGTGGTCGTCTATGAAGCGTGGCGCCAGGCGCTCTTCAGCGGCGGTTCCTGAACGGCCTCACGCGCGGCTCAGATCGGCGTCGCCCGCCGGCTCGCCCGCCTCGGACCGCAGCAGCCGGTCGACGAGCAAGGATGCAGTCGCCTCGACCAGCAACAGGCCCCGGTGCTGCGGCCGGATGAAGCCCTCTTGCGCCGCGTGGTGCAGGAACGCCAGCAGGTGATCGAAATAGCCGAGGCAGTTGACCAGCCCGACGGGCTTCGCGTGCAGGCGCAGCTGCAGCCAGGTGACCATTTCGAACATCTCTTCGAACGTGCCGAAGCCCCCCGGCAGCACGGCGAACGCATCGGCGCGTTCCGACATCGTTCGTTTGCGCGTGTGCATCGACTCGACGACGATCAGTTCGTCGAGCCGCTGATGGGCCACTTCGGGGCGCATCAGATGCTGCGGAATCACGCCGACGACTTCGCCGCCTGCGGCGAGCGCCGCATCGGCAAGCTCGCCCATCATTCCGACGTGCCCGCCGCCGTAAACGACTCTTATGCGCCGGCGCGCAAGCAATTCACCCAGTTCACGCGCGGCGGCCGCGTACTGCGGCCGCGTGCCGCTGGACGAGCCGCAGAAGACGCAGATCGATTGGATCGGCCCGGCCACGGCGTTTCCTAGGCGCCCTCGCGCCGGGGATCGCGCGCGAGCAGGAGTTCGAGCGCCGCTTGCGGGCTGAGGCGTCCCGCCAGGACGGCGCAAACCGCGTGCGTGATGGGCATGTCCACCCCGGCCTCCTGCGCGCGTCGTGCGACCTCGGGGGCGGACCAGACACCTTCGGCGACGTGGCCGATGTCGGCCAGAGTGCGCGCCAGCGGGACACCCTGGCCGAGCCGAAGTCCGACCTGGCGGTTGCGCGACAGCTCGCCGGTGCATGTCAGCAGAAGGTCGCCGACACCGGCAAGACCCATGAACGTCTCGGCGCGTGCGCCGAGCGCGACGCCGAAGCGGATGATCTCCGCCAGCCCGCGCGTAATCAACGCGGCGCGCGCGTTGTTGCCGAGTTGCAGCGCGTCCGCGATCCCCGTCGCGATGGCCATGACGTTCTTCACCGCGCCGCCGACTTCGACGCCGGTGAGATCATCGGTTGCGTAGACGCGCAGGGCGCCGGCGTGGAAGGCAACGGTGGCGATATCGCACACCGCGCCGCTGCCCGCAACGGTCAACGCCGTTGGCAGGCCGGCGGCGACCTCCTGCGCGAAGCTCGGCCCGGAGAGCACCCCGGCGGGATGCGCGCCAAGTTCCTGCGCGGCGATCTGATGTCCAAGGAGACCGGTATCGCGCTCGAAACCTTTGCACAACCAGAGCACGGGGGCGGTCACATGGTGTTGCGCCAGCGCGCGCATCGCAGCGCGCAGGCCGCTGGTCGGCGTGGCGACGACGATCAACTCGGGATCGTTGGCGAGCACGGCCGACAGGTCCGCGCTGGCCAGCAACTCTGCCGGCAGGCGGAATCCAGGAAGGTAGCGCCGGTTCTCGCGTTCAAACCGCACCGCCTCCGCCTGCGCCGGATCGCGCACGAACAGGGCCACCTCGTGCCGGCCCGCCGCGACGAGCGCCATCGCCGTCCCCCACGCACCACCGCCCAGGACCGCTATCCGCATCCGGGCCTGCGGTGCATGCACGCCTGCGCTCACTGCTTGACGTTCGATCCCGGCGGAACGACGAGACCCGGCGGCTGCTGGCCAAGCCGCTGCTGGTACATCGCCTCGAAGTTGATCTCGGCGAGGTGGATCGGCGGCAGGCCGGTGCGATTGATCAGATCGGCGACGTTGGCGCGCAGGTACGGATACACGATGTTGGGGCAGACGATGTTCAGCACGGCTTCGAACTGCTCGGTCGGGATGCCGCGCATCTCGAAGATTCCGGCCTGCTTCGCCTCGACGAGGAACAGCACCTTCGCCTTGACCTTCGCCGTCGCCGTTACCCGCACGACCACTTCGAAGATGCCGTCGAGAACCTTGTCGTTGACGACCTCGAGCTGCACGTCGACCTGTGGCGCTTCCTGCTCGAGGAAGATGGTCGGTGCATGCGGCAGTTCCAGCGATGCGTCCTTGAGGTAGACCCGCTGCAGCTGGAATACGGTCCCTTGCGCGCCGGGGGCGGCGCCGGAATTGGTTTCGGCCATGTGAATGCTCGGAGAGGTGGCCGCGACGCGGCCGTCAGTTTGGGGGTTCGTGGGGGTCGTCGGAGCGCGGCGCCGGTCACGCCTCCAGCAGCGGGGCCAGCCTGCCCTGGCGGTCGAGAACGGACAGCTCGTCGAACCCGCCAACGTGCGTGTCGCCGATGTAGATCTGCGGCACGGTGCGGCGACCGGTGCGCGCAACCATCTCCCTGCGGCGTTCCGGTTCGAGATCGACCCGGATCTTCTCGATTTCCTTGACACCGCGGGCGCGCAGCAGCGCCTCGGCACGGACGCAATATGGACATACACCCGTGCTGTACATCGTTACCCGGGATTGCATTCGATCGTCGCCGCCGTCACTTGCGCAAGGGCAGACCCGCGCTGCGCCAGGCTGCAATGCCGCCGGCGAGCACGAAGACCTCGGCAAACCCGTTCGCACGTAGTTGTGCCGCTGCCGAGCCGGCGGTCGATCCGGTGTTGCAGACCAGGATCACGGGCCGTTCCTTCTTCAACTCGCCGGCCCGCTCCTTCAGGCTGCCGCTCGGAATGTTCCGCGCGTGGGGCAGCGAGCCGGTTGCGAAGTCGGCGGCGGAGCGAACGTCGACGATCTGCGCGTTCCTGCCGTTTATGAGGCGCGTCGCCTCGAGCGTGGTGAGGCTCGGCCCCGCGGTGCGCGCGCGCAGGAGTGGCCAAAGCAGCATGCCGCCGCTGGCGAAGGCGATCGCAAAGAGCAGGATGTTGTCGGTGAAAAATTGCACGGCCAGTCGATCCGGATCGGCCGCGAATTATAGAATGAGGTCCCCCCACGGCCTCTTGCACGCTCATGCACAAGCTTGTCCTGCTACGCCACGGCGAGAGCGAGTGGAATCGTTCGAACCGGTTCACGGGCTGGACCGACGTCGACCTGACCGACGCCGGCCGCGAGGAGGCCCGCGCCGCGGGCGAGTTGCTCAAGCGCGAGGGGTACTCGTTCGACATCGCCTACACCTCGGTGCTTCGCCGCGCCATCCGCACGCTCTGGATCACACTGGACGCGATGGACTTGATGTACCTGCCGGTCGTGCACAACTGGCGCCTGAACGAGCGGCACTATGGCGCGCTGCAGGGCCTGAACAAGGCCGAGACCGCCGCGAAGTTCGGCGACGAGCAGGTCCTGATCTGGCGGCGGGCGTACGCGATTGCGCCGGACCCGCTCCCCCCGGGCGATCCGCGCTGGCCGGGGAACGATCCGCGTTACAAGCACCTGAAACCCGAGGAGATCCCGTCGACCGAGTGCCTCAAGGACACGGTCGCGCGCGTCGTTCCCTTCTGGAACGACTCGATCGCACCGGCGCTCACGCGCGGGCGCCGCGTTCTCGTCTCGGCGCACGGCAATTCCCTGCGCGCGCTCATCAAGTACCTCGACAGTGTCGCGGACGAGCGGATCGTCGAGTTGAACGTTCCGACGGCGCGCCCCCTGGTCTACGAACTCGAATCCGATCTGAAACCCGTCCGCAGCTATTACCTGGGCGATCCGGAGGAGATCGCTCGTGCCACGGCGGCGGTGGCTGCCCAGGGAAAGGCGAAGAAATAAGCCGGCAAGGCCTCCGCGCGCGGTCGTTCGCGCGAAGGGTGTTGTTTATCTTCGCCTCGTTGGGTTTCGCCGTCGGCTTCGCGTGCTGTCCCGCGCAGGATGCGGTCGCGCAGGGCAAGAGCGCCTCCAAGGGCAGTTCGAAGGCCGGCGACGCGGGGAACGCGGAGGCGACGCCGCAGAAACGGCAGCAGTTGAAATCGGAACAGCGCCAGTTGCAGCAGCGCCTGGCACGCCTGAAGAAGCAGCTTGCCGATGCGGAAGCCTCTCATTCCGAAGCGACCGACGCCCTCGCAGAATCCGAGCGTGCAATTTCCACGGCCAACCGGCATCTGCGTGAACTTGCCGAAGAGAGGCGTCAGATCGAGCGGCAGATCCTCGACTTGCAGGAACGCGGCCGCAACGTCGACACGCGGCAATCCGACCAGGCGCAGCAACTGGCGCGGCTCCTGCGGGCCGAGGCCCGGCTGAGCCAGGCATCCTCGTGGCAGCGGTGGCTCGCGGGAGACTCTCCCGGCGCCATGGCGCGCGATCTACGGTATCTCGATCTCGCCGCCCAGGCACGGGCGAACTCGATCGTGGAACTACGCGACCGGCGCGAGGAGTTGCAGCAACTCGAGGCGGAGTCGTTGGCGAAGCAGGGGGAACTCGCGGCGATCGCGCGCGAGGAACAGAAGGCGCGGGTCGTGCTCCTGCAGCAGCAAAATGCCCGCATGCAGACGTTGGCGCGCCTGGCGCGACAAATTTCGAGCCAGCGTCAGACCATCGCCAGCCTCGAGCGCGATGATCAACGGCTCGCTGCCCTGGTCGAGCAGCTGACCCGCCTCCTCGCAGAGCAGGCGCGGCGGGCGGAGCAGGCACGCCGCGCGGCGGCAGCCCCCGCGCCCGGGTCCGCGGCCGCGCGCCAGGGCGCGACGCCGGCCCCCTCCCCCGACGTGGAACTGCCGACGGGCTCGAAAGCGGCGGCCCTGCGCGACAAGTTGCGTCTGCCCGTCCGCGGCGAGGTGATCGCCCGTTTCGGTACCGTGCGAGCGACCGAAGCCGGCGTCAACGCGCCCACGTGGAAGGGAGTTTTCATACGTGCGCCACAAGGATCCGAGGTCCGGGCGGCGGCCGCCGGTCGGGTGGTTTTCGCCGACTGGCTGCGCGGCTTCGGCAATCTTCTGATCCTCGATCACGGGGACGGCGTGCTTACCGTCTATGGCAACAATGAGTCGTTGCTACGCAATGTCGGCGATCGTGTGGAAGCTGACGAAGTGGTTGCTTCAGTCGGGAACACCGGGGGAAACGCGGAATCCGGCCTATACTTTGAAATACGGTTCCAGGGTCGACCAATCGACCCGCTCAAGTGGGCGCAGGCACGCTAGCCTGAGGCAAATTGGGGTCACTTCGGGTTGCGCTCTCCAGGAGGTTCAATGAGCGGACGCATGCGCAGTATCAGCCTGATCGGTGTCGGCGCGATCGCCGGGTTGGCGGTCAGCCTTGGCATCTCGGCCTATGCATTCCGCGATTCGCGTGGACCGATTCCGCTGGAGGAGATCCGCCAGTTCACCGACGTGTTCGGTGCGATCAAAGCGAACTACGTCGAACCGGTCGACGACAAGAAGCTGATCAACGAGGCGATCAGCGGCATGCTGACCGGCCTCGATCCGCATTCCTCCTTCCTCGACGCGGATGCATTCAAGGACCTTCAGGCCGGGACACAGGGCGAATTCGGCGGCCTCGGTATCGAGGTCGGCGCTGAAGACGGCGCCATCCGCGTGATCGCTCCGATCGACGACACGCCCGCCGCGCGGGCGGGCATCAAGTCCGGCGACCTGATCCTCAAGATCGACGACAAGCTCACGCGCGGCATGACGCTCACCGACGCCGTGAAGCTGATGCGCGGCAAGCCGCGCACGTCGATCTTGCTGACGATCGCGCGCAAGGGCGAAGCGAAGCCGCTCGAATTCAACCTGATGCGCGACGTGATCAAGGTTCAATCCGTGCGCGCCCGCGTCATCGAGCCCGGTTATGCCTTCGTGCGCATTTCGCAGTTCCAGGAGCGCACGGTCGAGGACATGGCGAAGCAGCTCAGCGACATGTACAAGCAGGGGCCGCTGAAAGGGATCGTGCTCGACCTGCGCAACGACCCTGGCGGCCTGCTCCACTCGGCGGTCGGCGTTTCAGCCGCGTTCCTGCCGCGTCGTGTCCTGGTCGTCTCGACCGACGGCCGGACCGAGGATGCCCGGCGCAAGTTCGTCGCCGCCCCCGAGGACTACCTGCGCGGGCGCTCGGAAGACGTGATCTCGAAGCTGCCGCCGGAAATCAAGAACGTTCCGATGGTGGTGCTGGTCAACGGGGCGAGCGCTTCGGCATCGGAAATCGTCGCCGGCGCGTTGCAGGACCACAAGCGGGCCACGCTGATCGGCACGCAGACGTTCGGCAAGGGCTCGGTGCAGACGATCATTCCGATCGCCAACTCCGCCGATGGCCCGGCTGCGATCAAGCTGACCACAGCGCGCTACTACACGCCGAGCGGGCGTTCGATCCAGGCCAAGGGAATCACGCCTGACCTGGTGGTCGACGACACGCCGGAAGGCAATTTCGCCGGCTTCAACGTACGCGAAGCCGATCTTGCGCGGCACCTGGAGAACAAGGGTACGGCCGCGGCCCCCGGGCCCGATGCGGCCGCGGCCGTCAATCCGACGGCCCCGGCCGCGCCCGCGGAGCGCACCGTGAATCAACAGCACCGCTATGAATTCGGCAGTCCCGAGGACTTCCAATTGAAGCAGGCGATGAATCACCTGAAGGGCTTGCCGGTCGAGACCGCCAAGGCGCGCGAGAGCGTCGCGGCGACGGCCACGCCCGAGAAGTAGCGCACCGCTTGCGCTGTGCGAACGCGGCCCGCCCGGGCCGCGTTGCTTTTGTAGCGCAGCCGGCGCATCACGATTTCCTACACTCGTCGCATGGACGACCACCAGCTGCTGCGCTATTCGCGCCACATTCTCCTCAACGAGATCGGCGTCGAGGGGCAGGCACGTATCCGCGCGGCGTCGATGCTCGTGATCGGGGCCGGCGGCCTCGGGTCGCCCGCTGCCCTTTATCTTGCGGCCGCCGGTGTCGGTCGCATCGTGCTCGTCGATGGCGATATCGTCGACCTCACCAACCTGCAGCGCCAGATCCTGCATACGACCGACCGTATCGGAACGATGAAGGCGGAATCCGGCAAGCTCGCTCTAGCGGCGATCAACCCCGACGTCGAGGTGCGTGCCGTGCCGCGACGCGCGGGTGCCCAGGATCTCGCGCCCCTGGTCCGCGAGGCAAGCGTCGTGCTCGATTGCTCCGACAACTTCGCCACGCGACACGCCATCAACCGCGCGTGCGTGACGCATCATCGGCCCCTGGTCTCCGGCGCCGCGATCCGGTTCGACGGACAACTCGCGGTGTTCGACCGGCGCCGCGCGGAGGCTCCCTGCTACGAGTGTCTGTTCCCCGCCGGAGAGGCGGAAGACGAGTTGTGCTCGGTGATGGGAGTCTTTGCTCCGCTGACCGGCATCGTCGGGACCATGCAGGCGGCGGAGGCCCTCAAGCTGGTTGCGGGGGACGGCACCGGGCTTGGAGAGTCGATGCATGGGCGCCTGCTGCTGATCGACGCGCTGGCGATGCAACTGCGCACGGTCCGGGTGGCACGCGATCCCGCGTGCGTGGTCTGCGGGTCGAAGTAATCGAGGAGTGGTGCGGCTGATGCGTGATCGTCTTTCTGCTCGTTCGCTTTTCGGACTCGCCGTGGCGTTGGTGGTCGCGGCGATGGCGGCGGCACTCTATCTGCAGTACGTGGTCGGGCTGGTTCCCTGCCCACTGTGCGTCATCCAGCGGATGGCGGTCATCTCGGCCGCCGTCTTTGCGCTTCTCGCGGCGCTTGCGGGCTACCGCTCCATCCCGCGGCTGGCACTTGGCGTCTTCGCCATCGCCTGCGCGGTGGCTGGCGGTGCGGTCGCCGCCTGGCATGCCTGGCTCCTGGCCCATCCACCCGAATCGCTTGGCTGCGGCAGGCCTTTCGAGTGGTTCAGCGACGATTTTCCCCTCGTCACGTGGCTGCCCAAGCTGTTTCGCGGCGATGGCGACTGCCTTGCGGTCGATTGGACGTTCCTCGGCCTCGGTGTTCCGCACCTTTCTGCCCTGACCTTCCTGGCATTGCTCACGCTTCTGGTCACGGGCACGGTCAGGGCGTATCGCGACAGGAAGCAAGAGGCATAAAAGAAAAAGGCCCGCGCCGCGCAGGCTTCTTCTATCGGCGCCTGCGCGCGTCGTGGGAGCGCAAGAAGCGGGTGACCCGCCGAGACGCCGCCGGGCGGGCCGCGATGCTAAACAAGGAGCGGTGGCAGGTGGGCCTCGATGTTTTCCATGGGAGCCTTGCGGAACCCGGTCTTGGCGAACCGATGCCACCGTCCCACGACGAACGCGACGACCAGTGCCGATCGGGCCGCGGCATCGAACTGCTGCGGTAGTTCGTCGCGTGAAGCGGCCATGCGGAAGCTCTGTTTGACCGAGGCTTCGATACGATCCACGAACTGGTTCATCCGCTCCTGCAAGCGCTCGTTTTCGTTGACCAGGGCGTCGCCGATGAGTACCCGCGTCATGCCGCGGTTGGTCTGCGCGAAGTCGAGCAGCATTACCACGATGCTGCGCACCTGCTTCAGCCCCGAAGCCTCCTTGGTCGAGATGTCGTTGATGAGCCCGAAGATCGTGCTTTCGATGAACTCGATCAGGCCCTCGTACATCTGCGCCTTGCTGGCGAAATGCCGGTACAGGGCGGCTTCCGAAACCGAAAGCTTGGCCGCCAGCGCCGCCGTGGTCACCCTCTCGCCGCGGGGATCTTCCAGCATCGTGGCCAGGGTTTGCAGGATCTGAAGCCGCCGGGCACCGGGCTTTCGGCGCCGCGAGTCGCCCGTCGGTTCGGTCGCCGCGTCAGGTTTGCCTTCCATCGCCACCGGCACTTCGATTTGGGATCGAAAATCTACCGGAATCCCGCTCGACGTGGGGGATTACTCACGCGAAATGCCGTAGATCACGCCGCTTTGCGGCAGCCAGCTGCTCACCAAAGCCGGCACAGGCAGTGTGAGAACACGGTGAAGGGATTCAGCTCGCCCTTGCCGATCCAGGCAAACTCGTTTGTAACGCCGCGGCCGGTCGGGTCGATCGCCCGCCCGAGCCAGCCGAACTGCGCACCGACTTCCGACCGCACGCGCTCGGCGAGATGACCCATGAACAAGGACAGATACCGCTCGAGGCCGCGCGGCTGGCGCTCCAGATAAAGCACGTTGTACTGGTCGCCGAGCTTGGCGCGCTCGGCGGCCCGCTCGATCGCATCCTCGAGGCCGCCCAACGTATCGACCAGGCCCCGCTCCCGGGCTTGGCGCCCGGTCCAAACCCGTCCTTGCGCGATACCTTCGACCTGCCCCTCGGTCAGGTTGCGGGACTGCGCAACGAGGCCGACGAAACGGTGATAGTTGTTGTCGATGGACGACTGCAGCAGTTCACCCACCCGCTTGTCGAGCGGGCGTCGCGGATCGCCCGCGCCCGCAAGCCAAGTCGTCGTCACCCCGCCCGTGTGTATGCCCAGCTTCTCCCACGCCTTGTCCACGTTCGGCAGGAGCGCAAACACCCCGATTGAACCCGTGATGGTTCCGGGATCGGCGAGGATCTCGTCGGACGCAGTGGCCACCCAGTAGCCGCCCGAGGCCGCGGCGTCGCCCATGGAAACCACGACGGGCTTTCCAGCCGTCCGCGTCACCTCGAGTTCGCGCCGGATCATTTCCGAGGCGAACGTCACCCCTCCCGGCGAGTCGATGCGCATGACGAGTGCCTTGATGTGCTCGTCCTCGCGCGCGCGCCGGATCAACTCGGAGACCGTGCGCCCGCCGACGAATCCCTGCGGCGCTTCGCCGTCGACGATGTCGCCTTCCGCGACCACGACGCCCACGGCCGCGCGGCGGGTCGGTTCCGAGGCAAGCGAAAGGAGGTAGTCGGCGAGCGAAATCTGGCGGAACCCGCCCTCCTCCGCCTCCGCGGCCGCGGCGCGGCCGCGCATCAGGTCCCGCATCTCGTCCGGCGTCTTCAGACCGTCGACCAGCTTCGCGTCGACGGCGAGTTGCGCCGCGTCTCCGTTCGCGGCCTTCAGGCGCTGCGTCAACGAGTCGATCAGCTGCGCGACGCTTCCCGGCGCAAGATGGCGCGCCTGTTCGACCTCGTCGACGTAGAGCGACCAGGCGTCGTTCATCCACCGGGATTCGTCTTCGAGGGCCTCCTTGGACGGCCCGGTCGAAGTGAACGGCTCGGCGAAGCTCTTGAACTGCCCGACGCGGAACACATTGACCGTCACGCCGAGGCGATCGAGCGCGTCGCGGTAATAGTTGCGATAGCCCCCCAGGCCGCGCAGGAGAACCGACCCCAACGGGTGCATGTACACCTCGTCGGCCTGCGCAGCGAGAAAGTACTGTGGCTGGTCGAACGAGGAGCCCCATGCAATCACCGGTTTGCCGGATTCGCGCAGCCTGCCGAGGGCCGACGCAACCTCGTGCAAGGTCGCAAGGCCCGCGCCGTCGAAATCGTCGAGCAGCAACAGGACCGAGGTGATCTTCGGGTCGTCGACCGCAGCCTCGATCGCGTCGAGCACATCGCGCAACTGCGTCTGACGTAGTCGCTCCCCGAGCAGATCCGACAGCGCCGCTTCGGTGGCGCCGCCCGTGTACTGCTCGACGATGCGCCCCTTGATCGAGAGCACGAGAGCCGTGTCTTCCGCGACCTTCGGTTTGGTCTCTGCGAGCCAGGCGACCAGCAGCAACGCAACCAAGCCCAGGAAGATCAGATTGACGACCACCCGGCGCGTCCCGTCGATCAATCGCCACAAGAAGCCGAGCAGCCGGCGCACCGGTCCGAATCGATCGGAAGGCATTTCTGACTCCGCGAAGGCCGGGCCTTGCCCGCACCGGCCGTTGGATTGAGATTGCGTCGCAGGAAGCTTACCCGTGCGCCACGCTCACCTGATGCGGTGCATGGCCCGGGGTAGCTCCTGGATCGAGGCGAGGCGCAAGTCCACGTACGCGCCTCCGCCATGCGCGGTGTCGACGCGGTGGCGTGTCACCAGCACGGTACGAAAGCCGGTTGCACGGGCAGCCTTCAGGTTCGGCAGGCTGTCCTCGACCAGAACCGCACGGCCTGCGTTGCGCCGGCCCGCGAGCCCTTCACGCGCGAGCATGTGACGCAGCATGGCCGCGGATGGCTTTGGACGCAGCACGCCGTGCACGCGCATGCGTTCGATCGCATACTGCGCCCTGAGCTGCCGGTGCAATTCGAGTTCGCGCACGATCTTGCGTGCGTACGCGTCGGGAGCATTGGTCAGCAGCACCTTCCGCCCTGGCAGACGTGCGAACAGGCGCGCGAGGCCGCGTTCCGCGCGCACCATGCGCGCGAGGTCGAAATCGTGCGTTTCGCGCAGGAAGTGATGCGGGTCGATCGCGTGATGGCGCATTAGACCGAGCAGTGTCGCGCCGTAGCGCCGCCAGTACGTCACCCGCAGGTGGTCCGCCTCGTGCTCGTCGACTGCGAGATGGCGCACCACATAGTCGGTCATGCGCCGGTCGATCGTGCCCAGGATGGCATGCGACGCGTCATGCAGCGTGTTGTCCAGATCGAAGAACCAGACCCGGCGCCGCATCAGGGAGCTCTTGCGCCAGGGGGACACCCGCGGACCGAGCGGCCGCGGTTCTCCAGCAAGGGCATCGTGTGCCCTAGTGCGAGCGGATCATCGTGCCGACACCGGCGTCGGTCAGGATCTCGAGCAGAAGGCAGTGGTCGACCCGGCCGTCGATGATGTGTACCGAATTGACGCCGCTGCGTGCAGCCTCGAGAGCGGACGAGATCTTCGGCAGCATGCCGCCGGAGATCGTTCCATCGGCGAACAGTTCGTCGATCTGGCGCGCCGTGAGGCCCGTGATGAGGTGGCCGGACTTGTCGAGAACCCCGGGCGTATTGGTCAGGATGACCAGCTTCTCGGCCTTGAGGATCTCGGCGATCTTGCCGGCCACGAGATCGGCGTTGATGTTGTAGGTCTCGCCGTCCGCTCCGAAGCCGATCGGCGAGATCACCGGGATGAATGCGTCGTCCTGCAATGCCTTCACCACGGCCGGGTTGATCGTGTCGATCTCGCCGACGTGACCGATGTCGTGCGAACGGGTCGGATCGTCCTTGTCGGGCAGGCGGAGCTTGCGCGCACGGATCAGGCCGCCGTCCTTCCCCGTGAGTCCCACCGCCTGCCCGCCAAAGCGGTTGATCAGCGTAACCAGCTCGCCCTGCACTTCTCCGGCCAGCACCCACTCGACGACTTCCATGGTCTCGGCATCGGTGACGCGCATGCCCTGCACGAACGTCGACTTCTTGCCGATGCGCTCAAGTGCCTCGTCGATCTGCGGGCCGCCGCCGTGAACCACCACCGGATTCATGCCCACCAGCTTCAACATGACCACGTCGCGCGCGAAGCTCTCCTTCAGCGTCTGATCGGTCATCGCGTTGCCGCCATACTTGATGACGATCGTGCGGCCGTGAAACCGGCGGATGTAGGGCAAGGCCTCGGAGAGAATGCCGGCTTTCAGTTCGGGGGGAATCTGCGCGCGGTCCATCGGCGAATGAGGAAGACGAGGCGCGCGCAGTGTATCGCGCGGCACCGGTCGCGAGCCCGGTCTTATGATGGCCCGAGAACATCCATGGAAGCGCCATGCAGCAGGTACTGCGGATTGCGGGCATGCATTGCGCCGCGTGCGTGCAGCGGGTCACGCGAGCGCTCGAGTCGCTGACACCGGCGGTGACGGTATCGCTCGATCCGCCACGGGCCGTGCTCGACGTTGCCGAGCGGCTGCCCCTGGAGCAGCTCGCGGCGGCCGTCGCGCGAGCCGGTGCCTACCAAATCGAGGCGGTGGATTGACGACCGCGTCGCCTCAGAGCACGTAGCGGGCGAGATCCTCGTTCTGCGCGAGTTCGGCGAGGCGTCCGTCGACGTACTCGGCATTGATCACGAGTTTCTCGTGGCGCCCGCTGCCGGCTTCGAACGAAACCTGCTCGAGCAGTTTTTCCATGACCGTGTACAGCCGGCGCGCGCCGATGTTCTCGGTCCTCTCGTTGACGGCAAATGCGATCTGCGCGAGGCGTGCGATGCCATCCGGCGTGAACTCCAGCGCGACGTCGTCGGTGGCGAGCAGCGCCTGATACTGCTTGGTCAGGCAGGCGTCTGTGCTGGTGAGGATGCGCTCGAAATCCTGCGGACTCAGCGAGTCGAGCTCGACCCGGATCGGGAAGCGGCCTTGCAACTCGGGAATCAGGTCGCTCGGCTTGGCGAAATGGAACGCACCCGACGCGATGAAGAGGATGTGGTCGGTCTTGACCATGCCGTACTTGGTGTTCACCGTCGTGCCTTCGACCAGTGGCAGCAAGTCGCGTTGAACGCCCTGGCGTGACACGTCCGCGCCCTGCATCTCCGAGCGGCTCGCGATCTTGTCGAGCTCGTCGAGGAAGACGATGCCATTTTGCTCGACGTTGGCGAGCGCCTTCGCCTTCAGCTCGTCCTCGTTCACGAGCCGCGCCGCCTCCTCGTCGACCAGCACTTTTAACGCGTCGCGGATCTTCATCCTGCGCGGCCGGCGTCGCTCGCGCCCGAGGTTCTGGAACATCGACTGGATCTGCTGCGTGAGGTCCTCCATGCCCGGCGGCGCCATCACCTCCATCGAGGGCATCGGCTGCGCGACCTCGATCTCGATTTCTTTCTCGTCGAGTTCGCCCTCGCGCAGCCGCTTGCGGAACTTCTGCCTGGTCTCGCCGGCTTCGGCTCCGCGGACGTCGCTGAAGCCGAAATCGCGCGGGGGCGGAATCAGGATGTCGAGCACCCGGTCCTCGGCGGCATCCTCCGCCTTGGCGCGCACCATCCGCTTCTCGACTTCGCGCACCTGCTTGATGGCGATGTCCACCAGGTCGCGCACGATCGAGTCGACATCGCGGCCGACGTAACCGACCTCGGTGAACTTGGTGGCCTCGACCTTGATGAACGGCGCATCGGCGAGCTTGGCCAGCCGGCGCGCGATCTCGGTCTTGCCGACCCCGGTCGGCCCGATCATCAGGATGTTCTTCGGCGTGATTTCCGACCGCAGTGGCTCGCCCACGTTCTGGCGCCGCCATCGATTGCGCAAGGCGACCGCGACCGCCTGCTTGGCGCGATCCTGGCCGACGATGTGCTTGTTCAGCTCGTGAACGATTTCCCTGGGTGTCATCATGGGTCTTGCATCTCCGGCAAACGGCCGCGCGGCGCGGCCGTCACGCATGAACCGCCGTCAGTCGATGGCTTCGATCGTGTGCGACTGGTTGGTGTAGATGCAGAGGTCACCCGCGATCGTGAGCGCCTTTTTCACGATGTCGACGGGGGCAAGTTCGGTGTTGTCCAGCAGCGCGCGCGCGGCAGCCTGCGCGTACGGGCCGCCCGATCCGATCGCGATCAGCCCGTATTCGGGCTCGAGCACGTCGCCGTTGCCAGTGATGATCAACGAGGTTTCGCGATCCGCGACCGCCAGCATTGCCTCGAGGCGCCGCAGGATGCGATCCGTACGCCAGTCCTTGGCCAGTTCAACCGCCGAGCGCAGCAGGTTGCCCTGATGCTTCTCGAGCTTGGCCTCGAAGCGCTCGAACAACGTAAAGGCATCGGCGGTCGCGCCGGCGAAGCCGGCCAGGATGCGGTCGTGATAGAGGCGCCGCACCTTGCGCGCGCTCTGCTTGACAATGATGTTGCCCAGAGTGACCTGGCCGTCGCCGCCCATCGCGACCCGCGCGCCGCGGCGCGCGGAAACGATGGTCGTGCCGTGAAAAGCGTCCATCGTGGGGAGATGGCGCCAACCCGAGCAAGTTCAAGGACGGCGCAGGTGCACCGAGGAGACCGCCGTGATGCCGAGCAACTGGAACAGCGCGCCGACCAGCGGATTGACGTTGCGGAATTCGACGGTCGCGCCGCCTTGCTGCAGCTTCATCACCAGCGTCAGCAGGCCGGACGCGGCGGAAAACGCCATCCGGCGGAGCTGCGCTGCATCGATTTTCAGTTCCTTGTTGGTGCGCGCTTCGGCGGCCAGGCGCCCGAACCAGGGTTCGCCTTCACCTTCGATGACGCCTCGCCATGCGCGGGCGCTATCGCTGACCGGTGCGCTCACCGATTCGGGCGCTGCCGCAAGCGCCGGCCCGGCCTTGAGGTTGGGCGGCGGCGGCTCCCACTGCGGCGGCGACACCTCGAACGTGATGCAGTACTGGATGCCGGTCTCTTCGAACTCGTGCTGGCGCCCGAGCAGCCGCAACATCTCGAGCAGGAGCATCCAGCCGGCGTCGGACGCATCGCGCCGTCCGGGCTCGATCACCCCGCGCAGCGGGTTGACCAGTTGCTCGGCGCCCGCGATCACCAGCTCGTGCGACGCGCGCTTGAACGCGGTGACGACACGCAGCATGAGCTCCGCACCGACCAGGTCGACGGAGCGCGTGCTGCTCGCGTCGAGTCGCAGGGTCGCGTGCGAAGTTGCAAGCGTCTTGAGCTGCTCGAGAACCTTGATGACGTTGGCGTCGACGCTGACGGGCAACCGCACCGTCGGGACACCGTCGCTCGCAGCGGCCGCGGCAGACTGCGCGCCCGGCTGTGCAGGCCCGCGGCCTTCCGTTGCAGTGGTGTACTCGACCCATGCCGGCGACCCGCCGTTGAAGCGCAGCGCGAATTGCGTCGCCATCTGATCGAATTCGTTGCGGTCGCCGCGCTGATTGAGGATTTCGAGCAACATCAACCAGGCGTTCTGCGCCGCATGCGCCAGGTCGTCGGCGGCGATGCCGGCCCGCAGTACCTGCTCGGCCGCGCTCTCCTGTCCGTTGGCAAAAAGGATCGCGCTTTCGTCGACGATCGAACCGGCACCGGAAGTGTTGATCTCGATCGCGTTGACGCTGCCGAAAAAGTCGTCGTGCGAGCCATCCAGATCCTCGATGGCGGCCGAAGCGGCGGAGCCGTTCATCGCGGCCGGCTTGTCGTTGCCCGCCGCACGTTCGCTCGATGCCGTCGATGCGGCGGACTGTGCGGGTGCGCTGCCCGGCGGGCGCAAGAAGTCGCGCGCCATTTCCGACTCGATCTTGTCGATCTTGGCTGCAGTCTCGATGGCAAGCGAGCGCGCCAGTTCGCGATCCGGCATCGCGTTTTCTGTCGTCGCGAAGCGCTGCGGAGGCTGGCGAGCCGGAGACATGCGACCCGCCGGATCAGGCATGGGCCTCCCCATCGGACGCGGCGCAGCCGCGCGACCATCTTCAGGGCGCTTTGCTCCGCGCTCCTTCGGGTCCTTTTGATCCTTCTTGAAAAACGAAAAAACCACCCGCTTGTCTCGTTTTGCCTGAAGCGGCGCGCGAGCGCTGCTTGCTATTGACCGGCGCGATGCCGGGCGACAGGACGTATTGCACGCGCCAAAACCCGTAGGCAAGCCACGGCCGAAGCGCGTTATCCCGATAGGACCGAAAACTATAACAATTTTGCTCCGACAAAGCCCAGGGATACGGCGGTGCAACCCCGGAATTTCTTCCCGTCGTGCGCCGGGCCAGGCCGCCTGCCCAAGATGGCGACCGCGGCGTCAGGGATAGCTCGGACCACGGACTTCGCTCGAGGGCGGTCCGCGCCGGGCTGTTACCTCACCGGGACCCGCGCTTTTGCGTCTTCCAACGGACGACCCGCATCCGCGGGACCGGGCGCCGCGCCCTACGCGTCAATCGCCGTAGAGCCTTTGTTTCATCTCCCGGCGCTGCTGAGCCTCCAGCGACAATGTAGCGGTCGGGCGGGCGAGCAGGCGCGGAATGCCGATGGGATCGCCGGTTTCTTCGCAAAAGCCGTATTCCCCGGCTTCAATTCGAGCCAGCGCCGACTGAACTTTCTTGAGCAGCTTGCGCTCGCGATCGCGGGTGCGCAGTTCCAACGCGTGTTCTTCCTCGATGGTCGCGCGATCGGCGGGGTCGGGGACGATCACGGTCTCACGCAGGTGCTCGGTGGTTTCATCCGCGTTGGCAAGCAGTTCGCGCTCGATCCCCTGCAGTCGATGCTTGAAAAACGCGAGCTGGCTCTCGTTCATGTAGTCCGAGTCCGCCATCCGTAGCAGTTCCTCCTCGCTGGGAAGACGCTTGCCGTTGACGATGATCGGAGCCTCGCTGCGACTGGCCGAGCGATTGAGCAGGTACTCGGTGGCCGCCGCGAGGTCCTGCGCGCTCACTGCGCGCTGCACGACCGGCTTGGCCGCGGGCACGGGTGGCTGCGGCATCAGGCGGACCGATGCCGCCGGGGCCGGCCGCGCGGCGGCAGGAGCCGCCGGACGCGCTGCCGGTCGAGTCGCCGGCTTGCCAGCGGCCCTGGCTGGCGGCGCGGGAGCGACATGCTTCGCTGCCGGTTTGACTGGCTTCTTGGCCACCGGCGCCTTGGCCGGCTTGCTCGCCTTCCTAGGCGCTGCCGTCTTGGCGGGCTTTGCCGCCTTCTTGACCGGCGACTTCGCTTTTCCTGCCATCGTCACCCCACGAACCGACCGCTCTCCCACGCGCGACCTCACCGGGCCAGACATGCTTCTAGCCCTTTGAGAATCGCTTCCTTGGGAAGATCGCGGCCGATAAAGACGACCTTGCTCTGAGGCTTTTCATCCCTGCCCCATGGCCGGCCTACGTCAGCGCCCATCAACATATGGACGCCCTGGAAAATCATCCTGCGAGGGGTGCCGTCCATGAAGAGCACGCCTTTATACCGAAGCATGTCCTGCCCGTAAACCTGAGTGAGGGCGGACATGTAGTCCTCGAACTTTGCCGGGTTGAACGGCCGGTTCGACAGGAACACGAAGGCCTTGATCGCATCGTCGTGATGGTGATGCGCGTGGCCATCATGGCCGTGATCATGGTCATGGTCATGATCATGGTGATCGCCGTGCTCGTGCTTCTTTCCGGTCTCGTGTCGATTGCGCGCGGCATCCGGGTGCTCGGCCGCGAGGAACTCCGGGTCGATGTCGAGGATGGCGTTCAGGTTGAAGCCGCGCAGATCGAGCACCTCGGCGATCGGGATCTGTCCCATGTGAACCGGCTTGATCGGCGCGCGCGGATTCATGCGAACCAGGCGCGATCTGAGCGAATCGACTTCGCTCTCGTCGACGAGGTCGGTTTTGGACAGCAGGATGCGGTCGGCGAATCCGACCTGGTTCTGAGCCTCGGGCTGGGCATCCAGCGTCTCGTGCCCGTGCTTGGCATCGACCACCGTAACCACCGCGTCGAGCAAGTAGTACGAGGCGATGTCCTCCTCCATGAAGAAGGTCTGTGCCACCGGCCCCGGATTGGCCATGCCCGTGGTCTCGATGATCACCCGTTCGAACTCGAGTTCCTTGGTCTCGCGCTTGTCGCGCAGATCGCCCAGGATGCGCGCGAGGTCGCCGCGCACCGTGCAGCAGATGCAGCCGTTGTTCATCTCGACGATCTGCTCCTGCGTCTCGGTGACGAGCAGCTCGTTGTCGATGCCGGCCGGCCCGAACTCGTTTTCGATCACCGCGATGCGATGCCCGTGCTGCTCCCCCAGGATGCGGTTGAGCAGCGTCGTCTTCCCGGCGCCGAGGAATCCTGTCAACACGGTCACCGGAACCATTGTCTGTGCAGCACTCATCTTCGCTTCAAGCCGTCGTCGTGTTCGCAAGGCCCCCCGCGCGACGCGCCTCGCGGAAAGGGGGGCGGATTGTAGAAGAAATGCGCGGCGGGTGATTGGGCCCAGCTACCCGCCATCACATGCGGCGCAGGAGCAGCCCCTTCAAGTACTCACCTTCGGGATGCACCATGGACATCGGGTGATCCTCGCCGGCCGACAGGCGCCCCACCAACTGGCAGTCGACTCCCGCGTCGATGACCGCCCCGGCGACGATCTTCTGGAACAGACCGACGTCAATCGCCCCGGAACACGAGAATGTCAGCAGGTGCCCGCGTGGCCGCAACAGCCGCAAGGCGTTCAGGTTGATGTCCTTGTAGGCCCGCGCCGCACGTTCGACATGGTGGTGGCTGGCCGCGAACTTCGGTGGATCGAGCACGATCAGGTCGAAGGTTTCGGCGCCCGCACGGAGCTCCCGCAAGGCCTCGAAGACATCGGCCTCCTCCCAGCGCCCACTGGAAGCAGCAAAGCCGTTGGCCTCCCATTGCACGCGGGCGATCTCGAGCGCGTCGCGCGACGCGTCGACCGACCAGGCCTCGCCGCCACCGCCGCGGTGCATCGCCAGGGAAAAGGCGCCCGTGTAGCAAAAGCAGTTGAGCACGCGCGGCGCCATGCCCAGTTCGCGAGATAGACGTGCTGCCAGATCCTGCGCCAGCCGCCGGTTGTTGCGCTGGTCGATATAGAAGCCCGTCTTGTGACCACGCCGCACATCGACTTTGAAGCGCAGCCCGTGTTCGTGCACTTCCACGAAGTCGGCCGGCTCGGGACCGCGCACCGCTCCGAAGGCGGGCGCCAACCCTTCGCGTTTGCGGGTCGCGCTGTCGGAGCGATCGAAAATTGCTTTGCACGAGGTGACCTGCAGCAGGGCATCGAGCAGCACGTCGCGTTGTGCTTCGGCCCCGCAGGACTGCAACTGCACCACCAGCTGATCGGCGTAACGGTCGGCGACGAACCCGGGCAGACGGTCCGCCTCGCCGAACACCAGGCGCATGGCGCTGGTGCTTGGACTCAGAGACGAGCGACGCTGCACGGATTCGGCGATACGCGCGCCGAACCAAGCCGCGTCGATCGAATCGGTCTCGGCGAAGGACCAGCACCGCGCTCGAAGCGTCGAGGCGGGCGCGTAAGCCGCCCAGGCCAGCCAGTCGCCGCCCTTGGCCCTGACTGCGACCAGGTCGCCCGCCTTTGGCCGCCCGTGCACGGCCGCCACGGCGGTGTCGTAAACCCAAGGATGACGTCGTTGCAGCGACCGCTCTTTGCCGGGTTTCAGGTGCAGTTCCCCGGCGACGTTCATGGCTTGCCGCGCCTGGCGCTCTCCCGGCTGCGCGCGCGCGGATGCGCGGCGTCGTAGGCCTTTGCCAGATGCTGCCAATCGAGCCGCGTGTAGATCTGCGTCGCCGCGATGCTCGCGTGCCCGAGCAGTTCCTGCACGGCACGCAGATCGCCGCTCGACTGCAGCACGTGCGAAGCCATCGAGTGACGCAGCATGTGCGGATGAACGTGTTGCGGCAAACCGAGGCGCGCCGCGACCGCGGCGACCCGCACCTGCACGCTGCGGCCACTCATGCGCCGCCCGCGCGCGGACAGGAAGAGCGCCCGCTCGTCGTCCCGCGCGCGCGGCCGCAGCATTTGCGCGCGCACGGCCAGCCATGACCGCAACGCTTCGAGCGCCGGCGCGCCGACGGGAACGGAGCGCTGCTTGTTGCCCTTGCCTGTCACCGTGGCTTCGCCGCCAGCCAGGTCGATCCATCCGCGCGAGCGTGGCTGGGCGGCGGTCGGCGAGAAGTAGCGCCAATCCAGTGCAACGAGCTCGGACAGTCGCAGGCCGCTCGAATAAAGTAGCTCGACGATGGCGCGATCGCGCAGCGCGACGGGGCTGCCGTCGGTGGCGTGCGCGGCGAGGGCGAGCGCTTCGTCCGGTGCAAGCGCCTTCGGCAGTCGTGCAGGACGCCGCGGTGCGCGCACACCGCTCGCCGGATTGCTGGACGCGCCACCCCGCATGCCCAGCCAGCGATAGAAGCTGCGCCACGCCGAAAGCGTGCGGGCAATCGAAGAAGGCGCCCGTCCAGCGGCATGCAACTTCGCCGCGTAGCGCCGGATCGAGGCGGGCGAAAGCTGCTGGAGTTCGGTGCCGTCGGCGCGCGCGAGCGCGTCCAATCGAGCGAGGTCGTGGGCATAGGCGGCGCGCGTGTGCGCAGAAAGGCGGCGCAGCGCAGTCAATTCATGCAGGAACGCTTCGACGAGTGCCGACAGCGAAAGCTGCGCCGCGGATTTCGCGGCAAGATCCTCGACGGCGCCCATGGGAGATCAAAGCCGGCGCAACCGCGCGAGCGCGGCGCTCGAGAGCTCCGCGATGCGGGCCAGAAACGCCGTGCCCATCGTGATCTGAAAGCGATCCTTGTCGGGCGAGCCCAGCACGAGCATGCCGAACGCATCGGTGCCCACACCGACTCGCAGCGGCAGCATCGCGAGGCTCTTGATCGCGGACGGATCTGCGCTCATCCAGGCCGCGGCATCGAAGCCGACGTTGGAACCGCAAAACGGCGCGACCATGCTCGCCGCTAGCCGGACCGCATCCTCGCCGACCGGACGCGCGAAATCGAGGGCGGCATATTCCTCGCGCACGTTCCACAAGCGGACGGCCGCGAACGGTATCGAGAACCCGGTCTTCAATTCCGCCACCAGCGTCGCCGGCAGCTGTGCGGCCTCGGGCTGGGCGAGCAAGCCCCGCGCCCAGCGCACGAGCCTGTCGACGATCAGGTCGTTTTCCTCGCCGTGACGGATCAACTCGGCGAGACGCCCCTCGAGCGTGCGCACGCGCTCCCGCAGTATCAGCGACTGGCGCTCGACCAGCGAGATCGCCTGCCCGTTCTGAAGATGCGGGATCTCGAGCACGCGCAGCAGGTCGGGACGCTGGTGCAGGAAGTCCGGATGCTCGGCAAGAAAGGCCGCTACGTCGTCAGGTTCCATCGTTCAGATGTCGATCTCGCCGTCGAACACGTTGATCGCGGGACCGGTCAGGTACACGCGGCTGATTGCACTGCCGGTTCGCCCGTTCCAGGCCAGGCGCAACCGGCCCCCGCGTGTGCGCACTTCGACCGGCGAAACGATCAGCCCGCGCTCGATGCCCGCGACCACCGCCGCGCATGCACCCGTGCCGCAAGCCAGGGTCTCGCCGGCGCCGCGCTCCCACACGCGCAGGTGAATCGTATTGCGATCCTGAACCTGCATGAAACCGGCGTTCACCCTCTGCGGGAAGCGGGGGTGCCGCTCGAGCCAGGGACCCTCCCGCTCGACCGCGGCCCGCTCGACGTCGGACACGACTTGCACGGCATGCGGATTGCCCATCGACAGCACGACGAGACGCAGGACTCTTCCTTCGAACTCGAGCGGCCAGAGCTGCACTCCGCCCTCGGTCACGGGCGTCAGTCCGCCGGCATCGAACGGCACCCGTGCCACGTCGAAGATCGGTGCACCCATGTCGACGGTGACCTCGCCGTCGCTCTCGAGGCTCGGCTCGATCACACCACCGAGCGTTTCGACGCGGATCGCTCGCTTCGCGGTCAGGCCGCGCGCATGCACGAACTTGACGAAGCAGCGCGCGCCGTTGCCGCATTGTTCGACTTCGCCGCCATCCGCATTGAAGATTCTGTAACGAAAGTCGATGCCATCATGTATCGACCGTTCAACGACCAGGATCTGGTCGGCGCCGACGCCGAAACGCCGATCCGCAAGGTGTCGCAGTTGGGCGGGACTCAGAGCGAATTTCTGGTTGATGCCGTCGAGCATCACGAAGTCGTTGCCGGTTCCTTGCATCTTGCTGAATCGCAGCCGCATTGCAAGATTATCGCGCACGATCTCATTGCGTCTGCGGAACGAGCGCGGATGATCCATCGCCCCATTCATGCGGGAGAGCGGGGAACAAGGAGGCACCGACCCGCGCTCTTACCGTGGTCGCCGGCGCGTGAGGCTTCGGCGGCGGGGAGGATCGCGGAGGATGTTATGAAGAAACGACGGCAGGCCACATTCCGGCCGGGTTTGGCGTGGATCCCCGCGGCGACGGCCTTGGCATTGCTGCAACTCGCTTCGTGCAACGGCGATCCGCTGGACACCAGCGCGACCGGATCGTCCCAGGCACCGGAGATCGAAGCGTCTCCGCAAAGCATCAGCGTGCCCGCCGGGCAGTCGGTGACCTTCACGGTCTCGGCCACAGGCGCCGCACCGCTGACCTACCAGTGGCAGCAGGGCGGCACCGATATCGCGGGCGCAACCGCATCGAGCTACACCCTGTCCGACGTGCAGGCGACCCAGACTGGTTCTCAGTTCGACGTCGTCGTGTCGAATTCCTTCGGCTCCGCCACCAGCGGCGTTGCGACTCTGACGGTCGACTAAGGACTCACCCCGAGCGGCGTGCGGTCCAGCTTGCGGCCGCGCGCAACTGCCCGCGAATTTTGCGGGACAATCGGAGCGTCGACGCGCATCGCGCCCGGCGTCCTGCGGCGCGGGTGTCGCGTAGGCCTGTTTCCGTCCTGCCATGGGCCAGAGCGTGTCCGAGCCGACACCGGTCACCTATCTCTTCTCCGACATCGAGGGCAGCACCCGGTTGTGGGAGCTCGAACCGGACCGGATGCGACCGGCCCTGGCGCGCCATGACGCGATTTCACGCGCGGCCGTGCTCGGGCATGGCGGCACGATCGTGAAGATGACCGGGGACGGTCTCCATGCCGCATTCGACAGCCCCTCGGAGGCACTCGCTTCGGTGCTCGAGCTGCAACGCGCGCTCGCGGTCCCCGACAACGGCGATGGCATCACGCTCAAGGTGCGCTGCGGCCTGCACCTTGGCACGGACGAACGCCGCCGCGGCGACTTCTTTGGCCCGGCGGTGAATCGCGCAGCGCGCATCATGAGCGCGGCGCATGGCGGTCAGATCCTGCTCTCCCAGGCGGTCGCGGACGAGGTACGCAGAGGCCTGCCGGCAGGCGTAACGCTGCGTGATCTGGGTGCGGTCCGACTGCGCGACCTCGCCACGCCCGAGCGCGTCTATCAGGTCGTCGATCCGCAGCTGCGTGCCGATTTCCCCGCCCTGCGTTCGCTCGAAGCAACCCCGAACAATCTCGCGCAGCAGCTCAACAGCTTCATCGGGCGCGAACGGGAGCTTGCGCAAGTGCGTGCGCAGCTGGCGGACCACCGTCTGGTTACCTTGCTCGGGATGGGCGGGCTGGGGAAATCGCGCCTGTCCGTGCAACTCGGTGCCGATGTGATGGATGACTATCCAGATGGGGTCTGGCTGGTCGAACTGGCACCCATCTCCGATGCGTCGCTCGTGGCGCAGGCCGTCGCCTCTGTTCTGGGAGTCAAGGAAGAAGGCGGGCAGACGGTCTTGGCTGCACTGGTCAGGTTTGTACGCGATCGGCAGCTGCTGGTCATTCTCGACAACTGCGAACACGTCGTACACGCGTGCGCCGAGGTCGCGAAGACACTCCTTCAAGCCGGAGCGCGTGTGAAGATCCTCGCCTCCAGCCGGGATGCTTTGTGCATCGGCGGCGAAACTGTCTTCCAGCTCGCGCCGCTCCCTGCGCCCGAAGACGACGTGGCCGGTTCCACCGAGGCGCTCCGGCGCATTGACTCGGTGCGTCTGTTCGAGGATCGCGCGACCGCGGCTCAACCAGCGTTTCGCCTGACCGATGAGAACGCCCATGCGGTCGCCGACATTTGCAGGCGGCTCGACGGCATCCCCCTGGCGCTCGAACTCGCCGCGGCGCGTCTGCGTGCACTGAGCGCCGAGGCGATCGCGACGCGCCTCGACGACCGATTCAGGCTGCTCGTGAGCGGCGATCGCACGGCGTTGCCGCGGCAGCGCACGCTGCGTGCGTTGATCGACTGGTCATACGACCTTCTCGCGCCGGCCGAGCGCGCGTTGTTCCAGGCCCTCTCGGTTTTCGCAGGCGGATGGACTCTCGAGGCGGCCGAAGCGGTCGGCAGCGGTGCCGGCATCGATGCGATGGAGGTGCTCGACTTGCTCACCAGCCTGGTCGAGAAGTCACTCGTGATCCCGGACCTCGAAAGCGATCGCTTCCGAATGCTGGAGACGGTTCGGCAGTACGCACACGAACGCCTGCAAGAAACCGATTTCTCGAACCCCGTGCGCGACCGGCACCTTGCGTTCTACCTGCAACTCGCCGAACGCGCGGGCACCGAGTTGGTCGGCCCTGACCAGGGCACGTGGATGGAGCGTCTCGATCGCGAGCGCGAGAACCTGCTCGTGGCGCACTCCCGGTGCGGCAGCATCGACGACGGCGCCGAGGTCGGATTGCGGTTGGTGTTCTCGACCGGTTTTTACTTCCTGAACCGTGGGCTGCTTGCCCTCGGCGAGCGTATCAGCGTGGAAGCACTGGCGCGCCCGCAAGACGGACCTGGCGGGCCGTGGCGCTGCCGCGGCCTCGCGGTCGCGGGCAAATTCCAGTTCTTCCGTGGCCGCTATCGTGAAGCGCGCGCAAATCTCAGCGAAAGTCTCGCGCTCGCGCGCGCACTCGGGGACCAGCCGCGTATCCTCAGTGCGCTGCAGCCGCTCGGCATGGCCTGCCTGGGGGACGGCGACGAGCCGAACGCACGGGCCTACCTCGAAGAAGCGGTCACGCTTGCCGAGCAACAGAATTCGCCGCGCGCGCTCGCGGCGGCGTTGGGGTCGCTTGCGCAGCTTTGCCGCGCCGAAGGACACCTTGACGAAGCTGAACTACTGTGCGACCGGATGCTGGACGTCGCGCGCGAACTCGGTACGCAGGACGGCATGGCGATCGCCTTGCTGAACAAGGCGATGGTCTCGATCAGTCGCGCCGTGGCCGTTGGCGTGTCGCGAACTCTGCTGGAAACGCTCGGCATCGCGGAAGAGATCGGCTCAAGGCCGATCGGCCAGAGCGTGCTCGAAGTGACCAGCGCCTTCGCCTGGTTGATCGGCGATGCGGACGCTGCAGCGCGGTTTTTTGGCGCGGCCGAGGCGCTCGCGCAAGCGACCAGCCTGCACCGCGATCCGGCGGACGAAGCCTTCCTGGTCCCCCTCATCGCCCGCGTGCGTGAAACGCTCGGCACCGATCAATATCGCAAAGCCGAGACGGTGGGGCGCGGACTCGCGCCCGACGAGGCGATCAAGGCCGCGCGCGAATGGCTCGATGTGAACGCTCGCTGAGCGCGCCTAGTCGAGCCACATCGTCGGGTCGAGAACGACGGGGCCGGCAGCGTTCCGCGCGTTGATGGTGTACGCGTAGACGCCCGAGCTGACTTGCGGCGGGATCGTGCAGGCGACCTCGAGCAGATCTTCCTTCGTCACGCACGTGAACAGCCTGACCTGGCTGTCGTCGGGCTTCTCGATCTTGCTCGGCGGCTGGCCCGGATACTTGGGCGGGTTCTTGATCCGGCCGACGATCTCGACGCCGCGCCCGCGTTCGAAACGCAATCCGTCGCCGGGCAAAGTCCAGGTCACCGCGGCCGAGCCACCGCCGCGCACGACGATGACAGGTTCCTGGCCCACTGTCAGGTACACCTTGGGGCCGACCATGACCGGCGCGACCACGACACGCGGATGCGCCAGATCAGGCGCGCCTTCTTTGATGAACGCGCAGCCCGCCAACGCAACCGCGCAAAACAGAACAAGAAGGGGAGTTCTTTTCATCGTGCTTTCCTTTGCTCCCACTCGGCGAAATCGAGTGATCGCCCGGCATGGTACGGGAGCGTAGCCACGCGGAGCGTACCTTGCACCTGTGATCTTCCTTCCACGAATCCGCAGATCCAACCCTGATGGGGGTGTGAAAGGTCAATAAAGCGGTGGCGCACCTTGCGGCCTCGACTTGAATCGACGGTGCGTCCACAGGTACTGGTCGGGGATCCGCTCGACCCAGCATTCGATTTCGCGGTTCATGCGTGCCGTGTCGGCTTGCACGTCTTCGCTTGGAAAGTCGCGCCACGCGGGCTCGAGATGCAGGACGTAACCGTCGTCCGTCATTTCGCTGACAGCCATCACGACCTTGGCGCCGGCGATCCTTGCGAGCCGCGCCACCATCGGGATGGTCGCCGCCGGGTTGCCGAAGAAGGGCACGAAGATCGAATGCTGCACGCCGTAGTCCTGATCGGGCAGGTAGTAGAGCGGCAGGCCGTCCTTCATCGCGCGGATTGCCGCGCGCAGATCGAAGCCCTCGCGCGCGATCAGCAACGGTGTGTTGAAGCGGGCACGGATGGCGAGCACCCAGTCGTTCCATGCCTGGTTGCGCTGGCGCGCATAGATGGTCGCAGCCTTCAGTTCCATCGAGACCCGCAAGCCGCCGGCGTCGAGCCCGACGAAGTGCGGGGCCACCAGGATCAGCGGACGGTTGGCCGGATCGTTCAGGTGTTCGAGTCCCGTGACGCGGACGTACTCGAGCAATCGCTCGCGCGGCGCCAGTGCGAGCACGGAGTGATCGAACACCGCCCGCGCAATGTTGCGGAAGGTGCGCCGGCCGACGGCTCGACGCTCCTGCTCCGACCACTGGGGAAAACAGAGTCGCAGGTTGGTGAGCGTGATATGCCGGCGCGGGCGCACGGTCCACCAGAGAAGGTCGCCCACCACGATTGCCAGCCGCGTGCGCGCGCCTTGCGACCAATGCAGCGTGGCATCGATCAACGCGATCCAGATCCGAACGAAGAACGCGCTCATCGGCCGGCCTGATCCTTTTCGGGCGGTGGCGGTACGCCGGCCGGTCTCTTGTATCGGTTGTATCCCCAGAGGTACTGCGTCGGACACGTGCGGATCACGTGCTCGAGGTCGAGGTTGATCTGTCGCGCATCGCGCTCGGCCTCGCCGCTCAGAGGCGCGGAGAGTGCGTGAAAATGAATGCGGAATCCTGCGCCCGTGCCGCTCCCGGCGCGCACACGCTCGCCGAAGATGAACAGCACGATCGCATTCGCCGCGTGCGCAAGCTTGCCCGGCAGCGTCATCGTGTATGCGGCACGACCGAAGAACGGCACCCAGACGCCGTCGCCCGCCGAAGGCACCTGGTCGGGAAGGATGCCGACGGCATTGCCACGCTTCAACGCCCGCAGCAGCTGGCGCACGCCGCCGAGACTGGCCGGCGCCAGTTCGACGCCGTTGCGCGTGCGCCCGAGTTCGACCAGCGGGCGCAGGATTTCTTTCCTGGGAATCCGGTACAAGGCAGTCAGCGACCTTGGCGGCTGCCACGCGTTCAACACGCAATACTGCGCGGTGATCTCGAAGCAGCCCAGGTGCGGCGTCAGATAGATGACCGGGCGGCCGGAGGCGATTGCCTCGCGCTCGACGGCGCCATCGACCACCTGCATGACCGCGCGCAGATCCGCCGCAGGGCGCAGCCAGACCCATGCCGTCTCCACTGCCTGCTTGCCCGCCTCGCGCGCGCACGCGAGACAAAGCGCGTCGACGTCGAAACCGGCCCGGGCGAGATTGGCGCGCAGACGGCGCCGATACGTCGGGGACAACGCGTAGACCGCCAGCCCGAGCCAGCCGCCCAAGGCGTGCACCCATCCGAGGGGAAGGCGCGCAATCAGCCTGAGCAGAAGGAGGGACATGGACGGCGCGGCCCGATATTCGGCGGTTCGAAGCGTGTCGGGCAGGATAGAATCCGCGCACGCCGATTTAAGACCAATTGCGGGGCGCGTCGGGCTGGTGCGCGGCATGGATTGTCGCATCCGCCGCCGGGCAAATACCGCTAAAGCGTCGCCGCTCGGGTGAGGGCAACGCGGTCAGAAACCCGAACAGGAGTGGCAGCATGGCCAGTGATTTTCTTTTCACCTCGGAATCCGTGTCCGAGGGCCACCCGGACAAGGTGGCCGATCAGATCTCGGACGCGATCCTCGACGCAATTCTCAAACAGGACAAATATTCGCGCGTCGCTGCCGAGACGCTCTGCAATACGGGGCTGGTGGTGCTTGCCGGCGAAATCACGACCGGCGCCAACGTCGACTACATCCAGGTCGCGCGCGACACGATCAAGCGCATCGGCTACGACAACACCGAATTCGGCATTGACTACAAGGGGTGCGCGGTGCTCGTCGCCTACGACAAGCAGAGCCCGGACATCGCGCAAGGCGTCGATCGCGCCTCTGACGACTATCTCAACCAGGGCGCGGGCGATCAGGGCCTCATGTTCGGCTACGCCTGCGATGAAACGCCCGAGTTGATGCCCGCGCCGATCTACTACGCGCACCGCCTGGTTGAGCGCCAGGCCGAACTGCGGCGCGACGGCCGGCTCCCCTGGCTGCGCCCCGACGCCAAGAGCCAGATCACGATGCGCTACCTGAACGGCCGCCCGCATTCGATCGACACCGTCGTGCTCTCGACTCAGCACGCGCCCGAGATGTCGGACGGCAAGGCGATGAAGAAGGAGTTCACCGAGGCGGTGATCGAGCAGATCATCAAGCCGGTGCTGCCGAAGGAATGGCTGCAGAACACGCGCTACCTGTGCAATCCGACCGGGCGCTTTGTCATCGGCGGGCCGCAAGGCGACTGCGGCCTGACGGGACGCAAGATCATCGTCGACACCTATGGCGGCGCCTGTCCGCACGGGGGCGGCGCCTTCTCGGGCAAGGATCCTTCGAAGGTCGATCGCTCCGCGGCTTACGCGGCTCGCTACGTCGCCAAGAACGTGGTCGCGGCGGGCCTGGCGCGCCAATGCCAGGTGCAGGTCGCTTACGCGATCGGCGTGGCGAAGCCGATGAACATCACCGTCTACACCGAAGGCACCGGGGTGATCTCGGACGAGCGCATCAGCCAGCTGGTGGCCGAACACTTCGATCTGCGCCCGAAAGGCATCGTGCAGATGCTCGACCTGCTGCGTCCCATCTACGAGAAGACCGCCGCGTACGGGCACTTCGGCCGCGACGAACCCGAGTTCACCTGGGAGCGCACCGACCGCGCCGGTTTGCTCGCCGATGCGGCGGGCGTCAGGCGGACCGCCGAGTTCGCCTGACCTCGCTGGTCCCGCAGCCAAGAAACGCCGGCGCCATGCCGGCGTTTTCGTCCGATTCGGTGCCGTGACCTAAAGGTTTCTCACGCCGCGTCGATTACTGCCGTAACGCCGGGCCAAACGCCCATGCCGCACGGGTTGCTGGTCATGCCGCAGCCGGCCTTCGCTCTACCGCCCTCGAGGCGCAGCGCGGGACTTGACAACGGCGAAAAACTGTAGCGAAAAGCGACCTGCTTTTCCGCCGCTGTTCGACCGTGTGACGCACACGCGGTCCTCGTATCGTCTTCATCGACAGTCTGACGAGGACCGATCATGAACCTGCGTTTCAAATTCAACCTCGTGCTGATCGGCGTCTTTGCGCTCGGCACGGTCGCAGTCCTGCTCGTGAGCCGCCAACAATTCCTGCGCGACGCGCAGGAAGACGTTACGCGCCAGTCCGCCCTGATCATGGAGTCGGCTCTGGCCGTGCGCGGCTACACGACCGCACGCATCAAGCCGCATCTCGATCCGAAGCTGGTCGACGTCTTCCTGCCGGAGACCGTGCCTGCGTTCGCGGCGACGGAGACGATCAACCTCCTGCGCAAGAAGTATCCGGACTACGGATACAAGGAGGCGGCGCTCAATCCGACCAACCCGCGCGACCTCGCCCAGGAGTGGGAGGCGTCGATCATCCGCCGCTTCCGCGAGGACCCGACCGCCACCGAGGCGAAAGGCGAACGTTACGGCCAGAACGGCCTCCAGTGGTATGTCGCGCGGCCGATCAAGATCACCAACGCGCAGTGCCTGAACTGCCACAGCACCCCGACCGCAGCCCCCGCTTCGCTGCTGCTCGCCTACGGCAAGCAGAACGGATTCGGCTGGAACCTGAACGAAGTCATCGGCGCTCAGATCGTGACCGTCCCGATGGCGGTGCCGCTCGCACAGGCCGACGCCGCCTTCCGGACGTTCGTGATCTCGATCGCGGCGGTGCTGGTGATCACGCTGATCGTGCTCAACCTGATGCTCTCGCGCCTGATCATCCGCCCGGTCACCGCGGTCGCAAAGGCGGCCGAAGCGATCAGCCTTGGCCGCAACGACGTTGCTGAATTCAGCGAGAAGGGCAGCGACGAGGTCGCCGACCTGCGTCGTTCGTTCAACCGGATGCGGCGCAGCCTGGTCGTGGCGATGGCGATGATCGGCAAACGTTGATGTCCTCGCGCTCGGTCCTGCTGGCAGCCTGCGTCGCGGTGCGCGATCCGCGCGTCGACCCGGGCGCCCTGCTCGACCTTTGGGCGCGCGATGTCTCGACGCCGGTGACGGCGCTCGGGCGCGGCAACGGCGACGCCTGTGCCGCCATCCTGGACGACCTCGATGACCAACCGTTCCTGGTCGCGGCGCTGCGCAGCACGCGCGCCGGGCTGGCCGTCGGGATCCATCTCGGCACCCGCGTGCATGGCGCCGGCAACGACGAGCCCGTCGTCGTGAGCGCGCGCAGCGTCGACGCTGCGCGGCGCCTGGCGCGCGCCGCTGCCGACGGCCAGATGCTGTTGAGCGACGATCTCGGCGCCTTCATGACGATCGCGCGCGCGCGCCTCGCACCGAACCTGGAAGCGACACGCGTAAGCCTGGGCGCGGGTCCCGATACCTCGGCATACCGCCTGCGGGTCGCGGCCGTTCCGCCTCCGACCGTCCGCAGCACGAGCGCGGCCCCCGCCACCATCGACGAGAGCCGCCGGCCCCGATTGATCGAGCGTCTCGGCGAGGCGCTCACGCCTTTCCTTGGACCGATCGCCCCCTTGATGCTGCAACAACTCCGACCGGGGCGCATAAGCGGACAGGAACTCGTGGACGCGGTGCTGCGCCATGTTCCGGCGGCTCAGCGCGAACCGGTCAAGCGGCTAATCGAAGACGAAATCCGCGCCCTTCGGTAGCCCAAACGCCGGCAATGCCGCCTCGGGCGCCGCCGGGGCACACTTTGGCTTGTTCGGCCCTTGTGTATCGACGATAATCGCACCCTGCTTCGAGGAGCGTTGCGACGGGGCGCCTGCCCTGCCAGGCTCGAAGCGGGCGGCGCTTCGCCACCGCCACCGGTTTCAACGGCGCTCGCAAACTTCTTTCACAAGGAGGGCGCGAGATGAGCGCCGTACTCAAATCCCAATCCAATAGCGGCACCAAGGACTTTGTCGTCGCCGACCTCGGGCTTGCCGAGTGGGGACGCAAGGAAATCCGCATCGCCGAAACCGAAATGCCAGGCCTGATGGCGATTCGCGAGGAATTCCGCGGCGAGCAGCCGCTGCGCGGCGCCCGCATCACCGGGTCGCTCCACATGACGATTCAAACGGCGGTCCTGATCCAGACCCTGGAGGCGCTCGGTGCCCGGGTGCGCTGGGCCTCCTGCAACATCTTTTCCACCCAGGATCACGCGGCGGCGGCGATCGCGGCCGACGGCACGCCGGTGTTCGCTGTCAAGGGCGAAACGCTGGAGGACTACTGGGAGTACACGCATCGTATCTTCGAGTGGCCCGCGGACCGCAACAACCAGGCGGTGTTTTCGAACATGATCCTGGACGACGGCGGCGACGCGACGCTGTTGCTGCACCTGGGAACACGCGCCGAGTTCGAGCCGTCCGTACTCGACCACCCCGGCAGCGAGGAGGAAGAGTTCCTGTTCGCCTCCATCAAGGGGCGCCTGGCGCGCGACCCGAAGTGGTACTCGACACGCCTGCGCCTCATCAAAGGCGTCACCGAAGAGACGACCACCGGCGTGAAGCGGCTGTACCAGATGGCCAAGGAAGGCAAGCTGGCGTTTCCGGCCATCAATGTCAACGACTCCGTCACCAAGAGCAAGTTCGACAACCTGTACGGCTGCCGCGAGTCGCTGGTCGACGGCATCAAGCGCGCCACCGACGTGATGGTCGCGGGCAAGATCGCAGTGGTGGCCGGCTATGGCGATGTCGGCAAGGGCTCCGCCCAGGCGCTGCGCGCGCTGAGCGCGCAGGTGTGGGTGACCGAGATCGATCCGATCTGCGCCCTGCAGGCGGCGATGGAAGGCTATCGCGTCGTGACCATGGAGTACGCCGCCGACAAGGGCGATATTTTCGTCACCGCGACCGGCAACTTCCACGTCATCACGCACAACCACATGAACAAGATGAAGGACCAGGCGATCGTCTGCAACATCGGCCACTTCGACAACGAAATCGACGTCGCGTCGCTCGACGGATACACGTGGGAAGAGATCAAGCCGCAGGTCGACCACGTGATCTTCCCGGACGGCAAGCGCATCATCCTGCTCGCCAAGGGGCGGCTCGTGAACCTCGGCTGCGGGACCGGTCATCCGAGCTACGTGATGAGCTCGTCGTTCGCCAACCAGACCATCGCGCAGATCGAGCTTTTCACCAACACGGCCAGGTATCCGGTCGGTGTCTACACGCTGCCGAAGCATCTGGACGAGAAGGTGGCACGACTGCAGCTGAAGAAGCTCAACGCGCAGCTGACCGAGCTCACGGACGCGCAAGCGCGCTATATCGGCGTCGACAAGGCGGGGCCGTACAAGGCGGATCATTACCGCTACTGAGCACGCATGCGGCCGCACGGCGCCGCATTGCCTCGACTCCGAGGGAAGGTCTTCGAATGCGAATCCTGGTGATGGGCGCAGGCGGCGTCGGCGGGTACTTCGGCGCGCAGTTCGCGCGCGCCGGACACGAGGTCGCGTTCGTCGCCCGTGGCCCGCATCTGGCGGCGCTGCGCGAACACGGGCTCAGGCTGGAGAGCGAACTCGCGCCGCTTCACCTCACCGATGTGGTCGCCGATTCCGACCCGGCGCGCCTGGGACCCGCGGACATCGTGATGTTCTGCACCAAGGTGTGGGACGTCGGGCAGGGTGCGCGGCAGATCGCGCGGGCAATCGCACCCGGCGGCCTCGTAATCCCGTTTCAGAACGGCGTCGAAAGCCATCTCATCCTGCGCGATGCGCTGGGGAGCGAGCGGGTCGCCGGCGGCGTCGCGCAGATCTCCGCGACCATCAAGGCGCCGGGCGTGATCGAGCAGGTCGGGCCGTTTGCGCGGCTGCGCATCGGCGCGTTCCGCGCGGAGCAGGAGACCCCCCTGAAAGGGTTCGCCGAGACGGGCGCGCGCGCCGGGATCGATATCGAGGTGGTGTCCGATATCGAACGTGCGCTATGGGAGAAGTTCGTCTTCCTGGTCGCGATTTCGGGCGTCATGTCGCTCGCACGGCAGCCGATCGGCGTCGTTCGGACCGATCTGGATCTGCGCGCGACGCTGACGGCCGCGCTCGAAGAGGCGGTCGCGGTTGCCCGCGCGCGGCGTGTCGCGCTGGACAGCGACGTCGTTGCGGCGACGCTCAAGCTTATCGACTGGTTGCAGCCCGGAATGCGTGCATCGATGCTCAACGATCTCACGCGCGGCAACCGGCTCGAGGCGCCATGGCTGGCGGGCGCGGTGGCACGCATGGCGCGCGATGCGGGGCTCGCCGCTCCGGTCAACGCGACCATCTACGCCGCGCTCAAACCCTACCTCGACGGCACCCCCAAAGCGTACTGACAAGAAAGGATCACGCATGCGCATCCTGCTGGTCTGGGTTCTGAATGCCGTCGCGCTCTGGCTGGTCGCACAGATCCTGCCCGGCGTACACATCGTCAAGTGGTGGCCGGATGCGCTGGTCGCCGTGCTCGTACTGGGATTGGTCAACACGTTGATCCGGCCGATCCTGATCATTCTCACGCTGCCCGTAACCATCGTCACCCTCGGGCTGTTCCTGTTCGTCCTCAACGCCCTGCTCTTTTATGCCGTCGGTTCGATCCTCAAAGGGTTCGAGGTCGACAGCTTCTGGTGGGCCCTGGGGGGCGCGGTGCTCTACAGCCTGTTCTCGTGGGCGCTCTCCTCGATGCTCAAGACACGATGACGGCACGCACCTACAGCTTCGAATTCTTCCCGCCCAAGACCCCCGAGGGCGAGGTCAAGCTGCGCGGCGTGCGCACGCGGCTGGCGGCGCTCGAGCCGGACTATTTTTCGGTCACCTTCGGCGCCGGCGGCGCGACGCGCGAGGGGACCTGGAGCACGGTGCAGGAGATCCATAAGGCGGGCCTGCCGGTGGCACCGCACATCTCGTGCGTCGGTTCGGGGCGTGCGTCGATCGGGAAACTCCTGACCGCCTATCGCGAGGCGGGGATCCGGCGTCTGGTGGCACTGCGCGGCGATGCGCCCTCCGGCACCGGAGTCGGCGGCGGTGAACTGGCCTTCGCCAGCGAGCTGGTCGAGTTCGTGCGGGCGCAATCTGGCGACTGGTTTCACATCGACGTTGCGGCGTACCCGGAATACCACCCGCAGGCGCGCTCGCCGGACGAGGACCTTGAGCACTTCGTGCGCAAGGTGCGGGCGGGCGCGAACTCGGCCATCACGCAGTACTTCTACAACGCCGATGCCTATTTCCGCTTCTGCGACGAGGCGCGCGCGCGCGGATGCGCGGTGCCGATCGTGCCGGGTGTGATGCCGATCACCAACTTCGCGCAACTGACGCGTTTCTCGGACGCGTGCGGCGCCGAGATTCCGCGCTGGATCCGCAACAAGCTCGCAAGTTATGGCGACGATCGGGAATCGATCCGCGCCTTCGGCCTCGATGTCGTGAGCGGCCTTTGCGAGCGCCTGCTCGCGCAAGGCGCACCCGGCCTGCACATCTTCACGATGAACCTGGCCGATGCGTCGCTCGAAATCTGGCGCCGGCTGGGCCTGCCCAGGTAGCGCCCGGATCGGCTCTCTTCAGGCGGGCGCAGCGCGGTACGGTTCGTCGTCGGCGACGAACTCGTCCTCGTGCGCGGCCTCTGCTGCCCATGCCTGCATCGCGGGCAGCTTCAGCATGGTGCGCATGTACTCGGCCGCCTGCCCCGGCAAGTCCGGCTCGTACGTATTGAAGCGCCACACCACCGGCGCGAAGTACGCGTCGGCGACGCCGAAACGGCCGAACAGGAACGGCCCGGTCCCCGCGAACCGGCTGCGTGCGCCCCAGATCGCGGCGATTCGTGTGATGTCCTTCTGCACTTCGATGTTCCAGCCGCGCGCGGGCAGGCGGGCGCCGACGTTCATCGGCATGGCCGAGCGCAGGGCCTGGAAGCCGGCGTGCATCTCGGCGCAGATCGACCGCGCCTCGGCGCGCTGCTTCCGATCCGATGGCCACAGAAGCTTGTCGGCGAAGTTCTCCGCGATGTATTCGGCAATCGCGAGGCTGTCCCAGATCGTCAGGTCGCCGTCGATCAGCACCGGCACGCGGCCCGCGCGCGAGTAGCGCAGCACCTGCCTCTTGAAGTCCGGTGCCGTGAAGCGCAGGGGAATCTCCTCGAACGCGATCCCGGCGTGCCGCAGCAGCAGCCAGGTACGCAGCGACCAGCTCGAATAATTCCTGCTTCCGATCACCAGCTTCATGACCCAAGCTCCGCAGATCAATTGGCGGCGACGATGTGCGCGGTGTCGCGCGCCGTCGCGAAGTTGCCGTGCAAGGCGGCGATGAACGACCCCTGCACCTGTGACGCGGGGACGTCGGTGTCGACGAAGCGCAGGCTGCGGGTCGCGCAGGCGTCGAACGCGAGATCGATCTTGAAGCCGAGGTCGAAGGCCGCCCGGACGCTGGTGTCGATGCACATGTGCGTCATCATCCCGGCGACGACGAGCTGCGTGACACCGCGGGCGCGCAGCTCGGTGTCGAGGCGGGTGGCGCGAAACGCATTCGGGAAGTTCTTCTGGATCACCGGCTCGGCGGCGAGCGGCGCAACGGCGGGATGAAACTCCACGCCGTCGGTGCCGGGGAGAAAGAACGTCGCGTTCGGGCGCGTCGAGAGATGCTGGACATGAAAGAGCGGCCAGCCGCGCTCGCGAAAGGCCTTCAGCAGGCGGGCCGCGTTCTCGGCTGCCGCATCGGCGCCGTCGAGCGGCATGCGGCCCCCAGCAAAGTAATCCCTCTGGATGTCGATCACCACCAGCGCAGCGCTCATTGCGTTTGCTCCTTTGCTTTCATGCCAAAGGGGCGGATCTTATTTCTTTGCCCGGCCAGTGGCGCTCTTCCAGCACAAGAGTGGGAATCTGTCCAAGCGGGTTGATGCGCTTGAGTTCATCGAACCCGGGGCCAGGGGACCACGTCGCCCCTTCGACCTGGCGGTAGCCGACGCCGGCAATGACCAACGCCGCCTCGACGGCGGCCGCACCCGAGCCACGTGCCCCGTACAGCGTCAGCATCCAGCCTCTCGCGATGATCGACAACCGCTTTGTCCGCCCGCAGCACGCTCGACGACCAGTACTCGCGCCTCGCCGCGCGGCCTGGCGATGCGCTCGCAGCCCGCGCCGGCCACGAAGAGATCGCCCGCGCCGAGCGTGACGAACCGCTCGGATCCTTCGCGACGGTAATGCATGTCCACCAGCCCATCGATCACAAGGAAGACCTCGTCGGCCTCGTTGACGCGCCATGGACAGGGCTTGTTGGCCCAATGCAGGCGTGCACTGACCCCGTCGAGTTGCATCAACTCGACCGCGTCCCACGCCCGCCGCGGGCGGAATTCGCGCCCCCGCACGACGCGGGTTCCCTGCGCGGCGGGCGCGACCATCAGTTCGCCGCCAGAAAGCCGGCGCGCGCATTGGCAACGCTGCGCGAGAGTGCATCCGCCGCTCCGGTCGCGCGACTCGCGTGCGTCGCGCTTGCCGCGGCCATATCCCCGGGCGCGAGCGGGCCGGGAGCAGCCAGATGCAACACGCTCATGCTGACCGCAACCGCGAGCAGCAGGATCACCGAGCGCGCAAGCACGTCCCGCGACGCCGCACGTGCACGCAGCGCCTGCCAGACATGGCGGCCGCGCCGAACCAGCGAAGCGGTGAGGTTTCGGCCCGCCGGTTCGATCACCTGTACCCGCGCGGCCCCCAAGCCTTCGATCACTGCCAGTCCGCCCGAATGCAGCGTGACCTCGTCGCCGCAGCTGACGACGACATCCTGCTCGCAACCTTGCTGGGTCAACCACATCGAGCCGAAAAGAACCCGCACCCGGGTGCCCGGGCGCCCCGCCAGCGTCAACAACTGCTCGTAGCCGAGGTCGATGGTGCGCGTTGTCGTATGTGCCCAGTTCATGACGTATCTCCTGCAGAGCCCGCGACGATCTGTCGCGACAGGGTTGCATTAGAGGACTGCGTCGGGCCGCCGACAAACGAAACCTTTGCAAACGATGCATGCAGTTACTGCATGCATCCGTTATGCTCAGGTGGATGTCCGCCCGGCCACCCCGTCGCCCTGCCCGCCGTCGCCCGATCCAGGCGGGAGTCCTGCGCGGCTTCGAAGCCTCCGGCCGCCTGTTGAGCTTCACGCTCGCTGCCGCCGAGCTGAACCTCACCCAGTCGTCCATCAGCCGCCAGGTGGCGGCGCTCGAGCGGCAGGTAGGCAAGAAGCTGTTCACCCGCAAGACGCGCGCGCTGGCACTGACCGGCTCCGGCGACCAGCTGCTGCGCGTCGTACGGCAATCGCTGGCGACCATCGATCGCACGGTCGAAGAGATCCGCGGCGCGAGCGGGCCGCCGCGGGTCACCGTCACCACGTATGCGTCTTTTGCATCCCTTTGGCTGGTTCCCCGCCTAGCGGCGTTCCAGCGCATGCACCCACAGATCGAGATTCGCATCGACGCCGTCGACCGCGCGGTCGACCTCGAAGTCGAGGGCGTCGACGTCGCCCTGCGCTGGTGCCGCCCGCAGGCGGCGCCGGGGCACGCCCTGCTTCTGGTAGAGGAAGAGATCACGCCGGCGGTCAGCCCGGACCTGCTCGAACGCAGCGGCGCGGTGCTCAACGCCCCGGCGGACCTGCTCCAATTGCCTCTGCTCGAGATGGACGACCAGATGCCGACCTCGATCTCGAGCAGCTGGAGCCAATGGTTCGAGTTTGCCGGGGTCGCACCGGATGAGCAGCGCCCGCTGGCCGGCAAGCTCTATTTCACCTTCGTCGACCAGTCCGTGCAGGCCGCGGTCCGCGGACAGGGTGTCGTGCTCGGGCGGACGCCCTTTCTGGACGATCTCGTCGCGGCCGGGCAGCTGGTGACGCCGTTTCCGAACCTGCGCTTCCGCACCGGGTACTGCTATTTCCTGATCGAAAACCGGGAGCGCTCGGACCTGCCTCACGTGGCCAAGTTTCGCGCCTGGCTCAACGACGAGGTCCGGCGCGGCCCACGGCGTTCGACCTGAGCCTTTCGGCTAGAGCACCCCGCTCTCGGTGATCACCAGATCCAGCCGGACGTCGTGAGGCTGCGGGTTGATCGTGTTCACGCGCGTGCATTCGAACGCGATGCCGACGGCCACCGGCCGCGGATCCAGTACCGCCAGGGTGCGGTCGTAGTAACCGCCGCCAAAACCGAGCCGATAGCGCAGGCCGTCGATTCCCACACACGGGATCAACAGAAGCTGCGGCACCATGCGTGCGTGCCGGCTCGGCTGTGCAATCCCGAGCGGCCCCTCCATCATCGGCGTGTCGGCACTCCAGGGTGCGAATTCGAGCAGCTTGTCGACGATGACGGGCAGCCCCGCGCGCCGCTGCACGTCCTCGCCCAGCCACGCGAGCACGGTGCGGCGCAGGTCGGGCTCGCCGCGGATCGGCCAGTAGAAGGCGAGCCGCGTCAGCGGCATGGTGCGCAGCCAGCGCGCGACGCGCGCCGCGAGCGCGCGCTCGACCTCGACCCGGTTTGGCATCGCCTGACGCGCCGTCAGAAGCTTGTCACGCAGCTCGTGCCGCGCGAATTTTGCTTCCTCTTCCATTGCCGTGAAGGCCTGCTGTGTTAGTCTCGACGCGAACTTGACGTTCTGTGTGCGGGCGATGTTGTTGCGGCGAGTCCTCGCAGTCCATACCGCGCTCGGGCTGGCCCTGGCGCATTGTTTCACGACCGGCAACGTCGAGGCGCGCGAAAAGGCCGCCCGCGCCGCCGAAGTCGTCAGGGGCAGCGATGACGAGGCATTCCTGGCGGCGCGCGATGCGGCGACCCAAGGCAATCGCGAGCGCCTCGCTCAGCTCGCACCGCGCCTGCGCGACTATCCGTTGTCGGAGTACGTCGACTACTGGCGCCTGCAGTTGCGCATGCGCAACGAGGAGCCAGCGCGCCTCGCGGTCGAGGTCGCCGCGTTCATGGCGAAGAACTCGGGCACGTACATCGCGGACCGGATGCTCCTCGAATGGCTGGTCCTGCTCGGCACCAAGCACGAGTTCGAGGCCTTCGCTCGCGAACTGCCGCAACTGGTCTGGAGCGACGACCCGCAATTGCGCTGCCTGATCGCACTGGCCCGCTACCAGCGCAACGAGGGTCGCCGGATCGAAGAGCTGGCGCGTGAAGCGCGCCAGTTGCTGCTCGCGACCCGCGAAGCGGGCGGCGACGGTTGCTGGACGCTCACCGAAGCGTTGCTCGTCGATGAACGCGAGTCGCCCTGGGACCGCATGCGCGCTCTCGTCGAAGCGAACCAGGTGCCGACCGCCAAGCGGGTCGTGGCCTGGTTGCCGAAGGCCGATTCGGCCCAGATCTCGATCGCCATCGACCGGCCGGCAACGTGGCTCGCCAACAACGAGCGCCGGCTCGCCGCGCAACGCGACCTCGCGCTGGTCGCGATCGCGCGCCTGGCGCGTGAAGAACCGGCGCGTGCGGCCCGTTTTGCCGGCCTGCTCGACCCGGACCTGACGCCGCAGCAACGCGGCCTGGTGTGGGGCCGGATCGGCCACATGGCGGCCTACAAGCAGATGCCCGAGGCGATCGAGTGGTATCGCAAGGGTGGCGACCAGGTCGGTGTCGCGCCCGAAACCGCGCGCGCGGAGGAGGTGCTCGAGTGGCAGGTGCGCGCCGCCCTGCGCGGAACCGACGACGGGCCCGACTGGCCGATGGTGCGCGACACGATCCAGCGCATGCCGCCCGAGGAGCGTGCGGAGTCCGCCTGGGTCTACTGGTACGCACGCGCGTTGCTTACGGAATCCCATGCCTCGGAAGCATCCGTCTATCTGCGCTCACTCGCGCGCGGGTTCGATTTCTACGGCAAGCTCGCCGCCGAGGAGCTCGGGATCCCGATCGCGATCCCGCCGCGGGCCGCCGCTCCGACCCAGGAGCAGATCGAGGCTTGGAATGGCAACCCGGGTTTCGCGCGCGCGCTCAAGTTCTACGACCTTGGCCTGCGCGCGGAGGGCAACAAGGAGTGGGCTTGGCAATTGCGCGGCAAGAACGACCGCGAGCTCCTGGCGGCCGCCGAGTATGCGCGCCAGATCAACGTATTCGATCGCATGATCGCCGCTTCGGAGCGCACGCGCGACGAGTTCGACTTCAGCCAGCGCTTCCCGGCGCCGCACCGCGCCGAACTCACGCGGCACGCGCAGGCGGCGGGCCTGGATGAGACGTGGATTTACGCCCTGATCAGGCAGGAGTCGCGGTTCGTCCAAGACGCACGCTCCGCCGTCGGCGCACAAGGCCTGATGCAGATTATGCCCGCCACGGCGCGCTATGTTGCGCGGCGGATCGGGATGAGCGACTACAACCCGACCCGGATCGTCGAACTCGACACCAACCTCTTCCTTGGCACGAACTACCTGAAGCTGGTTTTCGAGGATCTCGATGGCCAGCTCGTGGTCGCCTCGGCCGCCTACAACGCAGGTCCGAATCGGGCGCGCGCCTGGCGCGCGTCGCTGCCGCGCACGCTGGAAGGCGCGATATTCGCGGAGACGATCCCGTTCAACGAGACGCGCGAATACGTGAAGAAGGTGATGGCCAACGCGGTGACCTATGCGGCCATCTTCGAACAGCCGAATGTCTCGCTCAAGGCCCTGCTCGGCTCGGTCTCGCCGAAGGCAGCGGGCACCAGCGACCTCCCGTAAGCGTTCCTCACGCGTTGCAGGAACGCCGCGCGGTCGAGGACTCTCCACCCTCCTGTCCTAGAATCCGTGCATCTACTTGCAGCAGCCGCCAAGCGGAGGCTTGCCCATGCGCCACACCAACCTCCTCGTGCTCGGCGGTTCCGGGTTCATCGGCCGCTACGTCGTCAACCTGCTCGTGGCGCGCGGTTGCAACGTGCTGGTGCCGTCGCGCCGGCGCGACCGCGCGCGGCACCTGATCCTGCTGCCGACCTGCGATGTCGTCGACGCCAACATCATGGACGACGTCGCGCTCGACCGGCTGGTCGCAGGCCGCGATGCGGTGATCAACCTCGTCGGCATCCTGCACGGATCCCAGACGGACTTCCAGCGCGTCCACGTCGACCTGCCGCGTCGTGTCGCCGCCGCCTGCACCAAACATCGCGTCGACCGCCTGCTGCATGTGAGCGCGCTCGGCGCGGGCGCATCGGCACCGTCGATGTATCTACGCAGCAAGGCCATGGGCCAGGAAGAGGTCGAAAAAAGCGCCGCGGCGTGGACCGTGTTCCGCCCTTCGGTCGTGTTCGGCGTCGAGGATCACTTTCTCAACCTCTTCGCCGGGCTGGCCGCGTGGTTTCCGGTGCTGCCGATCGGCGGCGCGACCGCGAGGTTCCAGCCCGTCTGGGTCGAAGATGTCGCGCGCGCGATCGCCAACTGCGTCGACAACGACGCGACATATCGCAAGAGCTACGAGCTGGCGGGTCCGCGCATCTACACGCTGCGCGAGTTGGTCGAGTTTGCCGCCCGGGCGGCTGGTCATCCCCGCCCCGTGATCGCGCTGCCCGATGGCCTCGCCCGCTGGCAGGCACGGCTTATGGAACTCCTGCCGGGGCCGACGCTGCTGTCGCGCGACAACCTCGATTCCATGAAGGTCGACAACGTCGCGAGCCAGCAGCCCTTCAAGCCGGCGCGCGAACTCGGCATCGGCGTCACGCCGATGGAACCCGAGGCTGCGTTCTACCTCGCCGGCATGCACCCGCGCACGCGCTTCAGCCCGATGCGCACGCGCGCGCGCCGCTAGCCGATCCGGCTCCGCGCCGCACACGGGCGGGACACCGCATGCAAGCGTTCGTCGTCGGCGGCAGCGTGCGCGACGAACTGCTCGGCTGCGCGCGCGGCGATCGCGACTGGGTCGTGGTCGGCGCGACGCCGGAGCAGATGCTTGCGGCCGGTTTCAAGCCGGTCGGCAGGGACTTCCCGGTCTTCCTCCACCCGCTGACACACGAGGAATACGCGCTCGCGCGCACCGAGCGCAAGACTGCCCCGGGCTATCACGGCTTCGTCTTCCATGCCGCGCCTGAGGTCACGCTCGAACAGGATCTGGCCCGACGCGACCTGACCATCAACGCGATGGCACGCGACGAGAGCGGCGCACTGATCGATCCGTTCGGCGGCAAGCGCGACCTCGACGCCCGCCTGTTGCGTCATGTCAGCCCGGCTTTCGTCGAGGATCCGGTGCGCATCCTGCGGCTCGCGCGCTTCGCGGCCCGCTTTCCCCAGTTCTCGATCGCGCCCGAGACCATGCGGCTGATGCGAGAAATGGTGGCCGCGGGCGAAGCCGACGCGCTTGTCGCCGAGCGCGTCTGGCAGGAACTCTCGCGTGGTCTGATGGAGCAACGCCCCGCGCGCATGCTCGAGGTGCTGCATGACACCGGCGCACTGGCGCGCGTGTTGCCCGAAGTGGCGCGCTTGTGGGGCGTGCCGCAAGCACCGGACGTACACCCCGAAGTCGACGCCGGTGTGCACCTGATGATGGTCGTCGATGCGGCGGCCAGGCTCGACGCTGCTCTGCCGGCGCGCTGGGGCGCGTTGCTGCACGACTTGGGCAAGGGCACCACGCCGCCATCCGAATGGCCGCGTCATCCCGGCCACGAGGAACGCAGCGTCGAGCTCGCGCGCAACATCGACCAACGCTTGCGGGTTCCGGCGGACTGCCGCGACGTGTCGCTGCTCACCGCGCGCGAACACGGCAACGTCCATCACGCGATGGAGCTCGACGCGGCGGGGCTCGTACGGTTGCTGGATCGCTGCGACGCCTGGCGCCGCCCCGCGCTACTGGAGAACATGCTCATCGCGTGCGAAGCCGACAGCCGCGGTCGCACCGGGTTCGAAGAGAAGGATTACCCGCAGCGCCGCCGCGTCACGCGCGCCCTCGAGATCGCGCGAGCGGTCGACACCGGTGCGGTTGCCCAGGAGGTGGCGCGTTCCGCAGGCGGCGCCGGTGATCGGATCGCCGCGGCCGTGCGCGCCGCGCGCATCGAGGCGGTGCGCGCAGCGGACATCTGAGTTAGCTGGCCCATCAGACGACGTACGTTCCGCCCGCCATTTTCCCGGCGGCCTTCACGTAGTCGTTCCAGTACCCGAACACCTGCAGCCCGATCACCTGTCCGAGCTTGCGGTAGCTCTCCCACTGAGCTTCGTCGAAGAACTGGTCGCCCGTCGGTTGCTGCGGAAACGCCGGCTGGTTGCGCGCGTAGAGCTTGACATCGAGGGGCGCGAATTGCGCGACCGTCGGCTTGACCACGATCAGCAACGCCTCGGCCGCCAGGCCCGTTGGCGTCTCATCCGCTGCATAGCGGACGCGGGCAACCAGGGCACAGCGATCATCGCGGCTGGCCGCGTCCCGGAACTGCTCGAGCGAGCCGAAGTACCGTCGTGCCGCGGAGCCATCCCTGAACGACGCGACGAAGTCGTCGAGAGCCGTGTCCTCGAGGAATTCGATTTCCGCGCCAAGATCGACGCGTGCACGCAACACCAGGTTCTGCATGTCGCTGAACCGGTATTCGGGGTCGGCGCCGTTGTCCGAGCAGACGATCAGCGCCGCGCGCCGCCGCAGCAACTCGTAAACGCCGGTGTTCTCGAAGTGCCCGCCATCGGACAGGCTCCAGCGCAGCGCGCGCTGTCCATAGAAGCCGCCGCTCATTTCCTGCCGTACCAGGTCGAAGGTCTTCAGCGCGCTCTCGCGGCGCTGCGTGCTCATCATCTCGGCGGGCAGCCACCAGTAGCCAAGCCGCGCGTTGACGATCCACGCAAGGATGGAAAACCCGAGCGACGAGAGATGCCCCAGTCCGGTCGAGACCGCGGCACCCGATATGGCGGCCCATGATCCGAGCGGCATGCGCTCGCAGGATCGCAGGCGATCGTAGGTCTCGCGCTCGTCGCTGGTCGCGGTCGGGGGCGGTTCCGGGAGATCGTAGAACGCCAGCCGCGAGCCGATCTCGTGGTCCGGTTTGGCCCACTGGTAGAAATGGCTGTCCACGTTGATGCCGCGCGGCCCGACGGTGATCGTCACGCCCTTGCGGTCCTCACGCACCAGGTTCGAGGTGTCGGACAGGCTCTCGTTGAGTGTGCTGCAGATCAGATGCAACGGCCCCGCCGAGCTTCCACTGTAGTAGCTGCGCAAAGCCACCTCGTCGTCCGGGTGCGATTCGGAAACGAAGACCGCGCGCGCCCCCGCCTCGCTCTTGAGCGGATCCTGGATCGCCTCCTGGAACGCGCGCAGGCGCTTGAAGTTCGCAGCGCCGAGGAACGTTCGGACCAGACGCGCGCTGTAGAAGCGATGGAACGTGGAATTGTTGAGGAAGCCCAGGCTCTCGCGCGTCAGTTCCGCCAGCAGCAGCCACGCGAGCACGAGGCCGATCAGGAGCGCCCAGTGGCCGAGGCGAAGGACCGCTTGCGCCTTGACGCGCCAGTCGGCGAGCCATGGACTCCAGACAACCCATTGCACGAAAGCGACGAGCAGGGCGGCGATCATGGCGAGCGCGAGCAACGCGGACGCCAGCGCAATCCACTTCTGCATCCGCGCCAGCACCTTGGTCCAACCTGAAACATCGACGTGGACCATCGTGCTGAACTTGCGCGCAATCGCCAGCAGGATCGCAACCGCGCCGCCGCTCGTCCCCAGCGTCGCCAGGTCGATCGGACGGGACCTGAGAAGCGCGACGAAGGTGCTCTGACCCAGCGAATCGACCAGCGCGCATGCGAACACCAAGAGCGCGATCCTGAGAACGGCGGTCAGCGTCTGAGTGAGCTTCAATCGCGCCCTGGCAACGGCTGCGGTGTGCGTCCAGTCCTCGCCGGGTTGGAGCCAGCCCGCAATCCAGAAGCGCTGCATCAGGAGAACCGTCGCGGCGAGGTAGACGCTGTAGCCGAGTAGCACGACGACCGGATTGGACCATTGGTCGAACCGGCCCAGCAGCACGCCGAGGACCGCCGCGACGACCAGCAGCCACCACGGCCCGAGCTTGATCGCGCGCTCCTCCGCACTGAGGATCGCCTTTTCCTGGCGGAACACGAGCCAGTACGCCAGCACGAGCGGTCCGCCGGCGAGCAGAAGCAGCGCCGGCACGAGCCAGAAGATCGGACTCGACCACCACAGGGCGCCGGTCGATACGTGCACGTCCCAGTCGAGGCCGTCCAGCGCGGGCGCGAGCGGCCCGCCGATGCTCAAGCCGATCAGATGCAGCACGAGGCGCAGGCCGTAGACCAGGAGCACGGCTCCCAGTAGAGCAAGTGCGAGCACGTAATGGACGCCCAGAAGCGCACGCAGGTAGAACGCCAGCAGGTAGAGCAGGTCGCGTGCGCCGCTGGGAGTGAGATAGCGCCCGTTCTCGCGCAGCCACAGCAGCGGGTGAAAGATCTCCCTGATCTGATCGCCGATGCGGACGTTTGCGGTAGCGCGATGCGGGTCGTCGGTGAGGAACTGTTCCGCGCGCTGGGCCGCGGCCAGCGGGGTCTCGGCGGCGGTTTGCGCGGCCTTGTCTTCGCGCGGCAGCGCATCGGGCACCGCGAAGTCGGCGTCGCGCGGCAGGAACAAGCTGCCGAGAAACGATCCGGTGTACCCGCCGCCGGAGACCGTCGATAGATAGTCGACTTGGGGAAAGACCTTCGTCTCGGCCAGCGCCTGCGCCAGGCCGAGCGAAAAGGTGGCGCTGCGGATGCCGCCGCCGGAGAACGCCAGCCCGACCGGATGCTGGACCGGAAGAGCGTCTTCTCCTGGCTTGCGCGCCTCCCACAGGACGCGCCGACGCCGGATCGACTCGTGTTCCACTTTCGGATCGAACGCGTAGTCACCGTGCATGACGAAGTCTCCGCAGGCCGCGACGGCTGCCGGCGCGCATGATGCCGCCGCAGGTCGTGCGTGTCATCCCGCGCATTCGGCCGGCCGCACGAAGGAACGTCTTAGACCAGCCGCCCGATCAGAAACACGAGCACCGACAGCAGCAAGGTGCTGGCGAATGGAAGAAGCACTTCGCGCTTTCCGATACGAAACCGCAGGTCGCCGGGAAGCCGTCCGATGCCGAGCTTCTGCAACCAGGGCTGCAGCGCGGCTAGCACGATGAGTCCGAAGAAGAGCGTGAGGACGAAGCGCATCGCGAAATCACAATGTGTGCAGACGATCACCCCGGGAAAATCCCATCAGCGGTCCCGATACGCCGCGTCCGATCGCCAGCACCTTGAACAGTTCTCCCATTTCGGCTTCCGACAGCAGGCGCTGCACCGCCTGCGACGCCGCGGGCGTGTGATCCGCCGCCAGAAGCTCCAGCAGGCCGCAATTGAGCAGGAAGCGCCCCTGCGCCGCGTACCCCAGAACATCGAGCCCGCTCGCGTGCGCCGCCTGCGCGAGGGCGCTCCAATCGACATGCGCGGTGATGTCGTTCAGACCCGGAAGCCAGAATGGATCGGCATGCGCACGATGCCGATAGTGGCACATGATCGTGCCCATCCGCCGCTGCGGATGGTAGTACTCGCGGCGCGGAAAGCCGTAGTCGATGAGCAGCGCCACGCCGTGTGCGAGGGCGCTTGCGAGGTGTCCCGTCCAGGCGCGCGCAGCGAGCCCGATCTCGGAGACGTAACCGTCGGTGAACGGCTCCCGGTCGGCTTCGATCTCGCGCGCGGCCCGCAACAGCACAGCGTCGGCCTCGCGTTCGGCGAACTCGAAGCCCCCGTTGCTCGCGATGACACCACGTTCGCGCATTCCGTCTGGGCGCTTGATGAACAGGCGGACGGGCAGGACATCGAGGACTTCGTTCGCGATGATCACGCCTACGAAGTCGCGCGGCGGCGCGTCGAGCCATGCGACGGGCCACTGCGCGAGAAGCCGCTGTTGGCGTTCGCGCAAGTCGGCCGACACCTCGACGATCTCGTAGCGATCGACCCGGGTGTCGTTTGCCGCGAGCGTTTCGAGCAGGTCGCGCGCGAGGTGTCCGGTCCCCGCCCCGAATTCCAGGATGCGCGCCGGCCGGCCTCGCGCGACCTGCGCCAGAACCTGGGCGACCTGCGCCGCAAGCGCGCGCCCGAACAGCGGCGAGATCTCGGGTGCGGTGACGAAATCACCGCCGGCGAGCGAATCGCCGATCTTGTGCGCGCCCGCTGTGTAGTAGCCGAGTCCCGGTGCGTAGAGGGCCAGGTCCATGTAACGGTCGAAGCCGATCCATCCGCCGGCTGTCACGATCTCGCGCTTTATGTGGCGCTGCACGCGTTCGCTGTGCGCTGCGGCGTCAGGCGAGGGCGGAGGCAACGCTGCGGTCGTGGAGTGCGGGCTCATCGGCCGGCGATCTTACCGGTGCGTTCCCATGCGACCGGGCGTGCCGTGCGTCAGCCGTCTCGGTAGACTTGCGCGCCTTCTGCCGGTCGAAGCTGCCGTGTGCCAGCAATGACTCCGCGCCGCAAAACGCAATCGGACCTGCCTCGTGCCGCACTCGTCACGGGCGCCGCCCGGCGCATCGGCCGCGCGATCGCACTGGCTCTGGCGCGCGACGGCTGGGACATCGCGGTTCACTATGCGAGTTCGCGCGACGAGGCGCTCGCAACCGTTGCCAGCATCGAGGCGCTCGGGCAGCGCGCGATTGCGGTGAACCGCGATCTCGCGGTCGAACGCGGCGTGCGCAGCCTGATCGGCGAATGCATCGAAGAGTTGGGGATGCTCACCTGCGTGGTGAACAACGCGGCGATCTTCGAATACGACACGCCGACCCGATTCAAGTCGGACCTGCTGGTCAAGCACATGAAGCTGAACACCGCCGCGCCGGTTCTGCTCGCGCAGGCGTTGCATGTGGCGCTGCCCGACGAACAGCGGGGCGTCGTGATCAATCTTCTCGACCAGAAGCTCGCCAATCCGAACCCGGACTTCCTGAGCTATACGTTGTCGAAGGCAGCGCTTTCCTACGCAACCACGGTGCTGGCTCAGGCACTGGCGCCCAAGGTCCGAGTCGTCGGCGTCGCGCCAGGCATCACGCTGCCCTCTGGAACGCAGAGCGACGAGGGCTTCGCAGCCGCGCACACGCAGACCCCTCTCGGGCGCTCGAGCACGCCCGAGGATGTCGGCAACGCCGTGGTCTATCTCGCCAGCGCCTCGGCGGTGACGGGCGCGATGCTGTTGGTCGACGGTGGCCAGCATCTGGTCCCGAGTACGCGCGACGTGATGTTCCTCACCGAGCCGGAATGAGCGCGCTGCTCCATCCACGTCTCGCGGACTGCCGGAGGATCTTCGTGCGCGAGGTGGTGCTGGAGGCGCGCATCGGGATCCAGCCGGCCGAGTTGGCGGCCCCGCAGCGCCTCGTCCTGAGCGTCGACCTGTTCATCCCGCTTGCGCTGTCGACGCCAAAGGAAGACCGCATCCACGAAGTCGTCGACTACGATTTCGTCCGGACCTCGGTTCGCGAGCGGGTGGCATCCGGCCACATCAATCTGCAGGAAACGCTGGTCGACGACATCGCCCGCACCTTGCTCGCCCACCCGGCCGTGCGCGCCGTGCGGGTCGCAAGCGAAAAGCCCGACGTGTACGAAGACGTCGAAGCCGTGGGCATCGAAGTCTTCCTGTTCAAATAAACGGGGTCAGATACCAATTTCCATCTTGGAGTTTGCTGGATGAACGCACCTGTCGAACCCGGCCTGGCACGACGCCGCGACAAGCCCGAACGGGAGCAGGTGAAGCTTGGCAAGCGCCTGCTGCGTTTCACGGGCAAGGCCATTGCCGACTTCAACATGATCGAGGACGGCGACAAGGTCATGGTCTGCCTCTCCGGCGGCAAGGACAGCTACACGCTGCTCGATCTCCTGCTCACGCTGCGCGAGCGCGCGCCGATCCGCTTCGACATCGTTGCAGTCAATCTCGACCAGAAGCAGCCCGGCTTCCCGGCCAACGTGTTGCCCGACTACCTGGCGCGCCGCGGGGTGTCGTTCCACATCGAAACGCAGGACACCTATTCGATCGTCACGCGCGTGGTTCCGGCCGGCAAGACGATGTGCTCGCTCTGCTCGCGCCTGCGGCGCGGCATCCTGTACCGTGTCGCGAGCGAACTCGGCGCCTCGAAGATCGCGCTTGGCCACCATCGCGACGACCTTCTCGGCACGTTCTTCCTCAACCTTTTCTACGGCGGCAGGATGAAGAGCATGCCGCCGAAGCTGGTCAGCGACGACGGCCGGCACGTGGTGATCCGCCCGCTCGCGTACATCAGGGAGGAGGACATCGCGCGGTACGCCCAGGCACGTGCGTTCCCGATCATCCCCTGCAACCTGTGCGGATCGCAGGACAATCTCAAGCGCAAGGAAGTGAAACGGATGCTCGCCGAGTGGGAAAGGCGGTTTCCGGGCCGGGTCGAGAACACCTTCAACGCGCTTTCACGCGTCGCGCCATCGCACCTGATGGACGGCCACATCTTCGATTTCGTCGGGCTGCGCGCTACCGGCGTGGCGGATCCCGAGGGCGACACGGCGTTCGACGAGGAGCCGTGCGCGGATGAAGACGTCACGACCCCACGCTCGATCGCTGTGCACCCGATCGCGGACGCGCCGCGGACTTCAGGCTGAGCTTCGCGTCGATCTGTACGCTGGCCGCCCGTGCCTCACGGCTGTGTCAGCCCGACGACCTGCCAGTTGCCCTCGACCTGGCGCAGGCGCCGCTCCCAGTACGTGCGCGATTCGCGCCCGTCCAATCCCGGAAAGCGCATGACGACCTCCAGCGTGCAGTCGACGCTCTGACCGGGCGCTGCGCGGCAATCGATCGCGTTCACGTCCGCCAGGATAGGTTGAAAGATCGCTGCGACCTGGCGCGCATCGGCGCTTTCCGAGGCCGCGAACGAGTCGAACCGCGAGTCGGTGTCCAGCTCCTGCGCGACGAGGCGTTGCAGGTCGTCGTGCGACGGCCGGGCAGGCACCGGACCTGCCGCACTGTCAGTGGCTGCGCAGCCGGCGACGAGCCCGAGCACCAGCGCAAGCACCGGAATCCACAGCAGAACCAGCCAAACGTTCGAGATCCGCCGCTGCATGACACCCCCGGTTTGACTGATTCGTTTGGCGGCTTTGTACGCGCCCGGGCGTTACCACAGCGTTATGCCGGATCGGCGCGCGGCGGGATCGCCGACGGATCCGAAAAAAAAGCGGCCGGACAAGCCGGCCGCCGTGTTGGCAGGTTCCGTGATCAGGACTCCGCGGTCTCCTCGCCGCCTTCTTCGGTAACCACGGCCGTTTCGGCGGGCTGTCCGGAGGCCTCGAGCGCTGCGAGGGCTTCGCGCTCGGCGGCTTCCATCTCTTCCTTCTCCTTGCGGGCTCGGTGGTACGCCAGTCCGGTTCCCGCCGGAATCAGGCGACCGACGATCACGTTCTCCTTCAGGCCGCGCAGGTCATCCTTCTTGCCCATGATCGCGGCTTCGGTGAGCACGCGCGTCGTCTCCTGGAACGAGGCCGCGGAGATGAACGAGTCGGTCGACAGCGACGCCTTGGTGATGCCGAGCAGGATGTTCTCGTAGGTCGCCGGGCGGCCACCCTTGGAGATCGCCTTGTCGTTTTCGTCCAGGAGTTCCGAACGCTCGACCTGCTCGCCCGGAATGAACGGCGCGTCGCCCGCGTCGACCACCTGAACGCGGCGCAGCATCTGGCGCACGATCACTTCGATGTGCTTGTCGTTGATCTTCACGCCCTGCAATCGGTAGACGTCCTGCACCTCGTCGACGATGTAACGCGCGAGCTGCTCGATGCCCAGCAGGCGCAGGATGTCGTGCGGGTCGGCCGGCCCGTCGACGATCGATTCGCCCTTGTTCACCACCTGACCGTCGTGCACGAGCACGTGCTTGTCCTTCGGGATCAGGAACTCGTGCTCCTTGTTGTCCAGGTCGGTGATGATGAGGCGCTGCTTGCCCTTGGTGTCCTTGCCGAACGACACGGTGCCGGTGACCTCCGCCAGCGTGCCGGCGTCCTTCGGCGAGCGCGCTTCGAACAGCTCGGCGACGCGTGGCAGGCCGCCCGTGATGTCGCGCGTCTTCTGCGACTCCTGCGGAATGCGCGCGAGCACCTCGCCGACGGCTACCTGCTGGCCGTCGCGCACGACGATCAGCGCGCCCACCGGGAAGCTGATCGTCACCGCGTGATCGGTGCCGGGAATGCGCACCTCCTCGCCGGCTTCGTTGATCAGCTTGACCTGCGGCCGGACGCCTTTGTTGGCCGCCGTGCCGCGTCGCTTGACGTCGATGACCACCAGCGTCGACAGGCCGGTCACTTCGTCGATCTGCTTGGCGACCGTCACGCCCTCCTCGACGTGCTCGAACTTCACCGTGCCGCTGTACTCGGTGATGATCGGGCGCGTCAGAGGTTCCCAGTTGGCGATCTGCGTGCCCGCCTTGACCGCCTTGCCGTCCATGACCAGCAACGTCGCGCCGTACGGGATCTTGTGGCGCTCGCGCTCGCGCCCGTTGTCGTCCACCACCATCACTTCGCCGGAGCGGGAGATCACCACCTGCTCGTTTTTCGCGCTGGTGACGTAACGCATAGTCTGCGTGAAGCGCACGGTGCCGTTGCTCTTGGCCTCGACGCTCGAAGCGACGGCCGCGCGCGAAGCCGCGCCACCGATGTGGAACGTGCGCATCGTGAGCTGCGTACCCGGTTCGCCGATCGACTGGGCGGCGATGACGCCGACCGCTTCGCCGGCGTTCACCAGCGAGCCGCGGCCGAGGTCGCGCCCGTAGCAGCGCGCGCAGATGCCATAGCGCGTGTCGCATGACAGCGGCGTGCGCACCTTGACCTCGTCGATGCCCAGCGATTCGATCATCTCGACCCCGTCCTCGTCGAGCAGGGTCCCGGCCGGATACAGGATCTCCTGCGTGTCGGGGTTGATCACGTCGAGCGCGCAGACGCGACCCAGGATGCGGTCGCGCAACGCCTCGATGACTTCGCCCCCTTCGACCAGCGCGCGCATCGCGACGCCGTTGACGGTGCGGCAGTCGTCTTCGGTCACCACGAGGTCCTGCGTCACGTCGACGAGGCGACGCGTCAGGTAGCCCGAGTTCGCCGTCTTGAGCGCCGTGTCGGCCAGGCCCTTGCGCGCGCCGTGGGTGGAGATGAAGTACTGCAGGACGTTCAGGCCCTCGCGGAAGTTCGCGGTGATCGGCGTCTCGATGATCGAGCCGTCCGGCTTGGCCATCAGGCCGCGCATGCCCGCCAGCTGGCGGATCTGCGCCACCGAACCGCGCGCGCCCGAGTCGGCCATCATGAAGATCGAGTTGAACGACTCCTGCTTGCTGTCCTGGCCATGCCGGTTGAGGGTGTGCTCGGTGGCGAGCTGCTCCATCATCACCTTGCCGACGTGGTCGCCGGCGCGGCCCCAGATGTCGACCACCTTGTTGTAGCGCTCGCCCTGGGTCACCAGACCCGACGTGTACTGGGCTTCGATCTCCTTCACTTCCTTCTCGGCGGCGCGGATGATCTCCTCCTTCTGCGCCGGCACCAGCATGTCGTCGATGGCGATCGAGAGACCCGCGCGGGTCGCGAGCGCAAACCCCGACTGCAGCAGGCGGTCGGCGAAGATGACCGTGTCGCGCAGGCCGCAGCGGCGGAACGCCGTGTTGATGAGGCGCGAGATCTCCTTCTTCTTCAGTGGGCGGTTGAGCACCGAGAACGGAAGACCCGGCGGCAGGATCTCCGACAGCAGCGCGCGGCCGACCGTGGTCTCGTAACGCGTGATCTTCTCGGTCTTTTCCTCCGTCGCCCGGTCGACGTCGTATTCCTTGATGCGCACCGTGATGCGCGTCTGCAGCTCGACGAACTTGTTCTCGTACGCGCGGTGCACTTCCGCCACGTCCGTGAAGAACGTCCCCTCGCCACGGCCGTTGATCTTCTCGCGGGTGGCGAAGTACAGGCCCAGCACGACGTCCTGCGACGGAACGATGGAGGGATCGCCGTTCGACGGGAACAGGATGTTGTTCGACGCAAGCATCAGCGCGCGCGCTTCCAGCTGTGCTTCGAGCGAGAGCGGCACGTGCACCGCCATCTGGTCGCCGTCGAAGTCGGCGTTGAACGCCGCGCACACCAGCGGATGCAGCTGGATCGCCTTGCCTTCGATCAGCACCGGCTCGAACGCCTGGATGCCGAGGCGGTGCAGCGTCGGCGCACGGTTGAGCAGGACCGGGTGCTCGCGGATGACTTCCTCGAGGATGTCCCACACGATCGGTTCCTGGCCGTCGACCATCTTCTTGGCGGCCTTGATCGTGGTTGCCAGGCCCATCAGCTCGAGTTTGTTGAAGATGAACGGCTTGAAGAGCTCGAGCGCCATCAGCTTCGGCAGGCCGCACTGGTGCAGTTTCAGCTGCGGGCCCACCACGATCACCGAGCGGCCGGAGTAGTCGACGCGCTTGCCGAGCAGGTTCTGCCGGAAGCGGCCGCCCTTGCCCTTGATCATGTCGGCGAGCGACTTCAGCGGGCGTTTGTTGGCACCCGTCATCGCCTTGCCGCGCCGCCCGTTGTCGAGCAGCGAGTCGACCGCCTCCTGCAGCATGCGCTTCTCGTTGCGCACGATGATTTCGGGCGCCTTGAGTTCGAGCAGCCGCTTCAGACGATTGTTGCGGTTGATGACGCGCCGGTACAGGTCGTTCAGGTCCGACGTGGCGAAACGGCCGCCGTCGAGCGGCACCAGCGGACGCAGCTCCGGCGGCAAGACTGGCAGCACCTCCATGATCATCCACTCGGGCTTGATTCCCGAGCGCTGGAAGCCTTCCAGGGTCTTCAGGCGCTTGGCGTACTTCTTGATCTTCGCTTCCGAGCCGGTCTCGGAGAGATCCTTGCGCAGCGTCTCGATTTCCTTGTCGACGTCGATCGCGCGCAGCAGCTCGCGGATCGCCTCCGCGCCCATCAACGCGCGGAACTCATCGCCGTATTCCTCGGTCTTGGCAATGAAGTCGTCTTCCGTCATCAGCTGTCCGCGCTTGAGCGGCGTGAAGCCCGGGTCGACCACGCAATAGGCTTCGAAGTACAACACGCGCTCGATGTCGCGCAGCGTCATGTCGAGCACCATGCCCATGCGCGAGGGCAGGCTCTTCAGGAACCAGATGTGCGCGGTCGGCGCCGCGAGTTCGATGTGGCCCATGCGTTCGCGCCGCACCTTGGCGAGCGTCACTTCCACGCCGCACTTCTCGCAGATCACGCCACGATGCTTGAGCCGCTTGTACTTGCCGCACAAGCACTCGTAGTCCTTGATCGGTCCGAAGATCTTGGCGCAGAAGAGACCGTCGCGCTCCGGCTTGAAGGTGCGGTAGTTGATGGTCTCCGGCTTCTTCACCTCGCCGAACGACCATGAGCGGATCTTCTCCGGCGATGCGATGCCGATCTTGATCGCGTCGAACTGCTCGTCCTGCTGTACCTGCTTGAATAGATCGAGTAGCGCTTTCATGCTTACTCCTGATGATTCCGTTCGGGCTGGTTCACAAGGTTCTCAATTGCGCTCGAGGTCGATGTCGATCCCCAGCGAGCGGATTTCCTTGACCAGCACGTTGAACGATTCCGGCATGCCGGCGTCGATCGAGTGCTCGCCCTTGACGATGTTCTCGTAGACCTTGGTCCGCCCCTGCACGTCGTCGCTCTTGACGGTGAGCATTTCCTGCAGGGTGTACGAAGCGCCGTAGGCTTCCAGCGCCCACACCTCCATTTCGCCAAAGCGCTGCCCGCCGAACTGCGCCTTGCCGCCGAGCGGCTGCTGCGTGACGAGCGAGTACGGACCGGTCGAGCGCGCGTGCATCTTGTCGTCGACCAGGTGGTGCAGCTTCAGCATGTGCATGTAGCCGACCGTGACCGGACGCTCGAACATCTCGCCGGTACGACCATCGAACAGGTGCGTCTGCGTCTTGCTCGACGTCAGGTGCAGCCGGCCCGCGACTTCCTGCGGGTAGGCGAGATCCAGCATGCCGCGGATCTCGCGTTCGGAGGCACCGTCGAACACCGGCGTCGCGAACGGCACCCCTTCTTGCAGGTGCTCGGCAAGCTGCAGGACCTCGTCATCCGAGAACGCTTCCAGTTCCTCGGCCTTGCCCGACTTGTTGTACACATCGCGCAGGTAGGCACGAATGCTGGCAACGTTGGCCTGTCGCACCATTTCGCCGATGCGCTGGCCGATGCCCTTCGCCGCCCACCCAAGGTGGGTTTCGAGGATCTGGCCGACGTTCATCCGCGACGGCACCCCGAGCGGGTTGAGCACGATGTCCACCGGCGTTCCGTCGGCCATGTGCGGCATGTCCTCGACCGGCGTGATCTTCGACACCACGCCCTTGTTGCCGTGGCGGCCGGCCATCTTGTCGCCCGGTTGCAGGCGGCGCTTGACGGCCAGGTAGACCTTGACCATCTTGAGCACGCCCGGCGGCAGTTCGTCGCCCTGGGTGAGCTTCTTGCGCTTGTCCTCGAACGCCTGATCGAACTGGCGGCGCTTGGTCTCGATCGATTCCTTGAGCGCTTCCAGTTGCGCGGCCGCGGCGTCATCCGCGAGTCGGATGTCGAACCAGTGGTACTTCTCGAGCGAGTCGAGATAGTCCTGCGTGATGATCGTGCCCTTGTTGATCTTGCGCGGGCCGCCGTTGGCTTCCTTCTTCAGCAGCAGGCGTGCGATACGGGCAAACGCATCGGCTTCGACGATGCGCAACTGGTCGTTCAGGTCCTGACGGTAGCGCTTGAGCGCCTCGTCGATGATCTGCTGGGCGCGCTTGTCGCGCTGGATGCCCTCGCGCGTGAACACCTGGACGTCGATCACCGTGCCGTTCATGCCCGAGGGCACGCGCAGCGAGGTGTCCTTCACGTCCGAGGCCTTCTCGCCGAAGATCGCGCGCAGCAGCTTTTCTTCCGGCGTGAGCTGGGTTTCGCCCTTCGGCGTGACCTTGCCGACCAGCGTGTCGCCGGCCTGCACTTCGGCGCCGATGTAGACGATGCCCGACTCGTCGAGGCGCGCCAGCTGGTTCTCCGAGAGGTTGGAGATGTCGCGCGTGATCTCCTCCGGCCCGAGCTTGGTGTCGCGCGCCACCACGTTCAGCTCCTCGATATGGATCGAGGTGTAGCGGTCGTCGGCGACCACGCGCTCCGAGATCAGGATCGAATCCTCGAAGTTGTAGCCGTTCCACGGCATGAACGCGACCAGCATGTTCTGGCCGAGCGCGAGCTCGCCCAGGTCGGTCGATGCGCCGTCGGCGATCACGTCGCCCTTGGCGATCTGGTCGCCCTTCTTGACGATCGGCCGCTGGTTGATGTTGGTGTTCTGGTTCGAGCGCGTGTACTTCACCAGGTTGTAGATGTCGACGCCGACCTCGCCTTCGACGTTCTCGTCGTCGTTGACGCGCACCACGATGCGCTGCGCGTCGACGTAGTCGACCAGTCCGCCGCGCAAGGCCTGCACGGTCGTGCCGGAGTCGACTGCGACCGTGCGCTCGACGCCGGTGCCGACGAACGGCTTCTCGGGCCGCAGGCACGGCACCGCCTGACGCTGCATGTTCGAGCCCATCAACGCGCGGTTGGCGTCGTCATGCTCGAGGAACGGGATCAGCGACGCCGCCACCGAGACGATCTGGCTGGGCGCGATGTCCATGTATTCGACGCGCTCGGGCGACATCAGCACGAATTCGCCGTTCTCGCGGCAGCTCACCAGCTCGTCGAGGAACTTGCCGGTCTTGTCGAGCGGCGCGTTCGCCTGCGCGATGACGTACTTGCCCTCGTCGATGGCCGACAGATACGAGATCTCGTTGGTGACGTGGCTGTCGGTCACCTTGCGGTACGGCGTCTCGAGGAAGCCGTACTCGTTCAGGCGCGCGTAAAGCGACATCGAGTTGATGAGACCGATGTTCGGGCCTTCCGGCGTCTCGATCGGGCACACGCGGCCGTAGTGGGTCGGATGGACGTCGCGCACCTCGAAACCCGCGCGCTCGCGCGTCAGGCCGCCGGGTCCAAGGGCCGACACGCGCCGCTTGTGCGTGATCTCCGACAGCGGATTGGTCTGGTCCATGAACTGCGACAGCTGCGACGATCCGAAGAACTCGCGGATCGATGCCGAGATCGGCTTGCTGTTGATGAGATCGTGCGGCATCAGGTTTTCGGTCTCGGCCTGCCCCAGGCGCTCGCGCACCGCGCGCTCGACCCGCACCAGGCCGGCGCGGAACTGGTTTTCCGCCAGTTCGCCGACACAGCGCACCCGGCGATTGCCCAGGTGATCGATGTCGTCGACCTCGCCGCGACCATTGCGCAGCTCGACCAGCACCTTCATCGTATCGATGATGTCCTCGTGCGCGAGGACCATCGGCCCGGTGATCTCGGTGCGCCCGAAGCGGCTGTTGACCTTCATCCGCCCGACGCGCGACAGGTCGTAGGTCTCGTCGTCGAAGAAGAGGCGGCGGAACAGCGTTTCGACCGCGTCTTCGGTGGGCGGCTCGCCCGGACGCATCATCCGGTAGATCGCGATGCGCGCGGCGAGCTGATCGGGCGTTTCGTCCAGCCGCAGCGTGTTCGAAATGAACGGACCCTGGTCGAGGTCGTTCGTATAGATCGTGCGGACTTCGCTCGCATTGGCCGCACGCAGCTTCTTCATCAGGTCTTCGGTCAGCTCCTCGTTGGCGCTCGCCACAAGCTCGCCGGTCTCGGGATCGGCGACATTTCCCGCAAGGACGCGCCCGAGCAGGTAGTCCTCGGGCACTTCGATGCGCTTCATGCCCGCCGCCTCCATGTCGCGGATGTGCTTCGCGTTGATGCGCTTGTCGCGGGCGACGACGACCTTGCCGGTCTGGTCGAGGATGTCGAAGCGCGCGATCTCCCCGCGCAGACGCTCCGGCACCAGCTCCATGTAGCCGCCGGTCTCGGCAGCGATGGTGAAGGCGTCGAACGGGAAGAAGTGTGCCAGGATCTGTTCCGGGCTCAGGCCGATGGCCTTGAGCAAAATGGTCGCCGGCATCTTGCGGCGGCGGTCGACGCGAAAGTACAGGATGTCCTTCGGGTCGAACTCGAAGTCCAGCCAGGAGCCGCGATACGGAATCACGCGCGCCGAGAACAACAGCTTGCCGCTCGAGTGCGTCTTGCCGCGATCGTGCTCGAAGAACACGCCGGGCGAGCGATGCAGCTGGGAAACGATCACGCGCTCCGTGCCGTTGATCACGAACGAGCCGGTCGTCGTCATGAGCGGAATCTCGCCCATGTAGACCTCCTGCTCCTTCACTTCCTTGATGGTCGGCTTGGTCGCTTCACGATCCATGATCACGAGGCGCACCTTCGCCCGCAGCGGCGAGGCGTAGGTCAGACCACGCTGCTGGCACTCCTTCACGTCGAACGGCGGATCCCCGAGGTTGAAGCCGTTGAACTCCAGCCGCGCCATCCCGTTGTGGCTCGAGATCGGGAAGATCGAATGGAAAGCCGCCTGCAAGCCTTCCGGCTTGCGCTGCAGAGACGGAGTGTCCGCCTGCAGGAACTGCATGTAGGACTCGAGCTGGGTCGCTAGCAGGAAAGGCACCGACTGCACGGCGGGCCGCTTTGCGAAGCTCTTGCGAATGCGCTTTTTCTCTGTGAACGAGTACGGCATGGACGCTCCGTTCGACTGACTCAACCACCAACAAAAATTACGGACGAGCGAAACCACGCGGACCACCCGGTCCGCGTGGCGACAGAAATCAACGTTGTCCGCTCATCAGGGAAGACTTTGATTCGAGTTCGCGACCTCGACGAGGTTCAAACGCGAATCGAAGGCTTCCCGCAAAACCGCTCCTCCGGCGAGGCCAATCGCCCGCCGGAGGAGCCCTGGTGCTACTTGACCTCCACCTTCGCGCCGGCGTCTTCCAGCTTTTTCTTGGCGGCGTCGGAATCGGCCTTGTTCACGCCCTCCTTCACGGGCTTCGGTGCGCCGTCGACGAGGTCCTTGGCCTCCTTCAGGCCCAGGCCAGTCAATTCGCGCACGGCCTTGATGACGTTGACCTTGTTCGCGCCGGCCTCGAGAAGGACCACGGTGAATTCGGTCTTTTCTTCGACCGGGGCCGCGGCCGCGCCGCCGCCGCCGGGGGCAGCCACCGCCACCGCCGCCGCCGCGGCGGACACGCCGAACTTCTCTTCCATCATCTTGATCAGCTCGCTGATCTCGAGAACGGACTTCGCCGCGATCGCGTCGAGGATTTCCTGATTCGAAAGTGCCATCTTTGACTCCGGATTACGTTGTGATTTCGAAAATGTTCTGCGCGTGGATCAGGCAGCCGCTTTTTCCTTCGCATCGCGCACGGCGGCGAGAGTGCGAACGAACCTCGACGGAACCTCGTTCAATGTGCGGACGAACTGGCCGATCGGCGCCTGCATGGTCGCCATCAGCTTTGCCAACAACTCCTCGCGGCTCGGCATCGTCGCCAGTGCCTTGACGCCCTTTTCGTCCATGACGAAATTGGCCATCGCACCGCCCTTGACGACGAGCTTGTCGTTGTCCTTGGCAAAACCCGCCATTACCTTGGCTGCCGCGAGGGGGTCGGAACTGAACCCGTAGACCAGGGGCCCGACCAGCTTGTCGGACAGACCCTTGAACGGGCTCTCGTTCACGGCACGACGTGCCAGGGTGTTCTTCAGCACACGCAACTTCACACCTTGCCCGCGCGCCTGCTTGCGCAGCTTGGTGACTGCTTCCACGCTCAGACCACGATACTCGGCCACGACGATCGTCTGGGCTCCCGCCACGAGGGCGGCAACCTCATCGATCTGCGCTGCCTTTTCCTGTCGATTGAGACCCACGGTTCTGGCTCCACTCAAAGGTGCTCTGCGTTGGCTTCGCACCGGTTCGAACACCGGCGACCAAACGAGACCTTTGAGCCGATCGATCCCCGCCAACACCCGGACAGGGACCTCACAACGCAACAATCTCTTCGGGTCTGCCGTCTGCGCTGGATTCGGACCGTTCAACCCGCGCCGCCGGTGCGCGACGCGGGTAGCGATCGTTGCTTAGGTCGGGCTCGGCGCAGGTTCCGAAACCATCCACCTGGGCCTGCGTCGTTCCCGATTCCAGCGGTCTTTGACAGCGCGTGTCCCATACAGCGGACCCGCGGCCCAAAGCCCTGTAAAAACTGCCGGCCGACTCCTTCGGCCGGCGAATCATTCGTCAGGCGCCCAACGTGGCCGGATCGACCCGGACGCCAATACCCATCGTCGAGGACACCGAGACCTTGCGCAGGTAGATGCCCTTCACCGACGTCGGCTTTGCCTTGTTCAGTGCATCGATCAGCGCGGCGGCGTTCGTCTTCAGGTTCTCCGCCTCGAACGACGCGCGGCCGATCGAGCAGTGAACGATGCCTTCCTTGTTGGCCCGGAACTGGACCTGGCCGGCTTTGGCGTTCTTGACCGCCGCCGCAACGTCCGCCGTCACCGTTCCCACCTTCGGATTCGGCATCAGACCGCGCGGGCCGAGGATCTGGCCCAACTGGCCCACCACGCGCATCGCATCCGGGGAGGCGATGACGACGTCGAAATCCATGAAACCGCCCTTGACCCTGGTCGCCAGGTCCTCGAATCCGACCACATCGGCACCTGCCGCCTTGGCTTCCTCGGCCTTGGCGCCCTGGGTAAAGACTGCGACGCGGACCGTCTTGCCGGTCCCGGCGGGCAGGACCACGGAGCCGCGCACCGACTGGTCCGACTTCTTCGCGTCGATTCCGAGCACAACAGCCACATCGACCGACTCGTCGAACTTGGCGGTCGCGGTTTCCTTGACCAGCTTGAGCGCGTCGACGAGCGGATAGCTCGTGTTCAACTTGACCTTGCTGGTGATCGCCTTCCGGCGCTTGGAGATCGCCATTTACAGGCCCTCCACGGTGATACCCATGCTGCGGGCAGAGCCTGCGATCGTGCGCACCCCGGCGTCGACATCCGCCGCGGTGAGGTCCGGCATCTTGGCCTTGGCGATTTCCTCTGCTTGCGCCCGGGTAATTTTTCCCACTTTGTCTGTATGGGGCTTGCTCGACCCTTTTTCAATCTTGGCAGCCTTCTTGATCAGCACCGTCGCCGGCGGCGTCTTCATCACGAAGGTGAAGCTCTTGTCCGCGAACGCCGTGATGACCACCGGCACGGGAAGTCCCGGTTCCAATCCCTGGGTCTGCGCGTTGAACGCCTTGCAGAACTCCATGATGTTCAGGCCGCGCTGGCCGAGCGCGGGACCGATCGGGGGGCTGGGATTCGCCTTCCCCGCCGGCACTTGCAGCTTGATGAAACCGACGATCTTCTTTGCCATGCCTGCTCCGTGAGTTCAAGCGTCGGTTCGGGCGTGCCGCCCTACTGCGACTCCTCAATCGTTGCGAGCCACTGACGCGGGCCCCGTCACGGCGCGACGCCCGAATGCGTCGCGCAGAACCTCAGACCTTCTCGACCTGGCCGAATTCCAGGTCGACCGGCGTCGAGCGACCGAAGATGGTCACCGAGACGCGCACCCGGCTCTTGTCGTAGTTCACTTCCTCGACGTTGCCGTTGAAGTCGGTGAAAGGGCCATCCTTGACCCGGACCATCTCGCCCACCTCGAACAGCACCTTCGGGCGCGGCTTCTCGTAGCCCTCCTGCATGCGCAGAAGGATCTCGTCGACCTCCTTCTGCGGCAGCGGCGAGGGCTTGTTGGCCTTGCCGCCAAGAAACCCCGTCACCTTGGGGGTGCTCTTGACCAGGTGCCACGCCTCGTCGGTCATGTCCATCTCGACCAGCACGTAACCTGAATACAGCCGTCGCTCGGTGATGGCGCGCTTGCCCCCCTTGACCTCGACCACCTCTTCGGTCGGGACCATGATGCGGCCGAACATCGATTGCAGTCCGGCTCGATCGACCCGCTCCTGCAGTGTCTTGGCGACGCTCTTCTCCATCCCGGAGTAGGCGTGCACGACGTACCAGCGTTTGGTTCCGCCGGACTCCGCCGTTTCGGGCTTGGTCGCTTCCGTCAAAGTCACCTCCAACATCACTTCCAGCGCAGGAGCAGGTCGTACAGGACGTACTCCAGCGATTTGTCGACGATGAACAGGAAGACGGCCATGATCGCGACGAACGCGAACACGATGCCGGTGGTGTTGATCGTCTCTTTCCGCGAAGGCCACGTGACCCTTCGCGTCTCTTCGTAGGCCTCGTGGGCGAAGCCGAGGAATCGCTTGCCGGGGTGCGTGAACCAGGCGATACCTACTGCCACGACCAGGCCGCCAAGCAGGATGCCGATGCGGACGAGCAAGGTGCGCTCGGACAGCAGGCTGAAGCCGAGCACACCGGCCAGCAGCGCGGCGGCCGCGAGCGTGACCAGCGCCAGGTCGATCTTGCTGTTTACGGTTTGAACGTCTTGCGTAGTCATGTCGCGTTTTCGTGCGTCCGGCGGGCGCCTCGTCGTTCAATCTGGCAGGGGCAGAGGGAATCGAACCCCCAACCTTCGGTTTTGGAGACCGACGCTCTGCCAGTTGAGCTATACCCCTGTGCGTAACTGGCGCGCGGGACAAGTTCCAGGTCGAACGTGCCCCGCTCCGGCGGACTACTCGATGATTTTGGCGACGACGCCGGCGCCGACGGTCTTGCCGCCCTCGCGCACCGCAAAGCGCAGTCCCTCTTCCATCGCAATCGGCGATATCAGCGCCACCGTCATCTGGATGTTGTCCCCGGGCATCACCATCTCCG
>DATJUX010000049.1:0-141715 GCA_035502095.1 Burkholderiaceae bacterium
CTCGCTGTTCAGTTCCGCGCGGGCGGCGTCGTGAAACCGAATGGGCTTCACTTGATGAGGCGGCGAACCTCGGCAAAGACTTCGTCGGCCGGAACGAGCTTGGCCGTTCCGCTTTCAATTTCCGCAACCCGTCGCCGGATCTCTTCCTCCCAGGCCGCCTCAACGTCTTCATCCGTCTCTTGGACAGTCGCGAGAAGCTCCTCAGCAAGCCGAACGCGGTCTTCCGGAGGAAGCGAGCGTGCCTTCTTGGCAAGCTCTTCGACAAGATCAGACATTTGAACCTCCAGTTCTCGGCCGAGTTTAGTCCGCCACACGAACGTTGAGAGCACCCCCAAACGTACCAAGAGACCACGCGATCCGCGCCCGCTGAAAATCGATCACGTTCGACACCGGCGTCTTGCCATCGATGAAATCAGCCCACGCGAGCAGCAGCGCTGCGCGATCGCGGGCGAAGTCCGCCCGCATGTACGCCGCCTTCACTCTGTCGGACTCGCGATGCGAGAGCGTCGCCTCGATCACCTCCGGACGCGCTGCGCCCGTCTCGTAGGCCCACGTCGAAAAACACGCGCGGCACAGTCCGTGCACGGTTGTCGCTTTGGCGGCATCCATCCGACGCAGCAGCGTCAGCATCGCCATGTTCGACAGCGGCGTCTGGTCCAGATTGGGGCCAGGAAACACATAGCGCTGCTTGAACGCGCGCATCGCCTCGACGATCTCGATCGCACGCGGCGTGAGGTAAACGACATGCCTCTCGCCGCCCTTCATCCGGTCAGCCGGGACCGTCCAGAGGCGCGCATCGAGGTCGAACTCGTCCCACGTCGCGCCCAGCACTTCACCAGTACGCGCCGCCGTCAGCACCGCGAACTCGAGCGCGCGGGCCGCGATGCCTTTGCGCTCGCGCAGCCTGCCTATGAATCGCGGCACCTTTTCGATTGGAAGCGCCGCGTAGGAGATCACTTCACGCTTGATGCCGAGTTCGCGCAGACGCTCTGCAGCGGCAGCAGCCGCATTGCCGTTCGCAAGCCCGCGGAACACCGCGTCCGAATAGATCTTGCAGAGACGCTGGACGATCCGCCGGCCGGTTTCGCGGTGACTGCGCCGTATCGTCACGAAGAAATCGAGCAGTTCGGGCGCGGTGACTTCTGCAATGGCCCGGTGCCATAGCGCCGATGGAACATGCTGCTCGAGCGAGTTGATCCAGTCTGCCGAGTGTTTGTCCGAGCGATGTCCTTCGATCACACGCTCGTGATACTGGCGAGCGGCGCGCGCGAGCGTGAGCGCATCGCGCTTCAGCTTCTGCTTCGCCGCTTTGTCGGCCGCCTTCTGCGCCGCCTTGCGATCGTCGCGATCGTCGATCGGATCGATCGCCTTGAGCAACAGTTGCCGAGCTTCGTTCGCAAGCGCGCGAGCGTCCCTGAGACTTTTGCCCGCCGCTTGCGCACTGCTTCGGTTCGCAGTGCCTAAACCCATCTCGCGGCGTTTGCCATTCGGCGCCGTGTAGCGCAGCACCCATGTCGCCGAATCTCCTCGGATGAACAACCGCAGACCGCCGCCGTCGCTGTGATCGCCCTCATCTGCGGTCTGAACCTCGCGCACCGTCAGCTGATGCATGCGCGAGGGAAGCCTGATGCGCGACAAATAACCACTCTCCTTGTCCGCCAGCCTGTCCCCCAATAAGCGCTGCATCGGCATGCACCTAAAGGCAACCAGCCAGCACGCAAGTGAGTGTGCGAGGCGCGGGATTGCGCCGTCAATTCAACAAGCTAGGTGAACTGTCCTGCACTGACCTGCACTTGCAAGACAAAGAGTAGTGGTGGAGACGAGGAGGATCGAACTCCCGACCTTCGCATTGCGAACGCGACGCTCTCCCAGCTGAGCTACGTCCCCACTGTGGACCGGCGAGTTTACGCGGCCACGCTGCGGCACTCAAGTCGCCGCGGGCGCTTCAGTACACTTCGCCGGATGCGCACCGACGACCCCGACGATCACCCTCCCTACACGACCGATTATTGCGACCGCGAATACAACGCGCGCGCCGCCATCCCGGAGCATCCACGCATCCTCGCGGGCTGGGCCGAGCGCGGCGCGGTGACGCGCCGGCAGCGCGCCGGGCTGCTCGATCTTCCGTACGGCGAAGCGGCCGCCGAGCGCCTCGATCTCTTTCCGACCCCGCGCGGAGGCTCGCCCCTTCTGGTCTACATTCATGGCGGCTACTGGCGCGCCCTCGACAAGTCGGACTTCTCGTGGGTCGCACCACCGTTCGTCGATCACGGCGTCGCGGTGGCGGTCGTCAACTACGGGCTCGCACCGGGCACGAGCATCGAGGAGATCGTGCGCCAGATGCTGCGCGCGATGGCTTGGCTGTATCGCAAGGGTGACGACCTCGGTTTCGATCCGCAACGCATCTGCGTGAGCGGACATTCGGCCGGCGGCCACCTGACGGCGATGTTGCTGGCGGCGCTTTGGAAGCGTTTCGCGGACGACCTGCCCCAAAACCTGGTCAAGGGCGGGCTTGCCGTGAGCGGCGTGTTCGACCTCGAGCCGCTGGTGCATGCGCCGTTCGTCAACGTCGACCTGCAGCTCGATCTCGAACGCGCGCACGCGCTTTCCCCCGCACGCATGGTGCCGGCGACGAAGGCCCCGCTGTACACGGCGGTCGGCGGCGAGGAATCGGCCGAGTTCAAGCGCCAGAGCGCGCTGCTGGCGAAGCGCTGGCGCGAGAGCGTCGTGCGCGACGTGCCGATGGCGGGCTTCAATCACCTCACGGTCGCCGAGGAGCTCGCCAACCCCGAAAGCCAGCTCTTCGACGCCGCGCTCGAACTGATCCGCCACGCCACCTGATCGCCCGGCATTGCGGTCCGGCAATGCAGCCTCACCAACGCACGCGATCGAAGATCGTCCCGCCGCGAGAGGCTCGGGGCATACTGCGCTCCAGTTGCCTGCCCGCCTTGGAGATTGCTCGATGAGAAAGCATTCCACCGCCCTGTCGCTGGCGTTCGCCGCGGGGTACGCGCCGCTCGGCGCGATGGCCTACGACGTCAACAGCGTCGGCAACCTGACGCAGTCGGAGTTCCGCCTGTTCTCCGAGGACATGGGCGCCGCCCTCTCCTACAAGCCGATCATCCCCACCGAAGCCCTTGGGGTCACCGGCTTCGACATCGGCATCGCCGGGAGCGGCACGTCGCTCAAGAATCCAATCCTGCTTTCGAAGGCATCGAGCAGCGCCTCGGTGCGCACCACGATGCCGATGGTCTCGCTGCGCGGGGACAAAGGCCTGCCCTGGGGCATCGACATCGCCGGCAGCTACAGCGCCTCGACCGACAATCCCATGCGCGTTTACGGCGGCGAGGTGCGCTGGGCGTTCCTGCCCGGAACGACGGTCATGCCCGCGGTCGGCATCCGCGCCAGCGGTACCAAGCTCACCGGCGTCGACCAGCTCGGCTTCACCAGCTACGGCCTGGACATCTCGATCTCGAAGGGCTTCGCCATCTTCACGCCGTACGGCGGCCTCGGCGAGGTCTGGGTCCACAGCTCGCCGGAAGGCGCCGCCACCGGCACCGCCACCAACCTGCAGGCCGAGAAGTTCACTCAGACCAAGTTCTTCGCCGGTGTCAACATCAACCTCGGCATCAACTTCGCGTTCGAGTTCGACAACACGGGATCGATCAATACGTACAGCGCGAAGATGGGGGTGAGGTTCTGAGCATTCTGGTTTCGGCCGCTTCCCTTCTGCGTCTGGCCCCCTCCCCAACCCTCCCCTGCACGCGGAGGAGGGGGCACAAGACAGCAGTGTCATCGCGAGCGAAGCGAGGGATCCCGGCCCTTCGTAACGTCATCGCCCCCGGTTAGCGGACGAAGGGCTTCGCGGCGGCGGTGATGCACTCGGCGAGGACCTCGTCGTCGCCCACCTGATTGGCCAGCAGCAGGATCAGGCGCGCGTTGAGCTGCGCGCTTTCATCCGCGTTCAAGCCACGGTGGGCATCGAGCAGGCGCTCGTAGAAATCGTCGGGGCTCTTCAACGTGGGCTCGGTCTTCATCGTCGTTCACGCCTGGGCGAGCAGTTTGCGCAACGCTTGTTCGATATCCGGTGCGCCGGCTTCGTCCAGCGACCCTGCAAGATGCAGGTCCGGACGCAGCAGGCATGCGCACGAGGCAGCGATGCCGAGCTCGGCGCTGAGCTGCTCGTCGGCATCGATCACGGTGGGAAGCGCGCTCGTTTCGACCGCGGCGGTCTGCAGGCGGAAGAAACGCACGGGATAGCGCTGCTCGAGGAGCTCCAGCTCCTGCGCGAAATAGCGATCGACCGGCTGCGTGACCAGGCCGAGCACGCGATAGGCGGCGTACTCCAGCAGGTCGACGAGATCGCCGCGCTTTCCGTCCGGCAGCGTGAGCGCGATGTTCTGCACCGAGCGCCCGCCTCCCGGCCCGACGTTCAACGGCGATTCGGCGTAGTGGCTCGGCGACGAAAGCCGCCCGGTGTTGACGAATCCGCGCGCGAACGCGTACTCGCGCGCGAGCGAAATGACGGCTTCGCGCAGGATGCGCTCCATCTGCGCCTGCGGCGAGAGAAAGCGCGTGGTGCGGGTCGTGATGCGGATGTTCTGCAGCGCGGCGGGCCGCCGCTCGGCGTCGTAGCTGTCGAGCAGGCGTTCCGGCGCCTTGCCCTCGAGCACGAATGCGAGTTTCCACACCAGGTTGTCGGCGTCCTGGATTCCGCTGTTGCCGCCGCGCGCGCCGAACGGGCTCATCACGTGCGCCGCGTCGCCGGCAAAGAACACGCGCCCGACCCGGAACGTCTCGAGGCACTGGCCGCGATACGAGTAGGGCCCGACCCACACCAGCTCGTAGTCGACGCCGGCGCCGAACTGCCGCTGCAGGCGATCGGCGACGACCGCGGGCTGGCTGAATTGTTCGGGATCGGCATCGGGCGCCATCTGGTAGTCGAGCCGCCACACGTCGTCGCCCATCAGGTGCTGCCACACGGCGCGGCCGTCGTTGAACGGCGCGCGGATCCACGTCCAGCGCTCGGCCGGCGGTCGCGCGCGGAAACGCACGTCGGAGATGCACCACCGGTCGACCGCGTGCTCGGTCTGCACGGGCACGTCGAGGATCGAGCGCAGCGCGCTGTGACTGCCCGAGCAGTCGATCACCCATTGCGACTCGAGCTCGTAGTGCCCCGCCGGCGTCTCGACGTGCAGCACCACGGCATCGCGCCGCTGTTCGCAGCCGATCAGCCTGTTCTTCCAGCGCAGATCCACGGTGCCGAGTTCGTAGATCCGGTCGACCAGGAACCACTCGATGTAGAACTGCTGCAGGTTGATGAAGGGCGGCTGCTCGGACGCGCCGAAGGTCGGCAGGCTCTTCAGGTCGAACGAGAAGATCTCGTCGCTGCCGGCGAGCGTGCGCCCGACCGACCAGGAGACGCCGCGCGCGGCGATGCGCTCGTAGATGCCGAGCCGCTTGAAGATCTCGAGGCTCTTCTGCGCGTAGCAGATGCCGCGGCTCGACGCGCCGCGCACGCCGACCGTGTCGTCTTCGTCGAGCACCACGACCGGCACGCCGTGCAGCGCGAGGTCGCAGGCCGCCGTCAGCCCGGCCAGTCCGGCGCCGACGACGACCACCGCGTGACGGCCGATCTTGCCGCGCAGTTCGGCGGGCTCGACGAACGGATAGACCGGCAGCTCGTACGCGCCGCCCGTGGTGACGCCCGCCACCTTGGTGATCGGTGCCAGCGGCAATACGACAGGGTCCTCGGGCATGCGGGCGCTGCGGACGCGAAAACCGCGATGCTAATTCCGGCGCCGCCATTTGGGCGGCCGCGCGATCGCGCACGACGCGCCCGGAGAGGCCCGGGCGCGCGCGCCGTCAGAAGAAGCTCGCGACGCTCACCAACGTGCGGTAGATGCCCCACGCCAACGGCAGGCCCACGGCGGCCCAGGCAGCGGCGACCACGAGCCGCGGCGTACGCGCGGGGGAACCGCTGCCCGAGCCGACTTCTGCCTCCGCGGCGCGCTCATGCGCTAGCCGCTTTTCTTCGGCGAGTTCGGCCTCGGTCATGAACCACTTCGGCGCAACCGGCCTCACCAGAAGGTTGCAGACCAGGCCGATCGCGAGCATGCCGACGAGGATGTACATCGGATGGTTGTAGACCTGGCTGCGCGGCAGGCCGAGACCAAGCTGGTATTCGCGCATGTAGTTCACCACCACCGGACCGACGATGCCGGCGGTCGCCCAGGCGGTAAGCAACCGTCCGTGGATGGCGCCCACCATCTGCGTTCCGAAGAGGTCGGCGAGATAGGCCGGCACGGTCGAGAAGCCGCCGCCGTACATGCTCAGGATGATGCAGCAGGCGGCGACGAAGAGCAGCTTGCTGCCGGCCGCCGCGGAGACCGGAATGCTCGCGTACAGCGCCATGCCAAGCACGAAGAAGACGATGTAGGTGAGCTTGCGCCCGAGCTTGTCGGAGAGGCTGGCCCAGAAGAAGCGGCCGATGATGTTGAAGGGGCTCAGAAGCGCGGTGAAGCCGGCGGCGACACCCGCGATCGCCGTCAGTTGTGCCTTGTCGAGCTGGTTGAACTTCAGATCGACGCCGATCAGGCCCCCGCCGAAGACCTCCTGCAGCATCGGGCTCGCCATCCCGATGACGCCGATGCCCGCGCTGACGTTCATGCACAGGAGCAGCCAGACCAGCCAGAACTGCGGAATGCCCCACACCTTTTTCACGTGCACGTGGCCGTGCGTGATCATCGCGTTCGATGCCCGCGCGGCCGGCGGCGTCCAGCCCTTCGGCTTCCAGCCGGTGGGCGGCAGGCGATAGGAGAACGCGCCCCCCAACATGAACACGAGGTAGACGAGCCCCACCACGATGAAGGTCTGCCAGACGCCGACGTCGGTCGAGGTCGCGAAGGACTTCATCAGCATTGCCGCCAGCGGCGACCCGATCATCGCGCCGCCGCCGAAGCCCATGATCGCCATGCCGGTCGCCATGCCGCGCCGGTCGGGGAACCACTTGATGAGCGTGCTCACCGGGCTGATGTAGCCGAGTCCGAGGCCGATGCCGCCGATCGCGCCGGAGCCGAGAATCATCAGCCAGAGCTGATGCATGGACACGCCGAGTGCGGACAGCAGCATGCCTCCGCACCAGCACGCGGCCGCGACCACGCCGGCCTTGCGCGGGCCGACGCGCTCGAGCCAGCCTCCCCAGAGCGCTGCCGACGAACCGAGCAGCACGAAGAACAACGTGTACATCCAGCCGAGCGTCGAGATGCGCCAGTCGCAGTTGGTCGCGAACAGCTCGCCCAGGAACCCGGTGCCAGCCGGGCAGGCGATCGATTCCTTGATGCCGATCGCTCTCGAAAGCGGGAGCCAGAACACCGAAAAGCCATACGCCATGCCGATGCAAAGGTGGATCGCGAGCGCCGCGGGCGGCACCCGCCAGCGGTTGAAGCCGCTGCCTGCGATCGTGCGTTGCTTGTCGAGCAGGCCCGGTCTCGTCTGATCCGCGTATCCACGTAGTGCTTCGTCGGCTGCCGACATCTGAGCGTCTCCTTTGCGTGTTTTGCCGCCGCAACACGACGCGTTGCCGTGCAGGACGGTCGATCGCAAGGAGGTTCAACCGGGCGCAGCCGTGCGTCCAATGGAATCGAGAATTGAACCGATTGATTCCCGGAATGACGCGCTGCGAACGCGTCCCGGCGCGACGCGGCGTGCTGTTACCGAACGACCGGACTGGCGTAACGCGCCGCCTCGCGCAGCCAGGCTTCGTCGCGCGCCAGCGCAAGCGCGGCCTTGTGCGCGAGCGACGCGCGCGAATGCATCAGCGTGATGAGACCGATTCCGACCGTGATCTCCGGTTCGACCAGCGGTCGCGCCTGCATTCCCGGCAACTGCATCGCGAGCGTCACCAGCGAGCCAGGCAGCACACTGCAGACGTCGCCGGTCTGAGCGGTCACGAGCAATGCAAGCACGGCGCTCGTGTCGATGCAGCTCTTGACCCGCGCGCCGGCGCGCTGGAACGCAAGGTCGATCACGCTGCGGTTGTAGGTCTCCGGCGTGAGCAGGCACAACGGGAGGACGGCCGCGTCGCGCCAGCGCATCGGCTTGCCGATGCGACGATGGCCGCGGCCGCTTGCCGGCATCTGGCGCAGGAGGTAGTAGCGCTCGTCGTATTGCTTGAAGACCTTCAGGCGCGCACCGCCGAGCGCGGAGGCCCTGTCGACGTACCCGAAGCCGATGTCGAGGCCGAAGTCGTCGATGCCGGTTTCGATCTCGTGCGAGCTGAGCGTGCGCACGGTGACGGTGATGCCGTTATGGCGCGCACGCAGCCGGGCCGCGAAGCGCGCCGCGACCGGCACCGTTGTCGGAACCGCACCGATGTTGAGGCCGCCGCGCGGCTGGCGCCGCGCCGCCGACAGTTCCTGGCGCAGCGCCTCCTGCTCGTACAGCATGCGATTCGCACATACGAGAACGAGCTGGCCTTCCGGCGTCAGTCCCTCGTAGTGACGCCCGCGCCGCACGATCGTCACGCCGAGTTCCTCCTCCATCGCGCGGATCGCGTTCGACAGTCCGGGCTGCGTGATGTGGCACGCCTGCGCCGCGCGGCCGAAGTGGCCGTGCCGGTGCAGCGCCGAGGAGGTAGCGCATCGACTCGAAGAGATTCATCGCGTCCTAGCTGAACGCTTCTTCGAGCCGCCGCTTGTCCCAGCCGGGCGCGATCAGCTCGATGAACGAGTACACGAACCCGCGCAGATACGCGCCATGCTTGACCGCGAGCCGGGTGGTGTTCTTGCCGAACAGGTGACCGCACGGCAGCACGGCGAGGTTGTCGCGCGCCAGGTCGGCCGCCACGCCGGCGATGATGCCGACGCCCATGCCGAGCTGCACGTAGGTCTTGATCACGTCGGCGTCGATCGCTTCGAGCACGATCGACGGCTCGATGCCTGCCTCGGCAAACGCCGCATCGATCCTGCTGCGGCCCGCGAACGTGGTCTCGTAGGTAATGAGCGGGTTGCGACCCAGGTCCTTCAGCGTGAGTTTTCCCGGCGTGGTCTGCAGCTTCGCCAACGGATGCCCCGGCGGAACGATCGCGACGTGCTGCCAGTCGTAGACCGGGATCGAGCGCAGGCCCGGTGCATCGGCGAGCGTCTCGGTGGCGAAGCCGATGTCGGCCTGACCGTTGACGAGCATGGCGGCGATCTGCGGCGGATTGGCCTCGAGCAGCTTCAGGCGCACCTGCGGAAACTTGTCCGAGAACTGGCGCACGACCGGCGGCAGCACGTAACGCGCCTGCGTGTGGGTGGTGGCGACGCGCAATGTTCCGGACGGCGCACCGGCATAGTCGCGCGAGAGCTTCTTGAGGTTGTCGACCTCCTGCATGATGCGTTCCGCCGCCAGCAGCACCTGCTGGCCGGGCGAGGTCAGGCCGAGGATGCGCTTGCCCTGGCGCGCCAGGATGGATACGCCCAGTTCGCCCTCGAGCTCGATGATCGCCTTGGACACGCCCGGCTGCGACGTGTGCAGCGCCCGCGCGGCGGCGGTGATGTTGAACTTGTGGCGCGCGGCCTCGCGCAGGAAGCGGAATTGCTGCAGGTTCATGGCGCGGCAGCCTTGTTGGGTTTTGTCGGCGACCCGGACCGGAGGGCGGGAAGTATAGGGAGCGGGTCGCTGCCAGGGTCGGCGCCGGATGACCCCCAAGATGATGTGGTCTCGATCATCCGATCTACCACCTATTGAAGACGCGGCGAAAGGTGTACGCTGCAAACTCGAAGCACGAACAGCGCAGGTCGCGCGACTTTCCAAGCCTCGAAGCGTGTCATTCCGAGCCGCAGGCGAGGAATCCCGGTCGTGCGATGCTCCGAGATCCCTGGCCCGGGCTCCGACCCCGGGGTCGGATGACGCTCCCGGCCCACGCCGCTTCGTCATCGTTAACGCGATCAGCAGGAGAACCAGCGGATGAAATTCGACCAGGCGCAGCTGTTGCTCGACGAGCAGCCGATCTCGATCGACGTGCTACTGGAGAAATACGCGAAGGGCGACGAAAAGTCGGTCGACGACGTGCGTCGCCGCGTGGCGCGAGGCCTGGCCGCGGTCGAGAAACCCGAACTGCGTGACGAGTGGGAAAAACGCTTCCACGACGCGATGACGGCGGGCTTCATCCCCGGCGGACGCGTGAACTCCGCCGCCGGCACGGGCATCGCCGCGACGCTGATCAACTGCTTCGTCGAGCCCGTCGGCGACGCGATCACCGAGGCGCGCAACGGCGTGCCCTCGATCTACGGCGCGCTCCAGCAGGCCGCGGAGACGATGCGGCGCGGCGGCGGCGTCGGCTACGACTTTTCCGCCATCCGCCCGCGCGGCGCGATGGTGCATGGCACGCACTCGCGCGCGAGCGGCCCGATCTCGTACATGCGGGTATTCGACAAGAGCTGCGAGACGCTCGAATCCGCCGGGGCGCGGCGCGGCGCTCAGATGGGGATGATGCGTTGTGACCATCCCGATATCGAGGACTTCATCCACGCCAAGCGCGACGGCTCGCTGCCCAACTTCAACATGAGCGTGGCCCTGACCGACACGTTCATGCGCGCGGTCGACGGCGACGGCGAGGTCGAGCTCTGGCACGCCGCCGAGCCGTTCGACAAGGCAAGCGCCTATCAGCGCCAGGATGGGTCGTGGGTGTATCGCAACGTGCGCGCGCGCGATCTGTTCGACCAGATCATGCATTCGACGTACGACCACGCCGAGCCGGGCGTGGTGTTCATCGATCGCGTGAACGGCGACAACAACCTGTCGTACGTGGAGAAGATCGCGGCGACGAACCCGTGCGTGACCGCCGACACGCGGCTGCACACGCAATACGGCATGGTGCCGATCGGCGAACTGCAAGCGCTTGCGCTCCCGCTCGAAGTGACGGTTGACCGACGTTCGCTGCCGTCAGCGGACGACGCTGCGGATCGCGGCACTGAAATTCGCGCTGCCAAGGCAGCGTTCATGACCGCGGTCGACGCGGATGTCTATCGCGTCGTCAGTGCCGATGGCTACGAGATCAAAGCCACCGCGTGGCACGACTTCTACACCGCGCGCGGCAAGGTCAAGCTGCGCGACCTGCGGGTGGGCGACGAGTTGCTGGTGCAGTCGGGAAAGGGCCAGTTCGGCAAGGAAGGCAGCGCAGAGCTTGGGTTGCTCATCGGCATGATCACGGGCGATGGCCATTTCACGAATCGCGGCAACGGCCTGCAGGCAGCGGTCCTGAACTTCTGGGGTGACGACCGTGAACTCGCTTCACGCATTTCTGCATACGTGAATGGGTTCGTGGCCAACACCTCCGTCAACGCGCGCACGTATCGCGCGAACCCCGTCGCGGTGCCTGACCGGAACCATGCCTTCGTCCGATCGGTTCTGCTGGCGCGCTTGCTCGAGCATCACGGGTTCAGTGCGCGCAACAAGCACAGCGTGCCCGAAGTGATCTGGCGCGGCTCCGAGGTCTGCGTACGCGCCTACCTTCAAGGCCTGTTCCGGGCCGACGGCACCGTCAACGTCTCCGACAGCAGCGACAGCTGTTCCATCCGACTCGCGTCGAGCTATCCCGTCCTGCTGAAGGACGTGCAGATCCTGCTCGCCAACTTCGGCATCTTCGCCCGGGTCCACCGGAGACCCGACGCAGGACAAAGGCTTCTGCCCGACGGCAGGGGCGGCCGGAAGCTGTATGACTGTCTCGCCGACCACGAACTGATCATCGACGGCGAATCGCGAGACCGGTTCATGCGGGAGATCGGTTTCCTCGGCGAGGCGAAGCCCGCGCGTTACCGGGCTTGGGCGCACGGCAAAGCGCTCCGCAAGACGCAACGATTCACGACGCGCGTGGAGCGTATCGAACATGTCGGCCGCGAGTCGGTGTTCGACACCACGCAGCCGGACGGCAATGCCGTCATCTTCAATGGCCTGGTGACCGGGCAATGTGGCGAACAGCCTTTACCGCCCTACGGCTGCTGCTGCCTCGGCTCGATCAACCTGACGCGCTTCGTGGTCGATCCCTTCGGTGCGCAGCCGACGTTCGATTTCACGCGCTTCCACGAGGTCGCCAAGGTGGCGATCCGGGCACTCGACAACGTGCTCGACGCCACCCTGTGGCCCCTGAAGGAGCAGTACGCGGAAGCGCAAGCCAAGCGCCGTGTCGGACTGGGCTTCACCGGGCTCGGCAACGCGCTGATCATGCTCAACCTGCGCTACGACAGCGCCCCCGCGCGCGCGGTGGCGGGTGACATCGCGCGCCGCATGCGCGACGCAGCGTACGAAGCGTCGGCCGAACTCGCCGCGGAGAAGGGTGCGTTCCCGCTCTTCGACGCCGACCGGTACCTTGCGGAGCCGCACTGCGCATCGCGCCTGCCGCAGGAACTCAAGGCGCGCGTCCGCAAGACCGGCGTGCGCAACTCGCATCTGCTGTCGATCGCGCCGACCGGGACGATCTCCCTGGCATTCGCCGCCAACGCGTCGGGCGGCATCGAGCCCACGTTCTCGTGGACCTACATCCGCAAGAAGCGCATGCCGGACGGCACGCGGCAGGAGTACGTGGTCGAGGACTACGCGTATCGCTTGTATCGCCTGCTCGGCGGCGACATCAACCGGCTGCCGCCGCCGTTCGTGCACGCGCTCGAGATGAGCGCGCGCGATCACATGCTGATGATCGCCGCCGTGCAGCCGTACATCGACGCGGCCGTGAGCAAGACCGTCAACGTGCCGGAGGACTATCCGTTCGACGACTTCCGCGCGCTCTACCTCGAGGCGTGGCGGGCGGGACTGAAGGGCATCACGACCTATCGGCCGAACAACGTGATCGGCTCGGTGCTCGAAGTCCAGAAGGACGACGTGAAGGCGCCGCAAGCGCCACAGGATCTGAAAGACGATCCGGATCGCCGCGTCCGCCTGGCTTCGGCACCGCAGCCGGCACTTGCAAGCCTGAAGTGGCCCGGCCGCCCTGCCCTCGACGAAGGCAATCTCGCGTGGACCTTCATGGTCGAAATCCCCGAGCGACGCGAGAGCTTCGCCATCTTCATCGGTCAGGTCGGCGAGCCGCCGGTGCCGTTCGAGGTGTGGGTCAACGGCGCGGAGCAGCCGCGCGGCCTCGGCGCGATCGCCAAGACCCTGTCGATGGACATGCGCAGCGAGGATCGCGCGTGGCTCAAGCTCAAGCTCGACGCGTTGGCCAAGGCTCGTGACGAACAGGGCTTCGCGCTCAAGATGCCTGGCGAGGCCGAGCCACGCTGGCAGAGCGGCGTGGTCTCGGCGTTCGCGAACATCGTGCGCTGGCGCTGCGAACAGCTCGGCGTGTTCCAGGACCCGGCGCAGCAGCTGGTGCCGTTGCCGACTCCCGTGATGAACGCGCTCTTCTCGCGCAAGGAACCGAAGGCCGGACCGCTCGGCACGATGAGCTGGACGGTGGACGTGACCAACGCCAACACGGGCGACGACTTCGTGCTCGGCGTGAAGGAACTGCATCTTCCCGACGGCAGCCGGCGGCCTTATTCGATCTGGCTCGCGGGCGAATATCCGAAGGCGCTCGACGGGCTATGCAAGTTGATCTCGCTCGACATGCGCGTGGTCGATGCGAACTGGATCGGGCTCAAGCTCAAGAAGCTGCTCAACTTCGGCGAGCAGAACGGCGAATTCTGGGCGCCGGTGCCGGGCGAGGAAAAGTCGTCGCTGTATCCGAGCACGGTCGCCTACATCGCGACGCTGCTGTTGCATCGCTACAAGGTGCTCGGCATCCTCGACGACGACGGCCGCGCGATCCAGAGCGCGGGCATCCTCGCGCTGCCCGATCAGGTCAAGGTGATCGAGAACGAAACGGCGCCGATCAAGGGCAAGGTCTGCCCGAGCTGCCATGCGGCGGCGATGATCAAGCGCGATGGGTGCGAGTTTTGTACTGCGTGCGGGTATACGGGGCAGTGCTCGTAGGCGGCGGGCCGAGGCATCGAGCGTTCTTCTATCGGGCGCCGGTGAAACGCGGTCGCTTGTCCAGGTCGACGCGCCGACCGCTTCATGACCGGAGCTGGCGCGTGCCTCATTTGGACGACGGTGCCGTCCGCTCGGAGGGGACCTCTTTGCTTCCGGGTTTCTGAAGGACACCCTTCTCGACCAGCACCAACGCCACGATGCCCAGGAGGACGGCTACTCCAACGGCGACCAACATCTTGGTGGCGAGTGCCCATCGCACCTTGGCTGCGTCCAACACGAACAAGGTGAGCACGCCGCCTGCGGCGCCGACGCAGAATGCGAATCCGCCCTCGCTCTTGAGGCTCGCAAAGAGCGTGTCGGAGAAGGACTTCGCCACGTTCGGCGCGACGTTGTACGTAACGAGAGTCTTGGAAAGGTCGGCAGCCGTTGCGACATTCGGCAGGGCCGTGAGTGACAGCGGAGCACCCGCGGCCACCACACCTTTGGCGGATTTTTCAATCGCCTCCGACCACGTGAACCCTGCGGCTGGCGGTGTCGGTTTGCCGGCGCCGGAAATCGACCCGCCTGCAGCCGGCGTGGTTTGCACGGGCGCGCGTGCCCCCTTCAAGACCAGCGCACCGAGCAGGCCGACATGAAGCGCACCTGTGGCGGGATTACCGACAGGCCCGTTCGGGTCGACCGGCTCTTCCAACGAACCAAGGGGAACCGAACTTACAACCCGGACCGGCACCGTCAGTGGCCTGATCGTGGGGTACGCGTTCAACGAGCGACCGATGATCATCCCGGCCTCTCATCCAACGCCATGATCGGGTTCCTTTTCTGATGCATCTCTTCTTGTCGGGACTGGCGCCAGTGGAGCAGCAAGGCAAACTCGGGCGTGCTCAATCCTAGGACCCGGCGCGTGATTGCGGACGTTTGGTTTCAGCAAGCGCAAGGTTGGCGACAGCCTGCAAACACGGATCCCGCAACCCCAGCGTTGCGCATGGTCAGACCGCCGCAGTTGCTTGCGCGCTTCCTGAGAAGGTGGGTCTCAGCCCGAGAGACTGGCGAAGAAGCGTCTTGTCGCGGCCGCATTGGCCTGCGACTGCAGCAGCCAATCGATTGGACCGCCCAGCCTGGCCATCCTCGCAAGCACGTTCCCCGCGACCTCCACGCGGGCGAGCTTGCGCTCCGGATGCAGCGCCCATTCGGCAGGACTCAGAAGATGGCTCGGTCCGCGGAGCACGATTGCGGCAGCGGCGGCTGTGTCGTGCAGGTCGACCGCACCGATCGAGTCCGACCGGTTCTGCGCGAGCGCCGTGACGACGGCGCCCTTCTGGCGCCCGCCCAAGTCCACGATCGCCCGGCGGGCGTCGTCGATAGCCTGTTGTGTCCTTTCTGCCGCCTTCTCGGCCGCATGCCGCTCGGCGTCGAGGTCGTCCTCCTCGACCTCGGGCCACCAGATGATGGTGCTGCCCACTGCTCCGATCACGTCCAAGCCCATCGCCTCGCCCGTGGATTGGATGTACGACGTCCGAAGAGCTGCCATTGCAACGCCGGGTCGCAAGCCGTGGGAAGTCGGGTCCGCTCCCAGCTAGGACCGCTACTAGCTAGGAGCAACCCAACGGTCGCCCGGCGCGGTCAATCGATCTCCATCAGATCGGCACCGACGACCACGCGCCCTTTGAAATGCTCCCGCACACCGGCGGTCCACATCTCGTCGGTGATCGATGGGTCGTCGCCGGGCACGAGGTGCGAGAGCACGAGGGTCTTAACGCCGGCGGCGGCCGCGATCTTTCCCGCGTCCTCCGGGACCGTGTGGCTGGCCAGCAGGTGCTCGCGCAGCGTGGTGGCATTCGGCACGCGCTTGAGGATCGCCTCCAGGCCGGGCAGGTACATGACCTCGTGCACGAGCACGTCGGCGCCCTGCGCGAACCCGGCCAGCTCGGGCGCATAGGTCGTGTCGCCCGAGATCACGATCGAGCGGTCCTTGGTGTCGAAGCGATACGCATAGGCATGCTTGATGGGCGGATGGCGCACCGTGATGGCGGTGATCTTCACATCGTCGTTCTGCAACACAAGCACCGGCCTGGCGCCCTCGACCACGACATCGTGCGCGGCGACGAGCTTGCGCAGGTCCGGCCGCCCTTCGTCCGCGATCCGCGTGTCAATGTCGAACTTCATGTACTCGAAGAAGGCGCGTGTCATGTCCTCCAGGCCCGGCGGTCCATAGGCGTCGATGCGCGAACCGAGTCCGGTCGCCCATGCGTTGTAGATCAGACCGCCGTATTCGAGGTTGTGGTCGGAATGATGGTGGGTCAGCAGGATGAAGCGCAACTTGTTGAGCGCAACACCCGCGGCGGCGAGTTGCCGTGATACCCCGCTGCCGCAATCGACCACGTAGGGGGTCCCGTTGATCAGCAGCAGGTTCGCCGGATTGCTCCGCCCGGATCCCGCGACCCGCGGTCCACCCTTCGTGCCGAGCAGGATCAGGCGCGTGCCCCGGCTCGCGGCAGGCACTGCCTCGGGCGTCCAACTCGCCGCGGCGATCAGCGCCGGGAGCGCCAGAAGGAAACGCCTGCGTACGCTACGTCTCATCGCTCTCTCCACGTCGGACGATGGGAGCTACATTTTGTCCCATGGCGCGTGGTCTACTGCAGGAAGCAGCAACCATCCCGGCAAAGGCGGCGGCTTGGATCCGAGAACCGCTCGACGCGCATGTCATTCCGAGCCGGTTCAGCCCGCGAGAGGACTCTCGGCGTTGCGAACGGCCGCGATCCCTCGTCGTGCTCGCCCCCCCGGAGACGACAAGTTGGAGCGCGCGCGGCCCGAACCAGTGTCAATGGACGCGAGGGCCCGCGTGCAGCAACGCGGATCGCTTGCGCGGCCAGCGCGTCTAGCAGCACCGCGGGCTCGTCTCCGGCGAACCGGCAGCTTGGCAGCGGCGGCGCACTTCGGCACGATACCGTTGCCACCGTCGGGGGAGAGTGCGATGGTCTATCAGATGATTTACTCGTCGCAGGCGAACACGCCGATGTCGATCGTCGACCTCGAGGAGATCCTCGTCGACGCTCGCACCGGCAACGAGAAGCGCAACGTCACCGGTGCGCTCGTCTACATCGAAGGCGTGTTCCTGCAGATCCTCGAAGGCGAGAAGGAGACGTTGCAGCGCTTGATGAAGAGCATCGCTGCCGACACGCGCCATTCGCGGGTGACAGTGTTCCACGAGGGAGATGCCGATGGTCCGCTCTTCAGCAATTGGCGCATGGCGTACGTCGGCGCGACACCGGAGCAGATGGCGGCCTGGGCCGGGCTCGAGGGCGCGGCGTCGATCACGAGCATCCTGCAGGGGATCCAGCGCGACCCGCAGCGCCGGTCACGCCTGATCGAGAACCTGCTGGGCACGCTGGCGTCTTGACCGGCGGGAGGTCCCCTCCCTGACCCTCTCGCTGACCCAGGGGTCCCGATCACGATCGACGTCGCAGTCCACCGGATTCTTCTGCGCTGGGCACAACGCAGGCGGTCAGCCTGACGAGCGCTTCGATCACGCACAGCGCGTGGCCGATGCCCGAAAACAGCCAGTCGACCGGCGCCGCGCCATCCCGGCTACGACCGTCGGGTCCCCCGGCACTCTGCCAACTCATACTCGCGGCCATGAGCTGCCGCTCCGTGATGCGGCCGGCGCGGTCTGCTTCGAGCGTTTGCGGTCTTTGATCGGCGTCACCGTTGCACGCAGTACCGGCCTACCCGCGGCGCAGACGGCGGGCTTCCGATCGACGGACCCGGTGCACCTCGTTACCGACCCGTCGCCGGCCTCGACGCCGAGATTGACATCAAGGCAAGGTGGTCGCTCGCGGCCACGGCGCAGCAAGGCCCGACCTGAAGGGCGGCTTCCAACCAAATCGGGAGCCGGCCCGCGACCACCCATAACAGACGCTCAGCCTGAGTGCCTCGAATGTCCGCTCACCGGGCCAGCGGGCCGCTCCACATTTGTTGGACGCGGTGGTTCAACCCTTGAGCCTCCCCGGCGCGCGGAGAACGGCGAAGCCGACCGCAGTGCGTCGCATGCGGCCAAGGGCTAGGCCCTTACTTGCATGGCGATTCGCGGCAGCGAGAGTTCACGAGCGCTTCGAGGAGCCGGAGGTACTGCGACAGCACGATCCGATTGCCGGCGCCCTGCGGCGTCTCGAAGGCAACGACGAGGTTCAGCGCGGGCATCACCGTGACGAACTGGCCGTTAAGGCCATGGCCGGTGTAGGCGCCCTCGTAGGCCCCCTTCGCCCACCGGGAGTCCCAGATCCACCAGAGGTAGCCGTACCCCATCGGGCCCTTGCGCAGCCCCGGCGGGTGCATGTCGAGCGCCGGCGTGACCACGCGCGTCGTCTCCTTCACCCAATCACGCGGCACCAGCTGCTTGCCCTCCCAGTTGCCTTGGCGAAGCATGAGCCAGCCCACCCGTGCGAGGTCTCGCGCCGAGATGTGGAAGTGATACGCGGGATGGATTGAAAGATCGTCGTGCCGTTCCTTCACCTGCTCCGAGCGCCTGAAGTCCTGCATCTGCAGCGGCCTCGCGTAGTCGCGCTCGAAAGCGTCGTAGATGTTCTGCCCCGTCTGCTTCTCGAAGACGGTGCCGAGCACGTTGAAGTCCCAGTTGTTGTAGAGGAAGTAGGTGCCGTGCTCCTGGGAGTCGCGAGGCGGTGCCTGCGCGGAATCGTCGCCCTTGTTCGCTGCCGGGTGATAGACGCCCGAGCGCGCCCGCAGCAGGTCGAGCACCGTGGCCCGCTTCTCCTTCGGGGACAGACCGCCCACGTCGTCGATGCCGAGCTCGGCGAGCGTCGCGTCGAGCTTGATGGTGCCGTCGGCGACATAGTTGCCGTACATCATCGAGAGCAGACTCTTGCGCACCGAGGCGAGGAACACGGGCTTGGCCACGTCGCCGTACTCCAAGAGCACGCGCCCCAGGTACACCGCCACCACGCTCTCAGCGTGCGTGCGCTTCAGCTGCTCGCGGAAATTGTCGAGCGCCGACGGCGACCATCCGAGCGCGCCGGGATTCTCGATCTTCTGCCACGCCTTGCCTGGATAGACGGGGTCAGCCTCGCTGGGCCGCCCGGTGGCGGGCGCAATGCTGCAGACCAGCGCGATGGCCAGCGTGGCAACGGATCGCTTCATTCGAGTTCTCCATCGGCGATGGTTATCGAGTAGAACCCAGGGTCTCGTGGCAGCCGTGCGACAGCGTTCGCGACGCTCACGCCCGGGCATGGATCGCACGTCGAACCGAGCTTGCGCGCGGCCTGACCCCTCTGCGATCATCCGCCGCACGGAGGGATTCCGCCATGGTCTGCCGAAGATCGATGCTCATCGCATCGCTCGGCTGTTTGCCAACGATACGTTCGCTGGCGACTCAAGCACCGGATGCTTCGGCGGAACTCGACCGACTCGGCAGCTTTGAGGTCGTGCTCGGCCGCCCCGGCGTCGTGATCGGCGTGCCCCACGGGACTCCCGATGCCGGGACACTCGAAGCCGGGCGCCTGCTGTGCGAGAAGCTGGGAGTTGGCGGTGTCTTCGTCACCGGCTTCTGGGACCCGAAGACACGCCAGCGCATCAACGTCAACCGTCCAACGGAGCAACTCATCGGCGCGAACTCCGAGGTGCTGCGCCAATGGCGCAGCGATCGCGCGATCGCGCTGAACCTGCGCTATGAAGAGCGGGTCAGGGAGGTTGCCCAGGGACCTCTCAAGGCGTTCTACGAGATACATTCCAATCATCGGCCGCAGTACGCCGGATCGATCGAGGTCTCGACGCTCGGCGTGACGCGGGGCGAGGCAGCGCGCTTCAAGGCTGCGTTCGAGGCGGCACGCGACCAGCTTGCGCGGGACATGCCGAGGGTGGCCGTGCACGTTTCGCCGATCGACCGGGTCACCTACCCGAACTACCGCGCGGCCTCTTCGATCTCGGGACTCTCGCAGAAGGGGTGTGCAATCGAACACCCAGGGCATGTCTACGCGAACCGGGCTTGGCGGCACGCGTACGCCGATTGTTTAGCCGAGGCGATTGGAACCGCGCACTGGTAGCGGCGATGAGAGGTGCAAGGTCTGGCTCCGCTTCCGGAACAGGCATATGCCGGTGCGCCTGATGCATTGGCCGCCTCGGTCGCGGAGATTGGCGATGCAGTGGCCCGGTCGAAGTGCCGTCTGGATCGCCGGTGCCCTTGCGTTCGTCGGTCTTTGCTGGGTCACACTCGCGGTTCAGGCAGCGCCCGACGAGGACAAGCTCGGCAAGCGCGAGGGGTATCCGATCGCCGGCGTCGGGGCCGGAAAAAAGCGGAACTGGTATTTCGACGAGGTGGTCCGCGTCGGATCGTTCACGCACCAGGCCGAGATTCCTGGACTGTTCCATGGCGGCGTCAACGAGCTGAAACGCTCGCCGCGGCCGCTTGCATTGCCCCAGGCGCCGGCCGAGCCCGCATACCGATGGGGTACCGATCGCAACCTGACGATCGACGACTTCCTGGCGCGGCAGCGGATCATGGGCCTCCTGATCGTCAAGGACGGTGTGATCCAGGTCGAGCGCTACCAGTACGAGCGCAAGCCGTCGGACCACTTCACGTCGCATTCGATGGCGAAGTCGATCACGAGCCTTGCGGTGGGCATCGCGTTCGGCGAGGGGAAGATCGCGTCGCTCGACGACCGCGCCGACAAGTACGCGACGAAGCTCCGTGGCGGGGTGTTCGGCGAGACCACGATCCGCAACCTCCTGCGGATGGCGGTGGGTGCAAAGTACCAGCAGGGCTACAACCAGGGCGAGGGCGACACCGCAAAGTTCTGGCCGGTCGTAGAGCGTACGGGGATCGAAGAAGCACTCGCGTCGTTCGTCAACGAGCGCGAGCGGCCGCAAGGGGAGAAGTTCTACTACGTCAGCCCTGCGACGCTGGCGCTCGCCGCGGTGGTGCAGGGTGCCACCCGCATGAGTCTCTCCGAGTACTTGTCGCCCCGGCTGTGGCAGGCGATCGGCGCCGAGGGCTCGGCGACCTGGCGCACCGACCGCACCGGTCTCGAAGTCGCGAATGGCAACTTCAACGCCACGCTGCGCGACTATGCGCGCCTTGGGATCGTGCTCGCGAACGACGGCGTGCGTCCCGACGATCCGACAAAAAGGGCCATCGTCCCGCGCGAGTATCTGCTCGATGCGACCGACGAGAGGCGCGCGCCCGAGCAGTTCCGACCCGGGAGGGCGACGCCTTACCTCGGCTACGGCTACCAGTTCTGGCTCTATCCGGGCAAGCGCCGGCGGTTCGTGATGCTCGGTGTCTTCGGCCAGTCGATCTTCGTCGACCCCGACATCAAGCTCGTCATCGTGCAGACCGCCGCCAACCAGACGCCGGAGGCAGGTGACTCGTCGCTCGGCCGCGAGCGCGATTCTTTCTGGCGGGGCATCTTGCGCTACTACGATTGAGCGCGCCCTCTGCGGAGCATCCGCAGTAGCTCTCAACGACTCGGACTTGAATCGCGGAGCACAGTCCTGAGCAGGTGCTGTCGGCCAGTTCCGAGCATTCCCGTGACCTGCAGCGCGCCGTTCGGAATGGCGGGTCCAGGGGATACCGGCGATTGCTGTTCCAGTGAGCGGCGAGTCGCCCTGGCACGTGTGCGTCGTCTACCGCGCGAGGTCGTCGTCGAACTAAAGACCGAAGCGGCGGGCCTGGACTCGCTTTTCGTCGCGTTCTGGTCGCTCTACAAGACAAACGCTCCTCGCTCAGCGAACGGCCTTTCCACTCCAGCAAAGCCACCCGTGAAGTCCAAATCGCTGAAAGCCTGCCCGCTGCCCTTTTCACGAGCGGCCGAGGAGCCTCGTTCTCGCGTTGACGCGGACCGCGATCTGCGCCGGTGTTTGGGCGCCATCGCCGCGCGTTGGTCATGCCATCATTCGAGCGGCCCGGGAATGCGCTGACAGACTCTCGGCGGCTGAAGTCCGACTCGAGGTCTGCGCAGGAACATGCTGAATCTCGCGTACCGATTCCTCTTTCCCGCCATGTGGTTGGTCTGGGCGCTGTACTGGTGGCTTGCTTCGTTTGGAGGCAAAGCCACGCAACGTCGGGAACACCTTGGCTCGCGGCTTCTTCACGTTTTGCCCCTGGCCGCCGCCATTGCACTCCTGTGGCCGGAACGTGTTCCCTTTCGGGTGCTCAACCAGCGGGTGTTTCCATGGGCTCCGTGGGAGTTCTGGGTCGCTGCATTCGTCACGGCTGCCGGGTTGGGTTTCGCGGTCTGGGCCAGACGGCACATCGGCCGCAATTGGAGCGGCACGGTCACGCTCAAGCGCGACCATGAGCTCATCGTTACAGGACCTTATGCGTTCGCTCGTCACCCCATTTACACGGGGCTGCTGGTTGCCATCGTCGGCTCGGCGCTGGCACGCGGCGAGTGGCGCGGGCTACTGGCGATAGCCCTCGCTTGGGCAGCCTTGTGGCGCAAGCTTCTTCTCGAGGAGCAATGGATGCTCGAGCTCTTTGGTGACCAATATGCCGAGTATCGCCGGCGCGTCCCGGCATTGATCCCGTTTTCCAGGTCAGTTGCGGGCGCTTCGCGGCCGAGGTGAGGATGCGTGCAGGGATGTCGGCAGGCGCGACGGCGGCCACGCGCCCTATCGTCCAACCACGACGTCTCCCGCTCGACGCCGCATTTGCGAAGGCGCTGGCACCATGACCTATCGGATGATCTACTCCTCCCGGGCGAACTGGGCGATGTCGGTGAGCGATCTCGAGGCGATCCTCCTCGACGCGCGCACGGGCAACGAGGCGCGCAACGTCACGGGCGCGGGTCGTACGTCCCGCGGCGCAACCTCGTACCGAACAGCATAAACCGGGATCCGGACAGTTCGGCGCGTTGACTGACGTCTGACGATGGGATCGCCGCTCCGGCCGAAGCAAGGCGGTGCGCGACTGTCAGTCGAATGTCAGTTGGGGCGGACGCCGGGCGATCGCGACCTTGTCGGCGCTGCTCATTGCGCGCCGGACGCATACAATTTCCGCGGCCTGCCACCTGCAACTTTGCACGCGATAGAAGGGTATAGACCTCTCGCGCAGCGTAGGCCCATCCGCCCTCCCGGAGCGGGTTGCAGTTGGCTTCAGCTCGGCCCCCGCGCCGAGCAGGAGTACAGCCATGCGCCAGCCCGCCCAGGAATGCGATGCAAGGGTCCCCGGTCGAGGCACACGAACCACGAAGCGGAGAGCCATCCTATCCGCCTTGTTCGTTCTGGCTTCCACGATCTCTTGCGGTGGTGGCGGTGGTGGCGGCGGCATGTCGACCGGGGGATCGGTCACCGCTCCCGCGGGATTGAGCTACCTGCAGTCCTTCTCCGTTTACACGGTCAACACGACGATCGGGCGGAACATCCCGACGTACGCCGGCGGTCAACCGACGTCCTTTACCGTGAGTCCGCCCCTGCCTGCCGGGCTCAGCATCGATCCCTCGATCGGAGTGATCTCGGGAACGCCGACGGCAGTCACCGCCGAAGGCACGTACACGGTCAAGGCGATGAACAGCGCCGGCTCCACGACCGCGGTGCTCGAGATTGCCGTTGCAGACAACACGGGAACGTGGCTGCAAACGGTCTCAACTGCATATAGAACGGCCGCGGGAGGACTGGCCGGAAATTTTTCGACGTTTCAGGACGCGGACATCCTGCTCAGCGGCATCGACTTCAACAATACGGGCGGAGCAGGCCTGTACAACCACCTGGGAACGGTTTCCTGCGACAACACGCACCTCGTCCTGGCGGACCGGAACAACAATCGGGTGCTGGTCTGGAACTCGCTGCCTTCTTCGAACGCGCCGCCGGACCTCGTACTCGGGCAGCCGGACTTCGTATCGAACAATCCGGGCACCGGACTGAACCAGCTGAACTGGCCGGTCAGCGTTTCGGCAGCCGGCAACAGATTGGCCGTATCCGATGCGTTCAACAACCGCGTTCTCCTCTGGGACCATTTTCCGACCTCCACCCAGCAGCCCGCGGATCGTTCCATTTCCCGGCTGTGGCCCTGGGGCGTCTGGACCGATGGCACGAAGGTGGCGGCAACCGAGACCGAGTCGGCGCCCCCGTCCGGAGACGATGTGAACCTGTGGAACGCCTGGCCGACTCAGACCGATCAGGCGCCCGATATCGTCATCCATGGCGCACCGATCGGCATGGGGACCCCGCGCACCATCACATCGAACGGGAACTACCTCGTGGTGGCAGATCACAATGCATCCGTCGGGCCCTATCCGGACACCAATTTTTTCTGGACCTCATGGCCGACCCAGCCGGACCAAGCTCCTGCTTTCTACCGCACGGACCCGCAACTGCCCGGCGGATGGATGCAAGGCGTGATCACCGCGGACAGTCGTCTGGTGATGTTCGGATCACAGGCTCTTTCCATCTGGAACGCGCTACCGATGAGCGCCACGCAGGCTCCCGACCTGATCGTCGGGGCCGGAGGCTTCGGTCGGCCCGGCTTCGATTTCACCGGCGGCGGCGACGGCTCCGGAGCATGCGCGGCCGGTGGGAAGCTCTATGTGAGCATCTCGAACGGGAACCGGGTCGTAGGGTTCAACGGTCTCCCTGCTTCGCCGACTCAGATGCCGGACTTTGTCCTGGGGGCGCCCGACATAAACACGAATACCCTGTTAACCCATGGATTCATCACGAATCCGAACCCCAAATCCGATGGAACGTCACTGTTCGCACTGTCGGACTTCGATTCCGCCCTGTACGTCTGGAAGACGAGGCCGGACAACAGCGGCGCCCAGCCGGACTACATTTTTCATACCGCAGTTCCGGAGTGGGATCTGTCGGTCGCCGGTGGAAAGCTCTTCGTCGCTGGCAGGACCACCGTCCTTGGCTGGACCTTGGGCCTGCCTTCGACCGGCGCCTATCCCGACTTCTATCTCTCCGGCGGGGCAGGCACAGTGCAGTTCCAAAACCTGCAAGGCGTCTCCTGGGATGGCACATGGTTCGCCCTCAGTGACGGCGGCGCCGACAGGATCTACGTGTGGAACGGCATTCCCAATCCTCCGCGGAATCCGGACCACACCATCGCGACCGGGCCTGGCGGCGCTTCGGTCGTCGGGCGCCTCTCGTCGAACGGCACCACTCTGGCAGCAGTCCTCACGCAGGATCAAAAGATCGCCTTGTACGACCTGACGAACTTCAGCGCGTCCCCCCAGTATGTCGACGGCAGTTCTGTCGGAAACCCCAACGCCCCGATTCGTTTCAACCTTCCAAACGGCGTTGCCTTGGCCGGCACGAAACTGTTCATTGCCGACACCAGTTTCAACCGGGTTCAGATCTGGAATGATTTTTCCACTGCGACGAGCGGGTCGGCCGCAGACGTCATCCTTGGCCAGCCGGCCAATTCGATCAACGATACGAGTCCGGCGATCGGCAAAAACACCCTCTTCTGGCCCGGGGCCGTCTTCTTCGACGGAAGCTATCTTTGGGTCGGCGAATTCAAGTTTTCCGGCCGGCTGCTGCGCTTCTCCGTGCATTGATCGGGGGCGATCGATGCCGATGGCTCCGGCCGGGTCGAGCCCGGGGAAAGGGATCTCGACCCGCGCGGGAAGCGAGATCCTTCATTCGGGAACGTCGGGTTGGGTGACCAAGCCGACCGCCGAGAGTCCGGCCTTGCTGGCGTCCGCAAGCACCTGTGCGACGCTCCGGTACGCCACGTTCTCGTCAGCGCGGTTGTGGACTTCCGGTCGTGGCGTGCGCGCGGCTGCGGCGGCGAGGCGTGCCTGCGCTGAGCGTTCGAATGTCGGCTATCGGACCAGCCGCTTCGGCTCGACGCAAGCCTTCGCGCTTCCGGAGCTGCCGACCTCTCGATCGCAGATCCGTAACGCACTTGTGACGGCGCGAGTCGTACAAAGCGGCACGAGATCAGCAACGAGCCTCGGCAGCCTGCCCCTTTTGTCATTCCGAGGAGCAGAGCGGCGAGGAATCCCGACGTACCGTAGAGTGAAGATCCTCGTCGCTGATGTTCCTCGGGATGACAACGACGCGGGGGAGACTCGCGATGCCGCTGATACGCCCGGAAGCGCAATCCTTGACCGATGAAGCGCGGCACGGCTGCGCCGAGGACTCGCGATCGCCCATGCATCTGCGCCTGCTCGGCGCTCCGCGCGCGGTCGTGGCAGGCCAGGAGCTCACCCTCGAACGCAAGGACGCCCTGCTCTTCGCGTGGCTCGCGATCGAGGGCCCGACGCCGCGGGCACGGCTGGCAAGCTTGCTGTTTCCGGACGCCGACGATGCCGGCGCGCGCGGCGCGCTGCGCCAGCGCATGTACCGGGCGCGCCGATCGGCACTCGCCACAATGGTCGTCGGCGACGATCCGTGCCGGCTCGCCGATGCAACTCAGATCGACGTCGGCGATCCACTGGCGCCGGGTGAACTGCTCGCCGGCGTGCATGCGGACGACCTGCCTGAACTCGCCGAGTGGCTCGAAGCGCAGCGCGCGCGCCGCAGACGCGTGCGCATCGAGACGAGCATGCAGCTCTCGGAGCAGGCCGAGGCGGAAGGCGACCTCGCGGCCGCCCTCGCCCATGCGGACGCGGTGCTGGACGCCGACGCGTTGTTCGAGCCCGCGCACCGGCGCGTGATGCGCCTGCACTATCTGCGCGGCGACCTGCCGTCCGCGACGACCGCGTACGAGCGGGTGCGCAAGGTTCTGCGGCGCGAACTCGGCGCGACGCCAGCACAGGAGACGGAGGATCTGCGACGCCAGATCGACGCTGGCGCGCGGCCGCCGTCGGTGCCGCGGGCGATGCCGGTGACGGTGCTGCGTCCACCGCGCCTGATCGGGCGCGAGGCGGAGTGGTCGGCGCTCGACGCCGCATGGACGGCCGGCTCCGCGGCACTGATCCGCGGCGAGCCGGGGATGGGCAAGACGCGGCTCGCTGCCGACCTGGCGCGCACGCGTCCGGGCGCGGTGACGATCGCCGCGCGCCCCGGTGATCGCGATGCGCCGTACGCGGTGCTGTCGCGCCTGCTGCGCGCGCTGCTGCCCCGCATTCCCGGCGCGCTGCCGCCCGGCGTGACCGCCGAGCTGGCGCGCCTGCTCCCCGAGCTCGGCGCGGCCGAGCCGATGAAGTCGGGCGCCGACCGCGCGCGTTTTCTCAATGCCATCGAGACACTGGTCGCCCTGGCCATGCAGGCCGGCCTCGCCGGCATCGTATTCGACGACCTGCAGTACGCCGACGCCGCAAGCACCGAGGCGCTGCATCATCTGAGCGGGCGTCATGCGGGCCTCGCCTGGCTCGCTGCCTATCGCACCGGCGAACTGAGCGCGGCGGGACAGGCGTTCGTCGACACGCTGGCGGGCGTGCACGAATCGCGTTCGATCAGCCTGTCGCCGCTCGGCGAGCGGCACATCGCGGACCTCATCGCATCGCTCGCCATCGACGAGCTCGATGCCGAGCAACTCGCCGCGCCGCTGGCGCGCCGCACCGGCGGCAATCCGTTCTTCCTGCTCGAGGCGATCAAGGCGCTGCTCGCGCCCGGGCAGCGCGCGCCGGGAGCGAAGAGCCTGCCGCTCGCGCCCAACGTCGGTGCGCTTATCGAGCGTCGCATCGCGCGGTTGTCGCCCGAGGCGATCCGGCTCGCCCGCTGCGCGGCCGTCGCCGGGCAGGATCATTCGATCGATCTCGCCGCGCGCGTGCTCGGCGTGCGTGCCCTCGACCTGGCGGATGCCTGGAACGAACTCGAAGCCGCGCAGGTGCTGCGCGACGGCGCGTTCGCGCACGACCTCGTCTACGAGGCGGCGCTCGCCTCCGTTCCGCCCCCGATCGCGCAGTCCCTGCACGGCGAGATCGCGTCCTACCTGCAGGGGCGCGACGTCGAGCCGAGCCGCATCGCGCTGCACTTCGAGGCATCCCGGCAATTCGAGGCGGCGGCGAATCTCTGGATCAAGACCGGGCATGCGGCCGAACGCGCGCTGCGCTTCGCCGAAGCGGCCGACGCGTTCGAGCGCGCCGCGCGCCTGCTGGGCGACGGGGGGCAGAACAAGCGCGCATTCGATGCGGCGTTCCTGATGCGCCACGCCTGCTTCGAAGTCGATCTTGCCGCGCGCAGCGGCGCCGCGCTCGACCTGCTCGACCGCTTCGCCACGACGCCGATGCAGCGCGCCCTCGCCCACAACGAACACGCGGTCACCCTGCTCCATCGCGGCGAGATGGCGGAGACGGAGCGGCATGCGCTTGCCGGCCTGACCGCGCTCGGCGGCGCCGATGAGCCGCTGCTGCGCGCGGAACTGCGCCGCAATCTCGCCGCCGTGCTGGCCTGGCGCAACGACACCGCCGCTGCGCTGCGCGAGATGCGCTCGGTGCAGGCCGACGTCGAGCGCCTCGGTTCACCGGCGCAGCGCTTCGAGCTGTGGGACTCGCTCGCGATCCTGCTCAGCCACGCCGATCAGTGTGCGGAGGCGGAGGCGACCTACGAACGGGCGATCGCGCTGGCGATCGAACAGGGCAACCTGCCGGGCGCCGCCCAGACCGTGCTCAATCTCGCCGTGCAGTTCTTCGACTGCGGCGCGGCGCGGCGCGCGCTGAATGCGCTGGAGCGGGCGCGCAACCTGCTCGCCGCGGTCGGCGACGAGGCGACGCCGTATTCCAGCCTGCACCTGAACTACGGCCTCACGCTGCGCGCGCTGGGCGACTACGCGGCTTCGCTCGAACACTTCGATCGCGCGATGGTTCGCGCGCAGCAGCAGACACCCGGCTGGCTGCCTCTGGTGGCGGCAAGCAAGGCGCAGACGCTGGTGTACCTGGGCCAGCACGCGCGCGCCCAACAGGCGCTCGCGGCGAGCGCACCCGGCGAGCGGACGCCGCCGCTCGCGGTGAGCAAGTGGCAAGCAATCCGGCACATGCTCGCGCGCGCGCAAGGGCAGCAGGCAGGGTCGTCGCTCAGCACGCTGATCGAAGGTTATCCGCTGCGCGGCCGCCAGCTCGTGCGCTGGCGCATGCAGGCGATCGACCTGGCCGGGCGCGATGCGGATCCAAGCGGGCTCGAGCAAGCGCTGCAACTCGTGCACGACGTCACCGCGGCCACGCGCACTGGCCTGGCGATTCACGCGCACGCGCGCGTCGCCGCCGCCGCCCGCCGGCAACGGCGTGCCGATCTCGCGCGCCACCATGCACGCGCCGCACTCGCGCTGATGCGCGACCACGAACCCGACGACATCTACCCCGGCGAAGTGGTGCAGATCGCAGTCGCCGCCCTGCGCGAAGGCGACGCTGCCGACGTCGACGAAGCGCGCGCGGCGCTGCGCCGGATCATCGACTGGATCCGCCGGACCGCCGAGGAGCGCGTCCCGGCGGAATATCGGGACAGTTTTCTAGCCCGCAACCCGGCCAACCGCGAGCTTCTGACAAGCGCGTCGCGGTTGCTCAACTGAGAACCCCCTCCCCCGTGGGCGGGGAGGGATGGTCAATGGGTTCTGCGCGCAAGACTCGCCATCGCGCGCGGGATCACTTGCTGGCGGTGATCTCGCGGCCGTTGACCGGCTGCACCGGGCGGGCGTTCATCGGGTAAGACTTGCCGAAGCGCGCGACCTCGCTCTTCGAGATCGACGCCGGGTGCTTCAGCACGAACCACGTCACTCCTTCGCTGCACGGAGGCGTCGTGAGCGACCCGGTGAACGTGTAGTACGCGCGGTCCTTCGGAAGCAGGTCGGCGACGTTGATCGTCACTGCATCGACCGCGTGCTCCATTTCCTTGTCGTTCGGAAGATTGGCCCACAAGGTCTTGATGAACGGATTGTCGTGGCCCGTCGACAGCAGCACGGCGACCACTGCCAGCTTGCCGTCGGCGTCCTTGTGGACGAGGTGCGCCACCATCGCGAAGTTCTTGCCGTTGATCTTCTCCTCGCTCGGCTTGTGGAAGTGAAACTGGACGAGCTCGTATTGCTTGCCGCCGACCGTGATGGAGCTTCCGGGCGCGTAGTTGACCTGGATGGTGTGGCCGTTGTCGATGATCTTCAGCGGCGAGGCCTTGTAGTCGAATTGGATCGTGGGAAGGTCCGCCTTCTTCACGGCGCTGTCATGGATATCGATCGGCGATTGGGCCGTGCCGAGTCCACAGGTGCCGAAGTCCTCTTCGAGCTTCCCCCACGTGGCCGGACCTGTCTTCCCCGAGTAGCTCCAGTGTGGGGCGTCGTGTTCGGCGGCTGGCGCCAAGATGGGCATCGACAAAAGCGCGCCGATTGAAAGCGCAACGAGACTTCGAGGCAATCGAAACATGGTGGTTCCTCCATTGGCGAGGCAGTCGACGCCGGTGGCGTCGCGCGGATCCTGCCACAACCACCTGCGCGACCCGGATTCCTTGTCGCGTTCGCTCCTCGGGATGACACGGGAGGGGGCTGGAGGTGAAGGCCTTTGACGCGGTGCTACCGCCCGCCGTCGAGCACCGCTCCCGTGCTGGCGCTCGACGCGTTCTGGGCGAATTTCGCCATCACGCCGCGCGTGTAACGCGGGGCGGGCGCGCGCCATTGCCGGCGCCGGCGGGCGAGTTCTTCGTCGCTCACCAGCAGCTGCAGGCGAAGCCCATGCGCGTCGATGCTGATCGAGTCGCCTTCCTGCACGAGCGCGAGGTTGCCGCCGACGAACGCTTCCGGCGCGACGTGACCGACCACCATTCCCCAAGTGCCGCCGGAGAAGCGCCCGTCGGTCACCAGACCGACCGACTCGCCGAGACCGGCGCCGATCAGGGCGCTGGTCGGCGCGAGCATCTCGGGCATGCCGGGTGCACCGCGCGGGCCCAGGTAGCGCAACACCATGACGTCGCCCGCCTTGATCCGGTTCTGCATGATCGCGGCGAGCGCCGATTGTTCGTCGTCGAACACGCGCGCGGGGCCCGTCATCGCGGGATTCTTCAGGCCCGTGATCTTGGCGACGCACCCCTCGGCTGCCAGGTTGCCCTTCAGGATCGCGAGGTGTCCGTGCGGATACAGCGGATCGTCGACGCGGTGAATCACGTCCTGGTCCGCGCGCGGTTGCGCCGCGACCACGGACAGGTTCTCGGCGACGGTGCGCCCCGTGATCGTCACGCAGTCGCCATGGATCAGGCCGGCATCGAGCAGCAGCTTCATCACCTGCGGGATGCCGCCCGCGCGATGCAGGTCGACCGCGAGGTACTTGCCCGACGGTTTCATGTCGCAGAGCACCGGCACGCGCTCGCGCACACGCTCGAAGTCGTCGATGGTCCACGGCACTTCGGCCGCGTGCGCCATGGCGAGCAGATGCAGCACCGCGTTGGTGGAGCCGCCGGTGGCCATCACCACGGCCACGGCGTTTTCGATCGACTTGCGGGTGACGATGTCACGCGGCTTGAGGTCGCGCTTCACCGCCTCCACGAGTGCCTGCGCCGACTGCCGGGCGGACGTGACCTTCTCCTCGTGCACGTTAGCCATGGTGGACGAGAACGGCAGGCTGAGGCCGAGCGCCTCGATCGCCGAACTCATCGTGTTGGCCGTGTACATGCCGCCGCAGGAGCCGCTGCCCGGGATGGCCCGGCGCTCGATCTCGCAGAAATCCTGCTCGTTCATGCGCCCGGCGGAAAACTCGCCGACGGCTTCGAACACGCTGACGATGTTGAGGTCGTGGTCGCGATAGCGGCCCGGCAGGATCGTGCCGCCGTAGACGAAGATCGCCGGCACGTTGGCGCGCAGCATGCCCATCAGCGCGCCGGGCATGTTCTTGTCGCAGCCGCCGACGGCGAGCACGCCGTCCATCCACTGCGCCTGCACGCAGGTTTCGATGCAGTCGGCGATCACCTCGCGCGACACCAGGCTGAACTTCATCCCCTCGGTGCCCATCGCCATGCCGTCGGACACCGTCGGCGTGCCGAAGACCTGCGCCTTGCCGCCGGACTCTTCGATGCCGGCGACGGCAGCGTCGGCGAGCCGTTGCAGGCCGGAATTGCACGGCGTGATGGTCGAATGCGCGTTGGCGATGCCGATCATCGGCTTCCTGAAGTCGGCCTCGCGGTAGCCCAGCGCGTAATACATCGAGCGGTTGGGTGCGCGCGCGACGCCTTCAGTGATGTTCTTCGAGCGGCGATTGATGCCCATGTCGGTCTCCGGGTATGAATGGCGAGTCGATGCGTTGCTGCCGCATGCGTCTTCCGCCGACAGTTTGCGCCTTTGGTCGTATGATGAGTACAGGAGATGGCATTCCTCCGCTGACCGCCAGCCCGGCTGATGATGCCTACTGAACATCCCGTGACCCGGGAGGCGGATAGCAGCGCAGCGGCGGGCGGTCGCGCGTGGCACGTGTGCCTTCCTCGTCGCGGACGATGCGACAGGAGCAAACGCGATGGAAGCCGATCTCTCAGCGAGCGTGCTCAACGCGGACGCGCGCAACGAAGTATTCAGCCCCGCTCGTCCGACCTCGACACGCAAGCACGATCCCCCGGCTGACGCGTCGGCGAGTTGCCAGGCAGCGGCCGTCACCGCGCCCGGGGAAGCGCCGACCCGGCTGGCCCAATGCCTCGACGCTGCCATGTCCCTGCACGGTGTCGATCTGGAGGCATGCCGGCGCCTCAAAGCGCGCCTCGCCGAAGGCGTCTTCAACCTCGTGGTGGCGGGCGAGTTCAACCGCGGCAAGAGCAGCGTCATCAATGCGCTGCTCGGCGCCGCCGTGCTGCCGGTCGGGGTAGTACCGCTGACCTCGGTCGTGACGGTCGTGCGCCAAGGCGAGCGCCCGCGCGCCACCGTGTGTTTTGCCGGCGGCGCGACGCGCGAGATCGGAATCGAAAGCATCGCCGAGTTCATCACCGAGAAGGGCAATCCGCGCAACGCCAAGGGCGTCGACCAAGTGGTCGTGGCGTATCCGTCGGCCTGGCTGCGCGACGGCGTGCGCCTGATCGACACGCCGGGCATCGGCTCGATCCATCGCCACAACACGGACGCCGCCCTGCGCTTCCTGCCGTAGGCCGATGCGGTGCTTTTCATCGCCTCGGCCGATCAGCCCGTGGGCCGCGCCGAGATCGACTTCCTGGTCGAGATCCGTCGTTACGCCGACCGGGTCGTCTGCCTGCTCAACAAGGCCGACCATCTGTCGGAAGCCGAGTTGCGGGAAGTGCTCGCCTTCACGACTCGCGTCGTGCACGGCGCGCTCCAGGCCACGGTTCCGCTGGTGCCGTTTTCGGCGCGGCTAGCCTGCACCGACGACGGGCACGGCAGCCCCGCGTCGCTGCGCAACGGTGCACTCACCGAACTCGAGCACCGGTTGCGCACGCTTCTCGGCGAGGAACGGTGCGCGGTCTGGATCGCCTCCATCACGCGCGCTCGATCGCATTTTGCGCCAGGCAGAACTCGCGATCGGTCTCGAGTTGCAGGCGCGGTCGGCGCCGTTGGCGCAGATCGAGGCCAACCTCGCCGTGTTCACGGCCAAGAAGGAAGAAACGCAACAGGCGACGAGCGACAATGACGTGCTCTACTGCGCGGCGGTGAAACGCTTGCAGAAGAGCGAAATCGAGCCGGCGCTCTCAAGCTTCAGCGCGGCGCTGCAGGACGAGATGCGTGGGCTCTGCATGCGCCGGTGCGTCGATGGGGGCGCAATGCCGCTCAGGCGCCTGCAGGCGGACGTCGAGGCGGCATTCATCCAACAGATCCGCAACGCCTTCGATGGGTGGCGCGCGGCGCACGATGCCGAGCTCGCGCATAGTCTCGACCGCTTGTGCGAACGCTTCTGGAGCCAGAACCAGGAAATCGTCGATGAGCTTCTGCGCGCGTCGGCGACGTTGTTCTCGCTGCCCTTCGAACCCACGAAGACTCGCTCGGACTGGCAGCCGCAGCCCGAGTTCCGTTACAACTTCTGGAGCGAACCGACCGGCCTGAGCATGCTCGGCGCATCGCTCGTGCCGCTGCTGCCGCGTTTCATCGGCGCGCCGGTCGTTCGCCGCCGACTGACGGAACACGCGGTCGAACTGGTTGACAAGCAGGCCGGCCGGGTGCGGCACGACTTCGAGCAGCGCTTGCGGGAAACCGCGCTCGTGTTCCGGCGCGAGATGCACGGCCGCACGCAAGCGACCATAGACGCGATCGAGCACGCGATCACTGCGGGCGTGAGCCAACGCGAACGCGGCGAAGAGGAAGCCGCCGCGCGCCAGCGCATCCTCGAGGCGGACTTGGCGGCCATCGTGGCAGTCGAGACGCGCATCGGCGCGCTGTCGCGATGACCGCCGTGCCCGAAGCGACGACCCGCACGCGCCGTACGAGGCAGCAGAAAAAAGCAACCCCATGGCCCTCCCCTCGCTCATCGCGGTGTTCATCGGCGCCGGTATCGGCGCTGTGCTGCGCTGGTGGCTCGCGCTGGCTTTTAATTCGATTTTCCCCACCATTCCGCTCGGCACACTGGCGGCCAACCTGCTGGGCGGCTACCTGATCGGCGCAGCCACCGCGCTGTTCTCGCTCAAGGCCAGCCTGCCGGCGGAGGCGCGCCTGCCGGTCGTGACGGGCTTTCTCGGCGGGCTCACCACGTTCTCGACCTTTTCCAACGAAGTCGTCACCCTGAGCACCGGCGAGGAGTTCGCGTGGGCCGCGGGCGCCGTCGCGCTGCATGTCCTTCGCTCGCTCGCGATGACCGCCCTGGGTCTGGTGAGCATGCGCTGGCTGCTGCTCGGCGACTGGGCCATCGGTTAGGAGCGAGGAGCGACCATGGATGAACCGGCCTCGCAATGTCCGTTCTGTTCGCCCGATGGCAGCGTGCTGCGCAACTGCCTCGCTTATGCGCGCTTCGACCGCTATCCGGTGACGCCAGGGCACCTGCTGCTGATTCCGTTGCGCCACGAGGCGGACTTCTTCGCGACGACGCACGAGGAACGCACGGCACTGCTCGACCTCATGGAACAGGCGAAGGCCTCCCTCGACCGCGAGTTCCACCCCGATGGCTACAACGTCGGCGTCAACGTGGGTGCCGCCGCCGGGCAAACGATCGGCCACGTGCACATCCACCTCATCCCGCGCTATCGGGGCGACACGGCGAACCCGCGCGGCGGCGTCCGCGGCGTGATTCCGGCGCGGCAGAATTACTGATCGGGAGGCGAAGATGGAAGGCTGCTTTCTCAGGCTGTATGTGCACGAGAACCAGCATTGCCACGGCCAGCCGGCCTGGGAGTGGCTGCTCCGGCGCGCCAACAAGCTGGGCATTCGCGGCGGCTCGGCATTCCGCGCCATGGCGGGGTTCGGCCGTCATCATCGTTGGCACGAAGACAAGCTGTTCCAGCTGGTCAGCACGCAGACCGTCGAAGTGGAGTTCATCGTGACGGACACCGAAGCGCAGCAGCTCCTGGACGAGGTCGAGAAGGAAAAGCTGCACGTCTTCATCGCGCACGTTCCGGCGCGCTTCGGCATCATCAACCCGGACCGGAAGGACGCGCCTGACGGTGGCTGAACGAAGCAGTTGCTGAACGCGGCGCGTTGACCTAGCATGCCGCTTGGTGGCGATGGGGCTCGCCCTTAACTGCGCAAGCTGATGGCTCCTACCGCAGCGGCATTGACCGCTATGGAAGGACGCCACGGATGGAAGCCCCGACGCAGCATCCACGCCACTGCCAAGCCAGCGCACCGCGGGGCCGACGATGACCTTCCGCATCGTCGCCAACCTGCTCCAGGTGCTGTTCGTCCTGCTGCTGGCTCCGCTCGCAAAGGGCGTGCTGAACCGCCTCAAGGAACGCCTGCAGTCGCGGCGCGGTCCGCCCGTGCTGCAGCCCTATTACGACCTGTGGAAGCTCTTCCACAAGGACGAGGTGATTTCTGAGCGGGCTTCCTGGGTGTTCCGGATCACACCCTGCATCGTCTTCGCCGCGCCCCTCGTCGTCACGCTTCTGATCCCGGTTCTGACGGCATATCCGCTGTTCATGGCCTTCATGGCCGACATGGTCGGCGCCGGGTTCATCCTCGCGCTGGCCGGCTTCTTCTCCTCCGCCGCCGCGATCGATAGCGCCAATCCCTACGGCGCGATGGGCGCGAGCCGCACCCGCATGGTGGGCTTCCTGGTCGAGCCGACCTTCATGATGATCTTCTTCGCGGTCTCGTTCGCCGCGGACTCGACCATTCCCTATCTCGTGCAGCAGAAGTGGGTCGCTTCTGCATCGGCCTTCTTCGCGCCTTCACACCTGCTGGTCATCGTCGCCTTCGTCATGATCATCCTGGCCGAGACCGGGAAGATCCCGGTCGACAACCCGAGCGGCGACTTCGAGCTCGCGATGATCGACGAGGCCAAGAACCTCGAATACTCGGGTCGCGGCGCGGCGCTCATGCAGTGGGGCGGCAGCATGAAGCTGCTGGTGCTCATGTGTGTGCTCCTGAACGTCCTGGTGACGCCCTGGGGCCTCGCCAACGGCACCGGCCTGCTCGACGTGGTGCTCGCCATCCCGCCGATTGCGCTCAAGGTGCTGCTGTTTCTGGTGGTGCTGGCGGCGATCGAAGCGTCGCTCGCGAAGCTGCGCCTGTTTCGCATTCCGGAGTTTCTCGGCGCCGCCTTCGTGACCGTGTTCGTGGCGCTCATCGTGCAGGTGTTCGCGTGAGGACGCCATGAGCATGGCGGTCGTCGCGAGCCTGAACACGCTGTTCGGCGTCCTGTTCCTGCTCGCGACGTTCATGATGCTGGCGTTGCGCCAGACCCAGGCCATCCTGCACGCCTACGTCGCGCAGGCGCTGCTGCTGGTGGGCTCGACCGCGCTGCTCGCCGTGGCGGCGGCATCGCCCGAGTTGGCCATCGTCGCGTTCATCACGCTGGTCGCCAAGCCGCTGCTCGTGCCGGCGCTGATCGTGCGCCTGCTCGCGCCCGCCTTGCGCGCGAAGCGCGAAGTGCAGGCAACGATCAACGTGCCGGCCACCCTCGCGCTCGCGCTCGCCATCAGCCTGCTCGCCTATTTCCTGACGCGCCCGCTGGTCGCGGGGGTTGACCCGGTGGTGCAAGTCAACGTGCCGATCGGCCTCGATGTGCTGCTGCTCGGCGTGGTCATGCTCGCGATCCGGCGCGAAGCGGTGCCGCAGCTCATGAGCCTGATGGTGATCGACAACGGCGCGTTCTTCGCCGGCATCGCGATCACGACCTCCTCGGCGCTGGTCGAGTTCGCCGCCGCGCTGGAAGGCGTCATGGTGGTCATGATCGTGGCGTTGCTCACGCGCGCGATTGCGCGCTCGCTCGGCCGGACCGAAGTGAGTGCGCTCGCCATGCTCAGGGAGGGCAAGGCACCGTGAGCGGACTCCTGTTGCTGCCCGTCCTGCCGATTGCCGTCGCCGCGGCAGCGGCGCTCGGATTGCGCGGCATCTGGGTCCGGGCGGCCACCCTTGCCGCGGCACTTGCCTGCCTCGCACTCGCCGTCGCGGCGGCCGCCATCACCGAAAGGACCGGCAAGCTGGATCTGGTACCCGACTGGTTCGGGCTGAATTCACTGGGCGCGCTGTTCCTGCTGCTCGCGGCCGCGCTCGCCGTCACCGCCGCGCTGTTCTCGACGGGCTATGTACGCCACCTCACGCCGGACGGTGCGGCGGAGCGCCGCTATTACCTGAACTTCAACCTGTTCGTCGCGTCGTTGCTGCTGGTTCCGCTCATGCTGGAGGTGGCGCTGGCGTGGGTTGCGGTCGAACTGACGACACTGCTGTCGATCTTCCTGGTCGGCTTTGCCAACACCGGAGAGGCGCTGGAAGCCGCATGGAAATACGCGGTGCTCACCATCATGGGTGCGACCGTCGCCGCGCTGGGGTTCTTCCTGCTCCTGTGGGGCCTGGCGCAGTCGGGCGGCGGACCGCAGACGTTCGACGCCCTGGTCAGCGCCGCGCCGGCGATGCCGTCCGCGCTGCGCAAACTCGCGTTTGCGCTGATCCTGGTCGGCTTCGGAACGAAGATCGGGTTGGTGCCGGTCCACACGTGGCTGCCCGATGCGCATTCCCAGGCCCCGACGCCGGTGTGCGCGCTGCTCTCGGGAATCGAGGTCAGCCTGATCCTGTACGTGGTGATGCGACTGCTGCCGGTGTTCACCGCGATCGCCGACTTCCCCATCGGTGACTGGCTGATCGTCGTCGGACTCCTCTCGGCCGGCGTGGCGGCGTTCCTACTCCTGCAGGTACACGACCTGAAGCGCCTGTTCGCCTATTCGACGGTCGAGCACATGGGGATCCTGCTGACCGCGCTCGGATTCGGCGCGGGTGCCGCCTACGGCACCGTCTACCACGTGCTGACGCACGCGCTCGCGAAATCGCTCGCGTTCTACGCGGCGGGGGTCGTGGTGCTCGCGCTCGGCACGCGCGACATCGGCGCGGTACGGGGACTGCTGCGCACCAACCCGTTCTGCGGCGCGGCCCTGCTCGCCGCAGGGCTGGCGATCGCCGGTGCACCGCCGTTTGCGGTGTTCCTGAGCGAGATCACGATCCTCAGGGCGGGCCTTGCCGCCGAACAGTACTGGGCGGTCGGCCTGCTCGCGTTTTTCATCGTGGTCGCCTTCCTCGGTGTGATGCGCCACGTGAACGGAATGGTGTTCGGCGAACCGAAGTCGGACGTTCGCGCCGTGCTGCCGGCCAGCGCGGTCGCCACCGTCGTGATCGCCATGGTGCCGGTGCTCGTGCTCGGCATTTCCATGCCCGGCCCGCTCGCGCACCTGATCGAGGTGGCCGCCGCCGAGATCGCGAGGACGCCATGAAAGACGGCGCGCCGATGCCGGGTCCTGCCGACCGTTGGCCCCACCTGCGCTTGCGGCAGTATCGCGAGCGACTGGCGCTGCAGGTGACGACCACGGAACTGCCGCGCCTCGTCGCCGAGCTCGACCGCGACGCGGTGCTCGCCGGCCTGATCGCCGAGCGCGATGCGGCAGGCCTGCATCTTCACTATCCCTTCTTCCCGAGGACGCGCGGCGCCTGGCTCGTGCCCGAGGTAGAGGTTCCGACCCGCTCCGAAATGCCCAGCGTAAGTAACATCGTGTTCGGCGCCGACTGGCACGAGCGCGAGATCGAAGATCTCTTCGGCGTGCGCTTCGCCGGGCATCCGCTGCTCGGCGACTTCGTGCTGCACAACGAGATCTGGCCGGAGGCCGTGGCGCCGATGCGCCGCGAATTCGACGGGCAGCGGCCGTACGCACGCACGCCCAACCCGCACTACGAACCGGCGCAGGTGGTGGAGGCGCCCGGGGCGTTCACGATGACCGTCGGGCCCGTTTATGGGGGCATCACCGAGTGCGGCCAGTTCCTGCTCGAGACGGTCGGCGAGGAAGTCATCCACACGCGGCCGCGCTTCTTCTACAAGTATCGCGGCATCGAAAAGATCACCGAGGGCCGGCCGGCGCAGGATCTCGTGCTGTTCGCGGAGCGGCTGAACGGGCAGTCCGCGTGTGCGCACGCGCTTGCGTGCGTGCACGCGCTCGAAACCATCACCGCCGCCGACGTTCCGCCGCGCGCCCGTCGCCTGCGCGTCTTGTGGGCCGAATTGGAACGGCTGCGGTCGCATGCCGCGACGGTCGCGGCGATCGGGAAGTCGACCGGGCTGTCGGTACCGACCAATCTGGCCTATTCGCTCCTCGAGGAGCTGCTGCGCCTGAGCGGCACGTACGGCGGCCATCGCTATCTCTTCGGGCTTGTGCAGCCCGGCGGGTTGACACGCGATCTCGCGGATCGCGACGCGGCCGCACTGTCGGCTCGCGTCGCGCAGTGCGCCGGCGATCTGCAACGTCTCGGGCGCGCGCTCACCTTCGACAGCAGTTTTCTCGACCGCCTCGAAGAGGTGGGCGTGATCGAACCCGAAGAAGCGCGCAGCTACGGGCTGCTCGGGCCGGTCGCGCGTGCATCGGGCGCCCGCCACGACCTGCGCGTCGTGGTGCCGTATGCGGACTATGCGGACCTGTCCCCCGACGTGCCGACCGAAACCGAGGGCGACGGCTACGCCCGTCTGCGCGTATTCCTTGCCGAGGCGCAGCAGGCGGCAGACCTCGTGCAGCGCGCCGCAACCGCGCTGCCGGCCGGGCCCATCGCGGCCCGATGGGTAGCGAACGAAGGCGCCGCGCTTGGCTGGAGCGAGGCGCCTGCCGGCGCGGCCTGTCACTTCGTGCGGCTCGACCATGACGGACAGGTGCGGCGCTATCGCGTGCTGCCTCCGGCGTTCGCCAACTGGCACGCGTTTCATCTTGCCGCCGAGAACTTCGCATTTCAGGACTTCCCGATCACGCTCGCCAGCATGGGTCTGAGCGTCGCGGAGTCGGACCGCTGATCATGAACATCTGGCCGCTCAGAGGTCTGCTCACACCGGTGCCCGCGACGCGCTACCCCGCGACGCAAGAGACGGCCACGGGAGTGACGCCGGGCCGGCCGCGTGCAGCCTCCGCCGAGGCGGTCCTCGTGTGCCCGACCGGCGCGCTGCTCAGCGAAGCCGGGCACGTGAACATCGATCTGGCGCGGTGTGTGCACTGTTTCCGCTGCACGCGGCAGGCCGCCGCGCCGGCGGCGTGGGAGAGCGACTACGAATGGGCACGCCCGCGCGGGCAGCGCGGTGCACTTCCCGCCGCGTTTCGTCGCTCGATCCACGTGCGGGTCCTCGACGCCGGCGATTGCAGTGCCTGCCTGGCCGAGCTGCTGCAGCTCGAAAGCCCGGCCTACAGCGTGCACCGGCTCGGCATCTACATCACGCCGACCCCGCGCGATGCCGATGTCCTGCTCGTGGTCGGGCCCGTCACGAATGCGATGCGCGCTCCGCTCGAGCAGGCGTACGCGGCCATGCCCACGCCGAAGCGCGTGATCGCCGCGGGCGCTTGTGCCGCCTCCGGCGGCCTGTTCGGGCCGAGCTTTGCGAGCAACGGCGGCGCCGCCGGCGCCGTGCCGATCGATCTGGTCGTGCCGGGCTGCCCGCCGCCGCCGCTGGCGATCCTGCACGGCCTGCTCGTCGTGATGGGACGCGCTGCGCCCGCCGAGGCGCCGGCATGAACGGCTTCTTCGTGTTCCTGTCGCTGTGCGCGCTCGGCGCGGCGAGCGCCCCCGTGCTCGGACAACGCTACGCACATCGTGCAGTGCCCTGGATCGGCGGCCTGGCGGCACTGTCGCTTTTGACCGATGCAGCGCTCACGCTGCGCGGCGGCGGGTGGCAGGTCGCCCTGTGGTCGATCGAACCTTTCGGGCCGCTCACGCTCGCGCTGGACCGGCTCTCGGCATGGTTCGCCCTTGCCGCCGGACTGGTCTTCCTGCCCGTATCGGTTTATTCGGCACGCTACCTCGTGCGCTACGCCGCGCACTATTCGCTGCCCGCCTTCGTCGCCGTCTACTACGCCGTGCTCGCCAGCATCGGGCTCACGCTGGTGGCCGCCGACGTGCTGTCGTTTCTGATCGCCTGGGAGCTGATGTCGGTGCTGAGCTACCTGATCGTCAACTACGAGCACCTGAACGACACCAATACGCGCGCCGGGTACGTCATGCTCGCCGCCGGCGAAGCCGGCGCCGTGATGATCGTGCTGGCGTTGCTCGCGCTCGCCGTGCATGCCGGCACGGGCGATTTCGGCGCGCTGCGCTCCGCGCAGCGGCCGTCGTCTGCTTTCGCCTGGGCGGTGTTCCTGCTCTCGTTCTTCGGCTTCGGCGTGAAGGCGGGACTGTTTCCAAGCATGAGCTGGCTGCCGCGCGCTCATCCCGCCGCCGCGGCAAACGCTTCGGCCCTTCTTTCGGGAGTGATCCTGAACCTGGGCATCTACGGCATCGTGCGCGTGAACGGCGACCTGTTGCGCGTCGGTGCGCAATGGCCGGGCTTGATCGTGCTCCTGGTTGGAAGCGTGAGCGCCATCCTCGGCATCCTGTACGCGACCACCGAGAACGACCTCAAACGCATGCTCGCGCACAGCTCGATCGAGAACATGGGCCTGATCGCAGTCGGCATCGGCGCTGCATTCGTGTTCACCGCCGCCCAGCGCCCGGCCCTCGCCGGCATTGCCTACGTCGCCGCGCTCTACCACCTGCTCAACCACTCGTTGTACAAGAGCCTGCTGTTCCTGGGTGCCGGCGCGGTCGACAGCGCCGCCGGCACGCGCGACCTGGATCGGCTCGGCGGGCTGATCCGCGCCATGCCCTGGACTTCCGCCCTCTTCCTGGCCGGTGCGCTGTCGATTGCCGCGCTGCCGCCCTTCAACGGGTTCCCGAGCGAGTGGCTGACGCTGCACAGCCTGCTGCGGAGCGTCGAACTCTCCGACCTCGACACGCGCGTTGCGTTCGCGGTGGCCGGCGCGCTGGTGGCGCTCACGGCAGGCCTGGCGCTCACAGCGTTCGTCAAGGCATTCGGCATGTGCTTTCTCGGACTCGCGCGCAGCGACGGCGCGCGCAACGCGCGTGAAGTCGCGGCCGGCATGCGCACGGGCATGGCGTTGCTCGCAGCGGGCTGCCTGGTGCTTGGCGTCACGCCGAGTTATGTCGTGACAGCGCTGGCTCCGATTGCTTCCCGACTGGGCGGTGCCGGGGCAGCCGATGCACTGACACCCTCGTTCTTCGCGCCGCAGGCATTGCCGGTGCCGTTCGTCGCGGAGTTCCATGCGCTTGGCGCGCAAATCGGACGCGACGTGCTGCCGCCGCCGGGACTCGTGCTGATGCACCGGGGTGGGGCCGGCAATCCCGTCGTATTTGCATCTGCGCCCGCATACCTCGCAATCGCCCTGCTCGGGCTCGTGTTGCTTGTCTGGCTGCTTTCCCGCCTGGCGACGCGCCGCCGCACGCGCACCTCCGGCCGCGCCTGGGATGGCGGCCTGCATCGTCTGCTGTCGCGCTTCACCTACACCGCCACCGGCTTTTCCAATCCGGTGCGCGTGATCTTCGAAGCCGTGCTGGCGCCGCGTGCACCGGTCCAGAACGAGGTAATCGTCGCCCGCCACTTCCGCACGGCGATCAACCGCAAGGTCGAGGATACGTATGCGCTCGATCGCTGGTTGTTCGCGCCGCTCGCCGCCGGCGCCGGCCGCTTCGCGCAGGCGCTGGCGCGCATGCATCACGGGCGGCTCAGCGCCTATGTCGCGTACGCCGTCGTCAGCATCGTGCTGGCGCTGGTTCTTGCTTCCTCATGGTGAAAGGACGACATGACTGAAATCTGGACCCATGCGGCACTGTGGCTCGGGCTTGCGCTGGTGGCAACGCTCGCGTCGATCTGGTTGCGCGTGGCCACCGCATTGTCCGAGATCGTCGTCGGCACGATCGCGCAGCTCATCATCGGCGCGCTGCTCGGCAGCGCCATCCTGGCCGGCGATGCGTCGTGGATAAAGTTTCTTTCCGGTGCCGGCGCGATCCTGCTCACCTTTCTCGCCGGGGCCGAACTGGACCCGGCCGTGTTCCGCCGGGAGTGGAAGCAGGCGAGCGTGGTGGGACTGGTGAGCTTCGCCGCGCCATTCCTGGGCTGCGCCGCGATCGCGCGCTGGGGACTCGGCTGGTCGATCGAAGCGAGCTGGCTCGCCGGCATCGCGATGTCGACCACCTCGGTGGCGGTCGTCTACGCGGTCATGCTCGAGTTCGGCCTGAACACCACCGAATACGGCAAGGTCGTGCTCGCGGCGTGTTTCATCACCGATCTCGCGACGGTGCTCGCGCTCGGGTTCATCTTCGCGCCGTTCACGCTGCGCACGCTGGTCTTCCTCGGCGCGGGTGTCGTGGCCTTCATCGTGCTGCCCTGGCTGACCCCGCGCTTCTTTCGTCGCTACAGCAATCGCCCCTCCGAACTGGAGGCGAAATTCCTGATGTTCTGCCTGTTCGGGCTCGGTGCGCTCGCGACGTGGGCCGACAGCGAGGCGGTGCTGCCTGCCTACATGATGGGCATGGTGCTCGCCGGCACCGTCGGCAAGGACCATGCGCTGGTCCGCCGGCTGCGCACGATGACCTTCGGCCTGCTGACGCCGTTCTATTTCATTCGCGCCGGGTCGCTGGTGTCGTTGCCGGCGCTCGTTGCGGCGCCGGCCGCATTCCTCGTGCTGCTGGCCGGCAAGATGGTGACCAAGATCGTCGGCGTGTATCCGGTCACGCGCGTCTATCGCTCGCCGCGCCAGGAGGGGATCTACACCACCCTTCTGATGTCGACGGGGCTCACCTTCGGCACGATCTCGGCCCTGTTCGGGCTGTCGCACCAGCTGATCGACCAGGCGCAGTACTCGGCGCTGGTCGCCGCGGTGATCAGCAGCGCGGTGCTGCCGACGCTGATCGCGAACGCGTTTTTCCTTCCCCACCACCTGCTGCCGAGGACCGACAAACCCGGGCCCGCCGCCCGGCCGCTCCCCGAGCCGCAAGCGCAACTCAGGAGGACGCAATGATCCGGCGCATCCTGCTCGGCTACGACGGCTCCGAGATCTCGGGCGAGGCCTTCGAGTTCTCGCTCGACCTCGCGCGCAAGTTCGAGTCCGAGCTGCACATCATCGCGGTTGCGCGGCCGCCCGAGTTCGCGGAGGACGTGGAGGCGGAAGCCGTCATCGAAACTTCGCGCCAGCACTACGACAGGATGCTGGGCAAGCTCAGGCTGAAGCTCGCGCCGGAGTCCATCAAGACCCATCTGCACGTCGTGGTCGGGCATCCCGCCGAACAGATCGTGCGCTACGCCGAGGGGCACGCCATCGACCACATCGTCGTCGGCCATCGCGGGCACACGCTGTTCGAGCGCTGGCTGATCGGCTCGGTGGCACGTCAGGTCATCGCGTATGCCCACTGCGCGGTGACGGTCGTACGCAGATAGGAGTCGGCCATGGAAGGCGGCGTGCAGATCTGCCCCGCGTGTTTCCGTGTCATCGCGTCGTCGGCGCGCCGCTGCCGGCTCTGCGGCGTCGACGTCGAAGCGCTGTCGCAGCGTGGTTACCGCGAGAAGCTGGTCGCGGCCCTCAAGCATCCTCTTGCCGACGTGCGCATGCGGGCGATCATCGCGCTCGGCTGGCAGCGCAACGCTGACGCCGCGCAGGCACTGGTCGACGTCGCGCTGCGCCATGAGCGCGACGTGGTGCAGGCCCTCGCGGTCGTCGGTGCCCTGGCGCGCCTGCAGCCGCACGAGAAGGCGCACGCCGCGCTGGCGACGTTGGCCGCACGCCATCCTGCGCATGCAGTCCAGGTCGCGGCGCACCGGTTGTCCGAGCGCCCGTCGGGTGAGTCCGACGGCGAGGGCCACTGGCAATGATGATTCCGGCCACCGCGATCGATCGAGCCGTCGCCGCGGCAAACAACCGCCGCCTCGCGGTGCGGCTGGTTGTCGTCCTCGGCATCGTCAGCTTGTTCGCCGACATGACCTATGAGGGCGCGCGCAGCATCAGCGGGCCCTACCTGGCGATCCTCGGTGCGACCGGCACCGCGGTCGGCGTCGTCGCCGGCGCCGGCGAGCTGATCGGATACGCGCTGCGCTACGTCTCCGGACGCCTGGTCGACCGCTCGCGTCGCTATTGGCCCATCCTCGTTTGCGGCTATCTGCTCAACCTGCTCGCCGTGCCGATGCTTGCGCTGGCCGGACACTGGTTCGCCGCCGCCGTGCTCCTGGTGCTCGAGCGGGCCGGCAAGGCCATCCGCACGCCGGCGCGCGACGTCATGCTGTCGTACGCCGCCTCGCAAACGGGGCGCGGCTGGGGCTTCGGGTTGCACGAAGCGATGGACCAGACCGGCGCGACGATCGGACCGCTCGTCGTCGCCGTCGTCCTGGCCATGCGCGGGGACTATCGCCTGGCCTTTGCCCTTCTTCTCGTTCCTGCGCTTGCCTCGCTGAGCATGCTGCTCATCGCACGACATCTGCATCCGCGTCCGCAAGACCTGGAGCCGGCCGGCAATTCCGTGTCGCCGCGCGGCTTCTCGCGTCTGTTCTGGGTGTATGTCGCGGGCACCTGCCTGGTCGGGGCCGCGTACACCGACTATCCCTTGCTCGCGTTTCACTTCGAGCGGACGGGCAGCGTGCCGAAGGAGTGGATCGCGATCTTCTACGCGATCGCGATGGCGGTCGCCGGCGTCGCGGCGCTGCTGCTCGGACGCTGGTTCGACCGGCGCGGGATCGCCGTGCTGATCGGCGCGACGCTGGTTTCGTGCTGGTTCGTGCCGCTTGCGTTCAGCGGCGTGTTCGCAGCTGCGTTGGCGGGGGCCGTGCTTTGGGGCATCGGCATGGGCGCGCAGGAATCGATCATGCGCTCCGTGATCGCACAGACGACGCCACCGGAGCGCCGCGGCACCGCCTTCGGACTGTTCAACCTGTTGTTCGGCGTGGCATGGTTTGCCGGCAGTGCGTTGATGGGATGGCTGTACGACGTCTCCATCGCGACCCTGATCGTGTTCTCGGTCGTCTTCCAGCTCCTGGCCGTTCCGCTGTTCGTCGTTGCGCATCGAATGGTCGGACGTGCCTCGGACGTCGCTGCCGCATGAGGGAGCCGCGCCCGCGGCCACGACGGTCAGCCCCATGCTCGAAGTTGCGATTCCCGACGTCGGCCTGCTGCGCCTCGAGCACCTGGTGCTGGATTTCAACGGAACGCTGGCGCGCGACGGCGCATTGATCGACGGCGTGGCGGATCGCATCGGCCGCTTGTCCGCGCAGATGGCCGTGCACGTGGTCACCGGCGACACATTCGGCAACGCCCGCGCCGCACTCGCCGGCAGTGCCGCATCGCTCCGCATGATGCCGTCGCAGAACCAGGCGGAGGCCAAGCGCGCGTACCTCGAGGCGCTCGGCCGCCACGCCAGCGCCTGCATCGGCAACGGCGCCAACGACCAGCTGATGATGCAAAGCGCCGCGCTGGCGATCGCCGTGATCGAACAGGAAGGCGCCGCCGTGGCGACGCTGCAGGCGGCCGGCCTCGTCGTGCGCAACGTGCTCGACGCGTTCGACCTGCTGCTGAACCCGCTGCGGCTGGTCGCCACCCTCAGGCGCTAGGACCCAAGGAGGCAACGATGAAGACCGCAATCGAAGCGCTGCGCGCACGCGAGATCCTCGACTCGCGCGGCAACCCCACCGTCGAGGTGGACGTCACCTTGAGCAGCGGCTGCACGGGCCGCGCCGCCGTGCCTTCGGGCGCATCCACGGGCGTGCACGAGGCGCTCGAGCTGCGCGATGCCGATGCGCGCCGCTACGCGGGCAAGGGCGTGCTGCGCGCGCGCGACCACGTGAACGGCGCGATCGCGCGAGCGCTTGCCGGCAAGGACGCACTCGATCAGGAGGGCGTCGACCGCACGCTGCTGCAGCTCGACGGCACCGCGCGCAAGGAAAAGCTCGGCGCCAATGCCATCCTCGGCGTCAGTCTCGCGGTGGCGCGTGCCGCCGCGCAAGCAGCCGGCCTGCCGCTGTATCGCCATCTGCGCGAACACTTCGCGGCGCGCATCGCACGTTACCGATTGCCGGTGCCGATGTTCAACATCCTGAACGGCGGCCTGCACGCCAACTGGCAGGGCACCGATCTGCAGGAGTTCATGATCGCGCCAGTTGGCGCACCGAGTTTCGCCGAAGCGCTGCGCTGGGGCGCCGAGATCTACCACACGCTCAAGGGGGTGCTGAAGGAATCCGGGCACGCGACGGCGGTCGGCGACGAAGGCGGGTTCGCGCCGGCCTTGAAACGCAATGGCGATGCGCTCGACCTCATCGTGCAGGCGATCGCGCGGGCCGGCTTCCGGCCGCACGACGACGTCGTGCTGGCGCTCGATCCCGCCTCGAGCAGCTTCTTCGAAGGTGGCCGCTATCACCTGCGCAGCGAGGGCACCACGGCGAGTGCCGCCGACATGGTCGCACGCTACGCCGAATGGGTGGAGCGGTATCCGATCGTGGTGATCGAAGATGGCCTGGCCGAAGACGACTGGGACGGCTGGAAGGCATTGAATCGGCGCCTCGGGCCGCGCATCGAACTGGTCGGCGACGACCTGTTCGTCACCAACGTGACGCGCATCCAGCGCGGCATCGAGGAAGACGTCGCCAACGCGGTGCTGATCAAGCTCAACCAGATCGGAACCCTGACCGAAACGGTGGCCGCCGTGCACATGGCGCAGGCGGCCAACTGGGGCGCGATGGTTTCGCACCGAAGCGGCGAGACCGTCGACAGCTTCATCGCCGACCTGACGGTCGCGCTCGACACCGGGCATCTGAAGACCGGTGCCCCGTGTCGCGGCGAGCGCGTGGAGAAATACAACCAGCTGCTGCGCATCGAGGAGGACCTGGGCGGGGCGGCCGAGTTTGCCGGCCGCAGTGCCTTCGTGCGTTGACAGCGGAAGCGCGGCGGGCGGACACGAGCGCCACGCGCAAGGCCGGATTCACGCCCGAGCAGCGGCGCCAACTGCAGGAGGCGTTCGCAACGATCGATGCCTCCCTGGCCGACGCCGAGTGCGCTCTTGCCGCCTCGGGCGCGGCGGGGCCGAGCCCGAGGCTGCGCGTTTATCCCTTGCAGTTCGCCAATGCGACGCCCGTTCAGCAGAAGGTCACGGCCGACTACGCCGCCACGGTGCGCGAGGTGATTCGCGCCGCCCTGCGCCGCCACGAAATGACACCGCCGCCGTGCACGGTCGGCGCGACCTGGGCCGCAGGTTCGCACCTGCGCAACGCTTGCATCGCCGCCGAGAAGCTCGCGCCGCGTCACCTCCCGGGCGGAGGCGACCTCGCGCCCGACCTGGTGCGCGACCTGAACCTGACCAGCGGCAGGCTGATGGAGTTGCTCGAGCAGGTGGAGTCGTACCTGGCGCCGCGCCCGCAGCCCGGCCTGCCGGAGCGCCTGGCGAGCATCGATGCACCGCAGTGGCGCCGGCTGCTCGCCGAACTGGCCCAGGTCATCGATGCGCACAGTCTGAGCAGTCTGCGCACAAGGGTCGGGACAAGCCTCGGACGGATCGAAGCGCCGGCGCTCGAAGTTGCGTGGTTCGGCCGTGTCAACTCGGGCAAGTCGGCGCTGTTGAACCGCGTCCTGGGCCGCAATGTGTTACCAGTCGGCGTGACACCGGTGACGGCCATCGCCATCCACATCGTGCACGGCGCCAGGCCGGAAGGCACGGCCTGGTTCGTCGAGGCGAAGACCGAGACGTTCGATCTCGGCCGGATGGCCGAATTCGCCAGTGCGCACCAGAACCCGTTCAACATGCGCCACGTCACGCGCCTGCAGGTTGCGCTGCCGGCCGCTGTGCTCGTCCCCGGCGTAACGCTGATCGACACGCCGGGTTTCGGCGCGGCAACGCCAACCAGCACGGCCGAAACTTTCGCCTATGTGCATCGCTGCGACATCGGCGTCGTGCTGGTCGACGCTGGCGCGACGCTGACGGGCGATGACACCGTGCTCGTCGATGCGCTGCCGCGAGCCGGGGCGCAGGTGATGGTGCTGGTCTCCAAGTCCGATCTGTTGAGCGAAGAGGATCGCTTCACGGCCCAGAGCGACGTCGAGTCCCGGCTGCGCGCAGGCACCGGGCAGCACGTTCCCGTCTTCTGCGTGGGCGTCCGCGGCGAAGCAGGTGCGCTCTGCGACCGCTGGGTCGCGACCGTCCTGTCGCCGTGCATGCAGCAGCGCCAGCAGCTGCGCCATCTTTCGCTGGTCGGCAAGATCGTCGGGCTGAAAGCGGACGTGATTGCAGGGCTGGAGTGCCGGCTCGCGTGCTTCGAGGAGCGCGCGCCGCTCGATGCAAGCACCGCATTGGCCGCGGCGCTGGCCCGCCTCGATCGGCTGCGTGCCGAGCCTCCTGTCTGGCTGCCCAATGCCGGCGCCAAGGCCGATGAGATCCTCGCCGAATCCGCCCACAACGCAGGCGTCATCTGGCTGCAGGATCTCACGCCCGCGTTCGATGTCACTGCGATCCTGATCGCCTCGATCGAAGGGAGGGCCGCCGCGGCGGCGGCCACACTGCAACGGCGCATCACTGCCGCCCGGGCCGATCTCGTCAATGCCCTGGGCGCCGCCGAGCACTTCGCGCCAGCCGGTGCGCCCGAGCCCGACCCGCTCCCGCGTGCCGCGGCACCGCCCACCTTGCATGCCATTTCGCTCGTCCCGCCGCTCGTCCTCGCCAAGCCGAGGCTCCCGGCACCCATCCGCCCGTTGCTTGCGGCTTGCGTCCGCCGCGACTTGGAGCGGCGCGGACTCAAGCAACTGATCTTGCGGGCACTGGCCGGGTACGACGAAGCGCTCACCGAATGGAACGATGGGAGCATGGATGCCCTGCGGCGCGACTTTGTCGAACAGATGCGCCGCGTCGAGACTCAGCGTGGAGCGGCGGGGAAACACGACGCCGCCTCGATGCGCGCGGATCTCGATCGGCTGCGCCGCCTGACGGTGCCCGAAGGCGACTACGCCAGCGAGTTCGCAGCCGACCCGGCACCTGCCGAGCACGCGCCGCAGTCGTAGTGCACGTTGCGCCGATGCGCATCACGCTTGCCGTCGCGAGGAAGCGCGCAGTACCATTGCCCCAGGGAGATGGCATTCCTCCCGCAATTCCAACCGCCGCGAGGCTGATGATGCCTACAAGGACCGACGACTGTCTTTGTAGGTGTCAGCATGCAGCCAACCTTGCGTGGCGCTTCGACAATCAGCTTTCGACCGAATCCCGCCGGGCGCGAGCCTGTCGCCGCGCGCCCCCGCGCGCGCGGTGTCGAAGGCGGGCATGCACGGGCCGAGCCTGCGGCGCCGATTGCGACCGATGCGGCACGATGCGTCGCGGCCGGCGGCGGTGCATGCCCCGCCTGCGCCGCTGCTGCAGTCGCTGATGCGGCCTATGCCGGTCACGCGTTCGCCACCGCATTGCGCGCGCAACGCAGCGCCGAGGCGATCGCCGATACGCTGGGCTACTGCGGGGCGCACACGCTGGCGCTGCTCCGGCACCCGGCAGCGGCTGCGCCGATCGCCGCCGCTGCGCACGGCGCGCTCGCGCGCTGGTCGGAGATGCTCGGCAACGAGGTGAAGTTCGGCGATCGCATCATCGACCTGTGCTTCCACGCCGGCCGCGATTGCCCCGCGTGCCGGTTCGCCGAGCGCGCGGCAGCTCACGTAACGACAGGATTGCTGCACGAGATCGCGCGCGAGCCCACCTGCGCTGCATTCGACCGGCTCGAGCGCTTGTGTCTTACCCATTTCAAGCATCTGTACGTCGATGCGGACAGCGCTGTGCGCGAGCGCGTACTGCCGCACTACCGCGAGACGCTCGACCGCGCACTCGACCGGCACAACCAGTTCGAGGCACCCGGCGCACGGGACGACCGACTGCTGAACAGTGTCGCCGGTGACCCCGGCGTGGACATCGTCATGCACGTCGACGAGGCGGCCGCATCGACGACGAGCAACATCGACGACGCCCACCGTGCGGTCGAACTGAAGAGTCTCCTTCGCGACGCCACCGCCTGTCCGGTCTGCCTGCGCATCGCTACCGCGCAGGCGCGCTGGCTGGCCATGGTGCGCCGGACGCTGCGGACAGGGCAACCGGCGTGGCTGACTTTCCCCTCGTGCGCGCAGCACGTTCGCGCTGTCGTGGCGCTGCATGACCCGGCACTCATCCGCATGGCGGCCTCGCATGCCGGCGCGGTGGCACTCGAGATTCTCGCTCGCCGTCTGCCGCCGTTCACGCCCACGACGCCAAATGAGCTAGAACTCTTCGCGCGGCCGCGGGTGCAACGCCGCCGTGGCAAGCATCTGCCGGCCAAGACGCGCACCCGGCCGCACGCGCTCGTCTGCGTTGCCTGCGAGCGGATGGCCGTGGCCCGCGAGGCGGCCATCGGCGAACTGCTGGAGCTGCTGCAGTCGGCGCAGCAGCGCGCTGCATACGCCCAGGGCCACGGGCTTTGCCTGCGCCACTTCGCCTCCGCCTATCTCGTCGCCGACCGCGGCGCGACGCGGCCCTTTCTGACCGCCGTCCAGCGCGAGCGCCTGGCGCAGGCCGGCGCGGGGCTCGGGGATGCGGCGGCGGAGGGAGCTGCCTTGCTCGCCGCCCTGGCCCGGCTCGGTGGCAGGCCCGAGGCATTGGTAGGCGGTTGGGGCGAATGAACCGCGAGTTCCGATCGATGCCATTCACCAGCATCCTGTTCACGCGGGACCAGCCGCCGCTCCAGAAGGAGCCGCCGGCCTACTTCCACGACCTCGCGCTGGACCGCATCGTCGCGGCGCTGACGCGCGGGCGCGACGAATACAACCTCGCCCCGCTTTTCCATACGCGGCTGCATGAGCTCGACGCGATCGTCTTTCGCCAGGAGGTGATGCGCGACCTCGAGGAGCCAGCCATCCGTTCCGCGGTCAACGCGTTCTCGCGCGGCATGCGCACGATGCGCCAGATCCTGAACCCGTCGGAAAAGCGCTACTACAAGTTCGAGAAGGCGCGCTGGTTCCTGGGTGCGGCGCAGACCTATTGCGAGGCGGTGGACGCGTTGGCGCGCGCGCTGCCCGACTGTCCACTGCGCTCGCGCGGCATGCAGGCATTGCAGGCGCACCTCGGGGAATACGTCGCGTCGGCGGGTTTCCGCACGCTGCAAAGCGACGTCCGGGCACGCCTCGCCGAGCTCGATGCGGTCCGCTACTGCGTCCGCATCAAATACGACGCGGTGACGGTGCGCCGCTTCGAAGGCGAACTCGACGAGAGAGCCGCCGTCGAGGCGACCTTCGAGAGGTTTCGCCGCGGCGCGGTCAAGGACTATCGCAGCAAGCTGAGCGAGTATTCCTGGATGAACCACATCGAGGCGCAGATTCTCGATCGTGTCGCGCGGCTGCATCCCGAGACCTTCGGCGCGTTGGAGAATTTCTGTGCGCTGCACGCCGGGTTCCGCGACGACGCGCTGTGCGGGTTCGAGCGCGACGTCCAGTTCTACATCGCCTGGCTCGAGCACACAGACCGGCTGCACCAGGCCGGCCTGCCGTTCTGCTATCCGCGCATCGGCGTGCGCGACAAGGCGGTGGCGTGCCGCGCGACGTTCGATCTTGCCCTGGCCGACCGGCTCGTCGCCGAGAAAACGCCGGTGGTCACCAACGATTTCGTCCTGCGCGGCGCCGAACGCATCTTCGTCGTCACCGGGCCCAACCAGGGCGGCAAGACGACTTTCGCGCGCACGTTCGGCCAGCTGCACCATCTGGCGCTGCTCGGCTGCCCCGTCCCGGGCACGGAAGCGAAGCTGTTCCTGTTCGGCCGCCTGTTCACCCACTTCGAGCGCGAAGAAACGATCGCCAACCTGCGCGGCAAGCTGCACGACGACCTGGTGCGCATACACGAGATCCTGCGTCAGGCCGATGCGCAGAGCATCGTCGTCATCAACGAGATCTTCGCCTCGACCACGCTCGACGATGCCCTTTATCTCGCCGAGCGCGTCATGCGGCGGCTGTCCGCGCTCGATGCGCTCGGCGTCGTCGTGACGTTTCTCGACGAGCTGGCCGCGTTCGACGCGAAGACGGTCAGCATGGCCAGCACGGTCAATCCCGACATCCTCGCCGAGCGCACCTTCAAGGTGCTGCGCAAGCCCGCCGACGGCCTGGCGTACGCGCTCGCCATCGCCGAAAAGCACCGTGTCGGCTACCGGCAGCTGCGCGAGAGGATCCCCGCATGAAAGCGCTGCTCATGCATCCCGGGCGCGACTTCGACACGAAGCAGCCGCTGCCATGGAACGCGCCGGCACTGGTGCAGGACCTGGAACTCGACACGCTGCTTGGGGCGATGCACGGCGGCGACAACTTCGTGCTGGAAGTGTCGCGCGCGGCGTTACTGGGCGCTACCGGAAACGACCTGGCAACGGTCCTGCACCGCCAGGCCGTCCTCGCCGATGCGCTGCGCAATCCCGCCGTGGTGCGCGAGCTCTATGCGCTCGCGGTCGAGACCATCGAACGCAAGAAGAAGCACTGGTTCGGCATCTTCGCCAACTATCCGGCGTCGATCCTGCACGAGTCGATCACCATGATGGCAATGTTCGTCGAGATGCTGCGCAAGTTGCGCGGGATCGCGGAACGGCACGGGTCTAGCTTCCGGTCGCCGGGGTTCAGCGCGCTTTTTGCGACCCTGCAGGATGAACTCGACGAGCCGTACCTCGCCACCATCGAGGCGCATCTGACCGAACTGAGCTTCCGCAAGGGCACGCTGCTCAGCGCACGCCTGGGCAATGCGAACGAAGGGGTCGACCACGTGCTGCGCAAGGAGCACGGGCGCGGGCCGAACTGGTTCGACCGCCTGCTCGGCCGGGCGCCGCCGGCGTACACGTTCCACATCGCCACGCGCGATCAAGCGGGCGCACAAGCCCTGGGCGAGCTGCGCGATCGCGGCATCAACGAGGTCGCCAACGCCATGGCACAGTCGGCCGACCACGTGCTGAGCTTTTTCCAGATGCTGCGCACGGAACTGGCGTTCTACGTCGGCTGCCTGAACCTGCACGAGCATCTGCTCACCCGTGGCGTGCCACACGCGGCCCCGCTGCCGAGTGCAGCGGGTGAGTCCGACCTGCGTTTTGCCGACCTGCACGACATCAGCCTGGTTCTTACGATGCAAGGAAACGTGATTGCCAACTCGGTCGCCGCCGAGGGCAAGCGCCTGTGCGTGATCACCGGCGCGAACCAGGGGGGCAAGACGAGCTTCCTGCGCAGCATCGGCCTGGCGCAGTTGATGATGCAGTCAGGCATGTTCGTATGCGCCGCAAGTTTTCGCGGTCCGCTGTGCCCGGCGATCTGCACCCACTACAAGCGCGAAGAGGACACGCAGCTGAAGAGCGGCAAGTTCGACGAGGAGCTCGCGCGCATGAGCGCCATCGTCGATCACCTGGTGCCCGACGCGGTCGTGCTGTTCAACGAATCGTTCGCGGCAACCAACCAGCGCGAAGGATCGGAGATCGCGCGCCAGATCGCCACCGCGCTGCTGGAAAGCGGCGTCCGCGTGTTCTTCGTGACACATCTGTATCCGTTCGCCCGCGGCATGTACGACCGGCAGCGGGACGCCGGCGTTTTCCTGCGCGCAGAACGCAAACCCGACGGGACACGCACCTTCAAGCTGATCGAAGGTGCGCCGCTCGAGACAAGCTATGGAGCGGATCTATATAAACTGGTCTTTGGCGAGGATACGGAACAGCCGCGCGCGGACGTCGCCCCGCAGCTTCTAGCGTGAAGGCAGGCGCCTCGCGAGCGGCCTGAGAGCGATGGACGGCACGTTCCTGGCAGGCTTCGGTCGCCACCACGTCATGCACGAGGACCGTTTCATCGAACTCGGCGGGAGCTTGATCGTCGAAATCGAGTTCATCGTCTCCGACGCGGAGAAGAAGCAGATCCTGGATCTCGTCAAGGTGGAAAAGGTGCGCCCGTTCTACGCGGAGATTCCCGCGCGCTTCGGCGAGCTCGGCCCGGCGATGACCGATACGCCACCGGCGCAGCAAGGCGATCCCTGACCGAAGCCGGGTGCGGCGCGCGCACGGTGGCTCGCGCAACCTTGTGTCGCATCGACGCGCCCGACCCGGCGGGTACGCCGTGGATTCGGCGCGGGTACGCCAAACGCAGTCGATTCGCTCTACGATCCAACGCGCGACCCGTCATTCATGCGAAGCAAGGAGCAATCGTCGTGGTCACGCTGCTTCATGAACAGCGCCAGACTCAGGTGCCCGAGGCCGCTGCCGACGGCGACGACCTCTGGCTGGACGGCAAGGAGATCGAGCAGGCCACGGGCTGGACGTGGAAGCCCGAGGGCCTGTGCCACGGCGACATCTGCGTGCCGTTGCCGCGCGCGCTCAAGCGCGAGCTCGTGCGCGACGGCCGGCTGAATCTCGCCGCGATGTGGCGGCGTAGCGGCCAGCCCCTCGTGCATGACGCCGCGTCGCGCACCTGGGCGCTGGGCACCAGCGCGGCGCATCGTGGCGCCGCGCTCGCCACGCTCGAGGCCCCCGACTTCACGCTGCCCGACCTCGAGGGCCGTCCGCACACGCTGTCGTCGTATGGCGGGCGCAAGGTCTTCCTCGCCACCTGGGCTTCGTGGTGAGGATGTCGCGCTGACTTGCCCGTGTGGCAGTCACTGCACGAAGACACCAAGGACCTCGGCCTGACCGTGGTCGCGGTCGCAATGGACCAGCCCGAGGCGGCGCGGCCGTGGATCGAGGCAGTCAAGCCGGGTTACGTGTGCCTGATCGATCGCGATCATCACCTCGCCGATCTGTACAACCTCGTCAACGTGCCGCAGGCCATGTGGATCGACGAACGCGGACGCATCGTGCGCCCGCCCGAGACGGCGGGCTCGAACGACGGCTTCCGCGCGATGGACCGCCAGACACGGGCGGTTCCCGATGCGGTGGTCGCCGAGCGCAACCGCGTGAAGGCCGGGTATTTCGAAGCCGTGCGCGACTGGGCACGGCGCGGCGCCGCCAGTCCCCACGTGATGGACGAGGATCGCGCGGCCGCCAGGCTGAAGCTGCCCCGGGAGACGATCGCCGCGGCACACGTGCGCTTCCGCCTTGGACTGCACTTGCTGCGCGAGGGGCGGACCGACGAGGCGGAGGCGCTCGTCGCCGAAGCGATCCGATTGCATCCGGAGTCGTGGGCGATGTGGCGCCAGACCGCGCGCAAGGACGATCGCGGCCTGGCGTCGGGCCCGGAGTTCTGGGCGCGCGTCGACGCGCTCGGCAGCCGGCCGTATTACGAGCCCATGGATATCGCGACAACGTCCGACCGCGCTGCGAAGTAGAGCCGGACAAACACCCTCCCCCTCAGGCTGGGCAGGGGGCTGGAACGCATCGTCACAAAGCCGCGCGCGCCCTCTCCCTGCGCAGCGACTGCGATTGCCTGCTGCACCCCTGCGCCCCGCCGATCCGCCAGACCTGGTCATGCAGGCCGATCAGCGTCGAACGATGCCCGACGCTGATCACCGTCGTCGCCGGGCACGCGCGCCGCAGTTCACGGTACAGGTTCGCTTCGGACACTTCGTCGAGTGCGGAAGTCGATTCGTCGAGGAACACCCAGTCCGGGCGGTGCAGGAAGACGCGCGCGAAATGAATGCGCTGCTGCTCGCCGGGCGACAGTACCTCCGACCAGCGTTGACGCTGATCGAGCTGATCGGCATAACGTCCGAGGCCGGCCTGGACGAGGCAGGCGTGCGGCACCCCGGAGTCGAAAATGCCGGGCCCGGACGGGTAGGCAATCGCGTCGCGCAGCGTGCCGTCGGGCAGGTACGGGCGCTGCGGCACGAACATGATCGTCGCGCCTGCAGGCAGGGCGACCGTGCCGCGGCCTTCATGCCACACGCCCGCGATCGCGCGGATCAGCGAACTCTTGCCGGCACCCGATGGGCCCGCGATCAGCACCGGCATGCCGGGTTCGAGGGTGCGCGCCGGCACGGCGACGAGTTCACGTCCGCCCGGCGCGCGCACCGAGAGTCCCGCGAGTTCGATGCGGTCGCGCCCGTTGCGGGCGATCGCAATGCCGCGTGCATGCGCGGAACCGCGGTCGACTTCGATCGACGCCGAGAAACCGGCAAGCCGGCCGACCGTCGCGCGCCAGCCGGCAAGCTGCGGGTACGCGTCGATGAACCAGCTCAGCGCACCCTGCACCTGTCCGAACGCCTGCGCCGTCTGCATCAACCCGCCCAGCATCAACGCGCCGGAAAAGTACCGCGGCGCCGCGGCGAGGATCGGGAATACGTTGGCGACCTGGCCGTAGCCGGCGGAGAACCAGGTCAGCCGCTTGGTCGCGCGAATCAGCGCCAGCCAGTTACCGCGGATCGCTTCGAAGCGGGTGCGCAGGCGCAGGTCCTCGGCGGGTTCGCCGCTCGCGAGCGCGATGGCTTCGGCGTGGTCGCGCACCTGCACGAGCGTGTAGCGGAAGTCGGCTTCGACCTTCTGCTGCTGGCCGTTGAGCCAGACCAGCGGCAAGCCCAGCCGGTGCACGAGCCAGGTTCCGATCAGCGAGTAGCCGAGCGCGACCCACACCATGTAACCGGGGACGCTCACGCCGTTGCCGAAAGGCAGCGGCACGGAACCCGACAAACCCCACAGGATGCCGATGAACGAAACCAGCGTGACCGCGGCATTGAGCAGGCCGAGCAGCAGGTCGAGCGTCGACGCCACGAACCCGCGCACGTCCTCGGCGATGCGCTGGTCCGGATTGTCGAGCGCGGCCTCGGGGCGCAGCGTGAGCCGGTACGCGGTGCCGGGGTGGAGCCAGCCCTGTTGCAGGCGCGCGGTGAGCCAGCTGCGCCATTGGATGGCGAGCAGGCCCTGCAGGTACTGGCGATACACGGCGGCGATGATGAAGACGGCCGCGAGCGCGGCGAAGACGCCGAGCTGGTGCCAGAAGCCGCGCAGGTCGTGGTTCTGCAGCGTGTCGTAGAAACGGTTGTTCCAGTTGCTGAACAGCACGTTGATCCAGACGATCCCCAGCGTCAGCGCGATCACGGCCGCAAGCAGGATCCACGCGCGCCGCTCGTCGCGCGCGCGCCAGAAGGGGTGGGCGAGCGCCCATCCGTCGACGAGCGCGCGGCGTGCCGAAATGCGCACAGGGGCCGGTTCGGCTCGGTCGACGGCGGCCACGGTTGCCTCGCCTCAGCCGACATGCACGATCGAGGCCGAAGCGAAGGCGTACTCCGGTATCTCGAGGTTGAGCGGCGCGGGTACGTTCTTCACGACGCGGCCGGCAAGGTCGAAGCGCGAGCCGTGGCACGGGCAGCGGAAGCCGCCCGGTGCGTTCAGCTCGGCGTTCAGTTGCGCGTCGTCCAGGCGCAGGATCGGGATGCAGCCGAGGTGCGTGCAGACGCCCGTCGCGACGAAGATGTCGGGCCGCACCGAGCGCGTCGCGTTCATGCACGAGCGCGGCTGCTGGGAGCGCAGCGACAGCGGGTCGGCCAGGTCGGCATTGGGCCTTTCCAGCGCGCGCACCATCTCCTCGCTCCGGCGCATGAACCAGGTCGGCCGGCCGCGCCAAGCGACCGTTCGCTGTTCACCTTCGGCAAGCGTCGAGATGTCGAGGTCGATCGGTCCGCCCTCGGCGCGTGCCCTGGCCGAAGGCGCCATGCTCGCGACGAACGGACAGGCGAGCGCAACCAGGCCGACGCCCGCGAGCGCACCGGTCGTCGCAAGCGCGATCCGCCGCTGCTCATCGGGCGCGGCGGCTTCGGAGGTGTGTTCGACGGTCGACATCGGATGCAGGGGATCGCGGCGTGGGCACGGGCAGCCACGGGCACGAATGTAGAAGGCGCATCGCGGGGTCGACAGTGGCGCAAGGCATCGTGTGAGGCGGTGCATTCGTCACGATCGTTGGAGGCATGACGGTGACGGTAGTCACCACCGAAACTCCCTCCCCGGCGTGCGGCGGAGCGGATACCTAGTCGTCGAACTCGAGTGCAATGCGCGTGCCCGTCCGCGGCGCGCTGTCGATCTCGAGGCGCGCTTCGATCAACGCCGCCTGCTCGCGGATGCCGCGCAGGCCGTAATGGCCGGGATGCTCGGGCGCGGCGTCGAATCCCACGCCATCGTCGGCCACCTCGAGCCGGACCCGGCGCGGCGCACCGGAGAGCGGCGGCTCGCCGCCGCTCAGCGTCACCCGCACGAGGCGAGCCTGCGCATGGCGCTCGACGTTGTTGAGCGCTTCCTCGGCGATCCGGAACGCGGTCTCGGCGCGTTCGCCGGCGAGTGCGCCGGCTGCGCCTTCGACGTGCAGCTCGTGTTCGATCCCGGTGCGCTGCGCGAACCGCTCGAGCAGCTCGCGCAGCGCATCGCCGAGGCCGCTGTCGCGTACCGCGTTGTGTCTCATCTGCGCGATCGCGGCGCGTGCTTCCGCAAGTCCCGACGCGGCGACCTCCTCGGCACGCGCCAGTTCGGCGTCAAGATCCGCGTCGCCGACCCGCCCGCGCAGCTTGCGCGCGAGGCGGATCTGCGTCAGAAGCGCCATCAGCGAATGCGCGAGCGTGTCGTGCAGCTCGCGCGCGAGGCGCAGCCGCTCGCGCACCACCGCGGCGTGCCGCTGATCGCCCGCGAGGCGTTCGATGCGCGCGGTGCGTTCAACCACGCGCGCGTCGAGTTCCGCGTTCAGCGCCTGCAGCACGCGCTTTTCCGCCTGCAGCTGCGCCACCGCATCGGCGAGGGCCGCGCCGATGCCGGCGATCTCGTCGTGGCCGGCCGGCCGTGCGAGCTCGGTGCGTTCTCCCCGTTGCACCGCCCGCGCATCGTCGGCCAGCCGCACCAGGCGCCCGAGCATGCGCCGCGTCACCACGATCGCCGCCGCGGCGGCGAGCAGGCCGGCCACGAGCACGATGCCGAAAACCGCGTGCTGCACGGTCCGCGCATCGGCAAGTGCGAGGTCGGTGCGCTGGCGCACGAGTACGGTCCAGTGCAGCGCCGCCACTTCCGGCGCGTCGCCGAGCGCTGCGCGCCGGACCAGATACGCACCTGCCTCGGTCGGATCCGCGCCGTCGCCCTGTGCACGCAGCGATCGGCCGCGCCATGCCGGCGGCCCGCTCAGGATCGTTCCATCGCTCGCCGCGAGCCACAACTCCACGGGACGATGCGTCGTGAACGAACGCTCGAGCTCCGCCTGCAATCCTTCGATCCAGTTCCAGGCGAGGTAGGCGCCGACGACCCCGTGGCGCGTGCCGTCGGCGGTGAGCAGCGGCGCCGCGGCATCGATGACATGATCGACGCCGGCCTCCTCCGCGCCTGGACCTGCACGCGCCGGCGCACCAGCCGCATGGACGTCGCCGAGCCACGGTCCGTGTCGTGCCGAATCGAGCCAGAGGTGTGCAGAGGCAGCGGCGTTTTCGGGCACGCGACCGGCCGCGGCGACGATGCCTCCTTCGGCATCCGTCACGCCGAGCCAGACGAACTCCGAGAATCCCTGCGCGATCGCGCGCACATGGCGGCGCAATGCCTGGGGGCTGCGGTCGCCGGAGGCGGCGATCTGCGACGCCGTCACCGTGAGCATCGACACGCGCGTGGCGAGCGCGCTGGCCAGCGTGCGCTGCGCCTGCTGCGCGAACTGCGCCAGCAGCTGCTCGGCGTCGGCGCGCACGCGCCGCTCGGCGGCCCCGGCGGCGAGATTCGCCGCGATCAGCGCAGCCAGCACCACGACGACGAACATGGCCCAGCCGAGCGCCGCGGTCAGGTGACGGCGCGGATCGACGCCCGGCGGGACGACCTTCATGCGCGCATTGTGTGCGACATCGCCGGCGCACGCCCGCGCCGGGGTTACGAACCCGAAAAAAGTGCCGATCGTCACTGACCGCTGCGGCCTTGGCTCGGGTACCCTCGCAACGCAGATGCCGGAGGGTCCGCAAGTCCGCCAACGGTGGCCGCAACCCGGGTCGGTCGAAGCGAGCATGTCGATGAACGACGAGATGATTCAATCCGTCGCCAGGGCCGCGCAACTCACGCCCGAGCAGGCGCGCCTCGCCGTCGCGGCGATGCTCCGCTTCCTCACCGCCCGCCTGCCGTCGGCGCTGGTCGGCGAGTTGCACGCCCGCCTCGGCCTGCCGGCCCCGGCCGAAAGCGCGAACGCGACACGGGCCCACTGACCGCGATGACCCGTCCCGACGCCGGATCGCGACGGCTGCGGCTCCTCATCGTCGACGACCAGCCGGTCATCCGCCGCGGCCTCGCCCTGATCCTGGGGACGGCGCCGGATATCGACGTCGTCGGCCAGGCCGCCGATGGGCACGAAGCGATCGAACTGGGGCGCACGCTCGCGCCCGACGTGGTGATCATGGACCTGCAGATGCCGCGCCTCGATGGGGTCGCGGCGACGCGCGCGATCACGGCGGCGCATCCGACGATGCGCGTGGTCGTGCTCACCACCTACGACGACGACGAACTCGTGTTCGAGGCGATCCGCGCCGGCGCCCACGCCTACCTGCTCAAGGACGCGAGCGAGAACGACGTGCTCGAGACGGTGCGCGCGGTCGACCGCGGCGAGTCGCGGCTTTCGCCCGCCATCGCGCGCAAGGTGATGGAGCAGTTCCGCCTGCTCGCGCCGCGCGGTTCCGAGCCGGCGCCGGTCGTCACGGGCGCGCAGGAGACGGCACCCGGCGCGGGCACGACACCGGTCGCGGCCTACGAGGAGCCGCTCACCGAGAAAGAGGAACGCATCCTCGACCTCATTGCGCAAGGCAAGAGCAACAAGCAGATCGCCGCCACGGTTTTCCTCGCCGAAGGCACCGTGAAGAACTACGTCAGCCGGATCATGGACAAGCTGCACGCGCGCACGCGTACCGAGCTCGCGGTGCGCGCGGTCAACAAGCGCGTTCCGTGAGGCGGCAGCCGTCGCGCGCCTGCGCACGCGCCGCTGGATGGTGACGGTGGTCATGCACGAACCGTGACGCGCGACTCTGGCGCGATGCCGGCCGCGCCGGGACAATGGGCCTCGTGTTTCACACCGCCGGACAATGCACCGCGTCCCGACATTGCCGATGCAAGCCGAAGGCCGAGAGTCCGCGATCGATATGCGCCGCCGTTGGCTGGCGGCGGGTATGTGCGTCGCACTGATCGTCGCCGGACTGCCTCCCGTGCTGGCCGAGCCCGTCACCACGCGGGCGGTACCGACGGCGCTGCTCGAGTTCGACGCCGCGGCGGTGAGGCTGTACGACGCGACGCGGGCGAGACACTGGAGCGACGCGCGCAACGCGCTCGGCGAGGCGCGCATCCTGGCTGCCTCGATCGATGGACTGGAATCGAGCTACACCACGGCCGGCGGAACCCAAGGTCGCTTCTTCGCCACGACCAATCAATTGAGCGCCGATCTCATCGACGCGTCGGCCGCCCTGTCGGTGTACGACCGGCCGTGGCTGTTGAGCAGCACCGAAAACCTGCTGGCGCGGTCCGGCGACCTGACTGAGCCGTACGCGTCGCGGATCAAGGGAGCGGTTCCGCGCCTCGAGGTGCTGCTGGTACTCGCGCGCCGGATGCGCCAGGCGCCGACATGGAACGACGAAACCGGATTCGCGACGGCGCACCGCGAGTTCGATCGCTTGTGGCCCCAATTGCGCGACCAACTGACTGCGCAACGACCGCAACTCGTGATGCGGGTCGACGCGGCACGCGCAGGCGTTGCCGTCGCGCCGTCGTCCGACAACGCCGGCACCCTCTACGCGGCGGTGCGCGACCTGCTCGGCACGGTCGGCACAGGCTGACGGCCGGATTCAACCCCGCTCACTCCCTCCCCGCACGCGGGGAGGGAGTCGTTGCCGCCCAGGGCCGGCCTCGATCGTCCACCAGGCATGACCACGACGTGACTGGCGTCCTGTCCATTCAATGACGCTTGCCACTACGCGTGCGGCGTTTGCAGATCTAGAGTGCTCGCACGTTGTCGACCGGCGCTGATGTCCCAAGACGCGCGTGCCGGGCGGCGGAAACAAGGAGGATTTCGATGTCTCATCGTTCACCCCTGCGCAGGCAGTGGCTGCGCACGCGCGGCGGCGCACTGCTGGCTTGCGCCCTGATCGTCACTCCACTCGCGGCCGGTGCCACGGCCACGACTGCGGCGGCGACAGCCGCCATGAGCATTCCCGAGCAGCAGTACCACGGCATCGCGTACGCGACGGGCGGGATCACGCCGGAGGAAGCCGCGGCGTTCCGCGCCGAGACCGACAAGTACCCGCTGGCGCTGGAGATCGTCGAGAAACAGGCGGCCGACAAGAAGCGCGATGAGTTCACCGCGAGTGCCAAGGTGCAGATCAAACGCGGCGACAAGACGGTGTTCGACAGCGCGGCTGCCGGGCCGTTCATGCTCGTGCGCCTGGATCCTGGTGTGTACTCGATCACGGCGACGCTCGGCACGCACACGCTGCACAAGATGCACGTGCACGTCGCGGCGGGCAGGACGGCACACGAGCTGTTCGAGTTTCCCGTCCACAGCGACTAGGCCCAATGAGGAGGAAGACAGTCATGAAAGCCGCGTTGTTCGTCCTTGCCCTTGCGTCGACGATGGGCGCCACCGCGCAGGCGCATCCGCTCGATGCGCTGATCCAGCGTGACGCGACGGTCGAGTCGCGCTTCGCGTCGGACCTGGCGCACGGAAAGATCGACGTCACGAATGCGACGCTTCTCACGCGCCAGGAGGCTGACCTGCACAAGCTCGAAGCCCACCTCATCCCCGGCGTGGCAACCCTCGACTCGCACGCGATAGCGCGGCTGCGCGAGGCCGAGAACGACATGGCCGGCGCAGTGCAGCGCGCCGAGAAGCACGCGAAAGACGCCGGCGCACCGATGGACCGGATGCACCTGCGCGTGGCCACGATGCGCGAGGCGGAACAGGAAGGCCTCATCGCGCGCGAGTTGAAGCAGGACCGCCTGACGCCGTCCGACGCCAGCGCACTGGAGGCGGCGCAAGCGCGCATCGCCCTTGCACAGTCCGACGCCGACGAGCGTGGCCGCGAATCGATGAAGGCCGCGCGCTCGATCCAGGACATGCAGAACGTGCAGGACTACGCGATCCGCGCGGATCCTGCGCTGTCGTAGCGCAGCGCGTATCCCCTCCCCGCTCGTTGGGGAGGATTACGGCGGGGGGCGCAACGCACACTGTGCTAGTGAAATGCACTGACTATCGACGGCGCAGTTCGATCGGCGCTCCACACGCATCGGCCGCGCCCCCGCCCCTCCCCCGCCAGCTGGGGAGGGGTTTCTGTTGCCTTCGATCGACTTCGAGCTTGACATCGTCACCGCTTATGCAAAACTTGATACATATATGTGATATCCATAACAACGATGCCCTGGCTTCTCTTCGTTGCGACCCTGCCGGGCCAAAACGGCGGATTGCGGGTGCGCTTCTGGCGCCAGATGAAGTCCCTCGGCGCGGCGATCCTTCGCGACGGCGTCTACCTCCTGCCGCGCCGCGAGGACTTGAAAGAGTCGCTCGAAGAGTCGCAGGGTGAGTTGTCGGCCGCGGGCGCGAGCGCTTATGTCCTCGACCTCGCGCAGCAGGAAGCCGCTCTGGAGAACCAGTGGATCGGGCTCTTCGATCGTGGCGAGGCGTACCGTGAGTGCCAGGTCGACCTCGATGCCCTGCTGAAGCGCCTGCGCGAATGGTCCGAAGCGGAAGCCCGCCGTCAATTCAGGCTCTGGCATAAGAGCCTGGAAGCCGTCGTCGCCATCGACTATTTCCCGGGCGAAGCGCGCGAGCGAGCGCAGCGCGGCGCAGCGGAGGCCGAGGCACGGCTGACGCGCTATTACAGCCCCGACGAGCCGCTGCCCGCCCATCGCGCCATCGCGCGGCTCGCGCGGCGCGAATATCAGGGCCGGCGCTGGGCGACGCGGCGCCGCCCGTGGGTCGACCGGATCGCGTGTGCGTGGCTGATCCGGCGCTTCATCGACAGGGACGCGACCTTCACCTGGCTCGGCGATATCCGGCGCGCGCCGAAGGACGCCCTTACCTTCGACTTCGACGGCGCGAGTTTCACGCACGTCGACGACAAGGTGACCTTCGAAGTCCTCCTGCACGCGTTCTCGCTCGAAAAGGACGCGGCGCTGCTGCGCATCGGGGCGATGGTCCATGCGCTCGACGTCGGCGGCGAACCGACACCCGAAGCGAGCGGCTTCGAAGCGATGTTGTCCGGCGCGCGGGCGCGGATCGACGACGACGATCAGCTGCTCGCGGAGATGGCCGGCGTCCTCGATTCGCTGTACGTGCATTTTCAAGGCGGCAAGTCCAACAAATGAACGTGCTCGACCCGACCCGAGCAGCTTCCATGCATCGACCTATCGCCCCCATCCCCTGCCGGCCGTGGACGCTCAACGGCTTGTCGGAGCGGCTGATCGTGAGTCACTACGAAAACACCTACGGCGGCGCCGTTCGATCGGCCAATGCGATCCGTTCCGACCTCGATGCGCTCGATCCGGAGACCGCGCCCGGACACCTCATCCGCGCCCTGAAGCGCGAGGAACTCCTCGCCGTCACCTCGGTCGCGCTGCATGAACTCTATTTCGGCAACCTGGGAGGCGACGGCGCGGCCACCGCATCGATGGACGCCGTCCTCCATGAACACTTCGGCAGCGTCGATGCCTGGCGTCGCGAGTTCGTGGCCGCCGCGCAGTCGCTGCGCGGCGGCTCCGCCTGGGTGATGCTGTTCTACTCGCGCCGCGACCGCCGGCTGCACAACCAGGTGTCGTTCGAACACGGCCCGACCATGATCGACGCCGCGCCGCTGCTCGTGCTCGACATGTACGAGCACGCCTACCAACTCGACTTCGGGGCCAACGCACCAGCGTACGTCGACGCCTTCCTGCGCAACATCGACTGGGCGGTGGTTGATCGGCGTTTTGTCGATGCGGTCGGCGGTGCGACGCCAGCGGCGCGCGGCGCCGACGACGAAACACCACCTTCGGTCTCCATCGAGGAGTTCGCGGCCCGACGTGCAGGCCGCGAACGACTGCAGCTCCTCGATGCGCGCCCGAGGCACTACTACTCCCGAAGCACCGACATGATGCAAGGCGCGCTCTGGCGCGATCCGACGCGCGTTTCCGAGTGGTCGCACGAGCTTTCGCCCGATGCGCCCGTCTTCGTCTATTGCGCCTACGGATTCCATGTCGGTCGTGGCGTGGCAACGGAACTGCGCGCGCGTGGCTTCGATGCGAAATTCATCCGCGGCGGCTTGTCGGCGTGGTACGCGGCCGGCGGCGAGCGCGCGCTCAAGGCAACGGACCCGGCCGCGACCTGATCGCTGCGCCGACGAAACGAAGGTGACGCGATGAACCCGGCAACCGAGGCGTCCGCTTCGACGCACCCGTCGGCCACCTGCAGCCTGTGGCAGCTCGTGCGCTACATGCTCGGCCTCGGCACGTGGGGTTTCGGCGGTCCGGTCGCCCTCGTCGGTTACATGTATCGCGATCTGGTCGAGCAACGGCGGTGGATCTCCGAGAGCGACTACAAGGAAGGACTGACGCTCGCGCAGCTCATGCCCGGCCCGCTTGCCGCGCAGCTCGCGATCTACCTCGGTTACGTCCACCACCGCGTGGCGGGCGCAACGCTCGCGGGCCTGGCTTTCGTGCTGCCCTCCTTCGTCATGGTGGTAGCCATCGGTGCGGCGTACTCGGCCTACGGCGGCATACCGTGGATGCAAGCCGTGTTCTACGGCGTCGGCGCGGCCGTCATCGGCATCATCGCGATGAGCGCGTACAAGCTGACCGCGAAGAACCTCGGCCGGGACAAGTTCCTGTGGGTGATCTTTCTCGTCAGCGCGGCGCTGACGGTTATCACCCGGTCGGAAACCGTCTGGGTGTTCCTCGGTGCGGGTGTGCTGGGCTGGCTCGTGCGCGCGCCGCCGCGATTTCTCGCCCGGGGATCGGTCAACGGCCTCGCGGCACCTGTGGCGGCCATCTTCGCCGCGGGCGTCGACTGGCAGAAGCTCGCTCAGATCGGCGCGTACTTCGCGTACGCGGGCAGTTTCGTGTTCGGCAGCGGGCTGGCGATCGTGCCGTTCCTCTACGGCGGCGTGGTCAAGGAATACGGCTGGCTCACCGACCGGCAGTTCGTCGATGCGGTGGCGGTAGCGATGATCACGCCCGGACCGGTCGTCATCACCACCGGCTTCATCGGCTACCTCGTGTCCGGATTCTGGGGCGCGGTGGTCGCAGCGGCCGCCACGTTCCTGCCCTGCTACCTGCTGACCATCCTGCCCGCCCCGTACTTCAAGAAGCACGGGAAGCGGCCAGCCATCGTCGCTTTCGTCGATGGCGTCACGGCAGCGGCTATCGGCGCGATCGCGGGCGCCGTCATCGTCATCGGGCAACGTTCGATCACCGATTGGGTCACGGCCGCGCTCGCCCTCGCGACACTGGTGGTGCTGTGGCGCTTCAAGAGAATCCCCGAGCCGGTGATCGTGCTCGTCGCGGCGCTTGCCGGCATCGGCGTGCAGCCGCTGGTCGCGCATGGCTGACGTGCGCTCTTGCAACTTCCCGACGACCACGAGATGGGCGAGCACGGCATGGTGATGTAGTGACGGTCTTCGACGATTTCTCGTTCGGCGCCCTGGCCCGGTAGTCGATCGCGGCAATGGACGCGCACGTCACGAACCGGATCCTAATCGCGCGCGGGCTGCGTGCTCTTGCCGACGGTTATGTGAGCCTCCTCCTGCCGCTCTATCTCCTGGAGCTCGGTCATGCTCCGCTCGAGATCGGCATGCTTGCGACCGCGACGTTGATGGGGTCGGGTCTGCTCACGCTGCTGGTGGGCTTGCACGGGCATCGCTATTACCACCGCAGTGTCCTGATCGCTGCCACCGTGCTGATGGCGGCGACTGGTGTGGGCTTTGCAACCTGCACGCAATTCTGGCCGCTGCTCGTCATCGCCCTGGTCGGCACCTTGAATCCGTCGAGCGGCGACGTGAGCGTGTTCCTGCCGCTGGAGCACGCGCTGCTGGCGCACGCGGTCGCCGATAGCGAGCGCACGGCGGCGTTTGCGCGCTACAGCCTGGTCGGCTCGATGCTCGCCGCGCTGGGGGCGCTTTGCGCGGGCGTGCCGTCGCTCCTGCCGGCCTGGTTCGGAATCTCTTACCAGGCATCCCTGCAGCTCATGTTCGTTCTTTACGCCGTCGTGGGCCTCGCCTGCGCGCTCATCTACCGCGGCCTGCCGCCGGCCGCCGAGGGCGCGCAACGCGTCGCCGCCGCGCCACTCGCGAAATCGCGTCGGCGCGTCTACGCGCTCGCCGCATTGTTCAGCCTCGATGCGTTCGGCGGTGGATTCGTCGTGCAGTCGATGGTCGCGCTCTGGCTCTATCAACGCTTCGCGCTCTCGGCCGCGACGGTCGGCGTGATCTTCTTCTGGACGTCGGTGCTTTCCGCCGTGTCGTTTCTCGCGGCGGTGCGCATCGCGAGGCGCATCGGCCTCGTCAACACGATGGTCTGCACGCACCTGCCCGCCAACCTCTGCCTGATCGCCGTTCCGTTCGTGCCTCAGCTCGGTTACGTGATCGCGCTTCTCTTCATTCGCAGTGCGTTGTCGCAGATGGACGTGCCGACGCGCAGTTCCTACGTCATGGCGATCGTCGCGCCCGAAGAAAGACCGGCCGCCGCCGGCATCACCTCGGTTCCGCGCAGCCTCGCCGCGGCGGCCAGCCCTTCTCTTGCCGGATACCTGCTCGGACTCTCGGCCTTCGGATGGCCGTTGATCGCGGCCGGCGCGACGAAGGTCGTCTACGACCTGTTGCTGCTCGCGATGTTCAGGAAGGTACGGCCGCCGGAGGAGCAGACGCGGCCGGCTGCGGCACGTGTCGCGTCACCTTCGAGATGATCTCCATCGCGGTCCTCGCAATGTCCGTCACTTGAGCGCGAGCACGACCACGCCCGTGGCTACCAGCGCGATGCCGGCCCATTCGCGCAGCGAGGGCCGCTCGCCGAGCAGTGTCACCGCGAACAGCGCCACCAGGACCACGCTGAACTTGTCCACCGGCGCAACCTTCGACGCGTCGCCGATCTTGAGCGCGCGGAAGTAGCACACCCAGGAGGCGCCCGTCGCCAACGCCGACAACACGAGAAAGAGCCACGTCTTTCCGTGCAAGGTGAAAGGATTGCTCCACTTGCCGGTCAGCACCACGAACGCGGCCAGCACGCCCAGGATCACCACCGTGCGTACGAGCGTCGCGAGATCGGAATCGACGCCGGCCAGGCCGATCTTGGCGAAGATCGCGGTGAGCGCCGCGAAGACCGCCGAGAGCAACGCCCACATGAACCAGTTCGAAGTCGCCGTCATTTTCTGCTCTCTTTCGCAGTGGACCGACCGGCGCAATGGTCCGGCGAAACGGGCACCGAGGGCAAGAAATAGAATCGCGCGCATGCGCTCGCTGCACCCTCACGACGCGGAAGCCTCCGCCTTCGCCTGGTGAACGACGATCCGAACCCTCGACGCGGCATCGATCCCGCCCTGATCGTCATCCTCGCCGGCGTGTCGGCAGCGCTGCACGTCGGCAAGCTGCCGCCGGCATTACCCGTCCTGCGCGAAGCGCTGTCGCTGAGCCTGGTCGAAGCCGGCTTCCTGCTCTCGCTGGTGCAGCTGGCCGGCATGACGCTGGGATTGACGGTGGGTCTCGCCGCCGACAGCCTCGGACTCCGCCGTTGCATGGTCGGCGGGCTCGTCACGCTTTCGGCAGCCAGCGCCCTCGGTGGATTCGCGCACGATGCCGCGAGCCTGCTCGTCCTGCGGGCGGTCGAGGGATTGGGACTGCTGCTTGCGGTCACACCTGCGCCGAGCCTGATCCGCCGCCTTCCGTCGCGTCGAAGCAACGACGTGATGCTCGGGCTCTGGGGCGCCTACATGCCGTTCGGAACCGCTGCCGCCCTGCTCCTGGTCGCGTGGCTCCTGCACCCGATCGGATGGCAGGCCGCATGGTGGCTGCTTGCGCTGCCCTCCTTTGTGATGGCAGCCTGGCTCCTGATCGCCGTACCACCCGACGGCAAGGGAGCGGCGGCGCAACCGGCCGCGTGGATCGATCGACTGCGTCGAACATTGGCGTCGCGGGGACCCTGGCTGCTCGCGCTCACCTTCGCGGTGTATTCGGGCCAGTGGCTCACGGTGATCGGCTTCCTGCCCTCGATCTACGTCCAGGCCGCGGTGGCGGGCGAAGTGGCGGGCGCACTGACGGCATTGGCCGCGGCGGCGAACATCGTCGGCAACGTCGCCTCGGGTCGACTGCTTCAGCGCGGCGCCACGCCGCATGTGCTCCTGTATTGCGGGTTCGCCGCGATGGCCGTCGGAGCGGCCGTGGCATTCGTGCCAGCGCTGCATGCGGGTCCGGGCTTGAAGTACGCCGCGGTGCTGGCGTTCTCGACGATCGGGGGCCTCGTTCCCGGCACCTTGTTCGCGCTGTCGGTGCGGCTCGCGCCCGACGGGTACACGGTCGCCACGACGGTCGGGTGGATGCAGCAGTTTTCCGCTCTCGGCCAGTTCACGGGGCCGCCGGTCGCCGCTTGGGTCGCGAACCGCGTCGGTGATTGGCACTGGACCTGGGCCGTGACGGGATCGCTCGCGCTTGCAGGCATCTTTTTCTCCGGTCGCATTGCAGTCCTTTTCCGAGCCCGATCGCACCTCCTGCAAGCGTCCGCGCGCTGACGCCGGCGCACTCTCGTTGACGGGTTTCACCGCCGCATTGCGATGTGGATGAAGACGCCGGTTCGAACCGGCTCGAACGATCCCTCGCCATCCACAATTTTGGAGAAACCCCATGGAAATGATCAGTGCCCGTCTGCTCGAACCACAGCAGTCGCCCGAACAAGACGGACTCGACACGGTGTCGCGCGAAGAAGTGGCGTTCCATTTCTCGACGCGGGCGCCCGGCGTCGACGCGAAGACCGCCGCCGCGCGTACGAAAGGCTTCTACCGCTCCAGCGGCAACGCCTGGGCGCGGGTACTGAGCTGAACGCGGACGCGGGCGCAGGAGTCCTGCGCGTGGTGGCCTTTTGGACGTGTGTCGACTAGGCTTGTCGCCCCGGCGCGCCGAGTGCCGCGCGTCCGTGCCCTTCGTCCAAGCCACCCCGCAGCACGTTGCCCCGCTACCCCGAACGCATCGTCTGCCTGACCGAAGAACCGACCGAGGTGCTCTATGCCCTCGGCGAGGAGCATCGCATCGTCGGTATCTCGGGCTTCACCGTTCGCCCGCCGCGCGCACGGCACGAGAAGCCGCGTGTCTCGGCGTTCACCAGCGCCAGGGTCGACCGGATCCTCGCGTTGCGACCGGATCTCGCGATCGGCTTCTCGGACATCCAGGCCGACATCGCGCAGGCGCTGATCCGCGCCGGGATCGAGGTGTGGATCAGCAACCATCGCTCGGTCGAGGGCATCCTGGGCTACGTCGGGCGCCTCGGCGCGCTGGTCGGAGCCGGGGCGAAGGCGCAGCGTTATGCCGCGCAGCTCGAAGCTCACATAGAGCTAGTCCGCGCGGCGGCCGCACGCCTGCCGCGGCGGCCGCGCGTCTACTTCGAGGAGTGGGACGACCCGCAGATCAGCGCGATCCGCTGGGTGAGCGAGCTCGTCTCGATCGCCGGCGGCGAAGACGTCTTTCCGGAGCGGGGCGCGGCGAGCCTCGCGCGCGATCGCATCGTCGCCGACCCGAACGAGGTGATCGCGCGCGCGCCGGACCTGATCGTCGGTTCCTGGTGCGGCAAGAAGTTTCGGCCCGAAACGGTGGCCGCGCGTCCCGGCTGGGCCGATATTCCCGCCGTGCGCACGGGCGACCTGCACGAGATCAAGTCGCCCCTGATCCTGCAGCCCGGCCCGGCCGCGCTCACCGACGGCCTCGACGAACTGCACCGGATCATCGCCTGTTGGGCCGACAGGAAGCGACCATCCCCTCCCCCGCGTGCGGGGGAGGAGGGTTCTGCGGGACATTGACGATCCACTACGCGAGCGACTCGAGAAAGCGCGGCAGCACGACCTCTGCCTTGCCGTAGAGGCGCTCGTGGAAGGCCTCTTCGTCGCGTGCCGGTTCGGCGTTCACGAGAACCGTGCGAGCGCCCATGTCGCGCGCCCAGCGGACGAAGCTCGACGCCGGCGACACGTTGCCCGAGGTGCCTACGGCGACGAAGAGCTCGACATCGCGCAACGCGCGCTTGGTGCGCCACGTTGCCTCGACGTCGGTGATCTCGTTGAACAGGACGATGTCGGGCCGCCACAATCCCCCGCACGACGGGCATTTCGGCACCTCGTCCACGTACACGTCGCTGTCGTCGAGCGCCGGCTGGCCGCATCCGGCGTCGCAACGCGAACGCATGATGCGGCCATGGAGCTCAGCCACGTTCCTGCTTCCGGCACGCTGGTGCAGTCCGTCGACGTTCTGCGTCGTGACGAGAAACCGCACCTGCGGCGACAGCGACGACTCGAACTGCGCCAGTGCAATGTGGGCGGCGTTGGGCTGCGCCGCCTCGATCATCGGGCGCAGGGACCCGAACAGCTGCCAGCCCTTGTCGGGCGCGCGCCGAAAGCCTTCGATGGTCCCGAACGTCTCGACGTTGTGCTTTTCCCACACGCCGCCGGCACCACGATACGTTGGCAGTCCGGATGCCGCGGAGACTCCCGCACCGGTCAGGACGACGATGTTGTGAAAGCGCGCGGCCATGTTCGAGTCGAAGCGCTACGCGGCATTCCACCGCCGCGATTCATTGTCATCGTCACCTGCGCGAGCAGCAAGGCGTGCGCCGACAGCCGGCCGCAACGAGGTCGACCGAAAAGGGATCGACCACCACGATTGCCACGTCGCGCGCGGCCTTACGGCCGCCGCGGCGGCACGTCCGGATATTCGCCGAGCAGGTCAACCTGCCACCAGTTTCCGCTCGCGGCGCGCTCGCGCGCCGTCGTGAACCGATACCGATAGGCCAGCACCTGCAACTGCCGCGGCGGCGGTCCGCCTTCAAACGGATTGCGCGCGAGCAGCTTCGTCACCGCCGGGCGGTTCTCGCGCAGCGCCTGCAGGAACAGCGGGAACCAGTAGCTCGTGCGCGGCGACTGCGGCGGGACGAACCACATCATCCAGTCCAGCCGCGGCTGATGCGGCGCGACGAACGCAGGCGCCACGTCAATCGCGCCCGGCTTGAAGCGGAACTCGTACTTGCGCCACGTCTCGCCGTCGTCGCTGCCGAAGATCTCGAGCTCCTGGCGCTCCGTCTGCATGGTCGGAAACAGGTGATACACGTTGCCGATGCCGTAGGCCGGAGCGAAGTCCGCAAGGGCATAGATCGCGGCCGGCAGCGGCCGCCGCACCTGCATCGCGAGCATCGTCGCGATGCTGAGCGTCACGATCAGCGACGCGCATGCGGCGGCGATCGCCCGCTGCACCGGTCCGGGCGCATCGCGTGCATTTGGCAGGCGCGGCGGCCACGCCGCCGGCCAGACCCGGCCCACGATGCGGTCGTCGAGCAGGAACAGGCACAGCAGGACGGTGAGCAGGTTGATGAAGTTGTGGTTGCTGGTGGCGATGATCAGCAGCTGCGCAATGATGGTCGTCGCCGCCGCGAACACGCGGAACGGACGCGGCAGGAAGATGAAGAAAGGGACGATCAGTTCGGCGAAGAACGTGAACCCGACACCGGATTCGAGCAGCCAGCGCGGCAGCTGGTGCGCGTACCACGAACCCACGTGCGGCAGGGGTTGCGTTTCGAAGTAGTACTCGAGGGCGCTGAAGTCGCGCCACGACGGATCGCCGCTCGCGAGCTTGAAGAATCCCGACTCGAAGCGCAGGCGGAACAGCAGCCAGTGATAGAGCAGCACGAGCAGGCGCGTCGGTGCCGCAGCGAGGAAGATCGCCAGGAATCCACATTCGAGCAGCAGGTAGTCCCACTGGAAGCTGGTGAAGATCTGGCCCGCCTGGTACAGCGACAGGTACAGCACGAACAGCAGGATCAGGATCGGCGTCGCTGGTCCGATGCCGAGCAGCAGGAGCAGCGCCAGCCCGACACCGGCGATCGCCGCGCCTTGCAGTGCCACGTCGCCGCTGTCGAGCCAGAACAGCGTCGGGATGCGCCACACCGCGGCGTAGCCGACCTGCTCGTACGCCCGCTGCAGCAGCAGCTGGAACGGCAGGATGCCGTCCGGCCCGACCAGGCCCGTGATCTGGACCGCGAGCGAACCGAAGGCGATGGCATACACCACCGCCAGGCCCTTGAGGAACAGGCGCGCGACGAGTCGATGGTCGGCCGCGGTGGCGAACAGGTCGCGCGGATGCACCGGGCTGCGACCGCGCTCTGATCTACGCGACGGGCCCGCGCAGCACGCGGTAGCGGATGTGCGTCGCGAGCGGCGAGGCGATGACCTCGACCTGCTCGGCCACGAGATCGGCCGGGCGCAGTGGGTCCATCAGTTTCACGCCGCCGCCGAGGATCACCGGTGCGACGTGCAGCGTGAACTCGTCGATCAACCCTGCGGCGACGAACTGCCGGATCGTCGCGGCGCCGCCCGAGATGCGGACGTCCTTCGCGCCGGCCGCGGCGCGCGCCTGCGCGAGCGCGCTGGCGATGCCTTCGGTGACGAAGAAGAAGGTCGTACCGCCGGGGCGCGGCCAGGGTTCGCGCGCGTGGTGGGTCAGCACGAACACCGGGGCACGGAACGGCGCCGTCTCCGGCCAGCCGACCTCGCCCTCGGCGAACATGCGGCGCCCCAACACGTAGGCGCCGGTGCGCTCGAACACCTGGCGCAAGACGTCGTCGTCACGCGTCGTCTCGCCGCCCGTCATGCCGAGATGTTCGCGGAACGCGGCGGTCTTGAACATCCACGCGTGGATGCCGGGACCACCGTCGCCGAGCGGATTACCCGGCCGCGCATTGGGTCCCGCTAGGTACCCGTCCAGCGATACACCGACGTCGAAAAACACCTTGCCCATGCATCCGCTCCGCCGAGGATGGCCCCGCGCGGAATTGTGCACCGTGGGAGTCGTCGCTTCCGCTCATTGCCGCGGCCCGGTGCACAATGCCGCCGCCGGTCGCTCACGACGGGAGACGAGTCATGCAGGCAGCGCGCGGTGCACTCGACGGAGTGCGCGTGATCGAGATGGGACAGCTGATCGCGGGCCCGTTCGCCGGCAAGACGCTGGGCGACTTCGGCGCCGACGTGATCAAGATCGAACCGCCGGGAACGGGCGACCCGCTGCGCAACTGGCGCATGCTCAGGGACGGCACGTCGGTCTGGTGGCAGGTGCAGTCACGCAACAAGCGCTCCATCGCGCTCGACCTGCGCAATCCGGACGGACAGGCCGTCGCGCGCAGACTGATCGCGGACGCCGACGTGCTGATCGAGAACTTCCGCCCCGGCATGCTCGAAGAGTGGGGCATGGGCTACGAGCAGCTCGCGCAGTCGAATCCCGGGCTCGTGATGCTGCGCATCTCGGGTTATGGCCAGACCGGACCGTATCGCGACCAGCCCGGCTTCGGCGTGATCGGCGAAGCGATGGGCGGCCTGCGCCATCTCACCGGCGAACCCGGCCGCGTTCCCGTGCGCTGCGGCCTTTCGCTTGGCGACACGCTGGCAGCGTTGCACGGGGTGATCGGCGTGCTGACGGCGCTGTATCACCGCAAGGTGAATGGCGGCAAAGGCCAGGTCGTCGATGTCGCGCTGCATGAAGCGGTGTTCAACGTCACGGAAAGCCTGCTGCCCGAATACAGCGCGTTCGGCGTCGTGCGCGAGGCAGCGGGCGGCGCGCTGCCGGGGATCGCACCGTCGAACGCGTACCGTTGCAGCGACGGCTTCGTGCTCATCGGCGGCAACGGCGACAGCATCTTCAGACGCCTCATGACGTCGATCGGCCGTGACGACCTCGCAGGCGATCCGGGCCTGGCGAGCAACGCGGGCCGCGTCGCGCGGGTGGGCGAACTCGACTGGGCGATCGAGGCCTGGACGCGGGTGCGCACGGTGAGCGAGGTGCTCGACGTGCTCGCAAAGGCCCGGGTCCCGTCGGGCCGCGTCTACACCGCGCGCGATATTTACGAGGATCCGCACTATCGCGCGCGCGACATGATCCTGCGCCAGATCACGCGCGACGGGTACGAGGTCGACGTGCCCGGCATCGTGCCGAAGCTGCTGGGCACGCCGGGAGCGATCCGCTCGTCCGCCCCCGGCCTGGGCGACGACACCGACGCGGTGCTGCGCGATTACGGATACTCCGAAGCGGAGATCGCGGCACTGCGCCGGCAAGGCGTCGTGGCCTGACGCCACCGGACGTGGTCCGCCGCTTCGAGCTCGGGTGAAAGCGGTTACAAGAAAATCGCCGCCTTACCCGTCCAGTCCGGGCAGCAAGGTGCCGGAACCTGTCAGCCCGAGCGCAGGCGAGGGATCTCGTCCTTTGCATCGCCGAGATTGCCTGCGCCTCGGAACGACATCGCGCATGGGATGCGCCACCTGCCGGTGTTGCTGCGGTGGAACACCCGTACGCAGAATCACAATCTTGACCGCATTTTTTGGAACCGGTTACCTTGCCGCGACCATGACGGCACGCGTGCACGACTCGGGACGAGCGGCGACGATTCGCGACGTGGCCTCGGCGGCGGGTGTCTCCGTCGCGACCGTGTCGCGGGTCCTCAACGGAAACGGCAGCGTTGCCATCGCGACGCGCAGCCACGTGCAGCAGGCCGTGACGCGGCTCGCCTATGTTCCGGACAACGCGGCGCGCAGCCTGAGCACGCGCAACACGCGGTGTGTCGGCGTGCTGCTGCCCGACCTGCACGGCGAGTTCTTCTCGGAGCTCATCCACGGCATCGATCGCAGCGTGCGTGCGCGCCGCTTGCACCTGATCCTGTCCTGCTCGCATGGCGACGCCGCCGAGGCGCGCGCCGCACTGGCGGCGCTGCGCGGCCGCGTCGACGGACTGCTGGTCATGTCGCCGCACCTCGACGGCCGGGTGCTGGCCTCGAGTCTTCCGCCCGCAGTGCCGACGGTGCTGATGAACACCGGCCTCGAGGCGGCGAGTTGCTCCACCATCGACATCGACAATCGCGGCGGCGCCGTCGCGATGGTGCGGCACCTGCTAGGCCGCGGTCATCGACGCATCGCGCACATCGCGGGCCCCGAGAACAACGTCGACGCGAAGGCGCGCCTTGCCGGCTACCTGGAGGCGCTGGCCGAGGCGCGGCCCGTCGGCGCACCGCACGTGCTGCGCGGCGATTTCACCGAGGAATCCGGGTACCGCGCGGGCCGGCAGTTCGTTTCGCTGTCGGAGCGGCCCGATGCGGTTTTCGCCGCCAACGACATGATGGCCGTGGGATGCCTGTTCGCTTTGGGCGAAGCCGGCATTGCCGTGCCGGACGAGATCGCGCTCGCAGGCTTCGACGACGTACCGATCGCGCGTTTCGTGAGCCCGCCGCTTACCACCGTTCGCATCCGCATCGCCGAACTCGGCGAACTCGCGCTCGAGCGCCTCGCCACCGCGATCGAGGCGGGCGAATCGGACAAGGTCACGCGCCAGACGCTGCGTACCGAACTGGTCGTGCGCAATTCGTGCAGCCGGGCGAGACCGAAAGTCATCGCCGTCCACCCGCGCCGGCGCAAGGGAGGCTAGTCTGCCGAGCCGCACCGGCACTCCAACATCGCGCCGCCTGCTCCTGCACAGCGGCTGCGCGGCGGCGCTTGCGTTCGGGTTCGGCATCGCGGGCGCAGGACGCGCGCATCAACTGGCGCTGGCGGCTCGATCCGAGGGACCCCCGCTCCCGCCGCCCGACGTCATGCTCGACGACCTCGCCCACCGCGCGTTGCGCTTTTTCTGGGAGACGACCAACGCCGCCAACGGGCTGGCTCCCGACTGCTGGCCCGCGAAGTCGGCGTGCAGCATCGCGGCGCTGGGCTTTGCACTCACCGCGTATCCGGTCGGCGTCGAGCGCGGCTGGATTTCACGCGCCCAGGCGCGTGACCGGGTGCTCACCACGCTGCGCTTCCTGCGCGACGCGCCGCAAGGGCCCGAACCGATGGGCCGCAGCGGCTATCGCGGCTTCTTCTATCACTTCCTCGACATGACCACGGGCACGCGCGCCGCCGAAGACGTCGAGCTGTCGTCGGTCGACACCGCGCTGCTGATCGCGGGCGTGCTCTATTGCCAGTGCTGGTTCGACGGCACGGATGCGGCCGAGGTCGAGATCCGTGCGCTGGCCGGGGAGTTGTACGCGCGGGTCGACTGGCGCTGGATGCAGACCCGCCCGCCTTCGATCTGCCACGGCTGGTATCCGGACTCCGGGTTCATGGAGTACGACTGGAAGGGCTACAACGAAGCGATGATCCTGTACGTGCTCGCGCTCGGCTCGCCAACCTTCGCGGTCGAGCCCGATGCGTGGGAGGTCTGGACCAGCACCTACGATCGCTGCTGGACCACGACGCCCGGCGAGGAGCATCTCCACTTCGCTTCGTTGTTCGGCCACCAGTTCTCGCACTGCTGGATCGACTTCAAGGGCATTGCCGACGCCTATCTCCGCCAACGCGGCCTGGATTATTTCGAGAACTCGCGCCGCGCCACGTACGCCCAACGCGCCTACGCAAGCGCCAATCCGCTGGGCTGGAACGGATACGGGCCGGACGTCTGGGGCATCAGCGCATCGCAAGGCCCGGCGGACATCGTCCGTCCCTTCGCAGGCGAGACGCGCAGGTTCCGCAGCTACGCGGGCCGCGGCGCCGGCGTGCTCGCCGGCGACGACGGCACCATCGCACCGCACGCGGTGGCGGCATCGCTGCCGTTCGCGCCGGAGATCGTGACGCCGACGCTGCGCGCGCTGCTTGCGCGTTTCGGCCCGCGCATCTACTCGCAATACGGCTTCATCGACGCGTTCAATCTCAGCTTCGATTACGACGACGTGCCCCTCGTCCATGGGCAGCGCATCGCAGGCTGGGGCTGGGTCGACACCAACTACCTCGGCATCGACCAGGGTCCGACGCTGGCGATGCTCGGCAACCACGGCAATGAGTCCGTATGGCGACCGATGCGGAACAATCCTCATTTGCGGCGCGGGCTCGTGCGGGCCGGGTTCACGGGCGGCTGGCTGGCCTGAGAGCGAGGCTGCCCCCGGCACGCGGCGCGCCGGACCACGATCGTCCTCGGGCACTCCAAGGAGAGCGGCACTTCGATTGACCCCACAAACGTTCGCCCCCATCCCCGCCCTCTCCCGCACGCGGGGGAGGGAGCAGCCAAGCTTCCCGCTCCGTCGTCGAAAATTTGACGCGATGCTTCCGCTTCAATCGCCAGCCGCCACCAACCCACGCCGCCGCGCACTGTTGCGCGCGGCCGCGTATGCCGTGGCGCCTGCGGTTGCGGCAGGATGCACGCGCGCGCGCGACGACACGGTGCGCTTCTGGGCCATGGGGCGCGAGGGCGAGGTGCTCGGCGAACTGCTGCGTGAATTCGAGCGCAGCGCCGGTTTCCGTGTGCATGTGGAGCAGCTACCCTGGTCGGCGGGCCACGAAAAGCTCCTGACCGCGTTCGCGGGCGAAACAACGCCCGATCTGTGCCAGCTCGGCAACACGTGGCTGCCGGAGCTCGTGGCGCTCGGCGCGCTCGAGCCGCTCGGTGCGAGGGTGCGCGCCTCGCCGGTCATCGACCCGCGCGACTACTTCGACGGGATCTGGGAGACCAACACGAGCACCGGCGAGCCCTATGGCGTGCCGTGGTACGTCGATACGCGGCTGCTGTTCTATCGCGCGGACCTGCTCGCACAGGCGGGTTTCCCGGCACCGCCGCGGCGCTGGGACGAATGGGTGCAGATGCTGGAGGCGCTCAAGCGCACGATGGGGCGCGACCGTTATGCGATCCTGCTGCCGTTGAACGAATTCGAGCCGCTCGTGGCGTTGTCGCTGCAGCAGGACGAGCCGCTCCTGCGTGACGGCGACCGTTGGGGCAACTTCCGCTCCGCGGGCTTCGGGCGCACGTTGCGCTTCTACCTGTCGATGTTCGAGCGCGGGTTTGCACCCGCGGGCAGCGACAACCAGATCGCCAACGTCTGGAATGAATTCGGCCGCGGCACGTTCGCCTTCTATATCTCGGGACCCTGGAACATCGGCGAGTTCAAGCGGCGCCTCCCCGCCGAACTCCAGTCGGTCTGGATGACGGCACCGCTGCCGGGACCCGGCGGACCCGGCGCGTCGCTCGCGGGCGGATCCAGCCTGGTGATGTTCCGCCGCTCGCGCAGGAAGGAAGCGGCCTGGCGCGTGGTCGAGTACCTTGCCCAACCCGCCGTGCAGCGGCGCCTGCATACGATGACCGGCAACCTCCCGCCGCGCCGCTCGACCTGGGACGACCCGGTGCTCGCGACCGATCCGTACGCCCGCGCGTTCTTCGAGCAGCTCGGACGCGTGCGGCCGGCGCCGAAGGTGCCCGAGTGGGAGCGCATCGCGACCGAAGTGCGCCTCGCGGTCGAACGGGTGGTGCACGGGGAACTCGATGCATCCGACGCCCCGGCCGAGCTCGATGCGCGCACCGATCGCATCCTGGAGAAGAGGCGCTGGATGCTCGCCCGTGCGCAGGCGAAGACGGCATGAAGCGCTCGGCGGCCGGCTGGCTCTTCGTCGCGCCGGCCCTGGTGGCCATCGCGGTGTTCTTCGTCGTGCCCGTGGTCGGCGCACTGGCGATGAGTTTCACCGACTTCGACATCTACGCGCTGGCCGATCTGCGCAACCTGCGTTTCGTGGGAATCGACAACTATGTGCGGCTCGTCCGGACGCCGCTCTTCTGGCAGGCGCTGTCCAACACGCTGTACTTCGTCGTGCTCGGCGTGCCGTTGTCGATCCTGGTCTCGCTCGGTGCGGCGCTGCTGCTGGATTCACGCTTTGCCCGTTTCAAGGCCTTTTATCGCACGGCGCTTTTCGCGCCGGTGGTCACGACGGTGGTGGCGGTGGCCGTCGTCTGGCGCTACCTGCTGCAGCCGCGCTACGGCTTGCTCAACCATGCGCTCGCGGCGCTGGGCGTCGACCCGATCGACTGGCTGGGCGATCCGCCCTGGGCGATGCCGGCGATCATCCTGCTCGCGGTGTGGAAGAACTTCGGCTACAACATGATCATCCTGCTCGCGGCGCTGCAGACGGTGCCGGCCGAGCTCTACGAGGCCGCGCGCATCGACGGCGCCAATGCCTGGCGCCGGCTGCGCGACGTCACCCTGCCCGCGCTTGCGCCGGTGCTGCTGATGGTGAGCATCCTCACGATGGCGGGCCATTTCCAGCTCTTCGCCGAGCCGTACGTCATGACGCAGGGCGGACCGGCGCAAAGGACGGTCACGGTCCTCTACCTGATGTACGACGAGGGATTCAAGTGGTGGAACCTCGGCTCGGCATCGGCGGTCGCGTTCGTCCTGTTCGCGCTGATGTTCGCGGTCACGCTGATGCAGCTGCGCCTTGCGCGCAACGCGGAGTCTGCATGAACCGGCGCGCCGTCGCCGTCAACGCGGCGCTGGCCGCGTTCGCCGCGCTGACGCTCGCTCCGCTCGCCTGGATGGCCTCGGCATCGCTGATGGCGCCGGGCGAAGCGAGCGTCCTTCCGCCACCGTTGCTGCCGCGCTCTCCGACGCTCGCGAACTACGGCGAGCTGTTTGCGACGGCGGGCATCGGGCGCCAGGTCGCCAACAGCGCCTTCGTCGCCGCGTCCGCGACCGGGCTGTCGCTGCTCTTCAACCTCGGCGCCGGTTATGCGTTCGCGAAGCTGCGCTTCGCCGGGCGCGATGCGACCTTCCGCACGTTGCTCGGTGCGCTCGTCGTTCCGGGACAGGTCGCGATGATGCCGCTGTTCCTGATGCTCAAGCAGGTGGGCCTCGTCAACACGTACGCCGGCGCGCTCGTGCCCTGGCTCGCGAGCGTGTTCGGCATCTTCCTGGTGCGGCAGTACGCGCTGTCGATCCCGGATGAACTGCTGGAGGCTGCGCGCATCGACGGGGCCGGCGAACTGCGCATCTTCACGACCATCGTGCTGCCGCTGCTGAAGCCGATCGTCGTCACGCTCGCGGTGCTCACGTTCCTCGGCGCGTGGAACGACTTCATGTGGCCGCTGATCGTGCTCACCGATCGCGAGCTGCAGACGCTGCCGGTGGCGCTTGCCGGTCTCTCGCGCGAGCACGTGCAGGACACCGAACTGATGATGGCCGGGTCGGTGGTCACCGTCCTGCCGGTCCTGGTGCTGTTCCTCGTCCTGCAGCGCTACTACTTGCGGGGCCTCCTGATGGGAAGCGTCAAGGGATGAACCGGCGTTGCCGCGCCGCCGCCGTGCTCGCGGCAGCGCTCGTGGTGATCGCCTCGAACGCGCGGGCCGCGCCGGTGACGACGCTGATCGACGATTTCAGCGACATCTCGGCCTGGCGCGCGAGCGCTTCCGAGGACGTGCGCGCAAGCATGCGGCGCGCAGGCCAAGGCTTGTGCCTGGACTTCGATTTCGGCGGCGTGTCGGGTTACGCCGTGCTCCACCGCGACCTCGCGTTCGAACTCCCACGGGATTACACGTTCCACGCGCGCGTGCACGGCAGCGGCACGGCGAACGACCTCCAGTTCAAGCTCGTCGATGCGAGCGGCGCGAACGTGTGGTGGGCGACGCGGCCGGGTTTCGTCGCGCCTGCTGCGCCGACCGACCTGCGTTTCAAGCGCCGACACATCCGCTTCGCGTGGGGTCCGACCCAGGAGCGCGAACTGCACGCCGTGCATGCGATCGAATTCGTGATCGCCGCGGGCTCCGGCGGCCGCGGTTCGTTCTGCGTCCAGCGCCTGGCTCTCGAGGAGCGCGCGGCGGACGTTGCATCGCTGCCGGCGCCGCGCGCGACGGCGAGCGCATCGCTCGGGTCCGGCGCGGCGGCTCGCGCGTTCGATGGCCGCATGGACACCGCGTGGCGTGCGCCGCCCGGCAAACAGACGCTGCAGATCGACTTCGGCGGCCCGCGCGAGTTCAACGGCCTCGAGGTGCACTGGCTGCCGGAGCAGCGGGCCCTCGACTACGACGTCGAGCGCTCCGACGATGGTCGCAGTTGGACGGTGGTCCGGCGTGTGCGCGGCGCACGCGGCACGCTGGACGCGCTGTTTCTCCCCGCATCGGAAACGCGCTTCTTGCGCCTGAAACTTCTGCGTACAACCGGCAACGGCTATGCGCTCGCCGAAATCGAATTCCCCGACGATCGCGAGTGGCCGTCGCTCAATTCGGCACTGGCCGCGCTGGCTGCCACGTTCCCGCGCGGCGACCTGCCGCGCGCGTTCCTGGGCGAGCAGAACTACTGGACACTGGTGGCGGTCGACGGCGGCGGCGCGCGCTCGGCGCTCGTGAGCGAGGACGGCGCGATCGAACTGGGCCGCGGCGGTTTCAGCGTCGAACCGACCGTGCGTCTGCCCGACGGCACCCGCGTGACCTGGGCCGACGTGCGGATCGAACACTCGCTGCGCGACGGCTATCTCCCGCTGCCCACCGTTCGCTGGCAGCACCCTTCCTTCTCGCTCGACGTCGAAGTCTGCGCCGAAGGTTCGCGCGAGGCGCCGCGGCTGCTGGCGCGTTACGTCTTGCGCAACCTGACGGACCGCGCGTTGCGGCTCACGTTGTCGCTCGCCGTGCGGCCGTGGCAGGTCAATCCGCCGCAGCAGTTCCTCTCGACGCCGGGCGGTGCAAGCCCGATCCGCACGCTGCGTTGGACCGGGGGCGTGTTGCGGGTCGACGAGCGCAGCGTGATGCGCCCGACGGAACCGCCCGCCCGGGTGACCGCGGCGGCGTTCGACGCCGGCATCGACCTTGACACGGCCGAGCGTGCGCCGTTGCACGGCACGCTGGTCGACCCGCAGGCGATGGCCTCGGCCGCGCTCGCCTTCCGGGTCGATCTCGCACCGCGCGGCACGCGCACGCTGGGGTGGATCGCTCCGTTGGCCGCGCCGGCGCTGCCGCCGCGAGCGACGGCGCCCGCGCTGGACGCGCGCTTCGCAGCGGTCGCGCAGCACTGGCACGACCGCTTGAACCACGCGGTCCTGCGTGTCCCGGCGGCGGCGCAACCGTGGGCGGATTCGCTGCGCACCGCACTCGCCCACATCCTGATGGCGCGCGACGGACCTGCCCTGCGGCCGGGCACGCGCTCCTACGCACGCACGTGGGTGCGCGACGGCGCGATGATGGTCGAAGCGCTGCTCGCGTTGGGCGAAAGCGCGCCCGCACGCGACTTCGTCGACTGGTACGCGGGCCACCTCTTCGCTTCGGGCAAGGTACCGTGCTGCGTCGATGCGCGCGGCTCCGATCCGGTTGCCGAGAACGACAGCCAGGGGCAGTTTCTGTACGCCATCGCCGAAGTCTGGCGCCACACGCGCGACACCGCGTGGCTGGTGCGTCACTGGCGTGATGTCGTCCGCGCCACGACATACATGGAGCAGCTGCGCCAGAGCCAGATCGGCGCGCAGGCGGCCTGCCCCGGGTTGATGCCTCCTTCGATCAGCCACGAAGGCTACGCGGACAAGCCTGCCTGCTCGTACTGGGACGATTTCTGGGCACTGCGCGGCTACGAGGATGCAGTCGCCGTCGCGCGGGCGCTCGACCACGAGACGGAGGCAGCGCAGTGGCAGGGCTGGCGCGACGAGTTCGGGCGCGCTGTCGTGGATTCGATCGATGCCGCGGGCGTGCGGCATGGCATCGACTTCATCCCGGGCTCCGCCGACCGCGGCGACTTCGATCCGACCTCGACCGCGATCGCGCTCGATCCGGTCCACATCCAATCTCTCCTGCCGCAGGCGCGCCTCGCCGCCACCTTCGAACGCTACTGGCACGGCGCCGAAGAGCGCATGAACGGGCCGCGTACCTGGAAGGACTACACGCCTTACGAGCTGCGCAACGTCGGCGCGCTGGTGCGCCTCGGCGAACGCGAGCGCGCCGATGCGCTCCTGCGTTTCCTCTTGTCAGACCAGCGCCCGCGCGGGTGGAACCAGTGGGCGGAGGTGGTACTGCCGCGCGAACGCGCGCCGCACTTTCTCGGCGACATGCCGCACGCGTGGGTCGCGGCGGAGTGCATTCGGTCGCTGCTCGACCTGTTCGCCTACGCGCGTGAGCGCGACGATGCGCTCGTGCTCGGGGCCGGCCTGCCGCGCGAATGGGTGGAAAACGGCGACCAGATCGAGATCCGCGCCGTGTCGACCCGCTTCGGCTCGCTGAGCTATCGACTCGCGCGCAATCGGTCCGGCTGGACGCTCGAGATCAGGCCGGGGCTCGATCGGTTGCAAGGCGGCCTGCGCCTCGCCTGGCCGGGATCCGGAGCGCTTCCCGGCGCCACGCTCGACGGGCGCGCGCTCGAGTGGGTTGGGCGCGAACTCGTCATCCCCGCCGCGCCGGCAACGGTGATGCTGTCGCGGTCTTAGTGTCCTGTCATCCCGAGCGAAGCGACGGATCCCGGCTCTTGCTGGTCGAGGTCTTGCGCCTTCGGCTCAGGACGACAAGACTGCGCCGTTCGACGCGATCACGCTGCTGTAGAACCGCGCGCTCGCCTTCGGCGTCCGGCGCAGGGTCGCGTAGTCGACATGCACGATGCCGAACCGCTTGGAGAAACCGAGCGACCACTCGAGATTGTCGAACAGCGACCACGCGAAATACCCGCGCACGTCGCAACCGGCCTGGATCGCGCCGTGCACCGCGCGCAGGTGCGTGCGCAGATAGTCGACGCGCTGCGCGTCGTCGAGCGCATCGACCACGGTGGATGGATCGGGAAACGCCGCGCCGTTTTCGGTCACGTACACCGGCAGCGCACCGTAACGCGTGCGCACCCAGTTCAGCGTCTCGGTGAGGCCGGCCGGATACACCTCCCAGCCGGTCTCGGTGTAGGTCGCGTGCTCCTGGCGCACGGCGGAGGCCCGCACGGGCAACGCGTGCGAATCGGCTCGCGTCACGCTGCGCGTGTAGTAGTTGATGCCGAGGAAGTCGAGCTTCTGCCCGATCAGTTCGAAGTCCTCCTGCGGCCAATGCGGCCAGGCGTCGCCGAAGATCGTGCGCATTTCGTCCGGGTAGCGGTGCAGGAACACCGGATCGAGATACTGCCGGTTCATGTACGCATCCGCGCGGCGGGCCGCGGCGAGGTCCTCCTCCGACGAAGAGGCCGGGTATTTCGGCTCGAGGTTGACCACCAGGCCGATGTGGTGCCGTCCTTCGGCGCGATATGCCTGCACGGCGGCACCATGTGCGCGCAGGAGGTTGTGCGCGGCGATCGGCGCCTCGTACCGGTTGCGATGCCCGGGCGCGAGCGCACCGTGCAGGTAGCCGCCGTCGGTGACGACCCAGGGTTCGTTGAGCGTCGCCCACAGGCCGATGCGGTCATCGAGCGCGCGGAACGCCACGCGCGCATAGTCGGCGAACCAGTGCGCGGCATCGGGATTCAGCCACCCGCCGCGGTCGTCCAGCGCCGCGGGCAGGTCCCAGTGAAAGAGCGTGGCCATCGGCGTGATGCCGCTCTCCAGCAGCGCATCGACCAGCCGCTCGTAGAAGCCGAGGCCCGCCGTGTTGACCTGGCCGCGGCCCTGCGGCAGCACGCGGCTCCACGAGATGCTGAACCGATAGGCCTTCAGGCCCAATTGCTTCATCAGCGCGACGTCGTCGCGAAAGCGGTGGTAGTGATCGCACGCGACATCGCCCGTGTCGCCGTCGCGCATCATGCCCGGCGTGTGGGCGAAGCGATGCCAGATGCTGGCCCCGGCGCCGTCGGCAAGCGGCGCGCCTTCGACCTGGTAGGCGGAGGTTGCGGCGCCCCAGAGGAAGTCGGCGGGGAAACGGAAATCGGCGGACATGGAGCGGGGCGGAGCGAGGTGCCTGTAACCGATTACACCATATCGAAACGATGAGATCGCCACGCGCGCGCTGACAAGGCCGTGTCGTCATCCTGAGCGGTGGCGAGCCGGTGGCGAAGGATCTCGGCGGCACGCATCGCCGCGCCTCTCACGACGGCCCATACGTCACGCGCACCTTCCTGGCGCCGCTGTCGAGCCCCTCCATCGCGCGCCGCCCGCTCTCGCGCGCGGCGAAGTAGTACGCCGGCGCCGCGTACGCGCGCTTTGCATCCACGAACGCGAAATAAAGCCGGAATGAGTCACCGCGCCGCATCGCGCTGGTGATATACGCGACCAGCGCGTGCTCCGACGCGTGGTAGCCGTTCTGCCACTGATGCCCTTTCGGGCTGTCGGTCGCACCCGGAAATCCGTACGTGCCGCCGTGGACCGGGTCGACCAGGGTCTTCAGGAAGGCCGGATAGGTCCTGTCGAGATACTCGACGTAGCGCGGCTCGGAGAGCGCCAGCGTCGCGGCCGCCTGGTCGAGTTCGCACCACTCCCACCACGCGATGCCGATGCCGTCGGGCTTGTCGGCCCAGACATAGTAGAAGCCATCCTGATCGGCGGCACGGCGCATGACCGGTGCCTGCCACGGCGGCGCATCGGCGATGTTCCTTCTCACGAGCGCGGATCGCAGCGCGCTGTCGAGTCCGTCGCGCGCCAGCTGGACCCATGCATCCTCGTGCAGTTGCTGCCCGGCGAGAAGCAGCATCCAGTACGCCTTGCTCGTGTGGCCGAAGTCGTTGTGGCGTTCGCCCCACTGCCTGCCCTTGGGGTCGTGGACATACCCGTAGAAACGCCGCGCCGCTGCGTCGTGGAAGTCGCGCAGCATCACGCGGACCAGCCGGCGCAGGTCCTTCTCCCATGCGGCACGCGCCTCGCCTTCGAGCAGCGGCAGCAGCAGCAGCATGTACGCGTTGATCTGGTCGAGCTGCGCCACGAGTTCCTTGCGATCGGCCGTGTCGTCTTCGAAGTCCTCGTTGGTCCACTTGAGCATGCCCCAGTCGCTCGACCAGTACCGCTCGAAGATGTGGCGCCGCACCGATTCGATGAACGCGAGCGTCTCCGCGTCGCGCGTGAGGTAGTAGTAAAAGGCAGGGCCGAGCAGCGCGTACGCAAGGCTCTGCGTCGTGCGCTGTCCGGGATTCGGACGAGGCGCCCCGTCGAGGAGAAACGTCGCCACTGAACCGCTCTTGCGATCCCACGCGCGCTGCATGATGAAGCGCACGCCGGCGCGCGCACGTGCGAACGCGGTCGCGTCGCCGGTCATGTGATAGATCACGCCATACGTGAACACCTGCCGCGACACCATGCGGACGTACTGGCGGCCGAGTTCACTCCTGATCCAGGGCGCCGCAAGCGACGGACACGGAGCGCTTGCCTCGAACGGCTTGCCGTCGGCGCAGATGAAGGTCGGGAACGCGCCGACGGGGTTGCCGGCAAGGTCGTCCTGCATCCAAAAGCCGGCCAGGTCGTGCTCGGCGTGGTCGAGCCAGACCTGCGGTGCCGGGTCGGCCTGCGCGGTGGAGGTGAGAAGCGCAACTGCAAGGGCAAACAGCGTCGCGCGAAGCATCGTCCCTGCCTCGATTGCGTCCGTTCCTCGCGGCGTCCGGGATCAGGACACCCGCGCGCGCTCAGAACCGCTGGCCGACGAACGTCAGCACCGCGCTGCGATCGCGCTGGTTGTTGTAGGTGCCGCCCCAGGTCGGTACCCACGAGACATCCCAGACGAACCCGCTGCGCAGGTTGAGCCGCGTCGATACCACCGCGAGCTTGCGCCCTTCGAGGATGCCGCCATCGCCCGACCAGCCGTGGACGTCCTGACCGAAGAGGATGGAGGGAACCAGGTCGGCGCCGTCGAAGATGTTCGCGTAGCGCAGCCCGCCGACGAGGCGATAACCGACCGCATTGCGCGAGACGTAGCCGTCGCTCGAGCATTGCGTCGACGCGGCCGGCGGCGGACAGACGCCGTTGACCGGCCCCTGCCCGAACACGTCGACCCTGCCGAAGCGCTTGACCGCGGGATCGGGCAGGTCGGGAACCGCCTTGTAGACGATCTCCGCACCCCAGTTCGCGCCCGCGGCGCCGAGCACCGCGGGAACCTGCCCGACCGCACCCAGCTGCAACTGCACGCTCTTGTGCCGCTCGAAGCCGCTTAGCGTGCCGCCGGGCGGCAGCGCCTGCTCCTGGGCGCGCAGCGTCGTGGGTGCGACGGGCGAGACAATGGCACCGAGAAGGTCGGCCGCGTTGTATTGCAGCGGCTGGTTCGGGCGATAGGTCAGTTCGCCGAAGGTGGTGGCGTACTTGGTCTTCGTTTCGTAGGTCAGGCCGAACATGCGGATGCGCGCGGGAAATTCGGTGTAGTACGTCGGATTCGCGCCGTCCGGGTCGCCCGGGATGAAGTACGGTCCGGTGCTGCGCAACGTCTTGATCACGCCGCTGTAGCCTTGGCGCGAATGGAACTGCGCAGCGTAAAGACCGAACTTGGTGCCCCAGTCATCGACGGTGTGCGTGACGGCCAGGCCCATCTGGTCGAGATTGGACGGCATCCGGTTGGGACTGCGCTTGAGGTAGAAGCCGCTCGCGAGAGCGGCCCGGTCGGACCCGGCGCCGATCGTCACGGCGTTGCAACCGTCGGAATACCAGTCGACGCCGGAATAGAACGTGCCGCACTCGTTCGGCGCGTTGCGTTCGAAGTCGAACTGGTAGAACCCTTCCACCGCCGTCGACGGTGCGACGCCCACCCGCGCGAAGATCTGCGGCACCGGAATGCGTGTCTCCTGCTCCCGCTGCAGCATGCCGGGCCGCGTCAACGCCGGGATGTCGATCGGGTTCAGGTCGCGCAGACCGCCGACGACGAGATACCGGTTGCCCCAATCGAGCTTCTGCCAGCCTAAGGTCCATTCGAACGGCACCGCGCCGATCGGCTGGTGGCCGTCCACATACAGGTTGTCGAGCACCACCCCGCTGAACTTGGTGCGCGGCTGTGCGCCGGCGTCGCTCAGCGGCGCATTCGGCGTGTAGCCGTTCGGGATGTTGCCCCAAGGGTGATCGGCATTCTCCAGCTCGTAGTCGTACCATGCCTTCGCGCTCACCAGGCCGCCGTAGTAGCCGGACTGGTACCCCACGCTCAGGTAGCCGTTCACGACCTGCGAAACCGGATCGCCCTTGTTGAAGTTCAGATTGCCGTCGTCCTGGTTGCGGCCGGTGGTCGGCGTGAGACTGGTGCCGGTGATGCCGACCTGCGAGCTGTTCACGTTGGCCACCAGCGTGGTGTCCTGCGACACGGTGCGCCAGGCGGCGCCGGCCGTGACCGAGCCCGTGACGGTGAGCTTGCCGCTTGCCACCTCGTAGTCGGTGGCGCTGGCCCCCAACGGACCCAGAACCAGGTAGAGCGAGACGAACAGCCGATTCAGCGAGTGAGTGCGCATCGCCATCTCCCCCCGGTTCTGTTGTTCGTCACGGCATCGTCCATCCGTCGTGGGCGATCGTCAACGTCGAAGGCCCCGTTTCGGTGTCGTCCCGGTGCCGTGACGACGCGAATGGGCGATGCCTGTCGATCTGCGCTGGCCCGGTTCGACGAGTTCCTGACAGCGACAGCTTCACCCGGGCGCTGTCGGTTCACTGGTCCAAGTAGATAGAGGAGTCCCCGATGCAGAAGATCACCCCGTTCCTGTGGTTCGACGGCAAGGCCGAGGAGGCGATGAGCTTCTACACGTCCATCTTCAAGAACGCCAAGCTCGGCCGCGTCAGCCGCTATGGCGAGGCCGGGCCGGGGCCGAAAGGAACGGTCATGTCGGCCACGTTCGAGCTCGAAGGCCAGGAGTTCTACGCGCTGAACGGCGGTCCGCAGTTCAAGTTCACGCCCGCGATCTCGTTCTTCGTCAAGTGTGCGACGCAGGAGGAGGTGGACCGCTACTGGGAGGCGCTCTCGGCGGACGGCGTGAAGCTGCCGTGCGGATGGCTCACCGACAAGTTCGGCGTCTCGTGGCAGATCGTGCCGACGGTGCTCGGCGAGATGCTTTCCGACCAGGATCCGGCCAAGGCGCGCCGCGTGATGGAGGCGATGATGAACATGGGCAAGCTCGACATCGCCGGGTTGCAGCGCGCCTACGACGGGCGCTGAGCGCGCGCGCCTCCGCTCAGGCGACCCATCCGCCGCAGACCGGGAACACCTGGCCGACGAAACACGCGGCCGCATCGCTCGCGAGATACGCGGCGAAGAGCGCGTCTTCATCGGCGGACACCAGGCGGCCGAGCGGCACTTCGCGCTTGAGGCGCTCCATGAATGCGGGATTCGCCTGCACGTCGGGCGGGAAATACAAGGGGTTGTCGACGAAGTTCTGCGCGATCGCGTTCATCTGGATGCTTTCGCGCGCGAGTTCGACGCCTGCCGCCCGCACCCACGCGAGTTGCGCGCCGCGCGCCGCACTGTAGGTCGAAGTGCGCCGCATCCCGCGCAAGGCGGCGGCGCTGCCAATCACCACGATCCGACCTCCGCCGCGTGCACGCATCTGCGGCAGCATCGCGCGCACGAGCCGCGGCAGCGGATCCACCAGATGCGCGAAGACGCTGCGCCACTCTTCGTCGTCGACATCGGCGACCGGCGTCGACGGCGCGGGGAGTGCGAGGTGTGCGAGCAACACGTCGATCGGCCCTGCGTCCGCGACCACGCGGGCCGGCATGCTCGGGTCGTCGCCCAGTGGACGCGGATCCGCGACGACCACGGCGCCGAGCGCGGCGAAGACGCGCCCGAGTGCGGGCCCCATGAATTGGCCGCTCTGCGTGATCAACACGCGCCGGTCTTGCAAGGAGAACAGGTTCACGCTGCCTCGCCGGGTGCCGGAAATTCGGTTAGCCTGATCCGGCGCCTCCGAGCGGACAACACTACACCGGTGCCCGCGATGAACCGAGTCCGAACTGTCGCGGTCGTGATCGCAATTGCGGCCGCAGTGATCGGCGTCGCGTTGCGCCGGCCCGTCGAGCGGGTTGCGCCGGCCGAGACGGCGAGCGCGCGGTCGACCGAAGCACGAACAGAGGCCGCCTATCCGCCCGCGTTCCTCGGTTCGGAGTCGCTTTCTGCGGCAGCACCATCGGCCACCGTTCCGGTCAGCCCGAGAGCGATCGATCTGTGCGGCTATGGAAAGGTCGACCCCGAGGAGATCCCGGCCGCCCTGGAAGCGGCGGCCGATGCGGCGCTCCTGCGCGCGATCGACGATTTCGACCAAGCTCGCGATCCGCGCAAGCGTGCGCTGGCCCTTGCGACCAAAGCGTGGGTCGATGCCCAGGCGGCGGACCGCCGCGTTGTCGCCCGGGATCCGGCGACCTGCCGCGAAACCCCGCTTTGCGACCAGCAGGCCGCGGAGGCTTTCGCGCTGGCAGCCACGCCGTCCATCGAGGCGCTGGCCCGGCTTGCATCCACTGCGCAGGATCCGCAGGTCTACGTCTGGGCGATGCGTGCATGCCGGTCGATTCTGCCCGACTCGCCGCCATCGGCCTGCGATGCGCTCACGCTCGATCGCTGGGCGCAGGTGGATCCGGACAACGCGATGGTGTGGCTGTTGAACGCGCGCGCGGCGAAAATGCGCAACGACACGCCGGGGTTCGAGGACGCACTGCTGCGCGCCTCACGCGCCACCTCCTTCGACCGACGCCGCACCCCCTATGGCGAGATCCTGGCGAACGTCGACGAGTCTGCGCAGCCGGCCCGCACGCTGATCGTCGGAAGACTCGCCGACGCGGATGCGCGCGACGATCCCGGCGAGTACTTTTCCAACTTCAGCGCGGTCGGACTCTACTGTGAGCAGCAAAGCGCACCGGGAAGGCGTGAACTGTGTAGCGACCTCGCGCATGTGCTGCTCGACCTCAGTTCCGATCAGCTTGCGCGGCTGGTCGGGATCCGCGTGGCGACAGGCGGACTACCGCCCTTCGAACGAACCGAAGCTCGCAAGCGCGAGATCTCGGCCGGCGCAGGCCACGTCGCCAATCCTGAGAACCCCCTGGGCTGCCGCGAGGCCGCGCAGACTGAAGCTCGGCTCATCGGCATGGCCACGCCCCGCTGAGGACGCCCATCTGCAGCGACATGCTGTCGCCGAGCGCTGATCACCTCTCCGCCTGCTCCGCCAGCAGGCGCTCCAGTTCGTCGATGAGCGCCACCTGGCCGGCGATGATCCGCCGCCTCGCCTCATCGGGCCCGAACCACGCGGCCCGATCGGCCTCCGGGAACGCCTGCAGGCGGCGGCTGCCGCGCGGCCATTCCATCTCGAACGTGTTGCTCGTCAGGGTCGCAGGATCCTGGTCGCCCTCGAAGGCCCAGGCCGTCACGACCTTGCCGCTGCGCTGCCTGATCGACCCGAGGGGAAGGAATGGCGGGGTGGCGGACCAGCCGGTCTCTTCACGGAACTCGCGCTGCGCGGCCAAAAGCGGCTCCTCCGAGCCCTCGCATTCGCCCTTGGGGATCGACCAGGCGCCGACATCCTTGTTGATCCAGAAGGGGCCACCGGGATGGATGAGCAGCACCTCGAGGCCCGAGGCACGACGCCGATACATCAGCAAGCCGGAGCTGGGGCGGCGGGGCATTGAGCTACGCGACCCCCACCCCGACCCTCCCCCGCTCGCGGGGGAGGGGCCAGGCATTCATGACACCGCCGTCGCCTTCGACGCCGTCCACTTGTTCAGCTTCTCGCGTGCGCCGTTGGAGGCCGGATCCATCATCGCGTCGTGGTTGTCGCGCTTGGCGCACAGTTCGATGACGTACCCGTTCGGGTCGCGGAAATAGATCGAATCGATGAAGCCGTGATCCGACACGCCGCGCGTTTCGACGCCGCGGCCGCGCCCGCGCTCGAACATCTCGCGCAATACGTCGCGCGACACCTCGAGCGCGATGTGCAGGTCGTAGTCGTGCTGCTTCTTGAATTCGAACGGCATGTCGGGCGCCTCGAAGAACGCCAGGTACGAGCCGTCGTCGAGGCGGTAGAACGTGTGCAGTGTCCTGGTCGCGCGGCCGGTCTTGGTCTCGTCGATCTCGAGCGTGCCCGACAGCGGCAGGCCGAGAAAGTCCTCGTAGAAGCGGCGCGTCTCCTCGGAGTCGCGGCACCGGTACGCGTTGTGATGGAGCTTGCGGATCATGGCGAAACCTCGTTGCGGAGAGGCGTGATCAGACCGCCTGCATCGGACTGCCCTTCAGGCTGGCACCGTAGCCGTCGATCACCTCGTTCACCTTCTGCCAGGTCTTGAGCGATTTCATGCGGCCGAGCCAGCGCTTGACGTTCGGAAACTCCGACAGGTCGCTGCCGGTGAGCTCGCACAGCGCGACGAACGACGCGCAGAAGTAGTCGGCGATCGTCATCGTGTCGCCGCACAGGTAGTTGTTGGTGGTGCCGAGGATGTTGTCGTTCAGCACCTTGAGCCATCCCTGCGCACGTTCCTTGCCCCATTGCAGGGTCGCCTCGTGCGCTTCGTCGCTGCGGCGCTTGTGCGTTGGAAAGATCTGCGGATAGATGAAACCGTAGGCGAGGTCGCGACACAACTGCGTGTTGACCCAGTCCATGCGCTCGTTGACGCGCGCGCGCTGCTGCAGGTCCTTCGGATAGGCGGCCGAGCCGATCTTCTCGGCCAGGTACTTGAGGATGGCCGAGCTTTCGGTGAGGCGGAAGTTGCCGTCCTCCAGCACCGGCACCAGCCGGTTCGGGTTGATCTCCACGTACGGCGGCTGGTAGTGCTCGCCTGTAAAGAGGTCGACCACCTGGCGCTCGAGATCGATGTTGTTCTCCGCCGCGAACAACATGATGGGCCGGCTGGTCGTGGACGCGGGATGGAAATAGAGCTTCATCGTGTCTCCGTCGGGTGTGGGGGTCCTGCCGCTCGCGCGGATGCCGGTCAACTCTACACGCGCGCGCGCCGCGTGGGAGATCCCGAACGCGTGTGGTCCAATCCGGTCGATGACTGTCGACTGGATCTGGATTCCGATCACCGTCAGCGCGGCCGCCGCTCAGACGCTGCGCAACGCCGCCCAACGCCGGCTGACGACCGAACTGGGCACGCTCGGCGCCACCCTGGTCCGCTTCCTCTACGGGCTGCCCTTCGCCGCGGCATGGCTTGCGATCGTGCGCGCCTGGACCGGCGCCGCGCTGCCGCATTGGACCGCGATGTTCGGCGTGTGGGTGGTGCTCGGCGCCGTGAGCCAGATCGTCGCCACGGCGTTCCTGCTGCGGGCGATGCAGGAGCGCAGCTTCGCGCTGGGCGTCGCGTATTCCAAAACCGAGATCATCCAGGTCGCGGTCTTCGGGCTCGTTTTCCTCGGTGACAGGCTCGCGACACCCACGGTCGTCGCGGTCCTGCTGGGCACGCTCGGCGTGCTGCTGCTGTCGCCGGCTGATCCCGCTCGGCCCTTGCGCGCTCTCGTCGCCGGCTGGTCGACACGGCCGGCATTGTTCGGGCTGGCTTCCGGTGCCGGCTTCGCGCTCGCTTCGGTAGCGTTTCGCGGCGCTGCACTTCAGTTGTCGGCAGCGCCGTTCGCGCTGGCCGCCGCGACGACTCTGGTAACCGCGCTCGCGCTCCAGACGGTGCTTCTGGGCGGCTACCTGCTGGTACGCGCCCGCCGCGTCGTGCGCGCGGTCCTCACGCTTTGGCGGCCATCGCTCTTCGCCGGCCTCATGGGCGCCGCCGCTTCCGCAGGGTGGTTCACCGCGTTCGCTCTAGAACCGGCGGCGCACGTGCGCACGCTGGGCCTCAGCGAGCTGGTGTTCACCTATGTCCTGTCGCGCCGGTGGTTTCGCGAACACTTCACGCGGCTGGAGCGCCTCGGCATGGCGCTGCTGGTGGCCGGGCTGGTGCTGGTTACGCTGGGGTAAGGGGTCGCGGCGCGCGCAACCCCGGCGCGTCACGGCCGCGCCGGCGAATCCCCCTGCCTGGTAACCGAGCGCGGCCACGAACGCCACGTCGGCCCGGGCGCCGCCTGCGCGATCGCGACCGATGCGTTGCGCTCTCTGCGACGCCGCATCGTGTGCGCGCGTGTTCTCAGACCGATTTCTCGCGCACGCCTGACCCGTTGCAATTGAAATCGCGCCCGGACTGAGTGGAAACATCGAAGCAACCGGCAACCCCAAAGATGCCGCGCCATCGACAGACCGCATTCCGGCACGCAAAGAGACAGAGAGGCCTTCGCCCATGCGCATCGACCCGACAACTTCAGTTCGCCTGTTCGCCCTCACGATGTCGCTCGCGCTCGCCGCCTGCGCCGTGATGCCCGACCGCGAGAAGGCACCCGCGCCGAAGCCGATGCAGGACTATTCGACCGGACGGATGTTCGCCGGTGCCGATCGTGTTTGGCCCACCGACACGTGGTGGACCACCTACGGCGACGCGCAGCTCGACGCGCTCATCGCCGAAGCGCTGGCCGGCTCGCCGACGATCGCGGTGGCGCAAGCGCGGCTGCGCAAGGCCGAATCGTTCGTGGTCGTGGCACGCGCCGCGAACCAGCCGCAGGTCAGCGCGAATGCGTCGATCACGGAAAACAAGCTGAGCAACAACTACCTCACCCCGCGCATCGCCACGCCGCAGGGGTGGAACGACTACGGGCGCGTGACGCTCGATCTGAGCTGGGATCTCGATCTGTGGGGCAGGAATCGTGCGGCGCTGGCTGCCGCGACCTCGCAGGCGGAAGCCGCGCGCGCGGACGTCGCGCAAGCCCGCCTCGTGCTGGCGACCGCCATCGGTGCCGCGTACGCGGAACTCGCGCGCCTGCACGCGGCGCGCGAGACGGCAGAGGAGGCGCTGGCGGTGCGCGTCAAGACCGCCGATCTTTTCCGGCGTCGCTACCAGCACGGGCTCGAGACGCTGGGCGGGGTGCGGCAGGTCGACGCGCGCCGCGCGTCGGCCGAAGCGGAAGTGCTCTCGCTCGAAGAGCAGATCGGCCTGCAACGCAATCGCATCGCCGCGCTGCTCGGCGCGGGACCGGATCGCGGTCTCGCGATCGCGCGTCCGGCCGTCAACCTCGCGCAGCCCATCGGCCTGCCGGCACAACTGTCGGCCGACCTGCTCGGGCGCCGGCCCGACGTCGTCGCGGCGCGCCTGCGCGCCGAAGCGGCGGCCAAGGGGATCGAGCAGGCGCAGGCCGCCTTCTATCCGAACGTCAACCTGCTCGCCTACGTCGGACTGCAATCGCTCAACCTGAACATGCTGACGCACGGCGGCTCGGAGATCGGCAGCGTCGGACCCGCGATCTCGCTGCCGATCTTCGATGGCGGCAGGTTGCGCGGCCAGCTGCGCGGCGCCGACGCCGACTACGCGCAAGCCGTTGCCGACTACGACCACACCGTCGTGCAGGCGCTGCAGGAGGTCGCCGATGCCGCGACGAGCCAGCGCGCGCTCGGGGGCGAGCTCGCCCGGACCGACGAGGCCGTCGAGGCCGCGCGCGAATCCTGGCGGATCCAGAACAACCGCTACGAAGGCGGTCTGTCGACGTACCTGGACGTCCTGTCCGCCGAAGACACGTTGCTCGGCAACCTGCGCGCCCAGTCCGACCTGCAGTCCCGTTCTTTCACGCTCGACGTGGCGCTGGTGCGCGCACTAGGCGGCGGCTATCTCTCGAACCCGAACTGATCGCAATCTGCCTCGAAGGAATCGTCATGTCCAAGATGGAACCCGAAGTGATCGAAGAGGCGGCGCGGATCGAAGCCGCCGCGCAGGCGGACCTGCACAACCAGGGCAAGCGCAAGAAGCTCTTCGTTGCGCTCGGCACCACCGTGCTTTCGGCCGCGCTCGGCTACGGTGTGTATTCGTTCGTGTACGCGTCACGCTACGTCTCGACCGACAACGCGTACACCGCCGCGGAGACGGCACAGGTGACGCCTGCCATCAGCGGCATCGTGCGCGAAGTCCTGGTCGCCGACACCAGCGCGGTCAAGCAGGGCCAGGTGCTGGTCCGGCTCGACGATGTCGACGCGAAACTGGCCGTGGCGCAGGCCGACGCCGAGCTCGGCCGGTCGATCCGCCGCGTGCGTGGTTACGTCGCCAACGACGAAAGCCTCGCGGCACAGATCCGCGCGCGTGCCTCCGAGCGGAACCGCGCGGCGGCGCAAGTGGCCTCGGCGCAGGCCGATCTCGAACGCGCGCAGGTCGACCTGGCGCGCCGCAAGGCGCTGGCCGACTCCGGCTCTGTCTCCGGCGACGAATTGACGCGGGCGGAAAACGCGTTCGAAACCGCGCAGGCGAACCTTGCGGCGACGCAGGCCTCGGCGGCGCAGTCGGACGCCAACTACACGTCCGCGCTCGGCTCGCGGGAAGCCAATGCGGTGTTGATCGCCGATGCGACCGAGGAGACCAACCCGGAGGTGACGCTGGCGCGCGCGCGGCTCGACCAGGCGCGCGTGAACCTGGAGCGCACCGTGATTCGTGCGCCGGTCGACGGCGTGGTTGCCAAGCGCACCGTGCAGGTCGGCCAGCAGGTTCAGGCCGGCGCTGCGCTGCTCTCGGTGGTGCCCATCGGGACCGTGCACGTCGATGCGAACTTCAAGGAGGTGCAGCTCCAGAACGTGAAGGTCGGCCAGCCGGTCGAGGTTCATTCGGACCTCTACGGCAAATCGGTCGAGTACCACGGCGTGGTGACGGGCCTGGCCGGCGGCACCGGCTCGACGTTCGCGACCATCCCGGCGCAGAACGCGACGGGCAACTGGATCAAGGTCGTGCAGCGCGTGCCCGTGCGCATCGAACTCGACGCGAGCGAACTCGCGGCGCGCCCGCTGCAGGTCGGCCTGTCGATGAGCGCCAGGATCGACACGAGGACGGTTCGTTAGAACCGTCCTCCGATACCGCCCCTCTCCCCTGGCGGGAGAGGGGCGGCGGTGAGGGGGCTGCGCGTTCAAACACCCTTCAATTGAACAGCGCTCAGCAGGCTTAGGAATTCAGGAGACTCGTATGTCCGGCACCGTTCACAACAGCACCCACGAAGCCCCGCTCAAGGGCGCCATGCTCTGGGTCGCGGCGATCGTGCTCGCACTCGCGAACTTCATGGCGGTGCTCGACATGACGATCGCCAACGTCTCGGTGCCGAACATCGCCGGCGGCCTGGGCATCAGCAGCAGCCAGGGAACCTGGGTCATCACGTCGTATTCCGTGGCCGAAGCGATCGTGGTTCCGCTCACCGGCTGGTTGGCAGGGCGCTTCGGCGCGGTGCGTGTGTTCGCGTACGCGATGGCGCTGTTCGGCGCCTTCTCCGCGTTGTGCGGGCTTTCCAACTCGCTCGCCATGCTGGTGCTCGGCCGCGTGCTGCAAGGCCTCTCCGGCGGCGTCCTGATGCCGCTCTCGCAGACGCTGCTGCTGCGCATCTTTCCCAAGGACAAGGCGCCGGCCGCGACCGCCATCTGGGCCATGACGACCCTCACCGCGCCGATCCTGGGACCGATCCTCGGCGGCTGGTTGTGCGACTCGCTCGCGTGGCCGGCCATCTTCTTCATCAACGTGCCGCTCGCGCTCGTCTGCGCGCCGGTGGCGTGGCGCATGCTGAAGCGCTACGAGGAAGCCCTGGTCCGCGCGCCCATCGACAAGGTCGGCCTGGTGCTGCTGGTCATCTTCGTCAGCGCGCTGCAACTGATGCTGGACCTCGGCAAGGAGCGCGACTGGTTCGAGTCGACCGGGATCTGCATGCTTGCGATCGTCGCCATCGTCGGCTTCGCGGCATTCCTGATCTGGGAGTTCACCGAGCGCAATCCGATCGTCAACCTGCGCGTGTTCCGCCATCGCGGCTTCGCCGCCGGCGTCGTGACGCTGAGCCTCGGCTTCGGTGCGATGTTCGGCGCCAACGTGCTCACGCCGCTTTGGCTGCAGAGCTACATGGGCTACACGGCGACGTGGGCCGGCCTCACGACCGCATGGAGCGGCGTGCTTGCGGTACTGGGCGCGCCGCTCGCCGGCAAGCTGATCCCGAAGCTCGATCCGCGCCGGCTGGTCTTCGCCGGCCTGCTGTGGCTCGCGCTGGTGATGCTGTGGCGGACGGTGGCGACCACCGACGTGACCTACTGGCAGGTCGCGCGGCCCCTGATCGTCATGGGACTCGGACTGCCGTTCTTCTTCGTGCCGTTGACGGCGCTGGCGCTCGGCAGCGTCGAGGAGCAGGAGACCGCATCGGCCGCCGGCCTGATGAACTTCCTGCGCACGCTCTCCGGCGCCGTCGCCACGTCGGTCGTGACGACGATGTGGGAGGACCAGACCAACGTGAAACACGCCGAGCTGGTCGGCCTGATCGACGCCGCCGGCGACACGGCGCGCAGCCTGGCGAACTCAGGCATGAGCGCCGACACGGTGCGCGAGATGCTCGACCGGATGACCCAGGGCCAGAGCGTGATGCTCGCCACCGACGAGATCATGGGCATCGTCGCGGTTGCGTTCTCGATCGCGGGCTTCTTCATCTGGCTCGCGCCGCGGCCGACGCGCAGCGTCGACCTGAGTCAGGCCGGGCACTAGCGCAGTGTTGCGTTCCGCTTCATTCCCTCCCCCGCTCGCGGGGGAGGGAGTCCTCCTGACGCACGCAATAATCGCCGCTTCCCAAAGGAGGAGGCATCGATGCCGTTGTCCTTGCCCGGCGCACCGACGGGGGTCATCGCCGCGCTGGAATCGCTGACCGAGGCGCTGCAGAAGCACGGCGGCAGCGACTTCGCCGGGCTGGTGCTCTACGGCGGCCTGGCGCGCGGACGCTTCCGCGCGGGCCGCAGCGACGTCAACGTCGTGGTGCTGCTGCACCGGGCTGGCATCGACGTCCTCCATCGAATCGGTCCGGCGCTGCGCAACGCGCGGCGCGCCGCGGCGGTCGAGGCGATGGTCATCACGCCCGCGGAAGTGCCGGCGTCGGCGTTCGAGTTCGCCACCACGTTTCTCGACATCAAGCGTCACCACATCGTGCTGACAGGTGAGGATCCGTTCGCCGCGCTGGAGGTTCCGCGCGTGATCGTCCAGCTGCGCATCGCACAACGCCTGCGCGACCTGCTGCTGCGCCTGCGCCGCGACTACGCCGTCGCCTGGGACGATCGACAAGCCCTGAAGGAGACCCTGCTCGACATCGCGCGCCCGCTCGCGATCGAACTGCTCGCGTTGCTCTACGACGGCGGTCATGCGGTCCCGCACGACGATCGCACGGACGAGGTCTTCGCCGCCGCGACGCAAGCCTTCGCACTCGATGGTCCGGCTCTGGCCGCGCTCGCCGCGTTGCGCGCGGGCGCAGCGAGGGACGCGGGCATGCTCGACGTCACGGTGTTGTACGGGCAGGTTCTCGGGCAGCTGGAGGCACTGGCAGATCGTGCGGACGCGCTCGCGGGGGCGACGAATTGAACTTCGCGCGGTTTCGCTCCGCCGCCGGTGTTTCCGGCCCCGGCGAAGTGACCGCTTCGATCTTCGAACCATGATTGAAGCGGTTTGTCCCGCGTGCGTGCCGATTCCTCGGCGAGGGCGGGCGGTAGCGCCTATCGGCGGGTTCGACCCATAGGCGAATCTCGACCCCGGCACTTGCGCGTCCGCTTTGCGCAATCAGCAGACGGGCAGGTGCGGTCGATCCGAGGGCGTTGGCGGGACAACCGCGCGACCTCAACACACGGTCAACGCCGACGCTCGTGACCACCGTTGTCAGACGGGAGCGGAAATTCCTCGAGGCAGGCGGCGTGTCGGCGCCGCGATGGAGTCCATCATGGAAAGCACTAGCAGCCGGCAGTTCCGGGCGCCTTGGGAACAAAGTGCGGGCTCCGGCGAGGAATTGCCGAAAGAATCGTGAAATCAGCGGAGACGGGCCGGAAACATGCGTTAGCGAGCCGGCCCGTTCTCCTTCCAGTGGGCGCGCGTCAGTTCTCGAGCCGCTCAGGGTCGCCGCTGATTAGAAGCTGCGTCGGTCGAGGAGATCGCATGCAAGGGAGGCAAAGGCAAAACATTCGGTCGCGGCGATGCGTGATCACGGCAGCGTGGCGCCGATTCGCCTGGAAAAATCGAGGAGCCAACTCGTCCAGCAGCCTGGATACTACAAAGTTGGTGGTGTTGGTCATCACGCAAGATCCTCACGCGTCGACCGGCGCGAGCCGATGCCACTCGCACCCGCCACCTCGCTACTGCGCTTCGCAGGAGATGTTGACGTAGCGGCCGCCGTTGATGCGCAGCCGCCTGGCGTCGTCGTAGGTGATCTCGGTCGGCGGCAGGAATCCCAGCGTTTTGGTGGCGGCTTGATAGTCGCCCCAGTCGATCCTGCCGAATCGCAGCAGGCCGCGGATCGTTGCGGCGTCGTAGCTCATCCGCACGACGTCCCCGCCATGACGAAAGTAGATCGTCGACCGGTCCGGGCATACGAACCGGTTCAGGTCCTCGGGCGGCGGCATCCGCGCGGAGTAAACGAGCACCGCGATTCCCGCGACGGCGGCCGCACCGCCGGCCCATGGCAGCGCGCGCCGCAGCGGCGCCAGCCATCGGCGCGAATCCCCGAACGGAGCGGGTGTCGGCAATGGCGCAGCCGCGGGTCCCGCATCGATGGCGGCAACCGGCAGCGGCAGCGGGTCGACGCGTACCGTCGCCCGCCGTGGCGGCGTGACCAGCAACCGCCTGGTTTCGATGATGCGACTCTCCGCCAGCACGAACACGGCAGCGAGGACGGGAACCAGGTAGACGAGCAATGGCGCCTGCTGCGCGACGCCTTCGGCGATCAACGGGTCGCCCACCGCGATGTCGCCGGCGAGCCATCCGAGCAGCGCACTGCCGGCGCGGACCAGAACCGGGTAACGCGCCAGGAGCGCGGTGACGAACAGGCTGCCGAACATCAGCAGCGGCACGCTCAAGAGCAGGCCGAAGAAAAGGACGAGCAGGCCGCCCTGGGAAACGGCGGCCAGCGCGACCACGTTATCCAGGCTCATCGCGATGTTGGCGACGGCGATCGTGCCGGCCGCCGACCACAGGTCCGCCGAGTGTTGCTCGCCTAACGTGGCGTCCCGGCCGTCGAGCGGCGGCGCATCGACCAGGAGCTTGATCGCGATCCAGACCAACACCACCGCTCCCACCAGCCGCAGCAGCGGAAGAGCCATCAGGACGCTGGCGAGCGCGGTGAGCACGATGCGGGCGGCGACGGCTGCGCCGATTCCGATCGACATGGCGCGCCGCATCTGCGGCGGCGGCAGATGGCGGCAGGCGAGCGCGATCACGACCGCGTTGTCGCCGCTCAGCAGCAGGTCGATCGTGAAGACCTGCAGCGTCAGGCCGAAACCGTGCAAGAAGGTATCCATTCGCAATGCCGCGTTCGCGCGCGCCGGCAGCGGGTGCGCCAATGCATTCCGGTCGCGCGTTGCCGGTTCAGCGCCCGGACGATGCGTTGCCGGGCCCGCTCTTGAACGCGCGCAGAAGCTCCGAGTCGGGTGACAGCACGATGGTCGGATGCGAATCCGCCAGCGCCTGGCGATAGGTCTGCAGCGATCGATAGAGCTTGTAGAACTGGGGATCCGCACTGAACGCGCTCGCGAGGATCCGGCTCGCGGCGGCGTCGGCCTCGCCGCGCGTGATCTTGGCCTCGCGTTGCGCCTGCGACAGGATCACGGTGCGTTCGCGGTCCGCCTTGGCCTGGATCTCCTGCGCCCACTCGAAGCCCTGGGCGCGCAGTTCCTTGGCCTCGCGCTGGCGCTCCGATTTCATGCGCTCGTAGATCGCCTGGCTGGTCTCCAGCGGCAGGTCGGCGCGATGGAAGCGCACTTCGGCCACCTCGATCCCGAGCGCGCGCGCTTTCTCCGCGACTTCGCGCTGGATGCGCTCGACGACCTGCGTCCGCTCCTCCGACAGCAGCGCGCGCAACGCCACCTGGCCCAGTTCGCGCCGCAACGACGAGCTGACCAGTTGCGAGAGCTGTGGCACGGCCTGCTCCAGCGTGCGCAGCGACTGGTAGAAGCGCAGCGGATCCACGATCCGGTAGCGCGTGTAGGTTTCCACCTCGATGCGCTTCTGGTCGCCGAGGATCACCTGTTCCGTCGGCGGCTCGAGAGTGAGCAGGCGCGTGTCGTAGAGGATCACCGTATCGACCAGCGGCACCTTGACCTTGAGCCCGGGTTCCGTGATCACGCCCTGCGGCGCGCCGGTGCGCACGATCAACGCCTGTTCGGTCTCGCCGACCGTGAACAGCATGCCCGACACCAGCACGATCGCGACGATGGCGGCGACGCCGGCCGCCACGCGCAGCGTCCGGTTCACTTGCCGCCCTCCTTGGGCGCCGCCGGCGGCGGCTCGGCAAGCGGGAGATAAGGCACGATCCCCGCGACGCCCTTGCCGGAGGCATCGACGATCACGCGCGAAGCCTTGCGCAGCACCTCGTCGACGCTCTCCAGGTACAGGCGCCAGCCCGTGACGTCCTTGGCCTTGGCGTAGCTCGCGTAAAGCGACCGGAAGCTCGTGACGTCGCCTTCGGCGAGATTCACCACCTGCGTGTTGTAGGCCTGCGCGTCCTGCTTGATGCGCGCCGCCTCGCCGCGGGCCCGCGGGATGATGTCGTTGGCGTAGGCCTCGGCCTCGTTGCGCGCGCGCTCCTGATCCGCGCGCGCGCGTTGCACGTCGTTGAACGCATCGATCACCGCTGCCGGCGGATCGACCCGCTGCAGCTGCACCTCGGTGATCAGGACTCCCGAGTTCTCGCTGTCGAGCAGCGACTGCAGCAGTTCGCGCGTCTGGTCCGCGATCTGCTGGCGCTTGTCGGACATCGCCGCCTGGATCGGCGTCCGGCTGATGACCTCGCGCAACACGCTTTCGGCCTCGACCTTGACGGCGGCTTGCGGATCCTTGATGCGGAACAGGAACTGGCGTGCATCCTTGATGCGCCAGAACACCGTGCACTCGGCCTCGACGATGTTCTCGTCCCCCGTCAGCATCTGGCGCTGGTGCGAATCGTCGGTACTCGCGGCACCGGCGCGCGGACTGCCGAGCTGCAACTGGTTGACCTGCGTGACCTTGGGCAGCAGGACGGTCTCGAACGGCCAAGGCAGGTGGTAGTGCAGGCCGGGCGCCGACGTCTCGACCCAGCGGCCGAAACGCAACACGACGCCCTGCTCGTCCGGCTGCACCTTGTAGATGCCGGCGTTGATCCACCCGATGGCGAGCAGCGCGGCGATCAGCAGCGCGCCCCTGCCGCGCAACCCAAGCAGGTCGACGTAATAGGCAATCCATCGCCCAAGCGCGCCGACGCGCGAGGCGGCGGGTTCGGATGCACCGGAATCCGGGGGCGCGGACATCAACCGATCCAGAGCACGACCACCGAGGCGAACAGGCAATAGATGCCGAAAAAATGCCACCGCCCGTTCTCGAGCCAGCGCGACAGCCAGCGCAAGGCCAGCAGCCCCGCGGCGAAGCTGAAGACCATGCCGAGCAGGCTCGGCGCGAGGAGATGCAGGAATCCGCCCGCATCCATTTGCGCCGCCGCGGCCTCGGCCTTGTACAGCCGGTATCCCTCCCTGGCGATGACGGCGGGCGTGAGCACGACCGCGAGCGCGAAGCTGAACTCCTCGGCGCGCCGGCGCCGGATGCCGAGCACGAGGCCGGTCGAGATGGTGACCCCGGAGCGCGAGAAGCCGCGAAACGGCAGGCACAAGCCCTGCGCGGCGCCGATCCAGACCGCGCTCAGCGGCGAGACCTCGCGCGTGCCCGCGTCGAAGCGCGATGCGACGATGATCACCAGGCCGGCGGCGGCGAGCGCCGCCGCGATCAGGCCGGAATTGCCGAACAGGTGCTCGATCTCGAACGCGGAGGAGTCGCCGGCGACAAGCCACGGAATGAGCTTCACCGCGACCGCTCCTATCGCCCCGGTGACGACGGTCGCGAGCACGATCTGCAGCGCCTGGAAACGAAAGGCCTGGGCCGAGGAGAAGTAGGTCTCGCGCCAGGCGCGCCAGAAGTAGACGATGACCGCGAACATCGTCCCCGTGTGCAGCATGACGAGCAGGAGCGTCATCGCGGGCGTCGTGGGATCGAGCCCCATCAACTTTTCCGCCAGGATCACGTGCGCCGAACTCGAGACGGGCAGCAACTCGGCCAGGCCTTGTACGGCAGCGAGGATGAGGACCTGCGTGGAATCCAAGCGGATGACGCTCCGGTGGGGTTGCGGGACAGGCGACGCCTGCAGGGTGGCAAAGATAACCTGCTGCGAGGCGCGATCTCAGCGAGGATCGTCAGCTTCGTGTAATCGTTTAGCGTGTCGAGGGCGCGCGTGCGGGTGCGCCGTGCCCGATCGTCGCGCGCCGCGGGCGAATGCCTCTACCGGGCCGCTTGCGGCGTCTGTTCGACGATGTCCATCTGGCGCCGCAGGCGCTCCGCCGCGCCCGCATCGCCCGCCTTCTCCGCGCGCATGCGCTGCACGCCGAGCCACGCGAGCAACGGGCGCCTCCAGCCTTGTGCGGAGGCGGTTTCGACCGCCACGGTCGCGACGGCGGGACTTGCGCGGCCGGACTGGAGCAGCACGCCCGCGCCAACCAGGCGCGACAGCGGGTCCTCGATGCCCTTCACCGCGGCGGCTGCGGTTTCGTCGGTGATCCCCTTGCCGGCAACGGCGCGCTGCGCGGGCGGCAGCAGCGCCACGTCTTCGGGCGCGACACGCGCCGCGAGGTAGTCGGCATACGCCCGTTCCGCGGGCGGTGCATCCGCGCGCAGCCGCTCGAAGCCCGCACAGGGTTCGAATGCGAGACTCGCAACCTGCGCGGCGCACATCATCAGCTCCGCGCGTGCCAGCAAATCGAAGCGGCCGGTGCGGGAGATTTCCGTGCGCGAGCGGTCGAACTCCGCGCTCGCGCCACGCGTATCGCCGGCCAGATAAGCGGCCACGGCGCGGTCCATCGAGGACTTGGCGTTGGGCTGCCAGTCGGCCACCGGCGGCGCGCTCGAGCAGGCGACCAGGCCGAGCGCGACGCAGAGAACTGCAAGGCGGGCGTCGATCACGGCAACCTGATCTCCGTCTCGCGCGCGAACGGCCATTTGCGGTTGATCTCGTCGACCAGCGCTTCGACCTTGCGCAGCGTGGCATCCACGTCCGCGCGCAACGCGCCGAGGTCGGCCGTCGCGACCTTGGCGTTGCCCGCGATCACCTGCGCATCCGCCAGCAGGCCGTCGACGCGCTTCAGGCTGCCGCGTGCCTCCTCGAGCGCAGCGGCGATCTGCGCCACCGCGGCGCGCGCCTCCGGGACCACGCCCTGTGCGCCGAACAGCTGTACATCGGCCTGCGCGGCCAGCTTGTCGAAGCGCGCCAGCAGCGCGTTGGCCCGGTCGACCGCCGCGAGCAGCTTCTTCGCGTCCGCATCGTTGCCGAGCAGGACGCCGAGCGCGCCGTGCTGGCCGTTCAATTTCCCGGTCGCCGCCTGCACGTTCGCCAGGCTCTTGCTCAGGTCCGACTCCTGCGCCGTGAGTTGAGTCAGGTTCTGCACCAGGTCGCGTACCGCGCCGATCAGCCTCGGCACCTCCGCGTTGGTATCGCCCACCAGGACCTTGCGCTCCGCGCCGTCGGCCAGCGGCGGATCGGTCAGCACGCCCGTGAAGGCCTTGAGGCTGGTATTGCCGACCAGGCCGCGCACCAGCGTGAACACGCTCGACTCGCGCAGCCAATGGGCATCGCGGCTGGGAACGCTGACGATGATGCGCGCGTTGCCGTCGCCGCCGAGTTCGATGCGCCGCACGCGCCCGATCGGAAAGCCGGCGAACGTCATGTCCATGCCGACCCGCACGCCCTCCGAGTCGTCGGCGATCAGCACCACGGTCTGCGTCGATTCGAACACGCCGCGCGCGTAGAGCACGTACAGCACCGAGCCCGCGATCAGCAGGACCATCGACGCAAGCAGCACCCCAGCCTTGAACTCTAGGTGCGGAACCAGCGGCGGGATTCGGGAGGGCTGGCTCATCTTGTCGGTCAGTAGTACGTCCCCGCGAGCGACGCTCCTTCGATCAGCAGGATCGCCGAAAACGAGCGCAGCAGGCTCTGCACCTCGGCCGTCGTGCGCGTGGGCACGCGCGGGCCTTCGTACAGGACCGACGCGATCGGCAGCACGGCAACCGCGATGCTGAGCAGGAGCGCCTTCACGCCGAAGATCAGCGATACCGTCGAATCGAACACCTGGCCCACGGTGTGGGTGTAGTTGTCGAATCCGCCCGAGATGAAGCCGTAGACCGAGACGTAAGCCAGCAGCAGGGTGACGACGCTGCTCAGCGCCACCAGCATCAGCGTCGCGAACACGCCCGCGGCGACGCGGGGCAGGACCTCGTGCACGAGCGGTTCGGCACCGGAAGCGCGCATCGCGTCGAAGTGCCCGCTGTCGCGCAGCGCGATCAGGTCGGCGGCGTTCGGAATCGTGCAGCGCAGGGCGGCGAACGCGGCCGCCGCCAGCGGGATCAGCTCGAGCACCAGCACGCGCACGACCATCTCGAGCGCGTATTGCGACAGGCCGTAGCTGACCGAGGTCACCAGCACGATGCGGATGATGACGAGGCAGATCAGCGCGGCGAGCACGGTGAACCACGGCAGGATCGGCGCGGTATCGAGATAGAGACGGCTCGCCACCGCGGCGCGGTTCTGGCGCACGTACGTGGACGGCGACAACGTCAGGACCAGCAGCTGCGCACCGAAGTGGACGATGCGCCACCACCCGACGAGCCAGCGCCAGGTGGTGAGCGGAATTTCCTCCAGGCCGCTGTCGTTCGATGCCGGACCGGGCATGTGCGTGGTTCGCCGCCTCTACTCACGCTTCAGGCTCGCGCGCAGGTGCCGGCCCGCGCGCTTGACGTCGGCGGCACTCACCCAGAGGATGGAGCCCCACGCGTTGCCGATCGACAGCGCGTCGACGCCGGCGACGTTGATGCCCCGGTCCGCCAGCACCTTGAGCTTGCTCGCCAGGACACCGGGCCGGTCGTCTTCGCCCTGCAACAGAAAGCCGCTGCGGTTCTCGACGAAAGCGAGGCCCGCCTTCTTGGTCGCGGCCACGAACTTGCGCGTGTCGTCGGGCACCACGTCGATCTGTGCCCGCCGCCCTTTCTGGGAGCCCGAGCACGCGAGCAGGTTGATGCCGGCGCTGACGAGCGTCGCCAGCACCTTGAACGCCGCGCCGGGCTTGTCCGGCACGAACATCGAATAGTGGTTGACCTTGCGTACGCTCTCGCGCATTGCCCGCCTCCTCCTGTCAGCGGCCGGTCCGCGACGGCGATTGTCCGCTGAAAGCGCGCGCGCCCGGAATCCCCATTACAGCAGATGCACCGATCTCGCGCCGCGCGATGTGTTCGTCGTTCCGTGGATGGCGTGCACGCTGCGCGCGACCGACACCCCCGCCCGCGGGGGAGCTTGGGGAGGGGGCGAGTCGCTCTACTTCTTCTTCGCGACCTCGGTGAGTTCCTTCAACGTGAACGTAAAGCTCGATTTCTCGAGCGGCTTGTGGCAGGCGAGGCACTCGGCCTGGTTGATGGTTGGCCGCTGCTGCTTCTCCAGCGTGAACACGGCGTAGTTCCAGTCTTCGTTGCGCAGCATGTCCGGAATCTCCTTGCCCCAGCCCGCTTCGCGCTCCATTGCCGTATATCCGGTCAGCTGATCGGGAACGAAGAAACCATCCGGTCCCATGACCGGCTTCTTGTCCGCATCGAGCTTCGCCGAATAGACCTCGGCGAACAGCACCGACCCGTTCGGCAGGTCCTTGCCCTCTCTGGCGGCCTGCACCGCCGCGGGGTTGGCAAAGTAGTAGCGCACCTGGCGCGTCGCCGGGAAGTTGATCGTGTGGTACTTGGTGAACGTGCTCTTGTAGTTGGCCGGGAACGTCACGCCGCTTTTCGCGACGTTCGGCAGGAACGCCGACCTGGCGCCGCTGGCGGCGCCTTGCAGCGACGAGAAGAACGCGGCGACGTTGACGATTTCGTCGTCTTTGAGCTGGCCCGCGATCGCATTCATGATCGGGTTCTTGCGCGAACCCTCGCGCAGTGCCTTGAGCTGGGTTTCGACGTAGGTGGCCTTCTGGCCGGCGAGGTTCGGAATGGTGTCGCTGACACTCACGCCGTTGGCGCCGTGACAAGCGGCGCACACGGCCTGGACCTTCGCCTTGCCCGCTTCGATGTCGGCGGCATGGACGACAGGAACGACGATCAACAGCAGCGACAGCGCGACGGCGGCTCTCATTGCACCCCTCCTCGAGGTCGTGTTGCGGCGGCGGAACGACACGGTACGGCTTCCGGCAGCACAAACACCCGGACGCGCCGAATGATTCCGCCGCCTAGTCGCGACGAGTACGAGCGTAGACCTGGACCAGATGTGCTGCCGTATCACGCATTCGCGCGCGCAGTGCCGCAGGTACGCGCGCTTCGGCTTCGCCGCCGAGCCGCAGGAGTTGCGCCGCCGCATGCTCGACCGACTCGATCGGGATCGTCACGCGCGACCAACCCGGCCGGCGCGCGATCGGGCGCGCACTGCGCCGGGCCGCCTCGGCCACCGCCGGTGGAAATTGTTGCAACAACGCCAACCCGCGGTGCGAAACGTGCACGGTCGCCTGGTCGCGATAGACGCTCGCCTCGAAACGCCGGGTCGCGACCGCCCAATAGGCGGCGAGGTCGAAGTCGTCCGGGTGCTCGAACGACTGCCGGAGCGGCGTGAGTGCGTGGATATTTGACAGGCGGAATACGCGCGGCTCGTCCTTGCGGCTTGCGCGCGCCACCATGTACCAGACGCCTGCCTTGAGCACCAGGCCGAGCGGCTCGACCTCGCGATCGCGCACGCCGCTCCAGCTCTCGTAGCGCATGGCGATGCGGCGCGTCTTCCAGACCGCCTCGGCGACCGCGGCCAGGTACTCCGCGCGGGTTCCCGCCCGGAACCAGTCGATCGGATCCACGTGCAGGCGCGAGCTGACGCGTTGTGCGTCGGAGCGCCAGTCGGCCGGCAGCGCCGCGAGCACCTTCAACCGCGCCGAGGCGACCGCGCCACCGAGCCCGAGTTCCGCCGCCGGCCCCGGCAGGCCGGCGAGAAAAAGCGCCTGCGCCTCCGGTTCGGTCAGGCCGGTTAGGCGCGTGCTCCACCCCTCGCGCAGTTGGAAGCCGCCGTGGCGGCCGCGGCCGGCCCAGACCGGAACCCCGGAGCCAGAGAGGTGATCGAGGTCGCGCAGGATGGTGCGCATGGAGACCTCGAGTTCGGCGGCGATCGCGCGCGCCGTCATGCGCCCGCGTCCCTGCAGCAGCATCAGGACGGAAAGCAGGCGGCCGGCACGCATGACCGCAGTGTGACGGAAAAATATGCCGCGCGCTGTCATGTTTTGGCGTGCAGCATTGCCGCCTCACTCTCGCGGGATATCGAACCATGGAGCTGCTGGAGATCGAACCGGCCTGTGCGGTGGTCGAACTGCGCCAGTACACGCTGCACCCGGGCCAGCGCGACGTGCTGATTGAGCTGTTCGAGCGGGCATTCGTCGGGCCGCTGGAAGCCGCCGGCATGACGGTCATGGGACAGTTCCACGATCTCGACCGTCCGGACCGCTTTGTCTGGATGCGCGGCTTCCGGGACATGTACCGGCGCGCGCAGGGACTGGCTGCCTTCTACGGCGGGCCGGTGTGGAACGCGCACCGCGAGGCGGCCAACGCCACGATGATCGACAGCGACAACGTCCTGCTGCTGCGCCCCGCGCGCGAGGGCGCGGGCATCGCGCTGGCCGACTGCCGGCGCGCCCCGCTCCCCGCGGCGGCGCCGTCCGGCCGTCGCATCGTCGTGACGATCAGTCCGCTTGCCCGTCCCGCGGACATGCGCCGTGTTGCGCTGTTCGAGCGCGTCCTCGCACCCGCGCTCGAGGACGCCGGCGCCCGCGTCCTCGGCTGCTACGTCACCGAAACGAGCGCGAACACCTTTCCGCGCCTTCCCGTGCGCGAGGGCGAGCACGTGTTCGTCTGGTTCGCCTCGTTCGCCGACGACGCGGCGTATTCGGGCCATCGCGCCCGGCTGGAAGCCTCGCCTGCGTGGCGCGATGGCGTCGCTGCATGGAGCGAAGGCCTAATCGGACCATCGGCAGTGTTGCGCCTTGCGCCCACGCCGCGTTCGCTGCTGGACGCCGGCAGTTGAGCATGGCAGAGGTCCGCTTCATCGGCGACACGCACGATTTCGACTTCCTCGTCGGCCCGTCCTCGCTGGGAGCTGGCGTTCTCGCTCGACGGGCGCGCGTGGGAGACCGACTGGGTGACGGAGTTCAGGCGGGCAGGTTCCCGAGAACGCCGCCGGCGACCTCGAGCCGGTCGAGTTGCTGCAGGAACGCGTAGGTCATCGCGTAGATGCCGGGCCGCGAATGTTCGCGCGGGCCGGCGACGTTGAGCGACAGAAATGCATTGCCGCCGAGCCATTCGAGGATGCGCCGCAGCTCGGCGGCGCGATCCGGCGCATCGAGGTGCGCCACCAGGCAGGGCTTGCCCGCGCCGGCAGCTATGCGCTGCGTCAGCAGCGAACCGCCTTCGAGCACGCCCGTGTTCAGGATCAGCGTCGCGTCGCTCTCGCGCACGTTGCGTTTGGTGCGCTCCGCGTAACTCGCCGCTTCGGTCTCGACGAGCTGGTAGCGCATCGCGATCGGACCGTCCTCGGCACGCCGTCCGCGCGGGCACCAGCCGCCGTGCTCGAGCCGATGGTTGATGGCCCAGTCGAGTGCCGCACGATCGACGCCGGACTGGCCGCCGGAGATCATGCGGCGCACGAGCAGGCGTAGCGGCAGCAGGTCGAGCTGCGCCCGGTTCGGCAGCCGCACCAGTGCGCCATCGAGCGAGACCTCCAGGCGCTCGTCGGCACGGTGACATGGGTCCTGCACCGGCTTGCGGTAGATGACGTGCGCGCGCGTGCTGAACTCCTGCTTGACCCGGCGCGCGAGCGTGATGCCCTCGGCATGGAACGCCGCCCAATCGAAACAGTGCGGCGCGGCGGCCAGGGCGGCCTCGAAGCGCCTCTGCCAGGCAGCGAGCGCTTGTTCGGTCGCCTCGGAGACGCGGTGTTCTCCGAACCACCCGCAACCCGCGTCGCCGCAGTAGCGTCCGAGCGCGGTCGACGCGGCGCTGCCGTAGCGGATCCACCCGTACACGCCGCCGACGTCGGCCATGATCGTGTAGGTGATCTGCTGCGGAGTCGAATCGAGCCAGGGATCGATCGCCATGTGCGCGCTCGCAGAATCGCACGCCGCCACGGCCTGGCGCGGCGCGGTGCGAGGCCGGCATTCTTGCACCAGATGGAGTGAAATGGCTTAAGCGGGCTGCGCTGACAGCGCGCTGACGGCGCGCGCGGTGCGCGCGTGCATTTCCGGCTGCCGCTCGAGCAGCAGCGAATCGCCGAACTCGTGCGTCCGGTAGGCGTTGCGCTCGAGCGTCTCGCTGACCCGCACAAGCCAGGCGCGACTCGCGAACGCATGCAACAGCTCGTAGTGGCTGCTGCCGGGCTCATGGGTCCCGGTGACGATGGCATCGACGACGCGCAGCCGCGTGCCCGGTCCGATGCGCTGGGTCGCGGTGCCCGGTCCAGCCCGCAGCGGCCGGCCGAGCGAGGCGGCGTGTTCGAGGGCACGCACGACGGTGGTTCCGAGCGCCACGACGCGACCACAGTTTGCCCGCGCGCGCTCGATCGCGTCGACGGTCGATTGCGGCAGCAGGTACGGCTCGTCGAACGGCAGGCGGGCGTCGAGTTGGGTGTCGCCCGTCGAGGAGATGCCCGCCGCGTGCGTCAGCGTGGCGAACCCGATCCGCCGCGCGGCGAGCTCATTGACCAGCGTCCAGTCGAGGAGGAAGCCCGCCGATGGCGGCTCGAAGGCGACCGGCACGGACGCGACGCGGGTCCAGACGTCCCACAACGCGAGCGGTTTGCCGACATGCGCGTACTGGATCGGCCTGCCGTGACGCGCGATGCCCGCCCGGATCGCGTCCGGCGTGCCGGCGATTTGCAGTGCGACGAGGCGCGGATGTCCGAGCAACCGTCGAACGGTGGCACGCAGCGGCCCGATGGCCAACTCGTCGCCGGGCGACAGCCGAGGCGGCAGCGGCCGATCCTCGGTCCGCGTGCGATAGTCCCCCGCGCCGAAAACGAGCGCGTCGAATTCGGAGACCGCATCGGCCGCGATGGAGCGGCGGCCGGCGAGGCGGATCTCGATCTCCGCACCGGTGCGCAGGTGCTGTCCGCGCAGGCTCGCCGGCAGCGTTGCCGCGTCGTTCGCGACCAGCAGGTCGCCCGGACACAGCACGCGCGCCAGGTCTTGGCGCGCCACATGGCGCAGCCGGCGGCGCGCGTCGGCCACGAGCAGGCGCGCGTCAGGCGGGCGTTGGCTCGGCGTGCTCGCGGGCAGCACGGGCCACCTCCTCGGCGCGAAGCTGGATGAGGTCGACGATCTCGCGCGCCGCGTCCGCGGGAAGCTTCAGACTCGCGCGGTCGGCATCCGGGACCGCCGCGGCATGCAGCGGCGTGTCCATGTCACCCGGGTCGACCCCGATCACGCGCACGCCATGCGCGCGGAGTTCCTCGTCCCAGATGCGGCTCAGGTGAGCCAGCGCTGCCTTGCTCGCGCCGTAGGCGCCCCACCGCGCGTACGCGCCGACGGCGGCGTCGCTGACGACGTTGACGACCAGCGCCGGCCGGCCCGCGCGCGCTGCCGCGGCGAGCGCACCCAGCAACGCCTTGGTGAGCCGGAAAGGCCCGATCAGGTTCGTCTCCAGGGCCGCCTGCAGGTCTTCGCACTCGGTATCCGCGAGCAGCGCGAGCGGCACCGGTCCGAGCGTCGAGGCATTGTTGACCAGCACGTCGAGTCCGCCCAGTGCGCCGGTGATCTGCAGCGCGATAGGATGGATGTCTTCCTTGCGACCGACGTCGCCCGCGATGCCATGCGTGCCCGCGACCGTACGCGCGACCTCGGCGACCCGCGCGGCGTGGCGCGCGACGAAAGCGATCGCGGCGCCGCGCGCGGCCAGCGTCTCGACCAGCGCCAATCCGAGTCCCGACGTGCCGCCAGTGATCGCGACCTTGAGGTCGCGCAGTGCACTGTGTTGCTTCGGTTCCATGCGTCTTCTCCCGATGAGGCCGCAGCGCCCCTCTCGTGACCGGGGAGCGGGATGGCTGCGACGCGAACATAGAAGCGACGCTGCGGGTCCCCGCGCCCGCTGTCCACCCGATTGGCGAAAGGTCAAGCGGGTGGACCGGCGACACGGCACAATCCGTCGGCCATGAAGGCGAATGCCGATTCCCGCACCGCGGAGCACCTCGCGCGCAATCTCGCGAGCCTGCGCCACGCGCGTTCGCTCACGCAGGAAGCCCTGGCCAAGGCGGCAGCCGTCCCGCGTTCGACTATCGCCAACCTGGAGTCGGGCGAAGGCAATCCCTCGCTGGCAGTGCTGGTGAAGGTGGCTGGTGCGCTGTCAGTTCCGATCGACGAGTTGCTGGGCGCACCGCGTGCCAAGGTGCGGCGCTGGCCCGCCGAGGAAGTCGCCTCACGCACGAAGGGACGTGGAGTATCGATCCGCGCGCTGGTTCCGGAACCGGTGCCCGACGAAGTGATGGAGGTGATGGACTTCGCGCCCGGCGCCGTGATGGGCGGCACGCCGCACCTGCCGGGCACGCGCGAGTACTTCACCTGCCTGGAGGGCCAGGTCAATCTGTCGGTCGCGGGCGAGCGCTACCGGCTGGACGAAGGCGACGTGCTCGCCTTCCCGGGCAATCTCCCGCACGGCTACCAGAACGCCGACCCGGCCAGGCCCGCGCGCGGGATTTCCGTCGTGGTCCTCGCGAAGGCCGGCGTCTGAAAACGAAGCGCGCAGCGGTCGCGCGGTGCGTGCTCGCGGCCTGGTTCATCGCTCTCGCCGCGATGAATGCGGCGGCCGAGGCGACGCTGCAGGAAGTGCGCGGCGCGCACCTCTACACGCAAACCTTCGGCAGCGGTGCGCCGATCGTTTTCCTGCACGGCGGCATGAGCCATTTCGACGCCACGTTCGCGCAGCAGCGCGAGTACTTCGCCGCGTTCCGGCTGGTGATCGGCATCGACCAGCGCGGCCACGGCCACAGCCCGGACACCGGCCAGCCCTATTCCTACCGCGAGATGGCCGAAGACACGGCCGCGCTGATCGAAAAGCTCGCGCTCGGACCGGTCGACGTGGTCGGACACAGCGACGGCGGCGACGTCGCGCTGCTTCTTGCGCGCCATCACCCGCGCCTGGTGCGCCGGGTCGCGGTCTCCGGCGCCAACCTGCGCGCGCCGCACCCGCCCGCCGAACTCGCGCGGCGTGCCGCCATGTCTCCCGAGCAGATCGCCGCGCGGCTGGCGCCGTTCCGCGCCGACTACGTCAAGGTCTCGCCCGACGGGCCCGACCATTGGGCCGTGTTCGCCGCAAAGTCGTGGCGCCTGTGGCTCACTCCGGTGGTCATCGGGCCCGCCGACCTCGCGGCGATCGAGGCGCCGGTGCTCGTGATCGCGGGCGATCACGATCTGGTGCCGCTCGAGGAGGCCGTCGAACTCTATCGCGGCGTCGCACGCGGCCAGCTCCTGATCCTGCCCGGCACCGGGCATGCGACGTTCCAGGAGCGGGCCGAACTCGTGAACGCCACGATCCGCTCGTTCCTGGAGCAGCCGGACGCGAAAATGCGCGCGCCGTAAAGCACGCGTCCGCGCGGCGTCGCCCGGGCGCGACGCACCGCCGCCCGGGTCGCGGGGGCGGTGCACCCGTGCGCTAGCATCGATCCGTCTCCGTCGTGAACGCGTGAAGGCGCTGGCCTGAAGAAGCCGGAAAGGGAGGGGTGTGTGCGGGCACGGATCCAGTCGATCATCGATGCATTCAGTTCGGGTACCGATGTCCCTTTCGAGGTCCGGTTTCCCGACGGCGAGCGCTTTCGCAGCGGCAATGGGGAAGCGGTCTTCACGCTCGTTTTCAAGACCCGCGGTGCCGTGTTCGACACCGTGACGCGCGGTTACATGGGACTGATCGAGAGCTACTTCGACCAGACCGTCGACCTGATCGGCGATTTCAACGCCGCGGTCGCGGCCGGGATGGCCGGCAAGCTCGATCGCTCTTTGAACCCGCTCATCAAGTTCGAGAACCGGCTGCACGAGATGCGGTTCTCTAACCGCACGATCGCGCAGGCCAAGGCGAACGCGCGCGCGCACTACGGGCTGGGCGAGGCCTTCTACCGGCTCTGGCTCGACGATCCCTACAAGATGTACACCTGCGCGTACTGGAAGGAAGGCACGCGCACGCTCGAGGAGGCGCAGCAGAACAAGATCGATCACGTCTGCCGCAAGATCGGCCTGACCGCGAATGATCGTTACATCGACATCGGCTGCGGCTTCGGCGGGTTCATGTTCCGCGCCTGGGAGAAGCTCGGTGCCTGCGGGGTGGGCCTCAACACCACCACCGAGCAGGTGACATGGTTGCGCGAGGAGATCGGCCGGCGCGCGCTCGGCGACAAGCTTTCGGTGCGGGAGGCCGATTTTCGCGAGGTCGACCGCCAATACGACAAGGTCGTTTCCATCGGCGTGCTCGAACACGCCGGCCGCGACCAGCTGGCCGAGGTGGTGAAGGCGCACGCCGATTTCCTCAAGCCCGGCGGGCTCGGCATGTTGCACTACATCGGCCACGTCGGTGAGCACGAGACGGAGCTTTTCATCCGCAAGCACGTGTTCCCCGGCGGATGGATCCCGAGCCTTTCCACCTGCATCGCCGAGATGGAGCGGTGCGGGCTCGAAATCGTCGATATCGAGAACCTGCGCCGCCACTACGCGCTGACGCTGGACGCCTGGACCGAGCGTTTCGAGCGGCGCTGGGACGAGATCCATGCGCTCGACCCCAAGCGCTTCGACGAGCGCTTTCGCCGCATCTGGCGCATGTATCTCGTCGGCTGCGCCGAGATGTTCCGCTCGCCGGCGGGCTACACGCACCTGTTCCAGATCGTCTACAGCAAGGGCAATATCACCAAGAACAACTACCCGATGAGCCGCGCGTTCATTTATGCCTGATGGAAGGGCCGCCTACGTCGCGCGCCGGGATGCCCTGGCGGCCGCGACGCGCTCGCAAGGCAACGGCGGACCGCTCGGCCTGGCCAAGGACACGTCCAACCTGTTTCGCGATCGCAGCGAAGGCTCCAAGCAGCGCCTCGACCTGCACGAGTTCCGTCATGTGATCGAGGTCGACCCGCGGCAGGGTTGGGTCGATGCCGAAGGACTCTGCAGCTACGAGGACCTGGTGGCCGCCACGCTGCCGCACGGCGTGATGCCGGCGGTCGTGCCCCAGCTGAAGACCATCACCATCGGCGGCGCGGCCGCCGGAGTCGGCATCGAGGCAACGTCGTTCCGGCATGGCCTGGTGCACGACACGCTGCTCGAGATGGACGTGCTGCTTCCGCACGGCGAGGTCGTCACCTGCACGCCGCAAAACGAGCGCCGCGATCTCTTCTTCGGCTTCCCCAATTCCTACGGCACGCTCGGGTACGCGCTGCGGCTGCGCGCGCGCACGCTCGCGGTCAAGCCGTACGTGCGGGTCGAGCACGAGCCGATGCACGATGCACCGCGGTTCTTCGAACTGCTTGCGCAGCGTTGCGCCGGACCGGCCGATTTCGTCGACGGCGTGGTGTTCAACGCCGACCAGTACGTCCTGAACACCGGTCACTTCGTCGATCAGGCGCCGTGGCAAAGCGACTACACGTACGAGAACATCTACTACAAGTCGCTGCTGGAAAGGGAAGTCGACTACCTGACCGCGCACGACTACATCTGGCGCTGGGATACCGACTGGTTCTGGTGCTCGAAGAACCTGTTCGCGCAGAACCCGGTGGTGCGCCGCCTGCTCGGGCGCGAACGCCTCAACTCGCGCACGTACACGCGCGTGATGCGCTTCAACTCGAAATGGGGGTTCACGCGCGCGCTGTCACGGCTGCGCGGGCGCCACCCCGAGTCGGTGATCCAGGACGTCGACATCCCGATCGCACGGGCGCCGGACTTCCTCGCGTTCTTCATGCGCGAAGTCGGCGTGCTGCCGATCTGGATCTGTCCGATCGGGCCGGCCCAGCACGAATCCCGTTTCCCGCTTTATCCACTGCAAGGCCATGGGCTGTACGTCAACTTCGGCTTCTGGGACGTGGTCGAGTCCACGACCGCGTACGAACCGGGCCACTTCAACCGCATGATCGAACAGAAGGTGCTCGAACTGGGTGGCATCAAGTCGCTGTACTCGGATTGTTACTTCGATCGCGAGACCTTCGCGCGTGCGTACGCCATCGACGAGTACCGGGTGCTGAAGGACAAGTACGACCCGCAGCACCGCACGCTCGACCTGTACGAGAAGTGCGTGCTGCGCGCCTGAATCCGGCGCGACAGCCCACAAGAGGAAAACGGGCCGAATGGCCCGTTTTCCTTTCCTCGTCGCGCGGCGCGCGCTCAGTTGCGCGAACCGCCGAAGATGCCAAGCAGCGCCAGCAGGCTCTGGAACACGTTGTAGAGACTCAGATACACGCTCAGCGTGGCGCTGATGTAGTTGGTTTCCTCGCCGTCCTGGACGCGCTTGAGGTCGTGCAGGATGAAGGCGGAGAAGATGCCGATCGCCAGCACGATGAGCGTGAGCATCAGCGCGCTCGACTGGATGAAGAAGTTGGCGATGCCGGCCACTATCAGCATGACGGCGCCGATGAACAGCCACTTGCCCATCGTCGACAGGTCGCGCTTGACCACCGTCGAGGCGAAGGCCATGCCGAAGAAGATCGCTCCGGTGCCACCGAACGCCAGCATGATCAGGGTGCCGCCGTTGGCAAGGCCCAGCACTGCGCCCACCAGGCGCGAGAGCATGAGACCCATGAAGAAGGTGAAGCCGAGCAGGACCGGAACACCGGCGGCGGAGTTCTTCAGCCGCTCGATAGCGAAGATGAAACCGAAGGCGCCCGCGAAGAAGACGATCAGGCTCATGCCGGGCGTCAGGGCGCGCCCGAAGCCGCTCGCGACACCGATCCACGATCCCAGCACGGTCGGGATCATCGACAGGGCAAGCAGCCAATAGGTGTTGCGCAGCACTCGATTGCGCTGCTGCGCAATCGCGTCGGTGCCCGCGTAGTTCGCAGGGGTTTGATAGCTCTCGGCCATGGTCACTCCGAAAAAAAACCGCTTGGTCAGACTGGAAAACTTGGATTGTAGTTCCAGCCCGCCCCACCCGGGAAAACGCGCAATCTCTGGCGCCTTGCGCCCGGCACAAGCCCAGCGCACGTCCGGGCTCACGCCCGGCATACCCGGAGCGGGCATGGGGGCATGGCTGTGGACCGCTTGACCTGCATCAACGCGAGCCGCCGGTACGCCGATAGCATCGATTCGCAGCAGGCCTCAAGTCGCAGTCGCAGCCAGGCGCAGCAACCGCGGTGTGAGCCTGCTTTCCCGTCGCCACCATGACGCCTCAGACCCTTCGCGGGCTCGACCAGCCGCCGCGCGCGGCCGCGCATAGGCCCGCATTCGGTCTCTGGCGTCTCGGTTTCCGGCCCTTCTATCTGCTTGCCAGCGCCTTCGCGGCCATCTCGATCGCGCTCTGGGCGCTCCAGTTCGCCGGCTTGATCCGGCGCCCGTACCTGGCTGGACCGCTGTGGCACGCGCACGAGATGCTGTTCGGCTTCGGCCTCGCCGTGCTCGTCGGGTTCCTGTTCACGGCCGGCCGCAACTGGACCGGCAGGCCAACGCCGACCGGCGGCACGCTGATGGCCCTCGCCGCGCTTTGGCTGGCGGGCCGCATCCTCGTCCTCACCCCGTTCGGCTGGGCGGCGGCGATCGCAGGGACCGCGTTTCCGTTCGCGGCTGCAGTGGCGTTGGCAATTCCCTTCTTCGCGGCCGGCGTCCGGCGCAACTACTTCTTCGTCGGTCTCCTGGTCTTGCTGGGCGTGGCGGATTTCGTCTTCCACCTGGTCCGGTTGCAGGTGCTCGAGCTGCCTGCGCGACTCGGCATCCAGGTCGGACTCGACGTCCTGCTCTTCATCATGGCGGTCATGGGCGGACGCGTGATTCCGATGTTCACCAACAACGGCATCCCGGGCGTGCGGGCGCGGCGCGATGCGCGCCTGGAAAGATTGGCGCTCGGGTCGGTGCTGGCGGTGCTGCTCGCGGATCTGCTGCAACAGAGCGGCGCGGTCTTCGCGGCGTTGCTCGGCGTCGCGGCCGTGGCGCATCTCCTGCGCCTCGCGCTATGGCAGCCATGGCGGACCGCGCGGGTGCCGCTCGTGTGGATCCTGCACGCCGCCTATGCCTGGATCGGCGTGCACTTCGCATTGCGTGCCTTGTCCGAGCTCGGCTGGCTCGGCAGTTCCGTGCCGGCCCACGCGCTGACGGTCGGTGCGATCGGCGGACTGACGATCGGCATGATGACGCGCACGGCGCGCGGGCACACCGGCCAGCCGCTGCGCGCGGACCGGTACGACATCGCTTCGTACGTGCTGGTGCTCGCCGCGGCCCTGGTGCGTGTCGTCGTGCCGGTGTTGACGCCGCAATTGCACGTGGACGCTGTGCTCGTCTCCGCGGCGTTCTGGTCCGCCGGCTACGCCATCTACGCCATGCGCTACTGGCCGCTGCTCACTCGCGCGCGCCTCGACGGGCAGCCGGGCTAGCGCGATGGACTACGCGACGGTGAAGGTCGTCCACCAGGGCGCGGCGGCAGTGTCGTTCGCCGGATTCTTCGCGCGCGGGGTCGGTGCGCTGCGTGACGCGGCGTGGGTGCGGGGACGCGCCGCCCGCACGCTGCCGCACGTCGTCGACACGGTGTTGCTCGCCTCCGCGATCGCCCTCGCGTGGATGCTCGGGCTGTCACCGCTGGCCGCGCCGTGGCTGCTCGCCAAGATCGCCGGCCTCGTGCTCTACATCGGCCTCGGCATGCTCGCACTCAAGCCCGGACGGTCCGCGCCGATTCGCAGCGCGGCATTCGGCGCCGCATTGATCACTTTCCTCTACATCGTCTCGGTCGCGATCACCAAGGACCCGGCCGGATTGATTGCGTGGCTGCGCTGATCGATCGGGTGCGTCGAGCCTGCCGCACCTGACCCGTCCCGAGCGCCGCGCTTAGACTGCGCGGCGTGCGCAAGAATCCGATCCTGGCCCTGATTCGCACGCGGCCGCGCCTGCTGATCGCGATCGCGATCGCGCTCGTGACGCTTCTGCTCCTGCCGCAGAGCTTCGCCCATCAGGCCGTGACGCGCGCCCTGGTCGCCTGGAACGTCGGAACCACGCTTTATGTCCTGCTGGCCACGGTGATGATGACGCGCTCGTCGCGCGAAGGATTGCAGCGGCGTGCGCAGCGCGAGGACGAAGGACGCTACGTCGTGCTGGTGCTGGTGATCATCGCCGTCATCGCGAGCCTGGCCGCGATTGCCGGCGAGTTGCTGGTCTCAAAGGACTCGCAAGGTCACCTGAAACTTGCCCACATCGCGCTGGCGGCGGTGACGGTCCTGTCGTCGTGGGCCTTCATGCACCTGATCTTTGCGCTCCACTACGCGCACGACTTCTATGCCGCGCTCGCACGCGGCAAGACCCCGGGGCTAGCCTTCCCCGGCGAAGGCAAGCCCGGATACGGCGACTTCTTCTACTTCGCCGCCATCATCGGCACCTCCGGACAGACCGCAGACGTGGAGTTCACGACGAGCGCGATGCGTCGCATCGGCACGGTCCACTGCATCCTGGCGTTTTTCTTCAACACGGCGGTGCTCGCCCTGGCGATCAATATCGCAGCCAGCGTGCTCTGAGGAATCGCCGTGGACATCGACGACATCGCCAGCATGCATGCCTGGACCCACGGGGTCGTGGTCGAGCCAGGTGATGTGTGTGAAAGGGCGACGGTGATGCGATGCGCACGCAAAGATCGTGCATACCGCCGACGATGCGCGCACGCGCAAGGCAATCTTTCCCTGCAAGGCAGGGACGAGAACGATCTCATCGATCTCGCTGCGTAACGACTTGCAACCGGCAAGCCGCACGTCAGCAAGTAACTCTGTGTTTCGCTGCTTGCTTCGTCCGCGCGGCGCGACTGAGAATGCCCGCGAGCTCGTCGGAGAGGGCGGGCGGAGGAGACTCGAATGCAAACCGATGCCGACGCATCGAACTCCGGCCTTGCACCCGCCCGTACGAGACTGGCCGCGGCACTCTTCGTGGCGGCGCTCGCTTCCTGCAGCGGCGGGGGAACGAGCAGCGGTTCATCGAGTCCGCCGCCACCGCCGCCGCCATCGATCAGCGCCAACGACGCGACGCGATTCCTCACCCAGGCCACCTTCGGCCCGACCGACGCGAGCACCGGCGCGGTCATCGCGAGCGGCTACGACGGATGGATTACCGCGCAGGAGAACACTGCCGCCGCGGGCAACCATCATGCATACATCGATCTGCGTACCCAGCAGATCGTCGCCGCCAATCCTGCGGCCACCGTGCAGCAGGCGCAGTTCTTCGAGACCTGGTGGCGCGAGGCCGTCACCGGACCGGACGAACTGCGCGAGCGGGTCGCATTCGCCCTGTCGCAGATCTTCGTGATCTCGATGCAGGACGCGACCGTGGGCAAGGACATCCGCGGTGTCGCCGACTACTACGACATGCTCACCGCGAACGCGTTCGGCAACTACCGCACGCTGCTCGAGCAGGTCACGCTGCATCCGCAGATGGGCATCTACCTCACCAGCCTCGCCAACCAGAAGGAGAACGCGGCGACCGGGCTGCTTCCCGACGAGAACTACGCGCGCGAGGTGATGCAGCTGTTCTCGATCGGCCTGTACCAGCTCAACCCCGACGGCACGGTGATCAAGGACGCGACCGGCAATCCGGTTCCGACCTATTCGCACGACGACATCGCCGGACTCGCCAAGGTCTTCACCGGCATGAGCTGGTATTCGCCGTCACCGTCGACGACCACGTTCTTCGGCGGCGCGGCGGATCCGAACCGCGACTGGAAGCCGATGGCGTTTTATCCCACGTTTCACTCGATCTCGGCCAAGTCGTTCCTCGGCACCACGATCCCCGCCACGGCGGTGCCGGACTTGGCCGGCGACCTGAAGATCGCGCTCGACACGATCTTCAATCACCCCAACGTCGGGCCTTTCATCGCAACGCGCCTGATCCAGCAGCTCGTGACCAGCAACCCTAGTCCTGCGTACGTCGGGCGCGTTGCGGCCGCCTTCAACAACAACGGCTCCGGTGTGCGTGGCGACCTCGGCGCAACCGTGCGCGCCGTGCTGCTGGACCCGGAGGCGCGCGATCCCGCCGCGCTCACCAGCGCCACGTTCGGCAAGCTGCGCGAGCCCGTCGTACGGCTTGCCAACTGGATGCGGGCCTTCGGCGCGACCTCGCAGTCGCAGGCCGATCCGACGCAGGGCGGCGCGGGCTTCCTGATGATCAATCTCGACGATCCCGGGACCCGGCTCGGCGAGACGCCGATGCGCGCGCCGACAGTGTTCAATTTCTGGGCGCCGGGCTACGTGCCGCCCAACACTCAGATCGCTGCGCACGGGCTCGTGGCACCTGAGTTCCAGATCGTCGACGAGGTCCAGGTGGCCGGGTACATCAACTTCATGCAGGGTGTCATCGCGCGCGGCGTCGGCTCGACGCCGCCCAACGGCACCACGCCCGACATCCAGGCGGCCTACACGCAGGAGACCGCGCTCGCGCCGACGGCCGACCAGCTCGTCGCGCGCATGAACAACCTGCTGATGTACGGCCAGATGTCGAGTGCCTTGCGGCAGACGATCACGAGCGCCGTGGCGTCGGTCGCCATTCCTTCGGGATCGGCGACCCAGGCGCAGATCGACGCCGCCATCGCCAACCGGGTCCACCTCGCCGTCCTCCTGACGATGGCGTCGCCCGAATACCTGCTGCAGCGCTAGCGCCACGGAGACGGCCATGCCACGAATCGATGCTTCACGCCGCGAGTTCCTGCGCGCCTCTGCCGCACTGTCGATCCTCGGGCGCACCGCGACGCCGCTGGGCGTCAACCTCGCCGCACTCGGCGCGGCGGCCGCGCAGAGCGCGGCGCCGCCGACCGATTACAAGGCGCTGGTTTGCGTCTTCCTGTTCGGCGGCAACGACGCCACCAACATGGTGCTGCCCACCGACGCCGATTCGTGGAGCCGGTACCAGGCGGCCCGCAACCAGGGCACGCAGCCGATCGCGTTGCTGCCGGCCGGCACCGCGCCGGATCCGACCGCCGCGGCGGGCACGCCGGCGGCCCTGGGCGGCGTGCTCGCGATCACGCCGAAGACCGCGCAGGCGTTTCCGCCGGGCACCGCCGGCACCGGCGCGCGTCCGTTCGCGCTGCATCCGCTGCTCACCAACGTGCAGTCGCTGTTCGGCCAGGGCAAGCTCGCCATCGTCGCCAACGTCGGCACGCTGCTCGCGCCGACCACCAAGACGCAGTACCTGAACAAGCAGGTTCCGCTGCCGCGCAGCCTGTTCTCGCACGACGACCAGCAGTCGGAGTGGCAGTCCGGCGCGGCGGAGGGGGCCCAGGTCGGCTGGGGCGGCCAGCTCGGCGACATGCTCGTGAGCGCGAACGGAAGCAATGCGATCTTCACCGCGATCTCGACCTCGGGCAACGCGGTCATGCTGGCGGGCAACACGGTCCTGCAGTACCAGGTCAGCGCCGCCGGTGCGGTCGGCATCAACGGCATCACGGCGACCTCGCTGTATGGAACCAACGGCGGCCCGGCGGCGCTGCGCACCGTCATCACTTCGCCCAGCGGCTCGAGCGTGTTTCCGTCCGACTACGCCGCGGTCGTCAACCGCTCGATCGCGGCGGGCAGCACGCTCAATACCGCGCTGGCCGGCGTCACGGTCGCGGCCCCGACGCAATACACGAACCCCATCACCGGCAACGCGGCCACCAATCCGCTCGCGACCCAGTTCCAGACCATCGCGCACATCATCGCCGCCGCACCCGCGCTCGGCGTCAAGCGCCAGATCTTCTTCGCGAGCATCGGCGGCTTCGACACGCACGCCAACCAGAACAACGTGCAGCCGAACCTGATGGCCCAGCTCGATCACGGCCTTGGGTACCTGTACGGTACGCTGACGACGCTTGGGTTGGCCAACTCCGTCACCGCGTTCACCATGTCGGAGTTCGCGCGCACCTTCACCACCAACGGGCTCGGCACCGATCACGCCTGGGGCTCTCATCACTTCGTGCTCGGGGGTACCGTCAACGGCGGCGACATGTACAACCAGTTCCCGACGGTCGGCGTCGACCTCTCGGGCTTCAGCAATCCGAACGCGGTCGGCTCGGGCGCGCTGATCCCGACGGTGGCGGTCGATCAATACGCCGCGACGCTCGGCGCCTGGTTCGGCGTCACGCCCACCAACCTGCAGACCATCTTTCCGAACCTGACGCAGTTCTCGCCGGCCAGCCTGGGGTTCGTGTGAGCGCGCCGGCGACGCGGCGCATCGCCGGACTGTTTGCGGCGGCGACAACGTTCGCCGTGCCGGCGTTCGCTCAGACTGCGGCCGAGGGATATTCGATCTACCAGTTCGGCACCTTTGAGAACGGAACTCCGATTGGTGCGCCAGCGTGCGCCACCTGTCACGGACCGGAGCCGCGCAACAGCTCCATTCCGCAGATCATCATCGCTGCGGGCGACCCGTCGGTCCTACCTACCGCGTGGGCGATGGCACCGATGAACCAGTACAACTACACGGCCCTCATCGATGCGAACGGGCGCCAGGGCCTTGCCACATACATCCTTTATCCGCCCGCGGGCACGCAGCCCTACTCGCTGTTCGCGGCGCAGTCGCTCGACTTCGGCGACGTCGTCGTCGGTCAGACGCCGGCGCCAAAGCAGATGGTCCTCAGCAACGTCGGTGCCCTTGCTCTGACCGGCGTCGCGATCCAGGCGAATCCGTCCGCCACCGGCGTCACCGAGACGAACGATTGCCCCGCGACGCTCGATCCCCAGCAATCGTGCACCGTCACGGTGACTTTCGCGCCGCTGGCCGCCGGCACCGCGAACGCGGCCTACGTCGTCAGTGCCAGCAACGATGCGAACACCACCGTCGGCCCTGACACGTTTTACGTCTACGCGACTGGCGTGACCAGTGCCCCACCGCCACCACCGCCGCCGCCGGCGGCGTCTTCGGGCGGCGGTGGCGCGCTCGGACTCGAGCCTCTGCTGTTGCTCCTGCTGCCTACCTTGTCGCGACGCCGACCAGCATCTCGCACGGACCGGTGAAGCCCCGCGCGGTCTCGAACTGACGCAGCTCGGCTTCGATATCGCGCCACGTCCGCGCCCGTTCGTCTTCCGACAACCCGCTCATCATCTGGTGCAGGGCGCCGAACGACTCGCGCTCGAACTGCACGCACTCGGCCGCGCTCTTCAGTTCGACCGGCGAGTCCACCTTGACGATGTCGACGTCGTGGAATCCGGCCTGCTCGAATGCGGCGGCCAGAACGCCGTCAGCGCCGAGGGAAAACGGGCCCGGTTGTCCCGGCAGCGGTGCCGGCAACTGTGCACGCGCGCGGATGATGCGCACCGGAATCGAGAAGAAGGCATTTTTCTCCGCCGTCGCATACACGATCGCCGCGATGCGACCGCCCGGCTTCAGTACCTGGCGCATGCCGGCGAGCGCGCGCTGCTGGTCGGGAAAGTAGATCAGGCCGACGCGGCTCACGACGACGTCGAAGGTCGCGGCGGGCAGCGTGTGCAGCGCTTCGCCGTCGAGTTCGCGCGTCTCCACGTTGGCAAGACCGGCGGCACGCGCATCGGCGCGGGCGAACTCGAGCAGCGCCGGTGCGATGTCGGTGGCGAGCACGTGCCCGGTCGGGCCGACGCGCCGCGCGGCGCCGAGCGTCTGCTCTCCGGCACCCGCCGCGACGTCGAGCACGCGGCAGCCCGGCCCGACCCCGGCGCGGTCGAACATCGTGTCGGTGGCGCGCCCGAGCCAGCGCCCGATGAAAGGACCCCAGCGGTGCCAGGCCTCCGCGGCCGCCTGCCATTGCGCGCGCGTGGTGGTCTTGAACTTGGCCGGATCGAAGGCAGGGCGGTCATCCATGTTCACTCCTCGAAGGAATCGGTCCGCGTAGCGTGGACCGGCGCCGTGTCAGCGGCTAGTCAAGAAACTGGACTAGGCGCGGGCCTGCCGTGCGCGTACGTTTGCGCCATGCTCGACTACGGCCAGTTCTGCGCGGTCGCGCGCGGCGCCGAGGTGTTCGGCGAACGGTGGACGCCGCTCGTCGTGCGCGAGCTGCTCTGCGGCAGCACGCACTTCAACGACATCCGCCGTGGCGTGCCGCGCATGTCGGCCTCCCTGCTCGCGCTGCGCCTGCGCCGGCTCGAGGAAATCGGCGTGGTCCGGCGCATCGCGAACGGACGCACCTCCGAGTACCGGCTCACCGCCGCCGGCGAGGAGTTGCGGCCGATCGTGATGGCGCTCGGTCACTGGGGCGCGCGCTGGATCGGCAGCCGGCTCAAGCGCGGCCAGCTCGATGCCGGGTTCCTGATGTGGGACATCCGCCGCTTCGTGCGCCTCGAGACCTTCCCGCGCGAACGCCGCGTCGTCATCCACTTCCGGTTTTCCGATGCACCGCGCGGGGAACGGGTCTGGTGGCTGGTCGTCGAGCACGGCGTCGCGGACTTGTGCCGCGACGACCCCGGCCACGAACTCACGCTGATCGTCGAATCGTCGGTGTGTGCGCTGACCGAGATCTGGACCGGCGATCGCGCGGCGCAGGAGGTCGTGCGCAGCGGCGACGTCCGCATCCAAGGGGCGCGCCGCGATGCCGGTGATCTGTGGCGCTGGCTCGGCCGCAGTGCGTTCGCCGAGACACGCGCGTCCTGCCGGGTCGAAGCGGCGGCCTGAGTCGCGCCGCCCTCGCCTGCGTGACGGCTAGCCGCGCAGGTGGCACGCGACCCAGTGTCCGTCCGAAGTCCGCTTCAGCTCCGGACTCTCGTTGCTGCACAGGGGCAGCTGCCGGATCGGGCAGCGCGTGTGAAAGCGGCAGCCGGTGGGCGGCCGGATCGGGCTTGGCACGTCGCCCTGCAGCATGATGCGTTTGCGCTTGACCTTCGGGTCCGGGATCGGCACGGCGGAAAGCAGCGCTTCGGTGTACGGGTGCAGCGGCTTCGCGTACAGCTCGCGCGCCGGTGCGATCTCGACGATGCGGCCGAGGTACATCACCGCCACGCGCGTGCTGATGTGCTCGACCACGGAAAGATCGTGCGCGATGAAAATGTAGGTCAGGCTGAGCGAGTTCTGCAGGTCCTCAAGCAGGTTGATCACCTGCGCCTGGATGGAGACATCGAGCGCCGACACCGCCTCGTCGCAGACGACCAGCTTCGGCGACACCGCAAGCGCGCGCGCGATCCCGATGCGCTGGCGCTGCCCGCCCGAGAACTCGTGCGGATAGCGCCGCATGTGATCGGCGCTCAGTCCGACGGTCTCGAGCAACCCGACGATGCGCTCCTCGAACTCGCGCCGTCCCGCCGCCAGCTTGTGGATGATGAGCGCCTCGCCGATGATCGCGCCCACCGTCATGCGCGGATTGAGCGATGCATACGGGTCCTGGAAGATGATCTGCATGTCGCGCGCGAGCGACCGCAGGTGCACCGGATCGAGCGCCGTGACGTTGCGGCCCTCGAACCACACTTCGCCGGAGGTCGGCTCGATCAGGCGCAGGACGCAGCGTCCCGTGGTCGACTTGCCGCAGCCGGATTCGCCGACGAGGCCGAGCGTCTCGCCGGCGGCCACGTCGAACGTCACGCCATCGACGGCATGCACGCGGCCGATCTCGCGCTTGAACAAGCCGCCGCGGATGGGGAAGTGCTTGACCAGGTTCTTGACCTGCAGGAGCGGCGTGGTCATCACGCTCCCTCGCGAGCGAAGCGCGCCGCCAAAGCCGGGCATGCCTGCCAGCGCGCCCGTGGACGGTCAGGGTGGGGGCGCACAACCGTCACAACACGCATGCGACCCTGTGTCCGGGCGCGGCATCGCGCAGCGGCGGCGTGGCGCGCGTGCAGATGTCCATCGCGTACTTGCAGCGCGGTGCGAAGCGGCAACCCTCGGGCGGCGCGATGAGCTTCGGCACCACGCCGGGGATCGCCTCCAGCCTCGTCTTCCGGGCCGCCGCCGTGTCGATGCGCGGGATCGAGCGGATCAGGCCCTGCGTGTACGGATGGCGCGGATGCGCGAAAAGCTCGTCGGCCGGCGCTTCCTCGATCACCTTGCCGGCGTACATGACGACGACCCGCTGCGCGGTCTCCGCCACCACGCCCATCGCGTGCGTGATGAGCATCAGCGCCATGCCGAACTTCGCCTTCAACTCCGCGAGGAGTTCGAGGACCTGCGCCTGGATCGTGACGTCCAGTGCCGTGGTCGGTTCGTCGGCGATCAGCAGCTTGGGCCGGCACGACAGCGCCATTGCGATCATCACCCGCTGCCGCATGCCGCCCGAGAACTGGTGCGGATAGTCGCGCACGCGCTGCTCCGGCGTGGGAATGTGCACGAGGCGCAGCATCTCGACCGCGCACTCCAGCGCCGCCCTGCGCGACAGCCCCTCGTGCAGGCGCACCACCTCGGCGATCTGCTCGCCCACCGTGTAGACCGGGTTGAGCGACGTCATCGGCTCCTGGAACACGATCGCGATCTCCTTGGCGCGGATGTGGCGCATCGCGTCGGCGCCCAGCGGCACCAGGTCGCGCCCCTGCCACAGCACCTCGCCCGCGACGATGCGGCCCGGCGGCATGGCGATCAGCTTCAGCACCGTCATCGCCGTCACGGTCTTGCCGCAGCCGGATTCGCCGACGAGTGCAACCGTCTCGCCCTGCTCGATGGTGAGATCGACGCCGTCGACCGCATGCAGCCAGCCGTCGTCGGTGGCGAAATGCGTCTTCAGTCCGCGGATCTCGAGCAGGTGCGCGGCCATCGTCACAGCACCTTGCGCGGATCGAGCGCATCGCGCAGGCCGTCGCCGACGAAGTTGATCGCGAGCACCGCGAAAAAGATCGCGGCGCCCGGAAACAACGCGAAGTGCGGCGCGATGTCGAGGTAGTCCTTGGAATCGAACAGGATCCGGCCCCAGGTCGGTATGTCGGGTGGGAAACCCAGTCCGAGGAACGAAAGGGTCGACTCGGCGATGATCGCGGCGGCGACATTGATGGTTCCCGCCACGATCACCGGGCCGAGGGAATTCGGCAGGATGTGGCGGATCACCTGGCGCGGCAGCGAGGCGCCGAGCGCGCGCGCCGCCTCGACGAACTCCTTCTCGCGCAACGAGAAGAACTGCGCCCGTACCAGGCGCGCCACCGGCATCCACCCGAACATGCCGATCACCGCCACGATGAGGAAGAACACGCCCAGTTCGGGCCCGAACGTCTTCGTCAGCGCGTCGCGAAAGAGATATATCAGCAGCAGCAGCAGCGGCAGCTGCGGCAGCGACAGGTAAAGGTCGGTCAACCACATCAGCGCGGCGTCGATGCTGCCGCGCGAGATCCCCGCCACCGCGCCGATGATCACGCCGACGGTGAGCGACATCAGCATCGCCGCCAGGCCGACCGAAAGCGAGATGCGCCCCCCGTACAGCATGCGCGCGAACAGGTCCTGTCCGAGATCGTCGGTGCCGAACGGATGATTCAGCCCGGGTGGTGCCAGGCGCGCGGCGAAGTCGATTTCGTTGATCGGCACCTTCCACAGCCACGGCCCGAATGCGACCGCGGCGACCATCAGGCCGAGCACGATGGCGCTGAGCACGGCGAGCTTGTGGCGCCGGAAGCGGCGCCACGCCTCGGCGCCGGGCGTGACCGGGCGCCGCCGGATCGCGGTGCCGGCCGCGCTAGCGGTAGGCGATGCGGGGATCGAGCCAGCCATACAGCAGGTCGGCGATCAGGTTGAACAGGATCACCAGGCATGCGAACACGAACGTCACGGCCATGATCACCGGCGTGTCGTTGGCGAGCATGGCGCTGATCAGCAGCGACCCGATGCCCGGGACGCGGAAGATCTGCTCGGTCACGAGGGCCCCGCCGAACACGACCGGCATCTGCAGCGCGACCAGCGTGACCACGGGAATGAGCGCGTTGCGCACGACGTGCTTGAGCACGACCGTCCGTTCCGCCAGGCCCTTCGCGCGCGCCGTGGTCACGTAGTCGAGGCGGATCTCGTCGAGCACGGCCGAGCGCACGTAGCGCGTCCAGGAAGCGCCCTGGAACAGTCCTAGCACCGCGACCGGCATGATCGACTGCTTGACATGCTCCCAGATGAAACGCCATCCGGTCGCCTCGATATCGGCGCGATAGACGAACGGCAGCCAGTCGAGCGTGATGCTGAAGACAAGGATCAGCAGGATGCCGGTGAAGAACGTCGGCAGCGAAAAGCCGATGAACGCGAGCGTGCTGGCGATCTGGTCGAAGATCGAATACGGCCGCGTCGCCGAATAGATGCCGACCGGCAGCGCGATCAGCAGCGCCAGGATCTGCGACGAGCCGATGATGACCAGCGTGGTCGGCAGCCGCTGCAGGATCAGCGTGTCGACGTTGATGCGGCTCACGAACGAGAAGCCCCAGTCGCCGCCGAGCATCGCGGTGAGCCAGTGGAAGTAGCGCAGGTAGACCGGATCGTCGAGGCCGAACTTCGCGCGCAGCATCAGGCGCACTTCCGGCGGGACGTTCGGATTGGTGGCCAGTTCCTCGAACGGATCGCCCGGCGCGAGCGCCAGCACGGTGAACAGCACGATGCTGATCCCGAGCAGGCTCGGGATCGCGATCAGCAGACGCCGCAGGATGTATTGGCTCAAGGAACCGGTCCGATGCCGTAGGCGTGGTGCACCGTCATCATCGGCTCCTGGCCTGCCGTGTCATCCCGAGCCGCTGGCGAGGGACCTCGTGCCTGGAACGATCGAGACTCCTCGCTGTGCGCGCAATGACACGGCTGGCGTCAACCCCGGAACCAGTCCTGCAAGGCCCAGAAATCGAGGTCCCACCCGCTCAAGGACGCCGAGAGAGTGTTGCCAACCACTTGGACGCGCGGCCGGTACACCACCGGGATCACGGTCGGGTCGCCGACGACGAGATCGTTGCACTTGATGTAGAGCGCGGCCCGCTTGACCGGATCGAGCTCGCCCTGCCCCGCGCGCCAGGTCCGGTCGTATTCGTCGCTCCTCCAGCGCGTGATGTTGCGGCCCTGCCACTTGTTTTCCTTGCTGGCGACCTCCCACGACAGGAACTGGTTCATGAAGATTTCCGGATCCGGCTGCGTCATCGTGGTCGTGTACATCTGCATGTCGGCGTAGAAGTGCGGATACGTATCGGGGTTGCCGACGTCCGACGAGAAGAACACCGACGCCGTGACCGACTTGAGCTCGAGGTCGATGCCCGCCTTCTGGCACGCCTGCTTGACCACCTGCTGCGTCTTCTGGCGCGGCGCGTTGATCGACGTCTGGTAGAGGAACTTGAGCTTCTTGCCGCTCTTTTCGCGGATCCCGTCGGCGCCGCGTTTCCAGCCGGCCGCATCGAGCATCGCGTTGGCCTTGTCGATGTTGAACTCCCACCTGGTGTTCTTCGAGTTGAAGCGCTCGGGCCGGTTGAGGAAGTTGCCGGTCGCGATGCCGGTGCGCCCGTAGATGTGATCCTGGATCGCCTGGCGATCGATCAGGAGCGCCATCGCTTGCCGCACCGCGGGCTCGCTGAACGCGAAGTGCGTGGTCTTGATGCTCGAACGTTCGCCGTCGACTTCGGTCAGCGGGTCGGTGCTGTTCAGCTGGATGAACTCGATGTTGCCGCCGCCCGAGATCTCGGTACGCCCCTTGCCGCCGGCTTCGAGGCGCTTGAGGATCTCGTCCTCGACCTGGATGTTCCACGCGTAGTCGTACTCGCCGGTCTGCAGCACCGCGCGCGCCGCGGAGACGGCGTCGCCGCCGCCCTTCATCTCGATGGTGTCGAAGTAGGGCCGGTTGGGCATGTGATAGTTCGGATTCAGCTCGCCGCGCACCATGTCGCCCGGTTTGAAGTCGACGAACTTGTACGGCCCCGTGCCCACCGGCTTCAGGTTCGTCGGCGCATCGCGCGACTTGCTGCCCGTGAACTCGCCGAACAGGTGCTTCGGGATGATGGCGCCGAACGCACCGACGAAGGCGTTGGCCCAGAAGGGGGTCGGCTTGTCGAAGTCGACGCGCACCGTCATCGCATCGACCTTGGTCACCTTGACGTCCTTGTAGCTGCCGATGGTCACGGTGGCGGTTTCCGGATTGCTCGCGTACTCCCACGTGAAGAGCACGTCGTCGGCGGTGAGCGGCTTGCCGTCGTGCCACACCACGCCCTTCTTGACCTTCCACGTCACCGACTTGCCGTCCTTTGCGACCCCGCCGTTTCCGACCGTCGGAACCTCCGCCGCGAGGATCGGCACCAAGTTGCCGTCGTTGTCCCAACCGGCGAGCGGCTCGTAGAAGATGCGCGAGCCTTCCTGGTCCTTGGTGCCGGTGGCGAAGTGCGGGTTGAGCAGGGTGGCGCCCTGCCACCACAACGCCTTGAGCACGCCGCCGCCGCCGCGTTTGGTCGGCTTGTAGACCGTCGGCGGCCGGGCCTGCGCGACGCCGGCATGCATGAGCATCTGGCCCGCCATTGGTGCGGTCAGTCCGAGCGCCACCATGCGCCCGATGAACCCCCGTCGCGACAGCCTGCCGCAGCGCACCTCTTCGATCAGCTTGCGCAGATCACGTTCTTCCATGGCTCCTCCTCGAGCTCGGACGAAGGACGCACCGCTCGCACCGGCGACCGTTGTCCGGTCGTCGCGATCCGTTTCCGCCCTCGCTCTCGAGAGCGCCCGCCCCCTCCGCGGCGCGATGATCGTAACAGCGATCCGCGACTGCGATGCGAGGTTTTCCCAGCGAGAACCCGCGCGACGTTGCGTGTTGGACGCGCTTCACCATGTTGCATCGCGCAGCACTCTTGCCGGTGCACGACTGTCCACGATGGCTCACTGACGACCGTGCTTTCCCTTTGCACGCGGTGGGTCATCGACGTCGGAGCGCGCCGACTGTTCGCGCTCCTTCACCTGGCGCGCTTGCGCTTTCGCCTGGTCGAATGCGGCGCGCCTGCGCTCGATCTCCTCCGGCGAGAGGCGATCGATGTTGCTGTAGTCGCGTTTCCAGTCGGCGTTGTCCGCCCAGCGCAGGGGCGACTGCAAGGTCGTGCGCGGCCCCGGTGCCGATTCCAGCAAACGCAGCGCCAGCTCCAGCGTGTCCGCCTGCGAGTCCGGATCCCTGGGGCGGCCGGCGGAGTTGCCGAGCGGAAAGTCGGAAAAAAGAAAGCGCGGCACGCCGATCAGCTCGACGATGTCCTTGGCGCATCCCATCACGACGGTGCTGATGCCGTTTTCCTCCAGCATGCGCGCCGCAAGGCTCACCGTCTGGTGGCACACGGGGCAGTTCGGCACCAGGACGACCGCGTCGATGCCATCGGTCTTGCAACCGGCCACCACCTCGGGGCAGTCCACCTGCAGCGTGACGCGATGGCTGCGGTTGGTCGGCATGCCGAAGAACCGTGGTCCGATCCTGCCGATCCGCCCGGCGCTCGCGGCACGCCGCAACTGCGGCAACGGAAACCACGTGCCGGCATCGTCGGCAGTGGTGTGCTTGTAGTCGATGGCGACGTGGGTGATGCGCAGGTCGTGATCGGTGTCGGTGCCGCGCGCGTAGACGCTGTAGAACTTCGCCGCCGCGTGGTAGGCCCCCTTGCGGTCGAGCAGGCCCATCTCGGCGCGGTACGGCGCCGCGGTGGTGACGATCGTCACGCAGCTTCCGGCAAGCGGCTTGCGCAGCGGCTGGAAAGGCACCTCCGCGTAGTGCGCCCACTCGTAGGGAGTTCCGTAGCCGAGGGCCTGGTAGTACTCGCGGATGCGCGCCAGGTACGGAATCGGCACGTCCTCTGGCGACGCAAATCCAAACCTCGTGGCGCGTTCGCTCTTCATGCCTGCACCGCCTTGCCGCGTCGGACGGATCGTAGCTCCGGTCGGCGCGCCTCTCAAACGCCCTGCACGGCCGCGCCCGGCCAGTCGTCCGTGCGCGTCAGGCGAAGTATTCGATGCCGAGCGCCTGCCGTACCTCGCGCAGGGTTGCGGCCGCGACCGCGCGGGCGCGCGCGCAGCCTTCCTCGAGCATCGTGCGCACGGCGCCGGGATCGCGCGCGTACGGCGCGCGCCGCGCGCGGATGGGGGCGAGCGTCGCCTGCAACACGTCTTCGAGACGACGCTTGACCACCGTGTCGGCCAGGCCGCCGCGCCGGTAGCGCGCCTTCAGCTCGTCAACCGCCGCCGCGTCCGCGTCGAAGGCATCCAGGTACGTGAAGACCACGTTGCCATCGACCTGCCCGGGATCCTGCACACGCAGATGATTGCGATCGGTGTACATCTGCTTGACCGCGGTGCGGATCTCGTCCGGCGAAGCCGAGAGCGCGAGCGCGTTGCCGAGCGACTTGCCCATTTTTGCACTGCCGTCGAGACCGGGCAGCCGGCCCTGCGCGGGAACCAGTGCTGCGCATTCGACCAGCGTCGTCGAGGCGGTCAACGCGTTGAAGCGGCGCACGATCTCGTTGGTCTGTTCGATCATCGGCTGCTGGTCCGCGCCCACCGGGACCAGGGTCGCCTTGAACGCAGCGATGTCCGCCGCCTGGCTCACGGGGTAGGTGAGGAAGCCGACGGGCACGTCGCGCTCGAACCCGCGCTGGCGGATCTCTTCCTTGACGGTCGGGTTGCGCTCCAGCCGCGCCAGGCTGACGAGGTTGAGGAAGAACACGGTCAGCTCGGCCAGCTCCGTGACCTGGGACTGGATGAAGAGAGTCGATTTTTCCGGGTCGAGGCCCACGGCGAGATAGTCGTAGGCGACTTCGAGCACGTTGCTGCGCACCTTCGCCGGATCGGTGTCGGTGAGTGCCTGCAGGTCCGCGATCATGACGAACTGACGATGGCGCGACTGCAGTTCGACCCGGTTGCGCAGCGAGCCTACGTAATGACCCAGATGCAGCGGTCCGGTGGGCCGGTCGCCGGTCAGGACGGTGTGCATGATGGTGCCTCCGAAGGAAGCCGCCCGCACCGGTGCCGCGAAGAAGGAGGGGGAAAAAAAGAGGCTGCCGGTCAGGCAGCCTCGTTAGTGCAATGACAAACGCGCAGGGACGAACACTAGGCTGCCGGGAGAGATCGGCACCAAGTGTTCGCGAGAACGAGATGAACTCGGTTCATGAACGGCATCGTAGCCGCAAGCGCGTGCACTCGGCAACCCTGAATATCGGACGAGACCCGCCGTCCGACTTAATCCCTAAGGCTGACGGGCGGTCGTCGCGCCGCCGGTTCGCGCCGGGCTTTCCATGTCGAGTTGATCGACCAGGAACGCGAAGATATCCGCTTCCAACTCCAGCGCGGCCGAAAGCGGAGTGCCCATGCCGTGTCCGGCTCCGGCATCCGTGCGCAGCAGGACCGGATGCCGCGCTGCGGTCGCCGCCTGCAGCCGCGCAGCCATCTTGCGCGATTCGTAGGGTGCGACGCGCCCGTCGTTATCGCCGGTGGTGAGCAGCACCGCCGGATACGCGACGCCGTCGCGCACGCGCAGCAGCGGCGAATAGTCGTACAACGCCTTGAACTGGTCCGGATCCTGCACGCTGCCGAACTCGGTGACGTTGTATTCACCGTTCGGCTGCGTCTCCCAGCGCAGCGAGTCGTAGATGCCCACCTGGCTCACGACCGCGCGCATCGCCTGCGGCTGCTGGGTCAGCGCCGCGCCCATGGTCAATCCGCCGTTGCTGCCGCCCATGATCGCCAGGCGCTCGGGCCGCGTGTAGTCGTTCTCGACCAGGTAGCGCATCGCGGCGGCGAAGTCGTCGAAAACGTTCTGCTTGCGGGTCAGCATGCCGGCGCGATGCCAGGGCTCGCCGTATTCGCCGCCGCCTCGCGTGCCGACGACCGCGTAGACCCCGCCGTAGTCGAGCCACAGGCGGTTGAGGCCGGAAAAGTACGGCACCATGCTGATGCCATAGCCGCCATAGCCGTAAAGAAGCACCGGGTTGCGGCCGTCGAGCTTCATGTCCTTGCGGTGCAGGACCGTCACCGGAACGTGCGTGCCGTCCGGGGAGGTCGCGAACCCGGTATCGATCGTCGCGTCGTCGAAGTCGAACGCAGGGCGCGCCGAGAGCGCGGTGACGACGAGTTGCTGCGTGCGCGCATCGAAGAGCTGGTGCAGCGGCGGCGAGACGTAGCTCATCGTGCGCAACAGCAGCCGGTCGCGATCGAGCACCTCGCCCAGGTCGACGTCACCGATCTTCTCGGTGCCGATCTCGCCGAGCGGCTTGCCGTCCAGGCCGAACACGCGTGCGCGCGACGGCCCGCCATCGCGGTATCGCACGAACAGGCGCGAGCGTGACGCCGCGATCTGGTCGGCAGCCAGGGCGTGCTCGTCCACGACGACTCTGGCGCGCGCGAGGCGCGGATCGGCGAGCGGCACGGCGAGCACGCGCCCGAGCGGCGCATCCTGGACCGACAGCAGATAGAGGCGGCCGTCCTCGCCGAACTTCGCCTGCTTCACCTCGTCGCCGAAATCGGCCACACGCGCCCACTTCCCTGCCGTGTTGCGCAGGTGGTAGGCGATCTCGCCGCCATCGCCGTTGCGGACCTCGGCGAGCAGGAAGAGGCCGTCGCGGCTTGCCTCGAGGGCGACCTCGGCGATGCGCGGGAACTCGCGCCCGATCACGTACCGGTCCTTGGCGAGCGGCGTGCCGAGGCGGTGAAACCAGATCTGCATGTGAAAGGCGCCGTCCGACTGCGGCACCTCGCCGGCCTGCGGATAGCGCGTGTAGAAAAAGCCCTTGCTGTCGGCGGCCCACTCGATGCTCCCGCCGCCGGTCGGATAGGTGACGCGGGGAATCTCGTCGGGCAGCCGCCGGCCGGTCGAGACGTCGTAGACATAGGCCGTGCCGTCCTCGGTGCCGTCCTTCGAAAGCGAAACCGCGACCAGCCGGCCATCGAACGACGGCGTGAAGAAGTCGATGGTCGTCCGCCCGGACGGGTCGATGCGCGCCGGATCGAGCACCAGCGTCTCGCGCTTCACGTCGAGCGATGCCGGCAGCACGACCAGCACCGGCTGGTTCTTCGGCGGCGCGCTCTTCAACGCGAACAGCCTGCCGCCGCGATAACGCATGGCAAAGCGCGTCGCCGCGCGTTCGCCCAGCAGTTGCGCCAGGCGGCGAGAGATCTCGGGGCGCTGCGCGATGCCGTCGATGACCTTGCGCGTCAGGGCGTTCTGCGCCGCGACCCAGGCTTTCACCTCGGGCGCGTTGTCGTCCTCGAGCCAGCGATAGTCGTCGACGACGCTGACGCCGTGATACATATCGGTAACGGGACGCTTGGGAGCCTCCGGATACTCGATTTCGGCCGCGCCGGCCGTGCCGGCAAGGACCAGCGCGACAAGCGCGAAGCGCGCGGCGCGCAGCGGCGGATAGAACACGTGCATGGAGGGCTTCCGGGATCGAGGCCCCGATCGTAGCGGTTGCGGCACGGGTGCGTGGCGGTATTGTCGCGCCATGGAAAAGCGCATCGAGACCATCTACCGGACCGCGCTCGGCGGCAGCACCTCGCAGGTCCGGCGCAACCGCGCCGTCGTGCCGCCGCTGGACTTCGACCGTCATTCGCCGTTCCTGCTCCTGATGGAGGACTGGTTCGACGCGTCCGGCGGATTCGAGACACACCCGCACCGGGGGTTTCAGACGGTGACCCTCGTGCTCGACGGCGAACTCGAGCATCGCGACCACACAGGCGCCCATGGGGTCCTGGCGCGCGGCGATGTGCAATGGATGACGGCGGGACGCGGCGCACTGCACAGCGAGATGTCGCACGGCGGGGGCGTGACGCACACGCTGCAGCTGTGGCTCAACCTTCCCGCGCGCGACAAGATGAGCGCGCCGAGCTATCGCGACCAGAGGCTGGCCGACGCGCCCGTGTTTCGTCTCGAAGGCGGCGCGGTGCGCGTGTACGCGGGGACCGTGGGCGACGTTGCGCACGAGCACGGCAGCGTCTGGCCGCTGGTCCTGCTCGATGTCTCCCTGCAGGCCGGCCACGGCTACCGCGTGCCGGTGCCCGCGTCGTACCGCGGCTTTTTTTATCTTCTCGCAGGCGCTGCGCACCTTGGCGCCGATCGCGAAATGGCGCGCGCCGGCGATGTCGCATGGTTCGAGCCGGCCCAGGGCGACGGATCCGACACGCTCACGATAGAAGCGACGGCGGCGCTGCGCGGGCTCGTCTACGCGTCACCGCCGATCGACGAGCCGGTGGCGGCGTATGGCCCGTTCGTGATGAACACGATGCGCGAAGTGCAGCAGGCGTTCGCGGATTACCACGCGGGGAGGTTGGTGGAGAGCGTGACGTAGTTCTGCCCCCTTCCTCCGCCCTCCGGCATTGCGGCGAGAATCGCCGCTCCCATCCATCGAGCAGCGCATGCGCGACACGAAGTCGGGTCCGGGCGACGCGAGCGACCCCCGGCGGTTGCGCCGCGCCGACTTGCCGGTCGACGCCCGCGCGCTTGCGCGCTTCCTGATCGGCAAGACGCTGGTGCACGACACCCGCGAAGGCCGGACCAGCGGACGGATCGTCGAAACCGAGGCCTACGTGGTGGGTGATGCGGCCGGACACGCCTTCATGGGCGAAACCGCGCGCAATCGATCGCTTTTCCTCGAGCGTGGACGCGCCTACGTCTACTTCAGCTACGGCGTGCACTGGTGCTTCAACGTCTCGGCCGAAACCGCGCGCGTCGGCGCGGGCGTGCTGGTGCGCGCGCTGGAACCGCTCGAAGGGCTCGACCTGATGCGGGCGCGCCGCGGCGTCGAGCGCGTCGTCGATCTGGCTCGCGGACCGGGTCGCCTGGCCCAGGCGCTTGCGATCGACCGGCGTCTCGACGGCACCGACCTCTGCGGTCGCGGCCCACTATGGCTCGGCAGCGCGGTGCGTCCGACCGGCCGCATCGGACGCTCGGTGCGGATCGGCATCACCAAGGAGGCGCACCGCCTGCTGCGGTTCTACGAGCGCGGCAACGCGTGCGTCAGCGGCAGCCTGAGGATGCGAAGTTGATGTCTGTCACTCCCGCACCGCCGAGGCCGAGATCCTCGTCGCGATGACACCGATCTTTGTCATTCCGGGCCGCCGGAATCCCAGCGCCGCGCCCCTTCACGCCCCCGCTGCGTGCATCTGCTCCATGAACGCGCGGATGCGCGCGGCGTTGGCGCCGATGTCGCTCGTGCCGATGCGCGACATCGAGCGCACGTCGAGTTCGCTGCCGTCGGTCGCAGCGCGCACGCGCACGACGACGTCGTCCTTGAAGCCGAACATGCGCGTCGTGGCAGTCGCTTCGAGGCGGCCTTCCTGCGGCATCGACTCCACGACCTGCCACCCGGAGTCCGCCACGACCTTCACGGCGCGCGCGAACAGTTCCGCCGGTGGGAGGCTCGAGCGCAAGGTCATGACGTCCGGATACGCGCGCTTCTGCAGCGCCGCCACCTCGTCACCCGCGTAGTCGAGGCCGTTCGGTGCCGCACGGCGGGTTTCTGCGAGCGCGACGAACACCGGCGGGTTCGCGGTGTCGGTGGTGACGTCGTGGATCGGCGGCACGCGTCGCGCCTTGATCGCGTGCGCCGCCGGGTAGCCGCCGACGACCGCGCCGAGCAGGACGCCGGCAAGCGCGGCTCCGAACCCTTGCGCGCCCGAAAAACGCCGCGCCAGGAACGCGGCGACAAGGGAAACGAGCACCGCAAGCGCGCCGAGGACGATTGAAGCGCCGAGAAGCCAGAACAGCGACACGCGCAGCGACCACCAGCTCAGCCTGTAGC
>DATJUX010000050.1:0-26649 GCA_035502095.1 Burkholderiaceae bacterium
CGGACCGCTGACCCTTGCCCCGAGGCGAACCCGCCACAACTCCTTGCCGGTGTCGGAGTCGAGCGCGTAGAAGAGATCGCGGTAACCGGTGAACAGCACGCCCGTCGTCGTCGAGAGCACGCCATCGACTATGCGCAGGACGTCCGCGCCGCCGCGCGCGAAGGCGCTTTCCCACACCACTCTGCCGGTCGCGGCGTCGATCGCCTTGACGCCCGCAACGGTTGGTTGGCCGGCGGCATATTGACTCGTGCTGCCGAGAAACATCCGGCCCCGCTCGAACGACACATCGCCGCTGAAGTAGATGCTCGCCGCTTCGACGAAGGGGACGAACATGATTCCCCGCCGAGGATCGTACGACGGAGGCCACCAGTTCGTCGCGCCGCCGACGGCGGGCCAGACGAGGCTGCCGGTGACCGTCGGCCTCGCCTCCACTCGCACGATCGGCTTCCCGTTGGCGTCGAGCCCGCTCGCCCAGTTCTGTTTCACGAACGGATTCGCAAGCAGGAACTTGCCCGTCGCCCGGTCGAGGGCATAGAAGAAACCATTGCGGTTGGCCCACAAGAGCGCGCTTCTCTGCGCCTGGCCATAAGAAACGTCCGCGAGAACCGGCTGCTGCGTGGCGTCCCAGTCGTGCTCGTCGGCCGGCGTGAACTGGAAGTGCCAACGCAGCATGCCGGAGTCTGCATCGAGGGCGATCACCGAGTTCGAGAACAGGTTGTCGCCGGGCCGCTTTTCGGCGGAGTAGGGTGGACTGGGATTGCCGACGCCCCACAGGACGAGGTTGAGCGCAGCATCGTATGCGCCGACCGCCCAGGTCGGCGCGCCGCCGGTTTTCCAGGAGTCTCCGCCCCACGTGTCGTGTCCGAATTCACCGGGCCCCGGAACCGTGAAGAACTTCCACCGCTGGCGCCCGCTTGCAGCGTCGAAGGCGGCGAGGAATCCGCGCCCGCCAAACTCGCCGCCGGCGACGCCGATCAGCACCTTGTCGCGGATCGCGAGGGGGGCGCCCGTTATCGAATATCCCTCGCGCGGCTCCGCGACCTGGACCATCCAGCGCGGCTTTCCGGTGGCGGCGTCGAGAGCGACCAGGTGAGCGTCGAGGGTGCCGACGAAGAGGGTGTCGCCGAGGATGGCAGCGCCGCGGTTCGGCGACCCACAACACAGCGGCAGCGTCTCGGGCACCGGGCGTCGATACTCCCACACCTGTTCGCCCGTGCGGGCGTCGAGGGCAACCACGCCGTCGCGCGACTGCGTCACGAAGATGAGCCCACCGGAGACGATCGGTGACGCCTGCAGCGGTGTGTCCGAAGCGCGGAGCTGAGCCGTCCACGCCAGACCCAGGCCGCTGACCGTACGCTTGTCGATCTGCGCCAGGCTCGAGTGGCGGTGGCCGGAGAAGTTGCCGCCATAGGTGAGCCAGAGTTCCGGAAAGCGTTCCGCGGATGAAGCCGCATCGGGCGGCGCGAACGCGCTCCGCGAGGACGGTTGCGGGGCTTCGGCCTGTGACGCGAGAGAGCGCGCGCGCAAGTACGAATGCACCGCCCAGATCTGGCGGTCGTCGAGCGGCTGGCCGACCATCGCCGTGTCCTTGCGGCCCCATTTCGTCACCGCGAAAAAGCTCCAGTCGGTATTGCGGGAGACGTAAGCGACAAGATTGGGGCCGGCCCGGCCCAGCGCGTCGTCGCCGTGACAGGTTGCGCAAGTTCGCGCAAAGAGTTCCTTGCCCTGCGCGGCGGCAGCAGGGTCGGTAACCAGACTGACTACCGATGCGTGAACGTTCGGGTTCTCGGCGAGCCCCCCCAGGTAAACGGCGCTACCCGGCGCCAGCCACCGGATAAGGTTCGAGGCCGGGATTTGCGGGAGCCGTCCCATCAGCTTGGCGTCGATGACCTGCACCCGCCAGGCGAGCGCCTCCGAGGAGAGCGCGATTACTCCCACGCCGACCGCGAGCGTCACGAGTGCCACGCTGATCGCGGCGAGGAGCCAGATACGTTTCCGGGTCATTTCGTTGCCTGAGTCCTGCTAGAAGTCGATTCGGTGGTTGCGCCTGCGTAGCGATCGCCGGCGCGCCCGCGCGTTTCGAGCGCATGCGAGCGCCGCCGGATTCGCACGGCTGCCTGGTCGGCGCTGTGGCTGGCACGCAGACGATCAGCTTGCGGCGTGCGGCAGCAAGGTGCAGAACTCGCGCCACATGTGCGCCCGATCCCATGCCGCGAGGCGACCGGCCAGCCGCCACGTGCGCATCTTTTCGGTCGTCGACACGGGCGCGCGGGCGATGCTTAGAAAGTGATCGAGGTGGCGGCGAACCCTGAGCAAGCGCATCGGTTTCGTCGCGCCAGGGTCGTACAGCCTTTGAAGTTCGAGCGGGGTGCGCAGGGACGAGAACGTCTTCGGACCCTGCCGGCGGTAGGTGAGCACGTCGGGCAGCAGGCGGAAGGACCCGTACAGGCTCAGCTCCGCCATGAGCGCCAGGTCTCCGGACGGGTACAAGCGATCGAGCCGCGTATGCCGCAGCGCTTCGGTTCGGATCACGGCGCACTGGGCGTTGTTCATCCAGATACGGCGTGCGGCCTCGAAAAAGCGCTCGCTCGGCCTTGCATTGGCGATCTCGTGGTCCCCGTCGAAGACGCAGATCGGCGCGTCCTTTTCATCGATCAACTCGGTCCGTCCGTAGCACAGCACCGCCTCTCGATCCCGCTGCAGTTCGGCCACGCACTTCTGCAGCATTTCGCGATCCCAATGGTCGTTGCTCGGGCACCACTTGAAATATTCGCCCGTCGCTTCGTGCACGAGGACATTCCAGTTCCGCGGCGCCCCGATGTTGTGCGGCTGTCTGAGATAACGAATCCGCGCGTCCATCCGCGCGAACTCGGCGCAGATCGCCGGCGTGGTGTCGGTCGAGGCGTTGTCCGAGATGATCAGTTCGAAGTCGGACAGCGTCTGTTCGAGCAACGAGTGCAACGCCCGTGCGATGAACTGTTCGCCGTTGTAGACCGGCATTCCGAGCGAGACGGGCGGCGGCCTGCCGGGAGCGTTCATCTTGGTCGCAGTCGTGGTCGGCTCAGCATCTCGGGCGGCAGGCGAGGTCAGACCGTAGTCAGGTCGATCCCGGGATGCTTGTGCAGGCCGCGCAGGCAGGCCCAGAAGCGATCGCGAATGCGGTCGAAGACGGGCGTTGCCTCAGGGAGTTCCCGCCCGTCGATTCGTCGCACCACGCCCAGCTCCATCAGCGTGCCAGCCAGCGCGATCTCGTCGGCGACGAGCAGCTCGGTTCGTTCGACCGGGCGCCGTTCGAACGCGACACCGATTTCCCTGCAGAGCGACTGCACGATGTTGACGGTGATGCTCTCGAGGCACCCCTCGTACGTGGGCGGCGTCGAGACGACGCCGTCGCGCACCATCAGCACGCAGGAGCCGGTCGCCTCCGCAACACGGCCCCACTGGTTCAAGAGAAGCATGTCGTCGAAGCCCTGACGGCGGCCCTCGATGCGCGCCAACCGCCCGACCTGATAGTTGGCCGCCGACTTGATGCGCGCAGGATATGCCGTGTCCAGAGGTCTCTGCCAGGTGCTGACGCCGATCTCGATCGGATCTGGCCGTTTTCTATCCTGCTGGTAGCACGTGATGACGAGATCCGACACCGTATCCTGACCCCAGTGGCCCTCCACGGCCAGGACCGTCGGGCGAAGCCACAAGTCCCGCTCGTGTTCGAGCAACGCCTTGACGAGCGAGATGCAAGCTTCCTTGAAGGATTCGAAAGTCATCTCGAAGGGCAGATGCTGGAGCCGCGCGGACCGCGTCAGGCGCTGGAAGTGCTCCGGCATCGCGAGCAGCGAGAACCGGCTGCCGTCGTGATTCCAGTACCCCTTGATGCCCTCGAAGACGCTTATGCCCCGGATCAGCGCCTCGGCACCGATGTGAATCGTCGCCTCGTCCCACGCGACGACCCTCCCCCTCATGTATGCGTAGGCCGGTCTCTGCAGTTTTGCCATCGGGGCTCTCGATGATTGGATTCTCGTGGATAACAGCGCCGGCGGGCGCGTGCAAATGGCAAAGTTCGCGGATCGGGCCTCACAAGAGCGCCTTGCGGACGCTGAATGCCTCGGCCAGTCCGCTGGGTGCACGACATTCGACGCCGCGCAGGCGCATCAACGCCTGGAAGGTATCCGCGGTGAACCACGTCTTTGAACGCTGGCTGCCGAAGTGCTTGAGCAGATGCCGGACCTTGCGCGCCGCGATCCCCGATGGGAGAGGGACGAACACGTTGGGGTGGCCGAGGTCGCCTTCGTACTTCGGAACCTCGTACTCGAAGATCAGGTGATCGCGAAAACTCTGCCAGCTCAGCTCGGCGACCATGCGGTGGTCCTGGTGACGATCCTCGAGGCGGTGGGTCAGCACGATGTCGGGATGCACGCGGTGGCGCAGATCCGCCATGAAGGCCTTCGCGCGACGGAATTCGGCCGGAAAATGTGCGTCCTCGAGATCGGCCAGGACAACGTCCAGCGTCGCCGCGCGCCCCAGCAGCGCCCGCGCACTGCGGCGCGCCTCGCTGCCCCGTGCATCCGCGGCGCTCAGCACGGCCAGCGTGACCTCCACGTGCCGATACTCCTGCAGCCACCGCAGCAGGGTGCCGGCGCAGCCGATTTCGATGTCGTCGCTGTGCGCGCCGAGGCAGAGGACTCGCAGCCGTGCGCGGCTTGGGCCAAGCTGGAGAGGCAGCATCGATCAGCGCTAGCCGCGGCGCTTCCAAAGCATCCAGGGGCATTCACCGCGCCCCTCCATGCGGTCGTACGCGATCTTGTCCTTGAACGTGTCCATCTGCTGCCAGAAGCCGCGATAGCGGAAGACCGCGAGCTGATGCTTCGCGATGAGGCGCTGGAACGGCTGCTCGACGAGTTCTTCGCCCTCGCCGATGAAGTCGAAGACGTCCTGCCGGAGACAGAAGAAACCGGCGTTGACCCAGAAGTCGATGTCGCGCATCGCACCAAAGGAACGCACGAGGCCGTCGTCGTCCGCGAGCACGCCGTGGAACGACTGCGACGGCGGCACGGCGAGGAAGCTCGCGGCGACCTTGCGGGCCTCGAAGTCGGCGATATGCTGGTCCAGCGGCAGATCGGTGAGCGCATCGGCATAGTTGGCGAGAAATGCCGCGTCCTTCTCCACCAGGTGCCGCACGCGAACGAGGCGCTGGCCGATGTTGGCATGCAGGCCGGTGTCGACGAAGGTGATGCGCCAGTGATCCATGTCGCGGGTCAGGAGTTCGATCTTCTTGCCGCCTTCAGACAGCACGAAGTCGTTCGACATGCACTCGTTGTAGTTGAGGAAGTATTCGCGGATCAGATCGCCCCGGTAGCCCAGGGCCAGGATGAAATCGGTGTGGCCGAAATGGGCGTAGTAGCGCATCAGATGCCAGAGGATGGGCCGATAGCCGATGTTGACGAGCGGCTTGGGGATGGTGTCGGAATGCTCGCGCAGTCGCGTTCCGAGTCCGCCGCAGAAGAGCACGACTTTCATGGTTGCCTACCATCCCCGCCGTTGGCGTTGTTCCTCGAGACCGATCGTCCGAGTCAGTCCGGTACCCTCGAGCCGGCTTGCCGCTTCGAGCACGGCCGCCCAGGGGATGCGCGACCTTGCGGCGATTTCGACCAGATCATGGCTCCCATCTGACATGCTGAGAACCCAGAGGGCGGCCTGCTCGAAAGTGCCGGGCGTCAGCCCGCCGACGCTGCCATACAGTCCGCGCTTGCCGAGCCTGGGCTCGCCCTTGGGGCTGAGGTTGTGCACGTACCGGTTCTCGTCCAGCACGCAGATCAGTTCCGCCAGCGCGCGCAGCGAATCGGCGAGACGGTCGCGCCTGATCAGGGACAGATCGTCGGCCGAGGTGTGGTACTCGGGGTAGCGGCCATTGGCGGAGCGTGTGACGCGTCCGACGGGGAGATCGAAGCCAGGCGAGCAGAACTGGCGCTCGTCGTAGCCGTACGGCTCGAAGTCCTCGGTCCGCGCTCCGGCCTCCGCGCGCAGGACGTGCTCGGCGGCGCGGTCGGTGCCCGTATCGCCGCGCCGGCTGCGCTTGTAGGTGAGCAGCCCCGGGTCACCGAGCAAGCCGATCACCAACCCGGTGCGCAAGCGTGGCAGCAGCGCTTCGTTTCGCGACAACCACACGAGCGAGCCGATCGTCCCGGGCCCGAACACGAAGCGCCACGTCAGGCGCGGTTTCTCCGCGCGCAGCGCCTGCGCGAGTAGCGCGGATGCAGCGAGGCCCGTCAGGTTGTCGTTCGCCAGCGACGGATGGCAGGAGTGCGTGTAGACGATTCCCTGCTCGTCGCTGCGACCTTGGATCACGCACTCCGCATACGTGAGGTGCCCGGGAGCCAGCTCGGAATCGATGACCACTTCGTACGTGCCCGGGGCGAGCCGCTCGCGATCGCGATGGCGCAGGCAGAAGCCCCAGTCCTGCTTGTAGTAGGTCGTCCGATACGGAATCCAGTCCGGCTGGTCCGGGCGCGAGTGCAGGCGCGGCTGCAGGGCATCGAGCGAGAGGCGGGTGCGAACCGGCGTCGAATAGTTGACGACATGCAGGGAGTGCGCGCGGAAGTCGATCACCCGGCGCCCCGACTGGTCGGCGACGTAAGCGTCGCGGATGTTCCACTCGTTGGGGACTTCCCAGTCGTAGGCGACCGTGCCGGTCGGCACCTCGTGCCGTTGCAGCGGCGCGACGTCCTGCAGAAGATCGAACGTGCGGCGCACGCCGTTGCCGGTGATGCTGCGGCAGATCGGGTACATCGCCTCCAGCAGGGGCCAGATGCGATCGACCATGTCGGCCGCACCAGGGGGAGTGCGCAGGCCGGCCAGCATCTCTCAATGCGCCACGGCGGACTGTCGGTCCGCGAGCCGCCGCGTGAAAGCGTCCCGATCGAAATCGGGATAGTTCCGGTCGCGATCGACGACAACGCTCACCGGTAGCGGCCAACGGATCCCGAAAGCGGGATCGTCGAACCGCACGCCGTCGGCCAGGTCCGCGCGATACGCCTCGGTCATCATGTAGAGCACGTCCGTGCCGTCGCGCAGCGTCTGGAACCCGTGCGCGAGACCGGGCGGAATGAAGAGCGCGTTGCGGTTGTCCTGGTCGAGTTCGAAGCACGCTTGCTGCAGGAAGCTCGGCGAATCGGGGCGCAGATCGATGACGACGTCGTAGATCGCGCCGCGCTCGCACCGCACGAGCTTGCCTTCCTGCGAGGGCGGCCACGCGAAGTGCATGCCGCGAAGGGTTCCTGCGCGCCGGTTGTGCGAAACGCTGGCCTGGACCACGTCGACATCCAGTCCCATGGCGGCGAACTCGTGCTTGCACCAGACGCGCGCGAAGAAGCCGCGCTCGTCGGCCTTTCGCTCGGGCTCGACGACAAGCAGTCCGGCGAGCGGCGTCGGCGAAAAGATCACCGGGCACTCCAATAGAGGTCGTCGTCGATCTGTCCCGTGCGCTGCAGGTACTTGAGCTGCTTGAGGCGGGTGAAGGCGCGGAACTCGTACGTGTCGGGGCTGAACTCGATGCGCTGGAACAGGCGGTGCAACTCCCGTGCGCCCTCCGCCGCCGACCAGCGTGTCTTGAAGCCGGGCAGGCGGTTTGCGATCTTGTCGAACGACACACGGTAGCTGCGGTTGTCGGCACTCGCGGGTCCCGCGGAGACCTCGCACCCCGGGAACGCTTCGGCGACGATCGCTGCGATCTCCCGGATCCGATAGTTTTCCGCGCTCGAGCCGACGTTGAAGACCTCGCCGTTGATTGCCTGTGCGGGCGCCTCGAGCGCGCACTGGACTGCTGCGCAGATATCTTCGATGTGCACGATCGGGCGCCACGGGCTGCCGTCGCTCACCATCGCGATCTTCTTGCGGGTCCAGGCGAGCGCGCACAGGTCGTTGAGGACGATGTCGAAGCGCATACGCGGCGACGGACCGTACGCGGTGGCATTGCGCAGGAAGGTGACGCAGAAGTCGGGGCCGGCCATCGGCTTCAGGTCGTTCTCGACCAGCACCTTGCACTTCGCGTACGCCGTCTGCGGATTGGTCGGCGAGCTTTCGTCGAGGAAGTCGCCGGTGCCGACGCCGTAGACGCTGCAGGAGGAGGCGTAGACGAACCGTCGCACGCCGGCCTCGCGCGCCGCCTTGGCGATGCGCACGGATCCTTCGTGGTTGATCTTGTAGGTGACCTCGGGCCGGTTCTGCCCGAGGGGATCGTTCGACAACTCCGCCAGATGCACGACTGCATCGAAACCGGCGAAATCCGCTGTCGTCACGGACCGCAGGTCCTTGTAGGTCGTGGGCGGCGAGATCGCCATGCCGAGCGGATCGAGATACAGCGTGCCATCCCGGTAGAAACCGGCATCCAGTCCGCAGACCGCGTGCCCGCCGGCGGCGAGCAGTGGAGCGAGACGGGCGCCGATGTAGCCTTCCGTACCGGTGACGAGAATCTTCATGGGCATCAGTGTCGAGCTAATCAAGCGGCGGCCAGGCCCGGAGAAGCGCTCCTACAGCACCCGGACTTCGGGAATCGGAACCACGAACTGGCCGCCCCACTCGCGGATGTACGCGGCCTGCTTGGTGATCTCGTCGCGCAAGTTCCAGGGCAGGATCAGGACATAGTCGGGCCGGGCGGAGCCGATCGTCTCCGGTGCCACGATCGGAATGCGCGTGCCCGGTGTGAACTTGCCCTGCTTGTACGGATTCGCGTCGGTGGTGAAGTCGAGGAAGTCGGTGCGGATGCCGCAGTAGTTGAGCAGCGTGTTGCCCTTGCCGGGCGCACCGTAGCCGACGATCTTCTTGCCGCGCTGCCTGGCGTCGATCAGGAACGACAGCAGCTTGCGCTTGGTCTGCTTCACCTGCTCGTCGAACCCGCGATAGCGGTCCAGCGTGAGGAAGCCGTCGTCGATTTCGCGTTGTCGCAACGCCTGCACGCGCGCGGCCACGGGCAGACCGGCGTTCTCGGTGTGGCGTCCGTAGATGCGCAGCGAACCCCCGTGCGTGGGCAACTCCTCGACGTCGAACAAAGTGATGCCGTGATGCGCGAAGATGCGCTCGACCACCACGAACGACAGATAGCTGAAATGCTCGTGGTAGATGGTGTCGAACTGGTTCTCGGCGATCAGTCGCTGCAGGTGCGGGAACTCCATCGTGATCACGCCGGTCGGCGCGAGCAGCAGCTTCATGCCGCCGACGAAGTCGTTGATGTCGGGAACGTGCGCCAGCACGTTATTGCCGAGCAGCAGGTCGGGTCGTCCGTGGTCGCGCGCGATGTCGCGCGCGGTATTGCGTCCGAAGAAGCAGACCGTCGAGGCAACGCCGCGCTCGATGGCGACCTTGGCCACGTTCGCCGCCGGCTCGATCCCAAGCACCGGAACACCGCGCGCCACGAAATGCTGGAGCAGATAACCGTCGTTGCTGGCGATCTCCATCACCTTGCTGTCCGGCCCCAGCTGGAACCGTTCGATCACTGCCTCCGCGTAGCGGCGCGCGTGCTCGACCCAGCTCGTCGAGTAGGAGGAGAAATACGCGTACTCGGTGAAAATCTCGTCGGGCGTGACGAATTCCTGGAGTTGCACCAGGAAACACTGGTCGCACACATAGGCGTGCAGCGGGTAGAACGGCTCCATCTCGTGCAACTGGTCGGGACGGATGTGGGTCTGGCAAAGCGGCGACATGCCGAGGTCGACGAAGGTCGTTTTCAGGGGCGCGCCGCAAAATCGACAGGCAAAGCTGCGCGTCTTCGTCGCTGCGCCAGGCAAAGTGCCGTCGGCCACCGCTCGAATCGAATCCATGCTCATCGCTTTCCGATGGCGCCACCCGCGCCGACGAGAAAGTTGACTGCACCGCGCATCGCACTCCCCCGATGAACTCCAAGCGGGCCACAGACCGAGGTCGCGCGAGCGGCGCCGACGCGGTCGATTCCAGCCAGGAGATAGCGCGGGCAGGGGCGCCGCCGCGCGGTCGATGCTGGATCGGCTGTCGAATTTGCCGAAGATACCGCATATTGGCTATATAATGGTCGCCGTCTCACGCGGGAAATTCCGACAGTCTGAGCGAAGCTAGCGGTCGCTCACCCGTTGAGGTAGAGCCAATCGAGGATGAAGTCGAGGAATCGCTGGCTGTCGGCAGCCAGCGGGTGGTTCACGAAGACCACGAGCACGTAACGCGCTCCATTTTTGGCACGCATGTACCCCGCCTCGGCGCGGACTTCCTGCAGCGATCCGCTCTTGACGTGGGCCGAGCCGGCCGCCGCCGACTGCGCCCGTGCGAGCCCATCGACGTTGACGAGCGGAAGCGACGCCATGAACTCGGGCATCAGCGGTCCATCGAAAGCCGCGACAAGAAGGTGCGCCATGCCCGCGGCCGTCGTGCGCTCGATGCGCGACAAGCCCGAGCCGTTTTCGAGCACGAGCTCCGGCATCGCGATGGCCCGCTTCGCCAGCCAGTCACGGATCGCCTGCGCGGAGAGTTCCGCATTGGCCGCGTGTCCCGACGTCTCGGCGCCGAGGGTGAGAAACACCTGCCGCGCCATCACGTTGTTGCTGAATTTGTTGATGTCGCGGATCACGTCGACGAGCGGCGGAGAAAGATTTTCGGCGATGCGACGCGCCTCGGGCGGTACGGTCCCATCGCGCACCTGGCCCGACCAGGTTCCGCCCGCGCCTTCCCACAGCGCCCGGAACACGGCACCGAAATAGGTGGCGTGGTCGAGCACGCTCACGTGCCACACGCGCTCGCCGCACGAGACCGGGAAGGTGCCGCGGAACACCGGGTCCAGCGGATTGCTGAAATCCGCCTGCAGGTGCGCGCGCCAGTCGTTGCATGGCCCATCGTCACCGCCCAGCATCGCCGGCCACCTGAGTCCCGACATCGGCGGGCTCGCGATCACCCGCACGATGTGCGAATCGGGATCCGGCACGAACGCGAAACTCAGCGTCTTGAAGTTCAGCAGCAGCGGATCGGGCCCCGTGTTGTACGGCCGCAGCGGTTCGCCGTCGAACAGCGCGGGATCGTGCAGGAGTGGTTCGAAGGCGGAACGATCGAGCACCACGTCGCCGCGAATCTCGCGCACGCCGTAGGCGCGGATCCTCTGCACCAGCGACCACAGGTTTTCGACCACCAGCTTCGGGTCGCCACCGCCGCGAATCATCAGGTCGCCTTCCAGAACGTCGTCGTGCAGCGCGCCCGCGCTGAACGCTTCGGTGCGCCACTGAAATGCGGGCCCGAGCAAGTCGAGCGCCGCGTACGTGGTGACGAGCTTCATGGTCGAAGCCGGACTCATCGGCTTCTTGTCGTTGAAGGCGATGTTGATGCCGCGCCGCTTGCCGAGCGGGCGCACGACGATCGCGAATGCGGAGGCGGGTAAACCCGTCGACCGCATCGACTCGCGCAGCTGCGGGGCGAGCGAGACGAGGCCCGCGTCGTCGCCGAGAGCGTGCGCGCCGTCGAGCGGCGCGAAGCAGAGCAAGCACGAGAACAACGATGCGAGCAACGAAGCAGGGGATCGTTTCCCGCCGTCGCACGCGAAATTTTCACTCGGACATAACGCTCGCGCCGTAGCTGGATGGTGCGCCGGATGGACGCTTGAAAGTGCGCTTCCCGGCCTGCGCGCACCGTCGCCGGCACGAGATCGCGCGGTGCGCGCGAGCAGACGGCACCGGCGCTGCCAAGCGGGGATCCGAGTGAAGACAAAGCGAAACACGACGCGAAGCTTACTCATCGCGAGTGCCGTGTCCTTGCTGGTCGTCGCGTGCGGCGGCGGCGAGTAGGTCAACTGGAGCGCCGGCGCGTCCGCACAACCAACGCCATCGCCCGCCCGCACAGACCGGCTCGCACCCGAGCGCGCGAATGCCGCTGCCGATTCCGCAGGGCGCGACAGTGACGATGGATGCGCTCTATTGCACGTTCTGGCGCCAGGCGATGCTCGCCTTGGACCAGCTGCGCCAGCGCGTGGCGTTTGCCCTTTTGCGGATCACGCGGCTTCGACTCCGCGGCGAGCAACTACACCGGCCCCGACATCCGGCGCCCGAGCCGCCGTGGCTTCAACGGTTTAGCGCTGCGGCAAGACGCCGGCGAAAGCTGGAGATCAGTTCGCGTTGATCGGCTGCGAGATCGAACACCGCCAGCATCGTCTTGCGACCCGCGTCCTCGCCGAAATTGCGGTCGCGCTCGACGATCGCCAGCAACTGCTCGAGCGCGGGCTCGAACCGGCGTTCCGCGATCAGCCGGTTTGCCAGGTCGAAGCGGGCCTGCACGTCACCACCATGCGCGGCGATACGTGCTTCCAGCTCCTGCCGCGACGGCAAGCTCGCGCTTTTCTCGAGCGCGGCGAGCCGCGTCTCGAGGGCGGCGACCGCCGGCTCGCCCCGGCGGAGCTTCGACACCCGCTCCAGCGCTTCCCTGGCCTCGGCCACGCTCTTCCCGTCTGCCTGGGTCAGGAGCACGTTCGCGAGGTCGATCAGGGCGGCATCGCTGTCCGGGTCGAGGGCGATGGCGGACCGGAGCGAAGTCGCCGCACCCGCGAGGTCGCCGGACCCTGCCAGCCGCAGTGCCTTGCGACGCTGGATCTCGCTGGGATTCGGTACGACCTTGTCGATGAATGCGCGCAGCTGCGCCTCGGGCAGCGCACCGACGAATCCATTCACCGGCTTGCCGTCGACGAAAGCGACGACGTACGGAATGCTGCGCACGCCGAATTGCGCCGACAGATCGGGGTTGCGATTCGAGTCGACCTTCACCAGTCGGAAGCGCCCGTCGTAGGCCGCCTCGAGCTTTTCGAGCATCGGCCCCAGCACCCGGCAAGGGCCGCACCACGGCGCCCAGAAATCGACGAGCACCGGCAACTCGTGCGATACGTCGATGACGTCGCGCGTAAATCGTTCCTGCGTGGTATCGATCATCATCCGGCCTCCATGTGCGCAACATGGGGCCCGGGAAGCGTCGCGCAAGTGCGGAAAGCTTCGGACCGCCCCCGCCCGGGAGTCAGTTCGAGAGCTCCAGCATGCCCAACCCGGTGCGGCGGTAATAGCCGAAACCCTTCAGGACGCGCCGGCGCAGGCGGTTGGAATCGGCGACCTCGAGCGCGCCGTCCAGCACGGCGTAGGGCACCTTGAAACGCTGCTCGCCATGCGCGAAGCGCATCGTGTTCAGGGTGACGTTCACCATCAGGGGCTTGACGCCGAATTGCGCCGACTCGTCGCGGAACCAGGTGGCAACGCGTTCGCTCGTGTCGAAGGGCACGACGCGTTTTTCGTTGGCCGTGACGAACTCTTCTCCCGCGCAGACGGTCAGCGTGAAGTGATACATCAGGCCTTCGGCGAGTTGGACCACGACCCGGCGCGGTTCAAGCGCATTGAGCGCGTGGTCCGGCCAGCGCGTCCACGGTTCGATCGAGCGCACCCAGAAGCGGCCAGCGCTCGCGCTATCCGCGCGAAACAGGAACCGCCCGAAGCCGGCTTTTTGGCCGAATACCGACGCCAGCGCGTCATGGGCCGTCAAGGGATCGGTCGACGGGTCGAACGTGACCGCGGTTTCAAACAACTCGACTTCAGGGATCTCCAGGCGGGTGAAGCTCAGCATCGAATGCACGAAGCCCTGCTTGCCACGCTGGTCGCCCGCGTTCGGGCGGGGCTTTCTCTCCCCGAGTGCAACACTGTGTAGCGTGAGTTCCATCTCGCAAATCCTTTACGGCGAATCACCTCGAATTCTCGGCAAGTCGATCGCGTACTGAATCGCGGAGAGGGCCTAATCCACGGCCCCAAATCGCGCGGTGCGACGCTCTCACGCTCACCCGGCGGGAAGTGAAAGACGGGGCCGGGCGAGCTTGGCGAATCACGCTTCCTAGGGATCCGGCGGACAGGGTGTTGCGCCCGCGTCGCTTGAAAGCCACGCTGCGGATCCATACAATTAGCACTCGCCTAGGGCGAGTGCTGACGGCTGCGGTTCGGTGCCTCGGCCCTCCAGGCCCGAAGTTCATTTCTGTTTTAAATCAATATCTTGTAAATGGAGAGCTTATGGCTATGAAGATCCGTCCCTTGCACGATCGAGTGATCGTCAAGCGCCTCGATAACGAGCGCAAGACCGCCTCCGGCATCGTCATCCCCGACAACGCCGCAGAGAAGCCCGATCAAGGCGAGATCGTTGCGGTCGGACCCGGAAAGCGCGATGACAACGGCAAGCTGATCCCGATCGATGTGAAGGTGGGTGATCGGGTGTTGTTCGGCAAGTACGCCGGCCAGACAGTCAAGGTCGACGGCGACGAGCTCCTCGTGATGCGCGAGGAAGACCTGATGGGCGTCGTCTCCTGAGCGCCACAACCCAAGAACTGAATCAACGGAGCTTTTCGACATGGCATCAAAACAAGTGTTTTTCGGCGATGACGCGCGTCATCGCATGGTTCGCGGCGTGAACATCCTGGCCAACGCGGTCAAGGTGACACTGGGTCCAAAGGGCCGCAACGTGGTGCTCGAGCGCAGCTTCGGCGCACCGACCGTGACCAAGGACGGCGTTTCGGTCGCCAAGGAAATCGAACTGAAGGACAAGTTCGAGAACATGGGTGCCCAGATGGTCAAGGAAGTGGCATCCAAGACGTCGGATAACGCGGGCGACGGGACCACTACCGCCACCGTGCTGGCGCAATCGATCGTGACGGAAGGCATGAAATACGTCGCCGCCGGCATGAATCCGATGGATCTCAAGCGCGGCATCGACAAGGCCGTCACCGCCGCCGTCGAGGAGCTGAAGAAGCTCTCCAAGCCCACCACGACCAGCAAGGAGATCGCGCAGGTCGGCGCAATCTCCGCCAACGCCGATCCCGAGATCGGCAAGATCATCGCCGACGCGATGGACAAGGTAGGCAAGGAAGGCGTGATCACCGTCGAGGACGGCAAGTCGCTGAACAACGAGCTCGACATCGTCGAGGGCATGCAGTTCGATCGCGGCTACCTCTCGCCGTATTTCATCAACAACCCCGACAAGCAGATCAGCATCCTCGAGAATCCGTACGTGCTGCTGCACGACAAGAAGGTCAGCAACATCCGCGACCTTCTGCCGGTGCTCGAGCAGGTCGCCAAGGCTGGCCGCCCGCTGCTGATCGTCGCCGAGGAAGTCGAAGGCGAAGCGCTCGCAACCCTGGTCGTCAACAGCATTCGCGGCATCCTCAAGACCTGCGCAGTCAAGGCGCCGGGCTTCGGCGACCGCCGCAAGGCAATGCTGGAAGACATCGCCATCCTCACCGGCGGCACGGTGATCGCCGAAGAGACCGGCATGACGCTCGAGAAAGCGACGCTGGCCGACCTCGGCCAGGCCAAGCGCGTCGAGATCGCGAAGGAGAACACCACGATCATCGACGGCGCCGGCGAAACCAAGGGCATCGAGGCTCGCGTCAAGGCGATCCGCGCCCAGATCGAGGAAGCAACCAGCGACTACGACCGCGAGAAGCTGCAGGAGCGCGTCGCGAAGCTGGCTGGCGGCGTTGCCCTGATCAAGGTCGGTGCGGCGACGGAAGTCGAGATGAAGGAGAAGAAGGCCCGCGTCGAGGACGCGCTGCATGCCACGCGTGCGGCGGTCGAAGAGGGCATCGTGGCGGGCGGCGGCGTTGCGCTGATCCGCGCGAAGCACGCCATCGCCAAGGTCAAGGGCGACAACACCGACCAGGACGCCGGCATCAAGATCGTCCTGCGCGCGATGGAAGAGCCCCTGCGCCAGATCGTCAACAACAGCGGCTTCGAGCCGAGCGTGGTGGTCAACCGCGTGACCGAAGGCAAGGGCAACTTCGGCTTCAACGCCCAGACCGGCGAGTACGGCGACCTGGTGGAGATGGGCGTGCTCGATCCGACCAAGGTGACGCGCACGGCACTGCAAAACGCGTCGTCCGTGGCCGGCCTGATGCTCACGACCGACGCGATGGTTGCGGAGCTCGTGGAAGAGAAGCCCGCCGCGCCCGCCGGCGGTGGCATGGGCGGCATGGGCGGCATGGGCGGCATGGACATGTAATTCTGGGTCCAGCACCCGACGAAAGGAACGGCCCGCATGAGCGGGCCGTTTTTTTGAGGGCCACCAACTAACGGGTCTTTGCCTTGCCGTAGCGCTCGAGGGTCCGCAGCCGCGCGGTGGCGTGATCGACGATGGGGGCAGGGTAGTCGGTGCCGATGCGGCAACCAGCCGCATGCTGCCGTTCTTCGGGAACGCGCCAGGGCGCGTGGATCTCCGCGGCGGTGAATCGTTCGAGTTGTGGCAGATACCGGCGGATGAACTTTCCTTCCGGGTCGAAGCGTTCCGACTGGGTGACCGGGTTGAAGATGCGGAAGTAAGGCTGGGCGTCGCACCCGGTCGATGCGGCCCACTGCCAGCCGCCATTGTTGGCCGCCAGATCGTAGTCGTTCAAGTGACGCGCGAAGTAATCCTCACCCCGACGCCAGTCGATGCCGAGGTCCTTGGTGAGGAAACTCGCCGTCACCATGCGCAAGCGGTTGTGCATGTACCCGGTGGAGTTGATCTGCGCCATGGCGGCATCCACCAGCGGATATCCCGTCCGCCCCTCGCACCACGCCGCAAATGCGTCTGTGTTTTCCTCCCACGCGATGGAGTTGTATTCGCGCCGGAAAGCACCCAGGGTCACGTGCGGATGCTCGCGCAGGATCATCTGGTAGAAGTCGCGCCAGATCAGTTCCGATAGCCACGCGCCCGCGCCGTTTTCCGCGCCGGGCGGCGATCGCTGGCTGCGTTCCCATGCAAAACGCGCCAATTCGCGCACCGAAACCGTGCCGAAGCGAAGATGCACGGAGAGGTACGACGGACCCCTGACGGCCGGAAAGTCGCGCGCCGTTGCGTAAGCGTCGATCCGCGCGCAGAAATCTTCGAACACCTGTCGTCCGCCTTCCTCCCCGTAGCCCAGCTTCAGGTCCGCCAGATTGGTTGGAAGGAACCCGAGGGACTCGAGACTGGCCATTGACGGCGGCGCCGCTGCACCCGCGAGAGCGCCGAGATATCGCTCGACCGGATACGCCTTCAGGTAGAACGGTGTCAGCTTCTTGAGCCACGCAGCCTTGTACGGCGTGAACACCGAAAACGGCTGGTTCGCAGCCGTGCGGATTTCGTCGTGTTCGAAGACGACCTGGTCCTTGAACAGGTGGAATGCGCGACCATCGCGCTCGAGCGCGGCGCCAACCTCGGCGTCGCGCCTGAGCGCGGCGGGTTCGTAATCGCGGTTGGCAAAGACTGCATCTGCGGCAAGTTCGCGTGCGAGCCGCGGAATCTCCTCGATCGCGGCTGCGCTGCGACATTCGAGCGCGCCTCCGGCAGCGCGCAGGCGTTCGCCGAGGGCGGCGACGGAACGATGTATGAACTCGACCCGGCGATCGGCGGCCGGTCCGTTTTTCCGCAGCGGATCAAGAATGGAGCTATCGAAGACGAACGTGCAGTAGACGCGGCGCGCGGCACGCAGCGCGTGATAGAGCGCGGCGTTGTCGGTGACGCGCAAGTCGCGACGGAACCACACCAGGGCCGAGTCCACAACGATTTCCGCAGGCAGGTGATATCGCATATTGACAGTGCGGCGCAGGGCGCAAAAATGGCAATGCGCATAGCCCGATCTGGGGCCCGGGCCGACAACACGGGGCTAGAATCGCAGTCCGGAAAACCACGCAGCATGGACCTCAAGCATCACTTTCTCATCGCTATGCCCAACATGGCGGATCCGAACTTCTCCGGTTCGGTGGTCTACGTCTGCGAGCACAACGACAAGACGGCGCTGGGTCTGGTCATCAATCGCCCGACCGAACTGACGCTCGCGCGCCTGTTCGACAAGATCGACCTCAAGCTCGAGATCGCGCCCTGGAAGGACGAACTCGTCTTCTTCGGCGGACCCGTGCAGACCGAGCGCGGCTTCGTCCTGCACCAGCCTTCCGGCAGCTACGGATCGACGCTCCGGGTGACCGAGGACATTGCGCTCACGACGTCGAAGGACGTGCTCGAGGCGATCGCCATCGGCGGCGGACCGAACCGGGCGATCGTTACGCTCGGCTATTCGGGCTGGGGCGCCGGCCAGCTCGAGGACGAGATCGCGCACAACGCGTGGCTCACGGTGCCGGCCGATCCGCACGTTATCTTCGAGACTCCCGCCGAGGATCGCATGGCCGCCGCGCTGAAGCTGCTCGGCATCGTCGACGGGATGCAGCTTTCCGGGACGGCCGGGCATGCGTGAGCCGTTCCATGCGGCCTGCGCCACCGCACCCGTCTTTTCGTTCCTCCCACGTTCTTCGATGACCGAACAGGTCGTGCTGGGCTTCGATTTCGGCATGCGCCGGATCGGCGTAGCGCTGGGCAACTCGATCACCCGGCGGGCGCGTCCGTTGCAGGTGATCGCTGCCGATCACGCTGCGCGCTGGGACGCGATCGAGGCGCTCATGAAGGAATGGCAGCCGCAGCAGGTCGTCGTCGGCGTGCCCCGCCACCCCGACGGCGCGGAGCACGTCGTCACTCGCCAGGCGCGGCGTTTCGGGCGGCAGGTCCAGGGTCGCTATGGCCTGCCGGTCGCGTTCGTCGACGAGCGCTACTCCTCGGCCGTACTCGGAGACGGCGCTGCAAGCGATGCGGAGGCCGCGGCGGTCATCCTGCAGCAGTGGTTCGACGAGCCGCAGGAGGACGAAGGTTGATCGATCTCGATGCCGAGGCGATCTACCGCCGCTTCGCCGCCCGGGTGCGCGAGCGTGTCGCCGGCCGCGACGTGCGCCTGGTCGGCGTGCGCACGGGCGGGGTCTGGCTGGCGGAGCGCCTGAAAGACGAGCTGGGCATCGCCTTTCCGGTCGGCGTGCTCGACATCAGCTTCTACCGCGACGACTTCAATCGACAGGGCCTTTCCCCGACCGTCAAGCCGTCGCAGATCGCATTCGACGTCGATGGCCAGAACCTGCTGCTGGTCGACGACGTGCTGTACACGGGCCGCACCGTGCGCGCGGCCATGAACGAGCTGTTCGACTATGGCCGCCCGGCGCGCATCGATCTCGCGGTGCTGATTGATCGTGGCGGGCGCGAACTGCCGGTCGAGGCGTGCGCCGTCGGCGCAACGCTCGAAGTGCCGCGCGCGGTCAGCGTCGAACTGTCGCGCGACGCGGCGGGCAAGCTGCACCTCACGCTGGAGCAGCGCGGTGCCTGAGGCCGGACGCAATCCGCAGCTGAACCGCAACGGCGAGTTGCACCACCTGCTTTCGATCGAAGGGCTGCCACGTGCCATCCTCGAGCGCATCCTTGCCACGGCCGACAGCTTCATCAACATCGCCGAGCGCGAGGTGAAGAGCGTGCCGCTCCTGCGCGGCCGTTCGGTGTTCAACCTGTTCTTCGAGAACAGCACCCGCACGCGCACGACGTTCGAGATCGCCGCGCGGCGCCTGTCGGCCGACGTGTTCAATCTCGACATCACGCGTTCGTCGACCGCGAAAGGCGAGTCGCTGCTCGACACGATCAACAACCTGACCGCGATGCAGGCGGACATGTTCGTGGTGCGCCACGCCTCGAGCGGCGCCCCGTACCTGATCGCGCGCCATGTCGCGCCGCAGGTGCATGTGATCAACGCCGGCGACGGGCGCCACGCTCATCCGACGCAAGGGCTGCTAGACATGTACACGATCCGCCACTACAAGCGCGACTTTTCGCAGCTCGTCGTGGCGATCGTGGGCGACATCCTGCACTCGCGCGTGGCGCGCTCGGCAATCCATGCGCTCACGACGCTGGGAGTGCCCGAAGTGCGCGCCGTCGGGCCGCTCACGCTGCTGCCGGGCGGCCTCGAGCAGCTCGGCGTGCGCGTCTGCACGCGGCTCGACCAAGGCATCCGCGGCGCCGACGTCGTCATCATGCTTCGGCTGCAAAACGAGCGCATGAAAGGATCGCTGCTGCCGAGCGCCCAGGAATACTTCCGCAATTACGGCCTGACGCCCGAAAAATTGCAGCTCGCGCGCCCGGGCGCGATCGTGATGCACCCGGGCCCGATGAATCGCGGCGTCGAGATCGACTCGCATGTCGCCGACGGCACGCAGAGCGTGATCCTGCCGCAGGTCACCTTCGGCATCGCCGTCCGCATGGCCGTGCTCGCGCTTGTCGCGTCGTCGCATCGGATGCAATAGCCATGCAGCTCGCCATCCGCAACGGCCGCGTCCTCGATCCGGCGTCGAAGTTCGATGCGCGCGCCGATGTGTTCGTCGACGACGGTCGCATCGCGTCGATCGGCGCCGCGCCGCATGGGTTCGTCGCCGACCAGACGCTGGACGCATCCGGCCTCGTCGTTGCGCCGGGCCTGGTCGACCTCTGCGCGCGCATGCGCGAGCCGGGCACGGACGGGGCGCTGAAGGTCGAGTCGCATGCCGCGCTCGCCGGCGGGATCACGGGCCTCGTCTGCCCGCCCGACACCGATCCGCCGCTGGACGAGCCCGGCCTCGTCCGCATGTTGCGCCAGCGCTCGCGCGAAGCGGCCGGCGCGCGCCTGTATCCGCTCGGCGCGCTCACCGCGGGTCTTGCCGGAGAGGTGCTCGCCGAGATCGAGACGCTCGCGGAGGTCGGCTGTGTCGCGTTCGCCCAGACCGCGACGCTGCCGCCCGACAACGGGGTGCTGCTGCAGGCGATGCGTTATGCGCGGACCTTCGATCTTCCGATCTGGTTGCGGCCGGTGGAAGACACGCTCGCCGCGCGTGGCGTCGCGGCGGCCGGCGCGGTCGCGGCGCGCCTCGGGTTGCCTTCGATACCGGAGGTTGCGGAGACGGTGGCGTTGCACACGGTGTTCGAACTGCAGCGTGTCACCGGCGCGCGCGTGCACCTGTGCCGCTTGTCGAGCCGCAGCGGGGTCGAGCTCGTGCGCCGCGCGAAACACGAGGGATTGCCGGTGACCTGCGACGTGGGCATCCATCACGTGCACCTGATCGACGTCGACATCGGCTACTTCGACTCGAACTTCCGCCTCGACCCGCCCCTGCGCTCGGGCCGCGACCGTGATGCGATTCGGGCCGGACTGGCGGATGGAACCATCGACGCGATCTGCTCCGATCACACGCCTGTGGACGCGGACGACAAGCTGCTTCCTTTCGACGAAGCGGCGCCGGGCGCCACCGCACTCGAGACGCTGCTTCCCTTGGTGCTCAAGTGGGCGAGCGAAGAAAGGATCGGAATGCTCGATGCGCTCGGCAAGGTGAGCAGCACACCGGGCCAGATCCTGGCCGAACCCACCGGTCGCCTCGCCGTCGGCGCCAAGGCCGACATTTTCGTGTTCGACCCGCAAGAGCCGTGGCGCCCCCTGCCGGCGTCCCTCGTGAGCCACGGCAAGAACACGCCATTTTCGAGCTACGAACTCGTCGGCCGCACCCGCTACACACTGGTCGGCGGCGACGTCCGCTTCAGCCGCAAGTAATGGGGTCAGACACCATTTTTCGCCGTTCGACGCCGGCGGCGTGTTGAGCGATGCGATACGTGCTCGCGCCGCTGCGCGCTCTGATCCTGCTGCTGCACATCCTCGACGGCATCGTCATCAGCGGCCTCCTGTTCCCGACGCTCGACCAGCGGCGACGCAACCGCATCATCGGTGCATGGTCGCGCGGACTGGTACGGATCTGCGGAATGCGCCTTGTCGTCACGGGCCGCCCGCTCGATCCGCGGCTCGCGCGCGAGGGTGTCGTGCCGGGATCGTTGGGGCGCCTCGTACTCGCCAATCACATTTCGTGGATCGATGTCTTCGCGTTGCTCGGCACGCTGCCCTCGCGCTTCGTTGCCAAATCGGAGATCGGTCGCTGGCCGCTGGTCGGATGGCTGGTGACGCTGGTTGGGACGCTTTACATCGAACGAGGCCGGCGCCACGCCGTCGCCGCGATGAACCAGCGCGTGAGTGATCGGCTCAAGGCGGGCGAAACGATCGTCGTGTTCGGCGAGGGCACCACGACCTACGGCTTCGAGTTGCTGCCGTTTCACTCCAATCTGATCGCACCGGCACTCGAAGTCGGCTGCGAGATCTGGCCGGTCGCGCTGCGCTACACGGATCGCGGCGTGCAGACCGCGGCGGCGGGATTCGTCGGCGAGATGAGCCTCGTCAACTCGCTCTGGAACATTCTCGTGGCGCGCGACATCGCGGTCGAGGTGGCGTGTCTGCCTTCGTTTCCTGCCGCCTCAGGCACCACGCGCCATCAACTCGCCAAGGTCGCGCGGGCCGCGATCGCCAATCACCTCGGCCTTGCAATAGATGCGCCGCCGCATGCGGGGCGAGCGCAACAGGCGGTGCCTACCGCGTCGGCACCGCTGCCTGACGACAGCGAACCTGAAGCAGCGTCCGCTCCGGCCAGCGCATCGCAGTGAGCGAGCCGCCCCACACGCAGCCCGTATCGAGGCAGATCGCGTCGGCGCGATCGAGCAGCCCGAGCGTCGACCAGTGCCCGAACACCACCGGCAGGCCGCCGCGTGCCGGATGCGTGGCGCGCTGCGGATGATCGAACCAGGGCTGGAAGCCCGGCGGCGCCGCGCCGGTACCTTCCTTGACGCTGAAGTCCATCGTTCCGTCGTCGCTGACGAAACGCACGCGCGTGAGCGCGTTGATCACGCACCGCAGACGGTCCACGCCAACCAGGCCGTCGTCCCAGCGCGCCGGTGAATTGCCATACATGCCGGCGAGAAACGCCCGGTGATCGGGACCGCGAAGAAAAGCCTCGACCTCGCCCGCAAGCGCAAGCGTCTTCGCCACGGTCCACTGGGGCAGCACGCCGGCGTGCACGAACAGCGCGCCAGCCTCCAGGTGCGCGAGCGGCCGCGCGCGCAGCCAGTCGAGCAGGTCGTCGCGGTCCGGCGCATCGAGCACGTCCTGCAGGGTGTCGTTGCGATGCGCGCGCCGGATACCGGCCGCGACCGCGAGCAAATGCAGGTCGTGGTTGCCGAGCAGTGCGATCGCACGCTGCCCCAGGTCGCGGACGAACCGCAGCGTCGCAAGCGAATCCGGCCCGCGGTTGACCAGATCGCCCACGAACAGCAGCTTGCGGCCGGAGGCGTCGGCAGCGAGCAACTCGCGCAAGCTCGCGAAGCATCCCTGCAGATCGCCGACGACCAGCATTCAGTCGCCGCGCACGCGTTTCAGCAGCGCGGTGGTCGATCGCTCGTGCTCGAAGGGAATCGCGACGATCCGGGCGCCCCACGTGCGGGCGAGCTGCGCTTCCTCGATCCGCTGCATGTCGTAGTCGCCGCCCTTCGCGTACACGTCGGGCCGCACGATCTCCAGCACGGGCAGCGGCACCGCTTCGTCGAACAAGGTGACCAGGGTGACGCTTTCGAGCGCCGCGAGCACGGCGGCCCGATCGTCCTGCGGATTGACCGGCCGGTCGTCGCCCTTGCCGAGCTGGCGCACCGATCGATCCGTATTGAGCGCCACCACCAGGCTCGCGCCGAGGGCGCGCGCCCGCGCGAGATAGGTGACGTGGCCGCGGTGCAGGATGTCGAAAACGCCGTTCGTCAGCACGATCGGACGCTCGAGTGCGGCGACACGCGCCGGCAGATCGGCGCGCGCGACGATCTTGTGCTCGAACCCCGGTCGATCAGGCATGCGAGGTCTCGCCGAGCAGGTTCCATAGCCCGGCGCTGGAAACCGCATCGGCCAGCGACCGAAAACGCGCACTGCAAAGGCTCGCTTCGATCGCCGCCGGCAGCCGTTCGCCGTTGGTTCCGAGCAGGATCCGGGCCGGCACGCCCGCCGCCGCAGCGGCTTCGAGGTCGTGACGCTTGTCGCCGAACAGCGCCGAGCGCTCCAGATCGATCGTCAACTCGCGCGCCGCCTGCAGCAGCATTCCGGGTGCGGGCTTGCGGCAATCGCATTCGATGCGATACGCATCGCGCGCCTCGACCGGGTGATGTGGACAGTGGTAGACGCCGGCCAGGGCAGCGCCGGCCGCTTCGAATCGTTCGCTCATCCACGCCGTCAGCGCGGCGAAATCGTCCTCCGAATAGAGCCCGCGCCCGATCCCGGACTGGTTGGTGACAACGACGAGCGCGAAGCCGCGCCCGGCCAGCGTCGCGCTCGCCTCGAGCACGCCGTCGACGAACTCGAAGTCCTCGCGCCGGAACACGTATCCATGGTCGACGTTGATCACCCCGTCGCGGTCGAGAAACGCCGCGCGCCGCCCTCGCGATACGGGGTCAGATGCCAATTTCAGTCCGACTGCTCGAGCAGCCATCGCATGTACGCGGCGGTGCCCTGTTCGACGGTCATCATCGGCGCGACGAAACCGGAAGCGCGCAGGCGCGCGGTGTCCGCCTGCGTAAACGCCTGGTACTTGCCGCGCAACGCGTCCGGAAAGGAGACGTATTCGATCGCGCCCGTGCGCGTCGCCTGCGCGAGGCTGAGCGCCGGTTCGCTGCGTGCGGCGCGCAACGTGTTGACCACCGTCAGCGCGACGTCGTTGAACTCCTGCGCGCGTCCCGTGCCGACGTTGTAGATGCCGCTCGCCGGCTTTTGCCAGAAGAACAGGTTCACGCGCACCGCATCGTCGACGTGGATGAAGTCGCGGCACTGCGCACCGTTGGCGTACCCGTGGCTGCCCTCGAACAGCTTGACCCTGCCTTCGGCGCGAAACTGGTTGAACTGATGGAACGCGACCGAAGCCATGCGTCCCTTGTGTGACTCGCGCGGCCCGTACACGTTGAAGTACCGGAGGCCTACGACCGGCGCGGTCACGCGCGCCAGCTCGCGCCGGACTACCTGGTCGAACAGGAACTTCGAGTATCCGTAGACGTTCAGGGGCCGTTCGTTCGGGCGCGACTCCTCGAACGTCGGCCCGAGGCCATAAACCGCGCCCGACGACGCGTAGACGTACGGTGCGCGCTCGGTCTGGCACCAGCGCAGCAGCTCGATCGAGTAGCGGAAGTTGTTCTCCATCATGTAGCGCCCGTCGGTCTGCATCGTGTCCGAGCAGGCGCCCTGGTGAAACACGACGTCCGGCTTCGGCAGGGCGCGGCGTCGCACGAGATCGAGAAATTCGCCCTTGTCGAAGTAGTTGGCGATCTCGCAGTCGGTGAGGTTGTGGAACTTGTCGGCGCGGGTGAGGTTGTCGACCGCCACGATGTCGGTTTCGCCCCGATCGTTGAGCGCCTTGACCAGGTTTGCGCCGATGAAACCGGCGGCGCCGGTGACGACGATCTTCATCCGAAAAGCTCCGCGTAGGACACGGTCGCAGTGCCCAGCTTGCCGACCACGATGCCGCCAGCCCGGTTGGCGAGCGTCACGGCCTCGCGCAGGTCCGCCCCGGCGCCGAGCGCCGCGCCGAGCACCGCGATCACCGTGTCGCCGGCACCCGATACGTCGAACACCTCGCGCGCGACCGCCGGGATCGACCAGCTCGGTCCGTCCGCAAACAGCGTCATGCCTTCTTCGCTGCGCGTGAGCAGAACGGCGCTGATGCCGAGCTCGCGCCGCAGCTTCTGCGCGCGCGCCTCCAGGTCGGCCTCGTCCCTCCAGCGGCCGACGACCTCGCGCAGCTCCGCGCGATTGGGGGTGATCGCCGTCGCGCCCGCGTAGCGCGTGTAGTCGTCGCCCTTCGGGTCGACCAGGACGCGCCGCCCGGCCGCGCGCGCGAGCTCGATCATGCGCGTGATGTGTGTGAGTCCGCCTTTTCCGTAATCGGACAGGATGACCACGTCATGGCGCGACAGGAGCGACTCGTATTCATCGAGTTTGGCCGCCAGCACTTCGGCTTCGGGCTGGTTCTCGAAGTCGACGCGCAGAAGTTGCTGCCGGCGGCCCAGCACGCGCAGCTTGACCGTGGTGGCGAGCGCAGCGTCGGTGTGAAGATAAGCCTGGATCGAGCTCTCGCCGAGCAGCGCGCTGACGCGGCGTCCGGCCTCGTCGTCGCCGACGACGGAAAGCAGGCCGGTCTGCACGCCCAGCGCCGCAACGTTGCGCGCCACGTTGGCCGCGCCGCCGAGCCGCTCTTCCGATCCGCGCACGAGGACCACCGGCACCGGCGCCTCGGGCGAGATGCGCTCGACCTCGCCGAACCAGTACCGGTCGAGCATCACGTCGCCGACGACGAGCAACCGAGCCGTCGCGACGCGGTCGCGCCAGTGGCCGAAACGCGCGGGGCCGCTCATCGCCGTCCTATGGCGAAATACTCGAAGCCCGCATCGCGAACGCGCTGCGGCTCGTACAGGTTGCGTCCGTCGAATACCAGCGGTTGCTTGAGCTCGCGCTTGAGCGCGTCGAAATCGGGACTGCGGAATTCCTTCCACTCTGTGACGACGACCAGCGCGTCGGCGGCTTCGCAGGCGGCAAGCGGCGAGCCCGCGAACGCGATGCCATCTGCGTCGCCGTAGATCCGCCGCGCTTCGCCCATCGCGACGGGATCGTAGGCGACGATCCTCGCGCCGCGCCGGCGCAGCTCGTCGATGATCACGCGCGCCGGGGCTTCCCGCATGTCGTCGGTATTCGGCTTGAACGCAAGGCCCCACAACGCGAACGACCTGCCGTGCAGGTCCTCACCCAACCGCTTCACGATCTTGCCGACGAGGACGCGTTTCTGCGACTCGTTCACTTCCTCGACAGCGTGTAGGAGCTTGAGCGGCGTGCCGTGCTGACGCCCCGTGAACCGCAGCGCCTTCACGTCCTTGGGGAAGCAGCTGCCGCCG
>DATJUX010000051.1:0-118307 GCA_035502095.1 Burkholderiaceae bacterium
AGACCCGCGGGACCCTCGAATCCCACCAACTCAGAGCAAGCTGACAAACGACCCAGAAGACACGAAGCCGATCAACACCTCGGCCGGCGTCTCAACCTGCCGCCGCAAGCTTCCACGAGCTGTTTTTACACAACCTCGGCCATGACGAGACGCTGGCTCGCCCACGACGGGAGCAGAGAGAGCGGACAGTCGATCGTCATAAAAAGCAAGGGGCGTGAACGCCATGCGCTGAGTAGTCGATGTGCAGCGCCAACCAGGCGGACAGCAGCGCGCTCCGCCTCTGCGACTGGTGCGATCCCATGGCCACGGGACAAGCGGGTTCCGTCATGCTGACATCGGTCAATGCACATTTCTCCCGCTCTCCGCAGACTTGGCATTGCAGTCGCAGAAACGAAATCCGTGTGCGGCGGCTTCAAGTCGATCCACGTCGGCGCGTGGTTATATCGCTCGGCGAAAAAGCCGGCAGCGAGACGCGAAAGGGAGAACACCATGGCGAAGAAGCAACCAAGCGGAAAGCAAAAGCTCGTTAAGGCCAATCATCCGAGCCGTCCGGAGTGGAACTACTTCGTGATCGAGCCGGAGCGACAGGTCGTCAACCGGCTGATGAAGGCCCAGGTCTTTCCGCGGACGTGCGAGCGGCCGTGCACGAAGATCATGACGCTCCTGCCGAAGACGAATGTGGCAGGGCAGACCGGGGTCGGCTACCAGATGATCAACGTCGACGGCTTTCGATGGATCAATGCTTTTGTCATCTCGGATCCGCTCAGTAGTTCGACGCAGCGGGGATTCAGCCTCGAGATCAGCTTTTCACTCAACCCTTTCGTCTATGGTGTGGGCGTGGTCGGCGAAAGCAACTACTTCTTCAACTTCGACAACTACTACGATCCGACCGCCATCAGTCACAAGACAATACGCTGCGAGACGAGCGATCTGACCAGCCCCGGCGGAGGCCTGATTCAGGTTCCGCGCCTGGGCGGCCCGGACCTCGCTCACATCCTGCGGGTGCCCGTCATGGGGCCTTATATACGCGCCAGCGTGTTCAACGAAGACACCCCGGCGACGTCGCGCAATGCCGAAGTGAGAGGATATCTGTCGACCTAGGATCGGATTCCGTGACCTGAGTCGATCGGCTCGAACGCCCAGCCTGCGCCGCGACGCCGGCACCGGCCACGGTCGCGTGCTCGGCGACAACCGCCGTGGCCTGGCGGTTTCGATGTGCAGGCCAGCACCGCCACGGGCGCCGCCTAGCGGGAGGTTGCTTGCCTTGTGAAAACCGCTCCCCGGGTTTGGCATTGATGAATTCCGGTCGCCTGCGCCATTCCTGGGCGATCTTTGATCCGACGAGTGGTACCTGCTCCACCCAGTCGGGTGGCTGCGGGACCTTGAGGGGCTTGATCGCAGCCGGCTGATCTGGATCACGCCGAGTCGAACGCGGCTGACGGCGCGCTGCGTGACATTCTGCGCACACGCGCCGGTGTCGTGCCGGCAACGCGTTGCAGAGTCGTCGTCATATGTTGTTGGCTCGAGAAGCCGCATGCGAGCGCCACTTCGGCGAGATCCAGCTTGCCCGCGCGCAGAAGTTCCAGCGCGTGCGCAACCCGCCGCGCGATGACGTAGCGGTGGGGCGGCGTGCCGGTTGCCGCATGAAAAGCCACCGCGAACCGAGCCGGTGAAAGGCCCGTGACTGCCGCGAGGTCGCTCACCCGGAGCGGCACGTCGAGGAAGGCGGCAACGTAGTCGCGCACGGCGGCAAGTGCGGTCGCGCCAAGCGCCATGTTGGGACGCGCAGCCCGGTTCGAAATCTCCGCGAGGATCAGCAGCGCGAGGTTCGTGCTCGCTTCGCGAGCAAACGGTTCATTGCGCATGATGACCTTCTCGAGCGCGTCCACGTAAGGCTGTATCCCGGCCAAATGCAGGTCGAACAGAGGCCGCTCGAGAACACCCGTACATTGGCTATCGCAAATGTCCTGGAACAGGCCCGGCTGGAAATAGATGTTCAGATGCCGGCTCGGCGCGCGCTTGCGCCAATACGCCGCGACGCCGGCCGGCGTAAAGAAAAGCGAATAGCGGCGCCCCGCGTATTCGCGCTGTTCGCCGCCTCCGATCGAGCCCATCACCGGAACGGCGCGCAAATTGATCGAAACTCGCGGCAGGTCCATCGGCGCCACCGAGAGGTCGTATGCGGCCGGGCGATAGAGCCCCACGCAAAGCTGAGCGCCCGCCGACGACGTGGCATCGGCTTTTCGTGCCCCAGCCCGTTCGAGCGCGACCTCGTAGACCCTAGCGGCAGCCGCGGGAGACGAGGATGACGCATGCATGACAGACGGGCGAGACGCGGCGGCGGGACTGGACCGGCGTTTTGTCGGATCCAATCCGGGCGAATTACACAAAACGTGCGGCGCGGAGGGCTCGGCGGGGGAATCGTGGAAGAACGTCCGGCGCCGTGATGCGGTAATCGCCGCAGTCGCTCGGGCGACCGAATTCCCAGCCAGGAGACCAGCATGAACAAGACCCACACGCGCCGCGGCTTTATCCGCTCGGTCGCGCAATCCGCTGTCGGTGTCGCGCTCGCGAGTCGTGGTGCGTTCGCCACGGCCCGCGATCGCAGTCACTACGTCTACACGTCGAGCAATGCCCAAGGCGACAACCGCGTGCTGGTTTTCGAGCAGCGCGGGAACGCAACGCTTGTCAACGTCAATTCTGTCTCGACAGGCGGAACCGGCCTCGGGACCAACCTCGGCAGCCAGGGCGCGCTGAGTTTCTCGCAGGACGGACGCTGGCTGTTCGCCGTCAACGCCGGCAACGACACGGTCAGCTCGTTCGCGGTGGACGACGAGAACCTGACGCTAAGGTCGGTCACGTCCACAGGAGGAGTGATGCCCATCAGCGTGACGTCCCATGGGCATCTCGTCTACCTCCTCAACGCTGGCGGCGCGGGCAACATCGCTGGCTTCCGCGTTGGCCATGACGGCACGCTGACGCCGGTCGCCGGCTCAACCCAAGGTCTCGGTGGGAGCGCGGCCGGGCCTGCCCAGGTCAAGTTCTCCAATGGCGGCGAGTTCCTCATCGTGACCGAAAAGACCGCCAATCAGATCGCGGTGTTCGAAGTGGACGATGGGCTCGCACAACCGCCCACGCTTACGCCATCGGTTGGGAACACACCGTTCGGCTTCGATATCGATCCGCGCGACCACGTGATCGTGTCCGAAGCCGCCAGCGCTTCGGCGTCTAGCTACCGGCTGCGTGACCGCACCGATAACCTCGCGGTGATCTCCGCCGCGGTGCCAACCAACCAGGCGGCACCCTGCTGGTTGATCGTCACACCGAACGGGCGGTTCGCATACACGGGCAACGCAGGCTCGGCCACGATCACCGCTTTTGCGATCCGGCGCGACGGCACCCTCACTCGCACCAGCGCAAGCGGCGCCGACGGCTCGACCGGCGCAGGCAGCCACACGATCGATCTCGCCGTCAGCGACGATGGACAGTATCTCTACGCACTCGCCAACGTGGGGCAAACGTTGACGGCTTTCAGCATCGCGCGCGACGGCACCCTCGCTCAAACAAGTCAGTTCGTCGGTGTCCCGGTGAGCACCGTGGGGTTGCTGGCCCGTTGACGCGACTCGAGCGACGGCTTGGCCGCTGCGGGTCGCTCGCCAACGCGCAGCTTCGGATGATCCGATCCGTCCTCGAAGGTGAAAAGAGGAGAGGCAGACCTCTCGTGGACGACAGTTGTCGTTCTCGAGCAGGTCCGAGGCTCCGTCAGCGCGGGAGCGCTTCGATAACGCTGTAGTCGCTTGCGGTTTCGACGATGCGCGAGTTTCGAAACCCGCTCGGTCTCGGCAACGCCTCGAACTCCGCCCTGGTGCACCCTCGCCCACTCAGGTTCACCGGCACGTTGAGATCGGACCTCGCGGTCGCCTGATCGCGGCCCATCGGTGTGTGGCGCGCCGGCGCGATGCGCTCGATGACGATGAGCTGCGCGTTGCGGCTCATCGCGCGGTGCCAGCCGCCGAGCCGACGGCCGTGTCGAGCCCGCAAACGCTCGCTTACTGCGCAGCAGCAAGGAAGAGGAGAGCGCGCGCGACTCGAAATGCATGCGCCACGAGAAGACTTCTTGACCCCGCCGCCCGTGTTCGGAATGGAGGAGACGATGAGCAACCGTGCCGTTTGGACTTGCATCGGATCCGCCTTCGTGGCAACGCTGCTGGTCGCTGGTTGCGGTGGCAGCGGCGGCGCAGATCCGTCGGCCCCTGCGATCGCGGACGCAGCGCGGGTCGCGACGCAGAACACCAACGGCATGGGCGATGGCAACGGCCAAGCCAATCTGCCGCCCTTCAACTTCGAGATCCGGACCTTGTCCAACCGTGCCGACCTGATCAGCGACGGCGATGCGCTGGTCGAGGTGAAGGCACCGAAGGACGTGCCGTTGAAGAAGGTCACGTTCAGGCTCAACGGCAACGATGTCGGCGGCGCGTTCGTCGTCGACGAAGCCACGCGCACCTTCCGCGGCGTGCTCACGGGTCTGAAGATCGGCACCAACGATTTCGCAGTCGGCTCCAATGGCAATGGCAAGGGCCGGCCGGGGGCCACGCTGACGATCACGAACCACGCGCGCGGCGGTCCCATCCTGCTCGGCTCCCAGACGCAGCCCTGGGTCTGCGCCACGCCCACCCCAGTAGCCCAATCGGGCAACACACCTGGCTCGAACGCCAGCGGCCTGACGACGTACGCGGTCGATGCGCAGTGCAACATCGCGACCGAGTACAAGTTCTTCTATCACACGACGGTTACGGGTTGCTCGCTTGCGCTCCCCGACCCGAGCCCGCCGGCGGCCCCGCCGGCGAACCCCTGCTTCAAGCCCTACACGGTTGGCACGACGCCGGCCGACCTTGCAACCACGACGACAAGCACAGGGGTCGCGGTGCCTTACATCGTGCGCGTCGAGCGCGGCACCATGAACCGCGGTATCTACGACATCGCGGTGCTGTTCGATCCGAGCAAGCCGTGGACGGCGCTTGCGCCACAGCCGCAGTGGAACAGCAAGGCGCTCTATACCTTCGGCGCCTCGACCGGCCAGCCACGCCTGCAGTTCCGCAGCGAGCAGAACTGGGCTGTCGGCGGCATCTCGGGCGTCTTCGATGACAGTGCGCTCCGCCTGGGCTTCATGGTCATCGACAACAGCGTCACCGACTCGCTATACAACTCGAACCGCGTCCTCGTCGCCGAAACGGTGATGATGATGAAGGAGCACGTCGTCGACACCTACGGCGAGATCAAGTACCTGATGGGCAACGGCTGCTCGGGCGGCTCGATCCAGCAGAACACGGTCGCCTCGATCTACCCGGGCCTGCTCGACGGCATCCAGCCCAGCTGCGACTACCCCGACTCCATTACCACCGGCCTCGAGGTCATCGACTGCGTGCTGCTGGTGAACTTCTACGCCAGCGCCGACTGGCTGAGCCTGCAGGGCGGCCTGACGCAGGACCAGATCAACGCCAAGAAGACGGCGATCAACGGGCACCTCGACCAGCTCGGCTGCCAGTCGTGGAACAACTCCTTCGGCTTCAACAACAAGCCGGGCAACTATGTGCCGCTGCTGGTCGTCGACCCGAACACCGGCGCGTTGGCACCGCTCGGTGCGCCGCGTAACAACTGCCTGCTGCCCGCCGCGCTGGTCTACGACCCGGTGAGCAACCCGAACGGCACGCGCTGCGGCGACCCCGACCTTGCGACCGCCGTTTGGGGCACAACCGGCGGCATTCCTGCCGGCAGCACCCGAGCGCGCCAGACCGGCGACAACGTCGGCATCCAGTACGGTTTGAAGGCGCTGCAGTCGGGCGCGATCTCGGCCGAGGAGTTCGTGGTGCTGAACGAGAAGATCGGCGGCATGGACGCCGATTCGAACCGCATCGCCGCGCGTTCTGTGGCCGATCTGCCGGCGCTGAGAATCGCCTACCAGGCCGGCATCGTGTCCAGCGGCAAGAACCTTGGCAAGTTGCCGATCATCGATTCGCGCGGCTGGGATGAGCAGGGCATCCACTATATCTGGCGCTCGTTCTCCGAGCGCGCCCGCATCGACGCGGCCAACGGCAACCACGACAACCAAGTGATGTGGCGCTACGGCACCGGCCTGCTCCCGGCGACCCCGGCGCAGTTCGCCGCCGTGACGCTGAACTCGTTCCTGACCATGGACACCTGGCTCAGCACGCTGGTCACGTCCGCACCCAAGCCCACGCTCAACCACGCGCGCACGCATGCGCAGGTCGTTGCCGGCAAGCCGGCGACGGCGTTCGACCTGTGCTACCTCACGGGCGATGCCAGCTTCATGACGCCGATCACCGACTTCGCCGTGTGCGACGCCGACCCGCGGCTGCCGAAGCACGCCTCGCCGCGGCAGGTGGCCGGCGGGCCGTTGACGGAAGACATCCTCAAGTGCCAGCTCAAGCCGCTGGACCCGGCCGAGTATTTGCCGGCCGTGCTGTCTGCCGCGCAGATAACGCGCCTGGAAGCGGTCTTCCCGGACGGCGTGTGCGACTGGAGCAGGCCGGGCATCGAGCAGCAAGAAGCGATCTCGCCCCTCACCTTCGCCACTGGGCCGGGCGGAGTGCCTCTGCCGCCGCCGCCGCGCAGCAGGCCCGCTGACGACCACGACCACGGGTGGGATCCGCCCGGCCATCGCTGACCCGTCCTTGCAAAGGAAATTTCAGACGCCTGTGGTGCGCAAATACTCAGTCACGCGGCCACAGGTGTATCAGTTCGCCGCGCAAACAATCGAAGCGGGTTCACCTCGGCCCTGACCCCGGGATGTTCCCTCGTCGGTTGTCCGTTTCCGGCACCTGCTGCTTGGACGCAAGGTGCGATCCGGCGAGGCCGAGGCGGTCAGAGAACGCTGCCTGCCCGACGGACGGCGAAGTTCGGCGACACCGCATCCAGATGCTGCGCCGTTCTATCTGAGTCTCGCCTAAGGGTCGGCACTGCCTGCGCCCATGCGTCCAGGGGTGCACTCGTCGATGTTTCTTACAAAGAAGTCAGACGCAGCGCAATGTGATTCTCCGGTGAGCACGTCAACCGCCACTGGCTTCGCGACGGTTGCGTTCGACACTGTCGCACTGACAATAACCACAGAGCTTGATTGGCAGGGTTTGACGGGCAACGCGGACCGCGCTCATTTGCACGATGCGCCTCCAGGGACGTCGAGACTCGAGCCACCCAATGATCGCTTCTTTCACGAGCTTATCAATACAGATCCCTATGGGAACTCGACAGTGGATGACGACCATCCCTTGCGGCGGGAATCCGACTCCCGAGAGGAGTCCAGATGATCCTTGTGCTCCGGCCACCGGAAGCCTCTTCGACGTGTTGAGCCTCGATCCGAATGTGAATCCTTTCGCGAGCAACTACTTCTTTCCGTCCGGTCCAAGCCCGGACGGGGTGCCGGGCTTCCCAGACTTCGCAGCTCTGGTCGCCGCCGCGATTGAAGACGGAATGTTCATCGACATGCACACCGAGGCTTATCCTGGTGGAGAAATACGGGGCCAATTGTTGTACCACGCGGCCCCCGAGCCATCGACACTGTCACTGCTCGTATTGGGACCACTTCTTCTTCTGGTGCGACGAGGGGGCGGCGCAGGTCAAAATCCAGGCGTGGCGCTGCGGCGTCCGTGACGCATCAGTTCCTAGCCACTTCACGTCAGCGATAGATATCTTGAGGAAATGCTGACGGGCTAGTCCTTCTTCTTCTCATTTCCGCCGGCTTCGGGGTCGTCCAAGGTTTGCTTCCCTCAGTGGTCGGCGCGCCTGCCGCGGCATTAGCACCGGGTCCGCAGGGGCAGCGGGACTGGTACCTGTCGAACTTCCCGGGCCGGTATCACCCGCGACCACGGTGTCTACCGTTTTCGGTTGGAACGGCGTTTGTGGCTCCGCAACCCCCTGCTCAGCGCGCCAGCGGGCTGGCAGTTGGTCGGCCTCTCCAGCGACTTGTAGACGATCGCGCCGTCGTGAACCGTCGGCCCGATCAGGCCACAACCGCGTCGGCGCAACAGATCGAGCAAACGCTCCGAGCGACGCGCCTGGCAGGAACCGATCGGCCGCCACCGGCATGGGCGGCGAAAGGATTGCGCCTAGTGCGGACGCCTATCGTTCGTGTTTTCTGCTGCCCGCTCCCCCGCACGCCTTGATCCGCATCGACCATGTGAACTGTCTCGCGCAAGCCCGGACTGCGTTCCCATGCGGGTCGATGCAACGCTTCCTTGATCCGAGTCATCCGCCCTCGTTGAGATCCGGCTATGTTCGCCGTACCGGACCGTGGGAGAAGGATCATGAAGACGGTGCGCGATGGGTGGCGCCCGCTGCAGCGCCTGGAGTTGCGCGACGAGCTCGTGCACGACACATACAAGTCGAAGAAGCGGCTTACCGACCCGACCCGCTGCCCGCGTTGCAGCGCCGTGTATCGCGATGGACGCTGGCAGTGGGCATCCGCGCCCGCTGGTGCCCGTGAAGAACTGTGCCCGGCATGCCATCGCATTCAGGATCACCTCCCCGCCGGCTACGTCACGCTTGCTGGCGAGTTCCTGGCCGCCCATCGCGACGATGTGCTGCAGCTTGTGCACGACCGCGAGGCGCGCGAGAAAGCAGATCACCCGCTCGAACGCATCATGAGCTTCGAGGATGCGGAGGACGGCGTGTCGATCACGACGACCGGGATTCACCCCGCACGCAGTATCGGAGAGGCGGTGTACGCCGCCTACAAGGGGCACGCCGAGTATCACTACAACAAACAGGAAAACCTGCTGCGTGTGCGGTGGATGCGCTGACGCCGGTGTCGGGGTGTGACGAACGTCCACCGCTGATTCGACGGGATGTATCAGGGCATCCACCTCGCGGAGGCTCGATGCGTCGCCTTGCTGGTGTTGTGCGCAACTGGTTGACCGGCCGGTCCCCGCCTCCCGCGTGGTTCGCCCTGCTGCCACCCGTGCTCGCGGTGCTGGTGGAGTGGACGCTCTGGCCGCTCATCAAGCCGCACGTGTGGTTCGTCTTCTATCCCGCCGTGTTCGGCAGCTCGTGGCTCGGCGGCAGAGTCGCGGGAGTGCAGTCGACCGCGCTCTCGGTTGCGCTCGTGTGGTGGCTGTTCATCCCACCCCAGCACTCATGGGCGAAGGACAGCTACACGCCGGCGTTCGCGGCGCTGGTCTTCGCTTTGATGGGCATCGTCTTCAGCCTCTCGCATGAGCGCCTGCGTCGCGGCGAGCAACGCATCCGGGATCTCTTCGACCAGGCCGGTGACGGGATCTTCCTCGCGGACATCCGCGGCCGCTACACCGATGTCAACGATGCAGCCTGCCGGATGCTGGGGTACACGCGCGATGAGATCGTCGGAAAGAGCATCCTCGACCTGATTCCTCCCGAGGACGCAGGCCGGCTCCACCAGGCGAGAGAAGCATTGCTCGCGGGACAGGCCCACGTCGAGGAATGGCGGTTGCGGCGCAAGGACGGGTGCTACGTGTCGGTGGAGGTCAGCGCCAAGATCCTGCCCGGCGGGCAATGGCAGGCCATCGTGCGGGACATCAGCGAACGCCGCCGCGCTCAGGAACAGCTGATGCAGGCCGCCGTGGTGTTCGAGAGCACCAACGAGGGCATCCTCATCGCCGATGCCCAGCACAAGATCACGATGGTCAACCGCGCCTTCACGAAGATGACCGGCTTCGAAGCGCACGAGTTGATCGGCGCCAACCCGCGCATGCTGCAATCGGGGCGACACGATGCTGCCTTCTACCGCCAGTTCTGGGACGAACTCCTGGCGCGCGGCCAATGGCAGGGCGAGATCTGGAACCGGCGCAAGAACGGTGAGGTGTATCCGGCATGGGAGAACGTCAGCGCGGTCAGGGATGCGCATGGAACGTTGACGCACTACGTCGCCGTGCAGGCCGACATCACATCGATCAAGCTTGCCGAGGAGCGCTTGAATCATCTGGCGCACCACGATGCGCTCACCGGCCTGCCCAACCGCCTGCTGTTCGCCAGCAGCCTCGAGCAGTCGATGGAATACGCCAAGCGGCACCGGCAGAAGGTGGCGCTGCTCTTCATCGATCTCGACCGCTTCAAGGTCATCAACGATTCGATGGGACACGCCGCCGGTGACGCGCTGTTGAAGGAGATCGGCCGCCGCCTCAAGAGCGCAGTCCGTGCCGAGGACGTGGTCACGCGGTTCGGCGGCGACGAGTTCACCGTGGCCCTGGCCGAAGTGCCGCGCGCGGACGCAGCGGCCAGCCTGGCGCAACAGATCCTCGCGGAGATCGCGCGGCCCGTGCCCCTCGCCGGGCGCGACATCGTCGTCTCCGCAAGCATCGGCATCGCGCTCTATCCGGACGATGCCGATACGGTTGAAAACCTCACGCGGGCAGCTGATTCCGCGATGTATCGCGCCAAGGAGCACGGGCGCAGCACGTTCGAGTTCTACACCCGCGACATCACGGAGCGCGTACTTGAGCACCTTTCGCTCGAAGGTGGCCTGCGCGACGCGCTGGAGCGCGACGAGCTGCTGCTGCACTATCAGCCGCTGTTCGAGCCGGCCAACCGGCGCGTCCTGGGCGTGGAGGCGCTGCTGCGCTGGCAACATCCACAAGAAGGGCTGATCATGCCCGAGCGCTTCATTCCGATCGCCGAGCAAAGCGGGCTCATCAACACCGTCGGCGTGTGGGTGGTGCGCCACGCCTGCGCGCAGGCCCGTGCGTGGCGCGAGCAAGGACTCGCCCCCGTACGCGTCGCGATCAACATCTCGGGGCGGCACATCGTGCACGACCATCTGGCGGATGACGTCGAGGCCGCCCTGCGCGTCAACGGGCTGCGCGCGGACGATTCGAGCATCGAGGTCGAGATCACCGAGAGTGCGCTGCAGGAGGTGGACGCAAACAGCCCGGTGTTGCAGCGCCTGCGTGCGCTCGGCGTGCGCATCGCCATCGACGACTTCGGAACCGGCCACTCTTCGCTGAGCATGCTCAAGCACCTGCCCATCGACACGCTGAAGATCGACCGCCTGTTCGTTCGCGGCGTGCCGAGCGATCGCGACAGCGCCGCGATCGTGAGCGCGGTGATTTCGATGGGGCACGCGCTCGGCCTGCGTGTCGTCGCCGAAGGTGTGGAAACGGAGACGCAGCTTGCCTTCCTGCGTGGCGAGGGCTGCGATGAAGTGCAGGGATATCTGCTCGGCGAGCCCGCGCCGCCGGAGGTCATCGCAGCGCTGCTGGCCGGCGCGACCGCGGCGAGTGGGCCAAGGTGTCTGCCGACGCCAAGATGACTCCGGCGCAGGCTTCCCAGAGTTGGCTGGTTTCCTGGCCGGGTTTCTGGGTAGTCTTGCCTCCTACGGCTGTCGAGTGGACCGTAACGATTGCTTCGGGAGTGATTCGGCGTGCCGGGGCAGCGTACTTCCACTTCATCGGCTTGGCGGCCTTGTTGCAGTGGCGAATGCAGCGCATGGAGCGCAGTCATCTCGCATTCGCAGCCTCCGGCTCGAAACGACCGGAGCGCCCGTTGCAGGTGACAGGCGGCCTGAGAAGAGCCAGACTCCCGGCCCTTGACGCCCGCGACTGCTGCGCCGTATTCCTGTTGACGCGAGTGCATCCGGTCGGTTGCAGCGGGTTCGGTTGATTCGAATCCGGATGATGTGCCGTCCCTTTTGACCAGGAAGGAGATCTCGATGCGTCGTCACGTGTTGCGTATTGCTTCGGCTGCGGCGGTGATGCTGGTCGCCGCCTGTGCCACCACCGCTCCTGCGCCGGGGCAACCCGAATACATGCTCGTGGGCATCGACCAGAAGGTGATATTCAAGGACGACGGCAACCTGCAGCTGTTGGCGCCGGGCAAGGACCTCGTCACGATCGTCGACATCGGCACCGATCCCGCACACCCCCGCATCGTGGCGAGCCTGCCGCTGATGAACTCGGTCTTCGGTCCGCCGACGAACCTCGCCGTCACGCCCGACGGCTCGCTCGGGTTGGTGGCCAATTCGCTCGACTGGGTGCCGGACGGCAACAACTGGAAGTTCGTGCCGGACAACAAGCTCTACGTGATCGACCTGACACGCAACCCACCGGCGCTGATCGACACGGTCACGGTCGGCAAGCAGCCCTCCGGCCTGTCGATCAACCGCACCGGCGATCTCGCCCTCGTGGCGAACCGCGCCGACAACTCCATCAGCGTGCTGGCCATCGCGGGCAGGCAGGTAAAGGTAGTTGACACCGTCGCGATGGGCGATTCCGTTGCGTCCGTGGTCTTCACACCCGACGGCAAGCGCGCCTTTGCGGCGAAGTTTCCGGCGCACAAGATCGCGCCGCTCAGCGTCGACGGACAGAAGGTCTCGTACGCGAAACGCGACATCCCGGCCGGGCTGTGGCCGTACAACCTCGGCACGACGGCGGCGGGCAACCTCCTCCTCACCGCGGACAACGGCAACAGCGGCCGGTCGGACGGCCATGTCGACACCGTGACCGTCATCGACATCGAAGCGAATCCGCCGCGCGCCATCGACAAGGTGGTGGTCGGCGATGCGCCCGAGGGCTTCGCGGTCAGCCCAACCGGAAAGATGGCGGTGGCGATCCTGCTCGGTGGGTCGGACGGCCCGAGGGACGCCTGGTTCTACAGCCGCAAGGGCCGCGTCGTGCCGATGAAGATCGACGGCAAGAAGGTGTCCAAGACCGGCGAAGTCCAGGTCGGGGCGGTGCCCGAAGGAGGTGTCTTCTCCCCAGACGGGAAATGGTTCTACGTCGGCAACTATGCCGACGACAACCTCTCGGTGCTGCGCGTCGACGGCGACACGCTGGTCGACACCGGCATCGTGGTGGCGCTGCCGGGTCATCCGGCGTCGATGCGAGGGCGGGTACAGTAGGACGCGCACGATGCAATCGTGCTCTGGTTGCAGCGCGCGTTGCTCGAGGCGGACTTGCACGGCCGCTTGAAATTCCTCCTTGTGTTTCTGGGAGCGTCCTCTCTCAGATGGCTCACGGCACAGGTTCTGCTGCGGTTGCCCTATCTCCGCGCGGTCTTGTAGCGGGATTCCGGCACCGACGCGCCGTCCGGCTCAAAGGAGATCGTCCAGCAGCGCTGCCAGCCGTGCGTCTCCCCCCGCCGGAGGCGACCAGTCCACGAACACGACTTCGTAGCCCGCCTGGCGCAGGCTTTCGCCGAAGTCCCGCACGCCGACGTTCACGAACACGGGCGCCGGATCCCCTCGCACGAGATCCTCGAGCTTGACCGCCATCACCCACCCTCCTGGCGCCGCGCGAGCAGCAGCGCCGCCTCGCGGGCGAACATCGCGGCCTGCGCACTGCTCGCGAAAACGAGCACGCCGGCTTCTTCCAGCGCGCGCACCTGCCGCTGCAGCGATTGCCGATCCTCCTCGGTGCCGCACACGGACGCCGCCACGCAGAGGTGCCTGCCGCTCGCGCGCGCGCCTTGTCGTACCTCACGAATGCGATCGACCAGGTCGCCCACCGGGTCCGCCGACGCGATCGCGCCGAGGACGAAATCGAGCAGGATCACGCCCACCGAAGGATCGCTTGCTTCCTGGCCGAGCCGAATCTTCCTCTCGCTCGCGTCGATCATCGGGTGCGGCCGCCCGCGCACGAACGTCTCCGCACCCATGTCCACGAAGGCGCTGTCCCGGCTCACGCGCGGATCGGCGAGCTCGGGCATGCCATGCAGCGGCGAGTTCGAATACACCGACATCCCCGCGCGGCGAAAGACCGCCTGCGCCTGGTAGCACAACGTTCCGCCGGCGAAGAGGCCGCGCACGTACCGCTGCTGCGGATGCATCCTTTCGACTTCGCGCCCCGCCCGCTCTTGCAGCCCGCGCTCGTCGGACTGAAGGAATGCAGGCTCGTTCACCCCCACCGCGCGGAGCGCGCTGCGAACGGCTTCATCGATCGAAGACACCGGCCGCAGCGCCTCGGATTCGCCGGACTCCGCGCCGAGCACGCAGGCAACGACGGGCTTCGCGCATCGTGCGAGACGCTGCGCAAGAGCCGCTGTCGTGGCGATGCCCGCGGGCTTCGAAACCAGCGCGATGACCTTGGTCGACGGATCGGCTTCGAGTGCGTCGAGACCTGCCAGCGTCGTCAATCCGCCGATGGCGTCCGTGAGATCGCGGCCTCCGGTCCCGATGCCGCTGGAGATTCCTGACCCGGCGCGATGGACCAGGCTCGCGAATTCCTGCATTCCGGTCCCGCTCGCCGCGACGATCCCGATCGGTCCGCGGCGCACCGCGTTCGCGAAGCCGATGCCCGCGCCGCCCAGGTAAGCCGTTCCGCAGTCCGGGCCCATGACGACGAGTCCGCGCTCGCGCGCTTCGTTCTTGAGCGCGCGTTCGTCCTCGACCGACACATTGCTCGAGAAGATGAACACGTGCAGCCCGGCCGCGAGCGCAGCGCGCGCCTCGCGTGCCGCGTGTTCGCCCGGAACCGAGATCACGGCGACGCTGCAATCGGGCCGCTCGGCGAGCGCCTGCGCGATCGAGCGCGGCTCGGCCGCGGCTTCGACTCCCGCGCCGGGTCCCGAGCCGCGCGCAAAGTAGGAATCCGCCCGCGCGACGACCGAATCGATGGCCGCCGTCTCTCCTTCGATGGCGAGGACCAGATCGTTCGGGCCGGCGGCCGCAAAGTCCGGGTCGCGCCCTCCGTCGCCGTAACCCATGGCGGCGAGCGCTGCACGGTTTGCCTCCGTGGCCATTACCGCCGACGCATCGCGAATGCCGGGCTCCGCCGCGATGCGCTGCGCGACGAGCATGAGGAAGACCGAATCGATGTACCGATTCTTCCTGACCAGCGTCCTCCGCGCCAAGGCGGCCCCGCTATTCGCGGTACTTCTCGCCGAAGCGGGCGAGCGCCTTGGCGAAGCATTCGATCGGCGGCCGCACGATCCCGCCGCCGATGATGCCGTGGCCCGGTTCCTTGTGCGCGATCGCCGTGTCGATCACCGGCACGATGTTCGTCTGCACGACCTTGCGGATGTCGATGCCGACCGCCGAGCCCTGGAAATCGAGCGCGGGCACGAGATAGTCGGGGCTCTTGCCGGCCGCGATCGCGTACATGTCGCGGCTGAAGGCCAGCGCCTGCGCGGCCGTGCCGCCGGTAAAGGTGAGTATCCCCGGCGCGCCGCCGATCACGAACCCGCCCCAGCCGACGCACTCGGTAATCGCCGAGTCGCCCATGTCGCGGCCGGCGTCCTCCTCCTTCCAGCCTGGAAGGAACAGCCCGTCGACGCGCGGCGAAGGCGCGGTGAACCATTCCGCTCCGAGCCCGCTCACCTGGATCCCGAACTCGGTGCCGTTGCGCGCCATCGCCATGACGATGGTGCTCGCGTCGATGTCGCGCGCGGGATCCATCGCCGACTTGGCGGCCGCCATGGACAGCCCGAGGAACAGGAACGGGTGATTGCCGACGTAATAGAGCGTGTCGACGACCTGCTCCTTCGGCAGGCCGCAGTCGACGAGCACCGGAGCGACCGCGTTCGCGAACAGGCTGGAGGAGGCGACGACGCGGTTGTGCATCTCGTCGCCCATCTGCAAGGCGCGCGCGACCAGCGGCTTGAGCGGAACGCCGCCCATCTTGCGCACCGCTGCACGCAGCGCCGGTGCCCAGACGTCGCGCCACTTCTGCAGCAGCGCGAGCGCGTTCGCCGAGTAGTCGCCGAACTGCTGCAGGGCCTCGACCTGGCGGCAGAAGGCGCGGTTGCCGAACGCCTTGTTCTCGACCACCCACACCCACATGTTGCTCGTGATGGTCCCGCCCATCGGTCCCACGGTCTGGTGATGATGATTGGGCTCGAGCGCGATTGCGCCGCTGGCGAGCAGACGCTCTGCCTCGCCCGCATCTTTCGCCCAACCTTCGAACAGGCACATCCCGATCGCCGCACCGCGCTGCGCACCGCACATGCGCTCCCAGGTCACCGGCGGCCCGGAGTGGAGGATCAGGCGCTCGCGCATGCCCGGAATCACCTCGGAGGCCGGCGCCACGTCGACCAGCACGGGATTCGCGGCGACGATGCGGCGCAGCGCTTCTTCGTTGGCCGACGCGATTCTTTCTTTGAGCCTCATGCCTCACCGCACCTTTCCGACCACGCCTTCGACATACCAGTTCATGCTGCCCATCTGGTCCACGCCCACGCTTGCCCCCGGCGGCAGCGCGAGACCGCCTCGGTTGTCCTTCAGCGGCCCGGTGAACGGATTGAAGCCCTTGCGAACCTCCTCGGCGGACTTCGTCACGGCGGCCTGGACATCGGCCGGCACCGCTGCGCCGAACGGCGCGACGACCACCATCTGCCCCAGTCCCTGATAAACGGCTTCGCCGCGGAATTTCCCCGCCATCACCTTCTTCGCGGTCTCGGCGAAGAAAGGCGCCCAGTTGAATCCCAGGCCCGTGATCCATCCCCTCGGCGCCAGCGCGCGCGCTTCGATCGACTGGAAGCCGATCGACATCGCGCCGCGGTCCTCGACGGTGCGGATGATCGTGGCCGGCGAATCAACGTGCATCGAGACGACGTCGCAACCCTGGTCGAGCAGCGCGTTGGCCGCGGCGGCCTCCTTCGCCTTGTCGGCCCAGCCGCCGGTGACGACGACGATCGTCTGCACCTTCGGGTTGACCGATGCCGCGCCCATCTGGAACGCGTTCACGTTGCCGAGCGAGTAGCCGATCGGAATGCCGATCACGAAGCCGAGCTTGTTCGTCCTGGTCAGCTTGCCGGCCGCGACGCCCATCGGATACATCGCCCGCTGTGTCTGGCCGAAGAAGACACCAAAGTTGCTTTCCGGGTCGCCGTCGCCCGCGAATTCGAACGCGACGTCGCGGTGCCGTTTGGCGACCTTGCGCGCCGAGTCCTTGTAGCCGAAGCTCGTCGCGACCACGAGCTTCGCGCCCTGCTGGACCAGGCCCTCCATGACGCTTTCGGCTTCGGCGCTCTCGGGCACGTTCTCCGCTTCCAGCAGCTTGATGCCTTGCAGGTCGGCCGCGACCTGCGTGAGCGCGTCGTGGAACGATCGGTTGTACCCGTAATCGTTGACGCTGCCGACGTAGACCGCGCCGATGACGAGCTTCGGCTCCTCGGCAGACAATGGTCGCGCCACTAGCCCCGCCAGGAGCATCAGCGCACAGACGACGAAACGAACCCGCATGTTCATGAGATGTCCTCCGGGATCAACTCGAGCCGTAGAAGGTCCTGCCGAGGCTCGCGGGCGCCGCGAGGCGGCGCGAGCCGCCCCAGGCGAGCAGGACGGCGATCGTCAACAGATACGGAAACATTTCGAGCAGGAAGGGCGAGATCAGCGATCCGCGCGCCTGGAGCTGGAGTTCGAGCGCCTCGGCGCCGCCGAAGAGGAGCGTGCCGACTATGACACGAACCGGATCCCACTTGGAGAAGATGACGAGCGCGATGGCGATGAATCCCCGGCCCGCCGTCATGTACTCCGCCCACGTGCCGGTGAGCGACAGCGACAGGTGAGCGCCGGCGATGCCGCCGAGCACACCGCCGAGGCAAAGCGCCTGGTACTGGAACACGCCGGGATCGCGACCCGATGCGAACGCCGCATTCGGGTTCTCGCCGACCGCTCTCAGCCCCAGGCCCCATCGCGTGCGGAAGAGAAGCCACCATACGAACCCCGCCACCGGGACCGCGAGCCAGGTGAGAAGATCGTACTTGAACAAGGTCGTCGCCTGCACCCAGGAAAGGTCGGCGAGCCATGCCGGCCGCCATTTCGGCAGGCCCCTGATCACCGCGCCGACGTGCGGCGCACCGATCAGGGCGCTCGCCCCGAAGCCGAAGAACATCATCGCCAGGCCGCTCGCCAGCTGGTTGGCCTTGCGGGTGACGACGAGCCAGCCCAATGCAAGGTTCACGAGCGCTCCCGCCGCCGCCGCGGCTACGAGCCCGAGCCAGGGGTTGCCGGAGATCGCGGTCACGGAAAAGCCCACCGATGCGCCGACCAGCAGCAGGCCTTCCAGCCCGAGGTTCACGATCCCCGAGCGTTCGACGATCGTCTCGCCGAGCGTGGCGTAGAGAAGCGAGGTCCCGGAGAGGATCGCGCCCGCGAGCAGGCCGAGAAGCAGCGGCGTGGTCATCGCGAGACGCCCCAGCCGCCGCGGCTCGCGAGCACGACGAAAAGGATCGTCGCGAGCAGGATGTTGACGACCGCATACGGCAGGCCTTGGGAGATCTGCAGCGTATCGCCCGCCGCGGTGATGATCGCGAAGAGGAACGACATGAAAAGGATTCCGAGCGGGCGGCCGCCGGCCAGCCAGGCGATGAGGAACCCCGCGAATCCATAGCCGGGCGAGAGGGTTTGCCGGAGCCGCCCCGTGATGCCCATCGCCTCGCCCATCCCGGCAAGTCCGGCGAAGCCGCCGCCGATCGCGAGCGCCGCCACGATCCAGACCGGTACCGCGATGCCGAGCCGCCGCGCGGCTTCCGGATTGCCGCCGATCGCGCGCATCTCGATGCCCCAGCGCGTCTTTTCCATGAGGACCCAGTAGACGGCGAGGGCCGCGAGGGCGATGAGGAGTCCCGCGTGGATGCGTGTGCCGAAGAGGTTCGGCAGCATCGCGGCCGGCGGATAAGGCGACGACTCGGGATAAGCGGAATTCTCGGTCGTTCGCCATGGCCCGAAGATGAAGTAGCCGACGATCAGCGGAGCCACGTAGTTCAGGAGAAGCGTTGCCACCGTTTCGTTGACGAGTTTCGCCGCGCGCAGCGCGCCGGGGATCGCGGCCCAGACGGCACCGCCGAGGAATCCGCCGATCACGACCAGCGGAAGCAACAACCAGGCCGGCGCACCGGGAAAGAGGAAGACGCCCGCCGACGCCGCGAAGGCGCCCATGTAGAGCTGTCCTTCGCCGCCGACGTTGATGAGCCCGAGGCGCGACGGCAGCGCGACCGCGACCGCCGCGAGCAGGAGGGGCGTCATGCGCACGAGCAGTTCGGAGAATCCGTAGCTGCTGGCAAGCGTGTGGCGGAACGTCTGCGCATAGGCGCTTAGCGGATCCTTGCCCGCCGCCAGCAGCACGAGCGCGAAGACGAGCAGCGCGACGGCGCTCACGCCCGCGAAGCGGGCGGCGGCGCGCACCGCATCCGAATTGCGAAACGTCGCGATCACAGCGGCCTCAGGCACGTGCGCCCTCCTTTGCGCCGGTCATGAGGAGACCGACCTCCTCGGGCCGCCAGGCGCCGCGCGGGAAAGTTCCGACGACCGCGCCGGCGAAGAGAACGAGCAGGCGATCCGCCATCTCTTCGAGCTCGTCGAGATCCTCCGAGATGAGCAGCACGCCGCCGCCGCGATCGCACGCACCACGCAGGAGCGCGCGCACCGCTGCGGCGCTGCGGAAGTCGAGACCGCGCGTCGGATACAGCGCAACGACGAGTCTCGGTTCGTGGGCCATCTCGCGGGCCAGCACGACCCGCTGCACGTTTCCGCCGGAAAGCGTCGCGACGGGAAGGTTGAGCGGCGGGACGGGGAACGAGAGCGCCTCGAACGACGTCTTCATCGTCGACTCGAGGCGCTGCCAGTCGAGCCCGACGCCCCGGTGGTAGCGGCGGCCGGCCCCGAGCGAGAGGTTCTCGCGCACCGACATGCCCGGGATGGCCGCCATGCCGAGCGCGTCCTCGGGGATGAAAGCGAGACCGGCTTCGCGCATGCGTGCGATGGACCAGGACGACACGTCTTCGCCGCGGAATGTCTTCGTTCCTGTGGCAAGCGGCCGCAGACCGAGCGCGAGGTCGCCGAGTTCCTTCTGACCGCTTCCGGAGACCCCGGCCACGCCGACGATCTCGCCCGCGCCGACGCTGACGTCGAGATTCCTGAGCGCGATCTCACGTCCGCTCACCGGCGATGACGCCGCGCGCAACTCGAAAATAGGCGCGGCCCCGATCGGGCGCGCCACCGGACGCTCGAGGCCGGGCGCGTGCGCCGGCCGCTCGCCGAACATCATCGCCACCAGTGTCTCGACGTCCGCCCGACTCGCGTCCACGCTTCCGGTAATGCGACCCTTGCGCATGACGGTGATGCGATCCGCGCACCGGATGACCTCGCGCAACTTGTGGGTGATGAAGAGGATGGCGTAGCCCTCCGCCTTGAGCGCGCCGAACACGCGGAAGAGCGCCTCGATCTCGTGCGGCGCGAGCACGCGGGTCGGTTCGTCGAGGATGAGGACGCGTGCCTTCGCCAGGAGCAGCTTGAGGATTTCGACCTTCTGCTGGTCGCCGACCGAAAGCTGGCGGACCGGAGCCGATAGATCGATGGCGAGTCCGAAGCGCTCGGCCAGCGCGCGGATCCGCGTCGCGATGCCACGCGGGTCCGGAACACGCGGCAGATCGGTGAGAAAGAGCTCGATGTTCTCGAGCACGCTCAGCGCAGGCACGAGCATGAAGGTCTGGAACACCATGCCGATGCCGAGCGCGCGTGCGTCGCGCGGGGTGCGAAGTTCCACGCGCCTGCCGTCCAGGAGGATCTCGCCCGCATCCGGGCGCACGAAGCCGTAGAGGATCTTCGACAGCGTGCTCTTGCCGGCGCCGTTCTCGCCCAGCAGCGCGTGGACTTCGCCTCCGTGCAGGCGGAAATCGACGCCATCGTTGGCCTGCACAGGGCCATACCGCTTCGAGAGGCCGCGGGTCTCGAGGAGGACCTGCGCGCGTGGCACGGTGCTCATTCGGTTTGTCCGCTCATGGGCGAAGCATGGCGGCTGATCGCCGCCTGACGCAAGGGTCACCCTGAAGGCGCTCGAGCTTGCACCCGGTGCACGTAGCGCGAGCGGCCAACCAGATCAAGCGAGATGGGTTCGAACAAAATCCTCGGCGAAATGAAGGCGTCGCTCCTCGTCGAAATAGGAGAAGTGATCGCAATTGTCGAACCTCGCCTCGATGGCCCCAACCCCCTCCGGCACGGACGAGGTGATCTCCACGACCAGGTCGCTGGCCCGGTTGCCAATAGTGCGTCGCGAGAGCCAGGCCAATGCACCCGTTGCCTTGGCAACGCCTCCCACCGTCAGCATGGACGGCCGATCCGCGAGCGCAAGCGCGTCTTCCCGCTGCTTCAACCCGTAAAGGTATTCCGCATTCTCCCGCACGGGTTTCAGATCTTTGACACCGGGGAACGTTTCGTCGGTCAGATAACAACTCAGCACATCACTGATCGATGCCGCCGCCGCTGTTTTCCGCACAGCCTGTCCTAGAAGCGGAGCCAGTGCCATGCTTCCCGTTGCTTCCGCCATTGCGGTGCCGTTGTGTGGGGTACCGAAGGTTGCGATGACCCGCAGGTCGAGCTTGTGCGTTGCGACCGCGTTCTTCGCGGCCGCGGCACGCGCGACGAGTCCACCGCGGGAGTGACACACGAGTGCGGTCGGAGGCTTCCCCACCTTTCGCAGTTGCGCGAGCAGGTCGTCGGCATTCTTCTCGACGGAATGCATCAGGCTGTCGTGGGGGAAGCCGGCCACGAGCGGTCGTGGGCCACGTCGCAATCTCTCCTCCAGTTTCCCGAACGTACCGACGTCGGTCCCCAGCAAACCGTGGATCAGGACGACCAGAGGGCGGTTGCCCAGCTTCGCGGCGTCGAGCCACTCAAGCCGGTCCAGGTCGACCGCGGTCGCTTGGGAGGCGCGTCCGCGCAGGCGATCGACGAACTCGTTGGAGCGAGCTGACGGTGTCACGCCACCGCCTTGCACGAATAGAACTCCGAACGCGACCGCTTTGAACGGCAGCTTGAAGATGTCAGCAAGGAGCGAACCGTGCCTTAGCGCAAGCGCAGCAGTCTCGGCGCCGGGCGTCATCAGAATCTCACCACCCCGGCGGGGGTTGCCAACCGTCGCGACCAGTCGCAGCGAATGCGCGGCATCGCGGGGCTCTGCGTGCCAGAGAGCCCGACCGAGGCGAAGCGCGTCCATGAAGAGCGCCAAGGCGGAAGAACTCTCGCCGAAGCCGTCTTGCCACCAAATACCGCGCCGACGCTCCGCATCGCCATAGCCCAGGTATTTCCACTGGGCCCCCCACTCCGCTGCGTTCAGTGCTTCGTCCGCCAGGCAGTCGTAGAGGCCTTGCATCGGCGACTTCGGTGGTCGGGGTGCGAGTTCGCAAAGCGCGAGCAGGTCGTCGATGTCGTCGGGCGTGTCGAGCACAACGGCGATTCCACGCTCGACCTTCAACTGCGGAACGCCCGCCGCATGCCCTTCCTTGTAGATACGCAGCATGGTTCGGCTCCTCCGGGCGAGCTTAGCTCGCGGCCGTCGACTTTCTAAAGTCGACCCTCGAAGCCTAGGAAGGTAGCTCCGAAGGAGCGATTCGCGAAACCGGGCTTCGACCTGGCGCTGCAAACGCGGAACCAAGGCACGCGCGCTCGTGGCGCAGCTGCGTGAGGCGCGGCCATATCGCATCGAGACCGTAGCCGCTGATGTTGCTCTGGAGCGAATGGAAGATGCGCGCGAAGAAATCGATGGAAAGGATCGGCGCCGTGATCTCCATGAAGTTCGTGAAGCGCACCTGAAACGCCGAGCGCTGCAGCGTGATCACGTGCGAGAAGTAGGAATCCAGGGTCAGCGCGGGCTGCGCGCGTTCGAGCTGCAGATCGCTGCAGACGGCGAACATGCGCGAAATCTGCTCCGGCACGCACAGCAGATCGTCATCCGGAAGCCACAGATAGCGGTACTGCTTGATCGTGTCCCAGTAGGCTGCGATCGTTCTCTCGAGTCCGGGCCATTTCGGTCCTTTGTGCCGGTGCACGAAGATGGCTCCATCGGCCATCTGCGGCACGTCGTCGCCGAACCACGACAGCGCATAGTCGAAATTCTGGTCGGCCAGCCGCTCCACGGCGGTGGCGTCACCGGCACGCGCGGGCCCGCCTGGGCAAGTACGCGCGCGCAGACCGCACCCGCAAAGCCGGCGCCGACGATGAGGAACTCCGTGTAATCGGCCCCCGCAGAGACTTCTTTGGTTCGCGGCAGTCTATGAAGCGGGCGTAGCGCGCGATGCCGCGATTTCCCGGGCCTTTTCGAGTCAGCCGTCGCGCGCGTGGGATTGGCCCGTCAGGCGGACGCTTTTCGCACCATCGCGATCGCGTCGACGCGCCTGCACCGGCGCGCGGCTTCGTCGATGCCGCAAGAAAGGAAGGCGCGCACCAACTTCCGTCGGATCGTCCCGCCGTCAGTCGAGCGCGACCTCGTCCGCCGGCACGCCGCACAACTCCGCGAGCGCCATCACCACGATCTCGTGGTCCTGTCGCTGCGGCGCGCCGGAAGCCGTGACCGCGCCGACACAACCGAGTCCTTCGACCAGCAGGGGAAAACTTCCGCCGTGGGTGGCAAAGTCGCGCGCGGGCACGCCCATCGTCTGCTCGAGGGTCTTTTCATCGCGCTCCAGCGAACGTCCGACCCCGTACGAACTTCGGTGCAGCAGCTCGACCGTGTTGCGCTTGCGCCGGATCCAGTCTGCGTTGGCAGGCGTGGTGCCGGTCATGGCGCAATAGAAGACGGTCTCGCGCGCGAGGCGGATCTCGATGCTCAGTCGTACGCCGCGCTCTTCGGCGATCGCACGCAGGCGCGTCCCGAGGCGCCAGGCGGTGTCGAGATCGAAACGTGCGAAGCGGAGCCGCCGTTCCTGCTCGGCGATGCGCGTTATGTCGGTGGCAAGGTCCACTCTGCTCTCCCCTCCTGGCCGCTCGAAGGAGCGGACTGGTCGTTTCCCGTCGCCGCGGCGTTACCCCGTTTCGGCGCCGGCCCGCCATAACTGCATGCGCAACCGTTCGATCTCGTCGAGCAGGTCGAGCATGACGGCCACGCTGGGCAGCGACGCATCGAAGTCACGTTGCAGCCTGAGCGCCCGCCGCACGCGCGTGATCTCCGCCGCGCCGAAGACGATGCCCGGCCGCTCGCCGCCCGGCACCAGCATCCCTTCGAGGATCATCTCCTCGACGTACGCGATCGTCGTCCCGCATGCCTGGGCGAACTGCGGCAGATCGAGCCGCTCGTCCTCGTCGAGCAGGACCGCCGCCCCTCTGGTCGTCTCTGCATCGCTCATGTCTGCTTCTCCAGGTCTTTGCGCGGATCGAATGCCAGGTCGCGCGCCATCGTCTCGTAGATCTGGCGTGCCTTGGGATTCGTCGCGTCGGGAAGTACAACACGCAGGACCACATACAGGTCGCCCGGCGACGAGGCCGGCAGACCGCGCCCGCGCAGCCGCAGCCTGCGTCCGTTGTCGGAACCCGCGGGGATCTGCATCTCCACCGGACCGGCGGGAGTCGGCACACGCACCGCGGCGCCGAGCGCCGCCTCCCAGGGCGTCACTGGCAGATCGAGATAAAGATCGGCGCCATCGAGGCGATACAACGGGTGCGGCCGGAAGTGCACCTCGAGATAAAGATCGCCCGGCGGGCCGCCACCCGGCGGCGGCTGTCCCTGTCCGGGCAAGCGCAGCAGCTGGCCGGCCCGGATTCCCTTCGGGATGGCGACGTCGAGCACGCGCTCGCGCAGGCGGACGCGGCCGTTCTCGTCCCACTCCGGCGCCTGCACGGTGATCTGGCGCCGCGCCCCCATGAACGCGTCCTCGAGATCGATGCGCATCGAAGCATGATGATCGTCGCCGCGCGCCGTGAAACCCGGCCGCTGACCGCGTGCGCCCGCATGACGGCGCAGGCCGCCGAAGAGCGCCTCGAAGAAATCGCTGAACTCGCCGCCAGCGCCGTCGGCGCCGCCGGAGAATTCGAATCCCTCGTCCCACCCCGGCGGCGGACGGAAGTCCTCGCCCTGCCGGAAGCCGCCCGCACGCAGCTTGTCGTAAGCGGCGCGCTTCCCGGCGTCGCCGAGCACCTCGTAGGCCTCGTTGATCTCCTTCATGCGCTCCGCGGCATTCGGCTCCTTGCTCAGATCGGGGTGGTACTTGCGCGCCAGCTTGCGGCGGGCACGCTTGATGTCGTCGGCGCTCGCGTCCGGCGCGACGCCGAGCGCGCTGTAGTAATCCTTGAATTGCACAGCTCGTCTCCCAACCGGCCATGACCTGCGGGCGCGGCGCGCTCCGCACTCGGCGAGCTTAGCGTGGCGCGGGCGCTACGCGTTGACGGTACGGCCGGCACGGCGCGGCGTTCAGGCTTGACGTTGCGCAAGGTCGCCCGCCGGCGCCCATCGATACTGACCCGCGACTTCGATCACTTCCCGCAGCCGGGAGGCTTTCCATGTACCAACGCATACTCGTGGCGTTCGACGGCAGCGAACCTTCCCGGATCGCCTTGGAGCACGCGCTCGCGCTGGCCAGGGACCAGCGGGCGCAGCTGCGTGTCGTGCACGCGCTCGAGTCGTTTCATTACATCGTCTCGGCAGGCGGCTTCGCATTCGACGCCGAAGAGCTGATGGCGTCGCTGCGGCGCGAGGGCGAGCGGGTCCTGGCGCAGGCACAGGAGCAGGCGGCGAAGGCGGGCGTCCAAGCGGAAACGACGCTGCTCGAGAGCGCGTCGCGCGACGACCGGACGTCGACCATCCTGCTTCGCGAGGCCAGACGTTGGAACGCCGACCTGGTAGTGCTCGGCACCCACGGCCGGCGCGGCTTCGATCGAGTCTTCCTCGGCAGCGTCGCAGAGTCGCTCGTCCGCACCGCTACGCTGCCGGTGCTGCTGGTCCGGGCCAAGTAGGCGCGGACGCGTCCATCGTGAATTCCTCGCGCACGCCGCGTCAGCGACAGGGACACGAGCATCTTCTCGGTTGCCGACGGTGATCCGTTCGACGTCGAGCCTCAGGCCAGAAGCAGCTTCCGCGCATCCAGCTCGACCGTCTTGAACCCGCGCTTCGACGCTTCCGCGACGAGGTGCGCCGTGCCGCCGGGACCATCGGGATCGCGCTCGCGGTTGTAAAGGGCCACGAGCGTGAGGTTGCGCGCATCTTCGGCGAGTGCGTTGAACATCATCCAGAGATTGTTTCGCTGCCAGATATCGTAGCCGGGCTTGTCGGCGAGCCAGCGCGGCAGTTCCCTGGCATCGGCGAGCACGCGCGGCGTCAGTCGTTCGACGAGCCGTCGGTAGCGCTCGACCCACTTCGGTCCACCGCGGTTCACCGATTCGACCTGGAACTTGTCCGCCGGCAGCGCCAGAAGGAGCGTCGTCGGAATGCCGAGCGCTTCGCACACCTCGTGGAACAGGATGTCGCTGCCGCAGGCGCCGCCGGCGATGCCACGCGTGACGCCGCCCTCCTGGGCCATTTCATCGCGCAACGCCTGCTCGATCAGCGCGCGCGCCCTGGTTTCCGCCTCTGCAGTAGGCGGAAACCGGGCCTTGTCCTTCGGTCGATCCAGCGCATCGAGCATGTGGCCGGTGAACAGAACGATCCGCGCAGGTGGCGCCGGCTTGTCGGGAGCCGCCTGCTGCATCTCGGCGAGCGCAGCGACGACCTTCGGCGCCAACAGGTCGAGATCGCGAAACAGCAGCACGTTGCGCCGGGCCGCATCGACCTCGAACGGCTGGGCCCCGGCGAGCGCCTCGCGATAGACACTCGCAACCCGCTGCGGCTTGTCGAGCGTCAGGAACAGCAGGTCGGCGCGGCTGATCTCCTTCCACCGGTCGGGTTGCGCGCCTGCGTTGCGCGCGCCCGCGCTGTCGACGCCGAGCACCATCTCGAGCGCCGCGGCGATCCGCGCCACACGGCGCTCCCGGTCTTTGAGGTCGGCCGCGGCCTTGTCGTCATCATCGAAACCATCTTTCCAGACCGCGGGCAGCGCGTTCGCAAGTTCGACCTGTACCTTCAGCATCGCGAGCGCGTTGATGCCCGCGTAGTAGCTCGTGAGATCTTCGACGTAGCCGTCGAGGTAGTACTGGATCGAATTGCCGAGGTGCGGCGACTGCAGTGCCTTGGCGCGCCGCGCTTCCACGGGCAGGTGCGTCCAGTCCTCCAGCCAGCGCGTCTTGGCGTTGCTGCCGAGCAGCGATTGCCCCTCGGCGCGATACGCACGTCGCTCGGCCGCCGGAACCGGTCCGTCGCCGTCGGCGGCCTCGGACCGCTTCAGGGCGCGGCCGATTGCCTGTTCCGAACTGGTGACATAGTCGAGCTTCGTCTCCGTGTTCGGTGCCGCGCTCGCCAGCTTCTGATAGACCGTGCCGAGACGGAAGTTGGCCTGCAAGTCGTCCGGGTTGATCCGCCGCAACGCTTCGAAGGTCTCCCTGGCGCCGCCCAACGCGCTGATCCGGAACTGCGCCTCGCCGACCACGCGCAAGCCGCCGCTGCCCCAATCGAAGCCATGCGCCTCTTCGGCAAGCAGGCGCAGATCGCCGCGCCGCTGCGCCGCCTGCGCGCGCGCGACGTCATCCTGGAAGTCGCGCGGCACCACCATGAGCGCGTACCGATCGTGCGGCTTGAGCTTCGGCAGCAGCTGGAACACCGGGCTGTCCTTGCCGGTCGCGGCCAGCGTCGATTTGAGCGCCGCGATGAACGCGCCAAGATCGGCACCCGGGTTGGTCGCGTCGTATTGGAAGTACCGGTCGGTCTGCAGGTCGAACGGGTACTTGTGCTTCGCGTCCTTCGTACGGACCAGCAATGTGTGGTGGTCGCAGAGTCCGTGCCGGATGCCGAGTTCGTAGAAGACGTTGGCGTTGTGGATCGAGACGTCGGCGATCACCACATCGGACACGACTAGCAGCCGGAACATGTCCTCGCGGATGTTGCCCTGGCGCGCAATCTCGCCGGTCGTGCGGCCCTCGATTCCGCATGCCGCCAGCGCCGGGCCGAGCAGCTCGCGCTCGACGCGGTCGAAGTCGATCCCTTCCTGGACGCCAAAAGGGCGGACGATGAAGGCACGCGTGACCTGCATGGGTGGCCTCTCCTTCCTTGGCGGTCTTCCCGGCCGCCGGCGCAGCGGGCGAAGCGATCTGAGTGCCGGGCGGATCAGGTGTCGAATTCGGGCGGGAAGTGTCCCGTCTGCACCTGCCTGTTCGCGGCGAGCCGGCCGATCTCCGCCAGTTCGTCCATGTTCTTCGGATTGTCCATCGCGGCGATCATCGCAACTTCGTCCGGTCGCCGCTCGATGCCAACGTTGGACTTGAGCCACGCCGAGTCGAGCAGCGCGTTGTAGCGCGCGTACGTCGCGAGCTGTGGTCCCGCCACGCTGTCCTGCTGCATGTCGCCGACCGCCCGATCGATGGTCCACGGCGTGAGGCAGCGGGTCAGCCACTGGAGCATGCCCTGGTTGACGCGCGCGCAGTCGTCCATCAGCGACTGCAGCGCGCGCAGGCCCTGCTCGACGGGCGTCATGCCCAGCAGCGCCTCGGCGTCGAACGTTTCCTTGTAAGTACCCGTGCCCACCGAAACGAGCAACAGCTTGTCCTTCCCGGTCTGCCAGCGGAAGCCGTGCCCGTGAAGGGCGGCGAGCATCAGCAGTTGCAGCGCCGGATCGTTGAACGGACTGACGCCGCCATCGACGAAGGCGCCCTTCGTCTCGCTGCCGTCGCGCGACGAGATCGAGATCACCTCGGGTTCGAAGTAGGTCGGCGCGGCCGTGCTCGCGCGCACCACCTGGGTCAGCAGCAGCTGGCCGTCCTGCTTGGCGTAGCGCGCATCGGGGTGGTTGTGCAGCGGCCACGGGCTGCCGGTGTCGAGGCGTTTCGCCATGATCATGAGGCCGGTGCGGATGCGGTCGCTGTCCAGCGTCGTGTCCTTGCCGAGGTTCTTCTCGAGCGCCTGGCGCACCGGCTCGGCCGGGAACTTCGGCACCAGGAAACCCTTGCGGTAGAACTTCGCTTCGAACACCGAATTGCCGAGCTGCCTGTAGAGTTCCTTCAAGTCCGCCACCGCCACCCCGCACGCGAGCGCGGCGGCGATGATCGATCCGGTCGACGTGCCGCCGATCAGGTCGAAGTAGTCGCACAACAAGAGCTTCGGGTTGCCGCTGCGCTTGCGGAGCAGATCCTCGATCTCGCCCAGGTAGCCGAGCGTGAGGATGCCGCGAATGCCGCCGCCGTCGAGGGCGAGGATGCGCTTCGGCACCTTGTCCCGGTCGAGGTGCTCCTGCCTGGTGCGAGTCATCGGGTTCCCCTCATTGAGCGATCATTTCGTCGACGGACACACGACCATGCTCACGGTGTCCGCCTTCTGCGTATCCGACGACAGCGACCGCCACGGTGCCACGGCCTTGAATTTCGCGTTGTCGAGCAAGGCAAGCGCCGCGGTCTCGCCTGGCGAGTTGGGCGCGTAGCGGACCTCGTAAGACCCGTTTGCTGCCGCCGGCGCACAGGTCAGGATCTCGAACGTCACGTTGGCGGGCACGCCGGGAATCTCGGCCAGGCGGATCTCCCCGGGCGCGAACCAGACCTCGAAGTGCAGCGGCCTGAGCTTGGTCGAGTCACCGTAACGGTCGCTCAGATCCTGCAGCTCGAACTTCGTCGACAGCACGAGCGTATTGATCACGCCGAGCAGGCGCCGCGCGTCGTTTTCGCATTCGGCGCTCTTGAAGCAACGCAGCACATTGCGCCCGGGTCCGTGCTTGACCAATTCGACCCCGGGCACGACGACGCGCCCGGATTCCAGCCTGATTCGCCTCAGCTCCTGTTGCAAGGCGCGCGCCGCGCTCCGCTGCGCTTCGTCGGTGATGTGGATGTAGATCCGTGCGCCGGGCGTTTCTCCGGCCGGTATCTCCGGCGCATTGGCGGCGAGCACGTTCGCCTGCTGCTGCAGTTCCTTGGTGACGTCCTGGATCGAGCGCCACTCCGCCGCGGTCGGCGGCTGCTTCGTGTAGTCGGCCAGCCGGTCGCCGACTTCCCGCAGCACGGCCGCCGACTGCTGCGCGGTCTGCTGCTGCTTCTCGCTGCGGGCACGCGCGGCGTCCGTCGCCTCGGCCTGCTGCCTGGCGAGAGCGAGTTCGTCCTGCGCATTGAGCCAGCTCTTGATCGCCACCCCGAGCGCGACGCTGAGAAACAGCACGAGCGGGGCGATCACCCGCAACAGCAGGCTGCGCCGGCGCGCCTTGGCGCTCGCAGCGAGCAACGCCTGCACTCCGTCCCACTCGCCGCCGTACCGCTCCGCCCACGCGCGGTTGCGCCGGCGCATCCACTCGGTGCGCTCGATGGTCGCCGCCGGCCCGAGCACGTTCGAGCTGTCGCCGCGGAAACTCTCCACCTGGACCAGCAGCGAGCGCCAGACCATGCCGCTGCGAAACTCGCGGTACAGCCATCCGTCCTTGCGGTCGCCGCCCAAGCGGCCCCAGCAGCGGATCAGCGCTTCATGGCCGATGTCGATGCGCTCGTCCAGATCGAGCGGCTCGCTGCCGTACGGCCGCAGCAGCGACACGCGCTCGGCGCGGTAGAGGTCGATCACCCCGCGCACCCGCGCTTCGTCGGCGTTGGCCACCGCGATCAGCTCGCGCAGCGAGCGCGGCCGGCGTAGTGCCTGCCCTTCGGCGTTGATTTCCGTCAGCGCGCGGAAGATCTCCTCGATCACGCGGTCGGATTCGGCGGGCGGAGGAAACCGCTTTTGCGCCCGCTTCATCACCGCGTCGGCATGCCGTGAAAGCAGGCCCGACAGGCCGCCTTCGGCCGGATAGTGCTCGAGCCCGAGCCGCCACGGCGGCCGGCCGGCGGCGCCGGATGTCGGCAGCGACAGGTAGGTCGTGTCCGGCTGGTCCAGGACGACGCTCAGGTACATGCGCATGAGGCCATGCTGGATCAGCGGGAGCTGGTCCTGGTCGGACCCGGTTTCCGCGATCAGGCGCGCGGCGAGGTCGCGATCGACGCTGCCGCCGTAGAGCGTGGCGGGCTCGCAGATGGCACGCAGGAGATCGTCGTGATCCATGCGCGGCAGCAGGTACTGGGTGGCGTTGACGAGTTCGGCGAAGCCCGCATAGTGGCCGCACGCGCCGATGAACTCGGAGCGCATCGTCAGCGCCGCGTACAGGCCCTCGGGTCTCTGTTCGTGCAGGGCGACGAGAAGGTCGGTCAGCAGGCGCGCTTCGTCCGGTCCATGGCGGCGGGCATGCTCGAACAGCTCCTCGAACTGATCGATCAGGATGCAGACGTGCACGCGCGTCGCCTCGCCCGCGCCGAGCAGCTCGGCAAGGGCAGAGGGTGCGGCGCGGCCGTAGTTCAGCGCGCGCCGGAACTGCCGCACCCGGTCTTCGTTGGGACGTTCCCGCTCCATCCGCGCCAGCGCGCGCGCGACGTTCCATAGCGGCGCTTCGCCGGGCACCGCGATGCAGGTGCGCCAGTCGACCCCGCCGCGTGCGTTCTCCTGCTCGAGCTTCGGCAGGATGGCGGCGCGCACGAGCGAACTCTTGCCGCAGCCCGAGTCGCCATGCAGGACCAGCACCCGGCGCTGGAGCAGGCTCTGCACGATGGCGTCGGCCATGCGCTCGCGGCCGAAGTAGATCGGCCACTCGTCCTTCTCGAATGGACGCAGGCCCGGATAAGGTGCGGCCGGGAGCCGAACGCTGAACCGCGGTCTGCCCGCGGCGCCGTCGGGCAAGGCGCTCATGGCACGGGACCCGCCTGCGTCGCCTTCTGCTTGAGCCACTCGCGCACCTGCGGTGCCCACGGCTCGCGCTTGCCGTCCAGCCAGTCGGCCTGCACGTTGCGGGCGCTCGCGCACCGAATCGGCGTGGCCAGCTTGCCGCCGTCGTCGGTGTCGAGCACTCCGCACGGCAGCAGGCGATGCGATCGGGCACGCGCCGATTGACGATCGTGCCGGCCGACGACGACGAGATCAGCGTCCAGGGCGAGTCCATCCTCGGTGCCGACGAGCAGCAACGCATCGCACGCACTCATCGCCTCGATCCGGCGCTCGCTCACCTCGTGCAGCCGCTCCGGGTCGGCCCCGACCCGGTCCGGGCTGCCCGGCACGACGACGAAGCCGTTGTCGGTCAGGTGCAGCCCCGCTTTCTCCCAGGCGGCAGCGCGATCGCTGCGGCCGTGCAGGTAGATCGACTGGCCGCCCCCCTGGCTCAGCTTGCGCGCTTCCTCGCGATTGCGCCGCAGGTCCTCGGCACGCTGCTTGAGCTCGTTCAGGTGCTGGTAGAGACGTCCGGCAAGGTCGAGCAGGTGGTTGGCGAACTCGGCGCCGAACGCGTATCCGTTCGGCGCGGCGGGCGACCGATCGGTCCAGCCGAGCGGCCGTGGCGCCGTCGGATGGTCGCTGTGGAACTTGAAGCCGGGCAGCTGCGCGCCGCGCGCATCGAGCAGCGCCGGCGGCCAGGCTTCCGTGGTGGGCATGATGCGCACCAGCGCGATGCGCCCGTTGGTCGACAGCCCGAGCGGGCCCTGCGCGCTCTGCCACCAGTCGCGCTCGTCGGTGCACCAGCGCGAGCGCAGGTAGTCGTCCGACATCAGCACGACCAGGATGCCGGAGGCGGCCACGTCGCCTTGCAGCTGCCCGCTCAGCGGCTCCAGCGGGTCGACGCCGCGGCCGGGGCGCAGATCCTTGTCGAGGAAGACGCGCAGGCTGCCACGCACGCGCGGATCGGTGCGCAGTTCGCGCTCCAGTTCCTGCGCGAACGCTTCCGACCATCGTTGCAGGAACGCTTCGCCGCCGGCGTCGCTGCCGTGGCTGTAGCTCACGAACAGGTCGTGGGCGAACGGGTCACCGACGTAGGACATCAGACGCGCGCAGCCGGGCGAGCGCACAAGGGACTGGAGAATAGGTCAATCCGTCGCCCCTGCGTACCCCCGGGATGCCCGCGCGCGCTCGTCGGCCGAGATGAGACCCGGTCGAATTCGGCGCCCTGCCCGACGATCGTCCACTCGCGACACTCGAGCGCCTCGCAGGCGAAGGGCAGCGGCAGCGGCGTCTCGATGCCCGGCGGCACCTTCGCGAAGAGAATCTTGTCCTCCGCACTCACCGCTGGCGCGCCCGCCATCGAAAGGATCACCGCACACATCCCTGGACCGCAGCGGAGGAATGAACGGGCTATCGCGAATTGCTCCGATGCCCCGCGGTGTCTCGGCACCGGGCCCTGCGAATGTCATCCCGAGCCGCACGCGAGGGACCTCGATCCGTGTCGCAGCTGCCCTGTTTCCTGCCACGAGATGCCTGGTCGCTGCGCTCCTCGGAGTGACACGAGGCGTCAGGGAACGATACGCAGCGCGTGCGAGTCGGGGGCGCGGATGTCGATGGCGCGGCCGTCCGCGCCGGTGGCCTGCGCGTTGATCTCGATCTTGGTGAGGGCCGGATTGACGGTCAACACATGGAAGCGCACGACAGCGGGCTTGTTCTCGCCGCCCTCGTCGCCGCTGGCGTTCACGCGCACCGACATGCGGCCGCCCGCGCCCTTGCCCTCGACCGGGTCGAGCACGGCGGCGTCATAGGAGAGTTCGACGGTCGCGCTCGCGCTCAATCCCGGCGAGGCCTGCATGCCGACACCGACCAGGAAATCCTGCTCGATCGCGACCTGGTTGGGCGCACTGAACGTCAACGCCACGAATTCCGGCTGCGGACCGGCCGGAGCTTCGTAAGGGACGTAGGGGAGCGGATCGGTCGAGAAGACGAGCACCTGCTTCGTGCCGAGCGGCAGGTACGTGAGCACCATGTGGTCCGCCTCGATCGCATCGACGCGGTATTCGTGATCCAGGTTCCGGCCGAGACGCGCCGCGTAGGGATAGTGGTCGCGCTCGAGCAATACGGTCGTGCGCCCGTTCTGAGTCCATTTGCCGAGGTATTTGAATGGAAGCGGCGGCGGGCCCGCTGCCCTGGCGGTGACCGTGTCCGCACCCACGCTACCGCAATAGAGGATTGCGATTGCGCACACTGCAGCGGCGATCTTTCCCGGCATCCCGCGCCACGCTTCGGTGTCGAACCGGACACGACCGCGTGGATTGTGAACCCTCCCGGCAGAAATGCCAGTCCGGGCGCGGGCCGCGACGTTTCGCTTGACGATGCGCCGCGCTAACGCAGGACGCCCGCGCCTGGGCTGTGGGCAGATTCGCGTCGCCGCCCGACCCGGGTGCGGAAGTCAGTACGCTTCGGGCACCATCATCGACTCCGGCACCGGCTGGCGCAGGTACTCGGGATGGCGCACGCGATCGGGCAGCGTGATCGGTGGATGCTCGACCTCGCGGTACCCGAACTGCCCGAGCAGATGGTGGATGCAGTTCAGGCGCGCGCGTTTCTTGTCGACCGCCTGCACCACCCACCACGGTGCTTCGGCGATATGCGTGCGCTGGAGCATGAGTTCCTTCGCCTTCGTGTAGTCCTCCCAGCGCCGCCGCGACTCGAGGTCCATCGGGCTGAGCTTCCACTGCTTGAGCGGATCGTGGATGCGGCTCAGGAAACGCAGGTGCTGCTCGTCGTCGGTGATCGAGAACCAGTACTTCAGCAGGCGGACGCCGGCACGCACCAGCATGCGCTCGAACTCGGGCACGGAGCGGAAGAACTCCTCGTACTCGTAGTCGGTGCAGAATCCCATCACCCGCTCGACGCCGGCGCGGTTGTACCAGCTGCGATCGAACAGGACGATTTCGCCGGCCGCGGGCAGGTGCGCGATGTAGCGCTGGAAGTACCACTGCGTGAGTTCGCGGTCGTTCGGCGCGGGCAGTGCGACCACGCGGCACACGCGCGGATTGAGCCGCTGGGTGATGCGCTTGATGACACCGCCCTTGCCGGCTGCATCGCGCCCTTCGAACACGATCACGATCTTGCGCCGCTCCTGCTGCACCCAGTCCTGCAGCTTGACCAGTTCGCCCTGGAGCCGGAACAGCTCCTTGAAGTAGGCAAGGCGCTCCGAACGTTCGTTCTCCTCCCGCGCCGCGGAGCCGGCGCCGGGCAGGTCGGCGAAATTGCGATCCTCGACCTCGAGTTCGAGCTCCTCGTCGTACCCGTCGACGAGTTCGCGTTCGATTCGCCGCAGCAGTTCGTCGTGGCTACCGTCGCCGAGCATGTCGTCCTCGCGCTAGAACAGGTGACAGAACGACCAGTACAGGAGCCCCGAAAGCATGATCGCCGCCGGCAGCGTCAGCACCCACGCCATCACGAGATTGCGGATCGTCGCCATTTGCAAACCCGACTGATTCGCGGCCATCGTTCCCGCCACGCCGGACGACAGCACGTGCGTCGTCGAAACCGACAGCCCGAACATGTCGGCCGCTCCGATCGTCGTCATGGCAACCAGTTCGGCCGAAGCACCCTGGGCATAGGTCAGGTGCGACTTGCCGATCTTCTCGCCGACCGTCACGACGATGCGCTTCCAGCCGACCATCGTTCCGAGCCCCAACGCGATCGCGACCGCGACCTTGACCCACAGCGGGATGAACTTGGTGGCAGCGTCGATCTGCTTCTTGAAGGCGCCGAGGTTCTCGCGCGTCGCGCGGTCGAAATTCACGCTGGGATTCTTCTCCAGGAACCGGATCGCCTCGGATGCCAGGTACATGTCGTTGCGCACGTTCGCTACCAGCTCCGACGGCACCTTGGCGAGCGAGCCGTGCTCGCGCACCTGCGCGCCGAGGCTGCCGGTGGTCGCGGCCAGCGCCGGCACGACGTCGTCATGCAGTTCCTTGGTCCGCACGTATTCCGCGAGCACCGCGCGCGGATCGGCCGGTACCGGACCGGGGGCGCTGCGCTGGAGTTCAGCCTGGGTCACCTGGGCGACCGCCACGAATTCCGTGGTCTCGCTCGCGGGCATGGAGCGGTTCAGCGCGTACGAAAGCGGCACCGTGCCGACGAGGATCAGCATGATCAGCCCCATGCCTTTCTGGCCGTCGTTCGAGCCGTGTGCGAAGGAGACACCGGTGCACGTCAGTACCAGCAGGCTGCGAATCCACCACGGAGGAGCCTTGGCACCGCGCGGCGCTTCGTACAGTTCCCGGTTCTTGACCAGCCGGCGCAGCACCAGCACCAGCAACGCCGCGAAGATGAAACCGACCAGTGGCGAAAGGAGCAGCGAGTAGCCGACCTTGGTCGCCTGACTCCAGTCGACCCCGCTCGTGCCGTCGCGGCCGTGCATCAGCGCGTTCGCCACGCCGACGCCGATGATCGAGCCGATCAGCGTAGTGACGACGATGCCGGCAGGCCGAGCCACCACGTGCCGAGGTTCCAGATGATGGCCGCGATCAACAACGCGAACACCATCGCGAATCCGGCGCTCGAACCGACCTGCAGGATCAGTTCCACCGGCAAGAGCGAGATGATCCCGAAGGCCACCGCGCCGCTCGAGACCAGCACGCCGAGGAAGTTGAACGCGCCCGACCACACGACCGCAACGTGCGGCGGCAACGAGTGCGTGTAGATGACGGTCGCGACCGCATTCGCGGTGTCGTGGAATCCGTTGACGAACTCGAATCCGAGTGCGATCAGGAGTGCCAGTCCGAGCAGCAGGAACGGCAGCCAGGTCGCGCTGTGGGTTCCCGCTTCCGCGAGGTCGCCGAACAGGCTGTAGCAGGTAAAGAGCAGACCAGCGAGAAGGAAAAACAGGAAAACAAGCGCGGTCAGGCGGCCGGGCCGACGATCGAGTTGCGGGCGCGCGGCCCCGTGCGCAGCATGCAGCGTCGCTTCGGCGGTTGTCGTCATGGTGGTCTCGGTGGCGATGCGGGAGGGCGATCGTCCGACCCCCCGATGACGCTCGCGTGACAGGCTCGCGGGGCTCGCTCGGGGCGGTGATTCCTGCGTCGCGCCGCACGTCGCTCCGCACGTCCGCCGCGCGCCGCGCACGCTGAACCGAGTTCCGTACTCGGATCAGTCACTTGCGAGTCACTTCGCATCCTTAGGCTGCGGCGATGGATTCCGTTGTCGACGCACCACGGCCCTACCGGTTGGCCTTTCTAGCCTCGCAGGCGGCGTCGGCCGCCGCTGACGCCACCGGCGCTGCGGCGGTACGCCGCCTGCGCACGATTTTCGTCTCCGACATCCATCTCGGCACGCCGGGCTGCAAGGCGGCGCACCTGATCGACTTCCTGCGCCATCACCAGGCGGAGCATCTCTACCTGATCGGCGACGTCATCGATGCGTGGGCGCTGAAGCGCCGTTTCTTCTGGCCGCAGGCGCACAACGACGTGGTGCAGAAGGTGCTGCGCTGTGCGCGCAAGGGGACCCGCGTCACCTACGTTCCGGGCAACCACGACGAAGTCGGGCGCCAGTTCTGCGGCCTGAACTTCGGCGACATCGCGATCCGCGCCGAAGCCGAGCATCGCCTCCTCGACGGCCGCCGCATGTGGATCGTGCACGGCGATTTCGCCGACGGCGTGATCCAGCACGCGCGCTGGCTGGCGAAGCTCGGCGACCGCCTGTACGACTTCATCCTGTGGCTGAACCGCCACTTCAACGACCTGCGCGCATTCCTCGGGCGCGACTACTGGTCGCTGTCGCAATACCTCAAGCACAAGACCAAGAACGCAGTGAGCTTCATCACGAACTTCGAGCACGTCCTGCTGCGCGAGGCGCGCCGGCGCGGCTACGACGGCGTCGTGTGCGGCCACATCCACAAGGCCGAGATCCGCGCCATGGACGGCCTGCTCTATTGCAACGACGGCGACTGGGTCGAGAGCCTGACCGCGCTGGTCGAGACGCTCGACGGCCAGCTCGAAATCGTCGAGTGGAGCGTGATTCGTGCGCCCGCGGAACCCGTGCCGCGCTGGGATCACGAGGAGGTGGGGGCGGCGAGCGGAGTCGAAGTCGCGGCATGAAGATCCTCACGGTCACGGACGCGTGGCACCCGCAGGTCAACGGCGTGGTGCGGACCATCGAAGCGACGCGCCGCGAATGCGAAAGCCTCGGGCACCAGACCGCGGTCATCAGCCCGCGCAACTTCTTTACCGCGCCTTGCCCGCGTTATCCCGAGATCCGCCTTTCGCTCCTGCCGTATCGGGGTGTCGCGCGATTCATCGGCCTGCACCGCGCTGCGCAGCAGGAACTCGCCATTCATATCGCGACCGAAGGACCGCTCGGCCAGGCGGCGCGCCGCTACTGCCTGCGCCACGGGCTGCCCTTCACCACCGCCTACCACACGCGCTTTCCGCAATATCTCAACGCGATGTTCGGCGTGCCGGAGCGCTGGGTCTATCGATTCCTGCGCTGGTTTCACGGCGCGGCGACGCGCGTGCTGTCGCCGACACCCGAGGTCGATCGCGAACTCGCCCAGGCCGGGCTCACCAACGTCGCGCGCTGGACGCGCGGCGTCGACCTCGACGTCTTCAAGCCGCAGAGCGGCGAGGCACCACTCGTCGCAGGTTGCCCCCGCCCGCGTTTTCTCTACGTCGGACGGGTGTCGGTCGAAAAGAACCTCGAAGGGTTTCTCAACCTCGACCTGCCCGGCACGCGCATCGTCGCCGGCGAAGGCCCCGCGCTGCCGCGCCTGCAGAAGCGCTTCCCCGACGTGCGCTTCGTCGGCATCCTGAGCCGGGAAGAACTCGCTGCCCTCTACAGCAGCGTCGATGTATTCGTCTTTCCCAGCCGCACCGACACGTTCGGACTCGTGATGCTCGAGGCGCTTGCGTGCGGAACGCCCGTGGCCGCGTTCCCGGTGCAAGGACCGCTCGACGTGGTGGGAAACTCCGACGCCGCATGCCTGAGCGAAGACCTGCGCGGCGCCGCACTGCGTGCCCTGCGCATTCCGCGTGAGCGCTGCCGGGTGCATGCCGAACGGTTCTCGTGGCGCGCCGCGACCGAGCAGTTCCTCGCCTTGCAGACGCCCGACTCGCGCGTCGCCGATCTCTCGGCCCCAATGTCGCTGAGCGTGAAGTAGCGGGGAATCTCGGCACCAGTCAGGAACCCGCAGCCGCTTGCAACGGCACACTTGCGACGCCGGCCGCGATGTCGACGCGATTGCGTCCGGCCCCCTTGGCGCGATAGAGCGCCGTGTCGGCACGCGCGATCACTGCCTCGATCGAGGCGTCGCCGCCTTCGACGCGCGCCATGCCGATGCTGATCGTCACGTGCAGCGCGTGCGTGCCTGCGCGGATCGTCTCTGCCTCGACGAGACGGCGCAGGCGTTCGGCAAACCGCTCCGCCTCGTGCAGGTTGGCCTTGGGCAGGACGATGAGGATCTCGTCGCCACCGATGCGGCCCACGATATCGGTGCCGCGCGCGTGACCCTGCAGGATGCGCGCGAGGCTCGTCAGGACGCGGTCGCCGGCCGCGTGGCCGTACGTGTCGTTGATCTGCTTGAAGTGGTCGATATCGGCGACCAGCATCGCAAACGCCTCGCGCCCGCGCTGATGGCGCTGCCACGTCCGTTGCAGTTCTTCGTCGAGCGCACGCCGGTTGAAGAGGCCCGTGAGCGCGTCGCGGCGCGAGGATTGCTGCAGCTTGACGACCAGGCGCTGCGTCAGCAGCACCATGAACCCGAAGTTGAACATCGCGGACCCGCCGAGGTAGTAGTACATCAGTCCGTAGTTGGCCGCGGTATTGCGCTGCATCTCCATCGGGTGCGCGAAATCGAACGCCTGCTTCAGCGCGAGCGTGGCGAGCAGCACGCTGATCAACAGGCCCGGTGCGACGATCGCGGCCAGGGTGCCGGGACCGAACTCCAGCCTGAGCGCACGGCGCACGCCCCACATGGCACGCAGCATCAGGTAGCCCTGGCATCCGTAGGTCAGGATCACACGCCACGAGGCATGTTCCTCGGACGGTCCGAGCAGCGCGATCGCGCCGCCGACGAGCACCAGGACGGTCGCCTGCTCCAGATCGTGCCGCGATACCCGCATGAACCGTTCGATGCCGCGGCGGACGGCGGCAAATGCCACCAGCGACAGCACGTTGGCACCGTTGTAGAAGAGCCAGTGGCGCGGTTCGCCCCGCATGCCGGCGAGCAGCATCACGACGCCGACAAGCAGCAGGAAGACGCCCCAGTGCCCGACCGCCGCGCGGTCCTCTTTCAAGAGCAGGCTGCAGAGGAACCACCCGAAGGCATACAGTCCCATCTGGAACCCGACCAGCCAAAGCATCGGGGAGAGGTTCGGTTGCATGTGGCGAGGGGGCTGACGTCGGGAAACAAATGATGCCCGACGCGCACCGCGTGCACGTTCGCGACCGACGAGAGGCGCGACGAGCGATCGCGCCCGCGGCCGGCGCGCCGGGACTCAGCCCTTGCGCTCGGCGAACGCCGCGAGCTGGCCGGGCTTGCGCAGCATCTTGTCGACCTCGCCGGCGTGCAGTTCCTCGGCGGCGATCATCTGACGCGCAAATTCCTCCAACGCCACCGAGCGGTCTTTCACCAGTTCGAGCAGCTCGCGATAAAGGGCCAGCGCCTCGCTTTCGACCAGCAGCGACTCGCGCAGCATGTCGCCGATGTCGAACTTGTGCGAGTCGAGCAGCGGTCCGATCTCCAGCGACGGATAGGCGCCGAGGTACGTGATCCATTCCCCCGCCTGCTGTGCATGCAGCAGCGCCTCGGTCGCCTGTGCGCGCATCCAGGCGACGATCGGTATGCGCCCGTAGCCGAACACCAGGAGCGAATAGTGCGTGTACCGCACGACGCCGGCCAGCTCCATTTCGAGGATGCGATTCAGAACCGCGACCACCTTGTCCCTGTCGATTCCGGCCATACGCCCTCCACGTCTTCCCGGCTGCGGCGGCCAGAATACGCCGCCTAAGCGTCGCGCGCCGCACGCACGCTGTTCATCGCCTTGGCCAGCAGAGCGACCAGTTGCGCGATTTCCGCTTCCTTCATGCCGGCGAACCACGCCGCGACGGCCGCGTGATCGTCCGGGTCGCGGCGCGCCCAGAGCGCCTTGTGGCGCCGCGTGGTCGCCAGCCGCTTGCTGCGCCGGTCGCTTGCGTCGGGCAGGATCTCGAGCAGCCCCTTGCGCTCGAGCGCGGAGGCGAGCTGCTTGACGTTCTGATGGCTCATGGCGAGCGCCCGCGCGGCCTCGGTCAGCGCCGGGCGTCCGAGCATGTCGACCACCGTCAGCAGCGCCGCCTGCTGCGTGGTCACGCCGGTTGCGGCCATCTGCCGGTCCATCAGCGTGCGCAGGTGCAGCGCGAGCGCGATGGTCAGGCGAAACGCCTGCACCGGCAGCGATAGCGTCTCGCCGGCGACCGCGACACGGGCTTCGGTTTCCGTTGACATATGTAATATATTACCTATATACTTCCGTTCACGCTGGGCGCGTGGCGTTGCGCCGGCGGTCGGTCATGATCGGTCTGTTCCCGCACTGCGGATTCCTCTCCGAGACGTCGCGCATGGTCGCGCTCCACGGCGCGCTGCGTGCGCTCGGCGAGCCGGTCTGCATCGGCACGCACGGCGGCCCGTGGGAGAGTCTGCTCGAGCGCGGCGGCGCCGACTGGACGCAGATCGGCCCGCGCATGGACGGCGCGCGCTGCGCCCGGTTCATCCGCTCGCTGCCCGGCATCGGCCGGCCCGACCAGAGCATGTACTCCCACGACGAGATGCTGGCCTATGCGCGCGCCGAGGCGGAGTTCATGCGCCGGCGCGGCATCCGCCTTGCGGTGACCGGCTTCACGCTGACCACGCTGCTCTCGACGCGACTGGCCGGCATTCCGCTCGCGGCATCGCATGCGGGTTCGTTCGTGCCGCCCGTGTTCGAAGCCGGATTGGTGCCGGCACCGTCGCACAACCCGCAACCGCTCTTCGGCCTGCTGCCGCGCGGCTTGCGGCGCCGGCTCGTCAATGCCCTGCCCTCGCGCTCCTCGATGTACTGCGCGGGCTTCAACCGCGCGGCCGCCGAACTCGGCGTCGAAGGTGTGCCGAGTTTCGCGGCGCTCCTGCTGGCCGACCTCACTCTCGTGACCGACGTTCCGGAGATCCTCGGTATCGAGCGCGCGACACTCGAAAGCTGGGCGCCGGGCCCCGGCGGTCGCTATCGACCGGGCACGTCGCTGCGCTACACAGGGCCGCTCTTTGCGCGCCTCGATCTCCCGGTTCCGGATCGCGTCGAGCGCTTCATCGCCGACGGGACGTTCGCCTACGTGGCGTTGACCTCGACGCCGCCCTCGATGGTGCGCGATGTCGTCGCCGCGGTCAAAGCCGCCGGCTGCCGCGTACTGGTTGCCGGCACCGTGCACGATCTCGCGGACCTCGAGGGCGGCACTGTGATGGTCGAACCACTCCTGCCCAGCCATCTCGTCATGCCGCGCGCAGCGCTTGCCGTCGTCACCGGCGGGCAGGGCAGCGTGCAAACCGTGATGGCATCCGGCGTGCCGATGGCGGGGATTGCGCTGCAACCCGAACAGGACCTCAACGTCCACTGCGCTGAACGCCAGGGCATGGCCCTGCGCCTATCGCCCTCGGCGGCGCGCGGAGCGGCACTGACGCATGCGGTGCGCACGCTGCTCGAGCACGTTCGCTATCGCGAGCAGGCACAGCGGGTTCGTGCCCTGGTCGCCGCCATCGACGGTGCCGCAAACGCGGCCGCCACGATCCGAGGCTACCTCGGCCAAGCCAATGCCGCGGCGCGCGCGGCAGCCTGACGCCCCAACCCAACCGACGAGGCATCCGATGCAGGAAATCCTCGAGCGCCTGCCCCCGCTGGTCTTCATCGTTGCCTTCGCGGGTTTCTGGACCTGGGAACGGATCGACGCCGCACGGGCCGCTCGTGGCGAGCGCGGGCGCAAGCCGCGCAACCTGGCACTGACGGCGATCAACTTCGTTCTCGGCGGGGTCGCCGCGACCGTGCTCGTGACTGCTTCCGGCTGGGTCGCCGGGCATCGCTGGGGGCTCGCGGGTCTCGCTTGGCCACAGCCATTGGTGGTGCTGCTCGGCGTGCTCGCGCTCGACCTGGCCGACTACGTGCGCCACCGTCTCAGCCACCGCGTGCCGTTCCTGTGGCGGCTGCACCGCGTGCATCACACCGATGTCCAGGTCGACGTCACGACCGCGCTGCGCAGCCATCCGCTCGAGCAGGCGCTGCGCCCGCTGTTCGACCTCGCCGCGCTGCTCGCCCTGGGCATTGCGCCACTGGCGTTTGCCGTGCACGCGGCGGTGCAGATCGCGACCGCGCTGTTCCAGCACGCCAACATCGCGCTGCCGCCGGCACTCGATCGCCCGCTCGCCTGGCTGACACCGACGCCCGCCTACCACGTGGTGCATCACTCGCGCTGGCGCGTCCAGACCGACAGCAACTACAGCGTGTGCTTCACGCTTTGGGACCGTTTGTTCGGCACGTTGCAACCGGGCCCGGCACAGATCGCGCTCGGGCTGGACGGCTTCGACACGCGGCGCGATCGCAGTCTCGCCGGCCTGCTCGCCAATCCGTGGCGGACTAACCCAGCATGATCGCGTCGACCTGGCACCACTTCCAAGGCACTCCTCGCAGCCCTGGGCCCTCGGTCAACCGGACCGATCTGGTCGCGATGGGTGCAGGCGGTCAGGTGCTTCGCCTCCACGTGGCCTGGCGGGCGCCGTGTCGACAGCGGGCGCGATCGGATCGCTGGCGGGAAACGTCATCCGGAGCGCCTCGTCGAGCAACGCTTCGATGTGCCGCAATTGCTCGGACCGCCGCGCCGGTTCTGCTGCGCTTCGCATTCAGGCTCCGAATCGCAGTTTGACCGGCCGGCCCCAGGCGCGTTCCGCGTTCACGGCCAGGGAACGCCGTGCGGTTCTCCAAGGTCCCAATAGAGCCCAGCCATGATGCGCAGGCCTTCGCGCGCCACGGGAGCGAGCAGATGCTCGTTCGGGGCGTGCTGCGCGCAGGCGGGATACGAGTGCGGCACCCACAGCGTCGGCAGGCCAAGCAGGTCGGCGAAGACGTCGTTCGGCAGCGACCCGCCGAGATTGGGCAGGATCGTTGCGCGCTTGCCGCTGCTCGCTTCGATCGAGCGCTGCGCCCAGTCGACCCACGGACTCTCGACATCGAGCCGCGTTGCTGCACCCGCCAGCGTCACCTCGACCTCGATCGCGCCGAATCCTCGCGCGTCCAGGTGCGCGCGCACGATGTCGCCCAACGCGCGCCACGGCGTGCCGACCACGAAACGCAGCTGGCAACGCGCCACCGCCTCGCCGGGGATCGCATTGACCGGCCTCTGCGGCGACCCGGCGCCGAGCGCGAGCACCTCGATCGTGTTGCACGCCATCAGGCGCTCCGCAGGCGTGAGCCCCGGTTCGCCCCAGCCCGGATCGAGCCGCGGATCGTCCTCGCCGCCGCCGATCTCGACATCGGCCAGGACGCGGCGCACCGAGGCCGGCACCGGCGGTGCACGCAGCGCGTCGACCAGGATGCGGCCATGGCGATCGACCAGCGTCGCGAGGGCGTGCGCCAGCATGCAAGCCGGGTTGGCGAGCACGCCACCCCAGTTGCCGGAGTGATAGGACTTCTCGCGCGCGCGCAGGCGCAGCGTGAAGTTCACCGCGCCGCGCGAACCGAGAAAGAGCGTCGGCCGGGCGGCGTGCACGCGCGGGCCGTCGCAAGCGAGGAAGACCTGCGCGGCGAGATCCTTCCTGTGCGCGTCGCAGACCTCGTGCAATCCGGGCGAGCCGGCTTCTTCGCCGGTTTCGAGCAGGACCGTGACGTTGTAACCGAGCTTGCCGCCGCGCGCCGTGATCGCTGCGGCGAGCGCGCCGAGGTTGATCGTGTGCTGGCCCTTGTTGTCCGCGGTGCCGCGCCCGTACCATCGGTCGCCCTCCGCCACCAATGCCCAGGGATCGAGGCCGGCGCGCCACGACCCGGCCTGCCCGCTCACCACGTCGCCGTGCCCATAGGTCAGCAATGTCGGCCGGCCGGTTCGTTCGATCCGCCGCGCAATGAGGAACGGGCCGCCGCCCGCGACGGGGTTCGGCACGATCTCGCTCGCGAAGCCGAGACGCGCCAGTGGCTGCGCGATATGCTCGCGCAGATATTGCGTCAACGCGGCCGGCGCGGGCCCGGTATCGCTTTCGCTGCGGCAGGCGACGCGCGCGGCGAGATCGGCGAAAAACCGGCCGGAGTCGAAGTAGGCTTCGGCGGCCGCCAGGCAGTCGGAGCGGGACATGGCGGCCGATTGTGCTACCGGCGTGCCGCGATGAGCGATGGGGCGAGCCGGGCGTCGCCGAGTTGGACGAAGCGGTAGCCGCGCCGACAGAGCGTCCCGAGGCCCTCGATCAGGCCTTCGCCCGCTTCGGTTCGCGGCTTGTTCACGTGTGCCAGGATGATGTCGCCGTCGCGTGCAGCGCGCACCCGCGCGGCGACCTCGCCCCGCGGCAACGTCGCCCCGGCGTCGGCGTTCAGCGAGAACCCCGCCACCCGGTAGCCGAGGGCCGCGATCGCCTGCAGCGACTCCTCGTCGTACATCGCCGCGGCAGCGCGATACCAATGCGGCCGCACGCCGGTCGCGCTCGCCACGGCATCGGCACCGGCTTCGACCTCGCTGCGCAGGTGCGCGACGTCGGGCTCGCCCGCGATGCCGTACACCTTGCGGCCGGCTCCGATCAGCGCGGGCACGTGGTTCGCGCCGTGGTCTTCGATCTCGAACAGCTCCCGGTGCGCGAGCAGGACGTGCAGCCCCTCGGGATTGCGGTCGAGCCACTTGCGGGTCGCGAAGATCGTCGCCGGAATGCGCCGCTCGATCAGGAAGTCGACGACATCGCGATCGAAATCGCCGCCGCATGCATCGAGCGTCAGCGCCACCGTCGGCGCATGTGCGCTTGCGGATTCGACCAGGCGCTCGTGCAATTCGATCCCTACCGGCGTCGCGCGGCCCGTGGCGGCGTGCGAAACGAGCGGAATCAGTTGCGCAGCGAGCGCGACCAGCACGAGCGCGCACTGCGCGAACCGGTTCGGCGGTGCGTTCAGTTGGCGCGCCATTGTCCCGGGACGTAGCGCCAGTTCGGCCCGGCGGCCACCCAATGGGCGGGCGCCCAGTGATAGCCGGGCCGCGAGGCTTCCCAATGACCGCCGATCCAGACGTGCGTTCCGTGGTCCCAACGCCAGAAGCCGGCGACCCAGAAGTACGCGGGGCCCGGCGCCGGCGGAATGATCTCGACGCGAGGCGGCGGGGGCGCGACCGGCACATCGACGACCGCGACCGGAGGCGGGCCGGCGACGTGGCGCCAGCCGCCGGGATGGAAGACCCAGACGCCGCCTTCCAGCGACCAGTGCGCCGGCACGAACACCTCGTTCGGACGCGGCTCGACCCAGTGTCCGGGCACCCACGCGTACCGGACGCCGTCCCAGCGCCAGTGGCCACCGATCCAATACCAGTTCGGAGCCGGGGGCGGCGGCGGCGTTTCGACCTGGGGCGGCGGCGGCGCGGTGGCGACGTGCACCTCGGCGACGACCGGCGGATGCGGCGGCGGAGGTGGCGGCGCCACGATGCACGCGGCGAGTACCGCCGGCAGCAACACCATCAAGGCCCAGCGCGAAACTGACGGAATCCTTGCTCTCATTGTTCGTGCTCCCTTCCGGCTCATGCGGCCGGACGGATTCTCGCCCGGGCAACGCGCGGTGATCGCGCGTTGTTGACCGAAAAGGTTTTCCTTTTGTATCGGCGACAATCGGCCGATGTCAGCATCGCAGACCGGAGCCGACGCATCGCAGGCAGCACTCGTGCGCGCGATGCCGGCGGTCTTCGTCCTGATCTGGAGCACCGGCTTCGTCGTCGCGCGCCTCGGCATGCCGCATGCGCCGCCGCTCGGCTTCCTCGTCGTGCGGTATGCGCTCTCGGTGGCCGCTTTCGGCGTCTGGATCGCACTGACGCGGCCGGGCTGGCCGCGCGACCGTGCGCAGTGGCTGCATCTCGCCGTCACCGGCGTGCTGCTTCATGGCGGATACCTCGGCGGCGTCTGGTCCGCGGTCAAGCTCGGTCTCTCGGCGGGAACCGTGGCCCTGATCGTCGGCCTGCAGCCGGTGCTGACCGCGCTTTGGATCTCGAGCCGGGGCACGGCGCATCACGTGTCGGGGCGCCAATGGCTCGGCCTGGGGCTAGGGCTGGCGGGACTCGTGCTCGTCGTGTGGCGCAAGCTCGGCATCGGCGAGGTGACGCCGGTCAATCTCTCGCTCGCGCTGTTTGCGCTGCTGTCGATCACGACCGGAACGCTGTATCAAAAGCGCTTCGTCGCGCCGTGCGACGTCCGCACCGCGAACACCGTGCAGCTGATCGCGGCCTTCCTGGTCACGCTTCCGCTCGCCGCCCTCGAGCACGAATCGATCCAGGTGCAGCCCGAGCTCGTCGTCGCGATGGCGTGGTCGGTGCTCGCGTTGACGCTCGGTGGAAGCTCGCTGCTCTATCTGCTGATCCAGCGTGGTGCCGCCACGCAGGTCACCAGCCTGCTCTATCTCGTCCCGCCCTGTACCGCCGTGATGGCGTGGCTGCTGTTCGGCGAGGAGCTCGGGGCGATGGTGATCGCCGGGCTCGTGCTCACCGCGATCGGCGTGTGGCTGGTGGTGCGCCGCGCCGCGGCATGAATGCACGTTCGTACGCGTAGACTCCGGCGCGCGCTCGGCCGCCGCGTGGCGGCACGACATACAAGCATCCCAGCGAGGAGAAAAGCGATGCAAGCAAGGATTGCCGCCGCCGCGGTCAGCGTGGCGTTGACGTCGTTCGCCGTCATGGGCGCCAGCGCCAAGACGCTGGTCTACTGCTCCGAAGGATCGCCGGAGAACTTCACGCCGGCGCTGAACACCACCGGCACGAGCTTCGATGCCGCACGCGGCATCTACGACAAGCTCACGGAGTTCGAACGCGGCAGCACGCGCGTCGTGCCCGGCCTGGCACAGAGCTGGACCGTGTCGCCCGACGGCAAGACGATCACGTTCCACCTGCGCAAGGGCGTCAAGTTCCACTCCGGCGTGAACGGCTTCAAGCCGACGCGCGATTTCAATGCCGACGACGTGCTGTGGTCGTTCAATCGCCAATGGAAGCCGGATCACCCGTACGCCAAGGTCTCGGGCGGGAAATACGACTATTTCGCCGACATGCAGATGCCGCAGCTGCTGGATTCGCTGGAGAAGACCGACGACTACACGGTGGTGATGAAGCTCAAGGAGCCGAACGCGCCGATGCTCGCCAACCTGGCGATGGACTTCGCTTCGATCCACTCGGCCGAATACGCCGCCTTCCTCGAGAAGTCGAACCGCAAGGAGCAGTTCGACCAGTTTCCGGTCGGGACCGGACCGTTCCAGTTCGTGGCGTATCAGAAGGACGCGGTGATCCGCTACAAGGCGAACAAGGACTACTTCGGTGAAAAGGCACTGGTCGACGACCTCGTGTTCGCCATCACGCCCGACCCGACGGCACGCTATTCGAAGCTGAAGGCCGGCGAGTGCCATTTCATGATCGCGCCCCGTCCGGCCGACCTGCCCGAGATGCAGAAGGATCCGGCGCTGAAGGTGATCAGCCAGCCCGGTCTGAACATCGCGTACTGGGCCTTCAACGTGCAGAAGGCGCCACTGGACAAGAAGGAGGTGCGGCAGGCGCTGAACATGGCGATCGACAAGGCCGCGATCATCCGCGACGTCTATCTCGGCGCCGGCCAGGCAGCGGTGAACCTGATCCCGCCCACGCTCTGGTCGTACAACACCAGCGTGAAGGATTATCCGTACGACCCGGAGAAGGCGAAGGCGCTGCTGAAGAGCGCGGGCATCGCCACGCCGCTCGAGATCGACCTCTGGTACATGCCGGTGCAGCGCCCGTACAACCCGAACGCCAAGCGCATCGCCGAGATGATGCAGGCCGACCTCGCGAAGGTGGGCGTCAACGCCAGGCTGGTCACCTACGAGTGGGGCGAATATCGCAAGCGCGCGCAACAAGGTGAACACATGACCGCGCAGCTGGGCTGGACCGGCGACAACGGCGATCCCGACAACTTCTTCTTCCTGCGCGGCTGCACCGGCGCGCGCGCCGGCGGGCAAAACCTGTCCAAGTGGTGCAACAAGGAATACGACGACCTGCTCAACAAGGCGCGCACGCTGGCCGACATCAAGGAGCGCACGCGGCTCTACGAGCGCATGCAGGTGATCGAGAAGGAGGAAGCGCCGGACTTCAAGCTCGCGCACTCGATCGTGTTCGAGACGATGCGCAAGGAAGTCGAGGGTTTCAAGCAGAGCCCGTTCGGCGCGCACAACTTCAACGGGGTGGACTTGAAGTAACGCCCGTTTTGGCGGGGCCGGAATGACAAGGCGCGGTGTCATCCCGAGGAGCGACGCGACGAGGGATCCCGGACCAGGCACGCCCGGGATTGCTCGCCCGCTCGCCATGACAGTCACTGAGCGATACGCGCCGTGCTGAAGTACCTGCTCCGGCGCGCGGCATTGACGGTGCCGACGTTCTTCGCGCTGATGTTCCTCACCTTCATCGCGATCCGCCTGGTGCCGGGCGATCCGGTCGAGGTGCGGGTCGGCGAGCGCGGCATCAGCCCGGAGCGCCTGGCGTACTTCCGCCACGAGCTCGGACTCGATCAGCCGGTCTGGAAGCAGTTCCTCGACTACGTCTGGCACCTCCTGCATGGCGATTTCGGCACCTCGCTCGTCACCAACGCGAAGGTGCTGACCGAGTTCCTCACGCTCTTTCCGGCGACGATCGAGCTCGCCGTGTGCGCGATGCTGTTCGCCACACTGATCGGGATTCCGGCCGGCGCGTTCGCCGCCGTCAAGCGCGGCAGCGTCTACGACCAGGTGCTGATGGGGCTTTCGGTGACGGGCTTCTCGATGCCGATCTTCTGGTGGGGCCTGCTGCTGATCATGTTCGTCGCCGAGCGCTGGGGCCTCACGCCGGTGTCGGGACGCATCGACCTGATCAAGTACTACTTCGAGCCGGTGACCGGATTCATGCTCATCGACGCCTGGCTGTCCGGCCAGAAGGGTGCCGTGCTCGATGCGCTCCATCATCTCGTACTGCCGGCGATCGTGCTCGGCACGGTCCCGCTCGCGGTGATCGCACGCATGACGCGCTCGTCGATGCTCGAGGTGTTGAGCGAGGACTACGTGCGCACCGCGCGCGCGAAGGGGCTCGCCCCATGGCGCGTGATCGGCCTGCATGCGCTGCGTAACGCGATGATTCCGGTCGTGACGGTGATCGGCCTGTCGGTGGGCGGACTGATGGCGGGCGCGGTGCTGACCGAAACCATCTTCTCCTGGCCCGGCGTCGGCAAGTGGCTGATCGAGGGCATCGCGCGCCGCGACTATCCGTCGCTGCAGGGCGGCGTGATGCTGGTGTCGTCGATCGTGATCCTGGTCAACCTGATCGTCGACGTCCTGTACGGCGTCATCAATCCGCGGATCCGGCATGGTCGCTGACGCGCAGGACCCCGCCATTGCAGTCATGCCCGAGGAAGCGAGCGCGCCACCGGGGCCGCTGCGCGCCTTCTGGCGCGCGTTCACGGAGAACCGCGGCGCCGTGATCGGATTGTCGGTGGTGTTGATCATCGTGCTGCTGGCGATCTTCGCCGACCTGGTCTCGCCCTACCCGCCCAACGAGCAGTTCCGCGACGCGGTCAAGGCGCCGCCGCTGTGGGCCGACGGCGGCACCTGGCGCTTCATCCTCGGCACCGACGGGCTCGGCCGCGACATGCTCTCGCGCCTGATCCACGGCGCGCGAGTGTCGCTCTTCATCGGCCTGTCGGTGATGAGCGTCTCGTTCGTGCTCGGCGTCGTGGCGGGCCTGACGGCCGCCTTCTCGAGCGACGTCGTCGACGTGATGATCACGCGCGTGATGGATCTCATCATGGCGGTGCCGAGCCTGGTGCTGGCGATCCTGGTCGTGGCCGTGCTCGGTCCGAGTCTCGCCAACACCATCGTCGCTGTGACGATCGTGTACCTGCCGCGCTACGTGCGGCTCGTGCGCGCCTCCGCGCTGGGCGAACTCGGCAAGGAATACGTGCTGGCGGCACAGGTCGCGGGCGTGAGCCGCCTGCGCCTGATGTTCTCGACCGTGCTGCCGAACTGCCTCGCGCCGCTGATCGTGCAGGCCGCCCTCGGCGTGTCCGACGCGATCCTCGAGGCCGCCGCGCTCGGATTCCTCGGGCTCGGCGCGCAGCCGCCGCTGTCCGAGTGGGGCACCATGCTCGCCGACGCACGCGAGTTCATCCGCTCCAATCCCTGGCTGGTCACGCTGCCGGGGCTGGCGATCCTCATCACGGTGGTGTCGATCAATCTTGCGGGGGATGGGTTGCGCGATGCGCTCGATCCGAAGATGCGCAGGTCGTGAGATGGGTGCCTCGCGCATCACCCTGTCCCCTTGCCCCTCTCCCGCAGACGGGCGAGGGAATGCTGCCTCCCCTGCGAAGCGGGGGGAGGGTTGGGGTGGGGGCGCGCAAAGCCAAGGGGCAGCGCGCCTGATCGAGACATGCCGCTCCTCGACGTCCGCAATCTCTCGGTGACGTTCGCCGTTCACGGCGGCGCCTTCAAGGCGGTCGACGGCATCGACGTGCGGGTCGACGCCGATGAAGTGCTGGCAATCGTCGGCGAGTCGGGCTCGGGCAAATCGGTGGCGATGCTCGCCGTCATGGGGCTGCTGCCCTGGACCGCCACCGTGACCGCGGACGGCATGGACTTCGGCGGGCGCGACCTGCGCCGGCTCGGTGCGCGCGCGCGCAGGGCGATCGTCGGCCGCGACATGGCGATGATCTTTCAGGAGCCGATGACCTCGCTCAATCCCTGCTTCACCGTCGGCTTCCAGATCGCCGAGTCGTTGCGCACGCACCTCGGCCTCGACCGGCGCGCGAGCCGCGCGCGGGCGCTCGAACTGCTCGACCAGGTCGGCATCGCCGATCCGCAGCGTCGCATCGACGCGTTCCCGCATCAGCTTTCCGGCGGCATGAGCCAGCGCGCCATGATCGCGATGGCGCTGGCATGCAAGCCCAAGCTCCTGATCGCCGACGAGCCCACCACGGCGCTCGACGTGACGATCCAGGCCCAGATCCTCGACCTGCTGCTGCATCTTCAGCGCGAGACGGGCATGGCGCTCGTGCTCATCACGCACGACATGGGCGTCGTGGCCGAGACCGCCGATCGGGTTTCGGTGCAGTACGCGGGGCAGCAGGTCGAGACCGCATCGACCGCGCAGTTGTTCGCGCACCCGCATCATCCGTACACCGCGGCGCTGCTCGCCGCCCTGCCGGAACGGGCGACCGGGCGACGGCTGCCGGCGATTCCCGGCGTCGTGCCGGGTTTGTCGGACCGCCCGCGCGGCTGCCTGTTCGCGCCGCGCTGTGCCTTCGCCACCGAACAGTGTCGCGCGCGGGCACCGACGCCCGCCGAATCTGCGCTCGGCAACGCCTTGTGCCACACGCCGCTGGTCGAGGGTGCGCCGCGCTCGCGCGAGGTGGTCGCATGAACGCGGTGATCGAGGCACGCGGGCTCAGCCGGCGCTACGAGGTGCGGCGCGGCCTGTTCGCGCGCAATGCGACGGTGCAGGCGCTCACCGATGTGTCGTTCACCCTCGAAGCCGGCAAGACGCTTGCCATCGTCGGCGAATCCGGTTCCGGCAAGTCGACGCTCGCGCGCCTGCTCACGCTGATCGAGCGGCCCAGTTCGGGCGCGCTGCTGATCGACGGCGTCGACGTCGCGACGGTCGACGCGACCGCACGGCGCAAGCTGCGGCGCGAGATCCAGATCGTGTTCCAGAACCCGTACGGCTCGCTCAATCCCCGCCAGACGGTCGGACGCGCGCTGGAAGAGCCGCTGCTCGTCAACACGGATCTCTCCGCCGCGGCGCGCCGCGAGGCCGCGCTCGAGATGATGGCCAAGGTCGGACTGCGCCGCGAGCACTACGGCCGCTATCCGCACATGTTCTCGGGCGGGCAACGCCAGCGCATCGCCATCGCGCGGGCGCTGGTGCTGCGGCCGCGCATCCTGGTGCTCGACGAGCCGGTCTCGGCGCTCGACGTCTCGATCCGCGCCCAGGTCCTGAACCTGCTCGCCGAGTTGCAGGAGGCGTTCCAACTCGCCTACCTCTTCGTGTCGCACGATCTTTCGGTCGTCCGGCACATCGCCGACCGCGTGCTGGTCATCTACCTCGGCCGCGCCGTCGAGATCGGCGCGCGCGATGCGATATTCGGGTCGCCGCGCCATCCCTATACGCGCGCTCTGCTCTCCGCGACGCCGATCGCCGATCCGGGTGCGAAGCGTGAACGCATCATCCTGAAGGGCGAACTGCCGTCGCCGTTCGATCCGCCCAGCGGCTGCGTGTTCCATCCGCGCTGTCCGCTTGCGTTCGAGCGTTGTCAGCGCGAGGTGCCGGTGCTCGAAGGCGCATCCGAGCACCGGAGCGCGTGCTTCGCGGTGAACCGCTGAGCCGGTCCGGAGGGCGCTTCGCCCCATGCAGCCCACCCTGGACGACCTGCGGCGCTACGCCGTGGCGCGGACGCTGTTCGCACCAACGACGCTGTTGCGAGCGATCGAAACGCTGGGGTTCGTGCAGGCGGATCCGATCCGTGCGCCGGCGCGCGCGCAGGACCTGATCCTGCGCCATCGGGTCAGGAACTACCGCGCCGGAGACCTGGAGCGCCGCTACCCGCGGCTCGCGATCGAGGAGGATTTTTTCGTCAACTACGGTTTCCTTCCGCGCGCCGTGCAGGTCCTCATGCACCCGCGCGGATCCCGGTCGCCCTTGCGCCCCACGCAGCGCAAGCGTGCGCAGGCGATCCTCGATTTCATGCGCGACCGGGGACCGGTTCATCCGCGCCGGATCGACACGCTGTTTGCCCACGGCAAGGAGATCAACGACTGGGGCGGAACCTCGAACGCGACCACGCGCCTGCTCGACGCGATGCATTTTCGCGGCATGCTGCGTGTGGCGAAGCGGGTGAACGGAACCCGCGTCTACGCACTGCACAGCTATCCCGCGCGGCCCGCGGAACCAGGCGGCGGCAACGCTCGACTCGACGCCCTGATCGATGTACTCGTGCGCACGTATGCGCCGCTCCCCAGGAAAAACCTGCACGTGCTGGTCCGGCGGCTGGCCATCGGCACGCCGCAGTGGCGCGGCGACGTCGGTGCAGCACTTCAACGTGCCAAGGAGCGCCTGGCCCGTGCGACGGTCGCCGACACCGACTGGTATTGGCCGGCGGGCGAGGATCCCGCTTCACATCCGGAGCCGGACCAGGTGCGGCTGCTCACGCCGTTCGATCCGATCGTGTGCCTGCGGGAGCGATTCGAGATCCTCTGGGGCTGGGCCTATCGGTTCGAGGCCTACACCCCACCGGCGAAGCGCAGGCTCGGCTATTACGCGCTGCCGCTGCTGTGGCGCGACCGCGTGATCGGATGGGGCAACCTGCGCGTCGAGGACAGGACGCTGGTCGCCGACCTCGGCTACGTTGCCGGCCAGGCGCCGAAGGACGGCACCTTCGAGCGTGCACTGGCGGAGGAACTCGAGCGACTGCGCTACTTCCTGTCGCTCTCTTGAGCGTTGTTCGCCCCGAGCGCCAGACGCGTGGCTCCGGTTTGCGACGGCCGCGCTGCCTCGCCTGCGGCTTGCAGAGACACCGTTGTTCGGGTCGTCTTCCTGCGCCGATGGCACACGACCGTCGTCCCCCACGCGCAGCCGACCGCGGAATGCAGCCAGCCGAGCGCCGGGCGCACCGGGTCGGGGGCGAAGTAGTACAAGGCGTACGCGGTCGCGACGGCGATGCCCAGGCACGCGAGCATCGTGATCTCGAAACTGCGGTTCTCGCGCATCCGCCACCCGCGCGGCACGTGCACCGACAAAAACGTGCCGACCGCCACCAGCACGACGAATCCCGCCAGGCCATGCGCCCGCATCAACCACGCCTCGGACCAATGCGGCAATCCGATCTCTTCACGTCCGGCGCCGAACGCATAGTGAGCCAGCAGCCACAGGAGCCCCGACACCACGAGCGCGATCAGCGCCGCGTCCAGCATGATGCGCTGCCAGCCGGGTACCGGATTGGTTCCGCTTACTGCAGCCATGCCCGCCCGCCCACTTCACGCAACAGGGGATGGGACGCGTCGCCGCTGAGCGCGACGACCTTCGTGAGCGCATCGGCGAACACGCAGCGCGGCGCTGCAACCGTGACCGCGCGGTCGATCGCGTGCAGCTCGCCCGCCGACGGGGCGATCAACGCGTCGTCGCGATACGGCGTGCGCCCGCGGCGATACTGCGACGTCGCGACCGCACCGCGTTCGAGCGCTAGCGCGTTGCCGCCGCGCACGACGATCGGCCACGCGCCGGCGCCGAAAGCGCGCAGATCGCCGCCTGCGTTGACCAGGCCGCGCCGCACGCCGCAGCGGCGCAGCGTCGCCACGGCACGATCGACCGCGTAGCCCTTGGCGATGCCGCCGAGGTCGATGCGGGTCGTGTCGTCGAGCTTGATCACATGGCGTGCGCCGACGATGCCGTACGCCATGCGGCCCGCGGTGCCGAGCGAAACGTCGAACAGTCCGGCACTTGCGGCACGCAGCCCCGATGCGATGCGCAACACGGCCACGGTCCACGGGTCGCATTCGATCGACGCGCCGCCCGATGCCGCGTTGAACCGTGCGACATCGCTGTGCGCGTCTTGCAGCGACATCGCGGCATGCACGCGGGCGATCGCCGCGAACGCCCCCGCAAACGCGCGCGCGGCCTGCGCGCCCACGGCGTCGACCTCGATCGACACCAGCGTGCCGAGCCAGGGCTGCGCGCGCCGGACCGCCGCGCTCATGGCAGGGCGCCCGCTTCACGTGCCACCTGCAGGACGGCGACGATGCGTCGCACGCCATCGGTGACGTGATTGCACGAAAGCGTCGCGCCGCTGAGGTTGGCGATGTCCTCGCCGACGCGCAGCGGGCCCGCGACGGTCTTGCCGACGAACTGCCTGCGCCAGGCCGGCAGCCGGATCTCGCCGCCATGGCTCTCGCGATAGGAGAGGATCTCGATCTGCCGGATCGCGCCGTCGGTTTCGACCGCGACCGCATACGTGATCAGCTCGAACTTGCCGATCACGTTGTCGATCACGACGTAGCCGAGCGTCGCATTCGCGCGCCGCGCCACCAGCACGCCCCATTGCGCCGAGCGCGCGGTGATGCCGGCGCGCTTGCCGATCTCCTGCAGTTGTGCGTTGTCGAAGCTCACGTTGACGGGCGCGAACTCGTCGGCCAGCGGGAACATCAGCGCTTCGGCTTCGGATGCGCTCAGGTAGTCGGCCGCCCAGGCCGACGCGGGCAGGATGCCTAGGACGATCGGCAGGACTTCGACGCGCACGTCGACAACGGTATCAGAACGACCAGCCGAGCCCGAGGTCGAACCGGTTGTTGGCCGACACGTCCCGGAACCACTGGTAGTCGGCCTTGATCACGATGTGCTGGTTCAGGTCGAAGTTGAGGCCCGTGGTGATCACCCGCTCCGTGGCCAGCGCGGCCGGGGTGAGCCCCGGCCCGATGTCCTCGTACTTCTTGGCGGTGTTGTAGTACTCGAGACGTGCGAACGGTGCCAGCCCGTAGTTGCCGAAGCGCAGCCGGTACGCGCCCTGCACGTAGGATCCGTCGAACAGCGCCGGAACGAGAGTCGGGTTGCCGACCAGCTTCGTATTGAATGCCGCGGTGTTGCTGATCGTGCCGCGCGCGTAGAGCGCCGCGAGGTCCCACGGCCCCGGCGTCCAGCGCAGGTGCAGGTCCCACAGCGTGACCCGCATGCTCTCCACGCCCGCCGCACCCTGCGACGCGCCGCCGGTGAAGATGGAACCGCCGACCAGCAAACCCGGGACGCCACGATAGTTGGCGGCGCCAAAGAACGAAAGGTCTTTCGCCTTCGCCAGGGCGAGTTCCTGGTGGATCGAGCCGAGCGGCGATTCCTTGCCTTCGGTCGATGTCGCGTCCCACTTGTTGATGTCGAAGCCTGTCGTGATGCCGCCCTGGAGCGTCAGGCCGTTACCGACCTCGCCGACGAGCTGGGCGCCGCCCTCGCGCCACGTGGAGGGGATGATCGCCGTCTCGACGAAGTTGCGCTCGACGCCGTAGTAGGCGGTTGGTTCGTGGTTCTCGTTGAGCAGGCCGGCCGGAATCAGCATCAGCCCGCCGCGCACCGCCAGCGGCGGGCTGAGCTGGTGCTCGATGAACGCCTGCTCGACCTCGACCTCGCCGGGATCATCCGCGGAACTCACCGCGTGCTCGACCTCCAGCTCGAAGCCGAACTTGGTCTGGTCGTCGAAGCGATGCTGCAAGCCGATCACGGCGCGCCGCAGGTCCATCACCGCATCCTCGGGCGCGCTGCTCGGCCGGTCGTAGTTGATCTCGCCGTAGCCGGTGATGACCGTGTCGGCACCGCCACCCGGGGCCGCCTCGGTGTTGATCGTCGCGGCCGACGCGGCGGGCGGCGGCGCAGCGCCGGCGACGGGCGGCGCCGCGGCTGGAGCTGCAGCGGGCGCAGCCGCCTGCTCGCGTTCCTTCTTCATCTTCGCGAGTTCGGCCTTGACCGCTTCGAGTTCGTTCGTGAGCTTCTCCAGGCGTCGTGTCAACTCCTCCTCGTCCGCGTGCGCGGCAATCGGCAGGGCCAGGACGGTGGCGACGAACATTGGCCCCAGCGGGCCGAGGCGCGATCGGATTGGCATGGAATGGTCTCCGCGGGAAGGTCAGGGCACGAAACCGTCGGTCAGCGCACCCAGGAAGGCGATGACGTCGTCGATCTCGGCGTCGGTCAGCGCCGGGGGCTCACCCGGATTGCGGTTGTAGGGAACCTCGGTGCGATTGACGTTCACGTGGTACTCGACCGGCAGGTCGTCGAACTTCTGTACGACGCCGGCGACGACCGGATAGAACTTCTCGGGGTTGGTGTCGCGCTGGACATAGAACGTCAGCGCGTCCTTGAGCGACGTGAAGCGGCCGTTGTGGAAGAACGTCGTGCGCACGGCGACGTTGCGCAGGCTCGGCACCTTGAACGCGCCGCACAGGTCCTTGCGGCCGGCGAGCGAGCCGTCCGGACGCGCGCACAGGCCGAGGTCGAAGTACGTCGGATCGGCGTTGACCTGGAGCGCCGGGTTGCGCGGCACGCCGAGGTTGTCGTACGTGAAATCGGTGAACAGCGGCAAGCTGCCGTCGGCCCCGCGCGCGCTCGGGTGGCAGGCAGCGCAGTTGCCCTTGGTCGGATCGTTGTACAGCGCGAGCCCGCGCATCTCCTGCGCCGTGAGCGTCGCCTGGCCGCGCAGGAACGCGTCGTACTTGCTGCTGAAGGCGGCGAACTCCTCGTCCTGCTTCTCGTACTGTGCGATCGCGAGCGTCATGCGGTCGTACGCCGCATCGGCATCGTCGAAGATGCCGGCGCCGTAGAGCGCGCGGAATTCGTCGGCGTAGGTCGCCTGCGCGAGGCGCTGCACGACGTCGGCCTTCGACGCCATCGCCATCTCGCGCGGATTCAGGAACGGCTCGGCGGCCTGCGCCTGCAGCGACGCGACCCGGCCGTCCCAGAAGAAGCCGCCCGTCGGCGTGCCGTCGCTGGCGAAGAAAAACGCGGTGTTGAAGCGCAGGTAGCGGATGCCCAGCGCCTCGCGCACGCCTTGCACGGTGAGGTCCGGCCCGCCGAACTGCGCCGGCAGGCCGTTGTCGGGCGCGTGCCCGTTGTCGGGGACATGACACGTCGAGCACGCCTGCGCGCGCGAGGCGGAGAGCGACGTGTCGCGGAAGATCTTTTCGCCGAGTTGCGCCGCGGGGGACAGGCCCTCCGGTGCCCGTTGCGCGTCCGAGGACGAACCGCCGCAACTCGCAAGAAGCACGACGACGACGCCGGTCGCGCCCCGCGCCCAGGCGCGCATGACAGGGTGCGCACCGTCGTCCGCGCACCGATTCGCCCGCAGCCAACCAGCCACTCGAAAGCCTCCACCGACGCGGCCTGCGTGAAGGCGCGCCTGTTATCGGTCTTCTGGCTGGCTGGCGGCCGTGGCCGCTGGCTGGCTGGGATCTCAACGTCCGCCGGAGGGGTCCCCGACGAAGGTCGTCTCGCGAGGCAAGTATGTTAGATGCGAATGCTTATCATTTGCAAGAGATAGCGATTAGCAATTCGCTTTTGTGCGTTTTTCACGGCGTTGGCGCCGGCGTACCCGTGGCGACCTCGCGTTTTGGTGCGGGTTCGCCGGATCTGGTCCTGTTTACTAAACAAAACAAGCAGTCAACGCGCCGACAGTCAGCCGCGACGGTCGCCCGTTCCTTTGCGGCAACAGCCCGCGCACGCGCGACAATCCTGCGATCTCCCAGAGGCGAGACTGCCATCCGGTGACGGCGATTTCCAATCCGTCTGCTGCATCGCCGCAGCAAAACTCCTTGACAACCCGCCCCGTTGTTTACTCAAATAAACACAGGTAAGCAACGAACGCCCGCGATCGGATCGCGCGTTGCTGCCCGCATCGGCTGCGAACCAGCGCGGCGTGTGCAACCAAGGGTCGACTCGGGGAGAAGGAGGAACTCGTGAAGCATCTGAAGCGGATCGCCGCGGCCATCGGCGGCGCGGTTCTGGTTTCACTCGCGGCGCCGGCGGCGCATGCGCAGGGCAAGACGATCACGCTGTGCTGGGCGGCATGGGACCCGGCGAACGCGCTGGTCGAGCTGTCGAAGGATTTCACGGCCAAGACCGGCATCAACATGAAGTTCGAGTTCGTGCCCTGGACCAACTTCGCGGACCGGTTCCTCAACGAGCTCAACTCCAAGGGCAAGCTGTGCGACCTCCTGATCGGCGACAGCCAATGGATCGGCGGCTCGGCCGAAAGCGGCCACTACGTGAAGCTCAACGATTTCTTCGCCAAGGAAGGAATCAAGATGAGCGACTTCATGCCCGCCACGGTGCTCGGCTACTCCGAGTGGCCGAAGGGATCGCCGAACTACTGGGCGCTGCCGGCGATGGGTGACTCGGTCGGCTGGACGTATCGCAAGGACTGGTTCAACAAGCCCGACGTGAAGGCCGACTTCAAGAAGAAGTACAACCGCGACCTCGCGCCGCCGAAGACCTGGGACGAGTTCAAGCAGGTCGCGGAGTTCTTCCAGGGCCGCACCATCGACGGCAAGAAGGTGTACGGCGCCTACATCTTCACCGAGCGCGGCTCCGAGGGCATCACGATGGGCGTCACCAACGTCATGTACCCGATGGGCTTCAAGTACGAAGACCCGAAGAAGCCTTATGCGATGGACGGCTTCGTCAACGGGCCCGACGCGGTCAAGGGCCTCGAGTTCTACAAGGCGCTCTACAAGTGCTGCACGCCGCCGGGCATGACCAACGCGTACATGCAGGAAGGCCTCGATGCGTTCAAGTCGGGCCAGGTAGCGATGATGATGAACTGGTTCGCCTTCTTCCCGGGGCTGTACAAGGACCCGAACGTCGGCGGCGACAAGATCGGCTTCTTCGTCAATCCGTCGGCCCAGGGCAAGGGCGTGCAGCTCGGCGGCCAGGGCATCTCGGTCGTTTCGTATTCGTCCAACCGCAACGAAGCGCTGCAGTACATCAAGTGGTTCGCGACCCCCGAAGTGCAGAAGAAGTGGTGGGCGCTCGGCGGCTACTCGTGCCACAAGGCGGTGCTGCAGGATCCGGGCTTCGTGAAGAGCGCACCGTTCGCCAAGGAATTCCTCGACTCGATGGACATGGTGGTCGACTTCTGGGCCGAGCCCTCCTATGCGCAGCTGCTGCTCGCGATGCAAAAGCGCGTGCACGACTACGTCGTCGCCGACAAGGGCACGGCGCAGGAGGCGCTCGACGGCCTGCTCGGCGACTGGAAGAAGGTCTTCAAGGACGACGGCAAGCTCGGCCAGTAATCCCTCCGCAACCAGGCAACCTGTGTCCCGCCTCCCGTGCGGCGGCGCAACCGCCGCACGGCCTTTTCGTGCACGCCGATACTTCACCGATTTGCCGTGAGTGCAGCCGGAATCCAGCGCCAGATCGGGCACACTGTTGCCGGAGGAATGAGAACGCGCGCCCTTGATTCGGCCGCCGACCGTGCCGCGACGGCCACGCCGCCCGCGCTGGCGCAGCGCGTTCGCGGCCTGTCTGATCGCATGCTCGCGTGGCTCTTCATCGCGCCGACCGTGGGCTTGCTGCTCGCGATCAACATCTTTCCGCTGCTCTGGACCATCCGGCTTTCGTTTACCAACTACCGCGCTAACCGGCCGAATGCGCCGCTCGTCGAGGTCGGCATCGCCCACTACGTGTCGATCCTCAACGACCCGGATGTGTGGGGCGCGATGCAGGCCACGGCGCACTTCCTGTTCTGGACCATCGCGCTGCAGACGCTGCTCGGCTTCGCGCTGGCCTACCTGATCGATCGCAAGTTCCGCGGCCACGGCTTCTGGACCACGGTGATCCTGATCCCGATGATGTTGTCGCCGGCCGTGGTGGGCAACTTCTGGGCCTTCCTGTACCAGCCTCAGATCGGCCTGTGGAACTACGCGGTGTCGTTCCTCAGCGGCATTCCCGCCTCGAGCTTCACCATGATCGGCTCGGTCAAGCTCGCGCCGTGGTCGATCATCATCGTCGATACGTGGATGTGGACCCCGTACGTGATGCTGATCTGCCTCGCCGGGCTGCGCTCGATACCCGACTACATCTACGAGGCCGCCGAGGTCGACCGCGCGTCGCGGTGGCGCCAGTTCTGGTCGATCACGCTGCCGATGGCGCTGCCATTCATCATGCTCGCGGTGCTGTTCCGCGGCATCGAGAACTTCAAGATGTTCGACATGGTCAACCTGCTCACTTCCGGCGGTCCGGGATCGACCACGGAACTGGCGTCGATCACGCTCAAGCGCGAGGCGTTCGAGAAGTGGCGCACCGGCTACTCCTCCGCCTTTGCCATCATCCTCTTCGTCACCGTGTTCGGCCTGGCAAACATCTACGTCAAGGCGCTGAACCGCGTGAAAGGCCGTTGAGGACCTGCCGATGAGCGGCGCGACCTACGCCCATTCCGTCGTCGAACCGTCGCGCTGGTCGAAGCGGGTCGCGAGCGCGCTGGTGGTCGCGTACGCGCTGCTGACGATGATTCCGCTGGCCTGGATCTTCGCCACCGCGTTGAAGTCGGGCCCCGACTCCATCGCCTATCCGCCCAAGTGGGTGTTCGAACCGTCGGCCGAAGGATTCTGCAACCTCTTCCAGACGCGCTCGCGCCAGTCCGACGAATACATCGCCACGTTGCCGCCGCCTGCCGGCGTGTGCGACCGCCTCGCCCGTGCGAGCAACATGGTGCTGGTCGGCCCGTCGAACTTCCAGCCGCGCTTCGTCAACTCGCTGATCATCGCCTTCGGCTCCACCGCCCTGTCGGTGCTGCTCGGCGTGACCGCGGCCTACGCGTTCTCGCGCTTCAAGGTGCCGCTGAAGGACGACCTGCTGTTCTTCATCCTCTCGACCCGCATGATGCCGCCGATCGCGGTGGCGATCCCGATCTACCTGATGTATCGCGAGATCGGGCTGTCGGACACGCGGCTCGGCATGATCCTGCTGTACACCGCAGTCAACGTCTCGCTCGCCGTGTGGCTGCTCAAGGGTTTCATCGACGAGATCCCGCGCGAATACGAGGAGGCGGCGCTGGTCGACGGCTACACGCGGCTGCAGGCATTCGTGAAGGTGGTGCTGCCGCAGGCGACCACGGGCATCGTCGCCACCGCGATCTTCTGCCTCATCTTCGCGTGGAACGAATACGCATTCGCGGTCCTGCTCACGTCCGGCGAGGCCCAAACCGCGCCGCCTTTCATTCCGATCATCATCGGCGAAGGCGGGCAGGACTGGCCCGCGGTGGCGGCCGGCACCACGCTGTTCCTGCTGCCGATCCTCGTGTTCACGGTCCTGCTGCGCAAGCACCTGTTGCGCGGCATCACGTTCGGGGCGGTGCGCAAATGAAGGTCTCCCGCCTCGTCGTTCCGGGCCGCAGCCGAGGAACCTCGGCGCAACGAGAGGATGAGAGCCCCTGTCGCTCCGCTCCCCGGGATCACGCGTCACGCTGGCCGCGCCGGCTGCGGCGCGGCCCGATGGAGTTCGTGGCGTCGTGCGTGATCGGCACCGGCGTGTTGATGCTGCTGCAGCCGTTCGCGCTGCCGATCTACACGTATTCCTTCGTCACGACCCTGGCGGGCACCGCGATGTTCATCGTCGTGTCGAAGTTTCCGGACTGAGCCGCGATGGCCGACATCGTCGTCGAGAACCTGCACAAGGCCTTCGGCGTGTTCGTCGCCGTGCGCGATTCGACGTTCACGGTCGAAGACGGCGAGTTCTTCTGCCTGCTCGGGCCGTCGGGATGCGGCAAGACCACGACGATGCGCATGATCGCCGGCCTCGAACTGCCGACCGCGGGGCGCATCCGCCTCGGCGGCGAGGACGTCACCATGCAGCGCGCGGCGCAACGCGACATCGCGTTCGTGTTCCAGCTGTTTGCGCTCTACCCGCACATGAACGTGCGCGCCAACATCGCCTTTCCGCTCAAGTCGCAGGGCATGGCGCGCGCCGAGATCGCCCGCCGGGTCGACGAAGCAGCCCGCACCCTGCGCATCACGCACCTGCTCGACCGGCCGGTATCGGGGCTGGCGAGCGGCGACCGGCAGCGCGTCGCACTGGGCCGCGCCATCGTGCGCCAGCCCAAGGCGTTCCTCATGGATGAACCGCTCGGCGCGCTCGACGCCGAGTTCCGCCACCTGATGTGCGGCGAGTTGCGCGCCCTGCATGACCGCCTGCACGCGACGACCGTGTACGTGACGCACGACCAGCTCGAGGCGATGGCGATGGCCGACAAGATCGCGGTCATGAACGAAGGACGCATCGAACAGCTGGCCGCGCCGCAGGAGATCTACGACCGTCCGGCCTCGATGTTCGTGGCCGACTTCATCGGCTCGCCGGCGATGAACTTCCTCCCCTGCAAGACGGTGGGCGGCGGACTCGCGCGCGGCGCGAACCGGGTGCGCATCTGCGGCGCCGAACTCGCCATGCCGGCCCTGGCGCAGGAGGTGAACGGCGGGGAATTCTTCCTCGGCGCACGCCCCGAACACATCTCGCTCGCGCCCGACGCGCCGCTGCGTGCCTGCATCTACGGCGCCGAGTATCTCGGCACGACCCAGATCGTCACGCTGACGTTGCGCGACGGCACGCACGTCAAGGCGCGCGTGTCGTCGGACGTGCCGACGCGCGTCGGCGACACGGTCGGGCTGGTCCTGGAGAGCGCACGTCTCAGCCTGTTCGAGCGTGGCGGCACGGTATTGCGCTCCGCCCTGCACGATGGAGCGCCCGGACATGTCTGACCCGGTGAGCCTGCGATCGGCCTCACCCCCGCCCCTCTCGCGCCGGCGGGCGAGGGGAGGTATCAGCGACAAGTGGTCCGGCAACCACTTGTCGATGGATCGGATCCATGGCTGAGTTCCGCTTCGAAGCGGTCACCAAGACCTTCGGGCCGACGACGGCGGTCGCCGGTCTGTCGCTCGCCGCGTTCGAAGGCGAGTTCATCGTGCTGCTCGGACCGAGCGGTGCGGGCAAGACCACGACCTTGCGCCTGCTGGCGGGATTGGAACGGGCCGATGCCGGACGGATCCACATCGGCGGCGTCGACGTGACGGGCGAGTCGCCGGCGACGCGCGACGTGACGTTCGTGTTCCAGCAATATTCGCTCTATCCGCACCTGTCGGTGTACGACAACCTTGCATTTCCGCTGCGTGCGCCGGCGCGCCGCTGGCCGCCGGGGCGCATCGAAACCAAGGTGCGCGAGGTCGCCCGGCTGCTGCACATCGAGGAGAAACTTGCCGACCGTGCGGCGCAGCTGTCGGGCGGACAGATGCAGCGCGTCGCGATCGGCCGCGCCCTGGTGCGCCAGCCGCGCGTCATGCTGATGGACGAGCCGTTGTCGTCGCTGGACGCCAAGCTGCGCTCCGAGCTGCGCGTGGAACTGAAGCGCATCCAGCGCGAGCTGCACGCTTCGGTGCTCTACGTCACGCACGACCAGACGGAGGCGATGACGCTCGCCACGCGCATCGGCGTGCTCGAGCACGGACGTCTCGTGCAGTTCGGCTCGCCGCGCGAAGTCTACGAACAGCCCGCCAGCACGTATGTGGCCACGCGGCTCGGCAGCCCCGGCATCAACCTGGTTGCGCGGGCGCTGCTGCCGCACCTGCCGGCGCCGGCGGCGGCGGCGACCATCGGCGCGCGCACCGAGCACGTGCGGGTGCGCAGGGCGCCCGCCGGCGCGGCGCTCGGGCGCGTGCGCTGGATCGAGCACCTGGGCGATGCGAACCACCTGCATCTGCGCCTCGGCAGTGCGACTGCCGGCGAAACCGATTTCGTCACGCTCACCGATCCGGCGACGCCGCTCGCCGTGGGCGATCCGGTGCACATCGATTTCGTGGCGCCGCTCTTTTTCGACGCGCACGGCGAACGCGTGACCCGCTGACATGGACACCACCCAGGCCCGCAGGATCATCGAGTCGATCGCCCGCAGCGTGATCGCCCACGCGGACGAGCTCACGCAGCTCGACCAGGCGATCGGCGACGGCGACCACGGGGTCAACATGAAACGCGGCTTCGAAGCCGTCCTGGCCGATCTCGATTCGCTCGCGGCGGGTGATGTCGGTGCACTCCTCAACGGCGTCGGTCGCACCCTGGTCATGAAGGTGGGCGGTGCCTCGGGCCCGCTCTATGGAACCTTGTTCATGCAACTCGGCAAAACGTGGCCGCCCGACCTGACCGCGGGCTCGTTGCACGCCACCTGCCAGGCCGCGATCGACGCGGTCGCCGCACGCGGCAAGTCGCGGCGCGGCCAGAAGACGCTGCTCGACGTGCTTGTGCCGGTGTGCGACGAACTGGGTGCGGGCGCCGGCCGCGCCGCGCTGCGCGCTTTTTCGGCCGCCAGCGCGCAGGCGACCGTGCCGATGGAGGCCACGCGCGGGCGCGCGTCGTTCCTGAAGGAACGTTCGATCGGGCATCTGGACCCGGGCGCACGTTCCGCGCAGTTGATGATCGAGGCGGTTTGCGATTCGCTGGAGAGCGCCGGATGAACAACGTTGGCATCGTGATCGTGTCGCATTCGCCGGACGTGGCCAAGGGCGCCGCGGACATGGTGCGGCAGATGGTCGGGCAAGGCATTCCGCTCGCGTGGACCGGCGGCAATCCCGCGGGCGGTCTCGGCACGTCGGTCGAGGGGATCCTGGGTGCGATCGACGCCGCGTGGTCCGATGCCGGGGTCGCCATCCTGGTCGACCTGGGCGGGGCCGAGACCAACAGCGAAATGGCGATCGAGATGTTGCAGCCGGAGCGCCAGGGCAAGGTCGTGATCTGCAACGCGCCGGTGGTCGAAGGCGCGGTGATGGCGGCGACCGAAGCGTGGAGCGGCTCGGATCTCGAGACCGTCAGGCGGACCGCCGAAGAACTCAATCACGAACAGGACTGAAGCGCGCGATGGCACACGGGCAAGTCCTCCTGTTGCACGCAGCCGGTCTGCATGCGCGACCCGTGGTCACGCTGACCAAGCTCGCGAAGACGTTCGCGAGCCGCATTCACATCGCCAACGACGTGCAGGGACCGTGGATCGACGCGAAGAGCGTGGTCAAGGTGATGAGCATGAAGACGCCTGCCAACAGCCGTCTCTTTTTCCGCGCCGAAGGCACGGATGCGGATGCGGCGGTGGCAGCGCTCGTCACCCTCGTCAACAACGACTTTCTCGGCGGGCCCGAGTGAACGCCCCGCCCGCACGCGCTCGCTTGTTCGCAGGCCAGCCGGCCGCGCCCGGCCTGGTGCTGGGCCGCGTCGTGCAACTTGCGAATGGAGCGCGCACTTCCGCGCCAGGACCGGCCGGCTCGGAGCGCGAACTGGTCCAGGCGGTCGCGGAGGCGGCGAGCCAGTTGCGCGACCTCATGACACGTTGCGCCGCCGAGGCGCGCAAGATCCTCGAATTCCAGGTCGAGTTCCTGAGCGATCCGGTCCTGCTGGAACCGGCGCAGGAAGCGATCGCGACCGGCACCGATGCATCCACCGCGTGGCGCGCGGTGATCGACGTGCACATCGCCGACTTCGAGGCCTCCACCGACGACTACTTCCGCCATCGGAGCGGCGACCTGCGCGACATGCGCGCGCGCGTGCTTGCCCTCCTCGCCGGCGACGACATCGGCCCGCTCCGGCTGCCGGAACGTGCGATCCTCCTCGCCGACGACCTCGAGCCTTCGCGTTTTCTCGCCACGCCCTGGGGCACGAACCACGCGATCGCCCTGCGGGGCGGGTCGCCGACCGCGCACGTCGCCTTGCTCGCACGCGCGCGTCGGGTCCCGATGGTGGTTGGCGTCGGTGACGTCGCGGTGCACGGCGAATGCACCGCCATCGTCGACGGCAGCAAGGGCACGCTGGTGCTGGAACCGGATGAAGACCAGGTCGCGGGCTTCGCGCGCACTCGCGCACGTCTTGCCGCCACGCAGATCGACGAGGCCGCGGCAGCCGTTCGACCGGCCCGGACTGCCTCCGGCGAGCGCGTCGACGTGCTCCTGAACATCGCATCGCTCGGAGAGCTGGCCGCGATCGATCCGGCCATCTGCGACGGCATCGGCCTGGTGCGAACCGAACTGCTGTTCGCGCAGGGGCCGCCCGACGAGGAGAGCCAGCTTGCGTACTACGAGCGCATCCTGCGCTGGGCCGGCGCGCGCCCCGTCATCGTGCGCACGCTGGATGCCGGCGGCGACAAGCCGATGCCCGGCGTGACGATCGACGGCGAAGGCAATCCCTTCCTCGGCGTACGCGGCGTGCGCCTGTCGTTCGCCGCGCCGGATCTGTTCAAGGTGCAGCTGCGCGCGCTGCTGCGCGCCGCAGCCGCCGGTAACCTGCGCGTCCTGGTGCCGATGATCACCGCCGCGGAGGAGGTCCAGCGCGTGCGCGCGCTGCTCGCGCAGGCGGCGGCCGAGCTCGCCGCCCGCGGCGTACCGCACGCGATGCCGCCGCTCGGCATCATGATCGAAGTGCCGGCCGCGGCACTGGCGCTCGATACGTTCGCCGTGGACTTCGCCTCGATCGGATCGAACGATCTCCTGCAATACACGATGGCGGCGGCACGCGACAACCCGGCGGTCACGCCGCTCACCGACCCGCGCCACCCGGGCTTCGTGCGCCTGCTGCAGACGATCGTGCAATCCGCGGCGGCGCGCACCCTCCCGCTGTCGTTGTGCGGCGACCTCGCGGCGCAGCCGGAGCACATCCCGCTGCTGCTGTCGGCCGGGCTGCGGACCTTGTCGATGCCGGCGGCGGCGGTGGGCGCCGTCAAGCGCGCGATCGCGGCGTGGCCCGCGGGCGGCGGCGACTGACGCGGGCGCATTGCGCATGGGCGAACCGATCGAACCCGGCACGGCGGTTTCCGCCTACAAGCAGATCCTGCGCGACGTGCTCGAGCAGCGTCCTGCCGGCATCCGCCGGCGCCTGGCCGAGGTGCTGGGCAAGAACCGCAGCTTCATCACGCACCTTTCGAATCCGGTGTACTCGACGCCGATTCCGGCGCAGTACGTCGAGTCGATCCTCGCGGTGTGCCACTTCTCGCCCGCCGAGCGCGAGTCGTTCCTCGCCGCCTACGAGCGTGCGCACCCGGGACGCCTGGCGCGTCCCTCGGCGCGCACGGTCTGGCGCCGTGTCGAGCTGCGCCTGCCCGATCTCAGCGACCCCGAGCGCAACGCGCAGCTGGACCGGCTGCTGCAGGACATCGGCGTACGGCTGGCGCACCTGATGCCGGCACCCGAGGACGAGTAACGGGAGACATCGAATGAAGAAGTTCCTCAACCACGTCGACGACGTGATCCCGGAAAGCCTGGCCGGGTTTGCGGCCGCGCACGGCGACATCGTGCGCCTGGGCGAAGCGGGCAAGTTCGTAGCCCGGCGTGCTCTGAAAGACGGCAAGGTAGCCCTGATCTCGGGCGGCGGATCGGGGCACGAGCCGCTGCACGGCGGCTTCGTCGGACATGGAATGCTCGATGCGGCCTGCCCGGGCGCGGTGTTCACGTCCCCCACGCCGGACCAGATGGTGGCCGCGGCGCAGGCGGTCGACACCGGCGGCGGCGTGCTCTACATCGTCAAGAACTACGAAGGCGACGTGATGAATTTCGAGATGGCCGCGGAACTCGCCGAGGGCGCGGTGGCGCGCGTCGTCACCGACGACGACGTGGCGGTGGAAAAGTCCACCTGGTCGACCGGGCGGCGCGGCGTGGCGGGCACGCTCGTGGTCGAGAAGATCGTCGGCGCCGCCGCCGAGCAAGGTCGCGACCTCGAGTCATGCCGCGTGCTCGGCGAGCGCGTGAACCAGGCGACACGCTCGCTCGGCGTCGCGCTCACGAGCTGCACCATCCCCGCCGCCGGAACCCCGACGTTCCGGATCGGCGACACGGAGATGGAGTTTGGCGTCGGCATCCACGGCGAACCGGGCCGGCGGCGCGTGCCGCTCGCGCCGGCACGCGATATCGCACGCCAGTTGGCCGAGGCGATCGGCAGCGACTTCGGCGCCGCGCGCGGTGCATGCCTGCTGCTGGTCAATGGCTTCGGCGGCACGCCCGCGATGGAGCTCTACCTCATGTACGAGAACCTGCGCGCGCAGTTCGAGAAGCAGGGGTTCTCCATCGTGCGTTCGCTCGTCGGCAACTACGTCACGTCGCTGGAGATGGCCGGGTGTTCGGCGACGATCACCGTGCTGGATGACGAGTTGACGCGGCTGTGGGACGCCCCGGTGCACACGGCGGCGCTGCGCTGGGGCATTTGAGCGGGCCCACGGCGGCGCGTGCGTCGCCTCACACGAGCCGGGCTTCCACCGAGGTCAATGTAGTCGGCGCTGGCGGTTAAAGTTCGGTCGGCGCGCCCACAGGAGGAATAGAAGTGCGCCGAGCACGAGTGGCGCGGTACCCGGTTCCGGAACGGCGGTCACTGGCGACGCCGTGAATTCACCTATCGTCAAAGGAATATTCTGGTTACCCACCTGGGTGGGTTCCCAGATCATGTCGATGGAGAAAGCGCCTTCATCGGTTGGAATGTCCGAAGGACTCGCGCAAGTGCCACCAAAGATCGACCCTCCGAATTGATCGCAAGAGAAGGTTGCACCTAGAAAGTCGGCCGAGCCATCGGCCGCAAATCCAGGGAAACCTGGATTGCCGGCGACACTCTCGGCATAGGCAAGCGTCAAGTCGTAAAAAGGTCCGTCGATATTGCACGCCGAGAACAGCAGCTCGGTGCAGGTAATTCCCGCCGGGTAAAGCGGGTCCAACTGGCTGACATCGAAGCCGGACGCACCAACCCCGCCTGGCACCCAGCCAAATCCTATGCCGTCGTTCTGATGGTCAATGCTGACGACGATTTGATTGGGAAAGAAGTTTGCCGTCGCCAACACGCCGCTGGCATCGCTGATCGTGACGCTGGCATTGCCCTGGTAGATGGCATTGAACGTGAGGTCAGGCGCGCCGGGGAAAATGCTGGGGATTGAGCCTGCTATCACGTTGCTGTCATCACCGACCAAAGAAAATGTGACCGTGTCGCCAGTGAATGTCTGGGAACCGAGATGAACCGTGACGTCGGGAATGGCAAGCTGATACTCGATCGCGGACCCATGTGCCACAGGGGCATAAACGCCGCTCATGCTGATGAGCAGCAATGCCCAACCCCAACTAAGCTTGCCAAGCCATTTCATTTGCTCAACCTGTGGACGGTGGATGATTCGCTCGGGGAGACTATGGGCGCGCCTGCGCCGACGAAATAGCTGCCTATCCTGTCGGTGTCCAACGTCGCCCCGATGCTCACGGAAGCACACGTGGGATCCGACCGCGTCGTGCACGTCGCGATCAACTTCGCAGGCACGGCGTACACGTGCGCGACGCTGTCGGTGTTGGTGATCGGATTCGCGCTCGTCACACCAGAACCCGACACGCCCGCGAAAGCCGAGGCGATCACCGCTTTCCCGTTCACTCCGGCCTTTCTCTTACGCGCGCGTAATGCGCCCTGCGGGCTCGTTGAAGCAAGATCCGTTCTGGATGCGATAACTTCTTGATCTGCCAGACGATCGAGCGGCAAGGTCGCCTGGCAGGCAAAGGCTGTGTAAGGCACGCCGACTCATTCAAACCCTGGAGGCATTCGACGACGGGCGGCATCGGCGCGCCCGGTCGATGGGATCCACCACGATGCACGCGAACCAGCACTGGAGCATCTTCGAGGCGGCCACGCCGGTCCTGACGTGGGAATACTCGTTCGGCCCAGGGGAGTGCAACGCGCTTGCCCTGGGAGGGAGGAAGGGTCTGGTCGTGGTCAGCCCGCCCTGCCGCGCTCCGGCCAATGCATTCGACGAACTCGGACGCTACGGCGCGGTGCGTGCGCTGGTCGCGCCCAATGCCTTTCACAACCTCGGCCTCGCGGAGTGGCAGGGGCGCTTTCCAGATGCGCAGGTTTTCGCGCCCGCGCAGGCGGTTGCAAGGGTGGCCCGCCGGTCGGGGCTTCACGTGCTGCCGATTGCCGAGGCGGCCTCCCTGCTCGGCGACCGCCTCGAGATGGTCGACATGCCGCACTACAAGACCGGCGAACTGCTGATCCGCATCGCGAGCGCGCGCGGCCTGGTCTGGTACGTGACCGACGTCATCATGAACATGCCGGCTCTGCCGCACAACGCGATCGCGGCGGTCGCCTTCCGGCTGAGCGGCAGTGCGCCGGGGCTGCGCCTGAACAACCTTGCGCCGCTTTTCATGGTGCGCGACAAGGCGGCGCTGCGACGCTGGCTCGCCGAGGAATTTTGCAAGGCGCCGCCGGACTGGCTGATTGCCGCCCATGGCGACGCCGTCGATTTCAAGGCGAAACCGGACGCGGGGCGCAAGCTGTTTGGTCCGTTGCTGTCATCCTGAGGGAACGCGCAGGATCCCGGCCTTCGCAGGCCGAGATCCTCGTCTTCGTCGAAGTGACTCTCAGGACGCCGGCGCGGCGACACGCGCGGGCATCATCAGACGCAGCACGTAGTAGGTCCCGCCGCCGATCGCGACGCCGAAGAACCACCCGTACACGCCCCACCAGGACGGCAGGACGCTGGTCAGGTTCGGCAGGATGCTGGAGAACAGCGTGCCGAGCCCCGCGGCGATGAACGCGGCGACGTTCCAGCCGCCCTGGAAGCGGAACTCGCCGTGTTCCTGGTACAGCGCCGCGACGTTGACGTTGCCCTTGCGCAGCAGGTAGTAGTCGACCACGATCACGCCGAGCAACGGTCCCATGGTCGCGCCGATCGCGTTGACGAAACTGGCCGCGTTGCCTTCCCACGGCGCGAACGGATACAGCACCAGCGCGATCACGGCGGCGATGTAGCCGCCGCGCTTGAACGTGATGAGCTTCGGGAACACGTTGGCGAAATCGAACGCGGGCGAAACGAAGTTCGCCACGACGTTGATGCCGAGCGTGGCGACCGCGAACGTGAGCGCGGCAACCAGCGCGAGGAACCAGCTGTCGAACTTGGCGGAGACCTGGTCCGGGTGCAGCAGCACCTCGTTGTAGACCTGGAACGCGGCGATCGTCGTGATGCCTGCCACGAGCGAGAAGGCGATCAGGTTGACCGGCAGGCCCCACAGGTTGCCGACCCGCACCGCATCCCGGTCTTTCGCGTAGCGCGAGAAGTCGCAGAAGTTGAGGTAGAGCGCGGCGAAATACGTCACCCAGGTCGCCGCGACCGCAAGCAGCGCGCCGGCCGAACCCGGCGTGCCCGGCACCCCGGCATCCTTGGTCTTCTCGAGCAGCACGTCCATCGGGATCGTGTGGCTGAACGAGAACCCGCCGGCTTTCACCGCAAGGCCGATCGCGAGGAACAGCATCATCACCCACACCGCCGGGCCGGCCCAGTCCTGGAACTTGCGCACCGTCTCCATGCCCTTCTGGATGATGAGAAGCTGCAGCGCCCAGACGACGACGAAGCAGATCGCCTCCAGCCCTGAGTGGCCGAGGAAGTGCGTCGTCTTGTGAAACTCCATCAGGGCGTCGGTGCGCACCAGCAGGGCGACGATCGCGCCCGACGCCGCCGCGGTCTGTGCGCCGTACCAGAAGCACGCAACGACGGCACGCACGAGTGCCGGCACGTTGGCGCCCCAGACGCCGAACGATGCGCGCGCGAGCACGGGATACGGCACGCCCGTCTTCACCCCGGCGTAGCCGATCAGGTTCATGAGGAAGAAGATGACCAGCGAGCCGATCCCGATCGCGATGATGAAGTTGAGGAAGCTGCCGCACAGCAGGAACAGGCTCGCTGCGAGGTAATAGCCCCACAGGCTGTGCACGTCCGAGGTCCATACGTTGAAGATGCTGAAAGCGCCCCACCTGCGATCCGTTGCGGGAGCCAGGTCCTCGTTGTAAAGACCGGGCGACGCATTAGGAATGTCCATTCGTCCTCTCCTTGTCGATGAGCCCGGCGGTGCAGCGCCGGGCTTGTGTAGCTGCCGTCGTGCTTCCTGAGCCGGCCCGGTGCGCCCGGCTTTCCTCTCCGCTCACGACAACAGGTCCAGCAGCGTGCGCGCGACCACCTTGGTCGCGCGCCGCAAATCCTCCAGCACGATGTGCTCGTCGGCGCGCTTGGCGTTGCTCTCGAGCACCGTGCGCGGGCCCGCACCATAGATCGCTGCCGGCACGCCCGCCGCGCCATACAGGCGCACGTCGGTGTAAAGCGGCGTGCCGGAAGTCGGGATGCGTTCGCCGAAAATCGCTTCGCCGTGGCGCTGCAAGGCCTGTACCAGCGGCGCGTTGCGCGCGTCGGGCTTCCATGAATCGGCGAGCAGCAGCCGCTTGATTTCGATCCTGACCCCTGCCCGGGTCGCCGCGGCCTCGGTGATGATGCGGCGGATGTCGGCTTCGACCTCGGCCGGGTTCTCCTCCGGGATCATGCGTCGATCGAGCCGGAACACGACCTTGCCGGGCACGACATTGGTGTTGGTGCCGCCTTCGATGCGGCCGACGTTCAGGTACGGGTGGGTGATGCCCGGCACCCTCGACGTGATGGACCTGTAGCGCTCGTTCTGCGCGTACAGCGCGTTCAGGATCGCCACCGCCGCCTGCAAAGCGTCGATGCCCGTGTGCGGGATGGCGGCGTGCGCCATCTTGCCGTGCACCGTGATTTCCATCTGCAGGCAGCCGTTGTGCGCGGTGACCACCTCGTAGCTGAAGCCGGCGGCGAGCAGGAAGTCGGGCCGGGTGAGCTTGTTCCGCAGCAGCCATCCGGGGCCGAGTTCGCCGCCGAATTCCTCGTCGTAGGTGAAGTGCAGCTCGACACCGCCCTGCAGCGGCGCCTGCAGCGCCTCGACCGCACGTACCGCGAACGTGTACGTCGTGAAGTCGCTCTTGCTCACCGCCGCCGCGCGGCCGTACAGCCGGCCGCCCACGACCTCGCCGCCGTAGGGATCGTGCGTCCAGCCCTCGCCGGGCGGCACGACGTCGCCGTGCGCGTTGAGCGCGATCGTGGGTCCGGCGCCGTAGCGGCGCCGCACGATCAGGTTGGTGATCGACTGCAGCCCGTAGTCGCGCACCTCCTGCGCCGGTACCGGATGACGCTCGGCCTCGTACCCGAAGCCTTTGAGCAGCTCGGCGGTGCGCTCGGCGTGCGGCGCGTTGTTGCCGGGCGGCGTGTCGGTCGGCACGCGCACCAGTTCCTGCAGGAACTTCACCTGTTCGTCGAAATGCGCATCGACCCAGGCGTCGAGCGCGGCGTAGTTCTTGGTCATGTCAGTTCGGCCGCCAGTTGAGTGAGCAGGTTCTGGAACGCGCGCACCGCGAGTTCACTGTCGTCGTTGGTGACGCTTTCGAGCGGGTTGTGGCTGATGCCGGAGTTCAGGCCGCGCACGAACAGCATCGCCTGCGGCATCACCTCGTGCAGCTTCATCGCGTCGTGGCCGGCACCGCTCGGCATGCGGTAGAGCGGCAGCCCGAGCGTCTCGACCGCGCGTTCCCAGCGCTTCTGCCACTCGGGCGCACTCGGTGCCGCCGACGCGCGCACCGTCTCCTCGATCTTGCAGTGCAGGCCGTCGCGCTCGCAGATGCGCTTAAGCTCCGCCAGCACGTCGTTGGCGCAGGCATCGCGCACCTCGTTGGTGGTGGCGCGGATGTCGAGGCTGAACCTGCAGCGGCCCGGCACGACGTTGATCGACCCGCTCGGCACTTCGAGCATGCCGACCGTGCCGACCAGGTGCGGCACCGAAGCAGCGCGCTTGCGCACATACTGGACCAGTTCCGCCGCCGCCACCGCGGCATCGCGCCGGCGGTCCATCGGCGTCGTGCCGGCGTGGCTCGCCATCCCGATGATCTCGCCGATGTAGCGCACGCTGCCGTTGATCGACGTCACGATCCCGAGCGGCAGGTCGATCTCGTTGAGCACCGGCCCCTGTTCGATGTGCACTTCGACGAAGCCGAGGTACTTCGCCGCGTCGCGGGCCAGCTTCGGAATGTCCGGCATGCAGAGCCCGGCCCGTTCCATCGCCTGTCGCATCGTGACGCCGTCGACGTCGGCCTGGTCGAGCCAGCCCATGTCGAAGTGGCCGGTCAGCGCGCCCGAGCCGAGGAACACCGCCTTGTAGCGCTGTCCTTCTTCTTCGGCGAAGCCGATCACCTCGAAACCGAACGGCAGCCGCTTGCCGGCGCGCGACAGTTCGCGCACGCAGGCCATGGCTACGAAGATGCCGAGCCGCCCGTCGTATTTGCCGCCGTTGCGCACCGTGTCGTAGTGGCTGCCGGTCAGGAGCCGCTTCGCGTTGCGATCCTTCCCGTAATAGACCCCGACCACGTTGCCGACCGCGTCGATCTCGACCGAGTCGAACCCGCAGTCCTCGCGCATCCAGTGCGACAGGCGCTGGGCGCATGCGCGGTGCGCATCCGTGAGATACGTCACGGTGAGCTGGCCCTGCTCCGCATAACCGGGATCGCTGTGCTGCGCCAGGCGCTCGGCCCAGTCCCAGACCAGGTTGCCCAGTTCGGGCACGACGCCGAACTTCTCGTCGAGCCGGATCTCCGCGATGCGGTGGATGTTGCGCAACGCCTCGGCGAACTCGAAGTCCGGGTGGTTCTCCACGCGGCGCTCGAAGGTCGCGATGATCTCGTCCTTCGCGAGCCCGCTGCCGCGCGGCCCGCGCACCGCGAGGATGAACGGGAAACCGAAGCGCTCGTTGTAGTCGGCGTTCAGCTTCTGGATGCGCGCGAATTCCTCCGGCGTGCACTGGGTGAGGCCGGCCTTGCCCTGTTCGTGCGTCGACTCGGCCGTCAGCGTCCTGGCCACCATCGCCTTGCCGGCCAGCTCCGGGTGGGCGCGGATCAGCGCGAGTTGCGGCTCGCGGCCGGCCTCGCGCACGGCTTCCACGAGCGCCAGCTTGAGCTGGTCGAGGGAACGGAACGGGCGTCTGCGCCACGCCCGCTCGGCGATCCAGGGCGAATGTTCGTACGTGCCGTCGAGCAGGCGCGTGAATTCGCCCTGCGTCGCCGCATTGAGCTGTTCGAGAGTGAGAGGCATGGTCATTGCCAGACGAAGGCGTGGTTGGGATCAAAGGGATGGACGCGGCGCCAGTGCCGCGCGATGTCCAGCCGCCGCGCGACCCAGACGCGGTCGTGGCGCTCGACGTGGTCGAGAAAGCGTTGCAGGCCGCGCATGCGACCAGGGCGCCCGAGCAGGCGGCAGTGCATGCCGATGCTCATCATGGCCGGCCGTTCATCGCCCTCGGCATAGTGCACGTCGAAGGCGTCGCGCAGGTATTCGAAGAACTCGTCGCCGTGCGAGAAACCCTGCGGCAGCGCGAAGCGCATGTCGTTGCAGTCGAGCGTGTACGGGACCACGAGATGCGGCACGTCGGAGCCGTCGGTTTTCTTCACGCGCAGCCAGAACGGCAGGTCGTCGCCGTAGTAATCGCTGTCGTATTCGAAGCCGCCGAAGTCGGCGACCAGGCGGCGCGTGTTCGGGCTGTCGCGGCCCGTGTACCACCCCAGCGCGCGCTCGCCGGTCAGCTTGCGGATGATCTCCATGCCGCGCCGCATGTGCTCCCGCTCCGTGGCCTCGTCGATGTTCTGATAGTGGATCCAGCGCAAGCCGTGACAGGCGATCTCGTGCCCGAGTTCGGCGAACGCCGCGGTCACGTCCGGGCACCGCTCGAGCGCCATCGAAACGCCGAAGATCGTCAGCGGCAGGCGCCGCCGCTCGAATTCGCGCAGCAGCCGCCAGACGCCGACGCGCGATCCGTACTCGTAGATGCCCTCCATCGAAAGGTGCCGCGCCGCGAAGGCGGCCGGATTAAAAAGCTCGGACAGGAACTGCTCGCTGCCGGCATCACCGTGCAGCACGCAGTTCTCGCCGCCCTCTTCGTAGTTGAGCACGAACTGCACGGCGACCCGCGCCTTGCCGGGCCATTGCGCATGCGGCGGGTTGCGGCCGTAGCCCTTCAGATCGCGCGGATAGGCGGTGGTGGTCTCGGTCATGGTGGATTCAGTCCGGTGGACCCAGCACGGCGGCCAGGTCGGGTGCACGGGGATCGAGGCGCAGGTTGCGCTCGACGTTTGCGATGTGATGCTCCATCAGGCGCGCCGCGGCGCGCGCGTCGCGGCGCTCGAGCGCTTCGACGATCGCCTCGTGCTCGGCCTGCGATGCCTCGGCCGAGTGCGACGACTGGTACATGAGCGAGATCAGCGAGGAGCGGGTGAGCAGATCCTGCAGCAGCTGCGCCAGCACCTCGTTGCCGAGCATGCGGGCGAGCACGACATGGAAGTCGGCGAGCAGGCGCGTGCGGCCGGGAACGTCGGTGCGTGCAACCGCCTCGCGCTCCCCGCGCATGTGCACGCGCAGCTGGACGACCTGGGCGTCGGTGACCACCTTGCAAAGCTGGCGCACGGTGGCCGCCTCGAGCATCTGGCGCACCTCGAACACCTGGCGCGCTTCTTCCACGCTCGGCATCGAGACCGACGCGCCGCGCGCCGGCTCCAGCGTCACCAGGCGGTCGCGACTGAGCTGGTTCAGCGCCTGCCGCACCAGGGTGCGCGAGACCTTGAAGATGTCGGCGATCTTCTGTTCGGCGAGCTTCGTGCCCGGCATGAGCCGGCGTTCGACGATCGCGGTGGTGATGGATTCGACGATGCGGTCGGTGGCGCCGGCGCGCGCCCCCTCTGCAGGCGCCCCGCGCTCGCGCCGCGCCGGTACCGATCCGGTGTCGATCACTCGAAGGCTGGCGCGGCTGCGCGGCATCGGCGACGTGGGCTTGGGAAATGAAATGTGTGTGCGAAAGTGTATACAGTTTATTACGATGCGCAAGAGACTCCCTGCCCCGCATGCGGGGGAGGCTGGGCGTGCCCTGCCCCGCAAGCGGGAGAGGGAACAGCGGATTTGTATACAGCGACAGCGTTACAGCGGCGAACGCCACCAATCGCCGGCCAGCGCCTGCTGCAGGAACGCGATGAAGCTGGTGACCTTCGACGGCACCAGTTTCGGCGACGGGAACACGGCATGCAGCTCCTGCGCGGGCAGCACGTAGTCCGCCATCACGGGCTGCACCGTCGCGTCCGCCACCGACTCGCGCGCTACATACCAGGGCACGACGGCGAGGCCCATGCCCGCGCGGGCCGCCTCGAGTACGGTGGAAAGATTGTTGGAGCGCAGCGGGCCCTTGACCGGGACCGAAACCTCTTCGCCCGCCGGCGACGTGAAGCTCCAGCGGTCGTCGCCTTGCACGCTGCTGTAGACGAGGCACGCGTGCTTGCCCAGTTCGCCCGGGGTGCGCGGCGTGCCGCGGGCGCGAAGATAGGAAGGCGCCGCCACCATCGTCCAGGGGTTGGTTCCCAGGTAGCGCGCACCGAGGGACGAGTCGGCCAGGCGGCCCATGCGTAGAGCGAGGTCGACGCCCTGCTCGACCAGGTTCACGTAACGGTCGTCGAAACTGAGGTCGATGGTGACCCCGGTGTGCTCGCGCATGTAGCGCAGCACCAGCGGCACCATCACCCGGCGGCCGAACGCGACCGATGTGCTGATGCGCAGCGTGCCGCCGACCTGGCTCTGCAGCAGCACCGCCAGGTTGTCGGCCTCCTCGATGTCGCGCGCGATCAGCTTGCATTTTTCGTAGTACAGCGCGCCGACCTCGGTCGGCGTGACGCCGCGCGTTGAGCGATGCAGCAGACGGGCCCCGAGGCGCGCTTCCATCGCCGCCACGGCCTTGGTTGCCGTCGGCTGCGTGATGCCGAGTTCGCCGGCCGCCTTGCTGAAGCTGCCCGTCTCGACGACGCGGAGAAAGAGCTGCACACCGGCGATCCGGTCCATTGTTTTGCCTGCTAGTCCCTCACCCGTTTCCCCTCCCCCGCCTGTGCGCGGAGAGGGGAAACGCAGAGCTGCGCTCCGCGTCGACAATATAAATTGACATTCCGCCACGGAATAGCTGTTATCGCCTGTCTGGGATTCACAGCCGCGGACGCGAGGCCGACCATCTCGCCCACGGTCAAAGGAGCGAGACATGGCGAAGATGAAGGCGGCGATGGCCGCGGTCCAGGTCATGGAAAGGGAGGGCATCACCCAGGCCTTCGGTGTCCCGGGTGCGGCGATCAATCCCCTGTACGCCCAGCTGCGCGAGCGCCAGTCGATCGCGCACGTGCTGGCGCGCCACGTCGAGGGTGCATCGCACATGGCCGAGGGTTACACGCGCGCGCGTGCGGGCAACATCGGCGTGTGCATCGGCACGTCCGGCCCCGCCGGGACCGACATGATCACCGGCCTCTATTCGGCACAGGCCGACAGCATCCCCATCCTCTGCATCACCGGCCAGGCACCGCGCGCCCGGCTGCACAAGGAAGACTTCCAGGCGGTCGACATCGCCTCGATCGCCAAGCCGGTCACCAAGTGGGCGACCACGGTGCTGGAGCCGGCGCAGGTGCCGCGTGCGTTCCAGCAGGCGTTCCACCTGATGCGGTCGGGACGTCCCGGCCCGGTGTTGATCGACCTGCCGTTCGACGTGCAGATGGCCGAGATCGAATTCGACATCGACACCTACGAGCCGCTGCCGGTGTACAAGCCGGCGGCCACGCGCAAGCAGATCGAGCGTGCGCTGGAGATGCTCAACGGTGCCGCCAGGCCGCTCATCGTCGCGGGCGGCGGCATCATCAACGCCGACGCTTCGGACCTGCTGACGCAGTTCGCCGAAATCGCCGGCCTCCCGGTCATCCCGACGCTGATGGGCTGGGGCACGATCCCGGACAACCACCCGCTGATGGCCGGCATGTGCGGCCTGCAGACCAGCCATCGTTACGGCAACGCCAACATGCTGGCGAGCGACTTCGTGCTCGGCATCGGCAACCGTTGGGCCAATCGCCACACCGGTTCGCCCGAGGTGTATTGCAAGGGCCGCAAGTTCATCCACGTCGACATCGAGCCGACGCAGATCGGGCGCGTGTTCCCGCCCGACTACGGCATCGTCTCCGACGCCAAGGCGGCGTTGCAACTGTTCGTCGAGGTCGCGCGCGAGTGGAAGAAGGCGGGCAGGTTGCGCGACTGGTCGAAGTGGGTCGCCGAATGCCAGGGCCGCAAGGGCTCGCTCGAGTACCTGCGCAAGACCAATTTCGACAACGTGCCGATGAAGCCGCAGCGGGTCTACCAGTGCCTGAACCGCGCCTTCGACGACCAGAGCACCTGCTACGTGACGACGATCGGCCTGTCCCAGATCGCCGCCGCGCAGTTCCTGCACGTGTACAAGCCGCGCAACTGGATCAACGCCGGACAGGCCGGCCCGCTCGGCTGGACCGCGCCGGCCGCGCTGGGCGTGCGCGCCGCCGATCCGCAGCGGCGGATCATCGCGCTGTCGGGCGACTACGACTTCCAGTTCATGATCGAGGAGCTCGCGGTCGGGGCGCAGTTCAAGCTGCCCTACATCCACATCGTCGTGAACAACAGCTACCTCGGCCTCATCCGCCAGTCGCAACGCGGCTTCACCATGGACTACTGCGTGCAGCTCTCGTTCGACAACGTCAACATGCCGGAGCAGGAGATGGCGCGCGGCTACGGGGTCGACCACGTCAAGGTCGTCGAAGGCCTGGGCTGCAAGGCGATCCGCGTGCACAAGCAGGAGGAGATCGATCCCGCGATCCAGCAGGCCGAGAAGTGGATGAAGGAGTACCAGGTGCCGGTCGTGATCGAGATCATCCTGGAACGCGTCACGAACATCGCGATGGGCACCGAGATCGACAACGTGGTCGAGTTCGAGGAACTCGCCGCCGGCAAGGCGGACGTTCCGACTGCCGTTGCCATGCTCGACTAGAAAAGGAGAACGCGCATGCCCCGTTTCGCCGCCAACCTCACGATGATGTTCAACGAGGTGGCATTCCTCGACCGCTTCGAGCGCGCCGCCAAGGCCGGTTTCGAAGCCGTCGAGTTCCTCTTCCCGTACGGCAACACGGCGGAGGAGATCAAGCAGCGCCTCGAGGCCAACCGGCTCAGGCTGGTGCTGCACAACCTGCCGGCCGGCAATTGGGATGGCGGCGAGCGCGGCATCGCATGTCATCCCGACCGGGTCGAGGAGTTCCGCCAGGGCGTGGCCAAGGCGATCGCCTATGCGCGCGTGCTCGGTGTCGGGCAGCTGAACTGCCTCGCCGGGAAGGCGCCGGCGGGTGTCGACGAGTCGCGGCTGCGCGCCACGTTCGTCGGCAACCTCAAGTACGCCGCCGCCGAGCTGAAGAAGGCCGGGCTGAAGCTGCTGATCGAGCCGATCAACACCTACGACATTCCCGGCTTCTACCTCAACCGCACCGCGCAGGCGGTGGGCATCCTCGACGAGGTGGGCAGCGACAACGCCTTCGTCCAGTACGACATCTATCACGCGCAGCGCATGGAAGGCGAACTCGCCAACACCGCGCAGAAATACCTGGCACGTATCGCGCACATCCAGCTCGCGGACAACCCCGGCCGCAATGAACCGGGCACCGGCGAGATCAACTGGCCGTTCCTGTTCGCTCACCTGGACAAGATCGGCTACACCGGCTGGATCGGCTGCGAATACAAGCCGCTCACCAACACCGAAGCCGGCCTCGGCTGGCGCCAGCGCCTCGCGCGCTGATAGCAACGAACAGGAGCTTCCAGATGAGCGCATCTCTGAACGTCGGATTCATCGGCCTTGGCATCATGGGCTCGCCCATGGCAGGCCATCTCCTGAAGGCGGGCCACAAGCTGTTCGTGAACACCGTCGGCCCGGTGCCGGATGCCGTGAAGAACGCCGGCGCGAATGTGTGCGCCACCGGCAGGGAAGTGGCGCAGAAGGCCGACATCGTCATCGTGATGGTGCCCGACACACCCGATGTCGCCGCGGTGCTGTTCAGCGAAAACGGCGTGGCCAAGGGCCTCTCGAAGGGCAAGACGGTGGTCGACATGAGCTCGATCTCGCCGATCGCGACCAAGGAGTACGCCAAGAAGGTCAACGAGCTCGGCTGCGATTATCTCGACGCACCGGTCTCGGGCGGCGAAGTGGGCGCGAAGAACGCCACCCTGTCGATCATGGTCGGCGGTCCCGCGACGGCTTTCGAACGCGTCAGGCCGTTGTTCGAACTGATGGGCAAGAACATCACGCTGGTCGGCGGCAACGGCGACGGCCAGACTGCGAAGGTCGCGAACCAGATCATCGTGGCGCTGAACATCGAAGCGGTGGCCGAAGCGCTGCTCTTCGCGGCGCGCGCCGGCGCCGATCCGGGCAAGGTCCGGCAGGCGCTGATGGGCGGCTTCGCTTCGTCGAAGATCCTCGAAGTGCACGGCGACCGCATGGTCAAGCGCACCTTCGATCCGGGCTTCCGCATCGAACTGCACCAGAAGGACCTGAACCTTGCGCTGTCGAGTGCACGTGCCCTCGGCGTGGCGCTGCCGAACACGGCCATGGCACAGGAACTTTTCAACGCCTGCGCGGCGCATGGCGGCAGGGCATGGGATCATTCCGCGATGGTGCGGGCGCTGGAGAAGCTCGCCAACTTCGAGATCGGCCAGAAGGCAAGCTGACGAGCGCCATTCGCGGCGCACCGGGAAAATGAACGCCCGTTCCTCCTCTCCGCGTGCGCTGCTGCGCCGCATGTTCGACGCGGCGGTCGCCTCCGCGCAGCCGTCGCTGTGCATTCCGCCCCACCTTCCCGCGCCGCAGGCGCTTGGCAAGGGCCGGCTGATCGTCATCGGCGCCGGCAAGGCTTCGGGGGCGATGGCGCGTGCGGTCGAGGACAACTGGAGCGGACCGCTGTCGGGCGTCGTCGTCACGCGCTACGGCTACGCCGTGCCCTGCGAGCGCATCGAAATAGTCGAGGCCGCGCATCCGGTCCCCGATGCGGCGGGCCTCGCCGCGGCGGAACGCCTGATGAAGCTCGTGCGGGGACTTTCGGCCGACGACCTGGTGCTGTGCTTGATCTCAGGCGGCGGCTCGTCGTTGCTGCCGCTGCCCGCGCCGGGCCTCACGCTCGAGCACAAGCAGGCCGTCAATCGCGCGCTGCTCAAGTCGGGTGCCACCATCAGCGAGATGAACTGCGTGCGGCGCCATCTCTCCGCCATCAAGGGCGGACGGCTGGCAGCGGCATGTCACCCGGCGCGCGTATTGACGCTGCTCATCTCCGACGTGCCCGGCGACAACCCGATCGACATCGCCTCCGGCCCGACGGTGGCCGATCCGACGACGTGCGCGGATGCGCTGGCGATCATCCGCCGTTACGACATCGACGTGCCGGCCGCGGTGCGCGAGGTGCTGGAGTCCGGCCGCGGCGAATCGATCAAACCCGGCGACCCGCGCCTTGCCAACGCCGAGACGCGCATGATCGCGACACCGCAGATGGCGCTCGAGGCGGCGGCAGAGGTCGCGCGCGCAGCGGGCTACACGCCCTACATCTTCGGCGATTCGCTGGAAGGCGAAGCACGCGATGTCGGCAAGGTGTTCGCGGGCATTGCCCTGCAGGTCGCCGCGCGCCGGCAGCCGGTCCCGGCGCCGTGCGTGCTCCTCTCCGGCGGCGAGACCACGGTCACCGTGCGCGGCAACGGGCGCGGCGGACGCAACGTCGAGTTCCTGCTGTCGCTGGCGATCGCGCTCGACGGACGCGCCGGCGTCCACGGCCTGGCGGGCGATACCGATGGTGTCGACGGCCTGGAGGAAATCGCCGGTGCGTACATGGGCCCCGACACGCTCGCACGCGCGTGGGCCAAAGGGCTGCGCCCGAAGGACAGCCTCGCCGACAACGACGGGCACGGATTCTTCGAGGCGCTGGGCGACTCGGTGATCACCGGACCGACGCTGACGAACGTCAACGATTTCCGCGCGATACTGATCGAAGGCTGACGACGCCTCGTCATTCCGAGCCGCAGGCGAGCGATCCCGGCCTTGCAAGCGCCGAGATCCCTCGCACCGCTCGGGAAAAACGGCGAGAAGAGCATGCAATGAATCTCGGCATCGAAGGTCGCTGGGCACTCGTCTGCGCCGCTAGCAAAGGCCTCGGCAAGGATTGCGCGCGCGCGTTGGCGCGCGAGGGCGCACATCTCGTGATCAACGCGCGCGGCAAGGATGCACTTGGCGCCACCGCCGCCGAGTTGCGCAAGTTGCCGGGCGCGCGCGAGGTCATCGAGGTCGCCGGAGACATCACCCTGCCCGAGGTGCGCAAGGCCGCGCTCGCGGCGTGTCCGCAGATCGACATCCTGCTCAACAACGCAGGCGGCCCGCCGCCCGGCGACTTCCGCGAATGGACGCGCGAGGACTGGCTCAAGGCCATCGATGCGAACATGCTCACGGCGATCGAACTCATCAAGTCCACCGTCGATGCCATGGCGGCGCGCGGCTTCGGCCGCGTCGTGAACATCACCTCGGGCGCCGTCAAGGCGCCCATCGATGTGCTCGGCCTGTCGAACGGCGCGCGCGCCGGGCTCACCGGCTTCGTCGCCGGCCTGGCCCGCCAGCCGCGCCTCGCCGCGCGCAATGTCACGCTCAACAACCTGCTGCCCGGCGTCTTCGACACCGATCGCCTGCAGTCCGGGTTCAAGGCCCAGGCGAGCAGGACCGGCAAGTCGATCCAGGAGGTATCCGACGCCCGGCTTGCCACGGTTCCTGCCGGGCGGTTCGGCAGGCCCGAGGAGTTCGGCCAGTTCTGCGCCTTCCTCTGCAGCGCGCAGGCAGGCTATCTCACCGGACAGAACATCCTGCTCGACGGCGGCGCGTACCCTGGCACGTTCTGACGCGAGTCGTTGCGGGCGGATCAGCTGCGGTCGGCCGCGGCCGGTCGAGCATCGCCCGCGGAAGACTCGCTGCGCATCAATCCGTCCTCGGCGGCGCGCAGCAGGAGCTGGATGTTGTTGCTCGCGTCCAGTTTATGGCGGAGCAGCCACTGGTAGTTCGCCGCTGTCTTTTCGCTGATCGACAGCCGCTCGGCGATCTGGTTCAGCGTATCGCCTCGGGCCAGCATCCGCAGGACCTCGAGCTCGCGCGGCGTGAGTGCACCCGGCTGTTCCGACTGGGCCGCCTGCCGTCTCTGCAGAATGCTCGCGACGTCGCGGCTCACATAACACTCGCCACGCGCGACGGCGAGCACCGCGTCGACCAGAACCTCCGGGCCGCTGCTCTTGGTGACGTAACCGCGCGCGCCGGCCTGCATCGCGCGGGTCGCAAAGATCGGCTCCTCGTGCATGCTGAAGATCAGCACGCGCGCATCGGCACGGATCTCCAGCATCCGGCGCATGACCTCGATTCCGCTCGAGTCAGGCAGCGCGAGATCCATCACCACCACGTCGGGCGGAAACGCGCCGAACGACGCGTATGCGGCCTGGGCGTCGGAAGCTTCCGCGATGAAGGCGATGCGCCCGTCACGCGCGAGCAGGTGCCGATATCCCGCGCGCACGACGGCATGGTCGTCGACCAGCAGGACGTTGATGGCGACCGGGGCGGCGGACACGGCGTGGCGCTCGTGGGCGGCGGTTGGATCGACAAGCCCTGCTGGCCGGCGCGCACCGGTCAGAGTGTCATGCGCACGCCGAAAAAGAAGGAGCGCGGCGCTCCGGGCACGAACGTGCGCGGATCCGAGAGATTGAGGTACGGCACCGTCGTCGTATCGAAGTAGGTCCCGAACGTGTAGTAGCGACGGTCAAAGAGATTCTGGATCTGCGCAAACAGCTCGAAGCGCGGACCCAGCGACAGCGTGGTGCGCAGGTCGACAACGATATAGCTCGGAACCTGCGGATTCTGGTTGGCGTCGTCGCCGATCAGGTATTGCGAGCCGACATACCAGACATCGGCACCGAGATTCCACTGCCCCGTCAGGCGGGCATCGGCGCCGACCTTGACGCGTGTGCGTGGAATCCCCGGCACGTGATTCCCGGGAACGACGAAGATATTGCCGTCAGGGTCCGCGCTCGGATTGTTCGGCGACGAGAGCGTGAGCGCGTCGAGGTACGTCGCATCGATCACTGCGACGTTGGCGTACGCGTTGACGTCTTCGGAGTGCAGCGACAGGCCGGCCTCGACCCCGCGCCGGCGCGTCGCGCCGACGTTGGCAAAGTAGCCCAGTCCATTGGTCGTGTTGGGAATGTGCAGGATGTCGTCGGTCAGCTTGGTCGAAAAGACACCCGCGTTCCACGACAACACCGCATTCGTCGCGACACTCGTGCTCCCGCGCCCGCCCGCCTCGAGCGTGCGGGCCACGACCTGTCTCAGGTCCGGATCGGCCACCAGCGCGTTGTCGATCAGACATGGCCGGTCCGGATCCGAGCACGCGAGTTCCAACGGCGTCGGTGCCCGGTTCGCTTCGGAGTAGCCGCCGTACAGCGTGAACCCGGGCGCGGCCGCCCATGTCGCGCCGAGGCTCGGATTGACGCGACTGTAGTTGTGGGAGCCCGCGACGGCAGGAGCGGTCCCCTGCAGGTCGCTGATGGAAATGCGTTCGGAGTTCAGTCGCACCCCGGCGGTCACCGCGACCTCGCTCGTCACGTCGAAGGTGTCGCCGGCAAAGACGCCGAGGTAGGTCGTATCCGAACTGACCCCGACCGGCGCGACGTCGCCGTTCGGCATGTCGATGAAGATCCCGGCGCCGACAACGTATGGGTACTGGTCGGGGTTGATCGTGCCCAGTTCGGAACTGGTCGTGAAACGCGAACGCGCCGTGTCCAGGCTCGCGCCGGCGACCAGGTGATTGAAGCGCTTTTCACCGAGCTGCGCGACGTTCGTCCACTGCAGCGCCCCGCCGACGCCGATGCTCGATGTCCAGGTGCGATCGATTTCACCCAACACCCCGGTCGCCAGCGCTCCCGCGGCGGGAACGGGCTGGCCGGACGTGTCGGTCAGGTTCTGCAGGTTGCCGTCGAGGTCGGGAAAACAGAGGAACGTCGGGTCCGGGCAGCCCTGGTTCTGCGCATCGGTGCCGTTGCCGTCGAGGTGCGACTGCCAGAATCCCCGGTAATAGGCATTGGCCTGGATCGAGTCGGCAGTGGAGAGCTTCCAGTTCGCGGTGCCCGCCAGGAACAGCAGGCTCTGCTCGGTCGACTGCGGCACAGTGAAGATCGACGACCAGTTCTGCGCCAGCATCTCGACCGGCGTCGCGGCCGCGGCGCCGAAGGAATTCGAGGCCGCGGTCAGGGACAGGTGGTATTCGGCGTTCCCATCGCGGTAGCCGATGTCGCCGTAGCCGCGCCGGACGAGCGACCTCGAGTCGTTGCGCCATCCACCGTCATGGATGAGGTCGACCGCGAGATAGCCCGCCATGTTGCCGGCCTGGTGACCGGCTTCGACCGCCAGCCCCTGCCGTCCGAACGAACCGCCCCGAAGTTCGATCTCGGTGCTCGGATGAGTGAAGCCGTTTTCCATCTCGATCGTTACGGCTCCTCCCAGTGCGTTCAGTCCATAGATCGGTGAGCTGGGCAGCAGCGCGGTGCGCGCGATCGCGCCTTCGGGAATGAAGTCCCAGTTGACGAGGTCGCCGAACGCCTCGTTGATGCGGATCCCGTTCTGGTACGCGGCGAGGCCTTGTGTCGTGCCCGGGATCGGGGAGGCGACGAAGCCGCGGAAGTTGACGTCGCGCTGGTAGGCATTGCCGGCCTGGTCGCTGATCGACACGCCCGGCATCGAACGCGACAACGTGGACATCAGGTCGGGCGACTTGCGGTGGTCGAACTCGTCGCCCGACAGGGTCTGGACGTTGGCCGGAATCTTGTCGCGGTCGATCCCCCCGCCGAGAAGCGGCGTGACACCGATGACTTCGACTGGAGGCAGAGCCTGGGGTGGCGCATCCGCCTGAGCGTGGACCAGCGTCCAGGTCGACGCGACAACCGCGCCGATGGCGAACCGCCCCCGAGTGCCGCCCGACTTCATGATGGCTCCCCCGTCTTATCGTTCGATGCCGCCGCGCGCGCATCACTGCAGTTCGCGCGCGGCAACCGTCGCTGGCGTCGCGATCCTTGCATCGGCACTTCCGGGTAGACAGAGGAAAACTTCCCGAGACGACGTTCGTGCAGGCGAATTGCCCGCGGTCGCCCGTGACTGTCAGCGAGCTGTCAGGTCGCCAGGACCTCGTGTCCGCGCAGCGTCGCGGCGATCGAACACATCGCGCGCGCAGGTGATGCAGTGGGCCTCATCCGAGTGCCGCATCACTCCGCCACCGCGCGATGTTGTGCGTTGGTCCGTCTCGCCTTGGGTCCAGTGTTGGGCGAGAAGCCACGGTGAGCGAGCACCGCCAGGCCAGCGCCGGCGAGTTGCGCGATCACGAAGCCGGGCACGCTCGACGGAGCGATGCCCGCGAAGCTGTCGCTGAACATTCGACCGAATGCCGCTGCCGGATTGGCGAACGACGTCGATGCGGTGAACCAATACGCCGCCCCGATGTACGCGGCGACCATGATCGCGACGCGCGATGCCGGGGCGCGGAGAATGACGAGCAGCAAGCCGAAGGTCGCCAGGGCCTCGGCGATCCACTGGCCGGGCCCGCTGCGCACCTTGGTGGAAAGCTGCAGCACGGTCATGTCGAACATGAGGTGTGCCAGACAGGCGCCCAGCACCGCGCCCCCCAACTGCGCAAGCACATACAGCAGCAGCATTGGCGGAGCCAATCCGCCGCGTGCGCTCAGAACGAGTGACACCGCCGGATTGAAGTGCGCGCCGCTGATCGGGCCGAAGATCTCGATGAGAACGTACAGACCGCCCACCGTGGCAAGTGCGTTCGCGAGCAGCGCGATGCCGGCGTTTCCGCCGGACAGCCGCTCCGCCATGATTCCCGAGCCGATCACCACGGCCAGCAGCAACGCCGTGCCGATCAACTCTGCCGCCACTTGCCGTGCCGGCCTGCTTCGCTCAGGCCTGGTGCGTTCCAATTTCGTCCAGACGCTGCTTCAGAGCCACGCGGTCCAGTTTCATCATGGGCAGGTTGAGAAACAACTGCAGGCGATTCTGCAGCAGGTTGAATGCCTTGAAGAATGCGCGCCGCTTGTCCTCGTCCGAGCCCTGGACTGCCGCGGGGTCCTCGACGCCCCAGTGCGCCGTGATGGGTTGGCCAGGCCAGAGCGGACACACTTCCCCGGCAGCACTGTCACAGACGGTGAAAACGAAATGGAGCGGAGGAGCGCCGGGCACAGCGAACTCATCCCAGCTCTTGCTGCGCAGGCCCTCGGTGGGAAGTCGATTCTTCTTCAGGAGTTCGATTGCGAACGGATTCACCCGCCCGGTCGGGTGCGATCCGGCCGAAAGCGCCTTGAAGCGCGCTCCCGCCATCGCGTTCAGCATCACTTCGGCCATGATCGAACGCGCCGAGTTCCCGGTGCAGAGGAAGAGTACGTTGAGAGGGCTGCTCATGAGACCTCGGCTCGAATGGTGACCCGGTACCCGAGCGCGCTTGACATCGGCGGATTATATTTCAATAATTGTCGAAATATCGTCGGAGGCGGAGCATGCCAAAGAAAGATGACGCTCGGATGACCGCCCGTTTTGCCGACATGCTGTCGGCGATGGGGACCGAACCAAGGTTGCGCATCATCCGCCTGCTGTTGAGTGCGCACCCGGAGGGCCTGGTAGCAAGCGACATCTCCGCCGAACTGGACATCGCCAGCTCGACGCTCTCGCACCACCTCGAGAAGTTGCGCAACGAGGAGCTCGTCAGCGTCCGCCGCGATGGGACGTACCTCTGGTATTCGGCCAACACCGAGGCGCTGCAGGAACTTGTCGGGTTTCTCTATGCCGAGTGCTGCACGCGCAACAAGGCGATCGAACCGCAGGCGATCGTCTGCTGCAAGTGATTCCCGGGAGATCCCAATGAACGCACCCACCGACGTCAAAGAGGTTGTCCGGCAGAAGTACGGCGAAGCAGCTGAACGCGTCGCGCAGGGTGCGACGAACGGCTGTTGCGGCGCTGCGGCCCGGGACTGCTGCGGAGGTGATCCGATCACCTCCAACTTGTACGACGCGCTCCAGGCCGACGCGGTGCCCGAGAAGGCGCTGCTCGCCTCATTGGGCTGCGGCAACCCGACGGCACTCGCCGAGTTGAAGCCCGGCGAAACGGTGCTCGACCTCGGCTCGGGCGGGGGCATCGACGTGCTCCTTTCGGCCAAACGGGTCGGCCCGACGGGCAAGGCCTTCGGACTCGACATGACCGACCAGATGCTCGCGCTCGCCGAAGAAAACAAGCTGAAGAGCGGGCTCACGAACGTGTACTTCCTCAAGGGCGAGATCGAGGACATCCCGCTGCCCGACAACTGCGTCGACGTGATCATCTCGAACTGCGTGATCAACCTCTCCGGCAACAAGGACCGCGTCATCACGGAAGCCTTTCGCGTGCTCAAGCCCGGCGGTCGTTTCGCCGTTTCGGACGTCGTCGTGCGCGGCGAGGTTCCTGCGGCGATTCGAAAGAGCGTCGAGCTTTGGGTTGGATGCGTCGCCGGCGCGCTGTCGGACCAGGAATATCTCGCCAAGCTCGCCGCGGCGGGCTTTGAAAACGCGGCGATCGAGGTCACGCGTGTCTACAAGATCGAAGACGCGCGCGAATTCCTTGCGGTGCAGGACATCGACGTCGATGTGGTCGCGCGTGAGGTCGACGGCAAGTTCGTCAGTGGTTTCGTCAGGGCGACGAAGCCGCTTGCCGCAGGTGTGCTCCCGACAGCCGGGGCCAGGCAAGAGCAAGCTCAGTCTTGCTGCGCATCGTCCTGTTGCGGGTCCTGAGCTTCCGCCGCTACCCAGAAGACGTTGGCTCGGATCTGGCCTGGCCCAGTCCGAGCCGGCGCATGCGCTCCCAAAGATTCTTGCGACTGATGCCAAGAGCTTCTGCTGTACGGCCGATCTGGTTGTCGTGCTCGAGCAGCACTTCCTGGATGAACTCGCGCTCGACGGTTTGCAGATAGTCCGCCAGTGATCGCGACAGCGCCGGGGCCGCCGGCGTCTCGTCGCGCAGCGGGTCGCTGAAGAACACTTCGGGCGACAGCAGTGGCGTCGACGACAGGATGCAGGCTCGCTCGACAGCGTTCTTCAGCTCGCGGACGTTGCCCGGCCACGCGTAGCGCAGGAGCAGGCTCTCGGTGCGGGCGTCGAGGCGCTTCACCTCACCCGGGTTTCGCCGATTGAAGGCGCCGACGAACTCGCGCAGATAGTGCGTGATGTCTTCGCGGCGCTCGCGCAGGGGTGCGATGCGCAGATGAATGACGTCGATGCGATAGTAGAGGTCCTCGCGGAACGCGCCTTGCGCGACCATCGTCTTCAGATCGCGATGAGTTGCGCAGACGAGCCGAAAATCGACCTTGGTCGCGTCCTGGCCACCGACGCGAACGACTCGACGGTCCTGCAGGACCCGCAGGAGCTTGGCCTGCATGGAGAGCGGCATGTCGCCGATCTCGTCGAGGAACAGCACGCCACCGTGCGCCTGCTCGAACAATCCTCTCTTCGCACGGTTCGCCCCGGTGAACGCGCCACGCTCGTAGCCAAACAGTTCCGCTTCCATGAGCGTTTCCGGCAGCGCCGCGCAATTGACGGCGACGAACGGAGGCGCCGACTGGCCGGCGTTTTCCGCGAGGTGGCGGTGAAACAGGCGTGCGACATGTTCCTTGCCGACGCCCGATTCGCCGGTGATCAGCAGCGTTTCCGCCTGGGCGGCCAGGCGCGGCATCGCGGCGGCGATGCGCTGCATGCTCGGCGACATGCCCAACCCGGCATGCTCGACGGCACCCTTGCTTGCTTCGCAAAGTGCCAGCATCCGTTCGACCAAACGGTCAAGGTCGAAGGGCTTCGTCACGTAGTCGGCGGCGCCGGCTTTCATGAGCTCTACCGCCCGGTCAATGGCTCCGAATCCGGTGATGAAGACGAACGGCGGCAGTCGTGCCGACAAATCGCCCTGAGTGAGCAGGCTCATGAACGCCTGCGCGCCGTCTTCGTCCGGCAGACGGACGTCGCTGATGACTGCGTCGTATCGTCGCCTGGCCAGGGCGGCGCGGGCCTCGGCCATCCGCCGGTGCCAGTCGACGTCGAATCCTTCCAGACGGAAGCGATCCACGAGCGATTCGCCCATGATCGCGTCGTCTTCAATCAAGCACAGCTGCGGATGCGCGCTCATGTTCTTGCTGCCCGTGCGGCAGCTGCGTGACGGTCGAGTCCAGTGGCAACTCGACAGCGAAGAAGGTCGAGTCCGGCTTGCTGTCCACGCTGAGCGACCCACCGAGCTGCTTGACGATCTGGTAGACCACCCAGAGACCGAGCCCGCTTCCTTCTCCGGCGGCAAGCGTGAATGGCTCGAACAGGTATTGCAGTTTTTCCTCCGGGATATGACGGCCGCTGTTGTGCACGCGAATGCGCAGCACCGGGTCCGGCAGCTCGACGACAAGTCCGATGCGCCCCCCTGGCTCGATGGCATTCGCGGCGTTCAAAAGCAGGTTGATGAGGATCTGGCGCACCTGGCCCGCCGGAAGCGGGAGCGGAAAGTCGACCCGGACATCGCGATCGATTGCGCCACCTTTGCGGTCGACCTGGGGTGCAACGAGCAGCAGAACATCATCGAAGTCTTCGCGCGTCAGCGGGCGGTCCGAGAGTCTCGTCTCGACCAGAAGCGCTCCGACCGATGCGCGGATCTGTGTCAGGCCCCGCTCAAGCAGCGCGAGCGTCCGATTCACAAGAGGATCGTTGCTGCCGTGCTTGCGATAGGTGCTGATCGCGTTGAGCATGCCGCCCAGCGGGTTGTTGATTTCGTGCGCGATGCCCGCCGCGAGGCGGCCGATCGCCGCCAATCGCTCCGATGCGACGACCTGGTTCTCCAGCTCGCGCTTGTTCTTCAAGTCGGCCAGCATGCTCCGGAAGGTGCGCGTCAATTCACCGATCTCATCGCCCTCGTCGGCAAGCGTGTCCTCCGAGATGTCGTCGAGACGGGCCGGAACCTTGCGCATTGCCGAGGCCAGCGAAACCAGCGGTGTAGCCGTGCGCCGGGCCCAGAACCAACTGGCAGGCAACAAGAGCGCGAGTGCAAGCACGGTAACCGCGCTGGCCTGTTTCAGGATTTCGACGTAACGGGGCCACAGAGCCGACCGGCTGCTCACGAGTACGACGTCACCAAGGCGCACCGTGTCGGCCTTGATCGGAGCGGCATAGAACAAACGGTCCGAGCCCTCCGGACCGATCCCTGCCGACTCTGCCGTGGCATCGGGTCGGTGCAGCGACGTGAAGTAGGCGAAGTCCGGGCCGATGGACGCCAGGCTCGCGCCAACCGGAAACTCCCGTGGCTTCGACGAGACGAAGATCATCCCGGTCGCATCGGTAACGATCACCGGCGGCGACCCGGAACTCGTCGCGCCGGCATCTTCGATGGCGGATCGGATGATCTCGTACGCGCGCCACACGTCGTCGTGGCGCAAATACGGTTGCAGCGTATTCGCCAATGCACGTGCCAGGCTGCTGCTGTAGCGATCGAGATCCTCGCGCGCCTGATTCGCCTGACGCAGGACGATTGCCACGGTCACCGAGAGCGCAACGAGCAGGACCAGCAACGTCACACGCAGCGGTATCTTGTACCGCAAGGAGAGCTGGGGAAAGAAGCGCGGAAAGCGAAAGGCGCTCATGGGCGCGCTGCCATCTTGCGCGCGCGGAATTGCTCGTCGGCGTGCATCATGCCTTCGATGGAATCGTACAAAGCGACGTTGCCGCGTACGAAGCCGTCGAGCTGCATTGCGCGCAGGAGCTCGCGACCACGCGGGTCATCTGTCATGGCGGCAAGCGCAGCGAAGAATGCAGCCTCCTCCTGGGGATCGATATCCCGGCGCGCCACCATCGGCGTATGACCGAACAGCGGCGAGCGCTCGACCACCCGCGTGCGTGCGACCAGCCGCGGCTGAAGCGACGCGACCAGCTCGTAGACGTAGCCGTCGACCGCCCCCGCCTGCGCGACCCCCTCGCCGACCGCTCGCACGACCAGGCGGTGCGCCCACGTATAGAAAGTCCGCGAGAAGAAAGCATCCGGGTCCTGCTCCTCGCGGATCAGCGCGTAGCACGGGTAGAGGTGTCCCGAGTTGGAGTCCGGGTCGGAGAAGGCGAAAACGTGCCCCCGCAGGTCGAGGATCCGTTGTGGCCTGATGTCCTCGACCGGAGCGATGATGTACGAGCGATAGAGGGGCTTGCCCTTCCAGACGGGCACAGCGACGAGACGCAACTCGCTCTTGTAGCGGACATACGGGTAGCCGCATATCCACGCGAAGTCGAGCTGGCCGGCGCGAATGAGATCCGAAATCTCGCGATAGCTGCTCCGTGTCACGAACTCGATCGGGCGTTGCAAACGCTCTTCGAGCCACTCCTTCCACGTGTGCAGCAGGCCTACCTCGTCTTCCGGAAAGACGGCCGTGACGCCAATCGGGATGACGCGACCCGAGGCGGCATACGCACGGGGCATGGCGCAATAGCCGGCACCGACGACCAAAGCGCGAACCGCATCTCGCCGCTCAACCCGCCTCACATTGCCTCCACCGGTCCCTGCGCAGGGAGCAAGTCTATGCAACCGGCCACCGCGACGCATCGCGCGCTGCGCAAGGAGATCGTTGTCACTACTGCGTAACTGCCTGCAGTGCGACGACGACTGCCTGGTTACCGTTCGGTAACCAGGGCGCCGTCCCGCGGCGCGGTTCCGGAGCGCCCCGGTCCCCTTCCCGCGAGCCTTTAGCCCGATGCGCTGCTCTCACAGCACGCCTCGCGGCGGTCGGCACGATTCTTGGTCGCCATTGCCGGTGAGCGGACCCGACAGCGTCCGCGATGAGGAGAGAACATGACCGAGAAAGCAAACGGCATTACCCGCCGCGTGTTTCTGAAATTGTCGGGGACCGGCGCGGCGACTGCCGCCGCTGCCGCAGGCGCTGCCGCCTTCGCGCCGCCCGCCGAAGCCGTGCAGGTCGATGCCGGTCGGACCGCCCTTCCCTATCCACGCAAAGTCGTGGCCAGCGTTTCGGCCTTGAAGGCAAATGCGCCGGTGAACTTCTCATTTCCGGACGCCTCGTCGCCTTGCACGCTGGTCAAGCTCGGGCGCCCGGTGCCCGGTGGCGTTGGGGCCGACAGGGACATCGTCGCCTTCTCCACCCTGTGCACGCACATGGGTTGCCCCGTCGCCTACGACGCCAGCACGCGCACGTTCCGCTGCGGATGCCACTACAGCGTCTTTGACGCCGAGCTGGGTGGACAGATGGTTTGCGGGCAGGCTACCGAGAACCTGCCCCAGGTCACGCTCGAGATCGATGCACAGGGAGGCCTCGTCGCGACCGCCGTAAACGGCTTGATCTACGGCCGCCAGGCCAACGTTCTTTGAGCGCGGAGGAGCACGATGATCAAGAAGGATCGCGTCGCGTTGCCGCCGGTCAACGCCAAGAAGACCAACATGACCTGCCATTTCTGCATCGTCGGATGCGGATACCACGTCTACAAATGGCCCGAGGACCAGGAAGGCGGTCGCGCGCCCAACCAGAACGCGCTCGGCCTGGATTTCCGCAAGCAGCTTCCGCCGCTCGCCGTGACGATGACGCCGGCGATGACCAACGCGATCACGGACGCCGACGGGAAGCGCTACAACATCATGATCGTGCCCGACAAGGCGTGCACGGTGAATCAGGGCCTGTCGTCGACGCGCGGCGGCAAGATGGCTTCGTACATGTACTCGGCGGACGGTCTCACCAAGGCGCGGCTTGCCTATCCGCGTCTCTATACCGGCGACCAATGGGTCGACACGACATGGGAGACTGCACTGGCACTCTACGCCGGTGTGCACAAGAAGATCCTCGATAAAGAGGGTCCGGGTGGGCTCGGATTCACCGCCTTCGATCACGGCGGCGCTGGGGGCGGCTTCGAAAACACGTGGGGCAGCGGCAAGCTGATGTTCACGGCGCTGCAAACGCCGCTGGTGCGGATCCACAACCGCCCGGCGTACAACTCGGAATGCCACGCGACCCGCGACATGGGAATCGGCGAGTTGAACAACAGTTACGAGGACGCGGAGGTCGCCGACGTCATCTTTTCGGTCGGCGCCAACGCCTACGAGACGCAGACGAACTATTTCCTCGCGCATTGGGTGCCAAATCTGCAGGGAGCGACGCTGGACAAGAAGAAGAAATGGTTCGCCGGCGAGGCGATCGAGGCGGGACGGATCATCTTCGTCGATCCGCGCCGCACACCGACCGTGTCCATCTGCGAGTCGATAGCGAAGGATCGCGTCCTGCATCTAGAGATCGAACCAGGCACCGACATCGCGCTTTTCAACACACTGCTGAGCTACGTTGTCGACCAGGGGTGGATCGACAAGCAGTTCATCGCCCAGCGCACCAGCGGTTTCGACGATGCGCTCAAGGCGAATCGGACTTCGCTTGAAGAAGGCAGTCGCATCACCGGCGTACCTGCGGACAAGATCCGGCTGGCAGCGGAGTGGGCCTACAAGCCGAAGGCTGATGGCAAGCTCAAGCGCACGATGCATGGCTACGAGAAGGGAATCATCTGGGGCAACGACAACTACCTGATCCAATCGTCCTTGCTCGATCTGGTTCTTGCCACTCACAACGTGGGCGGGCGGCGCGGGACGGGATGTGTGCGGATGGGCGGGCACCAGGAGGGCTACACGCGACCGCCGTATCCCGCGAAGCAGAACCTCTACGTCGACCGCGAGATCATCCAGGGCAAGGGACGCACGCTCACGTTCTGGGCCTGCAACTCCTTCCAGACGACGCTCAACGCGGAGCAGTTCCGCGCCGTCGTCCTGCAGCGCTCGAACATCGTCAAGGATGCCCTGACCAAGGCGCGCGGCGCGACCGTCGACCAGATGGTCGATGCGGTCGTCGACGCGGTCATGAACAAGGGCGGACTGTTCGTGACCCTCATCGATCTCTATCCGACCATGGTCATGGACGCGGCGCACCTGGCTCTGCCCGCTGCGCATTCCGGTGAGACGAACCTCACGTCGATGAACGGCGAGAGGCGCATGCGCCTCTCCGAGAAGTTCATGGATCCGCCGGGTGTGGCGATGCCGGACTGCCTCATCGCCGCCGCAATCGCCAACACGATGAAGATGATGTACCAGAAGGAAGGCAACAACGCGATGGTCGAGCGATTCTCGGGCTTCGATTGGAAGACGGAAGAAGACGCCTTCAACGACGGGTTCCGGCGCGCAGGTCGCCCGGGAGCGCCGCCGATCGACAGCCAGGGTGGCGACACGGGTTACCTGGCCACCTACGAGCTGTTGCGCATCGCCGGCAACAACGGCGTTCAACTGCCCGTGAAGGAGGTGCGCGACGGCAAGCTGATTGGCACCGAGATGCTGTATACGGAGAAGTTCGGCACCAAGGACGGTCTTGCCCACTTCCTGCCGGCGACCTGGCCCGGACTGCCCAAGCCGGTCGCCGATCAGAAGGCGAAGCATCGTTTCCTCATCAACAACGGGCGCATCAACGAGGTCTGGCAGACCGGCTACCACAACAAGCACGACCCGCACGTCAAGGAACGTTACCCGATGGCCATCGTCGAGATGAATCCGGGGGATGCGAGTTCGATGAGCGTGCAGCCCGGCGACATCGTCGAGATCTACAACGACTACGGCGCGACGTACGCGATGGCCTATCCCGAGGCTGCGATCAGGCCCGGTCAGACGTTCATGCAGTTCGGCTGGTTTAACGGCATTGCCGGGGACGTCGTGACCGACTGGACGGATCGCAACTTCGTGCCCTACTACAAGGGAACCTGGGCAAGCATCCGGCGCATCGGAGGAAAGGACCAGTTCGCCAAGACGGTGAGCTTCAAGTCCCGCAGGTACCAGACCTAGGCGAAACCACAGTCCATCTCTCGTCTCTGTCGGGGCGGCGGAACTTGCGTCGCCCCGTTTTTTGTTTGCTCGGCCGATCCGCGCGCAATTCGCGCGCATGCACCGCGCCGAAGCCCGATGCGCCGAGTCCACAACGTATACGTTTCCATAGCGGATTGGTGCGATCGGCACCCTTCCGGTGCAGAAAAGTATCGACGTCTGCCGCTCGGATATCGAACTGCGGACGGCACGCTTCCTAAACTTTTTCGCATCGATGAAGCAAGGCATCGCGTTTGGCGACTCTTCCACGACCTTGCAAGGAGACAGACCGATGAACCTGAAGTCCGCTCTCGCGCTCGCCGCGGGTCTCGCTCTCGTCGGCAGTGCGCACGCCGCCGGCGAACTCGTCATCGCCACCGTGAACAACGGCCACATGATCGAGATGCAGAAACTCTCGAAGAATTTCGAACAGGCCAATCCCGACATCAAGCTGAAGTGGGTCACGCTGGAGGAAGGCGTACTGCGCCAGCGCGTCACCACCGACATCGCGACCAAGGGCGGCCAGTTCGACGTGATGACGATCGGCATGTACGAAACGCCGATCTGGGGCAAGAAGGGCTGGCTGAACGAGATCAAGACCGACGCCGCCTACGACGTGGACGACCTGCTGCCGGCGATGCGCAACGGCCTGTCGGTCGACGGCAAGCTGTACGCCGCGCCCTTCTACGGCGAAAGCTCGATGCTCATGTACCGCAAGGATCTCGCCGACAAGGTGGGCGTGCAGTTGCCGGAACGTCCGACGTGGGACCAGGTCAAGGACCTCGCCGCGAAGATCAACGACCCGAAGGACGGCGTGTACGGCATCTGCCTGCGCGGCAAGCCGGGTTGGGGCGACAACATGGCGTTCATCACCACGCTCGCGAACACCTTCGGCGGCCAGTGGTTCGACATGAGCTGGAAGCCGCAGCTCGAGAGCCAGCCCTGGCATGACGCGATCACCTTCTACGTCGACCTGCTGAAGAACTACGGGCCGCCCGGATCCGCGGGCAACAGCTTCAACGAGATCCTGTCGCTGTTCAATGCCGGCAAGTGCGGCATGTGGGTCGACGCGACGATCGCGGCTTCGTTCATCAGCGACCCGAAGCAGAGCAGGGTCGCCGACAAGGTGGCGTTCGCGCAGGCGCCCACCAAGGTCACGCCGAAGGGCGCGAACTGGCTGTGGGCATGGGCGCTCGCCGTGCCCGCTGGCACCAAGAAGAACGACGACGCGCAGAAGTTCATCCGCTGGGCCACCAGCAAGGAGTACATCGAACTCGTCGCCAAGACCAATGGCTGGGGCCATGTGCCCACCGGGACGCGCAAGAGCACGTACGCCAACCCCGAGTTCCAGAAGGCCGCGAAGTTTGCGGCAGCCGAGAAGATGGCGATCGACTCCGCCAATCCGAACGACAGCACGTTGCCCAAGAGCCCGTACGTCGGCGTGCAGTTCGCCGCGATCCCGGAGTTCCAGGCGATCGGCGTCGCCGTCGGCCAGCAGATGACCGCCGCCCTCGCCGGCAAGACACCGATCGATGCCGCGCTCAAGGCCAGCCAGGTCGCGGCCGACCGCGAAATGCGCAAGGCCGGCTACTACAAGTAGCACCCAAGCATCGTCGTCCCGGCGGCGGCCGGGACCCGACTTCGCAGCGCTGAACTCGGGCCCCGGCCTGCGCCGGGGCGACCTCATCTCGCCAGCAACCGCCTGCGAGGACGCTCGCCATGCAACGCTCCGCTCCCCGTTTCCTGCCGCGCCTGCTGCTGGCGCCCGCGGTCACGACGTTGTTCCTGTGGATGATCGTGCCGCTGGTGATGACGATCTACTTCTCGCTCATCCGCTACAACCTGATGCAGCCGGGCGAGAACGAGTTCATCGGGCTCGCGAACTTCGAGTTCTTTCTCACCGATCCGTCGTTCACCACGTCGGTAATCAACTCGCTGCAGCTGATCGGCAGCGTGATCGTGATCACGGTCATCGGCGGGATCGCGCTTGCGCTGCTGGTCAACGATCCCTTCCCGGGGCGCGGCTTCGTGCGCATGCTGCTGATTTCGCCGTTCTTCGTCATGCCCACGGTCAACGCGCTGATGTGGAAGCACATGATGATGAACCCGATCTACGGCGTGTTCGCGCAGGTCGCCCACTTCCTCGGCGCCGAGCCGATCGACTTCATGGCCGACTGGCCGCTGCTGTCGATCATCATCATGGTCGCGTGGCAGTGGCTGCCGTTCGCGTGCCTGATCTTCATCACGGCGCTGGCGTCGATGAACCGCGAGCAGCTCGAAGCGGCGCGCATGGACGGCGCCGGGTATCTGCAGCAGCTGCGCTACATGTACCTGCCGCACCTCGCGCGCTCGATCGCGGTCGTGATCATGATCGAGATGATCTTCCTGATCTCGGTGTTCGCGGAGATCTTCACTACCACCGGCGGCGGTCCGGGCGACGCCAGCACCAATCTCGCGTTCCTGATCTTCAAGCAGGCGCTGCTGAACTTCGATGCCGGGGTCGCGAGCGCGGGCGCGCTGCTGGCGGTCGTGCTTGCCAACATCGTCGCCATCTTCCTGATCCGCATGATCGGCAAGAACCTGGACTGAAGCCATGAGCCGCACGATGCAATCCGCGAGTGCCGTGCCCCAGGCGGGCGCGGCGCGACGCAAGAAGGCCTTCGACGGGATCGGCGCCGTGCGTGCGGTCGCCGCCTGGGGGGTGACGCTGCTGATCATCTTCCCGATCCTGTTCCTCGCGATGACGGCGTTCAAGACGGAGCTGCAGGCGATCGAGGTGCCGACGCACTGGTTCTTCACGCCGACGCTGGAGAATTTCCGCGAGGTGCAGGAGCGCAGCGACTACCTGCTCTACGCGAAGAACTCGCTCATCACCAGCATCGGCTCGACGCTGCTCGGGCTGGCGATCGCTGCGCCCGCCGCGTATTCGATGGCGTTCTTCCGCTCCAAGCGGACGCGCGACATCCTGATGTGGATGCTGTCCACCAAGATGATGCCGGCGGTGGGCGCGCTGGTGCCGGTGTACGCGCTGGCCCAGCGCAGCGCGCTGCTCGACACGAGGACCGGCCTGATCATCATCTTCACGCTGTCGAACCTGCCGATCATGGTGTGGATGCTGTATTCGTACTTCAAGGACATCCCGAACGAGATCCTGGAAGCGGCGCGCATGGACGGCGCCGGAGTGTGGGGCGAGTTCCGCTTCGTGCTGCTGCCGCTCGGCATGGGCGGGCTGGCTTCGACCGGCCTGCTGTGCCTGGTGCTCGCCTGGAACGAAGCGTTCTGGGCGCTCAATCTCACCGCGGCCAATGCCGGCACGCTGGCGGCGCTGATCGCCTCGTACTCGAGTCCCGAAGGGTTGTTCTGGGCCAAGCTTTCCGCGGCCTCGCTGCTGGCGATCGCACCGATCGTGGTGTTCGGCTGGTTCAGCCAGAAGCAGCTCGTGCAGGGCCTGACTTTCGGCGCTGTGAAGTAATCACGGAGATCCAGCCATGGCATTCCTCGAGCTCCGCAACGTGGAAAAATTCTTCGGCAGCCTGCGCGCGATCAAGGGCGTGAACCTGTCGATCGAGAAGGGCGAGTTCATCGTGTTCGTCGGCCCGTCGGGCTGCGGCAAATCCACGTTGCTGCGGCTGATCGCCGGTCTGGAGACGATCGACAGCGGGTCGTTGCATCTGGACGGGCGGGACATCACCGACCGGCCCTCCTCCAAGCGCGATCTCGCGATGGTGTTCCAGAGCTACGCGCTCTACCCGCACATGAGCGTGGCCGACAACATGAGCTTCGCGCTGCGCCTGGCCAAGGCCGATCCGAAGGTGATCGAGGAGAAGGTGCAGCGGGCGGCGCAGATCCTGAACCTCGTGCCCTACCTGAAGCGCACGCCGCGCGAGCTTTCCGGCGGCCAGCGCCAGCGCGTCGCGATCGGGCGCGCGATCGTGCGCTCGCCGAAGGTGTTCCTGTTCGACGAACCGCTCTCGAACCTCGATGCCGCCCTGCGCGGCCAGACGCGGGTCGAGATCGCCAAGCTGCACCGCGACCTCGGTGCCACCACGATCTACGTCACGCACGACCAGGTCGAAGCGATGACGCTCGCGCATCGTGTCGTCGTGCTGCGCGACGGCATGATCGAGCAGGTCGGCACGCCGCTCGAGCTGTACGACCGGCCCGCCAACCAGTTCGTCGCCCAGTTCATCGGCACGCCGCAGATGAACGTGGTGCCGATCGCCGATCTGCCGCAGCTCCAGTCCGCGGTGAAGGACGTGCCGGCGGGCGGCTTCGTCGGCCTGCGGCCGGAAAGCATCACGCTCCGCCCGGCCGGATCCGGCCACGTGCGCGGCACGGTCGAACTGGTCGAAGCGCTCGGCGCCGAAACGCTCATCTATGTCAACGCGGGCACCAAGACGCCACTCGTTGCGCGCCAGAGCACCCGCCCGGCGGTCCACGTCGGCGACACGGTGGGCATCGAAATCGACGCGGCCGCCGCGCATCTCTTCGATGCCCAGGGGCGCGTCGCGCGTTCGGCCGCGGCAAGCGCGCATTGACACGGATCCGTTCGATGTCCGCGAACCCCTCGCCCCCGTCGACGATCCTCCACCTCGGTCTCGGATCGTTTCACCGCGCGCACCAGGCCGTCTATTTGCAGGACCTGATCGACACCGGCGACGCGTCCTGGGCGCTCGCGGGCGGCAACACGCGTCCGGACATGGCCGACGTGATCGCCGCCCTCGGCGCGCAGAAGGGCGCCTACACGGTCGAGACCGTGACCCCGGACGGCGCGCGCGCCTACCAGAAGATCACCGCGATCAAGACGATCGTGCCCTACGACCCGGCCCTGGCGGGTTTGATCACGATCGGTGCCCGCACCTCGACGCGCATCATCTCGTTCACCGTGACCGAGGCCGGCTACTACCTCGATGCGAAGAACCACCTCGACCGTTCCTTCGCGGAGCTGAACGCCGACATCGACGCGGCGCGGCGCGGGGGCGCGGGCAGCACCATCTACGCCGCGATCGCCGCCATCCTGCGCGAACGCGTGCGTTGCGCTGGCGGCCCGGTCACGCTGCTCAACTGCGACAACCTGCGCCACAACGGCGGCCGCTTCCGGGACGGCCTGCTGCAGTTCATCGATCTCGCCGGCGACGCGGAACTCAAGCGCTGGGTGGAAGCCAACACGACCTGCCCGAACGCGATGGTCGACCGCATCACCCCGCGGCCCGCGCCGGAGGTGCGCGAGCGCGTGCGTGCCGCCACCGGCTGGGACGACGCCGCGCCGGTGATGGGCGAGAGCTTCAAGCAGTGGGTGATCGAGGAGAACTTCTGCAACGGCCGCCCGAAGTGGGAGCGCGTCGGCGTCGAGATGGTCGACTCGGTCGCACCCTACGAGGAGGCGAAGATCCGCATCCTCAACGCCAGCCACAGCTGCATCGCATGGGCAGGCACGCTGGTCGGCTACTCGTTCATCCACGAGGGGACCCGCGACGCGCGCATCCGCCGGTTCGCCTACGATTACGTGACCGACGACGCGATTCCGTGCCTGCGGTCGAGCCCGATCGACCTCGAGCGCTATCGCGATGTCGTGCTGGACCGGTTCGGCAACGCGGCGCTGCGCGACACCAATCCGCGCGTCGCGATGGACGGCTTCTCGAAGATCCCGGGTTTCATCGCGCCCACCGTGCGCGAGCGCCTCGCGGCCAACGCGTCGATCGCCGCCGTGGCCATGCTGCCGGCGTTCTTCCTCGCGTTCCTCCAGCGCTGGCATCGCGACCAGCTGCCCTCGCCGTACCAGGATCAGGCCATGGATCCAGCCGCGGCGCACGCGATCTGCGAGGCGGCGGACCCGGCGCGCGCGTTGTGCAGCGACGCCATGCTGTGGGGCAAGCTCGCCGGCGACGAGCGCCTGGTGGGCGCGGTGCGGACCGCAATGGGGCGCGTCGACCAGTTCCTCAAGTCATACCAATGAGCGGGCGTCTGCGCGATCGCCATGCCTTGTTGACCGGCGCGGGCGGCGGCATCGGCCTGGCGGTGGCGCGCGCGTATCTCTCGGAGGGCGCGCGTTGCACCCTGGTCGACCTGGCCGGCGACCCGTCGGACGGCGTACGCGCGTCGATGGCCGAACATCCGGGCCGGGTGGCGTATCTCGGCGCCGACATCGCACAGACGGCGCAGATCGACACGGTGATCGCCGCGGCCGGGAAGCAGTTCGGCACGATCGAAGTCCTGTTCAACAACGCCGCCGTCTTCGATCTCGCGCCGTTGCTCGACAGCGGCGAGGCGATGTACGAGCGGCTGTTCGCGGTCAACGTCAAGGGCATGTTCTTCGTCATGCAGAAGGTGCTGGCGCAGATGATCGCAGCCGATCGGTTGCGTGGGCGCGGCGCCGTGATCAACCTGGCCTCGCAGGCCGGCCGGCGCGGCGAGGCACTGGTCGCGCACTACTGCGCGACCAAGGCGGCGGTGATCAGCTACACGCAATCGGCCGCACTCGCGATGGCACCGTACGGGATCCGTGTCAACGCCATCGCGCCCGGCGTCATCGATACGCCGATGTGGTCGCAGGTCGATGCCCTGTTCGCCCGGTACGAGGGACTGCGGCCGGGCGAAAAGAAGCTCGCGGTCGGCAAGGCGGTGCCGCTCGGACGGATGGGCCGTCCCGAGGACATCGCGGGCGCCGCGGTCTTCCTCGCCAGCGACGACGCCGCCTACATCACGGCCCAGACGCTCAACGTCGATGGCGGTAATGTAATGAGCTGAGCTGCCCGAATCGCCCGCCATGCCCGCCCCGGCCCGCACGCAAGCACACAAGCCGCCGCGCCAGCGGCAACCCGAACTGGAGCACGACCTCGCCCGCTCGCGCAGTCCCGCGGTGGGCTACGAACGTCCGCAGCCGGCGGCGTTCATCCGCTGCCTCGATCACGGGTTTCCCACGCCGCTCGCCCGCTGGCACTACCACGAGGAATACGAGCTGCATTTGATCGTCGCGACGTCGGGCAAGGCATTCGTCGGCGACTGGATCGGCCAGTTCCAGCCCGGGCACCTCGTGCTCACCGGGCCGCGCCTGCCGCACAACTGGATCTCGCTCGACCTGCCGCAAGGCGGGGTCGCGCTGCGCGACCGGGTGATCCAGTTCCCGCACGCGCCCCTGGAGCGGGCCGCCGAGTGCATTCCCGAGCTGGCGGAAGCGATGCCGATGCTCGAGCGTGCGCGGCACGGGATCGAGTTCTTCGGCCTGTCGGAACGCGCCGCAGCGCATTTCGATCACGTGCGCGCGACGCGCGGCCTGGAACGTTTCGCCGCGTTCCTTGCGTTCCTCACCGATCTCGCGCAGTGCCGCGACTACCAGCTGCTTTCGAGCGTCCAGATCCAGAGTTCGGAAGACGATACGACGCTCGACCAGATCAATGCGGTCGTCGACCAGGTGACGAGGAACCTGGGTCAATCGCTGGCCCTGGCCGACTACGCGCGCCAGCTCGACATGAGCGAGAGCCGCTTTTCGCGCCTGTTCCGGCGCGCCACCGGCAACACGTTCGTCGATTTCGTCAATCGCGTGCGCATCAATCGCGCGTGCCAGCTGCTGATGGAGTCCGACCGCTACATCACCCACATCTGCTACGAAGTGGGCTTCAACAACGTCGCCAACTTCAACCGGCGCTTTCTCGAGATCAAGGGCATGACGCCGCGCGACTTCCGGCGCCAGGCGCTGCATCGCTTCGGCGGCTGAGCGCCGCGAGCGAGGGTGTTCAGCGCGGCAGTTCGGCGCGCCGCGGCAGGTCGGCGCCCGCACGCGAGCAGGTGATCGAGGCGGCGCGCACGGCGAACTTGACCGCCTCCGCAAGGCGCGCACGGTCGAGCGTTTCGAGCGACGCGGCGCCGAGCAGGTCCCGTTCATCCAGCCAGCAGAGCAGCGCCGCCTGGAACGTGTCGCCCGCGCCGACGGTGTCGACCACCGTGGTCGGCACACCCGGCACCTCGACGCGCGCGTCGCGGTTCCACGCCACGGCACCTTGGGCACCGCGCGTGACCACGAGCAGTCGCACGCCCTGGCCGAGCCACGCCGCGGCAAGCGAATCGAGCGTCGCACCGGGGTAAAGCAGCGAAAGGTCCTCCTCGCTCACCTTCAGCAGATGCGTGCGCGGCAGCATCCACTCCACCTCGCCGATCCATATCTTCAGGGAGGGCTCGACGTTCAGGCGCACGTTCGGGTCGTACGAGATGACGGCTCGTGCGCGCTCGGCCTCGACCAGCGCACGCAGCGCCGAGCCGGTCGGCTCGACGACGGTCGAGTACGAGCCGAAATGGAAAGCGCGCACGCCCGGCGGACGCGGAGGCAGCGTCTGCGGCGTCAGCTGGCGGTCGGCGCCTTCCGTGCCGTAGAACGCGTAAGCCGGCACGCCGTTCGCATCTAGTCCTACCAGCGACAGCGTGGTCGGCTTCGCAGTTCGAACCACCGTGGAGGTCGCGACGCCTTCGCTCTCGAGCGCACGCATCAGGCGGGCGCCGAGGAAATCGTTCGAGATCGCACCGAGCAGCGCGGCACGCCGCTCGAGCCGCGCGAGGCCGACCGCGACATTGAAAGGAGAACCTCCAACGTGCGCGCGCAACGCAAGACCGGTCGCGGTCTCGCCGGTCGAGAAGACATCCATCAGCGCTTCACCACAAACCACGAGCATTGCGGTCTCCGCTTGTCCGGTTTCGATTACAGCACACAGCGCGAAAAAACGGGCTCGACCGAGCCCGGGTTCGAAGCGTGTGCAGGCCGGTCCTAGTGGGCCAGCGTGTGCAGGGTGTCGCCCTCGAGGCTCGGGTAGCGCACGTGTTCGACGAAGTCCTGGGTGCGCTGGCTGGGCGACGGCGTCAGAAGGCTGACGACGATCAGCACCGCGATACCCACCGGGACGCCGAACACGCCCGCGGAGATCGGCTGGATGTCGAACCAGATGCAGTCGCTCACCGGCCGCGTGATCCCGAACACCGAGCGCAGCCACGGCTGGGTCGTCGCCATGTAGTAGAAGCACGTGCCGAGGCCGGCGATCATCCCGGCCACCGCACCCCACGAGTTGGCGCGCTTCCAGAACACGCCGCCCACCAGCGCCGGGAAGAACGCCGCCGCGCCGAACGAGAACGCCGCGGAAACGAGGAACAGGATGTCGGCCGGCTTCTGTGCCGCAACCGTTGCCGCCGCGAGCGCGACGAACAGCAGCAGGAACTTCGAGATCACGATGCGCTTCTGCGTGCTCGCGTTGGGGTTGAGCATCTTGTAGTAGAGATCGTGCGACAGCGCGTTGGCGATCGTCAGCAGCAGGCCGTCGGCGGTGGAGAGGGCGGCGGCGAGGCCGCCCGCCGCCACCAGACCCGATACGACGTAAGGCAGCCCGGCGATCTCGGGCGTCGCAAGCACGACGATGTCCTGGCCGATGCGGATCTCGGCGAGCTGCACGATGCCGTCCTTGTTGACGTCGACGATGCTGAGCAGGTTAGGATCGACATTCGACCAGCCGAGCACCCATAACGGCAGGTCGGAGAACTTCGTCCCGACGATCAGCGTGTAGATGTCGTACTTGACCAGCACCGCAAGCGCCGGCGCGGTGAAGTACAGCAGGAAGATGAAGAGCAGGGACCAGAACACCGACTGGCGTGCCTGGTGCACCGACGGCGTGGTGTAGTAGCGCATCAGGATGTGCGGCAACGCGGCGGTGCCGAGCATGAGGCAGAAGATGAGCGCGAGGAAATTGATGCGCTTGACGTTACGTTCCGCCTCCGCCTTGGCCGGATCGGGGTTGCCGCTGTAGAACGGTTCGCCGTGCGGCATCGGCGGTGCGGTGCGTGCCATGTTGGCCGCCACCACGCCCTGCCAGATCCGGCGCGCCTCCTCGGGCGACTTCGGGTATTCGTTGACCGCCTTCTGCGCCGCAATGATCTGCGCGACCGGAGCATTGGCTTCCTTGAGCTCGTCCAGTTTCGTCCGGACTGCCACGCGGCCGTCGTCCCACGATCTGGGCAAGGCGTCGATGCGCGCCTTGGCCGCGTCGGCATTGGCCTTGAAGATGGCGCGTACCTCGAGTTCCTTCGGATCGGTAGCCAGCTGCTTCTCGCGCTCGGTGAGCTTCTGCAGCACGCCGCCGTAGACGAGCTGCGGCACCGGAAAGCCCGTGAGCTTCACCGAGATCCAGATCACCGGGATCAGGTACGCGATGATCAGGATGATGTACTGCGCCACCTGGGTCCACGTGACCGCGCGCATGCCGCCGAGGAACGAACAGACGAGGATGCCCCCGAGCCCCAGGAAGACGCCGACCTCGAATTCCACGCCGGTGAAGCGCGACGTGATGATGCCGACACCGTAGATCTGCGCGACGACGTAGGTGAACGAGCAGAGGATCGCGGCAAGGATGCCGATGAACCGGGCGGCGTGGCCACCGTAGCGCGCACCGAGAAAGTCCGGAATCGTGAACTGGCCGAACTTGCGCAGGTAAGGCGCGATCAGGAACGCCACCAGGCAATAACCGCCCGTCCACCCCATGATGAAAGCGAGCCCGTCGAAGCCTTGCAGGTACAAGCCGCCGGCCATGCCGATGAACGACGCCGCCGACATCCAGTCGGCGCCGGTCGCCATGCCGTTGAAGAACGCCGGCACGCGGCGCCCGGCGACGTAGTACTCGGCCACGTCGGCGGTGCGGCTCATGATCCCGATGCCGGCGTACAACGCGATCGTCGCGAACAGGAACACATACCCGATCCATTCGCGCCGCAGGCCCATTTTTTCGAGCAGCGCGAGCACCACCAGGAATGCGATGAAACCGCCCGTGTACCAGGAGTAGTACTTCTTCAGCTGGTTGAAGAAGATCCGGCCCGAACCGACCTGGGCGCTCATGCGTCCTCTCCTTCCTCGACGCCGTATTCCTGGTCGAGCTGGTGCATGCGCCGCGCGTAATACCAGATCAGCACGATGTAGACGATCAGCGAGCCCTGCGCGGCCATGTAGAACGAGAACGGCCAGCCCAGGAAATTGAACGTGAGCTCGCGCGCGTAATAGCCCAGCACGAAGGTCGCCGCGAACCAGACCGCCAGCAGCGACAACGTCAGGCTCAGGTTCCGGTTCCAGTATTCCCGGTGCTTGTCGGTCAATTGCATAACCTGCTCCCAGTCACCCCTCGCCCGGCGTGTGCGCCCTTGCGAGGTCACGCTCGAGGGTCGCCGCGTAGCGCGGCTCGAAGCGGCGCAGGTTCGCTTGGATGCGCCACGCCTCGCCGCTCCGGCCGAGATGGTGCTGCGCCATCGCGAGCTGGTACCAGCCGTACGGCGAGAACGGCTGCAACTCGGTGTTGCGCTCGAGCGCTGCGACCGCTTCGCCGACGCGCTGTTGCCGGATCAGTACCAGCCCAAGGCCGTACCACGCGCGGTCGAGGTTCGGATCGAGGTCGAGCGCGATGCGAAAGCTGCGTTCCGCCTCGGCGTTCGACTCGCATTGGTCGTGGATGTAGCCGAGATTGAACCAGGCGGCGGCGTTGCGCGCGTTGACCGCAACCAGCGCCTCGAAGGCGCGGATGGCCTCGAGCGGCTGGCCCAGTTCCATGCGCAGGTTTCCGACCGTGCTCAGCGCCAGTTCGTCGCGCGGAAACGCGGCCAGGATTCGCTCGTAGATCTCGACCGCGCGACGCTTGCGTCCGAGCACGACCGCGATCGAAGCCGTCGCCTCGAGCCACCATTTCCACGCCGGCGCACGCACCGGACGCCTACTGCACCTGATGCAGGCGCGCACAACTCGCCTGCGCCGGCTCGACGGCGCAGGAGTGGGCGATGCCGAAGACAGTCGCGATCCACGCGAACACGAGGATCAGGAAAGCCGCCAGCGGTATGTGCCGGTCGAGCACGACCTTCGGGGTCAGCAGCCGGACGAGGCGGGTCATCGGGCTTGCGATCAACTGGAACAAGCGGTAGATCGGATTCTCGTTGCGCCGGCCCCAGGCGAAGATGCCGACCAGGAACTGCGCAAGCAGCGCCAGGCCGGCGATCTCGATCAGGGCCTTCGCGACGATCAGAACAAACGCCATCGGGAGAGAACTCTCCTGCTCGCGCCGCGGTCCGTACGGACGGCTGCGGCGCCACCTCTCTGCCATATGCCGGCTGCGCCGGCCCCGCTCCTTTCCTGGTCGTTCGCGCTCCGGAGTCGCAGGCCGCGATCTACTGCACGACCTTTAGCGGGTCCAGGATCGCGGGATTCTGTCTCCGGCCGCTCGCTCTCGCTCGCTTGATGTTCGCTGCGCTCACGTCAGCCTCGACGAAATCGCGCGGCCTACTGCACCACCTTGAGCTGGTCCAGGATCGCGGGATTTTCCAGGGTCGAGACGTCCTGCGTGATGTTCTCGCCCTTCGCGATCGAGCGCAGCAGCCTGCGCATGATCTTCCCCGAGCGCGTTTTCGGCAGGTTGTCGCCGAAGCGGATGTCCTTCGGTTTTGCGATCGGCCCGATCTCCTTGCCGACCCAGTCGCGCAATTCCTTGGCGATCTTCTGCGCGGCGTCTCCGGTCGGCCGCGCCTGCTTGAGCACGACGAAGGCGCAGACCGCTTCGCCCGTCATGTCGTCCGGGCGGCCCACGACGGCGGCTTCCGCGACCAGCGGATTGGCCACCAGCGCCGACTCGATCTCCATCGTTCCCATGCGGTGGCCCGAGACGTTGAGCACGTCGTCGATGCGACCCACGATCGTGAAATAGCCGGTCTGCTTGTCGCGGATCGAACCGTCGCCGGCGAGGTAAAGCTTGCCGCCGAGTTCCTCCGGGTAGTAGCTCTTCTTGAACCGCTCGGGGTCGCCCCAGATCGTGCGGATCATCGCGGGCCACGGCCGCTTGACGACGAGCAGGCCGCCCTGCCCGTTTGGCACGTCATGCCCCGCCTCGTCGACGATCGCAGCGAATATTCCGGGCAGCGGCAGCGTGCACGAACCGGGAACCAGCGGGGTCGCACCCGGCAGCGGCGAGATCATGTGGCCGCCGGTCTCGGTCTGCCAGAACGTATCGACGATCGGGCAGCGCGAACCGCCGACGTTCTTGTAGTACCACATCCATGCTTCCGGGTTGATCGGCTCGCCCACCGAACCGAGGATCCGCAGCGCGGAGAGATCGAACTTCGTGGGATGCGTCGCCGGGTTGCTTTCGTTGGCCTTGATCAGCGAGCGGATCGCCGTCGGCGCCGTGTAGAACACGCTCACCTTGTGGTCCTGGCACATCTTCCAGAAGCGGCCGGCGTCCGGATAGGTCGGCACGCCTTCGAAGATGATCTCGGTGGCCCCGGCCGCGAGCGGTCCATACGCGACGTAAGTGTGGCCCGTCACCCATCCCACGTCGGCCGTGCACCAGAACACGTCCGTGGGCTTGATGTCGAACACCCACTTCATCGTCAGGATGCCCCACAGCAGGTACCCGCCCGTGGCGTGCTGGACGCCCTTCGGCTTGCCGGTCGATCCGGACGTGTAGAGCACGAACAGCGGATGCTCGGCGTTCACCGGGACCGGGTCGCAGCTCGCGGGCTGGTCCCTGGTCAACTCGTCCATGTAGGCGTCGCGACCTTCGACCCAGGGAATCTTGCCGCCCGTGCGGCGGTACACGATCACCTTGCGCACTGCCTCGCAGCCGCCGAGCGCGAACGCGTCGTCGACCGCGGGCTTCAGCGCGATCGCCTTGCCGCCGCGCATCTGCTCGTCGGCGGCGATGACGAGCGTCGCGCCGACGTCGACGATGCGCTCCTGCAGGCTCTTGGCCGAAAACCCGCCGAACACGACCGAGTGCGTGACCCCGAGGCGGGCGCAAGCCTGCATCGCGATCACCGCCTCGATCGACATCGGCATGTAGACGATCGCACGGTCGCCCTTCTTGTAGCCGAGCGCCTTGATGGCGTTGGCGAACTTGCAGACTTTGGCGTGCAACTCGCGGTAGGTGATGCGCGTCACTTCGCCGCCGTCGGCCTCGAAGATGATCGCCGTCCTGTCGGCGTTGCCGTTCGTGAGGTTGCGATCGAGGCAGTTGAAGGATGCGTTCAGCTCGCCGTCGTCGAACCACTTGTAGAAGGGCGCATTCGATTCGTCGAGCACCCGCGTGAACGGCTTGCTCCACAGCACGTTCTCCTTCGCAAGCCGGTCCCAGAAGCCGTTGAAATCGCGTTCCGCCTCCGCGCACAGTGCGCGGTACGCGTCCATCCCCGAAATCGCCGCGTTCTTCACCATCTCCGCGCCGGGAGCGAACGTGCGGTTTTCACGCAGCACGGACTCGATATTCCCCATGACCCAACCCCTCGGTTTCGACCTTCCTGCGAAGGCGATTAGACAGTAGGAAGCGGCGCTTACGGAGCCGTCAATACGCGCTCGCCATGACATTTGCGACGCACCATCACCCTATGCGTGCGTGTATACGTGTGCGCGTATACGGGCGCGCATCGATGTGATGGCATCGCGAAACTGCAGGTGTGGATTGTGCCCGTACTCGCGGCTCGTCCGAGCCCCGCGATCGGTCTATCCACTTGCGGTGGGACAAGGAACCCGCGGTTTCAGTGCGGCCCGCGCAGGAGGCGGCGGTAGCTCGCAAGGTGGCGGATCGCCTCCTGCGCATGCCCCTGCGCCTCGTGCAGGCGGGCGAGGTTGTAGTGCGCATCGGCGAACGTTGGGTCGAGCGCGATCGCTGCTTCGTACGCGTGCACGGCGTCGCCGTTGCGGCGCAGGTCTTCCAGTACCGTGCCCAGGTTGAAGTGCAGCAGCGGCTCCTGCGGCAGGACCGCGATCGCCTCGCGATAGATCCGCTCGGCGGGCAGCGGCTTTCCTGCGGCCTGCAGCATGCAGCCGAGGTTGACGTAGGCAGCCATTAAGTCCGGCTGGCGCTCGATCGCGGTGCGATACGCGGCCTCCGCGCCTTCGGGGTCGACCGCCTCGAGCTCGCCGGCCCGCAGGAACCAGTGCCCGGCCGTGTCGTCGCCCGGCGCGACGGGTTGTGGCAGCGATTCGATTTCGCTCGCCGGCGCCGCGTCGAGGTCGAGCAGATACTGGCCCGAGTCGGCCTGCCACTGTGTCGCGCCCTGTTGCACGACCACGCGCGCGCCGACGGCGGAGATACGCACGCCCGACAGGGGCACCGACTCCGGCAGTTCCGCGCGCAGGCGCGCGAGCGCCTGCTTGATCCGCCGCGGCGGCACCTTGACGGTCGCGAGTCCGTGCGCGGTCCTGAGCAGGATCAGGTCCTGGAAGGAAAAGCGCATCTCGTTGCGCTCGCCGCGCGACGGCGCAACGAACCCCGCGTCGACGAAACCCTGCACCACCGGCCGCGACAGGCCCAGCAGCCGCTCGACATCGCGGAACGTGTAGGAACTCATGCGTGCACGGCGGGGAGCGACGTCGATCGTCCACTGCGGGGTCGCGACGGCGGCACAGCGTCGTGCGGGACGTACGACCCGATGGAGGAGTTCGCCTTGCAGATCAGTCACCCGTCAACCGATCGACCTCGCCACCGCGCGAACGATCAGCCCGTCTTCCTCACTTTTGCCTTGGGTGCAGCGGCCGGCTCGGCCGCCACGCGCTTGGGCGGCTTGCGCTCCGCCTTCGCCGGCGCCGCCTTGGCCGGCTCTTCCGCCGGCGCCGCGGCGCCCTTGCCCAGGCTTGCGCGCAGCGCTTCCATCAGGTCGATCACCTGGGCACCGCTGCTCTCGGGCTCGGCGCTGACCGTCACCTCCTTGCCCTCGACCTTCTCCTGCACGGCCGCCTCGATGCGCTTCTTGACCTCGTCGACGTACGCCTTCGGATCGTATTCGTCCGTCGCGCCCTGTTCGATGAGCTGCTTGGCCAGAGCGAGTTCGGCGGGCTTGACCTCGGCCTTTTCGATCTCGAGGTCGGCGAGCCCGCGCACCTCGTCGGCGTAGAGCAGCTGCTGCAGCACCAGCCCGTCCTCGGCCGGGCGGATCTGCACCATGTATTGCTTGCCCTTCCACGCCCAGCGAGCCAGCGCGCAGCGGTTCATCTCGCGCATCGCGCGGCCCAGCAGCGCGTACGGCCGGGCGCCGCCCTTGTCCGGGGCAAGGTAGTACGCCTTGTCGTAATAGATCGGATTGACCGAGGCGAGCGGGATGAAGGCGACGATCTCGATCGTCTGCGTGCCCTTTTCCTCCAGCGCCTTCAGCTCCTCGGGCGTGAACACGACGTACTGGTCCTTGGCGAACTCGAAGCCCTTGACCATCTCGCTGCGCTCGACAATGACGCCTTCCTTGGCGCACAGATACTGCTGCTTCAGCCGCGACCCGCACGTCGAATGCAGCAGGTTGAACGAGACGCCGGCGGAGGACTGCGTCGCCGAGAAGAGTTTCACCGGCACCGAGACGAGACCGAAGGTGACTGTGAGCGAGGCAATCGCACGTGCAGCCATGATGAGCTCCTGTGGTGCTTCGACACCCTCAGCGCGTGAACATCCGCGTCAGATCGTGCCGGGCTTGAAGGATCCCCTGCCAAGGGTCGCCATTGTCGCGCAAACGCTGCGGCACCGTCGAGAGCGTGAAGGTGCCCGGCTCGATCCGGGCCAGTTCTTCCCACGTGACCGGCGTCGCGACCCAGGCGCCTGGAATACGGCGCGGCGAATACGCCGCGTTCAAGGTGCGCCCGCGGCCGTTCATGTTGTGGTCGAAGAAGATCCTGCCGGTGCGCTTCTCGACCGCCCATTCCATCGTGATGTCGTTCGGGTGCTTGCGCCGCAGATGGTCTCCGACCAGGCGGCACACCTCGCGCGCCTGGTCGGCGGTGATCGTGCGTTCGATCGGCACGAAGATGTGCAGGCCCGTCTTGCCGGTGGTCTTGACGAAGGCCTGCAGCGACATGGCGGCGAGTATCTCGCGCAGGTGGAACGCGACCTCACGCGCCTTGGCGAATCCGGGCGAATTGAACTCGGGTTCGGCCCCCTTCGCTTCCCTGCCCGAGTAGATGTAGGGGTCGAGGTCGAAGACGACGTAGTCGGGGCGATCGAACACCTCGTTCTCGTCGATCTTCGCCGGCGCGCCCGCCGGCACGCTGGCGTGCGGCACGTGGAACTCCAGCACGCCCATCTGGCCGAGCCAGAGCAACGTCTCGACGTTGTTGCACAGGACGTACCTGCGTGATGCGCCTTCTTCCCCCACCAGCTCGACCACGCGCACGAACTCAGGCGTCGCGCTGCCGTCGAAGTGCTTCTGGAAGAACGCTTCGCCGTCGATGCCGTCGGGCATGCGGATCACCGTCAACGGGCGCTGCGCGAGGTGCCGCAACATGAACGGCGCTGCCAGGGCGAGGTACTGCAGCAGGTGGCGCTTCGTGTAGCCCTTGCCTGTGCCTTGCGCCGGCCACAGCACCTTGTCGAGATGGGTCAGCTTGATGCGGTTGCCGTTGACCGCCAGGGTCAGCCCGGCGCCGGTGCCCGACAGCTGCTGCAGGATCGCATCGGTCAAGGCCGAGCCGGTTCCCGCCGCGCTCGTGCTTTTCGCCTCCGGCCCGGCACTGCGCTCGCGCGCACGTGCGAGCGTGACCGTCGTGGGATCGACGTCGTTGCGCAGGCGCAGGAACACCGGCGCACGCAGGTTGCCGGCGTCGGTCCACCCGGCGAATTCCACCTCGGCCACGAGATCCGGCCGGGTCCAGAACATCTTGCCGTCGGCTTCCGGCCGGGTCGCAAAGGGCATCGTGCCGACCTGGCGCGCGACGAGCAGCTGCTTCAGCGAACCGAGCGCCTTGTCGTCGAAGCCGCTGCCGACGTTGCCCACCGGCAGCAAGGCGCCGTCGTCCCAGACGCCGAGCGTCAACGCACCGAACTGATCGCGCCGCGCCCCCTTGCCCTCGGTGTAGCCACCGACGATGAACTCGGCCGAGCGGACGTGCTTGATCTTCAGCCATTCGTCCGAACGGCGGCCCGGGTGATAGAGGCTCGACCGCCGCTTCGCCATCATGCCCTCGAACCCGGCGGCGAGCGCGGCGCGATAGAGCGCCTCGCCATCGGCTTCCGCATGCACGAGCTGGATGCGCGGCGTCGGGCTCAGGCACTGGCCCAGGTAGCGACGGCGATCGGAGTAACACGCGTTGCGCACGTTCATCCCGAGCACGTGCAGGAGATCGAAGCAGAAGAAGACGCTCGGCGTGGCGCGATCCGCGGCCTCGATGTCCGATGCGGCCTTCAGCTGCACGCGGTCCTGCAAGGCGTCGAACGACGGGCGCCCGTCGCGCAGCACGACGATTTCGCCGTCCAGGAGCATCGGCAGCACCGGCTGGCGCTTGAGGTCGTCGACGAGGCGCGGAAACGCGGCCGTCACGTCGATGCCGTTGCGCGTGCGCAGGCGCACCGCATCCAGCCCGACATGCGCGAGGATGCGGTAGCCATCGAGCTTGGGCTCGAACATCCAGTCGCGATGGCCGAAGGGCGCATCGGCAAGGCTGGCCAGCATCGGCGCGAGCCTGGACGGCAGGTCCTCCGTCGGACCGTTCGGAATCAGCTTGTCGAAGGTCAGCCGATCCGCGGCGACGACATTTCCCGCATTGGCCACCGCGTAGGGCGTGAGCACCGAACGTGCCATGTCCTCGCTCCAGGAAGGGCGCAGCGGGCGCGCATCGCGGTGTTTCAGCAGCAGCCACGACTTGTCCTTCCTGGTGCGCACCAGTGCATAGGAGCCTTTGAGCTTCTCGCCGAGCAGGCAGATGCTCAGCTTGCCGGCCGCGAGCTCCATGCGCACGCGGTCCTGCGCCGCCTCGCGATCGTGGAACGCATACTCCGCGCCTTCGTCGGGCGAGTAGAGCCCGCAGTCCCAGACGATCACGGTGCCCGCGCCGTACTGGCCCGGCGGAATGACGCCCTCGAACGACCCGTACGCGAGCGGGTGGTCTTCGGTCGGGACGGCGAGATGCGGCTCGCCCGGCTGGATGAGCATGCCCTTCGGCACGGCCCACGATTTGAGAACACCGTCCAGCTCGAGGCGGAAGTCGAAGTGCTGCTGGCGCGCGTCGTGCTGCTGGACCACGAAAAGAAGCGGTCCCGTGCGGTCGCCGATCTCGTGCGGCGCCGGTTCCGGCGTTGCATGGAACGAACGTCTGTTTGCGTATTCGTCGAGCGCACCGGCGCCCGCTTCAGCGGAAGAACGCGTCCGTGCCATCTAGGCTTTGCCGGCAACCCGCTGTGCCAGCCATGCGCCCGTCGCTTCACCCATCTCGACGAGCACGTCCTTGTCGCTGCGGCCCGACGACTTGAGCACGTGAAACGAGTGATCGGCGCCTTGCAGCCAGTGCATGGTCCAGTTGTCCGGCAGGCGCGCGAGGACGCGCCGCATCAGGTCGAGTTCGCACAAGGTATCGCGCGTGCCATTGAAACACAGCACCGGCACGCGGATGGCCGGCAGGTGGGCGTCACGCAGCTTCCCGGGCTGGCCGGCGGGATGCAGCGGATAGGCCAGCAGCAGGAGACCGTCGCAAGCGAAGCCGTCCGCGCACAGCATCGACGCCGCGCGCCCGCCCATCGAGCGGCCGCCGAGGATCAGCTTGCGCGGCTGCAGCGTTGCGCGGGCGTAGTCGGCGACCCTTGCGACGCACGCCTTGAGCAGCGGCATCGGATCCGGACCGCCGGACTTCTTCTCGCGATAGACGAAATTGAACCGCATGACATCGAGACCGCGCGTGCGCAACTGCGCGGTCGCGGCAAGCATCGCCTGGTCCGACATGTGGCCGCCGGCGCCGTGGGCGCAGACGAACAGGGCGGCGGCAGGTTGAACGGTCGCGAGCTCGTGGACCGCGCTGACGGACGCACCGTCGCCGACGTCGATGTTCATGGATCGACGGTCGTCGCGAACTCTGCGGGCAGGATGATCTCGAGCAGTTCGCAATCGTCCGACCATCCGAGCACCGTGTGCCGGATGCCGGGAGGCTGGACCCAGCACGAGCCGGCCCGCATTACGTGCTCGCCCTCGCCTTCGAATTCGTTCCTGAACCAGCCCTTGAGTACGTAGACGAGCTGGAACTGCACATCGTGATGGTGGCGCTCGCGGAACCGCTCGGAAAACGGCGCCACCATGCGGATCACATGTGCGGTCGCGAGTCCCTGCGTTGCGAGAGCGATGCCGAGATCGCGATAGACCGAATACGGCCGCAGGCCGTCGCCCTTGAAGTCGGCTTCGTTCAGGTGGCTGACGGTGAAACGCTGGCGCTTGAGAACGGCGTTGTCGTCCACGGTTGCCCTTTCGTCGTTGCTGCGCGCTACGCAGCGGCGGCGTCGCCCAACCCGAGCAACCGCACCGCGTTGCTCTTCAGTATCAGCGGCTTCACCTCGGGCCTGAATCCGCTCTCGTCGAAGTCCTTCATCCAGCGGTCCGGCGAGATCAGCGGCCAGTCCGAGCCGAACAGCATCCGGTCCTTGAGCAGCGTGTTGGCGTACT